>JAUNNF010000016.1 GCA_030537355.1 Coriobacteriia bacterium
GAGATGTTCATATTATGAACACCGAGTACGATACTTGCATTCTAAATTACTGTTTAAAACATTTATAAGTTCAACAATTCTTTCTTTTTCATAGAAAATTTTTAATAAAATTAGCAACACAAATTGGATCAAATTTTAGACTTCTTTTATTTAACGCTAAGCCATTAATTATTTTTGAACTAATTTTTAATCTTTTAACAGTCAGTCTTATAACCCCTCTCCTATTTCTGTTATTTTGATTTGCGATGGACCTAACTGGCCACAAATTGCTTACTGAAAGTAATTTCGGAATGTTTTTGATAAATCCAACGACTGTTACAGCTGGAATCGCTGAATATCCTAAAGATATTTTAAAAAAGTTTGATGTTAAAGTTGATGCAATTGATGCAAATTTTGAAGGTTTTGAAAAGGCAGTAAATATTGTTTTATTGGGTCGTCTTTCTCGTTATTTTGATATTGATAAAATAGAGTGGTTTAAAGCTATAGAGTCTTGTGTAAAGCCTGAGTTTGTTGAAATGAATAAAAAGGCGTTTGAACTTGGAGTGTAGGTGTTTTTTCAAGAAGAGATAGAGACATGTAGCAGGGAAGAACTTGATAGGATTCAAGACGAAAGGCTTGTTTGTCAAGTTAATCACTTATGGAATAATGTTAAGTTTTATAAAGCTAAGATGGAAAAGCTTAATCTTTATCCAGACGATATTAAAGGTAAGAAAGATTTATACAAGCTACCGTTTTTAGATAAAGATGATCTAAAGGATACATATCCTTATGGACTTTTTGCTGTGGACAAAAAAGATTGTGTAAGAATTCAATCGACTTCAGGTACTACTGGTAAGAGAGTTATTGCAGGTTACACTGCTCGAGATGTTGACATTTGGGAAGAGTGCTGCGCTAGGGCATTAGCTACTGCAAATGTTGATTCTGATGATATCTGTCAAATTGCTTATGGTTATGGTCTTTTTACTGGGAGAGCGGGGCTTCATGGTGGAAGTCACAAGTTGGGTAGTATGACTGTTCCTATGTCTTCGGGAAATACTGATCGACAAATTCAATTTATGATTGATTTAGGTTCAACATTTTTATGTTGTACTCCATCTTATGCTGCTTATCTCGCAGAATGTATTGAAGAGGCTGGTGCTTTAGACAAAATTAAGTTGAAGGGCGGTATTTTTGGTGCTGAACCATAGACTGACGAGATGCGTAAAGATATTGAGTCTCGTTTAGGGATTAAAGCATATGATATTTATGGATTAACAGAATTATGTGGCCCAGGAGTTGCTTTTGAATGTGCTGAGCAAAATGGACTGCATATTAATGAAGATCACTTTATTGCAGAAATTATTGACCCTGAAACTCATGAAGTTTTACCTTATGTCGAGAGTGGCGAGCTCGTCTTTAGTGCTATTGACAAACAGGCTTTTCCGCTTTTGCGTTATCGAACTAAAGATATCTGTGTTTTAGATGATTCGATTTGTGGATGCGGTAGAACTTTTATTAAGATGAGTAAACCTATGGGAAGAAGTGATGGCATGCTTATTGTTAAGGGTGTCAATGTGTTCCCTTCGCAAATTGAAACTGTACTTATGCAAAATGAATGCAGTAATAATTGTCAAATTGTGGTTGATAGAGAAAACAATACTGACACAATTGAAGTTCAGGTTGAGATGCCAGTTGATAAATTTAGTGGTAAATTAAGTGAAATTACAAGTCTCGAAAAGAAGTTATATAATTCAATTCGTACAATGCTTGGCATCAAAGTTGATGTAAGAATTGTGGCTCCTAAAAGTATTGAACGTAGTGAAGGTAAAGCTGTGAAGGTGATTGACAGGAGGAATTTATCATGAACACAATAGATCAAATTAGTGTGTTTTTGGAAAATAGGGAAGGTCAATTAAGCGGACTTTTAGGGCTTCTCGCGGATAATAATATTGATATTTATGCTTTGAACATTCCTGAAACTGAGGATTATGGTGTTCTTAAAATTATTGTCAAAGATATTGAACGCACCTTTAACATTTTAAAAAAGGAAAATTATGTAGTTGTTAAGACACCAATTTTCTTAGTTGGTGTTCCCAATAAAATGGGCGGGCTAAAAGGGCTTGTTGATGCTATCTCTGAAGCTGGAATTAATATCGAGTATATGTATTCAATGATAGACAGCAATGACGGCAATGCTTATATGGCCATCGCCGTTGATGATAATGATGCTATGATTAGGGGCGGGATTAATAGAGCCAATTGGCACTTAAAGGGCACCCTTGATTAAAAAATAAGCCTCACTAAATGTGAGACTTATTTTTTTTTCTTTTAATTTTCATATTTTTTATCATTGATTTTTACTTTTGAACCTGGAGCCCAGTCTCCCATATTTTCAGCAAGAATTCTGCATTGTTTTTCCGAAAAGCATTTCAAAAATTTCATATTTGTTCCATTTTGTGTATCTTCACCTATGTGTCTAAAGCTTTGCGTTGCAAATATATCGTCGAAATTATCTTCATCAAGATTGCTTTTGTAATAAGCGCAATGGTCATATTCTTGACAGCATGTATCAATTTCTTCTAAGCTATGTAAACATTGTTGGCTAATTCTTCCAAAAGCAGTGATATTAGGATCAACATACATTTTTCTGCATTTTTCAGAGATTCGATAGTTAACCTTATCATCAAAACTCCTTGAATCTTCTAATACTGTATAAACACTCCATCCTTGTGCAAGTGGTGAAAAACCAAATGTTTTGTATGCCTTCACAGGATTGCTACTTTGTGCAGGGCCAAAAGTTAAAAGAGCAAGTTCTTTTGTAGAAGTGTTGAAGAAAAATTGAACATGAGCATGTCTTGCTAAATCAGATGAATTGTTGCCGAACCATCCACGCATATTAAAATTAAATCTAAAATATTGACCATCTGGCATTTTTTTACTAACTGTATTATATTCTTTTGTATACCATACATGATCTCCCCAAATTGGTACTTCTTGACATTTTTGATTTATAAGGCTCTTGTGATATTCCTCTTCGCTTGTTTTGTCATCATCACTCATAGTTAAAATGTAATTTTCTTGAGTATTATTAGCATCATTAGCGTAGGATTGTTTTACATTAATACATAAAATTAATCCAATAGTAATTGCACAAATCGATATGCTTTTAATGATTTTTTTAAGTAGTGTTGTTTTCATTTTTTACCTTCCTTCTTAAATTGTTCTTTTTAACTTGTAGCCCTATTATATATAAGTATAAAGCAAAAAACAATAAAATTCATTGATTTTGATTTATTTAGGCTATTTTATACTATTTTATTTCCGAAAGGGACGGTGTAAATATGACATATGGCAAAACAGGGACACTCCTGAATATCAAATTATAATCCAGCAAGCATTTGTTCAAATTCGCTTTCGATACTCTCCTTACTTTTTCCTTGACTTTAGCGCACTTTTTGAGCCATGTCATAATTTGTCATAATTTGGCAACATTTGGCAACATTTGTCATACAAAATAACGAACAAAATATGTCAAAAAGTATACAAAAGTGTATATTAATTAACAAATTGTAATTATTAAACTGCACAATTGATTTTAGAAAAAAGTGTTTATATAAAATAAAAGCTGATATTCTATATTTATTTTATAGCTTCTATCGTAGAATTATCGCCCCATGTTTTTAATAGACTTACTGATGTAAAACCAGCTATTTTCAAAATTTGCATTTCGTGTTCTATAGTAAGCGGTGTGTCATAATGATAAAAATCATTGTCAGTAATTCCCTGATTATCTTTTATTAATTTCAGCTCATCAAAATTTTTAACTTCCTCTTCCTCACTTGAAGCATAGTAATCGGTAATTACAAAACGTTTTTTGTCTTTCAAAGCACTATATACCTTTTTATAAAGACTAATTTTATCTTCACTTATAAAATGATGTAGGCTTTCTACGGAAACTACAGCGTCAAATTTATTTTCACCAAAATCAATGTCAAAATACGAACCACAAATTAGATTTATATCCTTGTCTGGAAACTTTTTATTTAAAACATCTAACATCTTTCTCGATAAGTCGATGCCTATTACTTTAGCTGTTGGATTTATTGTGAAATACTCCTTTAACTCTAAACCTGTACCACAGCCTAAATCAAGAACATATGCATTTGGCGAGGAAGGTAGCCGACTTGCCGTAAACAGATAAAACTCTTTTGAGCATTCAATATCGTTTAGCATATGCTCATCGTAAATATCTAATCTACTTTCAAAAAAATCATCCATTTTCTGAAGCATGCAATACCTATCTTCCTAATAATTTTCTCGTATGATTTGCATAAATTCATAATACTTATAGAAAATAATTAAGCTCTATTAAGCGCTCAATAAAGCAAATTGATCATAATAATTTTGCATTTTTTTAGAATCCGTATTCAACTTTCTATCGTTAAAGTAATCAATAAATTCAAATTTTGCTAATTCGGTTTCTTTAACTCTCGATGAATACTTTTGAGACTTAGCTGCATCAATGGTCAAATCAAACAATTCCAGTGCTCTATTATAGGAAGCCTTAAAACGTTTTTCTTTATTGACATTCTTTAAAGATCTGGAGACTTCGCTGCCAATATTAGCCATCTGCTTAGAAAATGGCATTTCTGCCCATCGTCCACTAGCTAAATCTTTATGCTCTGCTCTTAATTGACCCATCTGTTTACTACCTCAATTATTTTATTTTGTATGTCTTCATCTGAAACATCACGTCCAGGATTATTTTGCTGCGGCCGAATATTAATTAAAGAGTCAAACTCTACAAAATCTTCATCATCATCTTCATACCACAAATTTATACCCCACAAATTTTGCTGTTTGTGTCCTTGTTCCAAAAGAAGTTTCTCTAAATCTGCATGAAGTTCAGAGTCAATTGCTAGAGTATCTGTAGCAACATCAACTACACCTTTAACCATAGGCCCTTCAAATACACAATCACAATTGTCTAAATCTGATTTATTGATATTTTCATCTAATATTTTCATATTTTAATTATAACAAGATATGATTATAAACTCACCATTAATCGCAGTCATGATAGTGTAGTACTCAACCTTAAGAAATATGGTAGCCCGGACCGGATTCGAACCGGCGACCT
>JAUNNF010000017.1 GCA_030537355.1 Coriobacteriia bacterium
AGTGTTATGCAGGAAGTATATAACGAAATTATCAGTCATTTTTGGCATATAACTCCTTAACTTTCATAAAATAACCTTTCAAACATAAATTTAAAAGGTTATTTTATAGCCTATAAGCTGGACTTTTGATGAAATTTGTCAGTAAATATTGGCAGAGGTTTAAATTTCTCCTAAATTTTTAAAGCATGTATTTTGTAGTGTTATGCAGGAAGTATATAACGAAATTATCAGTCATTTTTGGCATATAACTCTTTCTTTCTACCAACGCAATTGATTATATGTAAGCTTTTACAAAAAGTAAATCCTTAATTAAAAACTTGAAAAATATAGGCTATTTTTTTTAGTTATATTTTTGATGAGTTAATTATAAAGCATATTTATGTACTAAACGTCTTCGAATTGGTTGTTTGAAGGCTCTATTTTTTAATAAAATCTAAAAGGCCAATTACTATGTAATGTAACAAAAAAACTTTACTTAAGCTGGTAATATAATAAGAAAATTTAAACTTGTGGATGCCCCCTGATTAAGGAAAGTCTTTTTGTATAAAAGTCCGGTTCAAAATATATACATGTCTCAAATTAAGTAAGGAAAAATAAGGACATTTTACGGTTTTTTACGTTTTTTATAAATAAAATTTAAAAATTCCCGTAAATTATGGGTTCTATCAGGGGTTTAGGTGGTAGCCCGGACCGGATTGTGAGACCGGCGACTTCCGCCTTGAGAGGGCATGTCATAATTTGGCAACATTTGTCATAATTTGTCATATAAAAAATAAAAAAATTAATTTATAATTTTTGATTCTGTTGCAACTTTGTCTACAAATGCCTTATCGTGTTCCACAAAAATCATTGTAGGTTGATAACGTATAATTAAATTTTCTATTTGTTGTCTACAATAAATATCTAAATAATTTAAGGGTTCATCCCAAATGTAAATATTTGCTGGTTCCAGTAAACTTTTTGCAATAAAAACTTTTCTTTGTTGTCCTAAAGAAAATTCAGAAATGTCTTTAAAGAACTGATCCCGTGAAAATCCTAATTTTCGCAAAAGAGCCTTAAACAATGAATTATCAATTCCAGCATCATAAATATAATTATCTAAGCTTCCTTCAAATTTTTCCGCTTGTTGGGGTAAATAAGAGATCTTAAGTCCTGAAGAAATTGTCACTAAACCATCGTAATTTATGTTTTGTGTGGTAATTATTTTTAGAATTGTTGATTTTCCACAACCATTAGTACCATTCAAAGCTAATCTATTACCTCTTTTAATTTCAAAAGAAAGCTCAGCACATACCGTTTTATTATTGTATTTTGGAATAACATTATTAAGCGTTAAAAGACTATTAGTCCTAAATGGAACATAGGCAATTTTTAAATTTTCTATTTCTTCAACATCGTCGAGCAAACCTTGTCTATCTTGTATTTTTCTCTGTTAATTTCGCTCAACATTTTTAGAACGCTTCATCATTTTCGCTGCTCTATGACTAACATAACCTTTAAAATAGCCCGCTCCTTTTACACTTGCTTCCTTTTTGTTAGACCATTCTGCCTTTTGCATAGCAGACATCTCAAGTCTTTTAATTTCTTTATTAAGTCTCTCATTTTTCTTAACTTTTCCGGCTTGTGCAGATGAAAAATCCTCAAACCATGAGCTGAAATTCCCTTTGCATACGTCAATGCTTGATTTATTTATGGACACAATATGATCAACGCAACTATCTAAAAAGTTTCTATCATGACTAACTAAAATATATCCATGTTTGGTATTTAAATATTTTGCCACCTGCTCTCTTGTATCCATATCAAGATGATTAGTTGGTTCATCAATGAGCAAAAAATTATTATCGCCCGCAAAAAGAGCTGCAAACAAAGCTTTGTTCTGTTGTCCATTAGAAAGCTGATTATACGGTTGATAATAATTTTCTTCAGTCAATGCAAGCTTACTAAATTCTTTTAAAATTTGCCATCCTTGCACATTAGGACAAGCTTCTTGTAAAACGTCACACGTTAAATATTCAGGATGTTTAATTTTATAAGGAAAATAGCTAAAATTAACATTACTTGTAATCGTTCCGCTATATTTATACTGACCCATTAAAAGTTTTATAAGCGTAGTTTTACCCTTACCATTTCTTCCAATAAGTCCAAGTTTCCAATCTGTATCCAACACAAACGATACGTTATCAAAAACATTATCATAAGACCCAGGGTAGGCAAAAGTTAAATTATGTACTTTAATTAATGACATACTTTTATACTAACATTTATATTACGATCACGTATTGTAGCATACTAAAGAAATCTCAAAAAAATAGACTACTTTTTTAGAAATACATAACTTAAAGCACAGTTTAAAATGTCTCAAATACTGATTATACTTCGGGTAGCTCATTCGCTGTATCAATAAAACAAAAACGAACAAAGAAAATCAGTAGATTAAATCAACATTTTTCAATTTTTGCATCAAAAATATAGCAATATTGCAACCTTTCGTTGCCATTTTTGAAAAATTTGAAATTTAAGTTTTGTAAAATTTATATAACTAGCTGGGGTTTAAGTGGTAGCCCGGACCGGATTCGAACCGGCGACCTCCGCCTTGAGAGTCACTCCAGAAAATTCTTACATTTCCCCAGCTAGATATATATAAATTCATGTGTAAAATGGACAAAAGGTGCCACTAAGCACACCCCCTACCAGCTGGTCTTTTGTTAAATGCAAATTCCACTTAGTGCCACTTTAGTGCCACCCTGCGGTCTCAAATCAACCGCAAAATTAGAATTAAAATTTAACAAAAAATTATCAAGTTTCTCTACCGAATTCTTCCGAACTAATAATTATATTATCATACATTCCAATCTATTTATCAAACAAATCAGAATGAGTACCGGTGTCAACTAAAGTCAAAACTAATACGTCTTTTTTAAAATAATATATAAGCAACCAATCTGGCTTAATATGACACTCATAAAAACCTTTATATTTTCCAGTTAAAATATGTTCTTTATATTTAGACTCTAGTTTTTTACCCCTACGTAGCTTATCAATTACTTCATTAAGTAAAGTAATATCCAAACCACGCTTTTTAATTTTTTTAAAAGATTTTTTATAATCAGAAGTAAATTTTACTGTATACATAATTAATCTTCTTCCAAAGCTGCATTGAGCTCTTCTATAGAATCATAACCTTTAACATTTGGATCATCAGCAATTGCTTTTGCCTCTTCCATCGCTCTCAATACCTTTTTATTATATTTAGGCATTTCTATGCTGAAAGGAATCTTTTCTTGCAACACACACTGTCTTAAGAACATATTTACTGCACTAGACATATCAAGACCCAAATTTTTAAATAAAGTTGTTGCTTCGGTCTTTACTCCTTTATCAATTCTAATTTGTGTAGGTACCGTTGCCATATCTCCTCCTTTACTTTGTATAGCAATCCTACTACAAATAGTTTACAATGTCAATACCTAATTCAAAAAATTATATCAAATCGAGCAAAACAGCATAGCTATGTCATTTTGCACGAAAAATATAAAAATACAGTTGCTAAAGCCTCTTATTAAACAACTCGCTAAGATCATAGAGCACAGCTTTCATATCAGCGATATCAGCACAAGCAGTTTTAACATCTTCCTTGTCATAATAATCAAGATCATCAGAATCAAGGGCGATATTAAGCTTGTGAGCAATCTGGTTGATATTAGTACCAAACTTTCTTTCTTCCCAAATAACTTGCATCTTGAAAGCTATGTCTTTGCGCCAAATCTTCTCGACATCATCCTCGCTAAAATATTTGATAATCAACAATTTAAAAAATTCAGTTTTGGAAATGTCGAACTCTTCGCAAAAATTAACGACTAGCGAATTAAGCTTTTAGTCAATACCAAATGAATATGTTTCTTATCATTTTTCATAATAAATATTGTAAGCACAAAATGATACAAAAGTAAAGAACTTAGCTGCTACCTTACTGTCACCTATAGTTACCTATAGCCACATATGACCACAATGACAAAATATATGACTCGGGATTTTTAAGGTTCCCCTTAAATTTGTAAGCCTTTTTAAGCTTGCAAACCTCTTTAAAATTGCCAATTTTGCTTGCAAGCATGTCTATTGCAGCATTCCATTAGTAGAGTAAATATATATACGATTTACCGGGCAATTTGAAAGCAAGTGTACGAGATGTTCATATTATGAACACCGAGTACGATACTTGCATTCTAAATTACTGTTT
>JAUNNF010000013.1 GCA_030537355.1 Coriobacteriia bacterium
AGTGTTATGCAGGAAGTATATAACGAAATTATCAGTCATTTTTGGCATATAACTCAATAATGATACGTATTGTTTCTCTTATTTTTTTGGATGTACATATTTTTATTATAACATATGGGCGAAATTTACTATAGACCTTCGGTTTGCTGATCTGTTGACAAAATTACGAGCAATATTTCACATAACAATCCACTGAAATTCTATTCAATCTTTACTAAAACCAGAAACGAAAATCGAAAAAAACGAACAAAGAAAATTCATAGATTATTTTTACTTTATACTCATTTTACGTCAAAAACATAGCAATATGGCAACCTTTCGTTGCCATTCGTTGCCATTTTTGAAAAATTTGAAATTTAAGTTTTGTAAAATTTATATATCTAGCTGGGGTTTAAGTGGGAGCCCGGACCGGATTCGAACCGGCGAACTCCGCCTTGAGAGTCACTCCAGAAAATTTTTACGTTTTCCCAGCTAAATACATATAAATTCATGTGTAAAACAGGCAAAAGGCGGCACTAAGCACACCCCCTACCAGCTGGTCTTTTGTTAAATGCAAATTCCACTTAGTGCCACTTTAGTGCCACCCTGCGGTCTCAAATCAACCGCAAAATTAGAATTAAAATTTAACAAAAAATTATCAAGTTTCTCTACCGAATTCTTCCGAACTAATAATTATATTATCATACATTCCAATCTATTTATCAAACAAATCAGAATGAGTACCGGTGTCAACTAAAGTCAAAACTAATACGTCTTTTTTAAAATAATATATAAGCAACCAATCTGGCTTAATATGACACTCATAAAAACCTTTATATTTTCCAGTTAAAATATGTTCTTTATATTTAGACTCTAGTTTTTTACCCCTACGTAGCTTATCAATTACTTCATTAAGTAAAGTAATATCCAAACCACGCTTTTTAATTTTTTTAAAAGATTTTTTATAATCAGAAGTAAATTTTACTGTATACATAATTAATCTTCTTCCAAAGCTGCATTGAGCTCTTCTATAGAATCATAACCTTTAACATTTGGATCATCAGCAATTGCTTTTGCCTCTTCCATCGCTCTCAATACCTTTTTATTATATTTAGGCATTTCTATGCTGAAAGGAATCTTTTCTTGCAACACACACTGTCTTAAGAACATATTTACTGCACTAGACATATCAAGACCCAAATTTTTAAATAAAGTTGTTGCTTCGGTCTTTACTCCTTTATCAATTCTAATTTGTGTAGGTACCGTTGCCATATCTCCTCCTTTACTTTGTAAAGCAATCTTACTACAATTAGTTTACAATGTCAATACCTATTTTATAAAAAATATAACAAATTGAGCAAAACAGCATAGCTATGTCATTTTGCTCGAAAGGTATAAAACAAGCAGTCGCTAAAGCCTCTTATTAAACAACTCGCTAAGATCGCAGAGCACAGCTTTCATGTCAAATCTTATAAAAATTTTCATACATCTTGACATTGGACAATTACCGACTTTTTCGTAAAAGTCAAATCACCTACGAATTAGTTGTACGTTACTTAATGCTAAGCAAAAGCCTCCGAACTAAGAGTCCAAAAACTATATAACTAAATTAAACTAAGCTTTTGTAAGCTTCTTTGCTCTCTTCTTCTCAGAGAAGTCAACGATGTATGTACCAACGAGGTCTCCAAGACTGTTCATTGTTGTAAAAACAACATCGATCAGTGTGAAGATGCCAGATACAAGTGCGACTACTTCAAGTGGAAGACCGAATGCGTCAACGATAATAGCAATTGTTACGATACCGCCGCCTGGAACACCGCCAGCACCTGTTGTGAGGATAAGGCTGATGAAGATAACTCTGATAAGAGTTGCGATGCTTGTATCACCGCCTACGCACTGGGATGCAAAGAGGAAGGTGATAGCGAGCATGATACCATTACCATCTTTGTTGATCTGTGAACCAAGTGGGATTGTGAAGTTTGAAACACCTCTTGAACATCCAAGATCATCCGCACATTCCAGGTTTACAGGAACACATGCAAGAGAGGAGCTCGTACTGAATGTTGCAACCATAAGAGGCGTTGCCTTCTTGAGGAACTTAAGTGGGTTTGCACCTGTAAAGAGAACAAGAAGAAGAAGGTAGAAGCAGACATGAATAATTGCAGCAAAATAGGATGCACCAAGATACTTCGCAAGGAAGCCGAAGAGGTTCTCGCCATAGGTTCCTACTGTACATGCCATGAGAGCACATACACCGATAGGAGCATAGATCATGACGATGCTGACAAGCTTATTAAACATAGCTGCAAGTGCATTAACGCCCTTCCTGAGTGTCGATCTGTGAGGATCTGGGAGCATGAGAATAGCGATACCACAGAAAGCACTGAATACAACAATCTGGTCAAGTGATCCAGCTGTGAGGGCGGAGAATATGTTTGTAGGAATAAGGTTAATCAGTGTTGCTCCAACAGATGGAATGGACTGAATAGCCTCATCATATGAACCTGAAAGCTGAAAACCTTCACCTGGTTTGAAGAGAAATCCGACAAGAAGACCAAGTACGATAGCTACTGCTGTTGTTGCGAAATAGTATAGAATGATCTTTCCGCCGATTCTTCCAAAACTCTTTGGATTATCAAGAGATGCAATACCTGAAATCAGGTTTACAAGAATCAATGGAAGAGCTGCCATCTTCAAGAGGTTAAGGAAGACAGTTCCGAATGGCTTGATAACTTCAATATTTGGTCCAAAGATTGCTCCGAGTAAAATACCAAGAATCATTGCTACCAAGAGCTTCTTGAGCAATGATATCTTGTTGTACTTCTTTAAAATTTCCATAAAGCTTTCACTCCTTTCTATTTTGCTAACTCTGCTGCTTCAAACAAAGCCTTTGCAACTTCATCCATCTGTTCTACTGTGTTGTAGAAATTCAGTCCGAATCTGATATAACCACCGCGCATGGTGCAATGAATCTTGTGATTACGAAGGATACTGATTACTTCCCCATCATGCTGTTTTGGGTAATATACACAGATTATTCCACTCCAATTCTCAGGATCCTTAGCCTGAACAACTGGAAGACGAAGATCCTTAATCTTTGTTCTTAATCTTGCCTCGCAGAGTCTGATCTGTTTCTCGATGTTATCGACACCGAGCTCAAGAAGAAGATCAACACCCTGATTTACTGCAAGAATGCAGTTATAACTCAGGTTTCCGCTTTCAAAACGACGGGCATGAGGATACCACTCCAGATAATCGAACTCTGTTGTAATTGAAGGTGGAGCAACATGGCTCATTGTACTCTGGTAGCCAGCATATGGCGGTATGACACTCTCTACAAGCTTGTCATCACAGTAGATGAAGCCGCATCCGAGTGTTCCGAGAAGGCCCTTGTTGGATCCTGCAACAAGCCAGCTAATATTGCATTCCTGCACATCCATCACAAAGCGACCGAGGGTCTGGATGCCATCGACAGCGAAGATGATTCCCCTCTCCTTGCAAATTGCACCAAGTCTCTTAAGATCAGCTCTGAAGCCTGTAGAAAACTGTGCGCTTGATACGATAAGAACCTTTGTGTGATCATCTATAGCCTCAACCATGCCTTTAAATGGAATCTCGCCATTGACACTCTTAACGATATGGAGGTCGATTCCTCTAAGCTCATGCTGGTTGATCCATGGAAAGAGGGCGGACTGATGCTCCTGATCTGCGAGAACCACATTATCCCCCTTGCCAAGCTTAAGTCCTGCTGCGAGGATAGACATGCCCTCTGCTGTATTCTTAACAAAAGCAATCTCATGAGGGTCATGAGCGTTAATAAGAGAAGCAAGCTTTTGGCGGCAGTCATTCACAATGCCCCATGCTGTATCCATAACGCCTTCTCCGAAATTCTTCACATAATCTGCCATGAAGCTGCCATAGGCATCCTGGACACGCTTTGGAGGCATTACTACCTGAGAAACATTTAGAAAGATATCATCGCCTAGAAAACCATATTCTTTCTTTATTAATTCCTGGTTAAGCATTTTTAACTCCTTTAGAGAACTCAAGATATCAAAGAAAATTATAACATTAGAATTAGCGCACGATAGCTTTTTTACATATTTACCTATACTAAAGTCGGAAGTTCGAAAACACCTAAGTCCTAAACAACAGATGAAGGATGTATCCCCCTAGAATTAGCTATTAAATAACGTTATTATGTGTTAAAATTATAGTAGTCAAAAGAAGGAGGAAAAATGGGAAAATCAATTAAAAAAAATAAATACTTTTTATTCGTCTGTCTTGTTATTGTAGCCTTTTTAGCTATGATTATTGCTGTAGGCTGTAGTAATCAGCAACCAAACCAGAGTTCAAGCGTAAAAACAAATTATGTAGTAAGTATTTGGGGCATCAATCATGATGGCGACAATACTATTACATTTGGTCCAGCAATAGGTAACGACAAATCCTGTCTCGAGCATGACGGTCATCATCAGCATTGTCTGGCTCATGATTCATGGGATGAAATCATATCCAACATTAAAGCAGGACATGCAGATTATTATGCAGATTGTCTAAAAGAAGGTTGCACTCATACTGTAGAGTTAAACCTCAATGGAACTATTAAAGGTGAAAGAGCTAGTGATAATTCTAAAGAATCAGTTTTATACGACAGCATTGCAGAAAAATATCTAAAGTGGAATTACAACTATTCTGGGTCTGAAAAAGATTTTAATTATGCAGATTGGTCAAAATGTAGAATGCGCGCTACATTAAATGGAAAAACTGATCAAGATCCAAAATATGCTGGTCCTGATTGTCTAGATTCAAACAATTGCTTATTTTCTTGCTTTCCTGATGTACTGAAAAATTCTATTAAAGAAAAAGCATACAAAGTCCCTATTGAATGGAACACTAGCAATCCATATACAATAACTAACGAAAAGGAAATTAAAGATAAGCTTTGGCTTCCAAATGCTACAGAAGTATTTAATTTTCCAACTCAATCAAATAGCTTTGGTGATTATGGAAAACAATATGAAAAATGCACATTAAATGGAATAACAGCAACAAATGCAAAAGCTAATCAAGCATATAATGAAAATGGATATCCATACAACAGATGGTTAAGAAGTCCACTACGATCATACTTTTATCACGCAGCTATCACTGCAGGAACAGGCGGAAATTGCTCTAGCTTTATGATTCACAATCCTATTGTTGGTATTTCGCCATTCTTTATTCTCTAAAAAAATTAAAAAAGGATGCATATATTTATGCATCCTTTTTTTACAATAGATTTATAAAAACAACAGCACATACCATGTTTGTTTTCACTAATTTTCTTTATTAAGCCACTATTTCATTTCCATCCACATAAAGTTTATGCCCATAAAAATCTATATTCGTGCTATCTCTATTTAATGATTTGATATGACAATCCCCCGTTAACTTAATCTTAGAATTATTATCTAAATTTAAGGTTATATCGTTACCGTTTGTGCTGCCTTCCCAATAGGAACCGTTACTCAAGTTCATTTCCAGTTTTGAAATATCATCTACAACAATATTTCCATATACTTTTTGATTGCTCAATTTAAATACTACATCGCCGCTATTATTTCCATTACTACCCCAAGAGTCCTTTTGTATTCTTAATAAATTTCCATCTGCATCATTATTGACAATCGAATTATTCTCTAAATTAATAATAGCTTTAGTATTTGTCACATAAAAAGAATCTCCATTGTTTGTAATAATTTCGCTATCTTTAGCATTAAATTCTGAAGTACCAGTATCACTATCTCCACTCATAGATTGATACAAAAAGATATTTTTATAAGTAGTTGACTGTCCGTTAAGTTTAGTATTACTGTCGTTTAATTTACAATTTTATATGCTATTAATAAATTTGGAATTCTCATACGCACAAAAACGTAAGATAGCCTCCACACTAGACGTATGGAGGCAATCTCTTATTAGTTTATTGGAACTTGAATTTCTGTTAGCCAGTCAGTTGGATCATCTTTATTCCAGATTCCGTCAATATAAACTTCGCGAGGCAAATCAGTTACATCAAATCCATTTTCCTCGACATATTTCATAATAAAGCCATAAGCTTCACCTAGTGTATCGTAATGTCCTTTATGATAAATTGAAATAACTTTTGTAGCGGGATATGACAAAAACTTAATCGTCTCATTGTCAACTCCAGCCTCTTCTACGGCTTGACAATAGCGAAGTTTAATGTCGTGATTTTTGTGCTCCTTATCCAAATAGCTTACGAAACAATAATCTGGTTTAACGCATTTAATATTTGGATTGGTGGCAAGACATTCGTTTGCGCTATCAGTAATAAACTTTGATGCTTCGCGAAAATCTTTAATTATGCCCTCCTTGCAATATACAACATATTCTGGCATTTCTTTAATAACTGGATTGTATTCCATAACTTTCTCCCTTCTCAAATAATCAATCATTTTGAGTTGATATTTATGACTTTGCAGTGTTTCTTGTAATTCATGCGCTTTTACATAGAGAAAATTATTTAAATCCTCACCTCCTTGAATTTTCTTAATGTCTGAAATACTTAAGCCAATTTGTCTGTATCTTACAAGCTTTGACAAATCAAGCAATTGGTCTGCTTCGTAATACCTATAGCCATTATCATCAACATAGGCTGGCTCAAACAATCCTTGGCTTTCATAATACCTAAGCGTTTTAATTGTTGTTTTTGCAAGTTTAGAAAACTCTCCAATTTTATACATAAATATCACCTCCAGATTGTATTGAACACCCTGCCCTAAGGGATGAGTCAAGTTAAATTTTAAAAAATTCAATGTTATAATAATACTATGAATTATATAGTTATACAGAACGAAGATCTAAAAGATTATCGTGAAGTTGAAAATCTAGTACGCGAAGCATTTTGGAATGTTTACAAACCAGGATGCAGCAAACATTATGTACTGCATACACTCAGAAACCATCCAGACTTTATAAAAGAGTTAGACTTTGTAATAAAACATAATGACAAAATAATTGGCCAAATTGTTTTTGTAAAAAATCATGTGAACGACACAATGGGTCCATTATGTATACACCCAGATTATCAAGGTAAAGACTATGGCAGGCAACTTTTGGAACATGGGCTAAATAAGGCAAAAGAAAAAGGATATTGTGCGATTCTAATTGAAGGCGATTATAATTTTTATAATAAGAGCGGTTTTGATTATGCATCTAAGTTTAATATTAAATATGCAGGTTTACCTGAGAATGCGGACGATTCATTCTTTTTATGTAACGAACTAAAACCTGGGAGTTTAAAGCCTGGTATATACTCTACTCATCCTGCTTATTTAGTTTACGATAAAGATGCTGAAGAATTTGATAAAAATTTTTCAAAAAAAGAAAAGTTAAAACTTCCATCACAAATTTTTTAAAACCTTGTATATCCTTCAACATGCTTATTCAAGTCAGCTTTATTAATATTTTGTTCTAAAATTTTCATAGCTTTAAAGTGGTAGCCCGGACCGGATTGTGAGACCGGCGACCTCCGCCTTGAGAGTCACTCCAAAAAATTTCTACGTTTTCCCAGCTAGATTAATATAAATTAATGTGTAAAATGCTCGAAAGGTGGCACTAAGCACACCCCCTACCAGCTGGTCTTTTGTTAAATACAAATTCCACTTAGTGCCACTTTAGTGCCACCCTGCAGGTCTCAAGTCACCCACAAAATTAGAATTAAAATTTAACAAAAAATTATCAAGTTTCTCTACCGAATTCTTCCGAACTAATAATTATATTATCATACATTCCAATCTATTTATCAAACAAATCAGAATGAGTACCGGTGTCAACTAAAGTCAAAACTAATACGTCTTTTTTAAAATAATATATAAGCAACCAATCTGGCTTAATATGACACTCATAAAAACCTTTATATTTTCCAGTTAAAATATGTTCTTTATATTTAGACTCTAGTTTTTTACCCCTACGTAGCTTATCAATTACTTCATTAAGTAAAGTAATATCCAAACCACGCTTTTTAATTTTTTTAAAAGATTTTTTATAATCAGAAGTAAATTTTACTGTATACATAATTAATCTTCTTCCAAAGCTGCATTGAGCTCTTCTATAGAATCATAACCTTTAACATTTGGATCATCAGCAATTGCTTTTGCCTCTTCCATCGCTCTCAATACCTTTTTATTATATTTAGGCATTTCTATGCTGAAAGGAATCTTTTCTTGCAACACACACTGTCTTAAGAACATATTTACTGCACTAGACATATCAAGACCCAAATTTTTAAATAAAGTTGTTGCTTCGGTCTTTACTCCTTTATCAATTCTAATTTGTGTAGGTACCGTTGCCATATCTCCTCCTTTACTTTGTATAGCAATCCTACTACAAATAGTTTACAATGTCAATACCTAATTCAAAAAATTATATCAAATCGAGCAAAACAGCATAGCTATGTCATTTTGCACGAAAAATATAAAAATACAGTTGCTAAAGCCTCTTATTAAACAACTCGCTAAGATCATAGAGCACAGCTTTCATATCAGCGATATCAGCACAAGCAGTTTTAACATCTTCCTTGTCATAATAATCAAGATCATCAGAATCAAGGGCGATATTAAGCTTGTGAGCAATCTGGTTGATATTAGTACCAAACTTTCTTTCTTCCCAAATAACTTGCATCTTGAAAGCTATGTCTTTGCGCCAAATCTTCTCGACATCATCCTCGCTAAAATATTTGATAATCAACAATTTAAAAAATTCAGTTTTGGAAATGTCGAACTCTTCACAAAAATTAACGACTAGCGAATTAAGCTTTTCTGTCAGTACCAAATGAATATGTTTCTTATCTTTTTTCATAATACATATTGTAAGCACAAAATGTAGCGAAAGTAAAGAACTTAGCAGTACCAAACAGTCACCTATAGTTACCTATAGCCACATATGACCACATTTGACCTCAATGACAAATATAAGACTTAGGATTTTTAAGGTTCCCCTTAAATTTGTAAGCCTTTTTAGGCTTGCAAACCTCTTTTAAATTGCCGATTTTAGTTGCGAGTATATCTATTGCAACATTCCGTTTGTAGATTAAATAAATATACGATTTACCAGGTAATTTGAAAGCAAGTGTACGAGATGTTCATATTATGAACACCGAGTACGATACTTGCATTCTAAAGTTCTTTAGTTAACGCTAAAAAAAACAGATAACTTAATTAGAATTCTTCAGCTCCAACACCTCTGAATTTCTCAAAGAAAGCTTTAAGTTTTTCTATTACAGATTGTTTCTTTTGCGAACGAAGCTTACCAGTTTCTCCAAACAAAGACATTGGGGGAAGAAGATCGTCAATATATCTACCATCAGTTGAAAGCTCACCGTCTCTAAACGAATTGCGAATATAACGCCAAGTTTTCTCAGGGTTTAAGTTGTCTTCCGCAATTAGCTTTTCAATTTCTTCATCACGAGCATTCTTGATATACGCAAGCCATTCAGAATAGACATCACTAGATTCATTTAGCGAAGCTATAAAGTTCTCAATTAGTTTCTTCTTGCTACGCAAACTAGGACTTCCATCAATAGCATTGCCAATATTTGCAAGCACTTCCTTGTCCTGACAATTTTTGTCATGATATTTCTTTACAAGCATTAAAATGTAATCAATATTAATATCTACAGACTTTAATAGCTCAATTTCAAAAACAACATCATCAGCAATATCTACAGATTCGCCTTCCTTAATCTTATGCTTCCAATCTTCACGAATATCCTGATAGAAAGAAGAATAATTTTGTACTTCATAGTCTGAAATTTCTTCTTTGCCTTGGAAATCATCAAAAGATGTTAAAAGATTACGCATACGCAAAAAAGCTCCAAACAAATTCACGAATTCTTTTTGAGCATTCTCGCTAGCCAATGGGAAATTATCTAAATTAAATTTACCACGTAATAAACCAATAATATCCCAATAACCTTTGTGATGTTTACCTTCCTCGTCATTATAGCCATAATAATAGTCTTCGAATTTTCTGATTACGACGACTCCACCTGATTCTTTATCACCATAAGCAGATACAGCTTCGTTAACCTCATCTTCTAAATTTCTAAAGCAAACAATATTACCGACAGATTTAACAGAATTTAAAATTCTATTAGTTCGAGAAAAGGCTTGAATTAAACCATGCATTCTTAAATTCTTATCAACCCATAAAGTATTAAGTGTTGTTGCATCAAAACCTGTTAAAAACATATTTACTACAATCAGAATATCAAGCTCCATATTCTTCATACGCAAAGACACGTCTTTATAGTAATTTTGAAAACCCTCACCAGATGTTGAATAATTGGTGTTAAACATTTTATTATAGTCATCTATTGCGCTATCCAAAAAATCCCTTTGTGGCAGGCTTAAACCCTTTGTATCGTCTGAGTTTTCTTCGTCAAGAAATCCATCTTGCACATGAAGATCTTTATCTCCCTCGTTTGCGCCGTAGCTATAAATAAGTGCAATCCTTTTTCTTGAAGATGGTGTTTCTTCCATTTGTTTTTTAAACTCGGAATAATATTGCATAGCTGCATCAATACTAGAAACAGCAAATATACTATTAAAACCGTTGATTTTACGTGGTGCAGAATGCTTTTTAACCTTACTTGAACTCTTGATGTAGTCTGATATATTTTCAATAACTTTATACTCATACATAGACTTAACATTTCGTTTTGTTTTGTCGTTAAAGTTGTCAAGAATATACTTAGTAATTATTGATACATTTCTTGGATCTCTAAGAGCTTTATCTCTCTTAATATCATATACATCTTCATCTTGTACGGCATCACCAATATTCATTGTTTTGCAATAATCAACCTTAAATGGCAAAACATTCTTATCCTTAATAGCATCAACAATAGTATATGTATGCAATCTGTCACCAAAAGCTTGATCTGTTGTGCAGAAATTAGGATTTCCTGAACCTGCATTTTTAGAAAAGATAGGTGTTCCTGTAAAGCCAAATATATGATATTTCTTAAAATTCTTAGTAATAGCAGCATGCATGTCACCAAAATGCCCTCTATGACACTCATCAAAGATCAATACAACATGCTTACTAAAGACCTCATGATTCTTATATTTCTCTATCAATATTGAAAGTTTCTGTATTGTTGTAATAATAATTTTCGAATCATCTTCAAGCTGTCTTTTAAGAACTGCTGTGGACTTATTACCGTTTGCACAACCTTCTTCAAACTTGTTGTATTCACACATAGTTTGATAATCTAGGTCTTTTCTATCAACAACAAATAATACCTTATCAATATCAGGCATAAGTGAAGCCAAACGAGATGCCTTAAATGAAGTTAAAGTTTTACCTGAACCAGTTGAGTGCCAAATATATCCACCAGCATCTGTAGAACCATGAGTCTTATATTGAGTAGAAGTAACAATTCTATTGATTATGCGTTCTGCAGCAATAATTTGATAAGGCCTCATTACCATTAAAAGCTTGTCGTAAGTAAACACACAATATTTATTTAGAATATTTAATATTGTATGCTTAGCAAAGAATGTACGAGTGAAATCGACTAAATCCAATATCAATTTATTTTCTGCATCTGACCAATATATAGTAAATTCAAAACTATTACTTGTCTTAGTTGTCTTATTGTTTGATTTATCTTTTAAATGCTGCTCACGTGTTGTATTTGAATAATATTTTGTTTCTGTACCATTTGATATAACAAATATCTGCACATACTCAAATAAGCCACATCCAGCCCAAAAACTCTCTCTTTGATATCTTTCGATTTGATTAAATGCCTCACGTAGTATAATGCCTCTACGCTTAAGCTCAACATGAACTAATGGCAGACCATTAACAAGAATCGTTACGTCATATCTATTATCGTGTTTAGCGCCTTGTTCTTGACCAACTTCATACTGATTAATAACTTGAACTCTATTGTTGTGGACATTCTTTTTGTCAAGCAAGCGGATATTCTTTGTACTACCATCATCCCTAATACAAAGCTGTGCAGTATCTTTCTCTTGAATCTTTTCTGCTTTTTCCTTAATACCTTCATTTGTATTAGCTATATTTTCATTAAAGAACCTGTCCCATTCTTTGTCGGTAAACTTAAAGTCATTTAGTTCTTCTAGTTTAGTACGAAGATTATTGATTAGTTCTTCTTCGTGATGAAAAGTTAAATACTCATAACCCTGTTCCTGCAACATGTCAATAAAATTAGCTTCAAGCTGAGCTTCTGATTGATACGCAGTAGCATTCTTTTTTACTGGTTCATATTGCGAAACTACCGTACTCTCGCTGTTCTGTGAAATGGCAGTGTATGCTTTCTCGTTAGGCACTTTTCTTCTCCTTAAAAGTTAATAGCTTATCACGGTAATATTCATATTGCTTTTTGCGGGCTTCTATTTCTCCTGGTAGACCATCAGAAATACTGTTTGATAAACTATAAAAATTATCAAGTGTAAGAACTATTTTGTTTTGTACATCTAAAGACGGAATATCTACATACACTTTTTCTAGAAGCTTTTTTGATACATTAAATCTTGTTACACCGTTAGCTGTTCTCGATAAATTTTTACGTACATTATTACATCTAAATAAATATTTAGAATATTCCGGATTTAAAAAACGATTCGAAAAAGGTCTTAAAGCAAAACAAAAACTATTTAAATAAAACATCTCATCTGTTTTGCTAGTAAATACTGACGACATAGCGCATTCATCAGGAGTTTCTGAAGAGCCAGTAAAAACTATATCTCCATATTCTAAAGAATTTTGTTGTTCGTTATCATTGATTTTTACCATGTCAAAATCCTCAATATTTATAGCAACATTATTGAAAATATTTTTATATGTAATAAATTTTGCATTTCCATCTTGAAAATCCTCTTTGCTTTTTCCACACAAACCACTAATAAAATATCCAATATCCTTAATTTGTAATGTAACATATCCGAATACATACTGGACAAGCTTAATTACTCTCTCTCTCTCTCTCGTTATCGACCTGTGGCAACTTACCAGTTTCAGCAAATGACAAAAGCATATCTCTAAAATATTCATATTGCTTCTGCCTTGCATCAATTTCAGCAGGCAAACCAATATTTAAGTCATTACATATATTTTCAAAATTATCTAATGTATCAACAATTTTCTCTTGTGTTGCAAGATCAGGTAGTCTTAAATCAATTTTATTTAAAATAGACTGGGTTAAACTAGGAACACCTCCAGCTTTATTAAGATTCTCCAAATGCATATTTGTTAACAAATGATAAAAATATTTGGGACATACTTTACTTTCATCAATTTGAGTATAAAAAATAGTATCAACATTCCAAAAAGGGTCATCAACATAGTAAACATTACTTAAGGACCCTTTTCTTGGTATTAATACGGATGGTTTATCGTAAGCAAAATCACTTACGTAGTTCATAATACCACCAGAACCATAAACAGGATATTCTCCTTCAGTTAAATGTTTGTAGTCTTTGCCATTTTTTATCTTAGCAACATCACAAAGTTTATAATCGTTCGTTATAATCCTTTTCTGATTCAATAAAGCATCACGGTAATATTCATATTGCTTATTTCTAGCTGTAAGCTCCGCTGTAAGCTCCGCGAAATTGTCAAGAATCTTGACAATTTCGCTCTGCACTTCTATAGGAGGCACAGGCACCTTATATGTAGCTAATGTAGCATTTTAATAGAGGGAACTGCGCCAGCAGAATCCGTAAAAATCATCAAATCAATAGACTGAATAACGTAAAACAAAAAACGTGGAACTATAATATCTTTGGCGATAAGACCTACAACATTATTGTCATAACAGGAGTCAACTGTTAATATCCGTTTTTTATTTGTTTGAATTGCTGCTCCAATTTTCGGAAAAATAATGGTTCCATGAGGTGCAGGTTTACATTTAAGCTTTTTAGCAGTGTCTACATTGATGTAATTATTAGCGTTGAACATGAACATTTCATTGCCAATATTATTCATATCCCCAACTTTGAAAAATGGATAATCTCCTTCTTTCTTACCTTGTTCTTTGTTTGGAAAACCCCATCCACTGCGAATTTCGCTTACTTCATCCAAACATAAAAATTTAACACCATCTGGACAAAGTTTTTGTATTAAATCATTGAGCTTACTCATTGTCTGCCTTTATTTCAGCAACAATTTTGTCTATTTCTTTACGAAGAACATCTTCTCTAGCAACAATCTCTTTAATGTCAGCATTGAGTTTTTTGATATCTATCTTTTCGCGAGTATCTTCTGGTTCAACATAAGTTGAAACGGACAAGTTGTACTCATTTTCTTCAATTTCATCATGTTTAGCAAGATATGTAAAATGCTTAACAGTTTCTCTGTCTTCAAATGCTTTAACGATATTTGCAATATTTTCTTCTGTAAGTTTATTGTTATTTGTAACTTTAATAAACTCTCTACTAGCATCAATAAATAGAACATTGTTATCTTTCTTGGATTTTTTTAAAACCATAATGCATGTTGCGATACTAGTACCAAAGAACAAATTACCTGGAAGTTGAATAATACAATCAATAAAGTTATTATCTATTAAGTATTTACGAATCTTCTTTTCAGCTCCACCTCTATACATAATTCCTGGAAAACAAACTATAGAAGCAACACCATTTGTTGCAAGCCAGCTTAAAGAATGCATGATAAATGCCATATCTGCCTTGCTCTTTGGAGCAAGAACACCTGCGGGAGAAAAACGTGGGTCATTAATTAGAGTCGGATCATCATCGCCCTTCCATTTAATAGAATATGGAGGATTAGATACAATAACCTCAAATGGTTCGTCGTCTTCATGTATTGGATGAATAAGCGTATCATCGTTTTTAATATCAAACCTGTTGAAGTTTATACCATGCAGAAACATGTTAATTCTGCATAGGTTATATGTGGTTAAGTTTATTTCTTGACCATAAAAACCTTTACGAATGTTTTCCTTACCAAGAATTTTTGCAGATTTCAAAAGAAGCGAACCAGAACCGCAAGCAGGGTCATAAACCTTATTTACTTCAGTTTTGCCTAGAGTAGCAAGTCTTGTTAATAGTTCAGAGACTTCCTGTGGGGTGAAGTATTCGCCACCGCTCTTTCCGGCGTTTCCTGCGTACATACCCATTAAATACTCGTAAGCATCTCCAAAGGCATCAATAGTATTGTCTTCGTAATTTCCTAGTCTCATATCTCCTATACCATCGATTAGTTTTACAAGCCTTTCATTTCGCTGAGACACGCTATTACCAAGCTTTTTACTGTTTACATCTAAGTCATCAAATAAACCTTTAAAGTCTTCTTCGCTTCTTGTGCCATTTGCAGAATTTTCTATAGCTTTGAATACACCTTCAAGTGTTTCGTTTAAGTTCTCATCTTGTGCGGCATTTTTTCGAATGTTACAAAATAATTGACTTGGCAAAATAAAATAACCTATAGCACTTACAATCTCACTTTTGGCAGCTATTGCTTCTTCATCGGAAAAATTAGCATAATCAAAGTTATCTTCGCCGGCACCTCTTTGTTGCTTATTTATGTAGTTAGTTAAATGCTCAGAAATATATCTATAGAACATCATGCCTAACACATATTGCTTGAAGTCCCAGCCATCTACTGAGCCTCTTAAACCATTTGCTATATTCCATATTGCTTTATGAAGCTCTTCGCGTTGTTGCTCTTTTATATTATTCATATTTACCTTCTATAACTGATTAGATTTTATAGATATATTTTACAGTATATTTGTTGTAGCTCAATCCACTTTTTAACTGGATTTATTTAGCTGTCAGCTAAGGAAAATACCTTACCCTAGCGAGTATCGTACTCAAGGTTCCAAAATGGAACCGTACGTACACTCGCTTTCAAACAGAGATTTGAAAGAGGTTTGCGTGCCTAACTGCACACAAATTTAAAGGGAACTTTAAAAAATCCGAAACTGGCTTACTAGTTATTTAAACTTTTCAGCTACTAAAACACTTACAGAATAATCACAACTAGAACAATGATAAAAACCAGTTTCTACATCAATCGTATCTGATTCTATTTCAGCACCACAACAATAACATTTGAAAGTTTTGTGGTGCGCTTTAAAATCGCGTATAAAGGCTTCTTTGCGTTTGATACGGTCAGCAGGTGTCTCAAAATCCTTATACGGCTTATTATGATCTCCAAACTCTTCAGCATTGTTTTTTTGATTTCTAACCCAACTATCAAAAACTCGCTTCCAATTTTTTATTTCACGACCGAATCTATCAGTCCAACCACAAGCTTCATACTTTTCAAAAAACTCATTTGGATCAAAAAATATTTCTTCGCCCTGCCCGTCAAGATACTTTGCATAATCCATTACCTGTTCCAAGTTAGGGTATGTCTTAGAAGGCGTAGTAGTATAGGTAGTATTCTTAGTAGTTACTTCCTTAGTACTATTATGGTGGACACCGGTGTCTATGTTGCCTAGACATTCGTGTCTATGGTTTTGGTCATGGGTGTCTATGGTTGGTGGACACTCATGTCTATGGTAGACATCTGTGTCTATGCTTTGTGGAAAACTTTTGTTTGTGTTTAAATCTTTAAGATAGATAAGTCTGCGTGTTTTTCTGTCTTCGTCTTTAAAGCATTCAATTAAGTTTAGTTTTTCTAAAGTGTTAATAAGTCTTGATACTGTACGTAATGAATAGTTGTATTTTTTTGCAATGTGGGCGTTACTTGCAAAGCATTTACCATTTTTGTAACAAAGAGAT
Source organism: Coriobacteriia bacterium (assembly GCA_030537355.1). Taxonomy (GTDB): domain Bacteria; phylum Actinomycetota; class Coriobacteriia; order Coriobacteriales; family Eggerthellaceae; genus Tapirivita. The sequence goes on from JAUNNF010000013.1 coordinate 16,770, forward strand.
TTAATGTAACCATATATAAGCTTGCCAGCTTGAGGGAGCTTAGTTTCATCATAAAACATAATTGTTGCTGGAATTTGGTAGTTAAAGTCCTGTTTAAAGTTATCCATAATTATCTCCTGCTATTGATTAACTAGTGCCAGAAACTGGCTAAAGGTCATTTTTATTTCTTGTGTTTGTTTATGTATGAATTTGCCTTTGAGTTGTGGAACCTGAGTTTCGATATAAGACGATAGGCTATCTGCAACATCAATTGTTGCATTTAAGTGCTTTTGCCAAATAATCATCGCCATTATATCGACTATGTATAAATACGTGCTGCCCTTGCTACAACGGTTCAAGCACTCCTCTACAATCAAGTCATAAAAACGCTTGTTTGTATCAACCCATTTTTGAATCGGCACAACTTCGTAAGTTATATGTTCTTCTCTCTTTTTCATAAATTATAGTTAAACTATATATTTACATTTAGCCAAATTTTTGTTGGCATAACATATTTTATAACCTTTTGCAATGATTTTATCCAACTTGTCAATAACCTATAACCACAAGTGGCCACAAAAATTCCTAGTTTTTTCAAGATTTTTGCAGATTTTCTCAGAAATTATTAGATTTGATTTTTAAATTATTGACAAATTCGACTAAATTATTATAATAATTATAAAGTATAGTTTAATTTAATATTTTGATTTAAGGAGAAAATATGTCTTCAATATTTGGTAAGAATTTAAAAGCACTAAGAAAAAACGAGAATCTTACACAAAAAGAACTAGCAGAAAAAATTGGCACAACAACTACAACCGTTGTCCATTATGAATCTGGTGGCAAGTATCCTCAACGTGAGAGCATTAAAGCTGCACTATTAGATTGTCTTAAATGTAGCGAAGAAGAACTTTACGGATATAGCGATGGATATTATGAAAAGCTTAACTATGCACAGCAAGTTGTAAAACAAAGTCTATCTGATCCAAAGAATGAAGAATATATAGAAGAGGGCTTTATTGATTTTAAAGATGGCGAGGTTATAAAGATCAATACAAAAAAGCGTGCAGTTGATGAAGCTATAACAAATAAATACCCTAATGGACGTTTCTTACAGGTTAAAGATGATAGTGTTGAACGTTATATTCCTAAAAAATCTTATGCTCTAATCAACAAAGAGAAAAACTTTAATGACTACCATAATCACATTTGTGCAGTAAGTGTAAATGGGTATGACATTATCTTTAGGCGTGTAAGCATTGCTGATTACGATGACGTTGTTACTCTTATTCCTCAGAGCAATAACCCTAAGTATGAGGCTATGACAATTCATACTTCCAAAAATAAAAAGTTTGAAATTATAGGCAGAGTTGTTTGGTTTAGTAATGATGGTGAAGATTTGTAATGCCTCGTTCGCAATTTGGACACATACAGAAGCTTGCTAAAGGCAAATATAGGGCACATTGGCAAGAAGGTAATAAGAAACGCTCTAGGCGTTGTTCTAGCTATAAAGAAGCTACAGAAACACTTGCTAGAATGCGTATTCATCAAGGCTCATCTGACTTTAATATAAATTATAACGAGTATTATCAAGCGACTATTGTGCCTGGTTTTAAAGTGTTGTCTAAGCGGACCAAATACGAAAGCGAGTATGCTTGGCGTAATCTACAGCCCATGATTGGCAATTTAAAAGTAGCTAAAACTACTTGGAGAACTGTTCAAAACACATTAGATACCTTTCCATCATATGCTAGACAAGAAAAAGCATTAAAGCTATGGCGTAAGATGCTTAACTTTGCTGTTAAGGATGAAATACTACGTGTAAATCCTGTAACACTTGGTATAACGCTTAAGAAACCTAAGCATATTGTTAAAGAGCTTTATACCAAAGAAGAACTTGTTGATGTGCTGCATAAGGTTGATGGAACAGATTTTGCACTCCCTATTCTACTTGAATGTTGCTGTGGACTGCGTCATGAAGAGTTTTGTGGGCTAAACAATAAAGACTTTAATTATGACCATGACGGTTGGATCATAATCACTATTGAGAGAGCATTAACAGAAGTTCAAGGCAAAAAGGTACTTAAAGAAACTAAAACAGAGACCAGCAACAGAGTTGTGGTGCTTCATAAGGATTTCTTGCCTTATTTGCTTCGTAATAATAAATCCATGAAGAATAAACGCTATATAAAGGAATACAGGGCTCCAGGCTCTTATAGAGCTTGTTGGAGTCGTTATTGCAAGAATAATGATATACGTTATGTGCCTTTTGGACATATGCGTAGTGTTTACGCAACGCTTTGTTCTGAAGGTGGATGCCTAGATAGTGTTGTAAGCAAATCTATGGGTCATAGCGGAGCGACTGTTAAGGAGCGAAACTATCAAAGCGCAACAATGAAAGCATTAATGCTTAACGCAGAATTGTTTGCAAATTATATTGGGTTTTGTGATGAAATTACTGTGTAGAAAAGACTCCATTTTTAACCTTATTTCTACACCCTTAATTTCCGATTTTTTCCTATTAGTGCCACTTAGTGCCACCCTAAGGCAAAATTTCAAAAACCGCTCTTTCAAAAATGGAAGTTTACCAGGAGTTTTAGTGGTAGCCCGGACCGGATTCGAACCGGCGACCTCCGCCTTGAGAGGGCGTTTAGCAAAATGCGTCTTTTGGCCAGGTCAGAGGCTACTTACGTAGTAAATTTAGTAATTGCTCCTTACTCGACACAAACCCCTCATCAGCTGGTATGATGATATTTGAAAATTTCGTTCCTTACTTTTTCCTTACTTTTCGCTTACTTTTTGGGTCATGTCATAATTTGTCATAATTTGGCAATATTTGGCAACATTTGTCATACAAAAAACGAACAAAAAGTAACCCTAACTTGTCTACCGTTCCTATTCAAAAGTATTTCCGTCAGACATAAATTCGGGGATATTAACGTGTTTGATACCATTTCGTCTTTGTATAAAAATATCATTTGACATTACATATTTAGGATAATTATCAGGTATTTTTTCTAGTGGTCTATACTCACGATTTTCTGTTTCTAGACTATCAAGCATCATATAAGTTACTTGAACATAAGCATATTGTGCATCATTCCCATGAAGTATAAAATCACATTCAAGCTTTCCAATTTTTCCAACACTTACATCGTAATCATAAGCATTTGCATAAATGTATACTATGTTTTCTAAAATTTGTCCATAGGACATTCTTTTGTCAGAGTTACTTGCAAAATAAAACCCAACATCAGATAAATAATATTTTTTATTACCACTGAGCATGCGTTTAGACTTAAGATCAAAATTTTTACATTCATATAAAATTTTTGCATCGACAAGTATTTGAATATATCTTGCAACAGTAAGCTGTTTAATAGCTACTCCCTGCTTGTTAAGTTCCCTTGTTATGTTTGCAACACTCGTAGGAGACCCAAAGTTATTAATCATATAATCTCTGACAGTATTAAAGGTATCAATATTATTTATTTTTACGCGTCTCTTAATATCCTTGATAAAAATCTCTTCAACAAGAGTTTTAATATATTTATCTTTTGCACCTACATCATCATATTCACACACTTTTGGAAATCCACCGTATCTCATGAATTCCTCAAACTCCTCAGTTAGGCTCAAATCAGATTTCTTATAAAATTTTTTCATACCAAGAAACTCTTTAAAAGTTAAAGTATGTATTTCGAAAGGTATATATCTTCCAGTAAGCTTTGTAGAAATTTCACTACTTAATAGATAAGAATTAGAGCCTGTTATAAAAATAGAATAATTTCCTTCAGCCCGGTAACTATTAATTAATATTTCAAAATTTTCAACATTTTGAATCTCGTCTATAAATAAATACCTAATGCCTGGTGCACTACATTCATGATTTATGACATTTTCTAATTCTGGAGAAGTAGTGATATTTTTATATCCATATGTCTCTAAATCTATAAATGTAAGATTTTCCTCTGGAACACCACTATCTTTTAATTCATTATAAATTGAATGCATAATACAAGACTTGCCACAACGTCTTACACCAGTGATAATTTTAATAAGGCCTGTATCATTGTAAAAATTTCGAATCTTGTTTAGATATAATTCTCTCTTATATGTTCTCATGTTTCACCTTTAAATATTTATAAGTATTATAACAAATTCTTAAGTTAAGGGGCATAAATTGTTAATTTTTGCAAAAATATACCCCTTAACTAACAAAATTGAGTAGTAGATCTAATTTGATTATTGGCTCATTTTAACGCACTAAAACTCCGAAGGATACATGTCTTTAAAGCTATAAAAAACCCAGGTGATTAAACCTGGGTTTTGTCCATCTTTGAAGTATTGATTTTAAGAAACTGGTTTAAATGGATCATTAAAGTAATCTTTCCAGTTTTTACCATCAAAATCACCAAAAGCTGTTTCTGCATTAAATCTTTCTAAATAGCAGATTCTATTTTTAATGTGGCATGTAATTTTACTGTCAGAATATATTTCTGTGCATTCATGTTCTCCACAATTGTTGTGCAGAAAATTACAGTTATCTAATGTCATATGACGCCATTGATATAAACCGCCACCTTCTTTGCCAGAATAATTATCCTTAAAAGTACAATTTACTAACTCGTTATCACTACCATAAGCACAGACTCCACCGCCGTGTTTTTCGGCATTGTTGCCAATAAAATCAATTTTTTCAAAACGAATATTATTACCACAGCTTGTTGCGTTAGACGTATAAATTGCTCCTCCTTCAGTATCTGATTTACAATTTTTAATTGTAAGACACGCTTCATCAAATTTGCTTGAATCTTTAGGAAGAAACTTACAATCACATGATTTTACAAAGATAGCACCACCATCATTTTTAGCATGACAAGAATCTATAATAGAGTCCTTAAAATAATAATTCCCTTCATCATGATTAATATATATTGCTCCACCTTCTTCAGTGCTTTCACAATTTGTAATATGTGTATTATTAAATTCATAATCTTTTTTACGATCTACAATACGTTCAGTTGCATAATAGTTAAAAATTGCTCCTCCTTGTCTTGCTTTGCAATTATTAATTGTGCAATTGTTGAGTGCGTCTTTCTCCTCAGCATAAATAGCATTATAAATTGCACCTCCTTCATCTGATGAGCAGTTTTCAAATTTTGTATCATTGACCTCCAAATTACAAACTGCTGAGCTATACATAGCACCACCATTATCACCTGCATGACAGTTTTTAAATTCGCAATTTGTAAGTTTATAAGTCACATTCTTAAATTCTTCTTTAAGTCTGCCTAAATCAGCAGCTCCTCCACTTTCTTTTGCTGAACAATCCTCAAAAGTAACATTATTGAATTCATAAATATTAGGATAACTAGCGAAAGTATAAATAGCTCCACCACGCTTTTCGCTATGGCAATTTTTAAAAGATATATTTTCCAATTTTAAGCATACTTGAGTACTGTAATCTAGTATTGCACCTCCATCGGCTTTAGTAGAACAACAATTTTCAAAAGCACAATCTTTAAAATAGATACAGCTTTTGTTTGTAAATTGTTCAATATAAATGGATCCTCCTTTTTCTGCCTTTGCACCACTAAACTTACAATTTGTAAAATTTGATTCACTATTAATCTGGATAAAATACACATGGCCACCATATTTAGGGCAGTCATCAGAAGAATATACTGTATTAACAAAATCAATATTATTTACATGAATCTGGCCACCATCAACAATTATTGATGAATTAGTAGTGTCACGAGGAGCTTCTAAAATTCCATGATTTTCAAAATCTCCTGTTAGATATAATGTGCCTGCCACCCAAAAAAATGAATTTTCTTTAGGATAACAATTATACATTCTATGATTTTTAAAATCAAAATAAAATGTTCTCCCAGAATCCACATGAATGCTATGACCATCAGAAATTAAATCTTCTTCCAAAAAAACATGTATAGTTTTTTCACTCCTATACTTATTGTTGCATAAATCTATTAGACCATCAGAATTATAAAAGTCTTCTTCAGTCCCTGAATCAAGTGCAATATAACCTGCACGACCATTAGAACCTTCACCTTCATCCGCATAGGCATTTTGCCCAAAACAGACAACTAACGAAGCTAGGCAAGCAATAATGCCCATCAACACCACAAACATAATTTTTTTACTTTTAATTTTAGTCATTTTTCCACTTTCTCTCTAACAACATCGTTCATTATATGGATGCTATGAAAAAAAGTAAATACTTAATTAAGAACTTGAAAAATATAGGCTATTTTTTTTAATTTTATTTTTTTGTAAATTAACTATTAGGCATTTTTTATCATAAATGTCTCCGAATTGATTGTTCTTAGCCGACTAATTTACACAAAGTGTATCGTTCCTAAAAATATAAATACATTACACCTGTATATCACTATATTATTTTTTATTATCCCAGGTCCAGCTGTGAAGTAACTTTAGGATCAAAGTGTGAAGTATCTCATCCCAAACATAACAGGAGAGGATAATAGAAACCCTAATGCCAACGGACTGGTAGTCCGAAGGTTCTATTTTTCGAATAAAACACTAAAAAAATAATTACTACATAATACATCAAAAAAACTACACTCTAGCTGGCAATATAATGAGAAAATTTAATTTTGTGGATGCCGCCCGGGTTAAGGCATGTCTTTTTACATAAAAGTCCAGTTCAGAATATATTCATCTCTCAAAATAAGTAAGGAAAAGTAAGGATATTTTACGTTTTTTTACGTTTTTTTATAAAGAAAATTATTGAATTTTCGAAAATTTAGGGTTCTATAAGGGGTTTTATGGTAGCCCGGACCGGATTCGAACCGGCGACCTCCGCCTTGAGAGGGCGGCGTCCTAAACCGCTA
>JAUNNF010000001.1:0-140925 GCA_030537355.1 Coriobacteriia bacterium
CTTATTATCAAAAATAATTATAAGTACGTATTTCAATAAATTAAGTTACAAAATAATTTATATAAACTATATCTATTATATTAAATTTCATTATTTTATATACAATATTTAAATCTATATGGTAAACAAATCAAAAAAAAATAAGATTGCACATTAAAACTATTATAATATGTATATTAAACAAAATTGGAGTGTTATGTTTTCAACATTTATTAGCTACAGAAGAGACGGTGGTGCATCAACCGCTTCTAGATTATACATGTTTTTACAACTTCATGGTTATGAGCCCTTCTATGATAAATCCAAAATGGAATCAGGAAGATTTGACGAACAATTAAGAAACAGAATTATACAATCAAATAATTTTATATTAATACTTTCCAAAAATTCTCTTAATAGATGTATAAAAAAAGACGATTGGGTTAAAGAAGAGATAAAAACCGCCCTTGAACATAATTTAAATATAGTTATTTTACAAGAAGAAAATTTTGTATTTCCAGAACAGCTACCCAAAGAAATTGAAGTAATCAAATATTATCATATGTTTCAATATACAGAGGAAAATCTTGATAGAGATATGCATCAAATACTCCCAATGATAAAGAAAAAACACTTAACCAATATAAATACCTCTACTAACAAATTTAAAATATCCGGAGAATACATTACAAGCTATGAAGATGAAGTAGATGGCCAACATTTAATCATAAAAGCGCCTGCAACATTAAAACGTTTTGGAAACACTATACGCGGAATAACTCAATTTGATGATCAAAAATGGATACTAAAAGGTAAATTATACGAAAATAAAAGGTATGCAGGCTTATATTATGCAGAAAATAAAATTGATGATGGTTTCGGTACATTCTACTTAGAAATCAAAGACAACAACACACTTAAAGGGTACTGGGCAGGATACGATAATAAAAATCAAAAAATCAACTCAGGAAAATACGTATTTAAGAAAAAAATTGAAACAGCAATCAGAAAAGCAAAGAAACATGACTATAGCTCAATCTCACCAATAGCTGACGTTCAGTTGGGCAAAGACTACTTAACTAGACAGATTTTTTCTTCTTGTCTGAAATCTAATAACAATATTAATTGTCTTGTTGCCGACGATGCAGATAATAACTCTATATGCGGTTTTGCTATCTTTAAGCTTATTGACAAGAAAGAACTCAAATCAATTACTAAAGGTCATGATATAGAACAACTCTGCTTTGAGGACAGTATTGGCTATCTTAGGACAATTGCTGTTGCTCCAGAGTACACAAATCAAGGAATTGCTTCACATTTAGCTAAAAATATACTTGACTACTTCAAAAACAACAATATCAAATGTATAATTTCTACCGCATGGAAGCATGCTGGAATTATTAATATATCCTCTATTCTAGAACATTTAGGTTTTGATAAAGTTATTGAAATTCCAAATTATCGGCATGAAGACAGTATTAAGGAAGGGTTTATGTGTCCACAATGTGGAAATCCATGTACATGCAGTTGTGTGATTTATGGCAAATTTGTTTAAACAAAATTATAATATATGTATCATCTTTTTAAATATATTAATTAATGAAATGGAAACGAGTAATCATGGCAGATAATAATCAAATGAAAATATTCTTAAGTTACGGTAGAGAAGATGAAAACTCAATAATCAACGAAGCACTCCTTAACTACCTAAAAAAATATAAGAGCAAAGAAACCAAAAATAAAGTCTTTAAAGTTTGGATAGACAAAGAAAAAATCAAAACGGGTGACGATTGGAGAAGCAAGATTGTTTCGGGCATAAGTGAAAGTGACCGAATAGTCGCATGCCTTTCAAAACATTCAGTACGAAACCCAGGCGTATGCAGAACAGAACTAGAATTATCTTTATGCTTTAGAGAGCCAAATAATGTTAAAACAATTTTATTAGAAGACGAAAATGATGTTCAAGCACCCGCTGCTATATCCCAAAACCAGTGGCTCGACATGAGTGACTGGAAAAATAATTACAACAAGGATACAAATACTTTTAATAAAAAATGGTTTAAGAAAAAAATGAAACAGCTTACTAAGGCATTAAAAAATCCTAGAGATAAAATTTTCCAAGGTGAAATTAGTGCTTTATATTCATATCTAAATCCTCCAACATACAGCAAAAGGCCATTATCTTTAGTGAGAAACATCAACGACAATAATGATATATACATTGAAAGGAAATGGTTAATAGAAAAAATCAATAATTGGTTTGAAAATCCTAATTCGAATCAAGTTTTCTGCCTATATGGTAGTCAAGGGACAGGAAAATCTACTTTCGCTGCTCATTTAATGTTCCAAACGTATTATATTGTAGCTGGTATATTTTTTGAGTTTAACGATAAAAAACTCTGTCGCAAGAAAAATATTATTATTACTTTGGCATATCAATTAGCAACAAAAATTCCTGAATATAGAGAGGCTCTTTATCGAAAGTTAAAAGACATGAATCCTTCATTTGATTCAAAAGACAATAATACAAATTTTTTCAAAGATTTTGAATTTCATGATGGCGATGAATATAACTTATTCAGAGAACTAATTACTGATCTATTGCCAGCTGAATTTGGAAACCATCATAAATATGTCATTCTATTAGATGCCTTAGACGAAGCGTATCAGAATGATAAAGAAATTGTTGAATTCCTCTACGAAAATTTTAAGAATTTCCCCAGTTGGATGAAGTTTATTATCACCTCAAGACCGGAATATAGAATCACTAAGCAATTTGGTACTATGCAAAAACTTGAATTAGATAGCAAAAAAAAATAGCAAAACTGTTAAACAAGATATTATCGATTACATATCAACTAGTCTCGGAAATGAAAATATTGATAATAATACAAAATTTAAAATAGCAAGACATTCTGAATCCAATTTTTTATATATCAAACTAATATGCAATGATATTAAAAATGGAATTATTAAATTATCAGACATTGATTCGTATCCTGTTGGATTAAACACATATTATCGAAGCAGTTTCAGTATATTATTCGGAGAAGTAAATCCAGAAGACAATGAAAATCCTTACAATAAATACAAAGAAGCTTTAGGATGTTTATGTGTATCAAACAGAATACCTGTTGAACTTTTTTGTACAATCTGTAATTTAGATGAAGATAAATTTTTTACATTCAGAAAAAAACTTAACACTATTTTGAAAATTGAAAAAGAGGAATTATGGAACGGAGATTTTATTAAATATATATCTTTCTTCCATAAATCTATTAAGGATTGGCTATGCACTAGAGAAAGATCAGAAGAATTTTTTATCAATACGAATGATATAAAAAAAAGATTTATATCATTTTGCAATAAAATCGTATCAAATAGCTCAGATAACTTTTCAAATATTCCTAACGCAGTTAAAAGAGATATAAAATATGAGTATACAAATATTCTTAGATTGAATAATGAATACGACGTGCTTTATGATTACATCAAAAATGACATTAATAATTTTCTAAAATGGGACGAGATTAACAAATTTCCTGAGGATTACAACACGAATGAATTAATAGAACTTATATATGATATAACGACAAAATCTTATAAAAATTTCGTTAAAGAATTTAGTGAAATACATGACTTTTATAAATGTACATTACACTTAAGCTATCCCCATAAAAATACAAAATTAAATGAATTATTAATTAGACTATTTAATGATAACGATTTTATTAATGATTTATGTCCATCATTCTTTTATTCCAATATTTATTTTAATATAGATAATTATTTTGAAATAACCAAATTATTTAGTGCTATTCAAAATGTTTTTACGAAATTTTATGACAACAAATATCGCAAAAACGGTTTCAATTATAAGGAGCTTGCAAAATTTCATATATTATTTATTTATTCTATACCAGAAATATACTATAGAGATACTGTCAGCCATAAATATGAAAAATATAACGAAAAATCTTCAACGCCATATTATGCAAGTAATATCCATATCCACATAATATATCTACGTAACATTATTTACGAACTAAAAGACGCAATACAATATATAGACATTAATGAATTTCCAGAATTTCCTTATTTGAATAAACGGTACAATACGGATATAATTGAAAATATAATCAAAGAAAAATATTTAAGATACTATAAAGAATATGATGATCCATATTTTAATGATAAAGACATTATCACATTGATAAAAAACGGCGGTTGTTTGCAAAAAGCAATAAATAATGTTGATAAACTATTTAATAATAAAGCGCTAGAAAAACCACATATAAATAGTAAGTTTACTCCTTTAACACCTAAAGAGATATTGAATCATTATAATAATTTACTTAAAGAAATCAATAAATCATCAATAATATCCCAACATTATTTCTCAAGTAAGGATATTTCTGATTCTAAAAAAATACTAGACAATAAGATAGAGAAATATATTAGTAAATATCGCGCCGAGAACAAAGATTATAATTCAATAAAAGAAAATTTTTATAGAGAAGGGCCATTATGGTAATTTAAATATTAATTTAACTTACACAAAATAAGCGAACAATAAATTAATATGGTCGATTATTATACTTTGTTTTTATCCACATAGCAGGCCTAACACCTACACCTAAAGCAGCAACGTTTTCTTCTTCTGTTTGGCCTATATAATCTACTGTAGTTGCGTATTCATTCCTACTACCAGTTGTGCGTAACCAATACCAAACTGACTGACCTCGCTTAATAAAATCTTCTCCGTATTTCGCGGGAGGAACAACTAAATCCACAGCAGAAACACCGTGTCTATCACAATTTCGTTTAAAATATTTAGTTACTTCATAATCGTCCAAACAAAATACCTTATCAACAGTCGGCGCCCCTAAATCAAGTCCTATATTTCTATCCGTACGCATTGGATAATTTGTTGTATTTTTGATTAAACTTAACTCGTCTTCAGAAAAAGCTGAATGTATAAATTCAGAATTCAACCACATTCTTAGTTCACACATTTGCCATGTAATATTTTCGTCATTATTGTGATAAGGTCTAAAATCAATTACTTCTTTTGTAACCAACAATTTATTTCCATTATTGTCTTTAGTTAAAACCAACCAATCTAAATCATTATTGTTGTAATGACCTAATTGGACAACTTCATAACTTGTGCTGTTAGCAAATTTTGTACCGTTCATTTTGTGAAAATCTAATATCTCATCAGCAGATACAGGTTTTTTTTGATGAGCATATATGCCTACATCATAGATTGTTTCTAAATGATCATCACACATTTCAATGTTTTCTTCAGGCCACAAGTGGCTATGACCATGTAACCAAATATCGTGTGTACTTCTAAAATTTTGAGGAGAAATTGGGTAATGACAAAGCTGGAAATTTTTATCTTTGTATTTTAAATCAAGATATTTATTTTCAGACTCAAAGACACCTTTATAATCTTTATCAATATCCCCTATTATTAAATGAACCGTTTTACATGCGATAAGATTTCTATAAACCTGTGTATTATGAGAAGCAAAATCCCCTAGAATATAGAGAATATCATCCTCGCCTACTGTGTTATTAATGTTTTCAATTATTTTATTGTCACGTTTTTCTAATTCTTTTTCATTTACGTCAAACGGCGCAAATACTTCTGTTGAGAAATATTCCAAATCTCCTAAATGTAGGTCTGCTGTAAAGTATATAGTCATATCGTCTCTTTCAATCATTTGTATTATACAATTATGCTGCTACAGTAAATCCATAAGGTTTTTTATCGAATTCATTAATTTTTTCATTCTGGGCGCTATCTATTTCAAAATCACAAGCTTTTAATTTTTGCAACTCCACATCGCTTAACGATTTGTCAACTTTCATTAATCTATCACTTTGATTAACTATAGCAGTATCAATTAAGTTTCTGACAAATCTCGCATTACCAAAATCCGTTTTCTTTGTTGCTGTTTTAAGAATTTCTATAATCTTATTCTTTGCAATTTTGTTAATTTTATAATATTTCTCCTTACATATAAATTCTGCGATTTCAATAAGTTCATCTATAGAATAATCCTTAAAAAATATAGTAGTATTAATACGAGATTTAAAACCTGGATTAGATTTTAATAAGTTATTGATTTCTTTTGTATAACCCGCAAAGATAACTACAACTTCCTCTCTATAATCTTCCATATTCTTCATAAAAGCCCCCAAAACAGTAGGATGCAAATTAGCTAAAGTATAAGCTTCGTCAATAAACAAAACAGATCCTCTAGCATTTTGAAAAGTGTAATCTACATCCTCAGGACCACATAAATCTCCTGGATGACATTCAATAAAATCACCCACACTAAGCACTCCTTCTTCAGCTAAAATCTTACCAATATGCCTGGCTACTTCAGTTTTACCAGTTCCAGGATTTCCTGTAAAAGCCATATTCATAGGAACAAAATCACTTTTAATACCTCTGTCCCTGCGCAATTTCTGCATTTTCATATAATTAATTCTTTTACGTACATGTTCTTTAACGTCATTAAGGCCAATTAACTTGTTTAATTTTTCCGTTGCGCTTATGTCTTTTTGTTTATTGGCTTTAACATCACTCAAACAAATAGTTGTTAGTTCATCATTTGTATATTTATTTTTATTAAGTTTTGATAATCTAACTTGTTGACGGCCTAAGCAATCTTCAAAATATTTTCTAACAAATCTACCATTGCCTTTATCTATTCTTTTGCCACCTCGCCATAAAATATCCCTGGCTTCAGATAATGCTTCATCTGTAATCTTTAAATTAGCATTATTCAACATAAGCTTATAAATATCTAGCAATTCATCCTGAGAGTAATCAGGAAATTTAAGTATAAATCCAAGCCTCGATCTAAACCCAATATTACTATCAAATAATCTATTCATTCTTCCAGTATAACCTGCAAATATACATACAACTTCATCTCTATGGTCTTCCATATTCGCAATTAAAGAAGCAACAACCTCATCTCTCATAAATAATTCATAAGCTTCATCAATAAACAAAACAGAACCCTTACACTTCTCAAAAAGCTCATCTACCTTACATGGAAATGATGGACCAGAAACACTAATTACTCTACCTTCACTTAAAACATTTGCCTCCTTTAATATTTGACCAAAAAGCCTTGCTACTTCAGTTTTACCAGTACCAGGATTTCCAAGAAACGCCATATGCATACTAAAATTCTGAACAGGCAGCCCATTGCGTTTACATTTTTCGTTCATTTTAAACCTTGCTAAAATTTCTTTAATTTGTGTCTTTATTTCATTAAGCCCTATTAATGAATTCAATTTTTCCATAGCGCATGGTTCATGCATACCTTTAATAGCTAATTGACTTTTAAGCTCAGTAGTATATTGCGGAAATTGCTTTGTAATCCTTGACTCACATGCCCAATTATCTAAAACTGTATCTATCTCTGTAACACTTTGGTCCTCAAGAGATTCAGATAGCATTTCTTTAAGTTTTCTATCTGGCACAAGCCCTCTTTTTTTAGCAAGTGTTTTTAGGTATTCAAAATTTTCGTCAAACGACTTATCTATTGCATTATATACATCATTGATTTTAATTACAGCTGTTGGTAGTCCTATGAGTTTCTTAATCCTTTTAGCCAAATTAGAATTTCCTTCGGGTATTGAAAAAATTACTGGAGTGTGTTCCATATAAGGTTTTATTGCCTCAATAAATTTAGTAAAAGCACTATAGCTATCATTGGAAAAACTATTTTCATTATCATGCAAACCATACTGAACAACAATAGTATTTCCGCACAGCGTAGCTCCCAAATTTGCATTAAGTAAGTCAAGAAAACGAGAATATGAGTAATGGTTAATAGGTGTATTTCTCTCAGTGTCAATTTTGTCAAAATTAAATTTAAATATATGCGGGTCTATCCTATTACTGTCTGCCAAAGAACTTAATAGTGCTTCGAGCGAATATTGATAATCCGCCTTATTATTACCTTCTAAAATATAATGGACAGGCACACCATTATTAATATCATTCTCTTGCTTTGAGCATTGATATATACGATTAAGTTCATCCTTTAAATTTTCTGAATGAATTGTTCCTTCACATAAAGCAAAATTTTCTTTTTTAGTAAGAGGCTGTTCTACTACCCAATCATAAAAGAATTTGCTATGCGGTTTCAAGAAGGCCATTAACTCTTCTACGCGAGCTTTTTCTATCAGACGATTACATGAAAAGTCTCCATCATCTGTTTCATAAAGTTCAGTAAAACTATATTCTTTTATTTCGTATTTTTTATATTCCTTAATGCCTAAAATTTCTGCACTTAACTTCACTATATCATCACAATCTTCTTTATTGATGCGCCAATCATGGAGAAATAAAAATATGTCAAACCTCTTATATTCTTCATCATCTATTGTCGCTATATATCTACGTCTATGATATGCGCTTTCAGTTAACACAATAGCTTTTTTGTCAATTTCCTCATACAAGACTCTTTCATACATATAATTTTCTAAATTTTCATATTTTACATATATGGATGCTCTTAAAAATTTCATAATTAACTCCTTTTTCTTATTGCTGTCATTAATTATCTTTTTGCACGATATAAAAAAAATTGCAAAAATTATTGAATAAAATATTATTTTAGATCTAAAAGAAGATAAATCTGGCGCGCCTTGAGGGATTCGAACCCCCGACGTACTGATTCGTAGTCAGTCCCTCTATCCAGCTGAGGTAAAGGCGCGCGAGCGTTGAGTATTTTCTAACAAACAAGCCTAAATGTCAAGTAAAATGCTAAAATTTGGTGCATGAAAATTATACTTGCATCACAATCGCCAAGAAGAAAAGAGATTTTAGAAAGTCTCGGTATAGACTTTGAAGTCGTACCTGCAAATTGCAATGAAATGTGTGACAAAACTGCACCTAACGAGATTGTTATGGAACTCGCCGAGCGTAAAGCTAAATCTGTTAACTTACCTGGAATTATTATAGGTTCTGACACGATAGTCGTACACAACAACGTTGTTTTCGGTAAACCTAAAGACAAGGACGACGCATTTAAAATGCTTAAGCAACTCCAAGATTCTTGGCATGAAGTCTATACGGGAGTATGCGTTATCAAAGACTCGCCTATTACTTATTACGAATGTAGCCATGTTCATATGAAAAGGCTAAGTGATAATGAAATTTGGGATTATATTGATACAGGTGAGCCAATGGATAAAGCTGGTGCATATGCTATACAAGGTATAGGTGCTAAATTAATAGACGAATACAAAGGCGAATTCGAAACTATAATGGGGCTTCCAATAAAGAGATTAAAAACCCTATTAGTCTAATGTAGCATACATAAAGTAATCAATACCTAATGGATTTGAAAAATGCCCTTTAACGTTTTTCTGTAGTAAGTAATTGTGTGTGTAGAAATAAACTGGACAAGTTGTGTTTGTCTTAAATAATAAATCCTCAGCCTTATGTGATAGCTTGTTTCTTGTTGCTGGGTCTTCTTCTGTTTTAATCAAGCTTGTTAGTACATCGTATGTTTCTGTCCATGTACCACCTTTAACAGACTTTGAAGCATATTTAGGAATGTCAGAAAAATCAAGATCATAACATTTAGCATTAGCATGACCGTCTCTACCTAACCTTGAGGCATTATTTCCAGAAGTTGTATTATGTAGGTCCAAGAAACATATTGGATCATTATAATCTGCAATCCAAGAGTTTCTACACATTGTAAAATTACCTGTTTTCTTAGTAGTTAAGAATGTGGCCCATTCCTGGTTCTCAAGACTCATCTTAATACCGAGGCCAGCAAGCACATTTTGGAAATATTCAGCAATTGCCTTATGACCTTCATTTGTATTGTAAATGTATGTCATAGTCGGAAAATCTGTAATGTTGCCCTCGTCATTGAAAGTGTAATACTTTTTCAGAATATCAGTAGCTTTTGCATAATTTTCATTGATGTACTCAGGCGCTGTTGGGAAATATCCATAATATGGTTTACCAGCTTTGCCTGCATTTTGATAGAACATTTTGCCATCTGTATCTTTTATTCCATCAGGAACATAAGAACTTGATGGTTTCTGACCACCTTGTAAGATATAATCAGTAATATAGTTACGGTCAAGCAATAGATTTATTGCTCCCCTAACTTCTGCCTGCTCAGGCTCTGTTAGATGACGTCCACCTACAGGAGACAGATCAAAGTTTGCCTGCCAGGATATATAATATACACCTGTTTGTGGGTCACAGGTATACTCGTCAACATATTCACGCTTTAATGTTGCAATTTCATTTGTAGGCATATCCTTAATGAATTCCCAATCTTTTGTCTTAAAGTTGGCAAGCTGATTGTTGGCATTATCGCTTAAGTAAAAGTTGATCTTAGGCATAGTAATTTTATCAGCGAAAGGATATGTGTCAGTTTTTTCTAGTGTGATAATACTATTGTGTTGCCAGTTTGCTAATTTGTAAGGACCGTTTGAAACAAAAGTTTCTGGTTTTGTTGCCCACATTCCCTCGTTATCTACAACGTCCTCACGCATAGGCAAGAAAACTGGAAATGCCAAAAACTCATTCCAGTAAGGAACATTAGATGTACAAACGACCTGGAAAGTTTTATCATCCAACGCTTTGCAATCAAGCTTAGCGTCAGCTGGAGGTTCGTCTGCCCAAATATCATCATAGCCTTTAACTATTTCAAACATGTAGGAAAAATCACTGGCTAGGTCAACAGATACTGATCTGTTCCAGCCAAATACAAAATCTTGAGCAGTTACAGGTTTTCCATCTGTCCATTTAGCATTATCAATTAAATGATAAGTGTAAGTAAATGTGCCATCAGCATTTCTAACAGGTTCTGGAAGCTCTTTTGCTAGTTCAGGTTTAATTACAACCTCACCTTTCTCGTTTTGCTTCCATTGAGCAAGTCCAGAAAATAAGTGAGAAATCATTGTTGAGCCATCAACAGTTGTATTTAGACCTGGGTCTATAGATTGAGGCTCACTTGCCTCGCAGACATCAATATGATCTTTATCCGTTTTGCCTCCTGCACAAGCAGTAAAAGTAACAACTAGGGCACAAGCTACAATTGTTAAAAGAGCGTATTTAATTTTATTTTTCATGTAAGCCCTCCTTTACTTTTACTTTATGACATGCAACAAAATGGCCTGGTTTTACTTCATTAAATGCAGGCATTGACTTTGCACACTCTTCTGTTGCATACTGACAACGAGTCCTAAATGGACAACCACTAGGTGCATTGAGCGGACTTGGAATATCACCTTTCAATATTATTCTATGAGAATTCTTAGCTACATCAGGGTCTGGAATTGGAACTGCAGATAACAAACTCTTAGAATATGGATGCATAGGATTGTTGTAAATCTCCTCTGCTTCGCCGAGCTCAACCATCTTACCCAAATACATAACAGCAATTCTGTCTGAAACATATTTAATGATGAGCAAATCGTGCGATACGAATAAATATGTAAGGCCAAGTTCACGCTGTAAGCGCTTGAAAAGGTTTACAACCTGAGCCTGAATTGAAACATCGAGTGCTGAAACTGCCTCATCGCAAACAATAAATTTTGGATTCAGTGCTAGGGCTCGAGCAATACCAATACGTTGACGCTGACCACCAGAAAACTCATGAGCGTATCTACGAGCATGCTCAGCATTCAAACCTACATAATCCATCAACTCAAGTACACGAAGATTTAATGCTTTATCATTTCCTTTATATTCTTTGTGAATTTTGAGTGGCTCGGCAATAATCTCAGCAACAGTCATGCGAGGATTCAATGAGGAATATGGATCCTGAAAAACCATAGAAGCTTGTGTACGATACTTTGCCAAATCCTTCCTAGTTTTAATCTCATGACCTTCAAAGATAATTTTTCCATCGGTTGGTTCATATAGGTTTAGGATCGTCTTACCACATGTAGTTTTACCACAACCAGACTCACCTACAAGACCTAATGTCTCGCCACGTTTAATATCGAAAGATACATCGTCAACAGCCTTCAATTGCTTTGTCGTGAAGCCATTCTTAATATCGAAGTACTTCTTTAAGTGTTCAACACGAATTAGTGTATCTCTATTTTCCATTGTTCAACACCTCAAAAGCCCAGTCTGGACACTCATCTTCTTTAAATGAGCCATCCTCTATTTGTGTACGTATTGCAGACCAGCATTTTGCTTTCTGCGTATCGCTAATTTGAATTACATAAGGTTTGTAATCCATACAAACCTTCATTGCATATTTACAACGAGGGGCAAATGCGCAGCCTTTTGGCATATGAAGCAGGTCAATCGGACTGCCTTCAATTGTTTTCAAACGTTTTGACTTTACATTTGGCGAAGGTAAGGATCTAAGCAGTGCGCGTGTATATTCATGGCGAGGATTATTAAACACGTCATCAGCTGTGCCCTTCTCGCAAATACTACCTGCATACATAACAACAACATCATCAGCCATCTGAGCTACAACGCCCATGTCATGAGTAATCATAATGATAGACATGCCAAGCTCATCTTTAAGCTTAAGCATAAGCTCAAGTATTTGAGCTTGAATTGTAACGTCGAGCGCAGTTGTAGGCTCATCAGCAATCAAAATATCTGGCTCGCAAGCGAGAGCCATAGCAATCATGGCACGTTGACGCATACCTCCTGATAATTCATGTGGATATTGCTTTAAGCGCTTTTCAGGCTCGTTAATACCTACAAGTTTAAGCATTTCAATTGCACGTTCTTTTGCCTGTTTATTATTTCTGTCAGTGTGAAGCAAAATGGCTTCCATAATCTGTTTGCCAACAGTAAATGTAGGGTTCATACTCGTCATTGGGTCCTGGAATATCATAGATATTCTATTACCTCTGATGGCACGTATATCAGATTCTGAACAACCAATAAGTTCTTTGCCCTCAAATTTGATAGAACCACCAGTAATATGTCCACCAGGACCTAAAATCTGGAGGATTGAATAAGCTGTAATGGATTTACCTGAGCCAGACTCGCCAACAATACAAACAACTTTACCTTTATCCAAGTTAAAAGACACATCGTTCAATGCTTGGACTTTGCCGTTGTCGGTATTAAAGCTGAGCTTTAAGTGTTTTACTTGTAATAGTGGATCTGCCATATTACTTATCACCTTGCTTATCTAGCTTTGGATCGAATGCATCACGCAGTCCATCACCAAATAGATTCAACGACAAAACTATTAGCGATACTACAACTGCAGGAATAATCAATCTATAGAAATATGTCATCATACCATTCAAGGCATCAGATGCAAGAGAACCAAGTGAAGGCATTGGAGCATTAACACCGAGTCCTAAGAATGACAGGTATGATTCAGTAAATATAGCTGCTGGAATCTGAAGAGCGGTATAAACAATAATAATACCAATGCAATTTGGAAGCAAGTGCTTCATGATAATCCAGAAGCTCTTACCACCTGCTGCCCTAGATGCAGTTACATAGTCTTGCTCGCGCAATGTCAAAATCTGGCCACGAACCTGACGAGCCATGCTTACCCAATATAGTAAACAAAATACTATAAACATCGAGATGATATTTGAGCCGATACTCTCTAGCGGTGTACCCGCAAGTAGTGCGGTCAGCGGCTCCTTAATCACAGCAGCAAGCAAAACAATAATCAACATATCAGGTACAGAATAGAATATATCTACTATTCTCATTATAACCATATCGACCTTGCCTCCAAAGAAGCCAGAGATCGACCCCATAACAAAGCCGATGATTAGTACCATGATGGATGCAAAGAAACCTACAGCCAGCGATATTCTTGTACCATAAATAGTACGAATAAAATAATCACGACCAGCAGCATCAGTACCAAAAATATGAGGGAATACAAATTCGCCATTATCAATCTTAGCTTGTTCTGTTGTGCCATATTGGAATGGTGCTAGGTTACAATAACTTGCATCCACTGGTTGATGTGGTTGGTTACCCAACTGGTCCTCATAATGATAAGGCCAAAATATTGGAATAAATATAGCAGCCAATGCAATAACGATTATGATAATGGCACTTACAGTGGCAACTTTATTTTTTAGCAACTGTTTAAAACCGTCCTTCAAGTAGGTTGAAGGTTTGCTCATAGTTTTAACTTGCTCTTTATCCTTGTCAGTTGCAGGCAAGAAATTGTCCATGTTAATTTGTAAATTTAGAGGTGTCTTATTCATTATTTCAACTCGATTCTTGGATCAACTGCCTTATAGAGGATATCACTCAATAAATTCATAATAACAACGAGGCAAGCGAGTACAATTGTTGTACCCATTACAACTGTATAATCACGATTTACGATACTTTGAACAAATGCACGTCCAATACCAGGAACAGCAAAGATTTGCTCAACTACAAGTGATCCTGTAACAATGGACGCAATCAATGGTCCAAAATATGTAATATCAGGAATAATCGCATTTTTTAATGCGTGAGAAAACAAAATCTTGTTGCTTGCAATACCTTTAGCTTTTGCCGTACGAATGTAGCCTTGACCAAGCACTTCAAGCATTGAAGAGCGAGTAAGACGAGTGATATTCGCCATAGGCACTAAGCCCAAAGTCAGTACAGGCAAGAACATTCCCCCAGAATCTGCACCATTTGCAGGGAACCAACCTAGGTTGCAAGCAAAAATCATCAACAATAATGAACCAACAATAAATGATGGCATTGAAATAAATGCAGTAGAGATGACCATGATAAGCCTATCAACAAATGTATTTCTCTTAATTGCAGCAATGCAACCAAGTATTATTCCAACAAGGCAACCCCATGCCGCTGCAACCAAACCAAGTTTTGCAGAAACCGCAAAACCATCTGCAATAATTTCTGTTACTTCACGTCCTTTTTGTTTTAGTGATGGACCTAAGTCAAAATTAAAAATTAGGTCATGAAGATAAGTTCCGTATTGAACAATCAAAGGTTTATCAAGACCATATTTAGCCTCCATGGCAGCCTGAACAGACTCGCTAACTGCCTTTTCACCAGTAAATGGACCACCAGGCACTATATGCATGATAAAGAATGTAGCAGTGATTACAATAAAAATTGTAAGCAATGCTAAAAGTATTCTCTTAACGATATAGAATAATAATTGGTTATTCAAACTTAATTAACACTTATCCTCAAATAGGTTGTTTGTGTATTTTAACCCTTTATTGCTGGTCTGCACCCAAAAATTTAATTTTTTTGATATCTTTATCAACTTGAGCTTTTACTTCCTCTAAATTATTAAACTTTTTTATATCTCTAATCTTATCTAATATTTCGATTTCTAAGATCTGACCATACAAATCACCTTCAAAATCAAGGATATGAGTTTCTATGTTTTTTCTTCCTGAATCGTCAACGGAAGGTTTTGCACCTATATTAGTTATGCCTAATTTAGTCTCTCCATTAGGGAGAACAACACGAGAAGCAAACACTCCTTCTAAATCAAGATCCTGATAATAGAAATTAGCAGTAGGCATACCAACAGTTCTACCTAGCTGGTTACCATGTATTACTATGCCAGTTATCTTATGCAAGGGTGAACATTGTGTCGTACTCATCACGCTCAATACGACGAATTTCTTCTCGATCTGCTATTACTTGAGCAACATCGCTGGATGCAAATGATAATTTACCACCATTAGAGTAAAGGTCAATTGTTTTTTTGAGATGCATAGGTGTATGCTCATAAAGGCCAACGCATGATACAAATGTTGGAAGAGACTTGGCAACTCGTACAATCGGTGCATCTACAATATCAATATCCTCACGCACAATTAATGTTTTGAAGCAGCCCTTACCAGGAGGATTATAACCACGTTGTTTTCTTTTCATAAATGCATCATGGTCAAGATAAGCCTCTAGTGATAAATTACTCTCATGATGACCAAACATAGTATCTAAGAATTCGCCCTTCATATCTCCACCACAGATTCTGCAATTGACCTCAATGAGAACAGGACCTTTATCGTCAATCATAAATTCACTGTGAACAGGACCATACTCAATACCAATTGCTCGCATAACTTTGATTGCATAATCAAACATTTCCTGTAATTCTGGTGTAATCTCATCTTTAGTTAAACTTTCAGTATAATCATAAATCTTGGCTCCACCTGGAAGCTGAATCTTTTTATAAACATATGAAGCTGAAATATAGCTCTCGCCCTCTGAATTGATTGTGTTTACAATGTATTCTGTACCCTCAATGCATTCTTGGATGAGAACCTTATCGTTTAAGCCACCAAACATATCCCGAGAACCAAAAACATCATCAAAGCCTGCTTTTATCTCCTCCTCATTAGTACAAACATGAACACTAAGTGAGCCAGCGCTATGAGTAGGCTTAACAACCACAGGACGTCTACCGTTATCGTTGAAAAACTTTACAGCATCATCAAAAGAAGCAACCATTTCACCCTTAACATATCGCAAACCTGCTCGCTTACATGCATTTTGCATCTCAGATTTGCGAGTCATCATCATCAAATTCTCAGCTTTGTTACATTTAAGACCCAGGTCATTAGCCAAGTGTGTTGCAAGCTCTACAGACATCTCAGAACCTGGAAGAACAAGGATTGGATTTTCTGCTTTTACAAGCTCTAAGGTTTCTTCGTAGCTTGGCTTTGCTTCAATTGTTCTCGGCATCTCACCTGGCATATTCTTATAGTTAGCCTCGCGTCTGGCTTTTTGCTTACCGCCATCATCGTTGTAGGTCTCTAAAATTACTGGTTCATACCCAAGATTTCGAATATCAGGTATGTAGTTCATACTTGTAGAGATACATTCAACAACAATAATCTTATCCACAACAATCTCCTAACAGTTTCTCAAAAATGCCTTATAACCTTTGTAGGATTCGTAAACATCTGCCTTATTGACAACTTCCCATGGACAATGCATGCTGAGTACAGCAACACCAGCGTCAATTACATGCATACCATAATTTGCTGGAATTGCAGCAATTGTTCCACCGCCGCCAACACCAACAGCACCTAATTCAGCTGTTTGATATGTAACTTTTGCCTCGTCACAAATTTTACGGATTTTTGCTACAAACTCAGGGTCCGCATCGTTACTACTACGTTTACCTGCAGCTCCACCATATTTATTAAATACGAGACCATCACCAAAGAAACATGAATTACGCAGCTCGAACAACTCATGGAAGTTTGGATCTACAGCCGCAGACACGTCACTTGATATCATGTGAGAACGAGCCATAGCACGACGAAGATGTATCATACCAGGAATTCCACAGAGCTCTAACATCTCTGCAATTGTATTTTCAAAGAAACGGCATTCCATGCCAGTAGCACCTAGGCTTCCTACCTCTTCTTTATCGACAAGAATACACATACATGTTTTTCTTGGCTTTTCAATATCTAGTATTGCACGCAGTGAAGGATAAGCACTTGCACTGTCATCGTGGCCATATCCCATAATCATAGAATTATCAAAACCACAGTTACGAGCCTCGCCCAATGGAATTGCCTCTAATTCTGCAGATTCAAAATCACGTTCCTGAATACCATATCTATCATATAAAAGTTTAAGTATAAACTTTGTGCATGCTTCATTTGCAGGGTCAGAAACAGAAGAATTCGGCTCAGCAGCTCCTTCGTAATCTTTTTTAACATCTACACCTTTAACTAGTGGACGGCTACCTACAAGCAAATCCATCTTTTCTGGATTAATCATTTCATTTGCAGGTTTAGTTGCAATCTTATGACCCAGGTGAACCAAAATATCATTTACAAAAAAAACGGGGTCACGAGGATCCTCGCCAATATTAATATAAACCTTATCGCCATTTGTTTTGTAAACGACACCATGAAGTGAAAGTGGAATATTTACCCATTGATAAAGGTTGATACCTCCATAATAATGGGTTTCAAACATGACCACTCCATCACTCTGGTAAATTGGATTTTGCTTGATATCAATACGAGGAGAATCAATATGAGCGCCTAAAATGTTTAGGCCAACCTTATCCATAGGCTCACGGCCGACAACAGCGAGAATTGTTAATCTACCTTGGTTTCTAGCATAAATCTTATCCCCTGCTTTAAGCTTTGTACCAGTGGAAATATACTTATTTAAATCTGTAAATCCTGCTTGTTGTGCAAGATCTATAGTGCCAAAACTGAACTCACGACAAGTTTTAAACCTAGAAATAAATTGACGATACTCTTCGCCAAATTTCATTACCTTTTTTACATCTTCTTTTGAATAAGTTGTCCATGCGTTAATGTGTTTCATTTTAAACATCTCCTCATTAATAGGTAAGGAGGTATTTTAGTACAATGTATGCAGATTGTGCATATTTTTTTGCAAATTGTCATTTTTAAGAAATTATTGTATTTATTGTAAATTAATGCAAGAAATTGTACTTATTTAAGTAAAAAACAAGAAAAATGTTTAGTTGTGTGGTAAAAATTACCAAAAAAATAATTAATAAATACAATCCAAAAATAAAATACCTGCTCAGAAAATGTCAACTATATTAAAAATGACTATTTTGGAAAATATTTATAAATTTTTACCACACAACTCGCAATTTTTAGCATTATTTTTGTATTTACCCCAGTATTTTATAAAAAAGTGAGAAATTTATAAAATTCCAATTAAATATTCTCTAAAAAATTAATTATTGGTTCAATCTGAGAGACCGGGGTTGACGCTCCAGCTGTTACTCCCACCTTCTTGTATTGAGAGAACTGGTTTATCTGTTTTTTAAGCTCATCTAAAGTTTCAACATGATAAGTAGCTTTACATACACTATCTACAAGCCCAGCTAAGTGTGTTGTATTTGAAGAATTGTGACCGCCAATAACAACAAATGCATCCACATCACGTGCCAGTTCGAGTGCAGCGTCTTGCCTCTTTTGCGTTGCTGCGCAAATGGTATTTTTAACATCAAGATCAAAACCTTCATCTTTCATGTAATTAATTAAATTATTAAACACTTCCTGACTCTGTGTAGTTTGTGAAACAACACCAATCTTCCCTGAAACAGCTTTTATATCATCTTTATTTTGCCAAATATAACATTTTGCATCTTCTGCCTCGATATACGATTTAACACTTTCAACTTCTGGATGCCCAAATTTTCCAACAACAATTACTTGACCATACTTTTTTGCAAGATCCGCTGCAGCTTGTTGTACAGCTTTAACGTGAGGACATGTTGCATCAATCACATTAAATTTCTCGGCTTGCTTTTGCTCGTCAATAGTAACCCCATGACTACGGATAACAATTGTATCAACATCAGAAACATTGTGAAGGTCATCAAGAACTCTAACCCCATATTTTTCGTTCAATTCATCTACAACTACTGGATTGTGAATAAGAGCACCGAGAGTTGCTACCCTAGATTCTCCATCAACAGCCTCGTCAACTAATTCAAGAGAACGATTTACGCCATAACAAGCTCCAGCATATTTTGCGAGTATTACTTGCATTTGAATATTTCAGTAAAATCTTTATTCTCAGGAAATAATTTTGGCATGTCTACCTGCTCAGGAGGAACATCATAAAACATTGCGAAAGACTCACGCAGAGCATACCATGTACATGCCTCAAGCCTATCTTCCTTAGGCAAAAAATCAAAGTCTTTTAAATAGACTGGCTTGCCAAAACAAACAGTAATTGTTGGAAACCTGAAAAACTTACCTTTTTGTTTGACCTTATCAGCGTTGCGAGTAGTAGCAGGTACAATTGGCACATTTCCTCCCATACGTGCAATAAATGCTGCTCCTGCATGAAGTTTAGGTGTCCTGCCACTTTTACCACGCCTTGTGCCTTCTGGCATAATGCCTACGATCTCTTTATTCTTGAGCATACGTGCAGCACGTTTAATTGCGAGTCTATCTGCAGCATCACGCTTAATCGGAAAAGCTCCTGCCCAGGTTAGAAGTTTTCCCAATATTTTGTTGTTGTAGAGCGTGTCTCTAGCCATGAACCTGACCCATTGTTTGAAACGAACAACGTTGTAAATACAAAAAACATCAAGGAAAGAAACATGATTAGCAACAATCACAAAACCCGTTTTGCCCTGAAGATCACGAATAATCTCTCTATTTTTAGGATGAACTCTCCAAAATAGTTTGCTTATGGGATAAGTTATAGCATAAATGAGGTTTCCGCCCCAATGTGGCATTTCATTTGAGCGATCCTCACCATAGCATGATTTGTCAAAATATTCATCGTTTTTCAACGTTGCCTCCGTAAATAGTTTTCCAATCGTCTTTCATTGAGAATATTGTCCAGCCTTTTTTCTCCCAATTAGCTTTATTCTTTTCTGCTTTTTCCAAACTGCAATTGTCTCTCACATTGTCATTTTGCAAAACAAAACATGCAAGTGTTTTATATTTATTATTTGATGTAACGTAAGTTGCCATACTCTCATCACCGCTTGTGTTGCCAAAAACTAGTACAGGTTGCTTGCCGATTTCTCGCTTTATCCTGTCAACTTTATTAGTGTTAGAATCTTTGAAAATAGCATTTTCTGTGCGGTATGCCACATCATTGAATTTATAAACATAATATTCATTGTCGAGCTTGTCATTTCCGCTGTATTTTATAACATTATCGGTGCCTAAAACATTGACTGGCTGAATATTGACTTTGTCTTTGAGCAAAATACGTGACAGGCTTCTATCTGTGCCTGTAACAATATAAAACTGAAAATCATTTTGAAGTAAGTAATCTATAACTTCAAGCATAGGCTTATAGAAAAAATCTTTGTAGCTAACATTGTTAAAACCTTCAACAGGATTCTTCAAAAAATCTGAACAATACTTTTCGTAATCTTCAATTGACATACCAGCAAACGGAATTTGCCATTCAGCACAAATTACAGGGTCTGTTAGTTTGTCCAATTCATGAGTTTTAAAACACTCCTCTACTCTATGAGCCAAATCTATCATATGCTGGTCTTTTGGAGTATATGTATTGTCATACAAAACACGATGTACGTATACCAAACAATCTATATACAATGGTGCTTTCTCTCCATAAATAGTACCGTCCATGTCGGATACGACAATTCTGTCTTCTTTTGGAATAAAGTTTGAAGAACCTTCGCGCGTAACATCTTCAACATAAGCTTTTAATGTATTTAAAGACTCTGTATTTGGATTCCAAGAGTCAAAATTTTGCTTTTGTCCACATGCTGAAAAACATATAACTAAAGGCAGGACAAAAACAATTGCTAAATATTTTAATTTACTAGATTGCATATTTTTTCTACAACCTCCTCCTGAGTCATATTGGTAGAATCAAGGATTATAGCATCATCAGCAGCCTTTAATGGAGCCACTTCCCTGTGTGAATCCTCATAATCTCTTCTTTTTAGGTCTTCTAAAATATAGTCGTAATCTTGCTCTTTATTATTTTGTAGAAAGCGACGATTTGCTCTCTCCTCAACATCTGCTGTTAAAAATATTTTAAGCTCTGCATTGGGAAAAACAACAGTTCCAATATCGCGCCCATCAACAACATAATTTCCACTATTGGCAATCTCACGTTGTTGTTCAAGTAGAGCTTTTCGCACTTTGGCATGTTTGCAAACTGGAGTTACTGCCCTGTCGATTTCAGGAGTTCTAATTTCATCAGTTATCTTATCGTCGTCAATATATATGTCTTTATAGCGAGGATTATTGTCATGCACAAATGCAATTTTATCATGTATGGCAATTTGCTCTAAGCCATCCTCGTCAGAAAGATTAATATTTTTCCGAACTGCCTTCCAGGCTATAGCTCTAAACATTGCACCTGTATCTAGACATGAAAAACCCAATTTTTTAGCTACATCATTTGCGACAGAACTTTTACCTGCACCACTTGGTCCATCAATTGCAATTATCATTGTTCCTCCAAAACAAGCTCGTTAAAATCATCCATAAAATTAGGGTATGAGATACTTGACACTTTTGAAAAGTTCTCGACAATAGTAGGAGTATATCCACAAAGGCCAATTAACGCCCAAACAATAGCCAAGCGATGATCGCCGTGGTGAGCAAGCTCAACAACCTTTTTAACTGGCTTAATTGAACGCTTTGCTTCAATATCAATTCCACCTTCAACATATAAAGTGTCACCCCTGTCAATAGCACGAGTGCCAAGTTGACGAAGTCCTTCTGAAATTGTATGTATTCTGTTAGACTCTTTTAGCTTTAGTTCTCTAATTCCATAAAAAATACTCTCGCCTTCTGCACAAGCAGCAGCTAAAGCTAAAATTGGTATTTCGTCAATCATAGATGGTATTTCTTCATCTAATACTTCAATACTGTTAAGACGTCCAGCATACTGAACAGTAATATTTCCTACAGGCTCATCTAATGAATCTAGCTCTTCAATCTCAATTCGAGCACCCATACGCTCTAACGCTTTCACAAAACCTAAGCGGGTCTCGTTAATTCCAACATTTTCAATAGTAATCTTAGACCCTGGAACTAAGGCTGCGGCTGTTAAGTAATAAGCAGCAGATGAAACATCCCCTGGAATATTAATATCAACAGCTTTTAGTTGAGATGGACCTGTAACACTGACTGTAAATGCGTCTTTGTCGATCTCAACATCAGCTCTAAAGCGTTTAAGCAAAAGCTCTCCATGGTCTCTAGATTGAAATGGCTCAATTACAGTTGTGGTACCAGGTGTGTTTGCACCTGCAAAAAGAATGGATGTTTTAACTTGCGAAGAAGCCACAGGCATCTCGTAATACAGAGCATTAGGCTCTAGAGTTCCAATAATCTCCATTGGCAAACTTGAGCGTTGTGGCTTACCATTTTTTTGAGCAACAACCTTAAAATTTGCACCCATTTGCATCAACGGATCTACAACTCTCATAAAAGGACGATGATGTAGAGACTCGTCTCCATCTAAAATTTTAGAAAGATTAAATGGCGTTAAAACTCCCATCAAAACACGTGCACATGTAGCAGAATTTCCGCAATCAATATCTTGTGCTTGAGGAGCAGGTCCCAATGCACCCCAACCTGTAATTTCACAATCAACGTTGCGATTATTACCATTCTTAGAATGTGAAAACTTAACTGAAGCGCCAAGCTTTTGCACAGCATTAGCAACTGTCATAACGTCTCCAGATTTAGGAACACCATAAATATGAGAAGTGCCTTCAGCCATCGCTGCTAACATAATTGCACGTTGAGCGATAGATTTATCACCTGGAACAAAAAGCTTTCCACGCAGTGGCATTTCCACTGGATTAAACTTTGTTTGAGTTTTTGTAGCCACTTAAACTCTCCTCTTCCTCTTGGTCTAGTTTACGCCATTTTCCTAATTCTAGATTGTCTAATTTTAAATTGTCTAAACTTATTCTTTTTAATAACAAAACAGGGTGACCAACCTTCTCAAACATACGACGAACTTGTCTGTTTTTCCCTTCGTGGATTGTAATATTTACAAGTGTAAATTTTTTATCAAGTAGGCTTTTGTCAAAAGGCACATCACATGCTGAATTTTTGTAAAATTCATTTTCTAATTGAAGATATTTATCATAATCAAACTTATCAATAATCTCAACAATAGCTGGAGCAGTTTTTCCTGAATTGATAACAACACCAGATTCTAATTTAGAAGTATCTTTTAAGTCCCCCAGACACACAACTTCATATGTTTTATTAACTTCATGACTTGGGTGTAAAAGTTTGTTTCCCAGCTCCCCATCTGTTGTAAACAAAAGAAGACCCGTTGTTAATCTATCTAACCTACCAACTGGAAACAAAGATGGATATTGATCTATTGGAACAAGTTCAGCTACACAAGCCCTACCCTGCGGGTCATCCATTGTACTAACGTAACCTGCCGGTTTATTCAAAATTATGGTGATATTGTCATAACTTAGAGAAACAGATTTACCATCCACAAGTACTTCATCGTTTGCATCAACTTTAGTACCGAGTTTTGTGACAACATTGCCATTAACTGTCACATGGCCACCAGATATAAGTTTTTCGCTTCTTCGCCTTGATGCAACTCCACATCTAGCTAAATATTTTTGAAGTCTCTCCAACTACTCGCTATCAGTATCAATTTCTAAGTTATCGAACATGTCTTCTTGCTCAGGTTCAGGCTCAGCCTCAATATGAGTTGCACTTAAACGTTCGCGAATAAATTCTAAAGTCTCTTCACTTGGAGCAAAATCATCCAATTTTGGCATATCTTTTAAGCTAGATAGTCCAAAGTGTTCAAGAAAAGCTGTTGTAGTTGCATATAAAATAGGATTTCCTGGTGCATCAGCAGTTCCTGCCTCTCTAACTAAGCCTTTTTCTATAAGCGAATTGATAGAACTATCTGAGTTTACACCACGAGCAGAAGCTACACCCCCGCGTGTAACTGGTTGACTATAAGCGATAATTGCGAGAGTCTCTATAGCTGCCTCGCTTAGTTTACGAGTATCCAGGCTTAGAACATACTTTTCAATTAGATCATGATGCTGCGGTGCACTAAAAAGACGCCATCCTCCAGCAATTTGTTTCAAACAAATACCTGAGTCTTGTTCTTCTAATCTATTTTGTAGTCTCTTTAATGCCTTTTCTACTTCGCTAGAATCAACTTCAAGTATTTGTGCTAATTTAGCACTTGAAATGGCTTCGGAACTTGTAAAAAGTAATGCCTCTATTGCACTTTCCATGTCTATCCTAACTCTTCGATTTCATCTTCTGATATATCAAGTTCTCCAGAACCCTCAATATACTTAATTTTTATATCTCTATCAACTTGTTTAATTTCAACATAATTATGTTTATAAAGTTCAAGCAGTGCAAGAAAATTTACAACTACAACTTCAGTTGTAGCATCCTTGTCAATAAGATCAGAAAAATTCATTTTCTTTTTATTAACAAGACGAGTATGTATTGTACGTACATATGTAACTACTGGAATAGGCTTTGATGCAATGTGCTGTGCGTCAAGCAAAAATTCATCTCTTCTGGCTAAGGCATTTGCACATGACTCACCAAGCTCTTCCAAGCTCACATTCTCTAAAAAGTCAGGAATCAAACCTAAGAACTCTGGATCAGGTCCTGTCAATCTTGGAATTAATTTTGACTGCAAATCTGCTCGAGCTTTTAGTGCAATACTTGCATCTTTAAATTGTTTATAAACCGTCAGTTTAGATATCAACATTTCGCGAGCCTCTGATGGAGACAAATTCTCAATATCCTCATCAACTTCTTCAGGTTCTAATTTTAAGAGCATATCAGTCTTGATCTTAAGCAAAGTGGCAGCAACCAACATAAAATCTGAAGCAAGGTTTAAGTCAACTTGCTGCATATGAGCAACTTCAGCTAGATATTGATCGATAATATCTGTAATTGAAATTGCACCAATATCGAGTTTTTGCTTGCTAACAAGAGTTAAAAGCAAGTCAAATGGGCCTTCAAAATTTTCTATTTTTACTTTATACTTCATTTATGGAAATATCAAGTTTAATAAATTCCCAGCAGTTAGGTTTAAGTATAACCCAATAGGATTGAAATTTAACACATAAGGTACAATCAGTATCAAAATCATAAATATTGGCATAGCATAATGTTGTATTTTGTAATACTTAGGTAAGTATTTTCTAGGAATTAATATTGCAAATATAGATGAGCCGTCCAATGGTGGTATTGGAAGCAGATTAAAAAACATTAAAAACAAATTAATGGCAGCAAAATTAAATAAAAACAACATCAAATAATAATTGTTTAGAGAAGTTGTTAACCAAGCTATAGCAGCTGCAATTAAAGCCATAATTAAGTTAGCACTTGGGCCTGCAAGGCCAACAATCAAATCACCTCGTCTTGGGTCCTTAAAATATGAAGGGTTGTAAGGTACTGGTTTTGCATATCCAATTACAGGCCACTTCATAAGCATAAGTAAAAGAGGCAAAATTACAGTTCCAAATATATCTATATGTTTTAGTGGATTTAATGAGAGCCTCCCTGCTCTCTTAGCCGTAGGGTCACCCAGCTTATAAGCAGCAAAACCATGAGCCACTTCATGAAGTACGAGTGCCGGCACAAAGCATAGAATGCTAATTGCAATAGAAATCAAATATTCAATATTTATTGTTGGAAAACCCATAATTTAAAAGTGGCGGAGAGCTGGGGATTCGAACCCCAGATACCCTTGTGGGGTATACTCGCTTAGCAGGCGAGCACCTT
This sequence comes from Coriobacteriia bacterium, assembly GCA_030537355.1. Lineage (GTDB taxonomy): Bacteria > Actinomycetota > Coriobacteriia > Coriobacteriales > Eggerthellaceae > Tapirivita. The sequence goes on from JAUNNF010000001.1 coordinate 26,200, forward strand.
CGGCCTCTCGGTCAGCTCTCCGGCGCGTGCGCAGTATTGTACTATTTGTTATTTGGCATGTCAATAGAAACATCAGAAATTGTAACTTGCAGATCTAATACTACTGCTCTTTTTTTCTGCCTTTAATCTGTTTTACAGGAACTATTTTAGGAAGAGCCGTTTTATACTCTTGATCCTTCATCTTAGTTGCGAATTCCTCTTTAATTTTTATAATCAATTTATTTTCTCTATTAAGCTTAACTGCTGTTTTAAACATAATTTCAGCTGCCAAAAGCATTCCCTTATGAGCAGGACTTGATTTTCCTTGTGCAACCCATTGCCATGAATGACCTTGTGTCCCGTAAGCAAAACAAGCTGTATTAATAATACCAGTAGGAACATTCCAACTTACATCTCCAACATCAGTACTTGCAGGTCCTACAAAATTTGAAACACTTGATTCAATATAAGTTGTATTAATTGGCATACTTTTTATATTCTCTTTTACCGCTGCTCTATCTTTAATAAAAGGTGGCAACATATTAACTAATGCTTTAGCCGCATCTTTATTATAGTATTGATATAAGTAATCAATTTCTTCTTTGCTATATGTTGGAAGCTCAGTATCTTTAAAAACATCTCTTATTGCATCTTCAAGAGTTTCATTAGATACCATATTGCACGCAGCATCTTCAATTTGGAATCTCATTTTACATCCAGTCATCAATGCTGCACCTCTAGCACAATCAATTACTCGAGTCATTAAGTCAAGACAATCTAAATTATTGTGTGATCTAACTAAATAACGAACTTCTGCATCTTGCTGAACAATGCCAGGATTTTCACCACCTGTATTTAATACAGCATAATGAATCCTATCTGTCATAGTCATATGCTCACGAAGATAATTACAGCCCACATTTGTAAGTTCAACAGCATCTAAGGCACTACGACCTAAGTGAGGAGCAACAGCAGCATGAGATGAAACACCTGTGAATTTAAAAGTTAACTGAATACAAGCTAATGTAGAACCTGTGCTTACAATATTGATAATACTAGGGTGCCATGTAAGTGCTACGTCACAATCATCAAAATATCCATCTCTTGCAATATAACCTTTTCCTGAACCAGTCTCCTCGCAAGGACAGCCAAAAACTTTAATGGTTCCTTTTAGGCTGTGTTGTTCTAGATATTCCTTATATTGGACTGCTGCCATAACAACACCAGCTCCAAGAAGATGATGACCACATGCATGTCCAGCAGTCATATTAGGATCTGCCTCTTTTTCAGAAATATCTGCCTTTTGGCTCAATCCTTCTAGGGCATCCATCTCACTTAAGAAAGCAATTACAGGGCCTCCAGATCCCCATGTAGCCAAATAAGAAGTTTCTAATTGACTTATACCTCTCTCAACTTCAAAACCATATTCTTCTAGAAGTTTACAATGAATATCTTGAGTATTGTATTCTTCTAAACCAGTCTCTGGATTATCCCAAATTTCATCTGCGGCTTGTATAAATTGTTCTGCGTCCATAGCTCCTACTCTTCTAACAATGAGAAGAAAAAGTTCTTCTGTTCCTCTGTTTGTATTACATGAACAGGTTTTAATTGCGAGCCTGAAACCCCTTTATAAAGCTGTATATCTCTATACAGTAATTGAGTTTCTGGTTGTAACATTTTTGCAACTGGGGCTTTAATTAAACCTTCTTCATAGCATTCCGTAAACTCATGATTTGCATCACATAATTTTTGAAGTAACACATCATTAAATGTATTTTCAGGAAACGTAGTTTTTGTCGGCGTAGCTGCTTCAAACAAAAATACATATCTTCCAGGTACAGACTCTTTATCAGGATATACGGTATAATCGAAAAGTTGGAAACCTAATGTTTTTGCGGTCTCATGAGCAGCAGCACTAAGGGCTGTTTCTGTAGTGTTCTCGCATGATAAATTAATAGTATTGTTAGACCTATATAAAAATTGTACAGTTGGTGTTTTTTCTAAAAACCCAGTAACCAATACAGTATCAAACATGCGGTACCTATATAATCCACATAAATCTGTTATTATCAATTCATAACTTTTACCCACTTCAAGCTCATCCATTGTAAGTAATTTAGACATATCTCCATCAGCTTCAGTTGGTAAAAATTCCATAAAGCAAGAACCAGGGCACATTACACTATTTTCATTATTTGCCTCAAATGGTACCGTATACAGACCTTCAGTTGATTTAATACCTGAATATAAATGAGGTATTTTATCCCCTAAAAATTGATTTACGATTGTGTCACGATAAACAGAAAATCCATCTCCCCCAACACCAACAAGAAACTTAAGATTTGGCCATACTTTTGGCATAAACAAAATAGGGCCATTCTTAAATACTTCTTCAAGCTCTTTTGCACGCTCTGGCATAGGTTCAATTTTTTTCATTAATGAATCGCGGATTTCTTTAGGCAACTTAACGTCCTCGTCAATAGTGCCATTTTTAATATCGTCAATAAACATCTGATAATTATCTGCAATATAGACCATCAAATGCATCAAGTGACTATAAAAACCAGAAACTATGGCACCTAAATCCCTCTCCATCAATGCAAACCTACAATGAATATATTTAGTATCAATATTTTTACCTGGTACAGTTGCTTCAAATGGTGAAGTATAAATTGTACGCATCATCTGATCTAACGCTTCTTTGCCGCCTTGAATCATCTCTGCTGCTTTAGAAGATGCACAGCCTATAGTAATACCAGAATCTAGAGTTTTATAATTACCTTCAGATGTAGCAAATGTTTTATATGCCATCCAGTCAGTACCAAAACATTTAGAATAAAGCCCATTCATATAATTAAAATCATATTTAAGAAAAGTCTGAGTTTGTTGCTGAGTAAAAGGAATTGCTTTCTTCTCACCAATGGTACCTGATGTCTCATTCATATGATCAAAAGGATAAGCGGTTATAACATTTTTTTCGCCGCTTTTACAACGTTTAATCTCATCAAGTATATCCTCATATTCAATTACAGGAACATTCTTCTTAAAATCCTCAATAGATTTAATATTCGCGAAATTATATTTTTTACCATATTCAGTATCTTTATTTTCATCTAGGAGTTTTAACAAAAACTCTTTTTGATACTTCATAGGATTTTTGATTTCATTGTTAATAAAATCCTCATAAGCAGCAATTCCTGCTTCATTATTTTTTTTATTTGCTAATAACGTTAAATTTTCCATAATAAATTACCCTTCTTATGTCTTAATTTTACAGCCTTATTATTATACTAAATCTGAATATAAATTCTTGTATAATTTCTCATGTGAAAAGCTACAAAAAACAAATCAAAAATTTTATTCTAAACAAAGAAAAGAATAAAAAATTATTAGGTTTAGAAGTTGAGCATTTTATTGTCGATAAAAACAACAATTCTCTATATTATGACGAAATTAAAGAAATTTTATCATCACTAAAAGGTGAAAAAGAATATTCTGATGGAAACATTATTGGTGTAAAAACAAAAGATTACGAAATAAGCTTAGAACCAGGCTGTCAATTCGAAATTGCTATTTCACCAAAACAAAATATAGAAGATATTGATACTATATATAAAAATTTTCTAGAATCTCTAAATCACAAACTCATATCTATTGGATATAGACATGATGCGTGCGCGCTTGAAGTTCCTATAATTCCTAAAAACAGATACACTGCAATGGACGCTAGATTTAAAACAATAGACAGTCTAGGACCATGTATGATGAGAAATACAGCATCAACTCAAGTGTCCATTGATTTTAATGACGAGAAAGATTGCTTGCAGAAATTAAAAACAGCAACATGTTTAGCCCCACTTATCTACTTCTTGTTTGACAATAGTCCGATATTCGAAAAGAAAAAAAGTAAGCGCATGGCAAGATATAAGGTTTGGCAAAACACTGATCCAGACAGATGCGGCAGTATTAAATCTATATTTGACAATAATTTTTCAATAGATACCTACGTAGACGAAATTTGTTCAATACCACTTATTTATGCACGTGGACATATGAAAGATCTATACAACGAGCAACTCGTATATAAAATTGGCAAAGACCTCTTCTACGGGCCATACTCAACTGATGAAATTATTATAGGAGACCCTAAGCTAAAAGACGATGAGATAAATCAAATCCTCACGATGATATTTTATGATGCCAGGCTAAAAAACCTGATTGAACTTAGAGGCGCTGATAGTATGCCTCGCCAATATATAATGTCCTACCTCTCTCTAATCAAAAACATTTTCTATGATAATCCAATTAACTTATTCGACAATGCCACTTATGAAGACTATCGAGAGGCTGGAGAAAATTTATACACACAAGGATGGGATGCAAAAGTATATGGTTATAATGTTGCCGATTTATTAAATAAATTAGTCGATACTGATGACAAATACTTAAATCCAACAAAAAAATTAATAGACAATAGAGTTGTATTAAAAGATTATTTAAAAGAAAACTTTAAAAATAAAGAATCATTTTATCCAATAAGCAAAACAACAAAAAATACTCAAAAACAATTAGACTTTTATAAACAGAACAACGAATGTATTCAGAATCGTAAATTAATTTACAACAACCATACAAAATCTAAGGCCGAATACTGGGACGAGATTGTTAATATGGGCTACTTTTCAAAAGTTTTTGACAAATATAATGTTGCGCAATTTAGTGATATATGCTCTACTCTACATAAAATTTTGTCAAAAGTAATTGCTGAATATTATGAGAATAAAGATTATCAAAAACTATTTAATTATGACAAATTTACAAAAAAACTCATAGATAAACGGCCCAAATATAGCGATCTTCTTCCTATGGCAAGATTTGATATCTTTTTTGATGATGCCACAGGTAAATTCAAAATTTGCGAATTTAATACTGGAGGCTCAGCTGCTATGAGTGAAGTATCTTATCTATGTGAAGAAATCAAACATGCAGATACCTATAAACTTTTTGACAATATTGACACCTGGGAGCTCTACGATACATGGACAGAAAAATTTATTAAACTCTATCATGAAGTCTCAAACAAAAAACCAACAATTGCAATACTTGATTTTCTTGATAATTGCCAATATGCTGACTTCCCTATTTTTAAAAAGAGCTTCGAGAAAAAAGGATATAGGTGTCTCATTTGTGATCTTCGAGAACTAGAATATGACGGACAATTAAAATGGAGGGATAATCAAATTGATGCTGTATATAAGCGAGTCACATTAAACGATCTAGAAAACTACAAGGAAGATCCGGGAGTTCAAGCATTCCTAAATGCAGTGGATGACGAAAAAGTTGTATCTATCGACTGGTTTAGTACACAAATTGTCCACGATAAACAAATTTGTAAGGTCCTATTTAACAATAAAACCAAAGAAATACTAACTAAATCAGAGTGGAATTTTATACAACTTCATATGCCTAAACTATATAAAGGTGGTAGTAGACATGGATATATAGCAAAGCCTATTAGTTCAAGAGGAGCAAAAAATATATACATTGGGGATGAGTGCAGTGACGCGGAATGGAATAAAATCAAGTGCAATCCTAATTATTTAATACAAGAATATTGCAAGCAGTATTACTCGCCAAATGTATATATTGACGTAAAAGATAAAGATAGAAGCTTACAAACAAACTCTGTGAAAGAATTTTCAAACATGGAAGGACTATTTTGCTATTGTGGAAAATTCAGTGGTATTTATTTAAGACAAGGCTCTCAAAAAATAAATGGCCAAAAATATGATAATATTGTATGTACAACCTTTTATGAAAAGTAAAATTTTTAAATATATACTTGTAAGCATATTGACAATTGGAATATGTTGTCCAACACAAGCTTTCGCCTACACCAATGCTAAAACACATAGTTGGAAAACAACAATTAATGCAAACATCGATACAGACGGTTCTATACAAGTATCAGAACAACGAATCATAGATATTACAAAATTTATCGAAAAGGCAAAAAAATACAATAAAGATTCTAGAGAATCTATAACGACCAGCTTAAATCCATTAATTTGGGGATTTGATAATTTTCCTGAAGAAACTGATGTAACAGCAAATAATGCTAAAATTGCAATATTAGGAAATGATGATAAAATAATTGGTCAATGGTCAAACATCCCCAGTGTTACTTATATTTCAAAATGGAATTATGAATCTACTCCTAACGCCACCTGTATCGCTTATAATGCCGAGAAAAAGCAGGTGTGCATGTTTAGCGAGCTTACTAACCCTGATTCTGTATCTGAACACACAGCTTTTAATATAATCTCAGGCATGACGGGAAGCATCGACCCTCAATCCTGGACAATGACAAAAGCTATCATCAACTTTGACTATTCAATAAATAATGCTCCAATAATATATAAGGACGTTGCAGACTTTAATTGGGCTTACGTTAGTGATACATGGGGCGATGAATCTTATAATGTTGACTTAAAAGTTAATATTCCTGTGGGTTCACAAAGTATCGCAAGCCCACTAGGTAAAGTTAGTTCAATAAATAACGACACAACTGAACGTAATATTTATGCATGGGGACATGGCTCATCATCTGGTGTTGTTAACTTGGACGCTTCTGGTATTGTTACTTTAAAAAATGATGTTGTTCCGGCGGAAACAAATGCTGAGTTAAGGCTTGTATTTCCTGCTGCGTGGCTATCTAATTTAAACGCTCAAGCAAATATTAGTCACAATAATCAAACTAAATTAACTCAAATTTTAAAAGACGAATCTGCATGGCATGATCAGCGTCAAAAAGATGTTTATAAACTAATACTACCTCTAATAGCAATTCCAGTTTGTATTTTATTCTCAATAATTAGTCTTATACTTCTTATTAGATATAAACGTCATTTCAAAGAACAGGCAGTATCTAATACAAAAGTAGCAGACCTAAATCCTTGTTTAATAGTAAGACTTAAAAATTGGAATCATGAGCATGTATATGACATAGCAGCCAGTGTTCTACACTTAAATGATATGAAAAAAATAAAAATAAAACATTTGCATTCTGGTGATTTTGAAATTGAGCTTAAAAACAAAAACTATTCTAAAAACCCATATAGGGCAAGATCAATTGATTCTATCGATAAACGAACAATAAACTTTTTATTTGGAGTTTGCTCAACAGGCTATTTTAAATTACAACTTTATGATTTATTGAATTTTGCGAAAGTAAGAAGCCACGATTTTATTGTTGCATATCTAGCTTGGCATTCTGGACTTACAGATGAAGTAAATGAGCTTACAAACTTTAAATCTAACTATGACAGGATAAGACACGTATTATTTGTAGCTTCTATTTTACTTGGGATTACATCGATAATACTAGGCATTCTATTTCAAGAATGGATTACGCCAGCATGCGGAATTATTTCTGCTTTCGTAATAGGATTTATAGCTAATACACTAAGAAACAAAATATATTTTAAAGATAGTAAAGACCATGTTATCCATGCTGTCGATATTCCTATAGGTATCGCAGAATACAACGACACAATTGATGAATTTAAAAATAAATTTACGGAAGTACTCACTGAAGCAGTACTGACTGCTCAAGATAAATTATGTTAAGAGTGGTGGAGGCGCGGAGAATCGAACTCCGGTCCATACAACAAACCCAAAACCCATCTACAAGTTTAGTCAACTATTCATTACGAGCACAAACATGCTAGCTGACACGCGATTTGTGCAAGTGCTTGAGAAATCTTTTAGCTTGGAGCTCAAGCAACTACCAAACTAGCATCCCTCTAAAAACGACGCTGCTCCCTATTAGAGGAAGTCATAGAGATTAGCGTGCTGCTATTAATTTAAGCAGCAAGGGCATAAGCCCCATTTGTGTTAGTTTTGTCAATTAAATTTGACATTACCTAATATTTAACGTGGAACTAGGAGACCACGACTTGCAGGACTTCAGTCTCGTCACATGTCGAAACCGGTCGCCCCCATCTTTTCAAAGTACACAACCTACATTGTAAAGTACATAACATATATTGCAAAAACGTAGCCGTAAAACGTAGGTGTAGCTCGCCATTATACTCGCCAAAATTGATTTGTCAATAGGTAAACATACAGTTGTGCAATAAAAATAATTGTGAAATGCATATATTCATATAATAAAGATTATCGATAATAAATTTATCAGTAATAATTAGTACGAATTAATTTTATTTTGCTACACTATTCTACGCAGAAGCTAGTTGACAATTAATCGCTTGTGGCGTTCAAAGCCATGTCCACTGCAAAGGGTAATTTTTATACAAAGATATAACCTAATCGAACTTTAATCTATTTTAAAAAGACTTATTAGCAAGGAGGGACATGAGCTATAAATCGAAATTTGTTGTTTCACACGTATCGGCTTTTTTAATTCTACGAATCGCACGAGGATATAATGCAAGTATTCAAAAAAGCAATATCTCGCTTTCCAATACAAGAAAGCCAAAATCAAACGAGATTACAAAAATAAAGGAACTGATCTTTTTTATATATAAAAAGCAGCTAAAAATTGATTGTTTATGTTTCGATACGAACAAAAGATGCAAACTTCAATCCGTCAAAAATCATGTTGTTCAGACGGACATACCACAGAAATCTTTCGTTAGCATCACCACAAACAATACAAAATTACAAGAGCTTATTTTTGATCATATCGTTATTCCATCACCGGCTCTTTTATTTTTACAGTTATGCGAAACTTTTTCGGTCTATGATGCCATGCTGTTTGGCATGGAATTATGTGGTACATATACAATCGCAGGTCCGAAAGACGATCATAAACTAATTAACGTATTACAATACACAACAGCTAGAGCAATAAAACAAGGAATTTCTTGCCTTAAAGGAAAACACATAAAAGGAATAAAGAAGGCAATAATAGCTTCAAAAACAATTAACGATAATTCTGCCTCGCCTGCTGAATCAAAATTATACTTGATGTTATGTGGACCTCGATATTTAGGAGCATATCAAATCAAGAAATTTTCGCTTAATAAAGCAATATTACCATCTTACCAAGCGCAGAATATTTCTGGGCAAAAAAGGATCAAACCCGATATGTGCAATTCGCACTATAAAGTAGCTATAGAATATGATAGTAAAAAATATCATGAAAACGTAGTGCAGAGCCAAAAAGATAAACGTAGAAAAGATGCTCTTTTGTATGACAAATGGAAAGTTTACACTATTGTACCTGCGCAAATAAGAAATCGTTACATCATGAACAGCATAGCAAATAAATTATTAATTGCCTGTAAACAAGAGCCGCGGATTTACGCCAAAAATTTTTGCAAAAAACAAAATGCATTATTTACGGCTTTTTTTGATAGGGACGCAATATGAATGATAACGCTATATGTATGATGGTACTATATGAATTAGAACGCAATATGAATGATGACGCTATACGAATAGAAAGACAAATATGCACGATAAAAACAAATTATCGGGGTGAAATGACTATTTTGTCCCCTTTTTATCGCCTTGTTCATGTGTCATAAATTCTACATATTAAATAATACCTGGTTTAGCAATGTTGAATTTTTGATGAATATTGCAACATTTAAAAAAAGGGTGCAAATAAGAAATTTCACCCGTATTTCTTGATTTGATCTTGTATTTACTTGAACATTTAATGCAATATATTGCGCTATTGGCTTATTTATTAATAACGTTTACTTCAAGTCCCAAGCGCATGTATCATCATCAATTCCATATTTATCAGGATCAAATGTTGGCTTAATTCCGTCCTTTAATGCTTTGCTATAATCCTTTACAATGGAAATTGCTTTTGGAGAAAGAATCATCAGTACAATTAAGTTCATCCAACCCATCAAACCCATACCAATATCAGCTGTATTCCAAATAAAGTTTGATTCCATCATTGTGGATGCAACTAGCGTAATCAAAAATATAATTTTAATTATAGAAAGTGCAGTCTTGCTTGTCCTACCTATTAAAAATCTCAAATTACTTTCAATTAAATAATAATAACCAACAATTGTACCTGTAGCAAATATTGCTATCATAACGGCGAGGATCTGTGGTGCCCAACCATGCAAAACTGGACAGGTATCAAGGCCTGCCTGTACCCAACCAGCACCAGCTTCTATGCCTCCAACAAATTCAACACCAGGGAAAATTATATTTCCACCTGAATCAACAACAGTACAAGTACCAGATAAAATAATTACCAATGCGGTAGCAGTACAAATAACCAAAGTTGATAACAATACTGAAAGCCCTTGAAGTAAACCTTGCTTTACGGGATGTTCACAGCGAGCAGCTGCAGCAAAAGTGCCTCCTGGACCATAACCTACATCAGTTGAAAATATTCCACGACGAACTCCCATACCAACTGCAGAACCTAAGATCCCTCCAAATAACGGGTTTAAACCAAATGCAGAGCTAATAATTGCATTGAATGCAGTACCTATATAATCTTTATAATATACAATCACAACTACTGCAAATGCAATATATACAATACATTTTAGAGGTGTTAAGACTCCTTCGATTTTACCAATACGCTTAATTCCTCCCCAAATAATCAAGGCAATCACAATAGCCGCTACAACTACTGTTATAAATCTATCAGTGCCAAAGCCCTGTTGAATACTATTAACAACAGTATTGCTCTGAACTCCTGGTAACAATACACCCATCCCCAAAACAGCAATTGACGCAAATATGTAAGCAAATGGTTTTGCTATCTTTTTATTTTTAATACCACGCATAATGTAATAGCACGGGCCACCATAATATTCATCACCATCTTTAATTTTATATGCTTGGCCTAAAACCGCCTCGACTATAGCTATTGCAGAACCCAGTAAGCCAAAAATCCAAATCCAAGCAATAGCTCCCGGGCCTCCAGTGGCAATAGCAGTAGCCACACCAGCAACATTTCCAACCCCTACTCGAGAACCTAATGCTGTCATAAAAGCTTGAAATGGAGATATTCCTTTTTTATCATCACTAGAATCTGATAGAGCCTTCAATGCAGAACCAAATAACCTAAACTGAGGAAATATCATTCTTATAGAGAAATACAAAGATACAAATAGTACTAAGGCAATAAAAATATCACTAGATATTACATCTTTTACTACTTGCGTTCCATTTTCTAAAGCTTCCATGATTATGCCCCCCAAGCGCCAGTTTCATCCTCTATTCCGTATCTTTTTGGATCAAATTTTGGTTTTATTCCATGCCTCAAATCATGCGAATAGTCTTTCATAATTTTAATTGCTATTGGAGACAATATAAATAAGGATATAAAATTAATCCAACCTAATATACCGAGTCCAACGTCAACTAAATTCCATGTGGCGGAAGAATCAACAATGGTAGAAAATATCAAAGTAAAAATAAATATACATTTGACAACGTTCATTGCACGCTTGCTTGCGCCGTGCATAACAAAACGTACATTTGTCTCTATTACATAATAATAACCAACAATGGCACCAGTTGCGAATATTGCAATCATAGCGGCGAGAATCTGTGGCGCCCAACCATGTAGCACCGGACAAGTGTTTAAACCTGCTTGAACCCAACCAGCACCTGCAACAATTCCTCCGCTAAATTCATTTCCTGGATATACAACAGAACCAGTGGAAGGATCTATGATCTCACAACATCCTGATAACAATATAACCAATGCTGTAGCAGTGCATATAACAAGTGTTGATAACAATACAGATACGCCTTGCAATAAGCCCTGCTTTACTGGATGATCACACCTTGCAGCAGCACCAAATGTACCACCTGGACCGTATCCTACATCCGTAGAGAAAAGTCCACGTCTAACTCCCATGTTCACAGCTGAACCAACAATGCCTCCAAATAATGGATGAAAACCTACAGCGGAAGAAAGTATAGCTTGAAAAACAATACCAATATACTCGCTATAATAAATAATTACAACAATGGCAAATGCTAGATAACCGATACATTTAATAGGGGTAAATATAGATTCAAATTTTGAAATTCGTTTAATGCCTCCCCAAATGACAATAGCAATAATGATTGAAGTAACAACAACAGTTACATTTTTATCTGTATTAAAACCTTGTGTAATGCTATTGACAACTGTATTGCTTTGGACCCCAGGCATTAAAATGCCAAGGCCAATAATCGAGCATATAGCAAAAGCATAAGCAACAGGAATAGCAATCTTCTTATTTTTTAGACCTCGAGAAATATAGAAAGCAGGGCCACCTAAATACTCATCGCCATCTTTGATTTTAAAAACTTGCCCGAGCATTGCTTCCACAATAGCAACCGCAGAGCCAAATAGTCCAAATACCCAAATCCAAGCAATAGCTCCTGGGCCTCCAGTGGCGATTGCTGTAGCAACACCTGCAACATTACCTACACCAACACGTGAACCTAATGCTGTCATAAAAGCTTGAAAAGGTGATATACCCTTATCGTCATCGCTTGAATCAGAAAGTGCCTTTATTGCTTGCGGGAATAACCTAAACTGAGGAAATATCATTCTAATAGAAAAATAAATGGCAGTTACCATTGTAAAAGCTATAAAAATGTCATTCGAAATGCAATCTTTTATGATTTCGGTTATGTTTGTAAATTCATTCATGATTTTACGAAAAGCTATTGTAGCATATTTGATATAATTTGAATAAACAAAGGAGACTACAATGAAAAAAACAACACTTGTAATTTTACTTATAATACCTGTTCTTTTGATTGGTTTAGTTGGTTGTGCATGTAACAGTCAAAAGCAAAAAGTCACATATAGCGAAAATAACTTCAACCAAACCGATACTGCAGAGATCGTTATTAAAAATTATGGAACAATTGTTGTAGGGCTCGATGCAAATCAAGCTCCCAAAACTGTAGAAAACTTCAAAAAACTTGCTAATCAAGGCTTTTATAATGGCCTTACATTTCACAGAATCATTAAAGATTTTATGATGCAAGGTGGAGACCCTAAAGGTGACGGAACGGGCGGATCTCCAGATAAAGTCAAAGGAGAATTCTCATCTAATGGCATAAACAATACTCTTGCCCATACACGTGGCGCGATATCAATGGCCAGATCACAATCAAATGACAGTGGATCAAGTCAATTTTTTATTATGCAAAAAACAAATTCTAGTTTAGATGGTCAATATGCATGCTTTGGTTATGTACAAAGCGGAATTGAGATAGTTGATAAAATCTGTAATGAAGCAAAACCTTCAGACAACAACGGTACAATTCCAAAGGCAAATCAACCTATCATTCAGTCAATAACAATAAAATGATAAGTATATGTTCTACTCCAATAGGAAATTTAGATGATGTATCTAAGCGTCTTCTAGATACATTGAAGGCTGCTGATGTGATTTATGCAGAAGACACACGTGTTACTTCTAAACTTCTATCTAAATTCAACATTAAAACTCAAGTTAGGCGTATGGACGAAAACACCATTGAGAAGCAAGCAAATAAAATTGTAAAGCAAAACAAAAACATTGCATACTGCACAGATGCAGGAACCCCGGGAGTATCTGACCCTGGATTAAAACTTGTACGAGAAGCAAGAATAAACAATATCGATATAGAAGTAATACCAGGTCCATGTGCGGCAATTACCGCATATGTTGCAAGCGGTTTTACTTCGCAGCAATTCTTTTTTGGAGGGTTTTTTCCAAGAAAAGAATCCGATCGTATTAAAGCTTTAAACAAAGATTGTCTTCAAATTTACTATGAGAGTCCAAAAAGAATAAGTTCAGCTCTAAGCACAATAGCAAAAGTATTACCAGAGAGAAAAATAGCTGTATGCAGAGAGCTAACTAAAATTCATGAGGATGTGCAAATAGGCCTCGCTAATCAAATTAAACCTATAGAAAAAGGCGAAATTGTAATTGTAATTGACAAGCCAAGTAAAGAAGAACTTAAAGAAAACTACAATAAGAAAATTGAATTATGTAGGGATTTAGACTTATCTAAACTTAGTACAAAAGATGCCACAAAACTTTTACAGCTCTGTGGCATCTCTAAAAACGACGCTTATAAATTAACTATTTAGCACCATGCTTCTTTTTAATTCTTTCGTTATCTGCTTCTAATTCTTCTTTAATTTCGTCAGAAACAAGATTTGTATCTTCATGGTCTCTTACCCAAGTAAGCTCGAGCATCTTCATCGTTACTCTATGCAACTCTTGAGTAAGCTCGATCTTTTTCATGAAAACAATAGCCGCAACAATAATTAAAATTGCAGGAACTACGAACATCATAATCTTAAATATCATAACGCCATCAGGAGTTATTGTAGCAGCTGTAGCACCTGTTGTCATGCCTGCGAGAATAGCTGTCTGTCCTACAACACCATTAGATACAGCACCACCAAACTTATCACATAGAGGTCTTACAGATAACGCTAGCGATTCGTCTCTGTGTCCTAAAACAACCTGACCATATTCTACAGAATCAGTAATTGTCATTAGTACTACCAAGAATACGAGTGGTTGAGGGATATAGAAAAGTTCTGCAGCAATCAAAACTAATGCAAAGTTGCTTCCTGCAAAAGCAAATAACAATAATCCTGCAAGCATAGCTACAAAGCAACCGAGTATAAGAGGCTTACGTTCAAGCTTCTCACACAGCTTAGGAAACGACACAACAGAAATCACACCTACAAACATATTAATAGTTTGAAGTATTGCAAAGCCTTCCGAGTAACCCATAATATACTGGAAATAATATAACTCAAGTGAGTTTACTAAATAAATTGCAGAACAATAAAGAATATAACCAATAGCTGTCCATAGCAATTGATCGTTTCTAACAAGCACTTTTAATATTGCAGAAATACCCTTTGTTTCTTCTTGATTAAGACGAAGCTCGTTCTCTTTTTCATGAGTGAAAATACCAACTACAATAGCGGTTATAAAACCAGTTGCAGCTACAATAAAACCGAACATGAGCCAACCAGTTTCATCTCCAGTACCTCCATTATTATTTAGCGAGAAAAACAAAACAATAGGCATAACCACAACACCTACAAGTGATCCACCAATAGATGAACCTACGCGAGCAAATGTAGCAGTTCTCTCGCGTTCGCGTGAATCAAAAGTAAGAGCTGGCAACATTGACCAAAAACCGATATCTTTAAAAGAATAAAAGATATCCATACCAATATACAAGAAAGCGAAAATAATAAGATACAACCATGGATTTGTTTTAACAAGACCTCCCATATTGGTAAATAATATACATAATATAATTGATGATATAGCACCACCAATTACAATCCATGGACGGAAATGACCCCATCTTGTTTTTGTTCTGTCGATAGCATTACCAATGAGCGGATCAATAAACAACTCAACAATACGCAATACCATGATAATTAACGTGACAACACCAACAAGTGTATTGTTAAGATTTGGATCACCTGTGTCAAATAAATGTGAAGTAATAAAGTTAATCAAATACGTAGATAACGCAAAATAAAAAACATCATTACCAAAAGCCCCAAATGTATAGGCTAAGCGAGAGCCTAATGACATTTTTTCTTCTTTACCAGCCATGTATCCTCCTAATTTACGACAACATATGTATTATAGCAGAAATAATAATACCAACAAGTATAAAAGGAGCAAAGGCAGCAACTCTCTTTTTTGATATCAATGAATAAATTACAAAGGCAACACAAGAAGAAATAATACATATGCAGGCTGAATAAAAACCAAGATAGAGTCCAACAACAGATAAATATTTAATATCTCCAATTCCGAACGCATTTTTATCTTTCATTAAATACAAAAGTAACAACATCAATAAGAAAAGACCAATTCCTGTTAACAGACAAGTAAAAATGTAGAATAATTGATCGAGGCAAAAGCTTCTATATGTTGCAAAGCCAATCCATAAAATTATCAAAATTAAAACAAGCCAATTAGGGATTTTACGAGTTTTTCCATCGATAATAGCAGCAATTAGAGCCACTGCTCCCAAAACTGAATATTGTAGGATATCAACAATTTCCATCTACATCCTAGTTGGAGCAGATACACCAAGTAAACCTAAAGTCAAATCAAGAGTAATTCTAACAGCATCACAAAGTGCGAGCCTTGCTTTGCGTATCTTTTTACTTTCAGCCATAACATGGCAATTGGTATAGAACAGATGAAATGCGTGAGCTAGATCTTGTGAATATTTAACGAGCTTATGTGGCGCACGTTGAAGTGCAGCCATCTTTAATACCTCAGGAAAACTATCCATCAACCTGCAAAGTTCAAGTTCGTTCTCGTGTTCTAAATACTTAAGCTCAGGATTACAAATAAGAGTTTCAGCAATCTCTTCAATAGGCATACATTCAACTCTGGCCTCGTCAGCGCCTTGAGACCCACTAAAACCTTTTAGGTCTAAATAAGCCTTACGTAAAATTGAGCAAATGCGTGCATGAGCATATTGAACATAATATACAGGATTTGATGAGTCTTGTTTCTTAGCAAGCTCTATATCAAAATCAATTTGCTGATCAGAGCTTCTTGACAACATAAGATATCTTGTAGCATCAACACCAACCTCGTCAATAAGCTCTTGGAACGTAATCATATCTCCACTACGTTTACTCATTCGGACTTTCTCGCCATCTCTAAATAAATTAACTAGCTGACCTAATAATACTTCTAGAGAATCTGGCAATTTATCCCAAGCTTGTATCATAGCTTTCATGCGGGGAATATATCCATGATGGTCCGCACCCCAAATGTCAATTAAGTGGTTAAAACCACGGTCAAGCTTATTTTTATGATAAGCACAATCAGATAAAAAGTAAGTCATCTCGCCATTTTCTTTAATGACTACCCTATCCTTGTCATCGCCAAATTCTGTGGATTTAAACCATGTAGCACCATCACGTTCATAGATCAAATCTTTAGATTTAAACTCATCTAACGCAGCCTCAATCAAATTATCGTCATATAAACTACTCTCTGAAAAGAACATATCAAACTCATTACCAAATTGAGCAAGAGTGTGTTTGATAACATCCATCATGTATTTGTAACCATAGTCTCTAATAAAATCTATATCAGCATTTTTGTTCTCGTCATAGATTTTTTGAGCGATGTCTTTCACATAATCTCCACCATAACCATCGTCAGGCATTTCAACGTCCTCGCCTTTGATTTGACGATATCTTACATAGATTGAATTGGCAAAGAGTTGCATCTGAACGCCATGGTCATTGACATAAAACTCCTGATAAACATTATACCCAGCATGTTTCATAATGCGAGCAATACTATCCCCTAACGCTGCCCATCTGCCATGGCCTACATGCATAGGTCCTGTAGGGTTTGCAGATATATACTCTAGATTAATATTGTCATCACAATCAATAACGCCACAACCATAATCATATTTTTGAGACCTAATCCTCTCAACAACATCAGTTAGGGTTCCTTGTGATAGCTTTATATTAATAAAACCAGGACCTGCTATATCAATAGATTCAACAATATTATTTTCTGGAAAATTATCTACGATAGCCTCTGCTATTTGGCGAGGAGCCTTATGCTCTGACTTTGCCATACGCATTGCCACAGTAGAAGCAAAATCTCCATTAGACTCGTCTTTAGGGCGTTCTAAACCTATATCAACATTACTATCAAAACCAGCATTACTAAGTGCAGTTTTAAATAAATCTGTTAAATCATTTTGATTTTGCATTATTTTTCAGTGATGAGACCGTAGCCACCATCAACTCTTTGATAAAGCACACAAACCTTGTTAGTGTCAGCATCCTTAAACATATAAAAATCATGTCCGAGCAAATCAAACTCAATAATTGCCTCATCTTTTGTCATAGGAGTAAGTTCAATTTCTTTTGTTCTTACAATATCTTCTTCAGACAAATCATCCATCAAGGCTTCAATATCAAGTTCTCCGCCAGCACCTTCAACAGCACGTTGTGCTTCGCGTTCTTGAGTTAAAATCTTTTTGTCCATAACGCGAGTCTTGTATTTTCTGAGCTGACGAGTAACTTTGGCAGCTGCTACATCAATTGCAGCATGAATCTCCTCTTCAAATTCCTCAACATGAATAACATGTCCTTGAGCACGAAGTGTAACTTCACAACGTGCCGGAACTGGGTTAGCAGGATTTTTTTCCAAACCTAACACGATATCTATAGTTAACGGATCAATATTAAATACTCGTGCAGCATTGCCGATTTTTTCATCGCAATACTCGCGCATCCAATCTGTTACATTAAAACCTCTACCACTTACTGTGAGTTCCATAATTTCCTCCTTAATCCCACTTTGTTACAAACAATATACCAAAACATCTTGGCCCACAATGGCTTGATATTGTACAACTAGCAACTGTTTCATGAACTCTCTCAAAAGGAACATATTTCCTGACTTCAGCCTTAACAGCCTCTAGAATATCATCCTCTAACTCTGCAGAGTTAGTAACAAATACATCATCAGGTACAACATCATCATATTGAGAAAGCTGATCGCCAATATATTTAAGTAATACCTTCTTCAACTTTCCTCTATACATTTTACCCATATGCAGTGAACCATCAGAATTATCAACATTAAGTAACGGTTTGCATTTAAGCATACCAGCAGCCTTTGCAGCAACGGTTGGGCAACGTCCACCAGCAGCCATAAAATCGAGTGTGTCGAGTACGAAAGAAACATGTACATGTTCTTTTATTTTTTCAAGTTCAGAAACTATAGATTTAGCATCCATACCATCTTTAATCATACGTCCAGCTCTAATTACAAGCTGACCAGTACCAGTTGATAAATTACAACTATCAACAACATAGACACCATCTAATTGTTCTGCAGCAGACTTTGCATTATCGCAAGCACTTGATAAGGCATGGCCTAAAGTAATATGGATTACTTCGTCATGACTTTCTTTTAATTTCTTAAAATGTTCTAAGTACTCTCCAACACTAATTGCGGCAGTTTTTGGCAATGAGCCATCTTTATGATAAGCCTTATAAATATCTGATGGATGAATATCTACATTATCTCTATATTCCTTATCACCTAAAATAATGCAATAAGGATAATAAACAACATTATATTCATCTTTTAGTTCGCTAGATAGATCACATGTACTATCAGCGCTAAGAGCAATATTACTCATTTTTATTTTCCGCCTTTTTCTGTTTATTTTTCATCCATATAGTTTTAAAGATAACAATAAACAATACATTTAATGCAATACCAACAGCTGTGGCCACATACCACCAATACCAAGGACTAGCTAGACCAAACAACGGATCTAAAATAGTAATTGATGGAGCTGTACGCTCAATACCTAAAAACATAACAAGTGCACCAGTAATAGCACCAGATAATACGTTAGCGCTAATCATAGGCAAAGGCGCTGCCAATGCATATGGAATAGCAGGCTCTGTAGCAACTGTAGCACCAACAATAAATGTAGTTACACTGGCTCCACGCTCTTGCTTTGTAAATAATTTAGGACGAACCCAACAAGCAATTGCAGCAGCCATTGGAGGTAACATCTGACATACACCACCAACAGCATACCAAGTATAAATACCACTAGATACCATACCAATCTCAAAGAACCAAGCAGCTTTATTAATTGGACCACCCATATCTGCAACAGTCATAGCACCAAGTAATGCACCAATTAGCATCATATATTCTGTAGGAATTGATGTTAAGAAATTATAAAGTGCAGCCATTAAGAATGAAGCAATAGGAGCCACAATAAACATTGTGAATAATGACATAACGAGTAATGCTACAACAGGCACAACAAAGAAAGGCATAACAGGTTGAACCTGTTTTGGTAACTTAATCTTATTAAGTAACATTACAAAATAACCAGTAGCTAGACCAATTGCAACAGCACCTAAAAATCCTGCTCCAGTTTCGGCATTAATCAATGTTGGCTCATTAGCTACATAAGAACAAATAAATGCAGCTGCAAAGGCAGGTTTACCGCCAATAGAACGGGCAATTGCAGCACCCATTATAGGTATCATAAACTTAAAACCTAGAGAACCGAGTTCGTTGAATATCCAAGAAATCGAGGCCCACTCTCCCGTGTCCTGATTGTAAGGAGTAATTGGCATACCGCATTTATCCATAACAACAGCGATAGCCATCATGATACCACCTGCAATAACAAATGGGATAGAAGCAGATACACCACTCATCAAGTGCTGAACAACACCTGAAGTTCCAGCACCAAGATTAATTCCACCGTCATCACTAGCTTCATCCTTATCCTCAGATGAACCTTGAACTTTAGCATTCTTAGGAAGATCATCTAAAATAGCATCAACTTCTTTTAACACATTAGAAATAGGAATAGTCAAAACTTTTTTACCATCAAACCTGTTAACAACTTCAGGCTCAAGGTTTTTGCCTGTTGCAATAATCACATAATCTGCTTGCTTGATTTCTTCAGGCTTTAACAAGTTATCCGGGCCAGCAGCACCATGGGTTTCAATTTTACAATCCCAACCACGCTCTTTACTCTTTTCTTGCAATAATTCTGCAGCCATATAAGTATGAGCCACACCTGCTGGACACGCTGTAATACCTACAATTTTCATATCGTCTCCTTTTTTTCTCTCTAAATTAGATATTTTAACATTATTCGTTAATAGATTTTATAGAAGTTCTATTTCTTTTTGATTATTTAACCAAGCTGCTCGTCCTTCATGAATTAATGAATTAGCATATTTTGCAGCTTTGTTATATTGCGCCTTACGTGATAAACTGACACCAATGCTATTAATAAAATTGGCAGCATCCTTATAAAATTGAAGATTATAAGGTTGACGCATGAGCTCATCTGTAACAACGCGAACAGCCTCGCTTTTCTTATCGCATTTTGCAAGCGCAAGACCTTTAAATAATGCTTGGTTAGCAGCTGAAATTTGTTCATCGTAGTATGCAGCTTCTTCTTTTTTATCTGAAACACTCAGAGCACTAATATATAAATTTTTAATATAAGGATCTCGAGACATATAAGGAGGCAGCTCGGATATACTTTTAGGAACCTCGCCTTGTTCAACCCTATCATATATATTCTCTGAATCTAATTGCTGAGTATAGAAGAATATACCAAGCACGCAAGCGATCAAAACAACTACCGACATTGCATAATTGATACATTTAATTGCTTTACCAGAGATTTTAAATTTAGGTGCAGAGAACTCAATAGGTTCCAAAAATAAGATCAACAACACAAAAATAGCCGTAAAATTTAAATCGAAATCTACAAGAGAATGTAGCAAAATCATAGATGCGCAAACAAAACAAAATATATTCTTGCTCTTCCACGCCAAAACAAGACTGTAAACACAATATACAACAAATAGCAAAAATGCAATAATTCCACCATCCAATAATATTTGAGCATAACTACAGTGAACGTTAGCGGCTGTATATTGAGCAGTTTGAATATAAGGATATGTGTATTGCCACATATTTGCACCTATTCCAAATGGATGAGTAAGCAATAAGCCAAAACTATCTAAAACCTGAATAATACGTTCTATAAAAGTTTGAGATGCTTGAGCAATACGTTCATTTAAGACAACACAAAGTACAATACCAGCAATTACGCATAAACATAACGCGATAATAGCTAATATATTCATTTGCTTGGAGTGTTCTTCGTCCTTAAACCATACAACAGCAAAATAAATAGCAACAACTAGAGTAACTAATATAGCACCCATAGACTGCGTTAACAACAATGCAATAAGAGGCAATAACGAGGCTAATCTAAATTTAAAATTTTCTGTCATCCAACACATAGCAGCAACAATCGCAAACCAAATTCCTGCTGCATTAGAGTATTCAAAAGTAAACGCGAGCCTATTGCCTTCGAAAAATTCTTTAATTGGAATAAGGCCTGTCATTAAAATAATGCCAAATACTGCACTAATAATGCCAATTATTGTTAATATCTTGACAGTAAAAACCTTTGCATCCTCATCTAATACAGAAATCAACAACGCAAACGCCACTAAACAAAACATAATACAAACATAAATTAAAGACGTAAGTGTAAGACCATTTATTAGAGAAGATATTAAATAGAAAATGGACATAAACGATAGGATTATAGCGCCTAACGATAATTGAAATTTTTTAGTAATAATGCTAAAAGCAATAAAAGCGACAATAACAACAGCTGCACAAATATATGTTACTAGCGGATAATATCCACCTCGATCTATCACCAAAGCAGTAATAGATAAAGCAACGATGATGCCTGCTATCTTTTGAACTAGTTGATTGTTGTTTTGCGTTTTTAGCATTATTTAAATAAGGCCCACAATATTGTGGGCCTGTTTGTAAACAAAATTAATTACGACGGATCATATACAATATCTCCATCGGTACAATGTACAGTTAAAGTCTGAAATAAGCGAATACCACTCCAATTCATACCAAATTCAATAGAGCGCCATTCATCTTTTGTCCCATTGTAATTTATAGTTTCAATATAAACAGCGGCTAAAAAGCATTCTCTTCCAATTCTTTTAATTGTTTTAGGCAAATTTATTGTTACTAATTCATGACGATAGAAAGATTCATCACCTAACTCAGATATAATTTTTCCGTCTACTGTTTCAGGAACTGTTATTTCCTTACTTTTCGTTTTTATGCTTTTACTAATTTTGAGTGTACCATCTTCTTTTTCCACAAATTGAAAATCAGGCTCTAATTTAGTACCTATAAAAATATCGTCTTGAGTATCAATACCTGCATCTTTCAACGCAGCTAAACATTCTTGATCTTTCCCAGCTCCATATGTAACATTTTTAAAGGTAAAAGATTCAAGATTAGGATTGTTAGCAAAAGCTTCCCAGCCAATTTTCTTAATTTCATCACCCATAGTTATTGTTTTTAACTTTTCTTTATTATTTAATAGATAAGATTTGATTTCGACTATATGCATATCAAATCCTTCTTTTTTATAAGTATTTGGTATAGTTAAATCAGTATTCTCATCATCATAACCAAGATCATTCTTTAATGTTTCATAATCCAATTTAACAATATTTTGTATTAATTCCGTAGATATAAAAGCATCTTGATTTACGCCTTCAGGAAAATTCTCACTATTCAATTTATTAATAAGTGAATATCTGTCAGAATATGTTACATCATCATAAACCACCTGATTAAGTATAGAATGTTCCCAGCTGTAATTAAATACATCACCTATCCCTACAAGATGATAAGTAACACCATCTTTATTAAAAATTTTAGGCAAAGTGAGCCTTGTAGATTCTGACGTATAACCTAACTTACTAAGATTGTTTGTATTAAGAATAAAATAATTATCAATTAAGCCTGATTGGTAAAAAGCGCTACTATACCCGACTTTTTTAAATTCAACCCCAGCTGCAGTTAATGCTTCGTATAAATCATACAAATTATCATAACTTTTATCATTGTATACAACTGTTTTTAAATTTTCGTTATTTGCGAGAGCTTGGTCACCAAGTTTTTTAATAGTTGTAGGAATAGTTACTTTTGAAACAACTTTATCCTTAATGGCCCTATCTGCTAATTCCACTACTTGATAGCCTTTATATGTAGATGGAATTTCGATCTCGTTTTCATCGTAATTGTAATTTGTTATCTTAATAGTCTTATCTTGTTCACTTATAACATTATAATAAAATTCATCATCCATGGTAGACTCAACAAAAATATAAGGTCTGTTCCAAGATGAACCATCTTCTGGCCCAAAAGTAGTTACTCCATTTTCTTTTAGAGCAGCAACACAACTTGCTCCGTCACCTTTACTGTAAGTAACACTATTATATGAAACAGAAACTAAGGAAAGATCGGACATAAATGACTGCTTACCAAGATATTTAACTCCAGAACCAATCTCAACTTTATTTAAGGAAGTACACTCTTTAAAACACTTATCACCAATGTATGAAATATCATCCCCTATTTTGATAGACTTTAAATTCTTCTTTCCAGTAAATGTTTCATTTGCAATTTTCATAATATGATATGTATGTTCATCGCCTTCCATTTTAAATGTGCTAGGTATTACAAAATTTTCAACAGAATCGTCAAAACCAATTTTATAGTAATTAGCATTATTTAAAACGAAATAAGAACAAATAATCCGTGAATTATCGAAAGTATTAATTCCTATAGAAACGTCTGGAATATTCCTGTACAACTCATATGTATCAGTATATGAGGCTCCCTTATATATTATAGTTTCAAGTTGAGAACAAAAATTAAATACGTTATCACCAAATGAATTAATTGTATCAGGCAACTTTAATGTCTTTAGTTTTGAGAATCCGCTCAAGGAATGATCAGTAATATATCCGTTATATCCATTTTTTAAACCAACCACTGTATAAGTATTGTTAGATGAGTCTGTAACTGTTTCAGGAATTTCTAATGTCTCAACATTTCTATTACAACCAATAATTGTAGCAGTGTCTCCATCAGTAGTATATATAAATTCAGAATCTAATCCAGTGTTGTCTAAAAAGCTTGAATCATAAGAAACACCTTGTTTATCTAAAGCAGAAAAAAGTTCATTTTTTTGTCCTGTTGTGTATGTTGTTCCATTAAAAGTAACAGAATTTAAATTACTACAATTAGCAAAGGCTTGAAAGTCTATTCTTGTAACTGATGGTGGAATATTTATTGTAGTTAATGCGGAACAATCACTAAAAGCGCTCCAACCTATACTTGTTATAGTTTCTGGTAATACTACAGATTTTACATTATAACGCGACTGAAAAGATTCATCTCCTACCTCAGCTACAGTATAACTTTCAGGTTCTTCTTCTTTTTTTAATGTATCTGGCACAATTACATCTTCATCATTACCAAGATAATTGTTTATTGAGCATGAACCAGTTTCAGGAATGATGTCAAATTCGTAGTCACCTTTCTCCATACCTGTTTCATACAAAAAACCTTCTCCCTCTGTAAATTTAACACCATTCGCCTTTAAAGCATCAAATAATTCTTGTTTTTCTCCTTTTGTATAAGTACGATCACCATATTTTATACTAGTTAAGCTTTTACAATTATTTAATGTGTTATAACCAATTTCTTTAATTCCCTTAGGAAGTTTCACAAATCTAAGATTCTTGCAATAATTCAAACAACTTCCTTCTATATACTTAAGGCAATCAGCGAATTCGATTTCCTCAATATTGTAATTATCATTATTAAAACCTTTAAATATGTATCCAATTGAGTCATCATCCATTGTAAGTTTTTTCAAATTTCTATAATCACTCAAATTAAAATCTTTGCCGATTGCTCCAATTCTAGTATTACCTTTATCTATTAAACCTGGAATGTTAAAACTCTCATCATTTCCTTTTAATCCAATTCTAGACAAATCTGAATTTGACAATATTAAATAATCATCTTTCAAACCTGTCTTCCTAAAAGCATCAGGATGAATTATTGCTCCAGTATTCTCTAAAGCGGTCATTACATCCTTACGACTATCAAATAACTTATCCCCAACAAAAACATTGTTTAATTTTGAACAATCAGCAAACATATCATAACCAATTATTACAAGATTTTCAGGGGCTGTAAATGTTAAAGTTTCTAAATTTTTACTAATATGCACACCATATTCTTTAAGTGTAGTAACAGTACTTTTAATATTAAGTTCTTTTAAATGTCGATTCTGTTTGAATGCACCACCAAGGTAAAAATCTGTAATAGAACTTGGAGCATAACCATATTTGTCATGCTTAACTCCATTTTTTAATTCTTCCCAATAGAGTTTTTCTGTTTTGTCTCCATCGATAAAAATAGCATAACCATCCATACCGGATATTGAAATTGTTGTAGCTTCAATAAAAACTTTATGATCAGGCATTGTAAATGTAACTTGATTGTGATTTATTTCAGATAAATCACAATTACATTCTTCACCAGCTTCATCTTTAATTATAACTTTTCTAAGAACATATCCCTCATCTGGAGTGCATATAACCGTTACTATATCACCACCATTTGCACTAGTAGCAGGATCCGTTGTAATGGATCCGTGCTCTACGACTGCAGAAGTATCAATTTGATATGGAGTTTGCGACTTATTGATTGTTACAGTTATTTCACAAAGCTCAGTTGAATTAGCTTTGAATTTTGCCGTTGTCGGCGAAATAGCCTGCAACTTAATAGTATATTCATCAGCAGCCAAACGAGGTTTGCAAATCAATTTATTTGTTGTATAAGGTGCATTACCAGCTAAAGAAAATGTATCAGCAGGTAAATCATCAAGAATTAAATCGTATGTAATAATAGCACCACTTGAAGATGTTGCAGATGCAAATTCAAGAGTTTGTGCTTCATCACTATAATTAGCAGATAAAGATTGTAAATTCCAAGTAATTACTGTATCAGCTTTTTCTGTAGATTTTGCAAGAAAAACCTCTGATTTATTTATTTTCAGTTCTTGTGGTACGCCCTCAATACCTGAAACAAAATAATCAAAAGAACCTATAGCATAGCATCTAATACCACTTCCAAAGGTAATAGTATACATATCCTCGCCTTCTTGCGAAGATGTAGAATCACTTATGGTAACAGTTTCACCTTCTTGAGCAGTATACGGTTTGACAACTTTTTCGCTATTCCTTGATGGTCCTAAATAAAAATCGCAATTGCCATCAGTCTGTAATGACACGAGAATTGGCTCTGATGTTGAAGAATTATAAGTAAACAAACCTAAATTATCATTTGTTTTTTGATCTATTTTTGCGAAATATTCTGGTCCAGATATACTGCTGCCTACTATGTAATCTTCATAAATTGTTCCATCTGAACCAAATAGTTTGTAGCACTTGTTAAACATACCTGTAGCTTTACCTGTAAGGGCTGCAGACCAATCTAGTTCAGTGTTAGTGTATAGGTTAGTTAACTTATTACAGTTATAAAACATATATGCAGCACCATCAGCTACTAATGAATCAGTCATTTTTAAAGAAGAGATTTCCATACTTGTTAGATTTTTACTAGTAGCAAAAGTATAACCAAAATCTGATACAGCTTCATTTGTTAAACCTTTTGCAGCAGTATTTAAAAATTCATTAGAAAAAGTATTATAAGAAAACATAGCATATGCATTTGTTACGTTTTCAAGACCTCCGGGCAAGGAATCTGTCTCGACAACACCATCTGGATTATCACAGCCAGCAAACATAAACGATGCGTCAGCACCATTTTGTTTAAATTTTATATTTTGAAGTCCAGTGAATTTTTTGATATTCATTAATAAAACTACACCTTTTTCGCTTTTGCTACTAATGCAGCCAAACCAGCTAGTACCGTTAACAATTGAAACTTCATGATCAACAACAACTTCGTCGATTGTTAACCTTTGACTATACCAGCCATCTTTTTGAAAGCTTTCTAAATTGGATGAATCAAACTCGTTTTCATAAACACCAGCAGAATCAATGTGTAGGATTTTATCGTTGTCTTTTGTAGTAATTTTCCAACTAACATCATTTTCGTTTTTAATATCATTAGCAATAAACATACGCTTATTTACAACTTTATCTTCATAGGCAGCAGCTAAAGCTAAATCTTCATCAGCAGGATTTTCGATTTTGTTTTGATTTTCTTTTTCAGGAACTGCAGGTTGAGCTTCTTTCGCAGCTTCTGCAGAATGAGTTTCCTGATTAGAAATTGCACCAAAATCAAAAACAGGAGCTGCTGACTTTACAGCAACTTGATTGTTTTCAGCATTGTCTACTGATTCAATACTTTGACTTTGAACTTCTGAGTTGATAAGTTCATCTTTAACGTCGGCGGATTTATTAAATCCTACCACACACAAACATAAACAACAAATTGTTGTTATACTTGCAATTGCTCCAATTATTGCTTTCTTTTTAAATTTCATGATATATCCCTTCCTACTTATTAAAATTGATTTGGTAAATCATCGTCTAATGTGTTAAGTTGAGGTTTGTCTCCAATTACACATCCTTGATGAGTTGGGCATTTATTACCTTGACATGATGTAGTAATAATGTCGACCTGGAAATCATCAATAATTTCAAGTCTTGGACTTTCATACTTTTTTTCTATCATTTTTTCTATCTCCTTTATAATTGAGTAAGTTATTATACATTAACCCCCCCCCAATTTTTCAAGTATTTTTAAAAAACTCTAGTTGTTGTATGGCTTGATTTCAAGTATAAAAAGGCAAGTGCTGAAATTGACAAGGCAATAAGGCTCGCCAACTTGCTCGCTCTTGATATCAATATAACTTCGCGTAAATATCCTCACCAAGAAATTTTTATTGATGCATTATTGTGATTTGTGGGTAATTAATTTGTTTCTAAAAAATGCTAATGGTATGCCTCAATTTCCGATGTTACTTTGGTAAATTTAGTACCGTCTACAGTTTTTAACCATTCTCCGCAAACATATAAAGGTACATTAGTCATATTTTCTTGGGCTTTATAGTTTGCCATAGAAAACCTCACACTCTTTGTTTGATTGTTCGAGCTCATAGCGCTTTTTAAGCTTTTACTCTTAAGATTTATTTCTGTTTCGCAAAACGAAGAAACAGCTTAAATGAAGAAACATTTTCGTAAAACTTTAATGGTTTTTCTAATTTAGACACTTTATAAACCTTATAAATAAACCCAGCTTCTTTTAACCATAATAGTGCTGTTTCATATTCTTTCGATCTTGCTCCAGTTTTCAAAGCTCCATAGATAAATTTTTTATTTTCTCTGTGCATAATAATTCCTTTTATACATTTTTCTAGGGGAAAGTTAAATAAAAAATAACACTTTTCTCGGGGATTCTAGTACATTGTTATATTTCTAAGAGTCTCTGTCTCCCGATTTGCAATTGCAACATTGCCAACGTCCTCAATATTGCACTCTGTACGGATATTAGAAACATAATTTAGTCGTACGGATAAATATTTTAAAAATTTAAAGAATTTGGTCGTACGAATAAGTTATAATTTATTTCATGAAAATTAACAACTCAAAAGATTTTGGAAAAGCCATAGCTCAGGCAAGAAAATCGAGGAACCTTACTCAGCAAGATCTTGCTGACTATACAGGATATAGTGTTAGTTACATATCACATCTAGAAAACGGAAAAGCAAGTGCTGAAATTGACAAAGCAATTAGACTCGCCAACTTACTCGCTCTTGATATCAATATAACTTCGCGCAATGAAACATTATAAAATTGACATAGAAAAAAACGGCGACTTCATAAATGTTGGGGAAATTTTTGGTAACAATTATACCGATGCTTGTTTTGTATACAGTAAATCTTATCTGGAGTCTGAACAGCCAGTGCCTATCTCTATCAGTATGCCTCTAACAAAAGAGCAATTTAGTCCTGACATTACTCGTAATTACTTTTCTGGTTTATTGCCTGAAGGTTTCCTTCGAGAATCAATTGCTCAAAATTTGCACATCAATCAAGAAGACTATCTATCAATTCTTTTAATACTAGGACAAGAGTGTCTTGGAGCCATAATTGTATATCAAGATGACCGTACTAAATATTCAGCTGAATACATACCAATAAACAAACAACAAATAGCAGAACTAGCTAGAGAAGGTGCAACAAAATCAATATCAATGATACAAGAAGCTCACCTATCATTAACAGGCGCATCTGGTAAAGTGGGCTTGTACTTAAACGAAAGCAACAATAAATGGTACCTACCAAAATATACAGCTCCAAGTACACACATTGTAAAACAAAGCCATGTAAGGCTAAAAAATATTGTTATAAACGAACTTCTTTGCACAAAAACCGCTCGTAGACTTGGAATAAACACAGCAGATGCTTTTATTATTGGAAAAGAAAAAAATGGAGAAAATATTTTGTTTGCAACAAAACGTTATGACAGAATATTGTCAAAGAAAAAAATTTGCGGATTGTATAAACCATATAGATTGCATCAAGAAGATTTTGCACAGGCACTAAATATTAACAATCAAAACAAATACGAAACTGATAACAAAACATATTTCAAAAAAATGATTGAGCTTATCAACTCTTATTCGTCAGATCCACTAAGTGACACTGAAAAACTCTGGAAAATAACTATTTTTAATATTTTAATAGGAAATACAGATGCACATATTAAAAACTTTTCTCTTTTATACAATTCAAACCTTAACAGCTTACGACTCGCCCCTGCTTATGATCTTGTTAGCACAGTAATATATACAGAGAGCACACGTAATATGGCCTTTAGTATTGGAGGAGAACGTAACCTTGACAATATAAATTTTGATTCATTAGTACATCAAGCTAAACAAGCAAATATTAATCCAGCTATTGTTAAACGTTGGTATGATGATATTTATTCAAATTTCACTAGTGCATTATATAAATCTGCCGAAGAAATAGGCCCTGTAGCAAAAAAAATTGCTGATAAAATTATTCGTTTAGGTGGATTTAAGAATTTTTAAAAATGCCTGCCTCAGCGTTGATTGTTAAAACAGGAATTCACTAAAAATCTAATGTGGCAGATAATTTTAATAAACCCGAATTTCAGAATCCGCATTAAATGATGATTATGCTTTTTTTCAAAAAATGCATATTATGAAAAGATTAATAGAACACAGATTAAACACATAGAATGTAAGCGTAAACAGATAACTATGTAATGAAGCAATTAATTTCAAATAATATTCATCCATATTATTGGGGTATTCAAAGCACGCACGAAGTTGAATTTGTTATAAGAAGTAAAACTGACGGTGTAATTCCTATTGATGTCAAATCAGGTAAAAATACAAGGTCTACAAGCGCAAAATCATTTAGGCAAAAATACAACTCCAAATACATAATTAAAGCATCTACCAAAAATTTTGGCAAAGAAAACGGCATTGTAAATATTCCACTATATGCAGCCTGCTTAATTAACGAGGATTAGCGAAGCTATGTACCTAAAGCTGCAATTGTAAATTATTTAAACAAATCTTACAATTTGGGAAGATTTTTAATTATTGCGGGTGGCAATATTAAACAAGTATTACATATCTGTCATTCCTTAGGATTAGACTTATACGTTAGCCCCAGGGGAGAATAAACATTTATCACAAACATTAAGCAATAGGCTTATCAGAACAAACAAAAAATAAAGATACCGACTTTTGGATAGATAAATTTTAGATAACGCAAAACCCAGAATTAAAGTTGTTAATAGTTTTCTTGGTAAGTAAACAAGATAGTGTCAAGAGTCTTAACCAAATACTCAAAGTTGCTTACTCACTAATTAATTTGTTAAAACAAATTTATAAATTTTATTTTAAAATTAAAACAAAATTCCTCAGACGTGAAGTCTGAGAGAATTTTGTTTGTTTTAGGGTTTTAGGTATTTTGAAAAGTCCTGCAAACCAAGACATAATGGATTGTGGTATCGCTTCGGTTGTTGATGCTGCTCCAGATGTCGGCGGCCGAGTTCCAGCGGAACGCCTTCTTAGAAGTTTCAGTACACGAAGACAAGAAGCAGCCGTACTGCCCACCAAAACCTTCTGAGGTTGGGCCTGGATTGTAAGCTTTCCAAATATCTGTTAGACTTACACCTTCATATTCCGCTGGGTCTGTTCTTCCTCCAGATGGATTACCATTAAGTCTATATACCTGCTCTGTATCCTCTGTACCACCTACAAGATTATCCTTTATAAACGTTTCTTTTACACCAGTAGCATCACTTGGGTAAGCTGTAGCTTGACCTTCGTTTTCAATGTAGAATGTATTATTCCATGAGTCTTTTATAGAACGAAGTGTTTTAAACGAACCTTCCCCTGTGTAGGACGAAGCACAGAAAGTAGTTCCTTCTTTTGTGCCACCTAAATCACTTTGTTGATACTTACCGCCAGCTCCTGTTTTTTTAAGTTCATTTCCAGCAGCATCGTAGAAAGTAATATCATCACTTAAGCTATCACCTGCAACAGGGAAATATTGATGGTCATCTACAGTTAGTGACTTCTTTTGTTTTGGATTAAATTCCCTGCAAACCAAGACATAAAAGCTGCCGGGATTGCCTTTGGGGATGCTGCGCCAGCCGCTGTAGTTCGAGTTCCAGAGGTACGCGTTATTCTTATTGTCAGCACACGACGACCAGAAGCAGCCGGTCGCCCCACCAAAACCAGATGAGCTATGGCCTGGATTGTAAGCATTCCAGATATCTGTTAGACTAACACCTTCGTATGTAGCTTTAGTCCCTCTTGTACTAGGATTACCATTAAGTCTATATACCTGCTCTGTATCCTCTGTACCACCTACAAGCTTATTTTTTAGAGTTTCAGTTATTTCTGTTGCACTATAAGGATAACTTCCACTAGAATTATCCACAAAAGCATTACTCCATAATGTATCTATAGAACGAAGTGTTTTAAACGAACCATCCCCTGTGTAGAACGAAGCACAGAAAGTAGTTCCTTCTTTTGTGCCACCTAAATCACTTTGTTGATACTTACCGTCAGCTCCTGTTTTTAAAAGTTCATTTCCAGCAGCATCGTAGAAAGTAATATCACTACTTAAGCTATCACCTGCAACAGGGAAATATTGATGGCCATCAACAGTTAATGACTTTCTTCTAAAGCTTGCAAAAAAGGTTTTAGTGCCCACATCATATGAACAATTATCAAATACATAACCACCATTTGGAGTTGCCGTTACTGTATGCGAATTTCCATCAGTACCTTTATATGTAATCGTTTGCTCTTCTTTAGGTACTTTTTCTCCACCAGCTACAGTAATAGATGTTACTGTAGTGTCTCCTTCTTTCCATTCTCCGTTTTCGTCAGTCTTAAGGCTGTATGTTATTGGTTTTGGATTAAATTCCCTGCAAACCAAGACATAATTGCCTGTGGAACCGATTCGTTTGCTGGAGTCCCACTCGTTTGCTCTCGAGCCCCAGCGGTACGCTTCACCATATTGACCAGAAGATTTAGCCCACGAAGACCAGAAGCAGCCGTACTGCCCACCAAAACCATCTGAGGTTTGGCCTGGATTGTAAGCTTTCCAAATATCTGTTAGACTTACACCTTCATATTCCGCTGGGTTTGTTCTTTCTCCTTCTTTACCATTAAATCTATATACCTGCTCTGTATCCTCTGTACCATCTACAAGGTGATCTCTTTTAAAAGAATCCTTCACACCAGTAGCTTCACATGGGTAAGTTGTAGCTGAACCTTCGCTTTCAATGTAGAATGTATTATCCCATATGTCTGGTATAGAACGAAGTGTTTTAAATGAACCTGTACCTGAGTATTGTGTAGCACCTGTTAAATCACTTTGTTGATACTTACCGCCAGCTCCTGTTTTTGAAAGTTCATTTCCATCAGCATCGTAGAAAGTAATATCATCACTTAAGCTATTACCTGCAACAGGGAAATATTGATGGTCATCTACAGTTAGTGGCTTTAAAGCTGGCTTTTCTTTTGTCTGAGCTTTAAACATTATATCACCTGTAACAGTACCACTCTCAGCCGCTTTTTCGCCAATCATCCATTTATCAAATATCCAGTCATCACCATCAGTATATTGGATAACTTTATCATCTCCGCTACCAATAGTAATTTTTTTGTTGACGTTGTCTACAGTATATGAAGTGCCTTCAGGAACATCAAAAGGGCCACCTGTGATTGTTCCATGTCCTTCCTCAACAGGTTCAACACTTACTTCGTGAGTTGATGGTTGTGTAGCACCAAATTCCTTGGCGAGGACAACAGCAAAAGGAGAAGTTAAAGCCATCGTCCACCAACCTTTAAAGTCTTTTAGTACATAAAAAACCATTGCACCACCGGTAGCATGATAATTACCCCATAGTTGAAATGAATTAGGTGACAAAAGCCTTCCGTTATTTTGTCCATAACTGAAATAAAAACCTGAATCATTATCAGCGTTACCATATTCAACTTCGTTTATTAATGGAATAAATTTATCGTATTCACTTTCAGCATTCCAACTACTACCAAACTTATCACTTAATTGTGCGGTTTCTATACCATTATTATTACCAGATTTATCTTTTTGATATTTTGTAACAAAGTCAGAAGCATAACTCGTTGCATGTCCTCCTTGATCACCCTCAAATGCCTTATTCCACGCCATATCTCTAGTTGTGTAACACTTAAGAGCTGGTGCAGATTCATCTACTTTATGATAATAAAGTGTAGTTGTTTTTTCGCCTTCTGTTGGCTGCAAAGCTTCGTAAATTTTTGCCATAGTGATGTTTTCCATAGGAATTTCTATGTAAGCATCACCATTCTTTACAGCAAATTTATAACCTGCTACTTCACTTGCACTATTAAATGCAGGATAGAAATCAATAGGATTATCCTCACCAGCCGCTTCTGCTTGCATTGGTTTCCAATCTATAGGTGCTGGTTTTGCCCATGGGATAGCATCTGGGTTACCATAATCTCCATCAGTATATTCTGGTGTGCCTTCTCCAATATAATTAAATATTCCTGTTGAGGCCACACCATTCATCCAGGAATCCGTACTTGTATAGTAGCTATCTCCCTCTTTAGGAAACTTTTTAAAACCAACATTTATCTCTTTAAGACTAGAACAACCATTAAACATACTACTATAACAGCCTGAAGTAATCTGTGGATCTAATTCATCAATAGGAGCCATTAAGTCAGGTGCTTTTTCAAGAGAAGTACAATTTTCAAACATGTAAGAATAACAATAGGCACTTATGTTTTTTGCAGGTAATAGACCTTCAGGTATTGTAGTTAATCCTATGCAGCTATAAAACATGCCTTCATAACAACCCCAAGTTAAGTTTTCAGCAGGTAATAGACCTTCAGGTATTGTAGTTAATCCTGTGCAGTCATCAAACATACTCTTGTAACATTCACTCTTTAGTGTGGTAAAAGGCAAAAATCCTGAGTTAACAGAAAGAAGATTAGCTGAATCATCCATATTGCCAAACAACCACGCAAAACAACCATCATCACCAGGTATTGTTCTAATTATACTCTCATCCGTTAAATCCCCATAAACAAGTGATGTAGCTTCTCCTGATACTCGAAATTTTTTGTTTACACTTATTTTATTAGGCAAAATATATTTTTCACCATATATGTCTATATTAGATGCAAAACCGGCATGGTGAGTATTATCATCAAAATAATTTTCACCTTTTAAGTAAACTTTATTGCCTTTAACAAGATGCTCAATAAACCAATCTTCATGCTCCTCCGAATTAAACTTTATCCACTTTCCATCATCAATTTTATAAGAAAGATCTAATTTATCATCAGAAGCTTCTTGAATAATAGATAAAGTTGCAGGGGTATCAGCTGTTGCTGTATCATCATCAATGTTAATACAACAATAATCAGGCTCTACAGGAGCGGTTGGACCAGTAAAATATCCACAAGCGTCTGGCTGAACTCCACCTTGAGCCTCATCGTAATTATCAATTTTAGCAAAGGTCTTGTTAGTTAAATCATCGCCACTCTTACCAGAACGTTCCGCTATATTATTTAATGAAGTTCCTTTGGCTCCTGCAAGGGAAGTACATCCTTCAAACATATGTTTAGAGGATTCACATGCATCTGTTAATGCCCAATTGCTATCTACAATTATTTTCTGAAGGTTTGTGCAACCAGAAAACATTCCGTATACATCTGTAATATTTGATGTATTTTTAATAAAACTTAAATCTATATATTCCAATGCATTACAACCAGAAAACATTTGCATTAAGGATGTTAAGCTTTCACCTAAAGTTAAATTAGGATTAAATTTTACATTTTTTAATTCATGTAAATTACTAAACATTATATTAAATGAAGTTGCATGGCTAAAATCAACATTTGTTAAATCCAAAGACTTATATGAATGAGGGACTTCTTCATCACCTGCAAACATCAACGTGAAATTTTCAATATTTCGTCCATACTTTTCGCCTCTAGAATTTTCATTAAATATACAATTTGTAAAATATGATCCAGAAAATGGAGATCCATGATTTTCGTAACCAGTAATTCCTGGAAAAGAATCAGCACCAACTACAAGATTGCCATTAAATTCTGTACCTTTAAGCATATCCCAGACTTCATCAATTGAATAGCTTGTACATTCTGTTAAGTCTAGATTAGCAGTTTTTGAATCTGCAGATTTAGCACCCATAAGCAAGGAAATCAACCTCTCTACTTTGCTTGGTATATTATTCCAGCCTGTAACACAACTTTCATCACCATTACTTACAAAATTTTTCATAGATGCAAAATAAAAATCTAAATTAGAAATAGGTTCACCTCCGTGACCAGCATCCTTGTTATAACAATATTTAGCATCTTTAAAACTTTCTGCAAAGTTTATGTGATGTGGTTGTACGAGACTCGTTATCTCCTCGCCATCTTGGTGAATCCATTCTGGAAATAATTCTTCATAAGAACTTGAGTATTTAATATTATATACTTCTTTTACTTTACCAAATTGCTCATGACCTTCAATTGTAGCTCCAGGAATGTATGTGTTTTCATCATATACAAATTCCATAAGAGTGTCTTTATTGTCATTGTCTTGGTAAACAACAGCCTTAGCTACTCTAGGATCGTAATCTATATCAGTAAAGTAACCTGGGTTTTCGTCATCTACGTCAACAAAAGCATATTTAACATCGTCAGATGTAAACGGTGTAGAGTGACCAGTTTTACTATGACCTACTAAGTTTGTACATCCTTCAAATGGCATAAAGCCGCTAAGAGTTGTTTCCCTTTTCCATAAACTTGAATTTGCTTTTATGGTTGTAAGATTCTTACAATCACAGAATGTTTGTGAAAGATTAGCATTAGGACTAGAACTAAATGAAGATAAGTCTAATTGTGTTAATGACGAGCATCCGTAAAACATAAAACTAAAATTTGAAACTTTTTCGGTATTGAAAGACGTTAAATTCACTTCAGTTAATGATTTACAACCAATAAACATTTGTTTAAATGTAGTTGCACGAGCAGTATTAAAAGACGATAAATTTAAATTTGTTAATGACTCACAGTTACAAAACATATAAGAAAAGTCTGTTACTCTTGAAACGTCAAATTTATCTAGTCCGGAAAATGTCTTTGCTTTTTTTAAATTATCGTAAAACAACCAAGAAGTATTATTAAATTTTAAATGAATATTACCTTCTACAACTACAGATGTTATATTTGCATACGAAGCCCAAGGCATAGTAAATCCGCCATCTAAAATCTCCTTTTTTTGTTCTTTTGCATTGTCGGTTTGAAGTGCTGATAAATATAAAGTTTGTCCATCTAGACTTACTCCCCACCAAGCAGTAGGCTCTTCTAATTTCCAATGGCCTGTGGATGTCGGTTGAGGAAGTGATTCACTTACAGTTTCTCTAATTGTAGCGTCGCAATACACATAAACATCATCTTCATTAATGATTTTTCCTGTCCACATTTCAGATTTTTCTTTGTCTTTAGGAAAGGAAGTCCAACCTCTAATATCAATTTCGAGTACTTTAGGATCGTTATAGAGCATATAGCTCATATTAAAATCACGATCATCATACTTTAATTTAGATCCATCAAAATCTTTAAACAATTTATTATTAGCCAAAGCAAATTCTAGGTTTGTAGCGCCTGTTAGTTCAAATGCAGCTTTATGCATAATATCATTAGAAAATCCATTACCTTGTTTAGCTTCAGACACAGCAGTATAATTAAACATAGCTTTTGCATTAGTAACATTCTCTAAACCTTTAGGAAGAGAATTTGTATTAGCCCAATCGCAACCAACAAACATATATGATGCGTCACCATTGAATTTGCTGTCTGTTAAGTCAATTTTGTCGAGCCCTTCAAATTGACGAATATCCATTAGTTTTACAGACCCAGAAGTGTCTTTATCAATACAACCAAATAAACTTTTACAGCTTTTAAAACTAACTTCTTCATCAATAACTACCTTGTCAATCATGGTTCTCCAGTTATACCAGCCGTGTAATTGATATTCAGCAAATGTTGACTCAAAAGTGTTATGGTAATTTTCTGGTTTTCCAACATGCAAAACGTTATAGCCTTCACTATCTTTATCTATTCTCCATCCTATATCATCAGGATCAGTTTTTTGACGAAATAGATTAGTTGATATATTTGATTTAACATTAACAACGTCTTCTTGATAATCATTAACTATTTTTTCCATTTCAGAACTATCTATTTTAACAACATGACCTGATGGTTTATCAGCTATATTTTCAGGCACACATGCTTGAGAAGAAAGGGTCTGACTATTGTTTTTTAAAGCATGTTGTTCTTGAATATTGTTAGAAGTGGTAGTTGATTCAGATTGCGCAAACTGGGATGGCTTATCAGCCTCTCCAGTCTGATTAAGTCCTATAACACACATAGAAATACAAAATGCAAGTGCACATATAGAACATAGGCTTACAAATAATTTCATTTTTATATTTTTCATAATTTTCCCTTTCCTAAACTGTCTAATCTATAAGTAAGTGATTTTCAGAACACTTATCCATAGTGCACCCTGTATGCCCTACACATTCCTGTGTGCAAGTAACAGGTGGACAACTAGAAGCTGTAATGATGTCATTAACAACTAATTCGATCTCTTCAAGTTTTGGTTTTACATATCTTTTCTTTGTTTTCATTTATATCCCTTTCTATATTTTTGAATCATTTTTACTAAAATAACCTCGCTTGCGACCAACGATTTTAAATTTTTTTTCTTTAGGAAAATTTAAAAGAATTTAACATTTTTCTAGGGGAAATTTAAAAAATAACACTTTTCTCGGGGATTCTAGTACATTGTTATATTTCTAAGAGTCTCTGTCTCCCGATTTGCAATTGCAACATTGCCAACGTCCTCAATATTGCACTCTGTACGGATATTAGAAACATAATTTAGTCGTACGGATAAATATTTTAAAAATTTAAAGAATTTGGTCGTACGAATAAGTTATAATTTATTTCATGAAAATTAACAACTCAAAAGATTTTGGAAAAGCCATAGCTCAGGCAAGAAAATCGAGGAACCTTACTCAGCAAGATCTTGCTGACTATACAGGATATAGTGTTAGTTACATATCACATCTAGAAAACGGAAAAGCAAGTGCTGAAATTGACAAAGCAATTAGACTCGCCAACTTACTCGCTCTTGATATCAATATAACTTCACGCAATGAAACATTATAAAATTGACATAGAAAAATGGCAGATTTCAAATTTTTAAAAATGCCTGCCTCAGCAATGCTTAAAAAATATCACGCAAGAAAGTAGTATATAAAAAACTATAGGAATTTATTTTATAAGATAAAAACGTATGAAAAATTTAGACCCAAAATCCTTGACCGCACCAGTCAAGATATTTTGGGCCATTTTAGGTTTAGAGCTTTAATTAAAAACCCGGGAGACACATACGCACTTACCGCTAGTGGTGACACGGTTGGGTTTGGTCCATTCACCCGACCCACCTTTTTGCGAGCGCCAGCACCACGCGTAGTCGTAGTCCACATTGTACGCTTCACAAGACCAAAAGCTCCCGCTGTTGCCACCGAAACCATTTGTTGAAGCTGAAGGATTATAAGATTTCCAAATATCCGTAAGCGATACACCATCAATTTTAGGAGGTATATCGCGTTCTTCTCTATCATTTACCAATCCTTCAACTGTTTCTAAGGGGTTATCATTATCGTATTTAAGGTTACTCTTAGCCCAATTACTATTATAATTAAACTTCTTTACGCCTCCACTTTTTGCTTGTTCTGGATATAATGTGTCAAAATCTATGGTGTTAATACTTCTTACAGCTTTAAAAGGTGCGTCTCCTGAGTAATAATGGGCATTTTTTAAATCTGATACCTCATATCCTGTAGATTCAGCTGGTTTTATTTCTTGTTGACTTTCGTCATAAAATGTTACTCCCTTAAACTTAGTCACTACTGGAAAATAATGAACACCATCAATGTCAAGAGATTTAAGAACTGGCTTTTCTTTTGTCTGAGCTTTAAACGTTATATCACCAGTAACAGTACCACTCTCAGCCTCTTCTTCACCAATCATCCATTTATCGAATATCCAGTCATCACCATCAGTATATTGGATAACTTTATCATCTCCGCTACCAATAGTAATTTTTTTGTTGACGTTGTCTACAGTATATGAAGTGCCTTCAGGAACATCAAAAGGGCCACCTGTGATTGTTCCATGTCCTTCCTCAACAGGTTCAACACTTACTTCGTGAGTTGATGGTTGTGGTGCGTTAAAGGTCCTGCCAATTAAAATATGGCTATACATACCATCATTGCGACCATTGGGATAACACTGTGTTAATGAATTTTGAGTTTGCCAAACATACGCTTGAGAGCTATTAGGAGCAACTGTACACCAAAACTGGCTTTGCCAACCTTGAGTGCCAAAACCAAACCAATTATAAGAAATCCATATATCTTGTAGGGTTGTACCTTCTATTGTTGGTGCATTATCAAGATCTTTAATTCGATAAACGTATTCAGTGCCTTCTTTTTTATCTACAAGTTTTGACGTTTGAAATGTATCTGTTAATTTAGTTGCTTCATATGGATATGTTTGACCTGATTCATCAACAAAAACATTATCCCATTTATCTGTAGCAGTACGAACTGTCTTGAAAGAGCCTTCCCCGCTATAATAACTAACACAGAAAAGACTGCGACCTGTTCTACTTTCTCCTAAATCACTTTGTTGATATTTTCCGTCAGGTCCGGTTTTTTCAACAGGATTTTTGTATTGATCGTAAAATGTAATGTTCTCATCAAGGCTATCCCCAGCGATAGGAAAATATCGAACATCCTTTTGTTCACCGCCTATTGTTTCTCTAAGAGTTAATGGTTTAAGATCAATAGCTTTGGTTTGGGCAGTAAACGTTATATCACCTGTAATAGTACCACTCTCAGCCTCTTCTTCACCAATCATCCATTTATCGAGTGTATAACCCCCACCATCGGTATACTGAATAACCATATCGTCGCCACTACCAATAACAATTTTTTTGTTGACGTTGTCTACAGTATACGTTGTGCCAGCAGGAACAGTAAAAGGACCACCAGTAATTGTTCCATGACCTTCCTCAACAGGTTCAACACTTACTGTATGAGTTGATGGTTGTGGATTACCAAATTCCTTGGCGAGGACAATGCTCGTATATGTATCACCACGCCCAGCTCGTGTCCAATGTAGTTGTCCTTCACCACTATCCTCAACAGAAAAAAGAAATGCATAACTTAAATCATATGCACAACTACCCCACACAAAATGAGAATATTGTGACAAAATTCCACCAGTTTTTTTACCGTAGCTATTATAAAAATCTTCAGATTGTTCATTGTCTGCATATTTAACATTATTAATGCTTGGTTTTTTATTAGAAGCCGTATCCATTACATTCCAATCTGTACCAAAAGGGTTGTCTATGGAACCATCTTCCTTAACGATACCTAACTCCGCAGCATAGATACCTACTTTACAATAATCATTATCGAAAACAGGATCATAAGCCTTTGGT
The DNA here is from genome assembly GCA_030537355.1 of Coriobacteriia bacterium. GTDB lineage: Bacteria > Actinomycetota > Coriobacteriia > Coriobacteriales > Eggerthellaceae > Tapirivita. The sequence goes on from JAUNNF010000001.1 coordinate 67,784, forward strand.
ATTCCAGCCGTTGAACTATTAATAAAAACAGAATTCCACGACATATCTTTCACTGTATAGCACTTAAGAGCATCTGCGGTGTCATCAAATTTTTGATAATAAAGAGTTTTTGAATCGCTGATTTCAGCATTCGTCAATGCTGCACAAATATTTGACATAGATATATTTTCATTTGAAATTTTGGTATAAGTATTTCCTTTTTTAACAGCAAATCTATAACTTGCTACAGTTGCATCGCCTTTATTAAATGCAGGATAAAAGTTAATCACTGAATGATCTCCTGCTTCTGCCTGCATTGGCAACCAATCTACAGGAGGTTCTTGTTTATTAAATTCACGTGAAAATATATAAGCGGAATATGGTTCACCATCCCTATTAGTTCCTAGTATTGATGAAGAATGATATTCTCCATCATCATTGCAAAAACAAAAATCTTCACTATCTATCGATTTACATCCTACAAAAGCAGAACTTTCAATATTGTATTGAGCTCTAATATCACTAACAGGAATATTATCAATTTTTGGAAGTATAGTTTCATCTTTATTACCAGTAAAATTAAGATTTTCACAATAATCTCCAAGTTCTTTGTAAATTCCTAAATACTCATTAGCAGTTCCTGCCTCTGGATATTTGGTTTTATTAGGGTCAAAAGCTTGATTCCAGCTTTCTGTTTCAGATATCCAAATAGCTTTAAATTGCCCTGTGCCAGAGTAGTAACTAGCATCTTTTAATTGTTCCATCTTTGTTACATTCTCAATAGGATTTTTGTCAGCATCATAGAATGTAACATTTGCTGGTGGTTGATTATCGACAAATATTGGGCGATAAAGCCTGTCTGGACTGCTAAATTGTAGAGGTTGTAGCTCTACAGGTGTTGGCTTAGCCCATGGAACAGCACTTGGATTATTATAATCTTCATCTCTGTATTCAGGTGTACCTTCACCTATATAATTGAATGTACCTGTTTCAGCTACACCCTTCATCCATTCATCGGTTGAAGAATAGTGTTCACCCTCTCTTGGAAACGCCTTAAACCCAACAGAAATATTATTTAATTTTGAACACCCATCAAACATATGACGATAGCACTTTGATTTATTTATATCTTGTGCAGGTAAATTAGGTGCACTCTCTAAAGACGTACAATTTGAAAACATATACTCATAGCAAAGGTCTTGTAAATTAGTTGAAGGTAAAAGATTTTCTGAAACTTTTATTAAATGTTCATTATTGTCAAATAAACATTCAAAGCAGAATTCATTTGGTATGTCTGTTATAACAGTATCATACCCAAGCAAAGTCATTATGTTTCCTGATAATTCAAAATCTTTGTCAACATGAAAATTAAGTATACAACCATGTACTTGACTTTGTTCGTCAGAATTAAAACCATTTGGATTATTACCTCTTAACTGAATTTTGTCACCTGTTTGTAAATTGTTTACATCTCGTTTTTCTCCTGCTGTAATATCTTTTAATTCACTCCAATCCGTCCATTTATCTGTACTTTTGATGTAATGTCTATACCACAAATCAGGCGAGTCTCCTATCATCGGCATTCCGTATCTCTCTACACTAAATGTAGACTCATTAGCTTTAATATCAAATGTTAAATAATCAGGCTCTACAGGATGATAATCTACATCGGTAAAATATCCTGGGTTTTCGTCATCTACGTCAACGCAGGCATATTTAACATCGTCAGATGTAAATGGTGTAGAGTGACCACTTTTACTGTGACCTACTAAGTTTGTACAATTTTCAAAAGCTGATATTGTAAGTGTAGAAGTTTTGCGCTCCCATTTTTTAGGATCTGCCATAATTATTTTCAAAGCATTACATTCATCAAACATACTATACATGTCACTTCCTGGTTCAGTAATGGATTTATTAGAAAAAGAAGACAAATCTAATTGAGTAAGTTTTGAGCAACCCTCAAACGCCATCACGAAAAGAGTGACTTTTTCAGTGTTGAAAGAAGTTAAGTTTAATTGGGTAAGGTTATTACAATTACCACAAAATTGAGTCATATTAGTTAAGTTATCAGTTCTAAAAGAAGACAAATCTAATTGAGTAAGGCTTTGACAATCATAAAACATATTTCGCATGGTGTCCGCTTTTGAAGTATCTAACATTTTCAAGCCTGAAATCTCAAGACAGTATTTCAAACTTTCAAATAAAGACTGACAGCCAGTAAATTTTAAATGAATATTTTCTTCTATAATTACGGATGTTATATTCTCATAATCGGCGCTCCATGGTCTTGCAGAATCACTAAAACCTTTTAAAATATTCGGATTTTCTGTAGTGGCATTAGGAGTCTTAAGAGCTGATAAGTATAATGTTCTATTAGTACCCATACCTGTTACTCCCCAATAAGCAGTAGGCTCTTCTAATTTCCATTGGCCTGTGGATGTCGATTGAGGAAGTGATTCTCTTACAGTTTCTCTAATTGTAGCGTCGCAATACACATAAACATCATCTATATTAATGATTTTTCCTGTCCACATTTCAAATTTTTCTTTGTCTTCAGGAAAGGAAGTCCAACCTCTAATATCAATTTCGAGTACTTTAGGATCGTTATAGAGCATATAGCTCATATTAAAATCACGATCATCATACTTTAATTTAGATCCATCAAAATCTTTAAACAATTTATTATTAGCCAAAGCAAATTCTAGGTTTGTAGCGCCTGTTAGTTCAAATGCAGCTTTATGCATAATATCATTAGAAAATCCATTACCTTGTTTAGCTTCAGACACAGCAGTATAATTAAACATAGCTTTTGCATTAGTAACATTCTCTAAACCTTTAGGAAGAGAATTTGTATTAGCCCAATCGCAACCAACAAACATATATGATGCGTCACCATTGAATTTGCTGTCTGTTAAGTCAATTTTGTCGAGCCCTTCAAATTGACGAATATCCATTAGTTTTACAGACCCAGAAGTGTCTTTATCAATACAACCAAATAAACTTTTACAGCTTTTAAAACTAACTTCTTCATCAATAACTACCTTGTCAATCATGGTTCTCCAGTTATACCAGCCGTGTAATTGATATTCAGCAAATGTTGACTCAAAAGTGTTATGGTAATTTTCTGGTTTTCCAACATGCAAAACGTTATAGCCTTCACTATCTTTATCTATTCTCCATCCTATATCATCAGGATCAGTTTTTTGACGAAATAGATTAGTTGATATATTTGATTTAACATTAACAACGTCTTCTTGATAATCATTAACTATTTTTTCCATTTCAGAACTATCTATTTTAACAACATGACCTGATGGTTTATCAGCTATATTTTCAGGCACACATGCTTGAGAAGAAAGGGTCTGACTATTGTTTTTTAAAGCATGTTGTTCTTGAATATTGTTAGAAGTGGTAGTTGATTCAGATTGCGCAAACTGGGATGGCTTATCAGCCTCTCCAGTCTGATTAAGTCCTATAACACACATAGAAATACAAAATGCAAGTGCACATATAGAACATAGGCTTACAAATAATTTCATTTTTATATTTTTCATAATTTTCCCTTTCCTAAACTGTCTAATCTATAAGTAAGTGATTTTCAGAACACTTATCCATAGTGCACCCTGTATGCCCTACACATTCCTGTGTGCAAGTAACAGGTGGACAACTAGAAGCTGTAATGATGTCATTAACAACTAATTCGATCTCTTCAAGTTTTGGTTTTACATATCTTTTCTTTGTTTTCATTTATATCCCTTTCTATAATATTTAAATAATGTTACTAAAAAAAAAACTCGCTTGCGACCAACGATTTTGAATTTCTCTGAAAAAATAACACCTCTGCAGACTTATCTATATTCAAAATTCTCTTTCTTTTTAGGTTTTACAGACATGTTTTTTAAATCCATACTTACCTTGCATGTTGTATTGGTTTCCATTAAATACACCATTACTTGTTCGATCATTGCCTTTGTATCTTCATAAGCGATTTTTTGAAACTCAGATGGATTTTGATGCTCAAGTTTTCTCCAATAAGCTCTTACTGCTTCACTTGTGCCTTCCCTATCTAAACAACAAAGAGTATTTAATTGCTTCATTAACGAGGCAATACTTTTATCATCTAAACCATAAGATTGCATACTATAAGTATACGAGGAATGAAAATCGCTATCTTTGTTGCTGATAGGTACAAAAGGGGCAAACTCAGCAGGTCCAGGAGTAAACCAGCAAATCGACTCATCAGGGAAATTTTGCAACACATGAACCTTACTCTGATTCTCGACAGAAATTGGGCGTATTTCGCCAGATGCATCTGGATGATACTTTGTTCCTTCATACCTGTTTCTGAATATCTCAAAAACATCATATAAACTTACTTTTTTATCAGGTTTATAAAATAGAGGTAATTCCATATTATTACTATAATCACCAATCGTACTTGGAGATAATATTTTATGCCCAATCCATGTACGCATATGGCTTACATCTAAATTCTTATCAGTATGAGGAATGTTCTCAAAACCTTTAGAGCATATTTCACCTCTATCTTTTAAGAAAAATTCATTACCGATAACAGCTACACAATCATCAGGAGCTTTAATTGCACAATAATCATGCCCGCCATGTATCTCCATATACCAACATTCATGATTATCAGCAATCATTAAAATGTTATCTTCAAAAGAACCATACTTTTCGATTTCGCGAGCAATAATTTCAATTCCTTCTTTGGCGCTACGTGCTTCTGCTCCTACAATTACAGGTAGTATATCCTCACAAACACCTCCATCAACATATTCAAGCTCTCTAGGACTATATCCAGTTACAGTTGCTGAAATGCTTACATTACAGTCATTAATCGCAAAAGAAAAATATTTATATCTTTTCATGCAATCATCTGTAGGTGCACAAATAAAACGATGACTGTTTTTAGGAAAAATATATTTATAGCCAGACTCAGAAACAATTGTCTCTTGGTGATTTGCCTCAAAAACCTTAATATGTGAAGTTAAATAATTAACAGACAAATCCACAGAACGTCCTATTAGAGAAGTTCCTTCTACGCACACATCACGTCCAACATAAACTCCAGTACAAGGCATATTAACTCCTTACAATTTCTCTTATAAGATTATACATTAATGACAGAGTTTTGAACAGGTAAAGTGGCTCCCCGGGTAGGATTCGAACCCATTTTTGTCTAATGCAGTGCAGAGTTAAATTCTCTGCACGCTAAAACATAGTAGTAGTCGGGGTCGTCTCGATCGGCGAGGAACCATTGCATCTCATGCGAGTCCCAAACGCGCGCATCGGCGACGTTTTCAGCACTTGCAGACCAGAGGCGACCATGCGAACCGCAAAATCCAGCACTCTTGTAAGTATTCCAAATTTCAGTTAGACTAACCCCCTCATATGTTGGGGATATTCTTGTATGATGCTTATCACCATTAAACCTATAAACCTGCTCTGTATCTTCATTACCTCCTACAAGATGATTTGCTTTAAATGTATCTTTTATTTTTTGAGCTAGTCCGGAAGATTCCCCTTCAAGGTCAAAAGTATTATCCCAAGATTCAAGTATGGAGCGCAGTGTCTTAAATGAACCATCGCCTGTATATAGTACAGCACGTGTCAAATCACTTTGTTTATATTTGCCATCTGCACCAGTTTTCTGGAGTGGATTTAGATTAGCATCATAAAATTTAATATTTTCACCTAGACTATCCCCTGCAATAGGAAAATACTGCACATTCTGCTTTACACCACCTATAATTTCTTTAAGAATTAGTGATTTTAATTGCGGCTTCTCTGGACCACCAAATTCTTTTGCGAGAACTACCGATTGAGCAGTTGAAATGTCTTTAGTAGTCCATATCTCTCCTTCAGTACTATAATAAAATGCTTTAACATCTGTGGAAGTTCTGTGATAATAGCTTCCGAATGGAAAATCACAACCAATGGACAAAACTGTACTTTCACTTCCACCATAACTTTTATAAAAACCGGATCCGTTATGCGAATAATCAACATTATTGATTTTTGGACTATCCTTAGAAAAAGCTTCGTTGTTGTCCCATCCAGAGCCAAATGTATTAGGTGTATCACCACCTACACCAATCTAAGCAGTTACAATACCATTATATATTCCGTTTTTTGTTTGATAATCTGCAACAAAATTTAAATTATATGATTTAGCCACTCCCTGATCGTCTTGATCTTGATTAAATACATCCTTCCAAGAAAGATTTCTGGTTGTATAACACTTAAGAGCTGCTTTAGAAGAATCTGTTTTGTGATAATAAAGTGTCTTTGTTTTAGCTTCCTGTAATTTATGGTAAATAGATTCCATAGATATTGGATTTTCTTGACTGTTTTCAATTTCTTGATATTCATCACCATTCTTTACAGCAAATTTATAACCTTCTACATCGCTTGCACTATTAAATGCAGGATAGAAATCAATTGGCTTCTCCTCGCCGTTAGCCTCTGCTTGCATTGCTTGCCAAGCTATAGGTGTTGGTTTATAATCTACATCAGTGAAATATCCTCGATTGTTATCATCTACATCTACACAGGCAAACTGAACATCAATCACGTCTCCCTTTTTAGTACTGTGACCATTTTTACTATGGCCGACCAAATTTCTACAATCCTTAAATGTGTCAATACCGGATAAATCTTCTCTCTTTTGCCATAAATTAGGATTTGCTATTATTGTTTCAAGATTTTCGCATGATTCAAAAGTATACCATAAATTAATATTTTGATTAGGATTGCTAAATGAAGATAAGTCTAGTTTTGTTAGTTTCGAACACGATTTAAACATCTCATCAAAATTTGTTACTTTTGCAGTATTAAAAGAAGACAAATCTAACTTTGTCAATGAAGCACAATTAACAAACATCCTTGTAAACTTTGTTACTTGAGCAGTATTAAAAGAGGATACATCCAATGTTTGAAGATTGCTGCATCCATAAAACATCTCACTCATGTCTTGCACTTTAGTAACATCAAGTTTTTCTAAACCGGTAATTGTCTTAGTATTAGTTAAATGTTGAAACAGATTTTGTGTAGAATCAAATTTTAAATGAATATTGTCTTCTACAACTACTGATGTTATATTACTATAGTCAAAATACCATGGACTAGGAGCCGAATTAAAACCTTTTAAAATAGCCTTGTTTTCGGTATTTGAATTTACTGTTTCAAGAGCAGATAAATATAAGGTTTTATTTTGATTTTCATCTTTTAAACCCCACCAAGCAGAAGGTTCTTGCAGCTTCCATTTTTCAGAAGTTGGTAGTGATTTTTCTACATGACTTTTAATTCCTTCGTCACAATATATATAAACATTATTATCACCAATAATCCTTCCTGCCCAATTTTTTGATATGTCACCTTCAGGAAAGGAAGTCCATCCACTAATATCAATTTCTTTAATATTATAATCACTAGAAAGCATATAGCTCATATCTTCAATTTCGCTAGGCTTTAAGTTACTTCCATCAAAATCGGTTAACAGTTTATTGTTAGCAAAAGCAAATTTTAAATTAGTAGCGCTAGTTAGTTCTAATGCTGCTTGATGCATAATTTTATTAGAAAAACCATGGTTTTGTTCTGCTTCAGTCCATGCAGTATAATTAAACATAGATTTTGCATTTGTTACTTTATTCAAACCTTTAGGAAGAGAATCTGTAACAGCCCAATCGCATCCTACAAACATATAAGATGCGCCACCCTCAAATTTATCATTTGTCAAGTCAATTTTATCTAACCCTTCAAATTTACGAACATCCATAAGTTGGACTTTTTCACCTTGATCGTACGTTGGATCAATGCATCCAAACAAACCATCGCAGCATATAAAGGAAACTTCCTCGTCAATAACAACCTTGTGAATTTTTGTTCTATCTGCAAACCAACCACCAGTTTTATATCCGTCTAATGTTGAGACAAACTTATTGTTGTAGTGTTCTGCTTTGCCAACATGCAAAACATTTTCATCGTCAACTCTATCTATTTTCCAACCAATATCTGGTTCATCGTTTGCATGTAAGAAACTACTAAAATCTGGTTTTGCATTAACGATAGTTTCTTGATAATCTTTTGCTACTTCTGGATTATCAATTTTAACAACGTGACCAGAAGGCTCATCAGCTTCTTTTTCTGGCGCAGTCGACTGAGAAGAATTTTCCTGATGATTACTATCTTCTAATTTTAAGGAATGCTGTTCTTGAATATTACTAGCAGAAACAGGTTCCTGTTGATCATAAGATGCAGAAGCCGTTATTTGAGATTTGGCAACATCGGACGGTTTATCAGCTTCTTCTGTGTGATTAAATCCAGAAGAACATATAGAAATACAAAAGACAACAGCACATGTGGAAAACAAGCCAATTAACAATTTGTTTTTTATATTTTTCATAATTTCTCCATTCTTAGTGCTCTAGTTAATAATATCATCATCCATTAAATATTGCTCTGTAGGACAACCAGTATTAGGATTACAATGCGGTCTACAAATAATAGAAGTTAAAATGATATCCTTAACTGTGAATTCAATCGCTTCAAATTTAGGTCGTACGTATTGTTTTTTAGAAGTCATTAATACCTCTTTCTACGACAAATTTAACAACACCTAGATATTTTACAATAAAACACAACTTTCATGACAAATAATTAAAAAGATCAATTCTTTGAGACTGAGTGTAATTTCTTTAAGTATTAAGAATGTAAACTGGCTCCCCGGGTAGGATTCGAACCTACAACCCTTCGGTTAACAGCCGAATGCTCTACCATTGAGCTACCGAGGAATAGCATCGGAGTATTATAGCTTAAAATTTTATTTATTATCTAATTTTTTTAGAATATTTGGCAGACGATATTGTGCAACCGTACTAATGCATACAGCGATTGCAAGAACAATATTGCCTAATCCTCTAAAAAATGTAGAAGCAGCTAAATCTACAGATATTTGACTAGTTCCTATAAGGCCTTGTGAAATACATGCACAAATTACGCAAATAAAAGTAATTGTTGTTATTGTATATAATTGCCCAGCAGATAGTTTTGGATGTATGATAAAAACAACTATAAAACCATAAACAATGACTAAGAACAATACAGTACATATTTTTGCTATCAAATCACCTTGGACCTCGATTGCGCTTACAATGTTTAAAAGCAAAGCTAACATATAAGAAATTAGAAAACCCTTATAAGATACAGAGCGTAATTTCTTATAACCAATAAAATAATAGAACAAGCCAAAAGCAACTGCTACCAAAGTAATTATCGAACCAACTTTACCTAATAGTGGTTGATAAGGACTTGACATACGATCAATAGTATACACTGCAGTAGCCAATAGAATAATTAAATTTACAACAGAGAATACTATAAATCCTGGATGAAGCTTTTTCATTTTTTACTCCTTTAAATGATCGGTTGCAAATACAATAAGTATTTTACCATGTTGTACTTTTATTTTCATATCGTTTTCAATAATTTCATTCGAAATTCCTAGTGACATTACACTAGATAAAGTAGTATTTACATAAGGCCATTTCAAACCTTTAGAATCTAACCCACCAACAACATCTGTCAACGCAAAAATACTCAATGTTTTATCATTGCCAACAGCTTTTAAACCAAATTCAGAAGGTCCATTTATGACAACAGCAGATTGTTCTAAGCCTATCGCAAATACTCCAATTCTGAAATCTGCAACACGAGACAACATTTGTATAGCAGAAATCTCGTGGTCTAATCGTTTACCTAAAATACCATAAATCATAATACATTGTGGCTTATCTGATATAGCCTCTTCAATTGCGAGTTCAAGGTCAGTTTTATCTTTGTCAACAGGATATTGCATAACTCTGAAGTCCCCTTCGGGGACATATCCTAGGCTGTCAAAATCCCCTATCGCAATATCAGGAACAACGTTTATTTTTTTCAAGTGCTCAAAACCAGCATCTATAGCTATAACTTTATAAAAAGCATTATTATTGTAATTTGCGAGAAAATGCTGATCGTTAAACTCTGAAGCGCCAACTAATGCATATATTTTTGGTTTTTGCTCGCTCATGATTTCGATTTAAATCTAAAGGTCACGGGAGTACCAGACAAGTCAAATGTTTCCCTCATTCTATTTTCTAAGAAGCGTTCAAAAGTATCGTTAACTAAACTTGGATGGTTGACAAAAAATGTAAACTTTGGCGGTTGAATACCTGTTTGAGTTAGGTATTTCATGCGCAGTATTTGTTTACCTCGAGTTACTGTATAACCAGTCTCTTTAATTTGGGTCAGCCAATTATTGAGTTTATTAGTGGAAATTTTCTTACAATAATTCTCATAAGCACCATCAATTGCATCCCATACATTTTGTACTTTCTTTCCAGTTAAAGCAACTGTGTTCACAACAGTGGCGTATCCTACAAATTCCATCCTGTCGTTTAAGTGCTCACGGATTTTTTCTTTATCCTCTGCCAAATCCCATTTGTTCAAAACTATGACAAGTGCGCATCCACGCTCAGCAGCCATTCCAGCTACTCGTTGATCTTGATCGGTTAATCCTAGGGTCGAATCTATGACAAGTACTGCAACATCCGACCTATCAATTGCACGCACAGCTCTCACAAATGAATAGTACTCTACATCCTCGTCAATTGCAGATTTTTTGCGAAGCCCTGCAGTGTCAACTATGGTGTAATTTTGCCCATTGCGCTCAACAATTGTGTCAATGCTATCTCTAGTAGTGCCAGCGACGTCTGAAACAATGGATCTATTTTTACCAGTTAAACAATTAGTGAGTGAACTCTTACCAGCATTAGGTCTGCCAATAATAGCAATCTTGATTGAATCATCTTCAACCGCAACTGTTGGTTCGAATTTTTCAACCAAGTCATCAAGCAAATCTCCAGTGCCGTGTCCATGAATGGAAGACACTGCATAAGGCTCGCCTAAGCCTAAATTATAAAATTCCCAAATGTCATCTACGTTATTAGGATTATCCATTTTGTTTACAACCAACATAATTGGCTTATTAGATTTTCGAAGAATATTGGCAACTTCCTCGTCGTCAGATTGAATACCGCATTTGCCATCTACAAGAAAGATGATTACATCAGATTCGTTAGTAGACTCAAGAGCTTGAGCTTTGATAGAAGCCTGAAAATCATCATCAGTTGTAATCTCAATTCCACCTGTATCAATGAGTCTGAACTCATGGCCATTCCAATCAGCTTTGTGATATGACCTATCACGTGTAACACCACGCATCTCATGAACTATTGCATCATCATGACCCGTTATACGGTTAACAAAAGTTGACTTTCCAACATTGGGGCGTCCTACAACTGCAACTAAAGGAGCCATAGCCTACCCCAATTCAGCAATTTGTGAATTCAAGCGTTCTATAGTATCTTGCAAATTAGCGAGTTTAGCTTTATCTTTTTCAATGATCTCAGGCTTAGCATTGTTTAAGAAACCTGGGTTTGAAAGTTTCTTACTAAACATGGCTTCGTCTTTCTGAGCAGCTTTTAACTCTTTGTTAAGTCTGGCCTTTTCTTTCTCAAAATCAACAAGGCCGGTCAATATTATGTAAATCTCCAAATTACCAGCAATGCTGACGCTAGATTGATCAGGTTTGTCTAAGCCCACACCAACTTGCATATCACCTACATTAGCAAGTTTTTTAATGAAAGCAGCTTGATTATCAAGCAACTCAACACTAAGATCATCATTTGTATTAACAGCTATATCAAGCTTTTGTTTAGGAGACAATCCATATCTTGCTCTAATTGAGCGAACCGCACCTACAACACCACATACAACATTAATGGATGCTTCAGCCTCTGCATCTTCGAATGATACATCAGGCCAAGGAGCCATCATCAAGAAATTAGTTTCTTTATTAGGAAGCTCTTGATAAATCTCCTCCGTAATAAATGGCATAATTGGATGTAATAATTTCAAAGACTGTGTCAAAACATAAACAAGAACACTTGGATTCTTGTCAGTCTTTGAAAACTCAATATACCAATCACAGAATTCATTCCAAATAAAGCTATAAAGTTCGCGAGTTACTTCAGAAAACTCGTATGTTGAATAAGCCTTATCAAGACGTTGAACAAGTCCAGACAATCTAGATAGTATCCACCTGTCAGCTGTAGTTTTTGGTTCAGGTTCTGCTGGAACATCACCTTCAATATTCATAAGCACAAACTTAGAAGCATTCTTAATTTTATTTGCGAAGTTACGTGCTTGCTCAATCTTTTGATAGTCAAAGCGCATTGCCTGGGCACCTGTAACTTGTGTGAGTAATCCAAAACGCATAGCATCAGCGCCATAATTTTCAATCAAATCAATTGGATCAACACCATTACCACGGCTCTTGCTCATAGGCTTACCATCGGCACCCATAACAGTTGGATGAATTAAGACATGCTCAAATGGAATTTGATCAGTACAATACATTGAAGCCATTACCATACGAGCAACCCAAAGTCCCATAATATCTCTGGCTGTTGAGAGAACCTGTGTTGGATAATGTTCTGTAAGCTCACCTTCAGCCCAACCCTGTGTAGCAAAAGGCCAAAGTTGAGACGAGAACCAAGTGTCAAGCACGTCTTCGTCCTGACGAACTTTGGCACCACATTTAGGACAAGTTTCAACTTTCTCTACACTTGCATCTTGCCATCCACACTCGTCACAATAATACATAGGAATTTGATGTCCCCACCAAAGTTGACGGCTAATACACCAATCCTTTAAATTCTCTAACCAATCTTTATATACATTCTTCCAACGCTCTGGGAAAAACTTAATTTCTCCATTATCAACAACCTCAAAGGCTTGTGGTTTAAGTTCGTCAACATCAACAAACCATTGTTCAGATTCCCAAGGCTCAAGTGTTGTGTGACATCTGTAGCAATGCATAACACTGTGGTCAAGATCTTCGATATGATCAAGAAGACCTAATTCTTCGAAATCAGCGACTATTGCTTCTCTTGCTTGAAGCGCACTCATGCCAGTGTATTTACCATAACCCTCAACAACGTGAGCTGTCTCATCAAAAATATTAATGCGAGGAAGATCATGGCGAACACCCATTTGATAATCGTTCGGGTCATGTGCGGGAGTGACCTTTACACAACCTGTACCAAATTCAGCATCAACATAAAAGTCTTCAAATACTGGAATCTTTCTATCGACAAGTGGAAGTATTACGTTCTTGCCAACTAAGTCTTTATATCTTTTATCCTTAGGACTAACCGCAATACCAGTATCCCCGAGCATTGTTTCAGGCCTGGTTGTGGCAACCATTACATAATCATTGCTATCCTCAATAGGATATTTCATATACCAAAGATGGCCGTGCTCATCCTCATATTCGGCCTCGTCATCCGCAATAGCAGTTGTGCAATGAGGACACCAGTTAACGATTCTTTTACCACGATAGATGAGCCCATTATGATACCAGTCAACAAAGAGTTTCCGAACAGCTTTGCTGAACTCATCGCTCATTGTGAAGTTTTCCCTATCGTAATCAACTGAACAACCCATCTCTTTAATTTGATTTACAATGGTTGTTCCATATTCACGACGCCATTCTTGACAAGCCTCGATAAACTTTTCTCTTCCTATTTCACGTCTGTTGATTCCTTGCTCAGCTAAATGCTTATCAACTTTTGTTTGGGTTGCAATACCAGCGTGATCAGTACCTAAAACCCACCTTGTTTGGTAACCTTGCATACGTGCTCGTCTAATGATTGCATCTTGAATAGCATCATTTAGAGCATGGCCCATATGCAATTTGCCAGTAATGTTTGGTGGTGGAATAACAACTGTGAAACTTTCATTGGCATGCTTACCAAATCCTGGAGTACGTGCGAAATTACCGGATTCCATCCATTGTTTAAAAATCTTATTTGTGTCCATTATTTCTCGCTTTTTTTCTGTTTGATTCTGGGTGTTGTAGTGCCTAGAATATCAGACCTTTTAACAATTACTTCTTTCTTACCTTCTATATCTGGAAGCTTGTACATTGTATCAAGCAATGTTCTCTCACAAATACTGCGAAGCCCACGAGCTCCGGTCCCCTGCTTCATAGCCTCTTTTGCTACTTCTTTTAATGCAGGTTTCTCAAAATCAAGTTTAGTATCTTCCATTGCAAACATCTTTTTATATTGGTTAACAAGTGAATTTTTAGGCTCAACTAAAATCTGAACTAAGTCATCCTCTGTTAATTCTTTTAAAGATGTAATCACGGGAATACGTCCAACAAACTCAGGAATCATTCCGTATTTTGTTAAGTCTTGAGGCAAAACCTTTTTGAAAAGTTCCTCAATTTCTTCAGTTTTTTTAGAAGTTTCTTCAGTGTTAAAACCAATGGCGGTTTTGCCAACGCGTTTTGCGATAATATCAGCAAGTCCAACAAAAGCGCCGCCAATAATGAAAAGAATGTTATCTGTTTTTATAGGAATAAGTTCTTGATCAGGATGCTTACGTCCGCCTTTTGGAGGAACGTTTGCTTGAGTACCCTCTACTATTTTAAGCAGAGCTTGCTGTACGCCCTCGCCAGAAACATCTCTAGTGATAGAGACATTCTCGCCTTTCTTGGCAATCTTATCTATCTCATCAATGTAGATAATGCCCATTTCAGCCTTTTCGATATTAAAATCGGCTGCAATGATTAATTTTAAGAGGATAGATTCAACATCCTCGCCAACATATCCTGCTTCTGTCAGTGCTGTAGCATCTGCAATTGCAAATGGAACCTTCAAGATTCTCGCCAAAGTTTGAGCAAGAAGAGTTTTACCAGAACCAGTTGGGCCTAATAAAAGAATGTTTGACTTGTCAATCTCGGCATCCTCATCGCCAACTTGAAGACGTTTGTAGTGATTATAAACAGCAACGGACAATGCCTTTTTTGCTTCTTCTTGACCTACAACATACTCACTTAAAATGTCATACATCTCAGATGGAGTTGGAAGGTTGTCTAAATTTATCTCTTCCTTTTGCTTTTGTAACTCCTCTGCCATCTGCAAGTACATTTGAGGAGTAATTTCTTTTTTATCCATAACATTAATACCAAGATCTTCAATCAAGGCATCTACACAAACGCCTACACATTCGTCGCAAATATATGAACCATCTGGGCCTTCAACCAAGCCTTGTACCTTATCTGCTGTTTTACCACAGAATGAGCAAATTGTATTTTTATCTACTTTATCAGTCATATTATTTATGTGTTGCCGGGATCTTATCTATCAAACCGTAATCAAGCGCTTCCTTAGCTGTCATATAGTTATCGCGCTCAGTATCACGTTCGATAATATTTAATTTTTGACCAGTTGTATCAGCCAAAATTTTATTCAATCTATCACGAGTCTTTTTAATCTGTTCAGCCACAATAGCAATTTCAGTTTCTTGTCCTTGTACTCCGCCACTAGGCTGGTGAATCATAATCATAGAATTTGGAAGTGCAAATCTTTTGCCTTTTGTGCCAGCACTAAGAAGTAGCGATGCCATAGAAGCACACATTCCAACACAAACAGTTGAAACATCACATTTAATAAAATTCATAGTGTCTAATATTGCCATACCAGCAGTAACAGAACCACCCGGTGAATTGATGTATAGTGAAATGTCCTTGTCTGGATCAGAGTTTTCTAGATGGATAAGCTGTGCCACAACTGTATTTGCAACAGCGTCATCGATTTGTTCTCCTAAAAAGATGATTCTATCATTTAATAATCTTGAATAGATATCATAGGAGCGCTCTCCTCTATCTGACTGTTCAATAACGTAAGGTACTAATGCGTCTTTCATTATTTTTTGCCTTTCTCTTCTTCAACTTTTGCATTTTTAACTAAGTCTTTAGCAGCCTTCATGCGTGAAATAGCACGTCTGACCGTATGAAGTTCTCCTCTGCGTTTCCAATCATTGTAAAGCTTTTGCCAATTTTTTGGATCCCCTAGCTTAAATTCTTTTTCGATATCAGCTTGAGATACTTTAATATTTTTTGCTTTAGCATAAGCATCTAACGCATAATCTTGTTTGCAAACATCTTTGGCTTGCTTCTTTAAATCTGACTTGAATTTATCAGCAGTTAATCCATATTGAGCCAAGTACTGGTCAAATGTCATGCCAGACTGTTGAAGTTGTGTGAAAAAGTCTTGCATTAACTCAGCTTCCTTTTTCTCTGCAGCAGCTTCTGGAATGTCACCTTTTATGCGTTTTGCAAGCTCATTTAAAGCTCTATTCTCTTTTAGAACTGGAAGTTGTTGTTCCTTTTCTTTTACAATTTGATCAGCAATTTGCTTACGCAATTCTTTGACAGTGTCAAAGCCCATATTCTTTTTTACCCACTCGTCATCGACTTTTGGTAAAACCTTTTTTTGAATTGCTTTGATTTCTACTTTAAAATCTATGTTTTTAGTTTTGTCAATAAGTTGAGTTGTGTATACAGTTGGTTCTTTTGGAACTTTTATTTTAAATGTGAGTTTTTCACCAGTTTTTTTACCGACGAGCTTTTTCTCAAACTCTTCAGGCAAAAACTTTGAACCTAGATGATAGTTTAGATTTTCGTTTGTTAACGTTTCAATCTTCTCGCCGCTATCGTCTTTGGCTTCAATATTTAACGATAATGTCGAGTCTGCCTTGGCGGCTTCAGTTGCTTTTACATTCTCTAATGTAAAATAATGCTCGCGGAACTGTTCAATTTGAGCATCAATTTCTGCATCTGTTGCTCCCTCTGGTGGAACTTTGATCTTTACTGGATCTGAATTTGAAAGCTCAAACTCTGGCTCCACTTCAATCTTGTACTTATATTCGTAAGCTTTATGATCTTCTAGGATCTTCGCATCACCTTTGCCAAAATCACCCTTACCTACTGGGAAAATATCAGCATCATCAATAGATAATGGATAAGAATCGTTGACTAAATCATCAGTTGCTTGAACCAAAACGCTACCTTTGCCCATGTAATTATCAATAACTGGACGAGGAGCTTTACCTTTCCTAAAACCAGGAATTTTATATTTAGAAGCAATTTCTTTATACTTTGAAGTAATAGCTTTATCGACCTCTTCTTTAGTAAAAGAAACCTTAACTTCTAATTTATTGTCGCCTAAATCTTTTACAGTAGTTTTCATATATATAATCTCCTTTAATCGCAAAGAAATATTATCTAATAAAATGCAGTATTTTGCTCCATTTATTTGCAAAACGTTATAATATAATTTAGTATTACAAAAGGGTTGAAATGAGTAAATATATTATCAACAAAAACATTGCATTGCGTTCATGGAAAATAATACCATATGCCTATTACGAACAAGGTATACAACTTCCGCATCTTTTAGGTGAAGACGAATTTAAAGTAATGTTATCATGCGATGGCAATACCAGTTTTGATAAAAATAGTAACGACGAGCAAATACTCAATAAATTGATAAAGCAAGGTTTAGTTCATGAAGTTAAAGGAGATGAACAGCTTAATAATTGGCAAAAATATCGAAATTGCAATAATAGAATTGTCCCCTACATAACACTTGAAATTACGCAAAAATGTAACTTTAATTGTCTCCATTGCTTTAACGCTGCTGATATGAAAGTACCACGCCATGAATTATCCTTTGAGCAAATATGTAATATTTTAGACCAAGCTCTTGAATGTGGCATTCAGAATGTACTAATAACTGGTGGAGAGCCTATGTTACATCCACGTTTTATGGACATTATGCATGCGATCTATGATCGTGGATTAATTGTGTATGAGCTAAACACAAATGGTTACTTTCTTACACGAGAAATTTTGCAAGAAATGAAAGATAGTAATATGAAACCAAAAATGAAAGTATCATTTGATGGTTTAGGCTTTCATGACAAAATTAGAAATTCAAAAGGTTGTGAGCAACGTACTCTAGATGCCATTGCATTATGCAAAGAATATGGATTTGATACACGGGCTCAAATGCAAATGAACAAGCTCAATGTTGAATCAATATTACCAACTCTTATCGAACTTGATAAAATGGGTGTAGACGAAACACGAGTTACACGCACTACAGAATCTCCACGATGGAATATGACTTATCCTGACGGTTCAATAAAATGGAGCGAATTTTATCAAAAAGCTCTAGATATTGTTGCAGAGTACTGCAAAAATGATGTGTCAATGCTTGTTGAATTTTGGTTATATTTTTGTGTAAATCCTAAATCAAAAACTTTTTGGTGCGAGCACGTTCGCTATAACGAAGAATCATTCAATACTGCTCGTCCTTTGTGTAAATGCAATCGTGCAAACATAAGCATTGGAGCTAACGGCAATGTTTACCCATGTTTGCAAATGTCAGGAGCGTTTGACGCACTCGATATAAAATTAGGCAATATATTAGAAACCCCTCTACAGGAGCTACTAAATGACAGTTTATATTCAAAACTTGCCCAATCTTGCATTAAAGATCGCATTGAGCGTAATAATAGATGCAAACAATGCCCTTTCTTAAAATATTGCGGAGGAGGATGTACGCTCATGGGAATGATTTTTAATGGTGACTATTTTGGCGCAGACAATTCCGCATGTGTATTTTTCCGTGATGGCTGGCATGAAAAAATAGCTTCTAAGTTTAAAGATTGGAATAATTTAGACCCGATTCCAGATGACATAGATCCTTCATATTTAGTTAATTTAGGAATAGATGAAGTTCCTCATATAGATATGGATGCGCTCCGTAATAGCAAGTTTGAAATATAAAAAATTATAAAAGTATACTGTACTTATCTTTTACTTTTTTAACCAAATGGCTGTTTAAAGTAATAGGCTTTTTAAAAATTGGACCATCAATCACGAGTGTATGATACTCGCCATTTTCTCCACATACATCTATATCTTTAGATTTAAATACTTCGATCATTTTTTCGTCAAGAATTTTTCCAAGCAAATCTTCAGGCAAAAGTGTTGAATCGATAACTTTAATACAGCATTTATAGTCTAAATCTAAAACCTCTTTTAAAATTTGTTCCCTATCATTTTTCCATAAAGGAAAAACAGGAGTCAAACCACAATCACGAGCCAACTTAGAATTAAAGTTTTTCATTCCAATTTGATCAATGTCACCAAAACATGCATAATTAGCGTTATATTTAGTTTTGACATTAATTAAAGAGTTTTTAAGATTTTTAAAATCATGTTTTTCTTCTGTATTTACACGTATAACTGGTATATCAAGGCATTGTTCTATCTCATTAATATAATAATTGTCTAGACCATGCATGTGAGAAAAATGACCATTTTTTGATAATAAAATAATTAAAGCTGTACATGTAAAGCCATCTTTTATCATGCGATCAATAGCAAGAGTACTGTCCTTGCCCCCACTATATGCTATTACAAAATTCTTTTTTTCCATACCTCAAATAATATTCAATCTAATACTTACAAAAAGAAAATAACAGTATCTAGTATAAACACTGGAATCAGACAACAAATCGACCATGCCATATAGCCAAAAAAACTAGGCATCTTGATCTTTGCACTTTCAGCCATAGACTTGACCATAAAATTAGGTGCATTTCCGATATAGGTCAAAGCTCCCATAAATACAGAACCAGCAGAAATTGCGAGTAATATTTGAGGCGCCACAGTACCTACAGTGGTAACTATAGCATCAGGTCCACTATAACCTAGAGCTCCCGCTGTAGTCAAGAACACAACGTAAGTTGGTGAGTTATCTAAGAAACCTGAAAGTGTACCACTTGCCCAAAAAAACTTAGCTGGGTTATCGATACCTAAATTTGCACCATTACATCTAAGCAAAGCTAGAGCAGGAATCATTGTGATAAAAATGCCAAGGAAAAGTTTCGCAACTTCTGCAATTGGCCCCCATTCAAACTTATTAGACTCTCTGATATCACGTTTAGTTGTTAGCATCGAAAGAAGCGCAGCAAGTAAGATTAATACTATTTGAACAAAATAATTAATTCCTAGATGCTGCCCTAAAAACTCAATTCCTATAACTTGACCACTTGCATCTTGAAACATCGGCATTTGAGGAATTACGCCATTTAAAACTACAGCCAAAACAATAATCACAACAAAAACAAAATTATGATAACCAATAATCTTAAATGGTGTTCTTTTTTCTGTCGTTTTTTCCTCTAGCTCAAGAGCGTCCAGGTCTTCTTTTTTCATGTAGTGACGGTCAATAAAAGCAAACATTACAAGTAAAACTACTGAATTTAATATAAGTAGAGGCCAAATATTTTGCAAGGTCCAGAAAAATGGAACTCCTCGTAGGAAACCTAAAAATAATGGTGGATCACCAAGTGGAGTTAAACAGCCACCCATATTCGCAACTAAAAATATAAAGAAAATAATAATGTGCTTTCTATGCGACCTCCATAAATTAGCTCGAAGAACAGGCCTGATAAGTAACATTGCAGCACCAGTTGTACCTACCCAACTGGCAAGAATTGTTCCAATTGCAAGTAAAATTACATTATTTTTAGTTGAACCCGCAATCGTGCCTCCAATATGAATTCCACCTGAAACTACAAAAAGTCCAAAAAGTAAAACAATAAATGGGACGTAGTCTAGGAGTAATGTTTCTGCGAGTTGCTCGACTGACTCGTTAAACCCATAAGCGTAAGTAAATGGAACAAGGAAGATAATCGACCAAGCAATGGCAATAGCAAATTGATACTTATCCCAAAACTTAGAGTTGATAAGTGGAATAATTGCTATAGACAGAAGCATTCCCACAAAAGGAATTATGCTATAAATTGGTAATGTTTGTCCAATATCCATTATCACTCCTCTATAATTACGCGAGTATTGTCTTCTAATACTTTCATTGTAATTTTAACTGCATCTTCAGGTATTGCTCCAGGAAATTTATCTGCCCACTCAATTACAGAGATTGCATCAGATTCTATCATTTCAAAGAAGCCGATATCTTCTAAATCTTCTTCTGCTTCAAGCCTATACAAATCAAAATGGTTCAGGCCATCATATTGCAGGCAAATATTAAAAGTTGGGCTTGTAATTTCTTCTTTAATGTCGAGACCTTGGGCAATACCTTTTACCAGCTGTGTTTTACCTGCTCCAAGGTCTCCATACAAACAAACAACAGACCCGGGCTTTAATTGTTTTTCCAGCTCTACACCATAATTGATTGTATCTTGTGTATTAGTAGAGCGAAACACAGTCTTCTAGCACCTTGAAAAATAAGTCTCTGTCTAGGTCAGTAGCAACCTCAGAATTTGGTTTTTTGTTATCATGTAAATACAAATCACAGTTTGTTCTGCCATAGGATTCATCAGATCTAACTTCTACTGTTGTGTAAGCAGGTTTGAAAGTAACAACATCTGGATTTACAAGTGTAGCAACTGCCAATGGATCATGCAGCGGACCACCATTCAACTGATAAACTTCATATTGAACTTTCATATAATACTTACACACATTGCAAAAAAGCTCCGATGCTGGGTTGTTGTACTTTGCAAAGTGCTCTACAGTTTCAGGATAACAGAGTGCTCGCTCAGTTACATCCAAGCCTACCATCCTAATTGGACGACCTGACCTGAAACAAATATTAGCAGCCTCAGCATCGTAAATCAAATTAAACTCAGCGGACGGAGTAACATTTCCTCGCCCTATAGCCCCACCCATCAAAAGAATGCTCTTGATCTTGTCTGTAATTTTTGGTTCCATACGCAATGCCATTGCGAGGTTTGTCATGGGTCCAGTTGTGACAACTGTTATATCCCCATCACTTGCCATCAATGTGTCAATTATGTAATTAACTGCATGCTTACTCTCAGGCTGTTTGCTATATTTTGGGAACTTCATACCCTTAATGCCAGACTCGCCATTTAAATCCACAGCTTCCGCACGTTTGTCTATAAGTAAGGGTCTATCACAGCCAGCATAAACGGGGTAATCAACGCCCAACCATTTAACAACATTAATTGCATTTTGGGTTGTTTTGTCAAGCCATACATTGCCACAAACAGTAGTGATTCCTAAAAGTTCAATGCTAGGATGTTTGCATGCAATAATAAGAGCTATTGCATCGTCTACGCCTGGGTCACAATCTAGTATGATTTTTGTTTTTTTCATTACAATACCTTTTCAATTTTTTTCAATTTGCTGTAAAAAATTGCTTAAAAAATTTGCATCAAATTATTTTACTTGATTTGCAAACATTTACCACTATAACTTAATTATTGATTAAAATTTTCCATATCCATTTTTGTAAGTTTATTAAACGTACTAGAATATTTATTGTCAAAATTGCTGAAAGTAATTTTTGTGGATTTGCCCATGTTTCTTAAAATATACATCGCTATATTGTAAAAGGTCTCTGAATTTCGCAAATGATCCGGCACAATACTAATTACTTTCCAACCATCATATGATAATGCATCAGAGCGCTGCTTGTCCTTTTGACCACGACTTACCTCTTCATGAAACATTCTACTATCGTATTCAATAGCTAGTTTATATTTAGTAGAACATATATCTACAATTACATAATTTTGACCAGCTATTAATTTTGCCTCGTCACTTAATATTATTTTTTTGTTCATTTCAAGAGGCCCTACGTTAAACATTCCTTGAGATCGAGTGCCAACAAGTAGAGAATAAACAATAGACTCCCTAGGAGACGCAGAACAATCACCAACACATTTCAATGCTTTTTTTGCTTGATGCAAATTTTTAATTATGCAACCTTTCGTTTTATTTTTTTGTTCAAAAATAACTGCTAAACGTCTTAAACGTGCAAGAGTTGTGGCAGGTGGACAATGATCAATAAACCCTTTATTGCTACAATTGAAATCGTAAGATTCATCCTTACAAACAACATATGTCCCACATAATTCATTCCCTAGCATAATAAGTTCTTCAAAATCTAAGACTTGCGCTAACTGAAAATACAGGAGTTCAGGTCCTGTTATAGCTAACTCCTTATCTATTTCAATAAACAGATTTTTTGGAAGAGAATAGCTACATACATGGAAATTTAAATTTTTAGTTATGTATCTACTTTTTTGATTAGTTATTAAAATATCCATACAGGCCGTATTTTGATCAATACAATAAAAAGGTATATCCATGTATGAAATATCTCTATATGATGTTATCTGTTTCTTACCTAAAGAAATACGCGATACAGAAAAATCGAATTTATTATAACCATCATTATACGCAGGACTATAACGAAGCTCCCGTAAACACTTCAGTGCAGTAATATGAGATAAAAATAACTTGTTCATATTGCTTATAATGCTGAAAACAAGAAAAATGTTTAGTTGTGTGGTAAAAAACGCGTAAAAATTTAACTTATTTCAATTTAAAAAATATCTTAATCTTTCTTACCAGGTGCTTTATTTTTAGAATAAATTTTCATATCTAAAATTTTAGTAAATATCGTAATTTTTACCACACAACTAAACATTTTTCTATATTTTTGTCAATTCACCCCTTTATTATTTTTTTTGCCTTTATTTCTCACTGTAGCTTAACTAGAAACTAATTTATTGGTTTTTAACTAACCACGAGGATGAGCTTGTGAATGTACATCCTTGAGCTTCTTTGCTGATAAGTGAGTGTAAATTTGTGTTGTTGACAAACTTGCATGTCCAAGCATTTCTTGAACAGAACGCAGATCAGCACCCCCATCCAAAACGTCAGTTGCAAATGTATGACGCATTGTATGAGGCGAAACATTAGTAGAAATTCCAGCTCTCTCACATTTTTTCTTAAACATAGAGCGAATGGAATCAGCACTCATAGCACCACCTCTCGCCCCTATAAAACACTCCTCTAAATTTGATTTGCGATAATTTTGAATGTAATCATTAAGCGTATTAAGCGCAATTGAATAAACTGGAACAATACGCTCTTTCTTCCCTTTACCAAAATATTTAACCTGACCTGAAGCAAAATCAACATCTTTAATTTTTAGTCCTGCAATCTCGCTAATTCGGGCACCAGTAGCATACATAAGCTCAATTATTGCGAGGTCACGTACAGCTTGCTTTTTTTCTTCATCAATTTCTTTGTGACATTGCTCGATAAGCCTATCTATGTCGTCATGGCGAACAACCTGAGGCAAGTGCTTATTAATTTTTGGACCTTGCATAACACTTGCAAAATTATTATTTGCCTTACCTGTTATATCTAACCATTTAAAAAAAGAACGTAGCGAAGACAACTTTCTGTTGATTGTAGTGCGAGCATACTGTGCGCCGTCCATCTCTGCCAAATATCCTCGAAGTTGACGATAATTAACTTTGAGTGGGTCCAAACCCATACGCTCAGCCCACATGGCAAATGCCTCTAAATCAACGCGATAATTTCGAGAAGTATGTTCAGATGCGTTCTTCTCAATGTGTAGAGAATTACAAAACTCATCAATTAGTTGTTCGAATTTTTCTGACATAATCCTCCATAGCGGCAGCACCGCGACTTGCATATTTTTCATATCTAAGCTTTTTATTTTTTTCTTTTATAGGTGGAACTATACCAAAATTAACATGCATTGGTTGATAGTTCTTAGTGTCTGGATTTGTAGCATAATCAAGCAATGCACCAAAGGCTGTTTCTTGAGGCGGAACCTCACACCCGAGTATTGAGAGAGCTGCTTGATGGCCGCTCCTGACAGCTTCAAGATAACCTTCAGTTCCACTTAACTGACCTGCTACATAAATATTTGTACCCTTTAGCTTTAGATTTGTATTAAGAAGTTTAGGTGCATTAATAAAGGTATTTCTGTGCATTACGCCATATCTTGCAAACTCTGCATTTTCGAGCCCTGGTATCATACGAAAAATGCATTTTTGTTCAGAAAATGTCAAATTTGTTTGAAAGCCCACAAGATTGTAAGCCGTTTTCTCTTTATTCTCTGCTCTTAACTGAACTACAGCATAGGGTCTCTTACCTGTGCGTGGATCAGTTAAGCCAACAGGCTTCATGGCACCATATCGAGGCGCATCAAAACCGGATTTTGCAACTTCCTCAACAGGCTGACATGCTTGGAATAAATCCTTAGTCTCAAAATCCTTTTTAATTACGCATTTTGCACTTATTAAAGCTTCAATAAATTTCGTATATTCAGACTTATTCATTGGAGCATTTAAGTAATCTCCACTTCCCTCGTCATATCTATCTTGAGAAAAAATAATATTAGTATCTATTGAATCTGCCATAACAATTGGTGCTGCAGCATCGTAAAAAGCAAGTTCCTCATCGCCTGTAATCTTTTGCAAAGAGTCAGACAAATTATCGCTTGTTAGTGGCCCTGATGCTATAATAGTCAGCTCTTTTGGATTTAACCCTTTGGCTTCTTCTCGCACTAACTCAATATTATCGCTATCTTCAATTAACTCTGTAACAGCCTTTGAGAACAAATCTCTGTCAACAGCCAATGCCATTCCAGCGTCTATTTTTGTCTGCAATGCTATTTTGTATAATGGCGAGTCTAAGGCAGCAAGTTCAGCTTTTAACATTCCTGCGGCGCTATTTTTTTTTGTGGATTTAAAAGAGTTGGAGCAAACCAACTCTGCAGCATTACCTGTATTGTGTACGAGAGTTTGTTTTTTTGGTCGCATCTCATAAAGCTTTACTTTAACACCAGCATTTGCGAGCACTAAGGCCGCTTCACTTCCAGCTAAACCTGCTCCGATTATTTTTACTAAGTTTACCGACATATTTATGCAATAACACAATGAATATTATTCAAATTCTTTTTAATTTTCAATTTAGCATTTCTTAAATCGATATCATTTTGTATTCTAAAAAAATAACCTTCAGAAAATCCAAAATACTTATCTAACCTTAAAGAAGTATCAGCAGTTATTCTTCTCTTGCCCTTTAAAATTTCTTGTATACGGCTTATAGGAACATCAATATCTTTTGCAAGTCTGTATACAGAAATATTGTATGGAACCATAAGCTCCTTATAAAGAATATCTCTAATTGTTGGTGTTTCTATGTTTTTTTTCATGATTCTCCTTTAATGATAATCGCATATTTCTACATCATAAAATGCCGACAAGTAATATCTAAATCTTATTCTATATTGTTTATTAATTCTTATACTATACCAACCCAATTTCTTACCTTTCAATTTTTCTAGTTTATTTGACGGATAATTTGATAAATCATCTAAATATGCAGCATTATCCATCATAACTAACTTTCTTATTGCTGTTTTCTATATATTTACAGGCAGCTTAGAAAAAAATTTTTGCTGAAAAATTTTTTTCGTTTCTTTATCTTTAAAAGATTTTATCATAAATATACCTGTTTCGCGTGTATATTTCTTATTATCTCACCACAGGTCCATACATTCCATTTTTATATTTTGTTATCTTACCTGAAGATTCAGCTTCAACAAGTTTTTTTGACAACCAAACATTAGGGTTCTCACGACCACATTGAGTTTTAGCAAACTCGTATAATTGATCCATATTTATTGGTTGTGCAGATAGTGCTTCAAGTATGGGATTATTTGACTGCCCTACTTTTTCACCATGTTTAACTTTCTGTTCAGTCTTGATGTCGCTAGGTCTTATAACATTATATGTTGTGTACAAAAAATCGTAAAACACGTCATCGTCAACAACAGGAATTGCTCCTTGATAAATTAATCTATTACAACCACGTGAACCTGAATATGTGATAGGCCCAGGCACAGCCAGCAATTCTTTACCTGCATCAATAGCAAAATCTGCTGTTGTAAAAGTTCCAGATGGAACACCAGCTTCTACAACTAGAGTTGCTTTTGCAAGCCCGGCTATAAGCCTATTTCTTTGCAAAAAAGAAGATTTGTAACTCTCGCAATCCCAATAATTTTCGGAAACTATAGCACCTCCAGAATCTATTATGTCTTGATACAAATTAACATTTCTTACAGGATAAGGTTTATCGCAACCTCCTCCCAGAAACACTACAGTTTTGCCTCCAACACTTAGGGCTGCTCTATGGGACTCGCTATCGCAACCATAAGCGCCCCCAGAAATGATTGTCACGCCTGCACGCGCAGCTATTTCACCAAAGTGCTTTGCGCATGAAAGCCCATAAGGAGTTGCTCTTCTTGCTCCTACAATCGCTAAACCTTCAGTTAATGCATCTGGGTTCCCTAAACAATAAAGCCTTTTGGGAGGATACGGAATTTGCCGCAACGCTTCTGGGAATTTATCATTATTAAATTCTAGAACATGCTTTTTTCCTCTCATAAGTGCTCCCTTAATCTATATGCAAGTGCCTCGCACAAATGATCATGATTGACTTTTTCTTTTTGTTCTATGTCAGCAATAGTCCTGGCTACAGACAAAACTCTCATAATTCCTCTACCACTCATATTGTTTTTGCTTGATGCTTCTTCAAAAAACCTAAAATCGGAATCACTAAGCTTGCAAGAATTAACAAGCCTAGACATAGCACCACTCTTTGATTTAAAACCCCTACATTTTTTGTCTAAAACTTCTGAACCCACATTTTTATTTTGGTTGTCAATATCATGGCGAGACCTCCATTTTCTAAACTCAATTCCTGAGTTTACGCCAACACGTAATTCATCAGAACTAGTTCCACCGCCTGTACTTAAGACCTGACTTGCATCAATACGCGATATGTCCAAGTGCATATCAATCCTATCAAGCACTGGTCCACCAATTTTACTTTGGTAATTTTGAATCTGACGAGGACTACACTTACATTCGTATTGCGAGTCTCCATAATAGCCGCATGGGCAAGGATTAGATGCTGCAATAAGCGAAAACTTTGCTGGAAAATTTACTACTCCATCTGACCTTGTAATAGAGACACTTCCAGTTTCCATTGGTTGCCTAATTCCTTGCAAAACATGAGGATTAAACTCAGCCAACTCATCCATATATAAAACCCCATTATGGGCAAGTGAAACCTCTCCTGGTTTTGCTGGCTGACCACCACCTATCAAGCCAGCAAGAGTTGCCGAATGATGCGGACTCCTAAAAGGCCTTATTCCATTTAAGACATCGGACATGTCTGCTCCTGCAACAGAATGAATTACAGCTGATTCCATTTTTTCTTCTTCGGAAAGTGGAGGTAATATCGATGGCATACGCGAAGCTAACATCGATTTCCCAGAACCTGGAGGTCCTACCATTAATATTCCATGATTACCACATGCAGAAATTTGCATTGCACGTTTTGCCATATCATGTCCATTAATATCACTAAAATCTAAATCATAGTTTTTGTTTTCTGTTTTTTTAAATTTTGTAATTTTAAAATCATTAGACAAAAAATCTCTTAAATGTGAAACGCTTAACTGTTCAACACCCTCCATATAAACACTATCCGATGGTGGACTTAACAAATTACTTTTACATGATTTAGCACATCGCAAGTGCGCGAGTATGCCTGGAACATCTCTTATACTTCCGTCTAATGCAAGCTCGCCAACAATTAAATTGTTGCCTCTGATTTCTATCTGTTTAGTTGCTGCTAATATCGCTACAGCAATTGGTAAGTCAAATCCACTCCCAGACTTTCTAATAGATCCAGGCGCCAAGTTAGCAACAATACGTGTATCGGGCATTGTAAAACCACTCGCTTTTATAGCAGAGCGTATCCGTTCCTTAGACTCCTGAATAGAAGTATCAGGCATACCAACTATATTAAAACTTGGCATGCCAAAATAAACTGATACTTCAACATCTACTGGAATTGCTTGAACACCGCGTAGCGTAGCACTTAAAATACTGTATCGACCAGATTCTGTATTTGACATTACTCAACTCCAAAAGCATTGCTATGATGCCTTACAAGAGCTCGTCCACTGTTTACAACAAGTACTCCCATAACATCAAAACGTACAGCCATATTTACATAATCATGATCACGTAAATACATAGCAGCTATACATTCGTACTTTCTTCTTTTTTTAGGACCAACAGCATCTTCTGGTAAACCACGTTCCAAATTTCTTCTTGTTTTTACCTCAACAAAAACAATAGCATTACTAAAAAGAGCAATAATATCTATCTCACCAACACTACACTTCCAATTACGCTCAATAATCTCATAACCTTTTTCTTCCAGAAAAGCTACTGCAGCATCCTCGCCTCGCTGACCTAATTCTTTAGGATCCATATCACTCCTTTCAACAGTTTAGAATGATACAAATCAACTAATTAAATTTATATACATACAAGTGATGATTTTTATCGCACAAAAATTGAATTTAGAACAATGTTTCTTGCATAAAAGAAGTACAAAAACTTTTACGATGAATTGGACTCAATCCGTATTTTTTAATAGCATCTATGTGCTCTGATGTTCCATATCCTTTGTTGCTAACAAAATTGTACTCTGGGTATTTATCTGAAATGGACTCCATATAAGTGTCACGTTCAACCTTTGCTACAATCGAGGCTGCTGAAATTGACGCACATTTTGAATCGCCTTTAATGACATTTACTTCTCGCGAGTCAAAATAAAGAGGGTTGCCATCTAACAAAATAATATCAACTTTTACTTCTTCTTCAATTTGTTTAACAACATTTGCAAAAGCTCGCTTCAAACATTCTGTCATTCCTAATTGATCAATATAACTAGGCGGAATAGAAAAAGTTTTATAAGTAATTGCTTTTTCTTTTATGTCTTTGGCTACTTCTTCTCTTTTTTTTGCGCTTAGCTTTTTTGAGTCATTAAGTCCTAACACAATTTCTTTTATAACAACACCACCTACGGTTAATGGCCCTGCTAGCGGACCACGTCCAACCTCATCTAAACCTAAAATTGTACATCCTGGCTTTGCAGCAATTGTCTCTTGGAAGTCATATAGAGCCTTGACTCGCTTTATTTCTTCTCTTTTTTTGACTTCTCTTTTAGCTGAAGCTATAACAGCTTTCTTATAATCACCGTCAATAATAAGCTTTAAATCACTATCTGAAAGATTAGGTAATAATTCTATTGCTTCTTTTGAATTTAAATTTTTAAAATTTTCTTGCATAATAAAAAGCCACCGAAATGGTGGCTAATCTTAAACTAAAGATTTTTCTTTAACCTTAGCGGCCTTACCAACCTTATCACGTAAGTAATAAAGTTTTGCGCGTCTAACATCACCTTCGCGAGCAACTTCAATCTTATCAATCTTAGGTGAATGAAGAGGGAAAGTACGTTCAACACCAACAGAAAAACTAATTTTTCTTACAGTAAATGTAGTGCGTGAACCCTTACCTTGGATACGAATAACATCGCCCTGAAATACCTGAATACGTTCTCTATTACCTTCAACGATACGATAGTGAACTTTAACATTATCGCCAACCTTAAAGTTGTCGCGACCTTCTTTTTTTTCTTGTAGTTCTAATGCGTTAATAATATCCATAGCTCTACCTCACTCTTAAATTTACGTGCGAGGGACAATTATACATAAATTCAGGATTAATGCAACTAAATTTTCAAAAAAATCTAGGTATAAAACAGCATATTATTATATGACGGAACAGGCCAATAATCACGAGCCGTAATGTGTTCCATCCGATCCACTGCATTTCTTAGATTTAACATTGAAGGGGCAAGTTTGTTTGCATTAAAATCAGCTCTCTTTTGTTCATTTTTGATACGTTTTGCACGCCTATTTAAATCATTTACAAAATATAGGGCTTCATGAATATTGTTTAAGCCTTCCAATAATTCGTCAAGCAATATCTTTTGATGTTTAAGGTTGACTTTTGAAATACTACACTCTTTTATTTGACGAGCAATCTCTGATGCATATGCGCTGATAGCAGGTATATATTGACGCTTTGTCATTCTATGCATAACAGTGGCTTCAATATTCATCAACTTGTTATATTTCTCAAGCTTAATTACATATCTCGATTTAAGCTCTGTCTCAGACAATACATTGAACTTTTCAAAAAGTTTTATTGATTTCTTGTCGCTTATACACTTCAAGGCCTCTGCAGTAGTTTTATAATTTGTCAGATCGCGTTTTTTAGCTTCGCGTTCCCAGTCTTTAGAATATCCATCTCCATCAAACAAAATACGCTTGTGTTTATTTATTGTTGTAGCAGCTATAGTCATTACAGCATCATCTAACTCTAATTTAGATTTGTCTAACTGATCGCAAAAATCAGAAAGCGCACTCGCAAATGCGGTATTTAATACAGTTATTGAATCGCTCAAATTAACTTGTGAACCTGGCATTCTGAATTCGAATTTATTTGCAGTAAAAGCAAATGGCGAAGTCCTGTTTCTATCAGACCCGTCTCTCATAATACGAGGAAGAACAGACACACCTAAGTCCATCTCGTCCTTTAAACTTTGATAAGATTTTCCTGAGCTAATTGCTTTTATCATCTTATCAAGATCAGAACCAAGAAATATAGACACAATTGCCGGAGGTGCCTCATTTCCACCAAGACGTAAATCATTTCCAATGGATGCAACACTCATGCGTAAAAGCTCTTGGTAATCGTCAACTGCAGCAATTACACAGGCTAAAACTGCAAAAAATCTTAAGTTGTCCTCGTCGCTTGTGCCAGGGTCAAGAAGATTTTTGCCATCTGCAGATATAGACCAATTGCAATGTTTACCAGATCCATTAATACCATCAAAAGGACGCTCATGTAAAAGACAAGCCATATTAAACTTAGAAGCAAGAAGCTTCATTTTTTCCATCATTATTAGATTCTCATCTACAGCCCTGTTTGCATTAGTATAGATTGGAGCAAGTTCATGTTGTGAAGGGGCTGCTTCATTATGTTTTGTATGAACTGAAATGCCAAGTGCCCAAAGTTCCTCGTCAACTAGTTTTAAATAATTGTTAACAGTTGGCCTAATGCTGCCAAAATAATGCTCTTCAAGCTCTTGACCTTTTGCTGGTTTATTGCCAAAAAGAGTTCTCCCACACATAACAAGATCTTCTCTTTGTGCGTAAGTGTCTTCAGGGATTAAGAAAAATTCTTGTTCAGCACCAATATTTACAATAACACGCTCTGGAGTATTATCGAAAAGCATCATAAATCTAGTGACCTGAGTCTTTAATGCGTCTTGAGAACGCAAGAGCGGTGTTTTTTTATCAAGAGCATCGCCATTATAACTACAAAATGCAGTAGGAATACACAATACCTCATCTTTAATAAAAGCATTGGAGCTTGGATCCCAAGCAGTATATCCACGGGCCTCAAATGTAGCTCGGAGCCCACCAGAAGGTAAACTTGATGCATCAGACTCACCCTTAATTAAGTCCTTACCCGAGAAACTAAGGATTGCCTTACCTGCGTCACCTTTAGGCACTAAAAAACTATCATGTTTTTCTGAAGTGGTTCCACTTAAAGGTTGGAACCAATGAGTAAAATGAGTGGCACCATGTTTGATTGCCCAATCCTTCATTGCCGCAGCAATTTCGTCAGCATCTTTTAGACTGAGTTCTGCACCTTGATCAATCACTAGTTTGAGTTTTTTATAAACCTTATCAGATAAACATTTTTTCATGGTTCTATCATCAAAGGCTAATGTTGAATAGAATTTAGTATTTTTTTTCTTTTTAGACATTAAATTTAAAATGCATTACATCGCCATCTTGAACAACGTAATCTTTCCCCTCTTGCCTGAGTTTGCCAGCAGCTCTACATCCTGCCTCACCATTATACTCGACATAGTCATCAAAACTTGCAGTTTCTGCCTTAATAAAACCGCGTTCGAAATCAGAATGTATTACACCTGCAGCTTCTGGTGCACAAGCGCCAATTCTTACAGTCCAGGCCTTAGATTCTTTTTCGCCTGACGTAAAAAATGAATGAAGACCGAGTAAGTTATAAGAACTTTTAACGAGTCTTACCAAACCACTTTCCTGTAAACCTATTGCCTCTAAGTATTCTCGCTTTTCAGATTCATCCATATCAGCAAGATCACATTCAGTTTTGCAACATATAGGCACAGGATCTTGCCCATCAATTTTTTCAAAATCAGAATTTAGTTGATTTTCATCACAATTTGCAATGTAAAGAATTGGTTTTACTGTTAGTAAATGTAGATCATATAACGCATCTAAATCCAAATCTAACTGAAGTACACGACGCCCATTATTTAAACCTTCCAGTGCTTGTTTTGCTACATCTAATTTATGTTTTGCATCTTTATCACGCCTAGCGTCTTTTTCAAGTCTAGGCATTGCTTTTTCAATTGTCGCAATATCAGCAAGAACTAACTCAGTTGTTATTGTCTCAACATCACTTTGTGGATTTACTTTGCCGTCTACGTGTATAACATCCTCGTCTTTAAAATACCTTACAACCTCAGCAATAGCATTACACTCTCTTATATTGGCGAGAAATTGGTTGCCTAGACCCTCGCCTTTGCTAGCTCCAGCAACAAGCCCAGCAATATCCAAAAACTCAACCGTTGCAGGAACAATTTGAGCAGGATTATCAATTTTTGCAAGTTGATCTAATCTCTCATCAGGAACTGGGACAATGCCAACATTAGGCTCAATTGTAGCAAATGGATAATTAGCTGCCAACCCACCTTTTGCTGTTAATGCTGTAAACAAAGTTGATTTACCAACATTTGGAAGCCCTACTATTCCAATCGACAATGCCATATCAATCTCCTAACGCTGTTGCAACATTGGATATAAGAATTAATGTGATAAGAATTGGGCAAACATATTTAATCATTATTGTCCATATGGTTTTAAATCTAAAGTATCCAGAAAGTTCAATCTCAACAATCAAAAGATTTGGTTTGACAACCCAGCCTACTACAATACAAGTTGCTAAGGCAACAATAGGCATCATAATTGAATTTGTTACAAAATCAAAGAAATCTAAAAATTCCATCCCGAATATTCTGCCAGTCGATAAAAAGTTATAACCAGAGTTAACAAACGCAGCAAATAAAACCATATAAATCAGTAATATGATTATGCTTTTGCTTCTACGCATATGAAAATTATCAACAAATATTGAAACACAAGTTTCTACAACAGAAATAGAACTTGTTAGGGCAGCAAACAGCACAAGAACAAAGAATAAAATTCCCATGGATGTTGCAACAGGGCCCATAGACAAAAATACCTGTGGTAGGGTTATAAACATCAATGATGGACCAGCGGACGTTGGTGCTGTACCAAAAGCCATAAAAGCAGCAGGCACTATAATAGCTCCAGCAATCAGTGATACTCCAAATGAAAATCCACCAATTTGACAAACAGATTTCGTCAATGGTTCACGTCTTTTTAAATATGAACCATAAGTGACCATAATTCCCATAGCTAGTGACAATGTATAAAATGTCTGACTAAGCGCATTAATAATTAACTCAGGTGACATCACTGACCAGTCAGGTACAAAATAATATTTAATTCCTTCAGAAGAACCAGGCTGTACAGAAATATAAATTGCTATTGCAATTGCCACAACAATTAGCGTTGGCATCATAATCATATTTCCTCGCTCGATGCCACCATTTACTCCAAATGCTACAACCAAAAAAGTAAGACCCATAAAAACTCCAAGCCAGACATAGGAAGAAAGCTCGCTATGTTGGAAAGCGTTAAAATAATTTGATCCGTTTGCTAGAATTTCAGGACTTGTAGAAATATAGGCAGCAACATATTTACAAACCCAACCACCTACAACAAAATAATAAGGGCCTATAACAAATGGTACAGCTGCAGCTAAATAACCTAACCATTTAGATTTTTTGTTAATACGAGCAAAAGCTCCAACAACAGACAATCCTGTATTTCTACCCAATGAAGTTTCTAACAACAAAAGCGATATTCCAACAGTAAAAACAAATATCGCATACATAATTAGAAATGTTCCACCACCAAACTTTGCTGCCAAATAAGGAAAACGCCAAAAATTTCCTAGACCTACAGCACTTGCTGCAGCAGCAATAACGAAGGTCCATTTACTGGTCCATGTTGCTCTAGGAGCATTTTCTGTTATTTGTTCATTAGCCATTTTGGGTAATTTATGTATTATAAAGGGAAAATGCAAATATTTACCAAAAAATATAGTAAAATACACGCATTATGTGTGGAATATGTGGTTTTACAAACGCAAAAAGCAATGATATGCCTATGCTAAAGAAGATGTGTGACAAAATGGCACATCGAGGCCCTGATGGCGAAGGTCAATATATTAAAGACAATATAGCTTTTGGTCATAGAAGGCTCTCATTAATCGATCTTGAGCATGGCGATCAACCAATTGTCAAAGACAAATACGCAATTGTTTTAAATGGCGAAATCTACAATTACAAAGAAATTCGAGAAGAACTCATAAATAAAAAACATACATTCAAAACAAACTCAGATACAGAAGTTGTGTTAGAGGGCTACATCGAATGGGACAAAAAAGTTTTACATAAATTACGAGGTATGTTTGCATTCGCAATTTGGAATGGCGAGGAACTATTCTGTGCAAGAGATTTCTTTGGAATTAAACCGCTCTATTACACAATGCAAAAAGGACAATTTATTTTTGCAAGCGAAATCAAAGTACTCTTAGAACACAAAAATGTTAATCCAGAAGTTAATATGCAAGCATTGGAACAATATCTGTGTTTTCAATTCAGTGCATTAAAAGAAACTTTTTTCAAAAATATATTTGTTTTACCACAAGGCCATTATATGACCATAAAGAACGGAAAGGCGAAAATTAAACGTTATTGGAAACCGGAATTTAGGCCACAAGACCAAAAAGATCCTGTAAAAAAAATAGCATCAGCTATGGAAGAATCAGTTAAATACCATAATGTTGCAGATGTAGAGGTCGGCTCCCTCCTATCTAGCGGTATTGACAGCTCATATAACGCCGCCCTTCTTAAAAGATTCCATCCAGAAATGAAAACATTCACTGTAGGCTTTGATGCATATAAAGGGGATGAGGATGAATACAAAGGCGAGCGTAACGAAATAGCATGGGCCGAAGAACTTGCAGAAATATTAGAAGTTGAAAATCATTCGCATACAATAAACGAAGAAGAATATTGGGAGGCGCTTCCAAAAATTGCATGGCATATGGACGAACCAAATGGTGATCCAAGTGCAGTTGCACTCTATTTTGTTGATAAGCTTGCTGCAAAATATGTTAAAGCAGTTCTTTCTGGAGAAGGTGCCGATGAACTATTTGGTGGATATACGATTTATCAAACCTCGCTATCGTCAAGTAAATTAAAATCAATTCCTAAACCTCTACTTAGCGCAGGTTCAAAAATATTTAAAGCATTACGTTTGCGAGGTGCAAACTATTTAGACAGAGCTTCAAAAGGAGCAAAAAGTTGGTATTACACAAATGCTTACGGAAGTGCATTTAGTGTTGCCGAGCGTGAAAAACTATTAAACAAATCGAATATTGCAAAACCAACAGAAATAACAAAATCAACATATGAAGAAGTAAAAGATTTAGATGATTGCACTCAAATGCAATACACTGACCTTCATTTTTGGATACTCGGAGATATCCTACTAAAGGGCGATAAAATGTCAATGGCACACTCGCTGGAATGTCGGGTACCTTTCCTTGATAAAGAAGTCTTTAACGTGGCCAAAAAGCTTAAAGTTGAAGACAAAATAAGTCCTAATCAGACAAAAATTGCTTTAAGAGAAGCTTCAAAGGATGCAATACCACAAGCATGGGCAGAAAAGAAAAAATTAGGATTCCCTGTTCCTATGGTTAAATGGCTAAGAGAAGATAAATATTACGACAAAATCAAACAAGCATTTAATTCAGAAACTTCAAATAAATATTTCAATACAGATTATCTAAATGAAATCTTAGATAACCATAAAAATGAAGTTTGCGACAACTCTAGAAAAATTTGGATTGTATATATGTTTTTACTTTGGCATGAAGCCTATTTTTCAAGTTTATAAGCTGGAATAGAATAAACCTTTAATTCTTCGTCTAAGAAAAACCATATGCTCCCATCAGCACTTTTACGATTCAATGTAAACTTATGATTAGATTTTGTAATTTTGGCAACCTTTGCGCTCAATTGGGCATTATATTGATGCTTGTTTGATACCCCCATATACTGTTGAGTCTGAGCATGTTCAATATTATTATCAAAATCAACATCCCCATAACCCGAATAATCTAATTTGTCATTATTCATTGAATCCATACTTAAATTTTATCATAAACCACATTCATTAAAACAAGACCTTTTGCTGGCGCATTTTCTCCAGCTGCTTGCCTATCTTTGGCATCAAGAATTTCTTTCATACTTTCAGGAGATCTGTTACCTAATCCTACTTGAACTAAAGTACCTATTATTGTTCTAACCATACTATGTAAAAAAGCATTAGCACAAATACGTATCTCAAGAATGCTGTCTCCATAAATTTCTTGTTCAAAGATATCTATACTTTGAACATTACGCATTGTTGTTTTATCTTTAGCTGACGCTGCCACACAAAAACTCTTAAAGTCCTTCTCGCCAATTAAATATTTTGAAGCTGCTTTCATATTTTCAATATTTAAATCTTTAGCAATATGCCAACTAAAATCCTTCATAAATAATGGTGTTTGTTCTTGGTTACAAATAAAATAACTATACTCACGAGACTTAGCATCAAACCTTGCTGAAAACTCAAAGTTGTACTGCATGATATCTATAATATAAATATCATCATGAGTTAATGAATTTAACGAACCTTTTAATTTAAAACAATCAATCTCGCTATCATAAGGAAAACTTACATATTGCGATTTAGCATGAACTCCTGAATCAGTACGTCCTGCACATGTAGTTACAATCTCAGAATTTAAAACTTTACTTAATGCCTCTTCCAAATTACCTTGTACAGTAAGCTGAC
Organism: Coriobacteriia bacterium; assembly: GCA_030537355.1. GTDB lineage: Bacteria > Actinomycetota > Coriobacteriia > Coriobacteriales > Eggerthellaceae > Tapirivita. The sequence continues at coordinate 105,613 of JAUNNF010000001.1, forward strand.
CAGGCTGCCTTGCAAAACCACTAAATGGAGCTCCATAATATTCCAATTTTAAAAATATTGTTTTCATTTTTTATAAACAAAAATATTAATTGATAATACTACTAAAACAAATAATAAACCAAGCAGCAAACAAGAATCTCCAGTCTTTGCTGTTGGATTTGTTTCTTGCACAGCAACATGATCAGCAAATGCTTTTATAGGAAAATTATCATAAGTTTTATATTTATCCGCTTGTTCCCATTCTTGTTTAACAGTAGAAAAATCCTTCCATTCGCCATCATAAATAAAACTTTCTCCTGGATTAACAACACCATGACACCAGTAATTGTCGTTGCATAGGCCCTTTTCATGTCCCTCGTGATTATAATCTCCTGAAAGCCCTAGCACATATTTACCGTCGCATTGTTCAGAAGCAACAACAGCGAAATATTGACCTTTTGACAATTTATATTTTTTGTCAAGATGAATGCGATGAAATCCCTTATATGGATAGCTTTCAGTTTTTGTACACAAAAGCTTCCCTTGTTCAATTGGCTGGCTTGATGAATCAAGCAAATAAACATTATAAGTAACAGTTTCGTTAGCGCGTGTAGTCATAAAACTAAGCTCACATAACTCTTCATCCGTATTAGCACAAAAAACATTAGCAGCTTTCATTGGAGTATCCTTCTCTAATGAAAATGTTTCTTCCCTAGACATATAATCATTTTGGTGAATAATTTTTTTATTGTTATCTTTTAAATTGAATTTATAGGCAGCTAGATTTTTTAATGATTTGTCGTAATAACTTAAGTAATAATATCCTGAATCATTAATCCCCCAATGACTTTGTGTAATGCCTTGAGCAATACTGTCCATAGCTCCATGACTATTTTTTAATATCCAAGCTCCATTACCAGGGGGTTGTGGAACTTCTATAGTGCCACCTTTTTCATCAGGAATAGATTTTAAGAAGTTATCTTTTGAGTAATTATCATCCCAACCAACAAGCGTTACACAATGTCCTGGAGGCCCAGATTTGTAGGAATATTGCGCCCAAGTATCAACATTTAAATACTTTTGTTTAAATACAGTTTGATCTGGAGTATAAGGATCATAGTCATGAGAAACCGACAAAGCATGTCCTTGCATAAGTTGATCTTTTATTAATCCACTCACATATTTTGCATGCTCTAAATCTAAATTATCATCAGTATCCACCTTAGAATAATCCGGTAATATCATAGCCTCCTCTAATTCATAATCTTGTTTAAAACGCAATGAATTATCCAATGCCCAATCATCATCCCAACTGTAACATGTCTCGCCTCTGTCATTTTTCATTGTTAAGCCTTTTGCACCTACATAGCGAAGAGAAGGATCTTTGTCAGGGTGAGCATAACTTTGCTCCTCGACTGGGCCAGAGCCTTTTGCCAACATTCCAATTGTTGACATTATTTCTCCACCAGTATGCATGCGCAATGTATGCCAATTAGGTTCACCATCAATTTTAGCTTTCTCTTCACGGGTACTATTGGCCCCTTCACCCACTTGTGTAGTAGTTTCACTAGCCTCTAATGGCGAATAATTAAACCAAGTTAAATGATGTTCGCTCAAATCAATAGAATCATGCTTTTTACCATCCTCATCAACAAACCAAGAATTTTTACGCTGCATACTCAAAATACTACTTTCTGCAGCACAGATACCACCATGAGCCCAACATGTTCCGTAAGGATCTTGCATTTTAACACTAGTAATGTAATTTTTATGCTCTCCAGTGCCGTCTAAATCACAATCACGTAAATCAAATTTTTCTGGAAAACTATTTCTACTTGCTTTAATTTGACTATCTTCAGTTTGAGAAAGTTGCGGTGTTTTAGCCTCAACATTATTGACCAAAAAACAAGGTGTTATAACCAAAACAAATACTAACAAACATGCAATTTTGTAAATTTTCATAGTGCTCTCTCCCGTAAATTATTATACAAAAAAACCTCGCCACTTTCATGACGAGGTTAATTTATTAGGTATTTACTTATTATTTAGTTTTTACGTAATTTGCGAGAAACTACGAAACCAGCACCAAGAGCAATTACTGCAGCTCCAATTAATATTACTGCAAGATTATCAGAAGTTGATGCTGAATCTGAAGGGGCCTCTTCAGAACCTTTATCAACAGCATCGCCAATACGAATCACACTAACATTACCATTAGGAGTTCGTTCTTCTACATGAATTTTGTCGCCTGAAATAGGTTTAGCATCTGGTGAAGAAGCATCTACATCTTCAGGATATAAATAACAATTTTCTAAGCGAGTATATCTACTTCCTGTATCAAATCCTAAAGCCCCAAAATTAGCTCTATCCACTTCTACAAAATCTTGTATGTTTAATATTTCTGATTTGCTCCATGGAATGTTATAATCTGAAGTTGTTTCTATTATATCTTTCTGTGTTTCGTCTTGGGGGTGTGTGATTTTTACTTGGAATTTACTTCCATCGCCAGAGTATACTCGTACACCATTATTACTATTTTCGTTAAAAACAGCGGTTACAGTACAATTTTCTGTTAATACTGGATCGTAACTCTCTAAATGGTTTAATTTGGTTCCATCATCAAGAATATAATAACTGAATGAATATTTTGACTTGTCTGTTGAATGAGCTTTTACGATAGCAACAGTCTTTTCTTTGTTTTGTGTAAAAAATCCTAGGTGACCATAGAAGCTTCCATTATTTTGCATAAATCCATCCTTTGGACATGAGATAGTTACTTCTGCTTGACCATTTACTGTACCTCTTTCAGGATTATTGGTCTTAAATGTAATATCAACCAAATCTTGAACATTAGCAAAGTTAACAAAGTAAGTTTCGTCAGGATATAGCGTAACTTCTGTACCTGGTTCAATAGGATCTCCAGCTGGATCAGACCAGTTTAAAACTTTATATCCTTCATTTAAAGATACATAATGATCAAGCGGATCTTCATCTATTGTTACAACGAAATTAATCAAATCAGCATCAACAGTCAATGTATTTGTATCACCTTCTAAGGATACAGGAATCTCTTTTTTGGTTACAAATCCATCAAAATAACCACAATCTGACTGTTCTGGATTAATCTTAATAAATGCTTGAGGAATTTTTGTTAAACTAATTGACGTAACTACACCATTCTCTTCTGTGCCAGTTATTTTATTCTCTTTTAAGGGCACAAATTCGTTTGTGTTGTTTGTATTACCAAAAACATAACTTCCAGTTAACTTATTATCAGAATCATAGCCATTTAATACTTTAGTAGTTGTTTCTCCAATAGTACTATTTTCTAATTTAGTTGATACTGTCTTAACGTCCCATCGAATATATGCAAGATTATTTTCAGATTGCTGTAACTCTCCGTTATTCAAACTGTCTTTATATAGGAAGCTTGAATCACTACTAATTGTAGTTACCATTTCCGTAGTAGTTTCTTTTTGTACTTCGTCAATGTCAGCTCTCGCATTACTATACATCCACGGAATTACAAGTGCAAGCAATACTGACATAACTAAAATTAAAGTAAATCCAAAAATTTTATTATTGTTTTTTGCTTTCATTTTTGCCTCCTTATGTTGACTGATATTATTATATCAGTTTATAGTAATTTGACTATCAAAAAGTTGAATCAGTTTATTAACTAGATTTTGATCAGATGAATCTACTTTAAATGGCATTTTTGCTGTAATTTCTGTTCCGTCTGCCTGTTTAACTTTTAAGTTAACCTCGTCATTTCCTTTGAAATCAGCAAATATTTTATTCATTTCAGAAATCCGAGATTCGTCAACCATATCATCGTTAATAGTGATATTTAATTCTGTAGGTTGTGGTTGTACAGTTTCATCAAGCTCAAGTTCTGTAACTTGATAAGTAATAATTTGATTGCCTCTGTCGCCTCGCTCAAACTTTCCTTTAATGGTTACAATTTTGTCTTCTTGAATTACGTTTGCATATTTTTCGTGGTCAAAACATATTGTTTCGATATGGCCAGTTGTATCTTCTAGATTAAACTTGCTCATCAGCTTACCTTTTTTAGTACGCATTAGCTGAATATCACTTATCATACCGCCAAAAGTTCCATTAGGAATATCATGGTCAAGTTCTGCGAGTTCTGATATATTATGCCTTGTTAATTGAGATATTTGAGGCATATAAGGGCGCACAGGGTTGTCAGTTACGTACATATTCATAATTTCTTTTTCTTTATGTAAGAGTTCACGCTGAGGCCACTCAATTCCATCTGGCTCTGGAACATCATCTTCCAACTCTTCTACGACATCAAATAATGATGCTTGCCCTTGAGCTTTATCTTTTTGACGCTTAGATGCATCTGACAACATAGAAGTTTCATCTATAAAGTACATCATTTGTTTACGAGTGTAACCTGTAGAATCAAAAGCACCACCTTTGACCAGTGCTTCCATTACTCGCCTGTTGCAGCATTTAGAATCAAGCCTTGACACAAAATCATGAATGTGTTTGTATGGGCCATTGAGCTCTCTCTCTTTAACTATGCTTGCAGCAACATCTGTGCCAACTCCACGCAGACCTACAAGACCAAACCTAATACCCTCATCAACTGGAGTAAATACTGCATGAGACGCATTAATATCAGGAGGAAGTACTGGCGTTCCGTTATAGTTACAACTTGCAATGTACTTAATAAGCCTCTCGTTTTTATTCATATAACTAGTAAGGACAGCTGCCATATATTCATTTGGATAATGAGCTTTCATATATGCTGTACGCATAACCAGGATGGCATATGCTGCTGAGTGTGATTTATTGAAGGCGTATTTAGCAAATTTTTCAACATCGTCCCAAATTTGATTGGCTAATTCCAAAGTGTAATTATTCTCAACTGCACCTTTACACCAATCTTCCTTTAAATCACGCATAATATCGATTTTCTTTTTACCAATTGCTTTTCTGAGCTTATCAGCTTTACCAGCACTAAAACCACACATAACCATAGATATCTGCATAATTTGCTCTTGATATACAATAGAGCCGTATGTCTCATAAAGTACAGGTTTTAGGCGTTCATCATAAAAGTTTGGTTGATCTTTACCTTGTACAACACGTACATAATCATCCACCATGCCTGATTCCAGAGGACCTGTACGGTTTAGAGCAATCGCTACAACAATATCTGAGAATCTATGAGGTGGAATTTGATTGAACAATCTTTTGTATAAAGCTGATTCAACCTGGAAAAGACCATCAGTATTACCAGACTGAATAAGCTTGAAAGCTTTCTCGTCATCAATTGGGATATCTTCAGGAACAATGTGTTTACCATAACGTTCCTCAACATCTCTACAAGCACGTGTAAGTACACCGAGCGTTCGAAGACCTAAAAAGTCCATCTTTAATAGGCCTAAACCTGGAGTGTAATCACCGTCGTATTGAGTAATAACATCATCATTCTTACCTACTGCACGCTTTAGAGGTACATGATCACTCATTGGATCACGACATATAATTGTTGCACAAGCGTGCACTCCCTCATTTCTAATTCTGCCCTCTAAGTTATGAGCTGCATTAATAATATGTTTTGCCGAGTCTTCAGTATCGTACTTATTTTTTAAATCAATGTTGTCTGCAAGAGCACTATCAATAGTAGTTCCAATATCATTACCTATAAGCTTGCATATATCATCGCCATCTTTATATGGATAATCGAGAACACGAGCTGCATCCCTAACTGCATTTTTAGCTTTCATCTTACCAAATGTTATAACCTTGGCAACATGATCATCTCCGTAAACCTCACGAACATGATCTACTACTTCTTCACGACGCTCATCGTCAAAATCCACATCAATATCAGGCATCTCTACACGCTCAGGACTCAAGAAACGCTCAAACATCAATCCATTTTCAAGAGGATCCAGATCAGTAATGCCCAGAGCATAAGCAACAATAGCTCCTGCTGCAGAGCCTCGTCCAGGTCCTACACCAATGCCGTTTTCTCTTGCCCATGCAATATATTCTTGAACAATAAGAAAGTAAGCCGGAAAGCCTTGCTGAATGATAACACCAGCTTCATATTCGTATCTATCCCACGCTTCTTTAGGGACTGGATCACCATAACGCTTTTTCAAACCTTCTTCACACATCTTTTTAAAATATGATTCTTCAGTCTCGCCTTCTGGCAATGGAAACTTCGGTAAAATTGAATCACGCTCAAGCACAACATTACATTTTTCGGCGAGAGAAACTGTATTATCACAAGCTTCTGGAAAATCTGCCATTGCAGCGCGCATTTCCTCTTCTGTTTTCATATAAAACTCGTTGTTAGCAAACTTTAATCTATTAGTCTCGTTAACTTTAGAGTTCGTTCCGATACAAAGCATAATATCTTGCGTATCGGCATCTTCTTTTAATAAATAATGAAAATCATTTGCAGCAACAGTTTGCAAGTTACGTTCTTTTGCAAGATTTGTAAGTTGAACATTAAGCTCATGCTGAAGCATACCATTATTTGTTTTAATACCCTGATCTTGAAGTTCAATATAAAAATCTCCAGGAGCAAAACAACTTGAAAGCTTACGTGCCCATTCTTTTGCTTGATCAAACTGTCCATTGTCTAATAACATTGGGATTAAACCAGCAACGCATGCAGAAGTACCTATCATACCACTGCAATATTTTTGCAGCATTGAAAATGTTGTACGAGGACGTCTGTAAAAATTGTCAACATGACTTTTACTAACCAACTTTATTAGGTTATGATATCCCTCGTTAGTCTTAGCTAATAAAATCATGTGATACAACTTAGAACTATAATCTTTCTTGAGTTCCTCGTCATCTGTAAAATAAATTTCACAACCATAAATAGGCTTTACAACTTTACCAGTTTCATCTTTTATTTTGTCGCACGCAGCAGAAAGTTCTGGTACACCGCTCATAACACCATGATCAGTGATAGCAATTGCAGGCATGCCTAGGTCTGCTGCACGCCTAACCATATCTTCTATATGTGTTTGACCATCAAGAAGTGAATATTCAGTGTGATTATGAAGATGAACAAAAGCCATTTACCACTCTAGTTTCTCAGCAGATTTTGGCTTTTTATTAATTTCAGAAGAAACAGCCGCTCCTTCTCTAATCTTAACAACTCTATCAGCCATTTCTGTGATTACACTATTATGTGTAATAATAACAACAGTTTTATTTTTATCTCTAGCTAAGCCTTGTAAAATACCTAGAACCTGTTTACCAGTTTCATAATCAAGAGCACCAGTTGGCTCGTCACAAAGAAGTAACTGTGGATTTTTTGCAATCGCACGAGCTATTGATACTCGTTGTTGTTCTCCACCAGATAATTGTGATGGAAAAAGCTTCAGTCTATCGCCCAAACCAACTTCTTCTAATGTTGTTTTAGGGTCAAGAGGCTCATCACATATTTGAGTAGCAAGTTCAACATTTTCTAATGCTGTTAAATTTTGGACTAAATTATAAAACTGAAATACAAAGCCAATGTCATGTCTGCGATACAGTGTCATCTCATGCTCGCTATACCTTGTGATGTTTCTTCCATTTAAAAAGATATCACCTGATGTTGCTGTATCCATCCCGCCTAGTAAATTCAACAATGTAGTTTTACCACTTCCAGAAGGTCCAACAATAACAACGAGTTCACCTTCTTCAAAAGCAAGATTAAAATTAGATAAGGCGTTAACTTTAACTTCGCCCATATCATAAACTTTATTAATGTCTTTAAATTCTACGAATGGCATTTGAATTTATTATAGTATATTTTTATAAATTGTAGGTAATAAATATAAAGTTTACGCTACAATAATTGCCCGCGGATGCCAGCGTGGCTCAATGGTAGAGCAAGTGATTTGTAATCACTGGGTTGGGGGTTCGATTCCCTTCGCTGGCTCCATTTTTTTAAGGATATCATGCTATATAAAATTCCGTACGGTTACACATATCAAAAAATTGATTTAGACAATGCTACATTGATTGACTCTAAAATCAATCAATTAAGTAGTTTAACTAATAAATCAGGTTTTGAAATTGTAAGAGAAGCAATGGATAAAAATCCCTTATATAACTTAGCTAAAGATGCAAAAACATGCACCATAATTTTAAGTGATCATACACGTCCAGTACCCAGCAAAGATATTATTCCTAATATGTTGCATGACCTGCGTCAAGCTAATTCAAATATAGATATTAAACTTTTAATAGCAACAGGATTTCATAGAAAAACAAAAAAAGATGAATTAATTCATAAACTTGGACAAGAAATTGTTGATACAGAAAAAATTATCGTACACGATAGCAGAGATAAAGATTCTTGTGTCGACCTAGGTAATCTCCCTTCAGGAGCTCCATGTCTTGTTAACAAGCATGCAATTAACACAGATTTACTTATTGCAGAGGGTTTTATAGAACCGCATTTTTTTGCAGGTTTTTCTGGTGGACGCAAAAGTGTTCTTCCAGGAGTGTGTGAACAAACAACCGTTCTCGCAAATCACAATGGACAGTTTATAAATAACAAATTTGCTAGAACAGGAGTACTTGACAATAACCCAATACACATTGACATGGTAGCCGCTGCTAAAAAGGCTAACTTAAAATACATAGTAAACACCATCATCGATGAAAACAAAAAGACTGTTGCTGCTTTTGCAGGAGACGCAATAGAAGCCCACAGACAAGGCTGTGAATTTCTTAAAGAGTACGCAAGTGTCAAGACAAAAATGTTTGATATAACAATTACAGGCAATGGTGGCGCTCCTCTAGACCAAAACGTTTACCAGGCTGTAAAATGTGCAACAGCTGCAGAAGCCACTACAAAGGCTGGAGGAACAATAATTATTTGTGCTGAATGTGCTGATGGGCATGGTGGTTTGAGTTTTTTTACAAAACTTAAAGATTGTAAAAATACGCGCGAGCTAGAACAAGAAGCAATCAAAACAACAATGGATAAAACTGTTCCTGATCAATGGGAATACCAGATACTCGCAAGAATTATTAATAAATGCAAAGTCATCATGGTCACATTACCAGAACATAAAAAAATGATTGAGGACATGAAAATGACCTATGCACAAAATATTAACGAAGCATTAGATATGATAAACACAAACAATAAAACAATTGCTATAATACCAAATGGTATTTCGATAATTATTGACTAAGGAGAAACTATGACAAAAACCAGAAACCTAAAATTTATTGTTTTGACTACAAGCATTTTATTTGCGACCTTAATGTTGTGCGCATGCGTCCAACAAGACAATAAAATTAAAGATGGTGTTTTTCCTAACACTGTTGCAGAAAATGCAAAAATTGATGAAAAATATAAAAGCGTATCTGAGGAATTATCAAAAGATGCAATTAATGAATTTATGAATAACATTACTAAGATTCCTAGATTGCCAGGTGAAGAAAAAGTAATTAAAGACTATATAAAAACTTGGGCTACAAATAACAACTTAAAAGCGATAGAAGATAAATCAGGATGTTTGTACATCGATGTACCTGCCACACAAGGTTATGAAAATTATCCAAAAGTAATACTACAAGGACATCTTGATATGGTAGGAACAACTGCTGACGGAAACATTGATATGCACAAAACTCCAGTTGATGCTGTATATGACGAAAAAGATGGAACCATTATGTCCAAAGACAATAAAACTACTATTGGTGCGGATGATGGTGAAGGCATAGTAACCATGCTTAGTATTGCTAAAAACAAAGATGTAAAACATGGACCATTAAGATTGTTATTTACATATGAAGAAGAGACCACAATGAATGGTGCTAAATTGCTATCACCAGAAGTTTTGGATGCTCCATATCTAATCAATATAGACTGTGGACCAGTTGGCGTCCTGATTGAATCATCAGCTGGTGGATTAATATTTGACTTAGAATCAACTCAAGAAACTGAAACTGTATCAAAAAATATTGTAACGATTGGTATTTCAGATTTAAAAGGAGGACACTCAGCTGCAGAAATTACAAAACCACGTATGAGTGCTCATGATGTTGATAAGAAAATCTTAAACAAATTAAATGAAAATTCAATTAGCTATAATCTAGTTTCATGGAATGGTGGAACTGCAACTAATTCAATAACAGTTAAATCTGAACTTACACTTGCTGTTGAAGCTAAAAACACAGATAAAATAAAATCTCTTTCTGAAGAAGTATTTAATAAAATGAAAGAACAATGCACTGATGATAAAGATGCATCTATTGAATTTACAGATAATGGTGTGAAGACTGTTACAGCTTTTACAAAAGCTAGTACACAAGGCATACTAGAAGCACTTAATGACATTCCGCAAGGAGTTATCAAAGAAGATCCTGAATATAAAGATACTCCTATTACTTCATGCAATACTGGTGTAATTAACTTTATTGATGGAAATGTTCATGCAGGAATTTATTTTAGATCATCAGAAGAAAGCGCCATTGTTGAAATGAACTCTAAAATAGAAAACTTCCGTGATAAATATAAAGTTAACTACAAAATTACCAACCGTTTCCCTGCTTGGCCAAAAAGCGAAAAGAACACTCTCACGAAAATGTTTGTTTCAGCTTATAAAAATGCAATGAATATTGAAGCCTTAGAAACAAAAATTCATGGTGGATTAGAATGCAGTTTCTTGTATCAAAAGAAACCAGATATCGAAATAGCTTGTATAGGAGCTGACGTCAAAGGTGAACACGCCACAACAGAAACATTTTATACCAAATCATTACCAGCTCATTTTGCTTCAATCCTATACACACTTGACCATATAAACGAGACGAAAGAAGGGTAAATGAATATTGCAATAATTGCTGCATTAGAAAATGAAATTTCTATTATTAAAGACAAACTTGCAGATAAACAAGTACAAACTATTTCTAATATAAATTTTCACACAGGAAAAATTAGTGGTCATACCATTACCGTTGCTAAATGTGGCATGGGAAAAGTAAGTGCTGCGCTAGTTTCTCAAATTGCTATAGATTACTTTAGACCTGATTTAATGATCAACACTGGATGTGCAGGAGCACTTCAGAAAAACTTACAAATCGGAGATATCGTAATGGGTAAAACGCTTGTTGAGTGGGACCTAGACACAACAGATATTGGCGACCCTAAAAGTTGGATACAAGAGTTAAATATGGTTAAACTATATTCCGATAGAGATCTTAGCAATAAACTGAAAGAATGTATCCATAACAGCAAAAAGAGTTTTGGTAAAAAGGTATATGATGGACTGATTGCCTCAGGCGATAGATTTGTTGCCTCTCAAGAAGTAACAGATTATATTTTTAAATATTTTCCAGATGCATTATGCGCTGAAATGGAAGGTGCTGCTGTTGCTCATGTTGCAACTCAAAACAACATTCCATTTTGCGTTATTAGAACAATGTCAGATACTGCAGATGGTGATAGTGGAGTTGATTATTGGGATTTCAGCAAGGTTGCTAGTGAGCAATCTGCTGAAATCCTTATAAATCTATTCAAAGAACTTTGATATCTCTTCTAATGTTTTACCTTTGGTTTCTGGTAAAGCAAATGCAGCAATCAAGAAAAATACAACTGTAAATCCAGCTAAAGTAAAGAATACAGTAGACATTCCTGCTCCTTCAACCCATACAGGGAATATTGAAGCAATCGTTGCGCTTGTCGCTTGATTTAATACCATACCAATTGCCATACCGTTTGCTCTAATTCTATTTGGCATAAGTTCACTTAAAGCTAACCATACACAAACTCCAGGGCCAATAGCATAGAAAGCAATAAAGATAAAGAAGAATATAGTAACAATAATTCCAGATGTCATATTGCTTGCAATCATATTATTGTCAAGCATAAAGAATATTGCACCTACACCAGCAAGACCTACGATAATACCAAATGTACCAAGCTTAAGTAAGAATTTTCTTCCTTTTCTGTCAACTAGATAGAAAGCAACAATAGTCATTACAACATTAGTAATTTTAACAATTAAATCACTCCAGTTTGCAAATGTACCGTCCATACCGCATTGGCTGAAAATCTTTACTGAATAATTTAAAATTGAGTTAACACCTGTTGCTTGAGTTAAAATGAGAACAGAAACTGCAAGTAGGAAAGGCAAAATATATTTCTTTTTAAATACACTCTCGCTTTTTCTGGCAGCTTTATTTTCAGCATCTTGAACCAATTCTGCTTCATGAGCTTCTTTAATTTGTTGCAAAATTTCTTTTGCTTTTTCTTCGCCATTATTAGCAGCCAAAGATTCTAAAGCTTCCTTCTCATGACCTTTCATGTATAACCATCTAGGAGATTCTTTGAGCTTAAAAGCACCAATAAACAAAACGATTCCTGGAATAGCAGATACCCAAAAGATTGTTTGCCATGCAACAATCCAGCTAGAATATGTTTCAGGACTCAATACTTGTCCGTCTGCAGGTTTTATAGCCGCACCAACAATTGTTGTTACAACAAGTCCAACAAGTGCAGTAAATACAAGACCAATTGTGAGTACCAACTGGAACATTGCAGTACCTTTTCCTCTGTTACCAGCATCCAAACATTCTGCTAAATACATTGGAACAACTACACCGATAAGACCACTTGCAGCACCTTGTAATAAACGTCCTGCAACTAACATTGGGTAATTTCCACCTTGGAAAAATCCACTTCCACAAATAACTGGGATTGACAGCAAAAAACATCCAGTAGCTAAAATTAAAATTTTCTTTCTACCAAACTTTTCTGCGAGAGGTCCTGCAATAAATGCAGATAATACTGATCCCCATAAAACCATTCCAACAACTAAGCCAAGCTGGTCTGCTGTATATGAAGCTGTTGCCTCAATGTATGGGAGTGCTTGAGAAATACATCCAATGTCAACACCATACAATAGGCCACCAAGACCTGACATAATCATTAAGAATCGCGCATACTTCTTAACTTTATCCATTTTTAATCTCCTTCCTTACAATTTCATTATATTCGTCCATTTGTTCTTCAATGGATTGCGCCATCGTTATTTGATTTCTAGTTCTAACTAAATTATGATCTGGATAATTAGTTTTATAATAAACATCACCATTAATATAGTCAGCTAAAAATCTAATTGCTTGTTCATATGTGATCAACCAACCAGAAAATGCTAAATTATCAATTTCGTACTGGTTTAAAAATTTTGCTTCTGACAGATAGCCCTTTGCAAGAGCTGCAAAATATTCTTTCTTAGAATATACAATATCAAGATTTGCTTCGTCTTCTTCGGCACTAGCAGTTGCCGTACGTACCATATCGCCAAAATCGTATAATGAACTTCCTGGCATAACAGTATCCAAGTCAACAACTGTTATTGCTTCGTTAGTATCGTTATCCAACATTACATTGTTGATTTTTGTGTCATTATGAGTAATACGTTCTGGTATTTTACCCTCATTCATTAAATCGACGATTTTAGATGCAGATTCTTTATGCTTATATATAAAATCAATTTCAGCTTTTACATCTTTGGCTCTGTTTTTGTTGTCTGACGCTATAGCGTCCTCAAGTTGACGAAATCTAAACGGAGTATTATGAAAATCCGTTATTGTTTCTACAAGTCTTGGACCAGGTAAATCTACAAGATCATTCTGAAATACAGCAAAAGCTCTAGCAGCAGTTTCGGCTTGTGCCGGATTAGAAAGCACATATACAGAATAAGTATTTTCAATAAAAGAAAGAAGCCTCCAAGAAGATTTATGTCCAATAACCTTAAAAGCTCTTTTGCCTTTATTTCTTAGATGCTCAGTAACACGACATATATTGTCCATCATGCCATCTACATCTTTAAAAATTTCTGTGTTGATTTTTTGAAGTATAAAAACTTCTTCTGGTGTTGTTATTTTAAAAGTATCATTAATATGTCCATCACCAAAAGTGATTGCATCCAATACTTTACCAGCACCTAATTCTTCAGCAATTCTTTTTTGTTCATCCATATTATTTAAATAGTGGATCGGGATATAGGCCATCACGTGTTAATTGTTTAATTGTGGCAACTACATCAGGTTTATCTTCTTTATAAGTTACACCAAACCACTTAGAAGTAGTTGGCAAAACTTTGACATTTGTAATTCCTGCTTTGATAAGATTATCAACTTCTACAGGAATAAAACACTCGCTTTTTTCGACATTAACATTTTTTTCTAACCAATTTTCAAATAATTTTTCAAAATCAGCAAAGATCCTAGGATCAAAAGCCCACATATTCATAGAAACAGGTTCTTCACCACTAAACTTAGTAATTTGATCATTTCTGTCTTCTGCGCCATCTTGAGTTTTAAAGATCTTAATGTATTCAGCAATTTTTGTTAAATTACCATCGTCGTCTTTCTCGCAAACCCCTCTTGCAACACTTCCATTTTCAGATAATGTATTAGAAAGTTTAAAACCAACCATTGCTGAATGGCTACGATCAAGCTCATCTCCTGTTAAGTATTCATATAAGGCCTTATAAGCATCAGCACCATAAAAATCATCTGCATTAATTACAGCAAATGGAGTATTTACGGCATCTTTGGTTGCCAACATTGCATGAACAGTTCCCCATGGCTTTTCTCTTCCCTCTGGAGCAGTATAACCTTCAGGTAAATCATTCATGTCCTGAAAAACAAAATCTACATCTATATGACCAGTATATTTTTTAGCAACTTGATTTTTAAATTGTTCTTCAAAATCGCGTCTAATAATAAAAACAACCTTATTAAATCCAGCTCTAATTGCATCATATACAGAATAATCAAGTATTGCCTCTCCTTGTGGCCCAACAGGATCTAATTGTTTAAGGCCACCATATCTACTTCCCATACCCGCAGCTAAAATTACTAATGTTGCTTGTTTACCCATAAGACCTCCTATTATACCACAAACATTATTTTACTATTCCTGGAACAAACGTCTATTATAGGTAAATATTCATCTAGAATATGACCTATTACATTAACACGTTCATCAGGCGCTAGCTCATATTTTACAATCTGTATTTCTCCTGAATAACGAAGATATTTATCGTTGTCCATTGTGATTGTACCAACAGCTCTCTCAATATTGTTTTTAGGTGAAACTTTAATACCTCTATCAGAGTTCAAACGCGATACGATCTCATTGGAATCAGGCCTGATAGTAAAAACTTTATCATATAAATCATTTGGCACTTTCGCAGGAATTCTTATAACGCCATCTTTCTCAGTAGATTGAATCAACTTTTCAGTTTTTGGATCGAGGCTAATATCGCCAACAAATACAATATCTATATCAAGTAATTTTTTTAGAAACAAATACTGAATATACGGACTCAAATCACGAAATGCTTCAACTGAAGGCAGACCTTGTTTTATAGGCCCGCGCAGATCAGCATCACCACTTATAAAAGCAAAAACTTGAGCATCAAAATTATGTAAGTAATCTGTACATTCCTTGCAATATTCACAGTCAAGGCCAGTCTCTGGTCTAGGATAAAAATTATGCATGGCATAAATTTGGCTTCCATAATCATAGAGAGCCAAAACTAAATCATTGTCTATAACAGAAGCATTTATAACAATATTTGTATATTGAGAAGCCTCTAATATCTCATCAGTGCTAAGACCGTAATCAGGCCTAAGCCCCCATACTAATTTATCTTTGGCAAGATCTGCAAAAGAATCATAACCTAACTCCTTAATGCCTGCAGGTGATATATCAGCAATTATCTTTGCATCAATTTTGCTGATTAAATCAAGAGCTCGTGTTTTAAAGTCACTACCAAAATCCTCAGGCATATGCAAGGATATGAAGCAGTAATCATCCTTATTTAAATTAGGTATGCTCGGATGAGAAAGATATATAGACCTCCCTAACATTAAAATTCTTTTATAGCCTTTCTGTCAAGAATAAACCAACTGAAAATCATTGCCATAACTACAGAGACTAAGCCCGCTATTAGATAAACAGCAATACACATAACAGGACCCAATGGGCCAGCATTAACAACTGTCACTCCAAGCAATCCAGAAGGACCCCATGAAGTTGAAGCGCAACCAAAAATTGTCACTATTGCACCACCAAAACCAGCTCCAAGACCTGCACTAATAAATGGTCGCATTAATGGTACAGACACACCATAAATCAAAGGCTCACCAACACCTAAAATTCCTGCAAATATAGAACCAGCAATTACCTCTCTAGCATGATTGTTGTTATACTTTTTTGCAAAGAAATAAATAATTAGAGCTGCACCAATTTGTCCAAAACCACCCATTGTAAGTGCTGGATACAATGTGATATAACCCAAAGATTCGAGCTGTATAGTATATATTGGAATAAGAGCATGATGCATACCCATAGCAACAAGCGGCAAGAACAGCGCAGCAGATATAAAGCCTGCGACACCTTTGATAAAGACATTGTCGCTCATAATTGTTATTTGTACAAAATAGCCAATAGCGTCAGAGACAAAACCAGCAGCAGGCATAATTACCATTACATATACAATAGTAACAAGGCCAACAGTAAGTAATGGAGTAAAAATCATATCAATATTTTCAGGCATAAACTTTCTAATAAATTGTTCTAATTTAGCAACACAAATTGCTCCAATTAGCGCAGCAAGTACACCACCACTTCCTACTTTTAAGAAATTAAAGCCTTGAATTATTTCATCAAATCCTACAACATCAGCAAATAGAGCAATCATTTCTAAATGAGTAATCATACCAATCATAGCACCAAGAGCAGGTGTACCACCAAAACGTTCAGCAGTTCTGTAACCTACATAAATGCCTAAGAAACTCAAAAAAGAAGTCTTAATTAACATCAATAAAATGTATATTGAGTACACAACCGTATTATCTTGATAATTAGGTACACATGAAGAAATAATAGATGCAAATCCTCCGCATACACCAGCAGAAATAATTGCTGGAATTAGAGGTACAAAAATCTCTCCTAAAACTTTAAGCGCTGCTTTAAAACCTTTAGGTTTACCTCTTACGGCAGCTTTGTTTTCCTTCCATTCCTCATTGTTCTTTCCTATACCAATTTCTTTGCATCTATCAGCACATTTTTTACTTACACCAGGGCCAACAACAACTTCATAGTAGTCTTCAGAATCGTGAACAACGCCTAGTACTCCGCTAACAGACTTTAACTTTTCTTCCTCAACTTTTGATCCGTCATAAAAAGTAAGTCTAAGTCTTGTCATACAATTCTGAGCAATTTTAACGTTTTTCTTTCCTCCAACACACTCTAGAATTTCATCAACTAACTTGTTAACATCTGCCATTTTTATTCCTTTCCGATAGCCAACCTTGTATGTCCGCCAGATTCTTTTAGGCGTTTTTTAGCTTCGTCGCAATCACAATCAAGTATTGCCATAACGATGGCAACTTTTGCAACACCGTCAGCTTGATCAAGCAATTCACGAGCATGAGCACGCTCTACACCCGTTGCATCAATTACAATATTCTCAGCTCTCACACGCAATTTCTCATTACTTTGAACAACATTTACCATTAAATTTTCATACGATTTACCAGTACGAATCATAGCTCCAGTGGTAATCATGTTACAAACCATTTTCTGAGCAGTGCCAGATTTTAAACGCGAAGAACCAGTCAAAACTTCTGGTCCTACAACTGTCTCGACAGCAGCATCAGCAATCTGACCAATCTCACTTCCCTTATTTGATGAAATAGAACCAACAAAACATCCCAAGGACTTTGCATATTCCATACCACCAATTACATAAGGGGTTCTGCCAGAAGCAGCGATACCTACAACAACATCGCCTGAGCATAAATTATGATCTTTTAGATCATTAGCACCTAATTCCTTGCTGTCTTCAGCTTTTTCAACAGCATATTGAATAGCGCGCTCGCCACCAGCAATAAGGCCTACAACCTGACCGTGTTCTACACCAAATGTTGGTGGACATTCTGACGCGTCTAAAATCCCAAGTCTACCACTTGTTCCAGCACCCATATAAAAAAGACGATGTCCCCCCTCAAAAGCCTCAGCCACAGCATCAATAATTTTAGCTATTTTTGGTAATTCTTTTTCTATAGCTAAGGGCACACGCTTATCTTCATTATTCATAGTTGTAGCAATTTCTAAACTCGTCATAGTGTCTAAATTCATAGAATTTTGATTACGAGTTTCTGTTGTCATTTTACGTAGATCCATATTAACTCCTATAACAAAACTTATTTAATCCATTCTCATCAACAGGAACATCAACGCTACCCTTAATTAAAGGTAAGCAATAGTCGATAAAATCCTGAGAAATATCACATCCGTCTATAATCATATTTTCTGGTACCTTTTTTTCTTTATTGCAAACTTCATTTACATCCACCAACTTACATTCACCATTATCAAAGGCAACCATATAACCTGATTTGCCAGATATTGCAGCTTGTAGGCCAAATGCACCAGCTTCAATTGCCTCTGTTTGATCTGTTAAAGACATATTTTGTGCACTGCAACGTTGTAAAACATTTAATTCAACACTTCTTGCTTTACAACCTAACTTTTCTCGCAGTAAATTTTCTAAATACTTACCAGCTCCTGATAACATCTTGTGTCCAAAATTATCAACACCAGTAGCTCCGCAAATAAAATTACCATCGCTATCATGAATGCCTTCAGAAACACAAACCACAACTGCAGTCTTCTCTTTCAGAAGTTTATCGACTTTTGTCACAAAATCGTCAACATCAAAATCAACTTCTGGAAGATAAATTAAATATGGTGCGTCACCTTTGAATTTTCTAGCAAGCACACTTGCAGCTGTAAGCCATCCAGCATGACGACCCATAATTTCTACAATTGTAACAGCAGGTTTATCGTAAACACTGGCATCAACTACAATCTCGCGAACTGTATTAGCAACATATTTCGCAGCACTACCAAAACCAGGTGTATGATCAGTCATAATAAGATCATTATCAATTGTCTTTGGAATACCAATAAACTTAATATCACTATCACAACGAGACAACTTTGATACCGTATCCATACTGTCATTTCCACCAATGTACAAAACACAATCGATATCAAATTCTGCAAATCGTTTAAATAATTTTTCGTATACAGGATCGCTTAAATCCTCTGGCAACATATATCTACATGATCCAAGATAGGCCCCTGGTGTGGTTTTTAGTAGTTCAACATCATCAAATTCAATTACTTTACCTTCCAAAAATCCTTCAATACCGTTAACCATACCCAATACATGATCAGCATTTTTTACAATGCCGTATAAACTTGAATTTATAACAGCTGTAGGCCCACCAGATTGTCCAACTAATACATTCATAGTACCTCCTAATAAAAATAGCCCCTACGTATGTAGAGGCTATTTCTAATTTAATAACATATAAATCTTATGCCTTACCGTCGCAACCAAGTACGTTTACAATCTTATGAGCTACAGTCTCTTTGATAGATTGACGAGCAGGTGTTAAATATTGACGTGGATCAAAATGATCTGGATGTTCAGCAAAATGCTTACGAATTTTAGCCGTCATTCCAAGACGTAAGTCACTATCAATATTGATCTTACATACAGCTAGCTTAGCAGCTTTACGTAATTCATCTTCAGGAATACCAATAGCATTTGGCATATTTCCACCATATTTATTAACTTCCTCTACATAATCTTGAGGAACAGATGATGAACCATGCAAAACAATTGGGAATCCAGGTAGGCGTTTAATGCATTCTTCTAATACATCAAAGCGAAGAGGTGGTGGAACCAAAATTCCATCCTCATTACGTGTGCATTGCTCAGGTGTGAACTTATAAGCACCGTGGCTTGTACCAATTGCAATAGCTAGAGAATCGCAACCTGTTTTCTCAACAAATTCCTCAACCTCTTCTGGCTTTGTATAACTTGCAGCGTCAGCAGCAACTTTAACATGATCTTCAACACCAGCTAAAGTACCAAGCTCAGCCTCAACAACAACACCTTTGTCATGTGCATACTCAACAACTTTCTTAGTAACAGCAATGTTGTCTTCAAAAGATTTGCTTGAAGCGTCAATCATAACTGATGTAAAACCACCATCAATACAATCCTTACATAATTCAAAGCTATCACCATGATCTAAGTGAAGAACAATTGGAATGTTAGGATTTTCGATAACTGCAGCTTCTACTAATTTAACTAAATAAGTATGGTTAGCATAAGCGCGCGCACCTTTAGAAACCTGCAAAATCAATGGAGCATTAAGCTCACCAGCAGCTTCTGTAATTCCTTGAACAATTTCCATGTTGTTTACGTTAAAAGCACCAATAGCATATCCGCCATCATAAGCTTTTTTGAACATTTCAGTGGATGTAACTAAACTCATTTTTCCTCCTCTAAACTAACTTTATTAATTATACTCTATTTATAGAATTTTTTTCTGCATCTTTTGAAAATAAATACGGAACTTCCAGCAATTACGGCTAAAGCAATAACAACAAGAGTAGTAAAATCATTAGTTTTTGTAGTAATTTCAATTTTCTCAACTGGATTATGAAGTCCATTAACATCTACTTCAGCTTTGTCACCTATTTTAATCTTATAAGCATTATCAACACCAATTAAATAATCCACTTCATCATTTACCTTAGCTCTATAAGTTACTGTTCCAAAAGCTCCTTTTTCTTGTTTAGTTAATTTCCAAACGACCCTTGTTGTTCCATCATATAATTTATCAACACTATCTGGATAAACTGAAGCTGAATCCTGCACAAAGTCCAAACCTTTACTTAATGTATCTGTCAAAATCACATCAGCATCAGCATTAGTATCATTACACCATGTTAGAGAATACGCAATTTCATCGTCAACATAGCATTTACGATTGTCGTTAACATAAACTAATGTATTTTTATCGTATTTTTTTATAGGTTCTGGGTCTACAGGATTAAACAATGGAACAAACTCTTTATTGTAATTGTCACCTACACTTAAAACATATTTATTAGAAACATCATATGGAAGTTTTTTAACAGCATCTTCTGTGACTTTAGCTCTATATGTAACAACTCCATTGTCCTTTGACGGTCTAGTACCTAGATCCCAAACCAAAGTACGAGTACTAGAATTGTAAGTCGGTTGTCCCTCAATAGTTTCCGAAGACGAACCATCTACATATTCAAGACCTTTACTAAGTGTATCTGTCAACTTTATAGAAGCATCACTATTAAAATGATTTATCCAACTTATTTTATAAGAAATAATGTCACCTACATGTACTGGAGAATCATCATGAATTGTTGCCTCTTTATCATCTGTATTATATTGTTTGTCTATTACTGGATTTATTAGTGGATCAATCTCTACAGTTGGGTCATCGTTTAACAATAAAGTATAATGGTTATTAACTTCACCAGGGTTTTTATCAGCAATAGCATCTTTTGTAACTCTAGCTCTGTATGTTATGTATCCACTCTTGTCGAAAGCAATTTTGTTTTTGGATTTAACTGAAAGTGTAGTATTTCCAGTATCCTTATCAAAAGATTTATCAATTAAGAAATTATTTGATTCATCACCTTCAAACACAAACGAATCCATATCTGGTTCTAAACCTTTAGACAAGACATCTTGCATAACTACATCAAAATCTTTTCCAGTAGCGTCAGTACTGTTTGTTGCCCAAGCTATCTTGTATGCAATATAATCTCCTACTTTTGTAATGCTATTGTCTTTAATAACATCATCTGTAGTGTCTTCGGTATTATATTTCTTATCTATTACAGGGTTGTATAATGGATCTAAATCGACCCTTGGAATATCATCCAAATATAAAACGTAGTGATTGTTAACCTCTGAAGGAATTCCATCTGAAATAGCATCTTCGGTGACTTTAGCTCTATAAGTAAAAGAACCTTGCTGTTCAGAAGGAACCGGCTTATCACCTACTGTTTTTATATTTAAAACAGTACTTCCATCCTCATTCTTTGTTGCAGTAATATTAAACTGATTAATATCCATCTCTCCAATGGAGACAAACGAAGATAAATCTGGTTCTAATCCTTTTGACAAAACATCTTGTAATCTTAATGAAAAATTTCTTGGTGCTTCTGTAATAGCTACATTTGTTGCCCAATCGATTTTGTAAGAAATGTAATCACCAACTTTTACTGGTGTATTATCTTTAATAACATTTAATGTCTGAACCGATTCGTTATAGTTTTTATTAATAACAGGATTTATTAATTCATATTCAAAACTTTTGCCATTATTGATTTGTATTGTACAATTATTGACGTCATCATGGGGAGTATCCTTTAAAGCTTCTTCATTAACTGTACATGTATAAGTTATTATAACTTTAGCCGTAGATTCAATTTTATAATCTCCGTCAAAATGCCAAATAATTGTGTTTTTACCATCACCCATATTGTTAATTAGATGATTCTCAAAATAACATTTTTCAGTAATATCTTGAGTAACACCATTGTAGTTCTTAGCTATCTTTACAGTCTCAGGATTAAATGTTAAACCTATAGATGGTGTATCAGTAAATACAATTTTTGCCGGTAACAAATCCTCAGCAATATTAGAACTAACAAGTTGATATGCTATATCATTTCCAAGTTTTACTGGTCTACCATCTGTGACTGTATTATCATTCCCGGCTTTTGTTTCGTCATACAATTTACTTTCTACAGGATTAGCTATCATTTTCCAATAACCTATAAAATGGGAAGTATCTTTTGTTTGAACAATAGACTCTTCTTTCCATTTTACAAAAACCCAATATAATAAAGTCTTCGGATCTTGTACAACCGTTTTCTTTAAATCACCATGTAATACAGTTTCTCCAACCTTATATTCATTCATAACATTATCTGGCAAAGCAACTTTTACAGAATCAGGAACTTCTGTTTCAGTAGGTTCACCTTTATCATTTACTTGATAGAATTTATGATCTTTGCCATATAATGGTGTCCATACTTTACATGGTAGAGTTTGAAATTCATAATCTTCACAAATTACAGCTCCTATGTTTTCAAATTGCCAATGTTGCTTACCATAAACTTCTTCACTCTTGTCAGTACCAGAATATGGAGCATAATTACCACCTGCATAACTAGAAAGTGTAGGCTTAATCACTAAACGTAACTGCTTGCCCGTATAGTTAGCTTTATTCTTTAGAAATGAATTTGCTTTGCCTTCTTCAGTATCGTAATCATTAGGTCCATCAAACTTGAACTCCACTCTATGGTAAACTTTATCATCTTTAACAACATCTGTCATCGTGATATATTCACCTTTTTTAGATTTGCATAAGTTTGTAATGTCCTGCCATTTACCTTGATCATCTAATCTTTCAACTTTTACATAATTTGTATCTTTAAGTTGTTCTTGTTTTAAAGTTAAACCTTCGGGCAAATAATCCACAAAACTATAGGTATCAAAAGTAAAAAAAGCGTCCTGTCCGTAATTTCCAAAAGCATCTGTAACAATATTAAATTCATATTGATCCTGGAATTCTTTCCTATCATTAACCACATTTTTCGAACAAGCATAAGTTGGACATGGAGAAAGGGAAATGCCTGTTTCGCATTTCATGCCTCTCCATTTTGCTTGATAATAACCAGAAGAAGAAGGATTTGATGTTAACTCCACACCAGCGTTATACCATGAAGCAGGAAAACCACCAGATTTTCCTGTAGCATGATCATTACAAACAAATGTTTTTAAAGCGCCAGGAACAATACCATTCTTCATAACAATATAACGTCTATCAGACTCTGATGGATCTTCAGCAAACCTATAAGCATATGGAAACATATTTGACACTGGTGATACGCTTTCATTATATGCATCTGATGTGTAAGTTGTTCCATCAGGAGTATTTGCTTTTTGAACATCTAAATCTGTATATACAGAATAAACCGGATAAGGGAATGCAGGCCCAGGCGTAAAAGTATCAGTATGATATGTGATACCAATTGAATAATCAACTTCTGTTTGTATTAAAGCATCACTCCAAATACCATTGTCTGCAGTTAGAGAAATCGATCCTGCAATTTGGGGTACTTTAGTAATGTCTCCACCAGCATCCTCTATTCTTTTTGATATTGTTTTAGTTTTTATTGTTCCAAAAACAAAACCAACATTATTTTTATGTGCGTCATCAACACTTGCTGCGTATTTATCACCCTTATGCTCAGTTGTTCTAGCTTGACACGTAATAGAATTAATCTTAAAAATAAGATCAACATCCTGATCTAAGATCCTACCAGCATTATCAAATTTAATATAACCAATGCCTGCATCTGGATTTGTAGAGCTTGCAGAAGAAATTGTAAATGGGGTTGTAGAAAATGTGTTATTTGGTGCATACTTATGCATCTCATCAGGACTTATGGATAATAAATAATCTGAATCTGCAAAACCTGCATTAGTTTTACCTACTTTACTCAAATAATCTGATCTTTTTTCAATACAGATAAATGGTTTATTACTAATATTTTTGTCGTTAGGTAAAACAATACGATTATTTTTTATTGCTGCACCATTACATTTAAGTTCTTTAGAATAATATTTTTTAATTAAGTTTGTAGCAACATCGTAGGTTTCGCCAGAAGGAGCTGTGTACTTTCTTTCCCATTCCCTTAATTTCCATGTATCATCTAAATTATGGTTCACAGCATCAACATTTTGCATATTCGAAAAAGCAAACAATATAACAATACATGTAATCAAAAACAAAAAAGCAAATATGAGCTTAAATTTTTTTGATTTAAGCATTAAAACCTCCTACATAACACGAAGTTTTATTCCAGCTTCTTTTAGCATATTCATCGCCAATTCATCAGGATAAGGATTAGTGTAAATTATTTCTTTTATGCCGGTATTAATTAACATTTTTGCACATACAACGCATGGCTGAGTTGTGCAATAAATAATGGCTCCATCCAAGTTTGTACCAGATTTTGCGGCTTGGATAATCGCATTTTGTTCTGCATGCAAGCCTCTGCATATTTCATGACGTTGGCCACTTGGTACATTTAAATCTTTTCTCAAGCAACCATTTTCGTCACAATGTTTAATACCTGATGGAACACCATTATATCCAGTGGCGAGTATACGTTTATCCTTTACCACAACAGCGCCAACAGCACGCCTTACACATGTAGTTCTACTGGCTACCTGATGTGCAATTGTCATAAAATAATCATCCCAACTTGGTCTATCCATAGTCTACTCCGTTCCAAAAATCCTGTCACCACAATCACCCAGACCTGGACGAATGTATGCATTCTCGTCTAATTCTCTATCAATTGAAGCCGTGACTATAAAAACATCAGAGTCTTTTTCTAAAACATTCTCAATACCTTGTGGTACCGAAACCAAAGTTAATATAATTATTGGTTTTTTAACACCCATACCACGCAGCTTTTCAAGTGCCATACATATAGAATTGCCAGTTGCGAGCATTGGGTCAACCAAAATAACATATTTATTTTCTATATCTTTAGGCATCTTTTCAAAATAAGAAACAGGCTTTTTTGTTTTTTCATCACGATACATACCTAAATGACCAACTGTTGCTTCTGGCATAAGATCAACCAAAGTCTCTTCAAAACCAAGTCCAGCACGTAAAATTGGAACAATAACAAATTTTGACATATCTAAGAATTGTCCCTTAGTTTTTTCTAATGGAGTTTCAATTTCAACTTCTTCTGTATACAATGAGCTAGTAGCATCATAGCTAAGCAAAAATGTAATTTCGCGTAATAGGTGTCTAAAAACTGATGTAATAGTATCTTTTTGCCTTAGCAATGTTAGTTTATGTTGTACTAAAGGATGGTCGACTACGCGAACCTTCCCGTTGTACAAAAGCCCCATATTCTTCTCGATCCAGTCAATCTCAAGAACTCTTCTACGATGACGATCTTCATTTGAAGATTCAGTGGTTAAGAAAATATCGATATATTCAATACACTCTTCAAGACTTAAAAATCTAGCTCCAAGACATATAATATTAGCATTATTGTGTGTTCGACATAGTTTAGCATGTTCAGCATCTGTGATATTTGCTGCTCTAATGCCTTCAATTTTATTGGCAGCAATATCCATGCCAATACCTGAGCCACAAATAAGTATGCCTCTATCGGCTTCACGGTATGACACAGCAACGCCTAACTCATATGCATAATCTGGATAATCACAACTTTGCTCTGAATCACAGCCAAAATCTACTACCTCATAACCATTTTCTTTTAAATGTTTAATAATCTTGTCTTTGTAAGCATAACCACCATGATCTGTTGCAATTGCTACTTTCATTTTTACTCCTCATATCCATTGGGATTACTTGATTGCCATCTCCAGCTATCTTCACACATTCTTTTAATATCATATTTAGCAGACCATCCCAGAATTTCTTTTGCTTTAGATGGGTCTGCATAACATGTTGCAATATCTCCAGCACGTCTTGGTTTAATATCGTATGAAATTTTGTGACCACAAGCATGCGAGAAAGCATCTATAACTTCCAATACGCTATAACCTCTACCGGTACCTAAATTAAAAACCTCAACGCCATGTTTACCATCCATCCAATTTAGTGCTGCCACATGGCCTTGAGCTAGATCTACTACATGAATATAGTCACGAACTCCTGTTCCGTCTGGTGTGTCGTAGTCGTTTCCAAATACGCCAACAGAGTCCAGCTTACCAACAGCAACTTGAGCAACATAAGGAACAAGATTATTTGGAATTCCTTTTGGATCCTCACCAATCAATCCACTTTTATGTGCACCAATAGGGTTAAAGTATCTAAGCAATACAATATTCCATTCGCTGTCGCTAACACACAAATCACTAAATATTTGTTCCTGCATGCTCTTGGTTTGGCCATAAGGATTAGTAGGATTACCTTTTGGGCAATTCTCGGAAATTGGAATTTCTTGTGGGTCACCATAAACTGTTGCACTTGATGAAAATATTAAATTTTTACAATTATGATTGCGAGCGACATCACAAAGAACAAAAGAACTCATTAAATTATTAACATAGTATTCGAGTGGCTTCTCTACACTCTCGCCAACTGCTTTGTAACCTGCAAAATGGATTATTGCATCGATCTTATGATTATCAAAAACTTCGTTTAATTTATCCATATCTAGTAAATTAAATTCATAAAACTTTAGGTCTTTACCAGTAATTTTTTTAATACGCTCGATAGATTTAATACTTGAATTACTTAAATCATCTACAACTATAACTTCATAACCATTATCTAATAGTTCTACAACTGTATGAGAACCTATATAACCTGCCCCGCCTGTAACCAGAATTGTATTCGACATAATAACCTCCGTGAAATTATTTTATCACATTCCAGTGACTAGCAACTTCACCATTCTTATCACAGTTAGCAGTATTATAGATAGCATTGTCCTTAGATTGCAAATATTCTAAATAAGCTTTAATTCCATCAACAATAAGCTCATCACCTTCATGGTCTTTTATTAAATTCAAGTCATATGAAAATTTTCCCATCGATTTATTTGCTTGATTACCAGTTATATAATTATTAGTTGATACAATATAAGTATGGCCTAAATTAAATTCTCTTCCATTAGTGAGACCCTCTATTATTACTCTATTGCCTACTGGACGTGTCATATCATAAGTAAAGTTTAGACCATAGGCTAGACAATATGAATACTTATCGCCTTTATATCCACCATCCTCTGTTAAACGTTCTGAAGCGTTATATTCAAGTACATCTTTAATTTCTTGCCCTGTCATAGGAAGTGTAACCATTGTATTTGAATATTTATATAATTTGAATAAGTCTTTTACCTTAAATTGTCCATCATGTGGATTCTCTCCTACATGTCCTGTATTACATATACATAAATCACACTTCACTTCATTAGAATCAGTAATTACAGGCCTGCCTAATTCGGTAAGTTTTTTATTCAATGCATCCATATTCTGATAAAGAGGTTTCAATAATTCATTGTTGCTCCACATGCAACCACGCATAACTAAATCTTCTGTATCTGTTTGTCTAGTTATATAATCACCGATATCAAGATCTTCTCCGCCATCAAAATTGCCTCGTAATGTTCCTATAAATCTTTCTATATAATTTATTGATTCTCTAGAGTAAGTATAAATTGCTCCTTTTAACCTTTCATCTGAAGGGTATTTAGACAAATCAAGATTTTTTGACCAATCCAAACTGACTTCAAACTTATTGGTTTTATTATTAAAGTTAGCATTAAATACAGATTCTGTAATGTCTTTTCCGCCACCATTAACAACTAAAACATCCTGACCAGATTTATTTTTAAATTTCTTATTGGATAAAAATGTTGTGTGGTCATGACCTGCAACAAACATATCTATTCCTTCAGTATTTCTGATTGTTCTATAAACTTGATTTTCTGTATTTTGTAGGTAGGATAAAGGTATTTGGGTTTCTTTTTCAAATTCGCCTGCATAATCTTTATTTGGATCAAATTTAGCGTTTTCTGAAACAAAGCCACTGTGCATTGACACCATTAAAAAATCGTAATGAACACCATTGTCGTTCATCTCTTTTTTCACTTTATTTACTTCATAAGCTAAGTCAGCATTTTCATTTTCGGGAGAATGAAAAATAAGATTTGGATAATTTTCTTCACTGTCCCATTTAGGAACATCAGTATTTTCAAGGGCAATATTTACAAGTGTAAAGTTTTTACCATCAATTTCTGTTGTTTTGAGATCATATGGTTTAAATACTCGTTTGCCTGTGGTTTTATCGTAGATATTTGCACAAGTGAGGTCTATACCGCCACTTTCAAGATGAGTATATGTATTCTTCATAATATTCCAAGGATAATTAAATTCATGATTACCTAATCCAAAACCACTATAACCCATAAATTCAAGAGCTATTGCAACAGGACTTACCTTATGATATTTATCAAAAACACTTTGTTTCAAAGGAAAGGTAGCCATATCAGTACCTTGATAAGAATCACCATTATCAAATACATAATAGCGTTTTTTGAAATTATCATTAATCCTATTAATTACAGTACTAACAGCTAAATAATTACCTGGTGTTTGTTTTCCGGTGAGCAAATCTTCATCCCATACCTTACCATGCATGTCTGTAGTGGTGAGGATAGCAAACTGATTTGAATTAGGTTTTTTGTCAGCATCTAGTGGATTAAGTACTCCATTAACACAATAAATAGCAAAAGCTAGACATACAATTGTTATTACACTAATTAAGACAATAGTTCTCTTTTTCATTTTTACCCCTTGAAATTCCGGCAAAATGAATTTTATCAAAAAGATTCTAAAATGTAATAACTTTTTGGTGTCGAAGGCGGGATTTGAACCCGCACGTCCGAGTTATTGGACACAGGCACCTCAAGCCTGCGCGTCTGCCAGTTCCGCCACTCCGACTAATTTATTTAGAAATTGTACCCTGAGGATACACAAACATAAGAACAATCAAAGTGAGTAAGAATATAACAGCCAAGATGATAGTAATTCTATCTAAGTTTTTCTCAACAATGCTTGTACCTGTTTGAGATGAATATACAGAAGCAGCAATCATATCAGAAACGCCTGTCCCCTTGCCAGAATGCAAGAGGATAAATATAATTAATCCTGTTCCTGAAAGGAACAATAAAACTAAACATATTATTAATAATGGCGTCATCTTAACTCCTTTGTTTGTGCGGTTGTGACATTATACACAATTATTGTATTATTACAAGCCTTTTTCAAAAAACTTTTTACGTACCACAAAAGCACCTGTAGCAATCAACATTAATCCAAATATAATATATGCGGTGTTGTCTCCTGTATCTGAAGTACGGTTAAGCGCATCTTGAGCTGCACGTTGAGCTTCTTCTTCTGCCCTTTTATCAGCTTCGTATTGTTCACCAATATTTGCAAGATCTTTTTCATACGCATCCATTGCAGCATTGACCTCATCGATACTTGTTGCAGCTTCTATAGCTTTCATAACTTTATCGTAAGCAGCAACAATTTGTGATTTATATTTTTCACCATATTTTGCAATTGCTTCTTCCATCATTCTTTTAGCTTTAGCCTTTGCATCGTCTTTTGCATTACTCAATTGTAATTTGCTTATTTCTTTTAATCCGTCTTCTTTAGCTTTTTCAGCTTCTTCTGGTGTTACAGCTGATTTAATTTTTGTTATAGCATCTCTTGCTGCAGTTTTAACATTTTCAGCTGAATCACCTTTAATTGCATTTTCAATTGATTGAATACCCCTAACCTGAGTTAATCCCATTGTTTTTGCAGCTTCAATTGTCCCTGCGTTAGTTGCATTCTTAATTTTATCAATAGCTATTTGTGCAACGTCTTTTACATCTTGAGAAGGATTATCTCCCATAGTTTTTTCTACATCTTGAAGTGCGGTAATTTGGCTAATAGCAAATTTTTCAATAGCTTCTACATCATCTTTACTTGATGTTGTATCTAACAAAAGTTTTTCTAAAACTTTATCCATAACCTCTTTTACATCTTTAGAAGGATTGCTGCCCATAAGTTTTTCTAAAGATTTAATACAATTTACTTTTGAATTACCAAGTGCGCTAACAGAATTAGCTTTATCGGTATTGCCAACATTCTTAAGCTTAGTTATAGTATCGTTTGCAATTATTTCGATCTTATCTTTGAATGAAGATTCCTCTTTTTTTGCTTGTTCCATAGATTTAATACCATTGATTTTTGAAAGACCTAATTCTACAGCACTAGTTGCACTGGAAGCATTTTTAGCACCTTTGATAGCGTCTTTTGTCTGTTGTGCAATCTCTTTTACATCTTCAGAAGGTTCTTCTCCCATAGCTTCTTCTGTAGATTTGAGGCCATTAATTTGGGCAAGACCTAGGTCTCTAGCGTTATTTATACTAGATAGGCTAGCACCATCACTCTTAATTTTTTCCTTAATTTGTGAAGCTATCATTGCAATTTCTTCAGAAGGTTCTTCTCCCATAGCCTTATCTATATCTTTTACACCGTCAATTTGTGCTTCTCCTAATTCCTTTACCTCTTTAACTTTTTCTGCAGATTTTGCACCTTTAATATTGTCTTTAACTTTTTTAGCTATTTCTCTTACTTCTTCAGATTCTTTTTTATCAGTTTCAATTTTTATCATATCTTTTACGCCATCAATTTGTGCTTCACCTAAATTCTTTGCATCCCTAGCTTTTTCTTCTGTTGTTGCTTTTTTAATATTTTCTTTAACTTTTTTAGCTATTTCTTTTACTTCTTCGGATTTTTCTGAAAGTATTATCTTCTCCATCTCTTCTATACCATCAATTTTTGTTTCGCCAAACTCTTTTAACTCTTCTGCTTTTTGCGGAGTTTCTGCACTCATAATTTGTTCCTTAATTTGCTTAGCTACCTCTTTGGCTTCAGATGACTCTGAATCGGATATTACTTTCTCCATTGCCTCAACTGCATCAATTTTAGATTCTCCAAAATCCTTAGCAGCCTGAGCTTCTTCTGCACTTTTTGCATTGCTTATATCAGTTTTCATTTGTTGAGCAATTTCTTTGACATCTCTTGATGCTTTTGGATCATTAATAACTTCATCCATTGACTCTATTCCATCAATTTTTGTTTTACTAATTTCTTTTACAGACTGAGCTTCATCAGCATCTTCAGACTCAATTATATCTTGTTTAGTTTGCTCAGCAATTGATTTTACTTCTAGAGATACCGCAGGATCATTAGCTATTTCTTCCATCTCTTTCACACCATCAATTTTTGTTTGTCCTAATTCCTGAGCAACCTGAACAGCATCCTTACTTGTTGCTCCAATAGCATTCTTTTTTGTTTGTATAGCTATAACTTTAACTTCATCAGAAGCTGAAGGATCATTTTCAATTGCTTCCATTTTCTCTACGCAATCAATTTGAGAACTTCCTAATTCCTCTGCTGCTTTTAACTCTTCTAGAGTTTGAGCATTATGGACTGCAACTTTTGTTTTTACTGCAACAGTTTTAACGTCCTCTGATGCATATGGATCTTTTTCTATAGCCTCCATGTCTTTTACAACATCAATCTTTGTTTGACCAAATTCTTGAATTGATTTTGCTTCTTCAGGAGTTTTTGCATTCTTAATCTGTTCTATAGTTTGTGTAGCTATAACCTTGGAAATTTCTGAAGCAGTTGGATCTTTTTCAATATCTTCCATATCTTTTATACAACCAACTTTAGTATCGCCAAGTTCTTTTATAGATTTTGCTTCTTCTGGAGTTTGAGCACCAAAAATATCTTCTTTTGTTTTTGCTGCAACAGCTTTTACGTCCCCTGATGCATCTGGGTCGTTTAAGATTGAATCCATATCTTTTATGCAATCAATCTTAGTATTACCTAACTCCTCAGCAGATTTTACAGCATCTAGAGTAGTAGCAGCTATAACATTGAATTTAGTTTGCTGAGCTATTGCTTTAATGTCGCCAGAGACAGATTCATCGTTTTCAATAGCCTCCATTGCTTTTATACAATCAACTTTAGTATTTCCAAGTTTCTCTATAGTTTTTGCAGTCTCTATTGTAGTTGCAACTTTAATATCACTTATAGTTTGTCTCGCAATTTCTTTAACTTCATTTGAAGCATATGGATCTCGTAAAATTTCTTCCATAGTTTTTATACAATCAATTTTTGTATTAGCAAGCTCTTCTGCAGATTTTACAGCTTCTTTATCTGCTGCTTTTAAAACATCTTGTTTTGCCTGTGATGCAATAGCACGAACTTCATCAGATACATTTGGATCCTTCTCAATAGCTTCTAAGGCTTTTACCGCATCAATTTTTGTTTGTACAAACTCTTGCGCATCTTTAATTTCATCTACATTATTTGCATATAAAATAGCTTCTTTTGTTTTTGATGCTAAATCCTTTAGTTCTTTTGATACGTTTGGATCTTTCTCAATAGCTTCCATCGCCTTTATTGCATCAATCTTTGC
This sequence comes from Coriobacteriia bacterium, assembly GCA_030537355.1. GTDB lineage: Bacteria > Actinomycetota > Coriobacteriia > Coriobacteriales > Eggerthellaceae > Tapirivita. The sequence goes on from JAUNNF010000001.1 coordinate 138,598, forward strand.
CTGGAAAAGTTTTAAAATTTCATTGGCTTGATCAGCATTCTTAGCCTTTTTCAGTTGTTCTTTAAGTTGTTTAGCAAGTGTCTTTAATTCTTCTGAGGCACTTGGATCTTTTTCAATATCTTCTATTGCCTTTAAAGCATCCATCTTAGCTTTTCCATATTCTTGAACAGCTTTTGCTTCTTCTGGAGTTCTTGCACCTTTGATTTGCTCTTTAATTTGCTCAGCCAACTCCTTCATTTCTTGAGAAGCAGATGGATCTTTTTCGATTGCTTCCATAGATTTAATTACATCAATCTTTGTTTGACCAAATTCTTGAATTGATTTTGCTTCTTCAGCATTCTTTGCATTTTTAATCTTTTCTTTAATTTGTTCAGCAACATCTTTTACATCTTGAGAGGCTTCTGGATCTTTTTCGATTGCTTCCATAGATTTAATTACATCAATCTTTGTTTGACCAAATTCTTGAATTGATTTTGCTTCTTCAGCATTCTTTGCATTTTTAATCTTTTCTTTAATTTGTTCAGCAACATCTTTTACATCTTGAGAGGCTTCTGGATCTTTTTCGATTGCTTCCATAGATTTAATTACATCAATCTTTGTTTGACCAAATTCTTGAATTGATTTTGCTTCTTCAGGAGTTTTTGCATTCTTAATCTGTTCTTTAATTTGCTCAGCAACATCTTTTACATCTTGAGAGGCTTCTGGATCTTTTTCAATTGCTTCCATTTGTTTAACTACATCAATTTTTGTTTGTGCAAACTCTGCTACAGCTTTAGCTTCTTCTAAAGTTTTAGCTTTCTTAATTTTATCCATCATCTGATCTGCAATATCTTTTAAATCTTGTGAAGCTTCCGAATCTTTTTTAATATCTTCCATAGCTTTTGCAACCTCAAGTTTTTTCTGTCCATACTCTTGTACAGCTTTTGCTTCTTCAAGAGTTGTAGCATTATTGATCTTGTCTTTAATCTGTTTTGCTATATCTTTCAAACCTTGTGAGGCTTCTGGATCTTTTTCAATATCTTCTGTAGATTTAATTACATCTATCTTAGTTTTACCTAATTCCTCAATATTTTTAACGTCATCTGCGCTTTTTGCTTTTTTAATCTGATCTTTCATCTGTTTAGCAATTTTCTTAACGTCTTGTGAAGCATCTTTTGAAACTTCATCTATAGCTTTCAATCCATCAATTTTTGATTGACTTAATTCTTGAATAGCTTTTGCTTCTTCCGCGCTCTTTGCGTTGTTAACAGCATCTTTTGTTTGCCTAGCTAAAGCTTTAACTTCTTCACTTGCTGAAGTATCTTTCTCTATATTTTCCATAGCTTTAACAGCATCAATCTTTGCTTTACCTAAATCTTGAATAGCTTTTGCTTCTTCCGCGCTTTTTGCATTATTAACAGCAACTTTTGTTTGCTCAACTATATTCTTTACATCTTGCGAAATATCAGGATCTTTTTCAACATCCTCCATAGCTTTTACTGTATCAATCTTAGCTTTGCCTAAATCTTGAATAGATTTAGATTCTTGTGCGCTCTTGGCATTTTTAATCTGAGCTTTAATTTGCTCAGCTAAAGTTTTTACTTGCTCTGAAGATGTTGGATCTTTTTCAATCTCCTCCATAGCCTTAACACCATCAATCTTAGCTTTTCCTAAATCTTGCGCTGCTTTTGCAGCATCTTTAGTTGTTGCATCCTTAACTGCTTGTTTAGTTTGTTGAGCTATTTCTTTCAGGTCTCCAGAAGATGTTGGATCTTTTTCAACGTCTTCCATAGCTTTTATACCGTCGATTTTAGATTTACCTAAATCTTGAGCTTTTATTGCATCTTCTCTAGTTATTGCATCCTTTACAGCTTGTTTAGTTTGCTGCGCTAATGCTTTTACGTCCTCAGATATGCTAGGATCTTTTTCAACGTCCTCCATAGCCTTTATGCCATTAATTTTTGTTTGACCTAATTCTTCAGCCGTCTTTGCAGCATCTTTAGTTGCTGCATCCTTAACTGCTTGTTTAGTTTGTTGCGCTATTTCTTTCAAGTCTCCAGAAGATGTTGGATCTTTTTCAACGTCTTCCATAGCTTTTATACCATCAATTTTTGTTTGACCTAATTCTTCAGCCGTCTTTGCAACATCTTTAGTTGCTGCATCCTTAACTGCTTGTTTAGTTTGCTGCGCTAATGCTTTTACGTCCTTAGATATGCTAGGATCTTTTTCAACATCCTCCATAACTTTTATGCCATCAATTTTTGTTTGACCCAATTCTTCAGCTGTTTTTGCAGCATCTTTAGTTGCTGCATCCTTAACTGCTTGTTTAGTTTGCTGCGCTAATGCTTT
>JAUNNF010000001.1:141025-210824 GCA_030537355.1 Coriobacteriia bacterium
TACATCCTCAGATATGTTAGGATCTTTTTCAACATCCTCCATAGCTTGTATGCCATCAATTTTTGATTTACTAAATTCACCAATTGTAACTGCTTCTTCAGCTGTCTTAGCATTTTTAACATTTTCTTTAGTTTGGTCAACTATTTCCTTAACATCTGATGAAATATCGGGATCTTTTGCAATATCTTCCATTGTTTTAATAACAACAATTTGAGAAAGAGCTAAACTACTAATTTTATCCGCTTGGTCTTTTGTAGTAGTTGAAGGATCTTTAAGTTGATCAATTGCTGCTTGTGCCCAATTTTCTACATCAGGAGACGCGTCAAGTTGAGCTTCTTCTAATGCTTTTATGCCATCTATCTTAGCTTTGGCAACAGATGTTGCATCATCGACATCCTTTGTTGTTGTGCTGCTCTTTATTTTATCGATAGTAGTCTGAGCAATAGCTTCAACGTCAGGTGAAGCACCTTCTTGAGCCTCTTCTAAAGTTTTTATTGAATCAATCTTTGCAAGACTTAATTCTTCAGTGGCAACTATAATATTTTTATCTGTTGCTGTTTTAACGAATTCAATTGTAATATTAGAAACTTCTACCACATCGTCTGATGAATTATCTTGAGCTTCTTCCATTGCTTTAATGCAATCAATCTTTGCAAGACCCAAATCTTTACTTGTGTCAACCACGCTTACTACTGTAGCTGATTTAATATTGGCGATAGTATCTTTAGCTATATCAGAAACATTATCCGATGGATTTTCGCCCATATCATCTTCTATGCTTTTAATAGCACCAACTTTAGATAAACCAAGATTAGCAATCTCATCAACTTGAGCTTTTGTAATATTATCATCTTTTAATTTTTCAATTGTCTGTTTTGCTACTTCTTTAATATCGTCAGAAGCATTTCTTGAAACATCTTCCATATCTTTGACACCAGTAATTTTTGCTTCATATAGTTCTTTAACATCATTAACTTTATCAATCGTATCAGCATTATTTATCGCTTCTGTGGCCTTCTCTATAATTTCTTTAATATCCGAAGAAGGAAAAAAACCAGCAAACTTGGAAATATAATCAATTGCGGCATCCCTGGCTAACCAAAGAGCTTTTAAAGTTTCACTAACATAACCACATTCTGGTACTTGACATGTCCAACGCTGTTCGTTTTTAGTACCATAACTATGCGGAGCAAAAGCAGCTTCAGCAGGAAGAGAACCCTTTTTTGAATAATCTATATTACATCCTAGACCGGTGCATTTATGAAAATGTCCATCTTCGTCAGCAGACCATTCGCTACTAAACGAATGTGTATGATCGATATATATTTTGACCCAATTGTAAGCAGCAAAAATCGCTGGTGCAAGCTTGCCATCACCAGTAGCAGATATGGTCATATTGTTTACGTTATTAGAAGCGTTAATTGTTTGTATGCTACCACGACCACCATCCCAGCTGCCACCATTAACTTTAATATTTAGACACTCAGGTAATTCACCAGACGATCTTGTAATATGCATTTCAACTTTTTTTATTTTAAGTTCAGAACTAGTATCATTTAAGGATATATTAAAGCTACGACTAGTATTTTCACTCCATAGGCAAAAACCACGACTACTACCCTGCCAGGCTCGTACTTTTTGTGCTGTTACTTTAAAAAACTTACCTTTAACAGTTACATTATCTCCATCATAATTCGGAGAACTAATTGTATCGACCAACACAAGTCCGTTATCTGCATTTGAATTAGATTTATTGCTTTCCTCACCAAATACAATCCCAAATAATATAGCGGTAGTCGCAACAACTAACAACACAATCACAATAGCAATTCTCAAGTTTACTTTATTTTTAATCATAATAATCTCCTATCCCTTAAATTTTTGAAAAGCAACGCTATTATAACACTAATTATGGACAATTAAGAATAATTTTGATTTATTTTGAAATTGTTTTTCCAGGTTCAACAGAGTGTGTGAGCCAAACATTGCCACCAATGACACAATCATGTCCTATTGTAATATCGCCTAGTATTGTGGCACCCGCATAAACAACAACATTATCCTCAAGATTTGGATGGCGCTTAATGCCTTTGACGACACTGCCGTCATCCTCGACAGGAAAACTTTTAGCACCTAAAGTTACGTTTTGGTAAAGTTTCACATTGTTCCCGATTACAGATGTCTCGCCAATAACAACACCAGTACCATGGTCAATAAAAAAGTTTTTGCCAATTGTAGCTCCAGGATGAATGTCAATACCTGTTAGGCGATGCTCATACTCTGAAATAGCGCGTGGCAGAATTGGAATGCTCATGACGTAGAGTTCATGAGCTACTCTGTAGGCGCTAATTGCACGGAAAGCTGGATAGCAAAGTATGATTTCATCAATGCTTTTAGCAGCGGGATCGCCATAATACGCCGCTTCGATATCTGAAAGAACTAGTTGATGAATATGGTCATACTTAGAGCGAAGTTCTTCAATTTTTTTTGCAGCTAATTGTTTATCCTCTATGACATAAGAAAATAGTTTTTGGAAACTTGCTATAACATCCACGTCCTCACCATTTGAAAAGTAGCCTGGAAACATTGAGATTATTGTATCTTCAACTGCTTTTTTTACGGCTTCGGTAAAACCATTATAGCTAGCATTTGCGTTTACTTCTTGTAGTCTATTTTCTATTTCCTTAATGTTCATAGCTTGTTAAATATCTATCTCCGCTGTCTGGAAATAATACCACAATATTTTTATAGTTAAGTTGTTTTGCTGCAAAGTATGCAGCACCACTTGATATGCCGACTGATAAGCCATATTTTTTTGAAAGCAATTTGGTACTTTCAATTGCATCCACATCGGATACTTTTATAGTTTCATCAATTACGCTTAAGTCAAAAACATCTGGGGTAAAACCAGCTCCAATTCCTTGGATTGCATGAGGGTACTGTTTAGGCTCAACAGCAACTATATGGGCATCTTTCAAAACTTTGGCAACGCCTGTGATTGTGCCGCCAGTACCAACACCAGCAACAAAGCAATCAGGATTAACTTGTTCTAAAATTTCCTCACCAGTTTTAATATGAGCCTTCCAATTACTAGGATTAGAAAACTGATTTGGCATAAAACTATTTTCGATTTCATCGCATAGTTTCTCAGCAACCTTAACGCTGTCTGCCATATCATCAGCAAGCACTACTTCAGCGCCATAGGCTTTAATCATTTGTTGGCGCTCTACAGACATAGTTTTTGGCATTACAATAATGCAATTTAAGCCACGCGATGCACAAATAGCTGCTAATGCAATTCCTGTATTACCTGATGTGGGCTCAATGACAGTTGCACCTTTACTTAAGTTTGCGTCATTTAGCATCTGAAGCGCTACCCGATCTTTTATGGAGCCAGTTGGGTTTGTTGATTCAAGCTTGGCATAAATATTATCTTCAAGCTGAATAATTGGAGTATTTCCTATTGCATTTTCTATATTTTGAAAAACATCTAACATAAGTTTTATTATACAAAATTTGCGATTTTAAATTAAATTAATTTTGATGTACAATAATACTATTAAACCCATGTTGGTATAAAAAGTTCTTTAAAAATATCATTTTTTACAAAAAATCATTAGTTGTGTGGTAAAAAAATGGAAAATTCACATCTTTTTTTGACCTTGATTAAGAATTGTTTACAAAGCACCAGGTGAATAAATTTTACATATAAAAATTTTATATTTTAAAACCAAAAATTACCACACAACTCGGCAAAATTCACTAAAAAATGAAATTTAGGTGTCATATAAACCTAATATGACATTAAAAACGTAAATTTCTACTAAATCTAAATGTTATTAAATTTGTGAAACAGTAATATTGTGCTTTTGAAGGGTTTTTTCCATCTTCTCAACATTGTCAACAGCTATCGCCATATAAGCGGTTGAAGTGTCGCCTTCATCAATCATAGAATACATATAATCAATATTAATTTCGGCTTTGGTGATAATTTCTACAAGACCTTTGAGGCCACCAAGTTCGTTTGGAATACCTATTAAAAATACAGGAGTTTTAACGCCTACATAATCTGACTTTTGCAAAACATTGATTGCATAATCAGGGTCTTTTACTATAATACGAAGGACACCATAATCTTCTGTTTCAGAGATGTTTAAAGCATACAAATCAATGTCATTATCAGCAAAAATCTTAAGAAGCTCAGATAATTGACCTGGTCTATTCTCGAGAAAAACGCTTACTTGATCAATCGTGTTCATCTACAACCCCCTCTTATCAATAACTTTTACGGACTTGCCCTCGCTACGTTCTATACTCTTTGGAGCAACAATCCTAATATTAACTTTAATGCCTAACATTTGCCTAATTGCAGATTCAAGTTTTTTCTGCAAGTTGGTAATCTCGCTTAGCTTACCTGTAAATTCAGATTTAGGCATTTCAACTTCAACTACAATATGGTCAGTGTTGTTTTTGCGATCAACAATAATCTGACAGTGATTACTGCATCCATTTTGCATAAGAACGGTTTCAATTTGAGATGGAAATACATTAACACCTTTTACAATGAGCATGTCATCGCTTCTACCCATTGGTTTACTCATTCTTTTATGTGTGCGTCCACATGAACAAGGTTCTGGATTTAGTACACAAATATCTTTTGTTCTATAACGAAGAAGTGGAAATGCCTGCTTATCGATTGAACTAAATACAAGTTCACCACGCTCTCCGTAAGGCAAAACCTCGTGTGTGTTTGGATCAATAATTTCTGCAATAAAATGGTCCTCGTTAATATGAAGCCCATCTTGACACTCGCATTCATAAGCAACACCAGGGCCCGAGAGCTCAGTTAAACCATAAATATCATAAGCCTTAATTCCGAGACGATGTTCGATATCTTGTCTCATCTCTTCAGTCCAAGGCTCAGCGCCGAAAATGCCAGCTCTAAGATTAACGTGAGCATCATGCTCCTCAATATATTCAGCTAAGTAAGCAGCATAAGATGGTGTACAACACAAGATTGTAGAACCCAAATCTTCCATGAACTGCACCTGACGAGCTGTGTTTCCAGAAGACATTGGAACAGTCATGCAGCCAAGTTTATGGCTACCACCGTTAAGGCCAGCGCCTCCAGTGAAAAGACCATAACCATAAGAAATCTGACAAATATCGGATTTTGTAGCACCAGCAGCGACTAATGCTCTAGCACAACAATCTTCCCAAATATCAACATCATGTTGTGTATATCCTGCAATAACACGCCGACCAGTCGTGCCAGAAGTTGACTGAATACGAACACAATCCTCACGTGACACGCCAAACATTCCAAATGGATAACTGTCACGTAGATCATCTTTAGTTAATAAGGGAAGTTTATACAAATCTGAAGTACCTTTAATGTCATCAGGTGTAACTCCATTCTCCTCCATTAAATTTCGATAATATGGAACATTTTTCCAGACATGATTAACTTGAGCTACAAGACCTTCGTTTTGAAGTTGAGCTAACTTTTCTCTATCAATAGTCTCTATGTCTTCTTGAAAATACACTTATCTCCCCTGCTCAAAAGCGGCAATATTCATATCTACAAATTCTGGTTTTACACAAGCCTTTATAGCATCTATCCAATCTTTATCTGGATAATCAAAATAACGAGACAAACGTCCAAGCATCATAATGTTTGTAATTCTCTCGTTTCCGGCATCTATAGAGTCGACCTTAACGTCAAGCTTATTCAATATGTCACTAGGATATTCGGCCGCTCCTGTAATTACAGGCATTGGCATTATTTCCATCATGTTTGTTATTAAGACTCCAGTTTTGGGATTTAAATATTCTACCCAACGTGCTGATTCTAAAAGTTCAAAAGAAACAATAAAGTCAGCCTCGCCTTTCTCTATCAGTGGAGAGTAAACTTTATCCCCATATCTAACATAAGTAACTACACTGCCACCACGCTGACTCATGCCGTGAACTTCTGATACTTTCACATCGAATCCATGATCAACAAAAAGTTGACCTAAAACTTTAGAAGCAAGAAGCGTCCCTTGGCCACCTACGCCAACTATCATAATATTCTTAGTCATCGAAGGCACCTACCTTGCACATTTGCTTACATAAACCACAACCAACACATAATGCTTGATCAATTTTGGCCTTACCATCATCCATTGTGATGGAAGGACAACCAATTCGCATGCAAGACTTACAACCGATGCATTTGTCCGCGTTCACAGAAATAGGACCTGGTGTTTTGACATTTTTAAGTAATACACAAGGTCTCCTAGAAATTATCACAGATGGTTCATCTACGGCTATTTCTGACTTAATAGCAGCCTCAGTCTCAGCCAAATTATAAGGATCAACAACTCTTACTCTGTTTATACCAATAGATTTAACAAAGGCTTCTAAATCAACTTTTCCAGCAGGCTCACCTTTAATGTTTAAGCCATTAGCAGGGTTATTTTGATGTCCAGTCATACCTGTAATTGAATTATCTAAAATAATTACTGTAGCATTAGATTTATTATATGAAATATCAGTCAGCCCTGTCATGCCCGAGTGAATAAAAGTTGAATCCCCTATTACAGCAACTGCATTCTCATCACTACATTTTGCAAAACCATGTAGACCAGACACACTAGCCCCCATACAAAGAGCAGTATGCAGAGAACCTAGCGGTGCTTGCATGCCAAGTGTATAGCAACCAATATCACCAAAAACATATGTTTTCAATTTTTTAAGTACATAGAAAAGCCCGCGATGAGGGCATCCTGAACAAAGTGATGGAGGACGAGGAGGAACATCTTCAGAGAAAGCCTTACCTTTAGCTACGTCAACTCCTAAACTAATCGCTACAGTCCTTTGACTTAATTCATCAATCTCTGGAAGCTTGCCTTTTCCAATACAATCTATACCAAATGCTTTAACTTTTGTCTCGATAAATGGTGCAAGCTCTTCAACGACAATAAGCTCATCAACTGTTTTTGAAAAATCAATAATTTGTTCTTGAGCTAACGGATAAACCATCCCGATTTTTAATACTGGATGCTTATCTCCAAAAACTTCCTTAACATATTGATAACTAGTTAAATCACAAATAAATCCACGTGAATTATCACTTCCAGACTCCACTTTATTAAAGTCAGCAATATTAGATAATTTTTCTCTACGTTCAACAACAAAAGGATGCCTACGCTTAGCCATAGCAGGCACCATTACATATTTTTGAGCATCCATCTGAAAATCGCATTTATGCTCTACTCTATCTCCAGTCTCAACCATAGTTTGAGTATGAGATACACGAGTACACATTTTGACAAGTACAGGTGTGTCATATTTTTCTGAAAGTTCATAAGCTGCTTTTGTATAATCTAATGCCTCTTGAGAATCACTAGGCTCTAACATTGGAATAGAGGTAGCCATGGCATAATACCTGCTATCTTGTTCATTTTGCGAAGAATGCATACCAGGATCATCCGCAACACAAATAACCATTCCAGCGTTAATTCCTGTATAAGACAGCGTAAACAAAGGGTCAGCAGCTACATTCAAGCCTACATGTTTCATTCCGCAAAAACTACGTTTGCCAGCAAGACTAGCACCAAAAGCAGCCTCCATAGCAACTTTCTCATTAGAAGCCCACTCAGTATATATCTCATCAAATTTGGTGGCTTCTTCAGTAATTTCTGTTGATGGGGTACCCGGATAAGACGACACAAAACCACAACCGGCTTCATATAAGCCTCTAGCAACTGCTTTATTTCCTAACATTAATTTAGGCATTTGTTTGTGCTCTTACCAAACCTTCGCTGCAATACTTTTCACGCAGCTTTGGTTTTTCAATTTTCCCAGTAGGATTACGCGGAATATCATCAAATATAATTTTACGAGGCCTCTTATAGCGAGGCAAAGTTTTACAAAACTCGTTAATTTCATCTTCTGTCGTTGGCTCTTTAACCTCAATAATAGCTGTTGCGATCTCTCCAAGACGCGGATCTGGAGTACCAATAACAGCCACATCCTTAACTTTGTCAAATGCTCTGATGTGATTTTCAATCTGCACAGGATATAGGTTCTCACCACCAGAAATGATGACGTCTTTCTTTCTATCAACGAGATAAATGAAACCGTCCTCATCACGCTGAGCAGTGTCTCCTGTAAGCAGCCAGCCGTTGTGAAGAACCTCTTTGGTTGCCTCAGGGTTTTTATAATACTCAAGCATAACGGAAGGTCCTTTGACAGCAAGCTCACCAATCTCGCCATTTTTAACTTCATTCATATCGTCATCAACAATCTTGGCTTCCCAATGATCACCAGGGATCCCAATAGCACCAACTTTTTCGATATTCTCTAAGCCTAAATGAACACAACCCGGGCCTAATGACTCACTAAGCCCATAGTTTGTATCATAATCATGATGAGGAAAAACTTTTTTCCAACGTTTGATCAAGCTAGGAGGTACAGGTTGCGCACCTATATGCATAAGCCTCCACTCATCAAGTAAATAGTCATCCAAGTTAATTCTACCATCGTCAATAGCGTCAAGTATGTCTTGAGCCCAAGGGACAAGCAGCCAAACTATAGTGCATTTTTCTTCAGTGATTGCACGCATAATCCATTCTGGTTTTACACCTCTAAGTATAACCGCCTTAGAATGACTAATTAACGAGCCAAACCAATGCATCTTAGCACCAGTATGATAAAGCGGAGGTATAAGCAAAAATACATCATCGTGAGTTTGACGATGGTTTTCCTGTTCTGTTATGCAAGAATATACAAGTGACTTATGGTTATGTAAAATAGCTTTTGGGAAACCAGTAGTGCCGCTTGAAAAGTAAATTGCTGCTTCGTCTTCCTCGTCAATATGAACAGGAGATGGAAAATCCGTGCAATATTGAGCAAGCTCAACTGCACGCTCAGCATATTCTGGACAATGCCTACCAATATAAAAATAGGTATGAACTTTATCCATATCATTATGAATCTTGTCAATACGAGAAACAAATTCTCTTCCAAACAGAAGGACTTCTACATCAGCAAGGTCACAACAATATTTAATTTCGTCGCTGTCATACCTAAAATTAAGAGGAACAACAACGCCTCCAGCTTTTAAGATACCAAAATAAAAAGGGAGCCACTCAAGGCAATTCATTAACAAAAGACCGACTTTAGTACCTTTTTTCAATCCACGACTCAGCAACAAATTAGCAATCCTATTGGAGTATAAGTCAAAATGACGCCAATTTAAATCACGTCTATATGGAGCATCAGGATTTGACTGTTCAATAAGCGAGGCTTCTCGCCAGTTTTTTACCTGATCACGCTCTTCGGTCGGACTAATTTCAACGAGTGCAGTATCGAGGCCGTAGTGCCTAGCATTATGTTCAAGAAAATTAGTTATTAACATTTGCCATCACTCTCTTCCAGGCAAGCATGCTATTCAAAATCATTTCTGTAGAAACACAGTAACCAATTCTAAACCATCCCTGTATTCCAAAGCTATCAGAAGGTACAACCAAAATGTCCCGGTCCATACATTTCTGAACAAAATCTTCACATGGCGATTTTGCCCATAAGTAAAATGCTCCTTGTGGGTCAACGTATGTAATGCCAAGTTCATCAAACATCTTAGTTAAAAGTTTTCTATTAGTATCATAAACAGAAACATCAGGTTGTACATCTATACATTTTCCATACATACGTTGGAATAATACAGGAGCACAAACATGACCTAATGCTCGCGCTGATCCTGAAATTGCATCAAAGGCTTTTTTATCATTACAAAAAACATGACCAATTCGCTCACCTGGCATTGACAAAGTTTTTGATGCAGAATCACATACAATTGTATGCTCATAATATTTTGGAACCCATGGAACAGCTTTGCCATAATTTATTTTTCTATAAGGTTCATCACAAACCAAATAAATTTTGTGATCTGCATCGTTTAAAACGGCTGACAAATCTTTGATATTCTGTTCTGAATAAATAGCTCCTGTTGGGTTACATGGAGAATTAATTATCACAGCTGCTGTTTTATCAGTAATAGCAGCTTTTACAGCATTAACATCAATTTGAAAAGTTTCTGGATCTGCCATAACCTCCACAGGTGTAGCTAGTGCATTTTTAATCCATACGCTATATTCAGGAAAATACGGAGCAATAACAATTACTTCTTCGCCCTCAACAGCAATAGCACACATAACAGAAGCAATAGCTTCTGCAGCTCCAGTTGTTACAAAGATATTTTCTGGACTTGCAGGATAATCATAAGTCTTACTAATATAATCTGCAATCTGCTCACGAACTTCATCATGTCCAGCAGCAACTGAATATGCATGTAAGCTTACAGGATCCTCATCTAATAATTTTTTTAAAGTATCAGTTGCAACTTGTGGTGTCGTCGATCTTGGATTTCCTATGCTAAAATCATAAACATTATCCTCGCCAACAATTTTCTTGCGCTCAAGACCATACATAAACATAGTCCTAATAGCACTGGGCTTAGACCCAAAGTTATATAGTAGTTCATTAATCATTTAATAAACTTTTACCTGTCATCTCCGTTGGTGCGTCAATTCCAATCAGGTCGAGGAATGTTGGAGCGATATCACAAAGAGCACCACCTTCGTCTTTAAGTTGCCTATTCTTTCCTGTAAAGTCAACGCATACAAAAGGTACAGGATTTGTTGTATGAGCTGTATGAGGAGATCCATCCTCAGCGACCATCTTATCAGCATTACCGTGATCAGCTGTAATGAGAACAGCACCACCTTTCTGGCTCAATGCATCTACCACTTTACCTACACCCTCGTCAACTGCCTCCACTGCTTTAATTGCAGCATCTAAAACACCAGTATGTCCTACCATGTCACAGTTAGCAAAATTGACAATGTATACGTCAGCCTCATCATTCTCAATTGCCTGAACAAGCGAATCAGTAACTTCAGGTTCACTCATCTCTGGTTGTAAATCGTAAGTTGCAACTTTTGGAGAATCGATTAGCTTACGCTCCTCGTTCTTTTTCATAGCCTCACGTCCTCCATTTAAAAAGAAAGTAACGTGTGCATACTTTTCAGTTTCTGCAGTATGGTATTGTTTAAGACCAGCATCTGCCAAAACATCCGCAAGTACATTTTCAGGAAATTCTTTTGGAAAACATACAGGACATGTAAATGTTGCATCATATTCTGTCATACAAGCATAATAAAGTTTAGGCTTATCTGAAACATCAAACCCATCGAAACCATCAACAGTTAATGTGCGAGTAATTTCTCTAGCTCTATCTGGTCTAAAATTAAAGAACACAACAGAGTCGCCATCTTTCATACCACGAGAATTAATTGCTACAGGTTCTACGAACTCGTCAGTTTTATCCTCATCATAAGAATTTTGCATAACATCTGCAGCAGTGATCTCTTCAAAAGGCTTTGCATTTACAATGCAATCATAACCACGCTCTACTCGCTCCCATCTATTATCGCGGTCCATTACATAATAACGGCCCTGAACAGACGCAATTTGAATAGATGTTGGCAGATCTTCTGCAACACACTTTGCATTTCTGATTGTAATTTCTTCCTCAAGTTGACGGATATAATCAATACCACTCTTTGGTGGAACATCACGTCCGTCCATAAAACAATGAACAAAAACATGTGGAACTTTATTCTTTACAGCCATATCGAGTAGTGCATAAAGATGCTCGTTATTTGAATGAACACCGCCATCACTAATCAGTCCCATAAAGTGCAAAACACCTTTGTGCTTTTTGGCATATTCACACGCTTCAAGCAAAACTTTATTGTTTTCTATGTCACCAGACTTACATGCATTATTTATGCGAGTAAGTTCCTGATAAACAATGCGTCCAGCACCAATATTTAGGTGTCCTACTTCAGAGTTGCCCATCTGACCATCAGGCAGCCCTACTGCCTCACCACTAGCTTGGAGTTGAGTAGTTACATTGTCAGTAAAAATCTTATCCAAATTAGGAGTTTTAGCAACACTAATGGCATTAGATGAAGAGGGTTCGGCAATACCGAACCCATCCATAATAATCAAACCAACTGGTAAATTCATATAAACCTCTTATAAACAAGCTTTGATTAAGTCAGTGAAGCTGTCAGCCTTCAAAGCTGCGCCACCAATTAATCCTCCATCAATATTTTCTTTTGCGAGAAGTCCTTCTGCGTTTTCTGGTTTCATTGATCCACCATATAAAACACGAATATTTTGTGCAACAGACTCACCGTAGATGTTTTTAATCTCATCACGAACTGCAGCGCATACTTCTTCAGCCTGCTCAGGGCTTGCAGTACGTCCTGTACCAATTGCCCAAATTGGCTCGTAAGCAACAATGCAATTTTCAGCATCAGCAGCATCAATTCCTGCAAAAGCTGCTTTTACCTGATCGCGAACGAACTCGTCATATTTACCATCGTCACGAACACTCAAGCTCTCACCTACACAAATGATTGGAGTGATACCACCTTCGATTAAAGCCTGAGCTTTTTTGTTAACCATTTCATTAGTCTCGCCAAAAATTTCTCTACGCTCACTATGACCAATAATGCAGTGTGAACAGCCAATTTCCTTAATCATTGGAATTGAAATTTCACCAGTAAAAGCACCTGATGGCTCAAAATAACAGTTCTGAGCACCAACACCAATGTTGCATTTATCAAAATCAAAAACCTCAACTACAGGTTTTAAGTCAACATAAGGTGTGCAAGTTACAACTTCTACCTTATCTGCCCAGTCATTTTCATAATTATTTGAAAGTTCTTGAGCAAGTTGAACACCTTCTGCAATTGTGTTATTCATTTTCCAGTTTCCTGCCATTACATACTTACGCATAATATCTCCTTTAACTAATTTACAAAATGGTATTTTAACACTTTATTATGAAAAGAATCAGTGTAAATCTTGTGCTTTATAAAGATTATATCCCTCGTAATCGTAACTCTTATCGATACCCTTCATAAAAACATTACGACTAGCATCTTTAGTTAAAGCTGGTTTTAACAACACAGCAAGTTCCGTATTACTTTTTATACTTAACTCCATAGCTAACAGGTATTTTTTCTTATCAATTTTTGACCAGTCAACTACGCATTTTAATTCATGTTTAAAAATATGATCTAACCAAATACGAGTAGCCCTACCATTTCCTTCTCTAAATGGATGCACCATGTTCATTTCGATATATTTGTTTATTATTTCTTCAAAAGTATTTTGTGGCATTAACTCTACCTGTGAAATAGCCTCATTAATATAGATAGCAGAAGCAAATCTTGTATATCCTTTAGACATATTGACAGTTCTTATTTTTCCAGCAAAATCATAGATATCTTCAAATAAATGCTTATGAATAAATTGAAGACACTCAAAAGAGCCAGCCTTATAGTCAGATAACAAATTCTTATCATAAATCTCTATTGCCTTTAGTTTAGAGACTTTCTCTTCGTTATGTGCAAAAGTTAAGCTATCCATAGCTTAATTATACAATAAATTGATAAATAAACCAGAACGCAATTTTGGTTCGAACCAGGTAGATTTTGGTGGCATCAACAAACCAGCGTCAGCAACAGCTAATAGTTCGTCCATGCTAGTAGGATACATACCAAAAGCAAGTGGATATTTCTCTAGCTCCTTATATCCTCTAATACCACCAACAAAGTCAATGTTTTTATCAATTTTTGGATCTGATATCCCTAACATTGGCTCTAATATTTGATCTTGCAAAAGCGATACATCTAAACTTTTTACCGGATCATTAGTATCTGCTTTCAATTTAATTAACTGCCATTTATCTTTAAACCAAACAGCAACTTCACCTTTTTCTTTTGGCTTATGAAAATCATAAACTTCAAAATCATCTAGAGTAAAATCTTTAGGATCCAAAATAACTCTGTTATAGTCAAAGATCTTTAACTCATCTTTGTTAAACAAAACAGACAAAAAATAATCTGTACCACCTACTTTGCAAGCAGAGGCACATCTGTGATGGCCATCAGCAATGTAGGTATAAGGAATTTTATCAAATGCAGATTTTATATATTCTGTATCACGCACAACCCATACAGTATGAGTAATACCATCATCTGAAGTAAAACTGTATTCAGGTTCATCTTCAGTCCACCTAGTTAAATCTATATCACCCTTATACGTGAGGAAAATTGGGCCTGTCTGAGCACCTAAATGTTTAATATGCTCAATCCTATCCTTTTCTTTTTCAGCTCTAGTGTTCTCATGCTTTTTAACAATACCATTATTGTATTCATCAATTGAACTCAATCCCACAATACCAGTTTGACATCTACCATCCATGATAAGCCTATAAATATAAAAGCAGTCACAATCGTCTTGAACTAACTTGCCATCTTTAATCATCTGTCGAAAAGCAGAAGCACCAGAATTATAAACTTCCTCAGAATACATATCCACGCCCAGCGAAAATGCAGTTTCAGGCCTATCGATATTCAAGAATGAATCAGGTTTAACAGCAGCTTTTGCTTCTTCCCTATTGTATACATCATAAGGAAGAGCAGCAATCTTTGATTCTAAACCTGCAGCTGGTCTTAATGCCTTAAATGGTAAAACTGTAGCCATTATTTAACAATTCTAACTTTATAGACTTCTTCAATTTTGTTGAGATGCTCAACAACATCATCTGTTACTGGAGAATCAACATCAACAACAGTATATGCAACGTCATCTTTTGACTTGTTAGTCATGTTGGCAATATTAACTGAAGAATATCCAATTACTTTAGCAAAGCGAGTAATCATGTTAGCAACGTTTTTATGCAAAATACAAATTCTGCCTTCGCCTTTACAAACACCCATATCTAAAACTGGATAATTAACTGCATGATGAATGTTTCCATTCTCCAAATAGTCAGCCAAATTAGCAGCAGCCATAATAGCGCAGTTATCTTCTGACTCAGCAGTTGAAGCTCCTAGATGAGGAGTTACAATACATTTAGGGTTTGATGCAACAGTAGGATTTGCAAAGTCGGTAACATAATATTTGACTTTTGCTGAATCTAAAACATCTTTTTCACTAACAAGTTTATCGCGAGAAAAATTGAGGATTACAACATCATCTTTCATGTGCTCAATTGCCTCTGCATTAATTGTGTTTTCAGTGGATGGCAAACATGGAACATGAATTGTAATATAATCACTGAGCTCAAAAAGCTCATTTATATCTTGAATACGATGAACATTTTGATTTAAGCGCCATGCAGCATTAATAGAGAGATATGGATCATAACCATAAACATCCATACCAAGTTCATAACATGCGTTCGCAATCATAGCACCAATTGAACCAAGGCCGATAACACCAATACTTTTTCCAGCAAGTTCATGACCAGCAAATTGCTTCTTTTCTTTTTCAGCAAGTTTCTTAATGTCAGAATTATCAGCATTTTCTCTTACCCAATTAATTCCACCGATAATGTCACGGCTAGACAAAAGCATTCCAGCAATAACGAGCTCTTTAACAGCATTAGCATTACCACCTGGAGTGTTGAACACTGGAATACCCATTTCAGTGCACTTATCAACAGGTACATTGTTAACACCAATGCCTGCTCTGCTGATACAATCAACGTTTGTTGGAATATCTTCCATCTTGTAAGATCTAAGAATAATTCCATTAGCCTCTTCTACATTTTCTGTTTGCTCGAAATTTTTACCTAATTTATCGAGGCCTACTTGAGCAATACTGTTATAACAATAATACTTATACATCTAAACAACTCCTTGTGCGATCATTGCATTTGCAACTTTTCTAAATCCAGCAATATTTGCGCCTACTACAAAATTATCTTTTTGTCCAACTTCTTCAGCAGCTTCTGACGAAGCTTTATAAATGTTTTTCATAATTGAGTGGAGCTTGTTGTCAACCTCATCGAATGTCCAGCTTAAACGTTCTGAGTTTTGTGACATTTCTAAGCCAGAAGTAGCAACGCCACCAGCATTTGCAGCTTTACCAGGCATGAATACAACGCCATTGTCTTGAATAAATTTGGTAGCCTCTAAGGTTGTCGGCATGTTAGCGCCTTCAGCAACCAGCTGAACACCATTTTTAACAAGAGCTTTAGCATTGTCTATGTCTAGCTCATTTTGTGTAGCACATGGAAGAGCAATGTCGCAAGCAACACTCCATGGCCTGCCACTGTCGTGATATTCACCACCTTTATACTCACTAAGTCTTGCTCTTTTTACTTGCTTAATCTCTTTAATCTGATCAAGGTTGATTCCGTTTTCATCATAAATCCAACCAGTAGAATCTGACATAGTTAATACTTTAGCACCTAAGGAAATGGCTTTTTCAGCGGCATAAGTTGCAACATTTCCAGAACCTGAAATAACAACTTTCTTAGCGTCAAAATCAATATGTTCAGCTGCAAAGTATACAAGACCATAACCTGTAGCTTGAGTACGAGCAAGCGAACCACCGTATTCGAGACCTTTACCTGTAAGAACTCCAGTAAATTCGTTTTGCAAGCGCTTATATTGACCGAACATAAAGCCAATTTCACGCGCTCCAACACCAATGTCTCCTGCAGGTACATCTGTATCAGGACCAATATGACGATAAAGTTCTGTCATAA
Source organism: Coriobacteriia bacterium (assembly GCA_030537355.1). GTDB lineage: Bacteria > Actinomycetota > Coriobacteriia > Coriobacteriales > Eggerthellaceae > Tapirivita. The sequence goes on from JAUNNF010000001.1 coordinate 157,653, forward strand.
AACTCTGACAAAAACGCATTACCTCATTGTCTGATTTACCCTTAGGGTCAAAATCAGCACCACCTTTAGCTCCACCCATAGGAAGCGTAGTCAAGCTATTTTTGAATATTTGTTCAAAACCTAAAAACTTAATAATACTCTCGTTTACACTAGGATGGAATCTACAACCACCCTTGTATGGGCCTAAAGCAGAATTGTACTGAACTCTATAACCTCTGTTTACCTGAACCATACCTTGGTCATCCACCCAAGGTACACGAAACATAATAAAGCGCTCAGGTTCTACTAAACGTTCTAGCAAACCTGTGCCTTTATATTCGTCAACTACAGGCGATAAACTCTCCATAACCTCTGTAACAGCCTGCATAAATTCTGGCTTATCGCCATCCCTATGCTTAACAGTCTCTAAAACTGATTGAATATAAGTATTCATTTATCTCCTTAAAGCTTCCACTCCAGGAAGTTTCTCCCCCTGTACAAGTTCCATACTAGCTCCGCCACCAGTTGATACAAAAGTCATCTGGTCAGCCAAACCATATTTATTAACAGCAGCTACACTATCGCCACCGCCAATGATTGAGTCAGCATCTCTGTTTGCAGCAACTGCCTCACAAATTGCCTTTGTACCTTTTGCGAATGCTTCAAATTCAAAAACACCACATGGACCATTCCAGAAAATTGTTTTTGACTCAGCAATAGCAGCACTAAACAATTTAACAGTTTCGTCGCCAATATCTAGAGCTTCCATATCATCAGGAATCTCATCTACACTTACCTGCTTATGATTTGCGTCAGCAGCAAATTCATCAGCAACAACAACATCAACAGGAAGTAATACTTTAACACCCTTAGATGCAGCTTTCTCTAGCATCTCACCAGCTTTATCTACCCAATCTTCTTCCAAAATTGATTTACCAACAGTTTTACCTTGAGATACTAAGAAAGTATATGCCATGCCTCCACCGATAATCAAAGTGTCGCATTTATCAATTAGTGAATTAATGACTTTAATCTTGTCAGAAACTTTAGCACCACCTAAAATTGCACAGAACGGACGCTTAGGATTTTCTAACATGCCGCCTAAAGTCTCAACTTCATTTAAAATCAAATATCCACCATATGCTGGTAAGTAATCAGCAACACCAGCGGTTGATGCATGAGCTCTGTGGGCTGTACCAAATGCATCGTTTACATATAAATCAGCGAGAGATGCCAATTCTTTTGCAAACTCAGGATCGTTCTTTTTCTCACGTTTATCAAAACGAAGATTCTGTAATACCAAAATCTCGCCTGGTTGTAGCGCATCAGCTTTTGCCTTAGCATCCTCACCACAAATGTCATCAGCTTGAATAACTTTGGTGTCTACAAGCTCAGCTAATCTTTTAGAAGCAGGTTCTAGTGAAAAATCACTTTCAAATCCCTCACCTGATGGACGACCTAAATGGCTCATTAGAATTACTTTGGCACCTTTGTCTAACAAAGTTTTAATTGTAGGGAGGGCGCGTCTAATACGTGTATCATCAGTAACTTTTCCATCTTTTACTGGAACATTAAAGTCCACTCTAACAATAACTTTTTTGCCTTGACATTCAATCGAATCTACTTTTTTAATCTCAGACATTTTTTCCTCCTTAAAATCGTGTAAAATTATAACACTTGAAATTGGAGGATTAATGAAAAATAGAATTTTATCACTTGATATATTACGAGGAATAGTTATGTTTGCAATGGTAATTGTAAACATCCCTACAGGCAAAATGTATCCATTCCTATTACACTCTGAAGTATTTGGTTTAACTTTAGCAGACATGATTTTCCCTGCTTTTTTAACAATTTGTGGGGTTTCTCTTTTCTTTTCTTTAAGTAAATTCAACTTTAGATTCACTAAAAAATCTTTTATAAAAATATTGAAACGATTTATATTGCTCTTAATAGTTTCTTATTTAATGTACTGGATTTGTAATATTATCACCGGACTTTTTGATGGTCAAAAACTTATTGAAGTAGCATTAGATTTTAGTAAATTTAGAATTTGTGGAGTCTTACAACGTATAGCTGTCGCATGTTTTTTAGCTTCGTTAATTATTCTTTTGATAAAAAACAAAAAAACAATAATTTCTATAATTGTAATTATGATACTAGGATACAGCTTAATTTTAATTTTTGGTTCAGGATTATCTAATGGACCAGAAAATATTCTTAAACAAATTGATGTTTCCGTATTCGGTGAAGCGCATTTATATACAGAAATTAATGAAGATGGAACAAAAAATATATTCGATCCTGAAGGTTTGATTTCTACAATTTTTTGTACTTCTCAAGTATTAATTGGCTTTTTAGTTGCTAAATCCTTAAAAGAGAAAGACTCTTTAAAACTTTTTGTATCAGGTTTTTCATTGATGATAATAGGTTTTATTTACAGCTTTTTTATTCCAATAGGAAAAATCTATTGGACACCATCATATATGTTAATGACTACAGGAATTACTGTATGTTGTTTAGCTCTTCTTTGCTGGATTGTTGATATAAAAGGATATAAAAAATGGGGAAAATTTTTCGAAATATTTGGGAAAAATGCACTTACTATTTATGTTCTAAGTCAAATATTTTATTTTATCCTAGCTGGAAGCTGCATCTCAACTTATGGAAATAACTTATTCTTAAGTATATGTGGTATTCCTGAGCTTGCCTCGTTAATATTCTGTATCCTGTTTGCATTATTCATGTGGTTAATTTCTTTTGTATTGTATAAATTTAAAATATTTATCAAATTATAAAAAAGGACGAGCAATATGCCCGTCCTTAATTTTAGGTTTATGAAAAATCCTTAGAGTTTCTCGCCCATCATAGCTGCTAAGTCTTTAGCACGATTTGAGTAACCCCACTCGTTATCATACCAAGAAATACATTTGATAAAACGTCCTCTGTCTTCGCCAGCAAGTGCTTGTGCAACTTTACCAGGTTCAGGCATAACCATTGTAAGTGATGAATCAAAGATAGATGAGTGATCATTACCAATGATGTCACAGCTAACAACTGGATCCTCAGTGTATTCAAGAATACCTTTAAGTTCGCCTTCAGCTGCCTCTTTCATAGCAGCATTAATTTCTTCTTTAGAAGCAGGTAACTCAAGCTCTACAGTTAAGTCAACCATTGATCCATCTGGAGTTGGAACACGAGTTGCAAAACCATCAAATTTACCTTTTAACTCTGGAATAACAAGAGCAACAGCTTTTGCAGCACCAGTTGTTGTTGGGATCATGCTCATTGCACATGCGCGAGCACGACGTAAGTCCTTATGAGGAGCGTCAAGAACAACCTGGTCCCCTGTGTATGCATGAATTGTGTTCATTAAACCTTGTTTAATTCCAAATTTCTCTTGTAGAACTTTAGCAAATGGTGCAAGACAGTTTGTTGTGCATGATGCATTTGAAACAATGTTGTGTTTCTCAGGATCATAATCTTTGTCATTAACACCCATAACAAAAGTACCATCAACATTTTTAGCTGGGGCTGAAATGATAACTTTCTTAGCACCTGCCTTTAAGTGAGCAGCAGCTTTCTCGCCATCAGTAAAGAAACCAGTTGACTCAATAACAATGTCAACACCAAGGTCTCCCCAAGGTAAGTCAGCAGGATCACGCTGGCTCAAAACTTTGATTTCATGACCATCAGCAATAATCTTATCATCTTGTGCTACAACACTATCAAATGCTCTGCCTTGAACAGAATCATATTTTAATAAGTGTGCCATAACCTCTGGATTACCAAGATCATTAATAGCGATTACATTGAATCTACCATCTTTTGCCATGGCTCTGTAAACCATACGACCAATACGGCCAAATCCATTAATTCCTACATTAATTGCCATTTTTCCTCCTTCTAAATTAATTTCTTTGACAACTTAGGTATTCTAACTTATTATGCCCTACGTGCTCCAATTATTTTACAAATCATGGAATACAGGCTGCATTTTTTCGAATGTACAGAATTGTTTAAAACCAATCTTTTTTAAGGCGAGGACATTTTCTTTGTATCCAATACCAAGTTGTCCAGGCCTATGTGAGTCAGATCCGATAGTTATAATCTTACCACCTAAATCATGATACAACTTTAATATCTCAGTACAAGGGGTGAGCTCACCAACATCAAACCTGGCAGATGATGTGTTAAGCTCGATACCTTTACCGTCAGCTATAGCAACATTCAAAATTTTTGTAACAATCGGCTTAATTACCTCAAAGTCCATAGGACCATGTTCGTCTCGCCTGTTTACAACATCTAAGTGAGCGAGTACGCTGTAATGCTTAAATGACTTAACTAAATCATATAATGCTTCGTAATATTCCATGTTGTATTCAACTTGACTCTTGCCTTGCTTGAAGTCAGGAAGCCACAAAGCCTCGCCATTGATTGAATGAACAGACAACAACACAAAATCGTAATCATAGGAATCGTATAATTTTTCGAACTTATCTAATACATGCTTTTGAAGACCAAATTCCTGACCTGTCTTAATAGTGATTTTATCTGCATATTTTTCTCTAAACTCTTCTATCGTATGGTAATACTCAGGAAAATAATCGTATGTCTTATCAGTATTATCGACAATTTCGCCTGTTTTGCCCAAATATACTTTTTTCATGCCATAATCAACATGGTCTGTAAAGCATATTTCATCCATACCTAACTCAATTGCATCTAATATTTCCTTCTCCATTGGATATGGCGAGTCAGGACTAAAATCTGTGTGCATGTGATAATCTACAAACATATGTTGTATAATAATACAAAATGGAGGAATAGAAAATGAGAATTTTAATGATGAACATAATGCCACTAACTGGATCTGGCAGTGGAGTTTATTGCGTAAACATGTCTAATGCGCTAGTTAGACAGGGTCATGAAGTATGTGTCATTTGCACAGAAAATGAGCCATTTGATGGACATGAATATAATTTTAAAACTCACCCTATTTACTTCACAAGAGATGATGGTACTAAACCTAATGTTGACGAGGATGTCCTGCCATTTAACTTTCCTTGTATGACAACTCATCCTAGAAGCATCTTTAATTTCAGAGACCTCACAACTGAACAAGAGCAAATGTATTGCGACGCTTTTCGTAAAGCTATAAAAGAGGAAATAGACGAGTTTAAACCAGACATTATTCATAGCGGTCATATATGGATATCATCTGCAGTCGCATCAGAATTCAATATCCCACTCGTAATTACATGCCATGGCACAGACATTCAAGGTTTTGTTGAATCAGACAGATACCATAACTATTGCCACCGTGCAGCTGATGCATGTGGTGCCATCATATGTATCTCTGATAAAAATGCAAAGGAAGCAAGAGAATGTTTCCCTAATAACGCTGATAAGGCAATAACAATGCCAAATGGTTATGATTCTCACGAATTTTATCCTGAAGATGTAAGCAGAGAAGATGTTCTCGCAAGCTATGGTATTAAAAACTACAAGCACTTAGTTTCTTTTGCGGGTAAATTTGCCCATTTCAAAGGAATTGATATCTTGCTTAAAGCAGCTGCAATTTACGAGGACGAGGACACTGCAACTGTACTTGCAGGAGACGGGGCACTTTTTGACGAGATGACAAAACTCAAAGAAACACTCGGCCTAAAAAATGTATTCTTCTTACATAACCAACCACACGATAAATTAAGACACATATACAACGTAGCTGAAGTATCTCTTGCGCCTTCACGCAATGAGCCTTTTGGACTAGTTGTTATCGAGGCTAACGCATGCGGAACTCCTGTTATAGGCACTAACGACGGTGGCATTGCAGGTATTCTCACAGACAAAACAGGCATCTTAATCAACCCAGAAGATCCACAAGCGCTAGCAGATAGTGTTAAAGCTGTGCTTTCTGGAGAAAGACAATTCAATAGAGAAGAATGCGCAAAATCCACAAAAGAAACGTTTAGCCAAGATTCTCTAATTTTAAAAACAATCGACCTCTATAAAGCCCAATTGTAGTAAGATATAACACCCATACATGAGTAAAATTTTAAGAAAATACATGAGCGTAAATTTAATGCTAAGAATAGGTATCGGACTTCTGGTAGGTTCTATTTTAGGTGGCGTTACTTATACAACAAACCTACAACAAAGCGTACCAGAATTGTATACATGCCTTGAAACTATATTTGTAATTTTAGGAAACTTATTTATTGGTGCGCTTAGAAGTATTGCTCCAGTTTTAATCTTTTTCATAATATCTACAGCTTTAATGCAAAAACCAAAGTCACAAAGCAAAACCATACAGCGTCAAATGATGCTATATGTTCTTGGTACTTTTTTTGCTGCTCTAATTGCTGTAATTATAAACTGTAGTTTTCATGTAACCATTCCTATTCCAGATGATATAAAAACAGACACACCTACAGGACCAGCAGACCTACCTCAAGTTCTAATTACAATTTTTAATAGTATTGTCTCAAATCCAATTGATTCAATCGCAAACGGTAACTTTTTAGGAGTTTTATTTTGGGCTATTATGTTTGGATTTGCAGCAAGACAATTTGCAACAAAAGGCATGAGATCAGGTTTTGAGGCTGTAACAAACACATTTACAAAACTTATCAGTATCATAATTGAATTTGCGCCATTTGGAATTTGCGGTCTTGTTTTTATGTCAATAATTAATAGTGGTATCGGAATATTCACAGATTATGGATTTTTGCTTATCGTTTACCTTATCTGCACACTATCTATGTTCTTTGTATTTAATGCACTACTTGTATTTATAGTTCTTAAGCGCAACCCTTACCCGCTAATATGGAAAACAATAAAAGATAGTGCTGTTACAGCATTTTTCTTTAGATCGTCAGCAGCAAATATTCCAATAAATATGGCTTTATGTAAACGCTTAGGACTCGATAAAAATAATTATTCTATTTCCATTCCTATTGGATCTACTATCAACATGGAAGGTGCTGCAATTACAATTATCACATTATCCTTAGTAGCTTGTTTTTCACTAGACATTCAGGTAGATTTTGGACCAGCACTTATACTATCTATTGTAGCCACAGTCAGTGCTATAGGCGCTTCAGGTGTTTCAGGTGGATCAATTTTGCTTGTTCCTATGGCTTGCAGTTTGTTCGGTATTAATGGCGATATGGCCAGCGCAGTTGTGGCCGTAGGATTTATTATTGGTGTTATTCAAGATTCTGTTGAGACTGCATTAAACTCATCAACCGATGTATTGTTTACAGCAACTATTCAATTTTTTGAGAAGATAAAGAAAGGCGTGCCGGTCCACAAAGTTGTAGGCGGCACGCTTGATGACGTTAAAGATTAATTAAACTCAATTTTGTTTTCGGATATACTTTTGATTTTAGCTAGACTCTCTATTTGATATCCTTTTTCTCTGAGTTCACGACCGCCACGTTGAAAGGTTTTTTCGATTAGAATACCGATTCCTTCGACTGTCGCTTCTGCCTGAGCGCAAATTGAAAGTAATCCTCTTAGCGCACTGCCGTTTGCCAAAAAGTCATCAAGAATCAACACATGGTCACCAGCTTGTAAAAACTTTTTAGAAACTATTACATCGTATTCTCTAAAATGAGTGTATGAAACAATCTTTGAGCTGAATACGTCACCATGAAGGTTGATGCTCTCGGTCTTTTTGGCAAAAACAAATGGAAGGTTTAATTTGTGTGCGACTGCATATGCAATAGCTATTCCTGATGTTTCGATAGTTAAGACTTTCGTAATTTTTTTGTCTTTGAAAATCTTGATAAACTCGTCAGCCATTTGATCGTAAAGAACTGAATCAATTTGATGATTAATAAAAGAATCTACTTTTAGGATATCATGGTCTGTAACAATGCCATCTGATTTAATACGATCCTCAAGAATTTTCATATTTCACCTCATAAATAGACTGGTGGGCCCGGCAGGATTCGAACCTGCAACCAAAGGATTATGAGTCCTCTGCTCCACCATTGAGCTACGAGCCCGCGTTGCGATTTGACATTTTAACACAAAAATTTAAATTTTTATTTAAAAATGAAGCATTCTTATCTTAATAACCAGCTCTCTAGATCGTACACCTGTATTCCTTCTATGTCGTAATCCTCATGCTTTGTATTAGCAATCAATATTTTAGGATATGCATCTTTTATAGCACGCAAAGCAGAAAGCTCTCGCTCTAAGGTTTTTGAATCTGAAATGTTGTCGCTAACTTGTATATAAACTTTTTCATTTTGTTTAAGTGCAACAAAATCAATTTCTTTTTTGTAAAGTTTTCCTACATATATATCATAACCTCTTCTAAGAAGCTCTAGATATACAACATTCTCATACACCCTACCAAAATCCATGTTTTTCTTACCTAACACTGCATACCTAAAACCTATATCTGAAGCATAATATTTATTGATTGACTTGAGATGTTTTTTTCCTCTAAGGTCATAACGCATTACCTTATAATACAAAAAGGCATTTTCTAAATAATCGATATACTTATTAACAGTTTTATTTGTTATATTTCCTCCAGCTGAACCAATGCTATCTGATATGTTATTTATAGATAAAAGATTAGATATATTATCAAGCATATAGTTTGATATTGATTGTAAATCTGCAAGATTACGAATTTTATACTTTTGAACTAAATCTCTTGTGATAATAGTATTGTATACATTTCTTATATAAGTATATTTTTCATTATCTTTTGCATACAAATAAGACCCAGATAAGCCTCCATGCAATATATAATCGTTAAAATTATGTCCAAGATTATTTAAATCATGAAATTCAACATATTCTTTATATGAAAATGGCATCACATCGATTTTCATGGTCCTACCGGTAAATAATGTTGCAAGGTCATTACTTAACAAAAAAGCATTAGATCCTGTAATGTATAAATCAAACATTCTTTTTGAATGTAAGCTATTAATAGCCCATTCAAATTTATCACATAATTGGACCTCATCTATTAAAACTAAATTTCTAACATCTTTTATGTATCTAGCAACAATATAATCATGCAAATTTTTGTGTGATCTCAATTCGTCATTATCTAGATCTTGTAAATTAATAAAAACAATATTTGTATTTGGTTCGTTCTCTTTTACATATTGTATATAATGATTTATTAAAATAGACTTACCACACCTTCGCACACCTGTTACAACCTTAATATCTGGTGTGTTGGCACAATCAATCATTTTGTGTAGGTATTTTATTCTCTGAATCTCTTTCATTGTAACCTCCCAACTTTTAAAAAATTGTACCATAAATAGAAAGTCTATTCCAAAAATTTAAAAAATATTTAATTTTTTGGAATAATTATATTCGTTATATTAAATTTATAAATTGATTATATAATTTTCCAGCAACATATAAAGATCCAAAACATACTATGACATCGTCTTTGTTAGATGCCGATAAAACCTCTTGTGCAGATTCAAATACTTTTGCCTCGCCAATGAAATTTGCTAAATCAGTTGCATCTAATGCCCTGGGATTATCAGGACTAGACGTGAAGATCTGTTTTGCATAAGGTTTAATTAACTCTACCATTGTCTCGTAATCTTTATCTGCAAGAACTGACATGATAAATGTAAATTTCTTATTTGGAAAAATATCTAATAGAGAATCAATAAGCGCTTTAACACCTTGAACATTATGAGCCCCATCAATAATTACATAAGGGCTTCTTCGAACAATATCAAAACGTACAGGCCATTGAGCATTTGCTATTCCCAATTTTATTTTGTCTTCATCAATATTTAGAAGCTTTGCCGCTTCAATTGCGAGCGCCGCATTATGAGGTTGATAAGTAGCTAGTAGTTTAGTCTCATAATTTTTATCCTTATACTTAAATCGGCGAGTATACGTATTAGTTTTACCAATGCTCACTTGATCAATATCAGTGTATCGAACAACAGGAACATCTGGCTTGATAATGCCCTCTTTCTCAGCTGTAATATCAGACAATGTATTGCCAAGATACTCTGTATGGTCAAGACCAATACGAGTGATAACGCTGGCAAGAACAGTTGATACAACATTTGTCGAATCCAAGCGGCCACCCATACCAACTTCCAGAACTACGATGTCTGTTTTCTTTTGTGCGAAATACACAAACGCAACAGCAGTCATAAGCTCAAACTCTGTTGGATGATCTACCATTTTATCGGCTTGCTCTTTAACTTTAAGTGTTGCCTGCAACAAATCCTCGTCAGAAATTGACTCATTGTTGATTTTAATACGCTCATTAAACTCGAAGATAAAAGGACTTGTAAATAGCCCAGTAATGTTGCCTGCCTCAATTAAAATCTGATTGATATATGCACATACAGAACCTTTACCATTTGTGCCAGCAACGTGGATAAAGTTCAATTCATTTTGTGGGTTTCCTAGACGTTCACATAGCTCAGTTATGCGTTCAAGACCAGGACGCGAATTGCTCCATTTCGGACTGTTTATGTATGTTTTGGCGTCAAAATGCATTTTTCGCTTAAAAATTTTAATATATCTTTGTTGATATCTTCGTAGTAATCAATCAATAGTTCTTTAAATTTTTTAATATTATCTTCTTCTATGACAAGGAGCCCTGCTCCATGAGAAATCAAAAAATGATTTGTCAAAATAACAGCAGCTCTTTTGTTTCCGTCCTGGAAAACTTGAGACTTCATGCAAAACATACAAAGCTCAGTTGCCCGTCTTGCATAAGAAGTTTTTTTATTAAGAATCTTATTAATGCTATCTTTTATGTTTTCAACATCGGGAATAGGAGGAACATACGAAGTTCCAGATATTTTTACTGCAAGAGTCCTAGCATTACCACCGTTGTACAAAAAGCCTTCGTTAATAATTTTTGCTATAGCGCTATAAATACTATAATCTGTAGGATATTGTATTGTAGCCTCGTCTAAAATAAATTCCCAAGCATGTTTAAGATTTAATATTTTTTGAACATCTTGAGTGCTTACGTTATGAATTATCCCGTTTTCAATAATATCTTCAGTTTGAGGGAAAGTAGCACCAACGCCTTCTAAAACAGCCTGACTATATATAAGATTTTTAATATTGGAACGAGCAAGATCTATATTATTCATAACCTGCAGGGATAGCTTGTCTTCATTAAATCCTAATTCAAGAAGTTGTTTATTAATCGCTCTGATTTGTTTGTTTAGGTCTTTTCTCTCAGTATTGTTTTTTAAGAGCAACTCATATAGCTCCTCAGAAAAAACATCTACATATTTAGAAGTAAGCTTTCCGGCTATCCTTTTCCTAATATAAAGATATTGCTTACCATTACGATCTTTAATTTCTGGTGTTCCATCGTATGGCAATTGAGAAAGGCGAAAATTACATCTTACTCTCTCTTCTAATAAATTTTTTATATTTGATGGTATATTTTCCATGGTTTGGATTATATCAAAATTGGGGAACTTTCTATTAAAAATATTATAATTTTGTTCCCCAATAAAATAGGGACATCTAAATCAAAGATGTCCCTACCACTTCTGACCTAAATTAGCCAAAAGGCGAATTTATATCCGAAGCTAATTCCAATACTCTCCTGGAACTGTTAGTTCACAATCACTTAGAGGGAAAGTTGCACATGGATGGATGACATTATCCTCTGTATCGCAGAATCTGCGTCCATCAGTATCTTCAGGAATAAACACCTTGCCTGATTCTAATTGAGAACGGCACCAACCGCACTCTCCACTTCTACAACGAGAAGGAGCTTTAATGCCAGCACGCTCAATTGCAACTAACAATGTCTCATTTGCCATGGCCTCAAGGTCATAATCTTTTGTACCCTGGTGAACTTTTAGCTTGTATGTTGCATCTGGATTACCCTTGTAGCCTTTCATGTTTGCAACATCTTTAGTAACACCTAACAACTCACGGCGAACAAAACGACGAGGTAATTTAAGCTTTGTAATTTCTTTTTCTAAGAACTTATACATAGCCTCTGGACCACAGATAAATACGCTGTAATCCTCGTCTTTTGGAGCATATTTCTTAATAATGTCAGCACTAATAAATCCGTGCTCATAGCCTTCAACTTCCTCATCAGATAAGATGTGAACAACCTTAACCTTACCATTAGAAGCTTTTGCAACTTTGTCAAGCTCAGTTTTAAATAAAATGCTATCAAGTGTACGTGAACCAAAAAGAATTGTTAAATTAAAATCCTCAGCACCCTCAGCGATAGCACCTGCCATGGACAAAAAAGGTGTAATACCACTACCACCAGCAAGAGCAACAACATTTTTTGCATCGCGAAGTGGCTCATAGTAAAACTGACCTTGAGGGCCAGATGCAATAACACGGTCACCCTTCTTGAAATTGTTTAGCATCCAATCAGCAGCAAATCCACCAGGATTTGTTTTTACAGTAACTGCAACCTTACCATTGCGAGTTGCATCATGGGGTGTTGAGCAAATTGAATAAGGACGAGTAACAGCACTGCCATCAATCTCAAGTTTAAGTGAGAGATACTGACCTGCACGGAAGTTTGCAGGATTACCTCCACCTTGACGCTTGAAAACAAACTTCTTTGCACCTGCTTCAGGATAATCCTTAATTCTGTCAATTACTAAATCCTGGTAATCTGGATGCAAGCGTTTTGCATTTTGATTGATTGGGAATGAGGCTTTAATATCGGCATTAGATGCAGCATCAATTGTTGCCTCGCGGTCTTTTCCCATATTTTTAAATTTGAGCATGTCTAAAAGGCCAATTAAGCCTACTTTAATTTTCAAAGCCATTACTCATCACCGCCTTCCCATTCTTTCATGTCCTTTAGGGCAAGCCTTGCCATCATCTGTCCAGTTAGGTATGTAGCACTGTAGCCAAGAGATCGAGGGCCAGCAGCACCAATAGGACGCAAACCCTTAATTGGATAATCTGCACCTAAAGTTTGTAATCTGTTCATCATGCCATCCCAATTGCTGGCTTCATGACCATACACAGAACCTTCTGGAGTGTTTAAGTATCTTGCAAATGTCCATGCTGATGCAACAGACATTTCTTCGATATGACCATGAAGGTCAATATTTGCTTTTTCTTTGAGCATCTTTAGGAACTTCTCAGCCCACCACTGCTTTTGCTTGAAATAATCTTCCTGAGACAAGTCATTCCAGTCATTTGGAGAAGCAAAAGTTGTAAATGAACAAATGCAAGTTCCATCTGGTGATGCTTTTGGATTAGCAATGTTGTAGCATAAGAAAATGGCGAATTGATTAGCGTCTCCACCTTCCAATAAGCCTTTGTATGCCTCAACAGAATCTGCAGTACCTTGCATAAAGATTGAATAATCGGAAATACCAAGCTCCTCAGCTGGTACATCCATGCAGAAGTATGCAGTAATCATACGTCCGCCATATTTACCAGCTCTAGCATTTGCCAGTTTGACCTGACGCTCAGGAACCAACTCTTTTGGAACCATCTTTCCATATACTATATCAGGATTAATATTAGGAAGCGCAAAATCACACTCAACATCACCAAGTGTTGTTTTAACACCACAAAGTTTATCTCCATTAAAGAGGAATTTCTCAGCTCTGCAGTTATACCAAACATCTCCACCTAGCTCACGAATCCTCTTGATAAAAGCCTGTGATAATTCATGTGAAGTATATGTTGGAATATAAGCACCACGAGATACATATTTATGAACCATAGCGCAATAGTGTACAAAGCCCAATCTCTCTAAGTTAACACCAAGATAGCACCAATATGTTTGCAAGATATTTTGACAACGCTCAGGAATTCCCATTGCGTCAAATACTTTCTTTGTAGAATAAGCACCTGTGCGTAATGTATTTGGGAAATGCTCCTTCATATAATTGCTATCTGGGTTACCATTTGAACTTGAGATGTAATAAATTGTGTCAAGAACTTCTTGGAAAAGTTCAAAGAGTTCTTTCATCTTAGGTTTTGAACCTGGAACATACTCTTCCATTTTATTGATGAAATTATCAATACCAGCAGGCATTGTAACATCCATAGGCTCGCCTGTATCAGTCCATTTGGAAACCAATCTAAAGCAGTCAGGACATTCATTCCATCTGATCTTCAAACCAAATTCTTTAAATAATTCTCTAACCTCACCTGGTTCCTTTTCTGATCCTACATCGCAAAGTTCATGCAAGCTTGGCTCAATTTCAAATCTGCCTCGCCTAAAACTTGATGCAGAACCACCTGGCAAATTATGTTGCTCAATCAGCAATGTTTTTTTACCAGCAAGTGAGAGCTGTAATGCAGCAGCAAGACCTGAATTGCCTGCACCGCAAACAACTGCATCATATTTTTTTGCCATTGTTCCTCCTCGATTGATTAAACAAAAAACCCCGCATTGAGACGCGGGGTTTATCTTAACTTAAAGTGTGATTGCACTTACTGGGCACTCCTCTACACAAGCGCCGCATTCTACACACTCGTCTGGGTTAGCTACTGTGGCTACATCGCCAAGCTCTAACACACCTGATGGACATGCATCTACACATGCTCCGCATGCTGTGCACTCATCAGCATTAACTACTGGTGCTGCCATTTTTCTCTCCTTTTCTCGATTACTAATAGTATGAAGATATTTTAACAAATTTTAATGTATATTTTATATAAATTTAGGGGCGGAGTTATTGGCGCCATTTGGATCCTTAGGGACAACCTCAAAAATTCAAGGGTGTCCCTATAGTGCCATTTGGCTCCTTTAACTACGCCCCTATTTAATATTTTTGGCTAATTGCTCAAGCCTTCTAACTCTACCACTCATAGCAGACTTTGAGAGTGGAGGGTCTGCCAATGCTCCTAATTCAGATAGCGAGGCTTCCCTATTTTTAATTCGAAGGAGAATAAATTCTTGTAATTTTGGGGATAAATTTTGTAAGCCATAATGGGTAGCAACTTTTTTAATCATTAGAAGTTGATCGAATGCCGCATCAATAGTTCTTCTCGAATTTGCAATATCTGCATTAACTCGTCTGTTTTCCTCGTTTGCAATACTTTTATAAACTCGCACCTGTTCCATATCAAGAGCTGCTTGATGCGCACCAGAAAAAGCAAGAAAATCTGCAATCCCTTGGCCGCTTTTAATATATAAGATATGTTTGTTTCTTCTCTGACAAACACCAGCTCGAATATCTTTTTTCTTCAAAATGAATTGCATATCACGAGCTTGCTCTCGGCTCTCAACAGAAATCTCAAAATGAAAATCCCCTTGAGGCTCAGAGACATAACCAGAACCTAAAAAAGCGCCTCGCAAATATGCGGCACTACAACATTCTTTTTCCTTAAAATCTTTCTTGATGCCTTTGCATATATTTCCGATACTTCCCTCAATAATTCCCATATCTTCCATTGCAAAAACCAATTTTGGACCTTGAAGCAAATCGAGAAGATAATTAGGAGTGTTGTGAAGCACGCTTCTACGAAAAGCAAGCTCAGTATCAAGATCGTAGACTCCTCTAAAATTTGCGAGGGCAAAGCGCGCGATACTCGCATTATCAGTTACAAACTCAACGCTGTACTTTCCGCCTCCGTGAATTTTGAGTGTGCCTTGACTTTTAACAAGAGCTGAAAGCATAGCTTTTGAACATGACTCACACTCTGGTTCAACATGAGACAATTCTTCTTTAATGACAGTTGTAAAAGACATGAGCTAACGATTGATTGGAGGCCATGCACCTGAAGTGCCTGGATTAGTTTTTGGAATATTACCTGATTTACCAGAAGCTTGTGCAACAGCCATCTCAAGATCCCTATGTGCAATACTTACCCTGTATGCACGAGCTTTTAGATAGTCTCCAGTAATCTCAGCAATTGTCACGCTTCTATGTTGACCACCTGTACATCCAATAGCAATAGCCAATTGCTGTTTGCCTTCTTTAACGTACCCTGGTATTAAAATATCAAGAAGCGCAAACCACTTTTCTAGAAAATTTTGAGTTTCTTCTCTTGCCATTACAAAATCATGAACTGGAGCATCCAAACCTGATAGCGGACGCATATCTGGATCCCAATATGGGTTTGGAAGAAAACGAACATCTATGACAAGATCTGCGTCATAAGCAGCACCATTTTTAAAACCAAAGGAATAAACTGTTATAGACAATCCTTCCATTTGTTTATCAGCTTTAAATAAAGTTCTCAAATTAGTGCGAAGCACCTGTGGCATTGTATTGGTTGTATCTATCACATAATGTGCCATCTCGCGAATGCTATAGAGAAGTGCACGCTCTTTCTGAATACCTTGAGCAATAGTCTCGCCACTATTACACATAGGATGACGTCTACGAGAAGATTTATAACGAGCAATAAGTTTATCATCTGAAGCATCAAGAAAAACGATACGATAATCAACATCCATTTCCTCGACTTTTAGGATTTCATCACGAAGAGAACCAAAGTAATCACCGTTGCGTGCGTCGCAAACTACAGCAAGTTTAATGTGCTCTTTGCTTTTCTTTTCAACAGCAACTGTGTTTGCGAGCATAACAGCTGGTAGGTTATCAATACAGAAATAACCAAGATCCTCAAAAACATGCATGGCCTCAGTACGTCCACCGCCACTAATGCCAGTAATAACTATAAGTTCTGGCATATTCTCGGCACGTAACGCATCAACTTGAGCAGCTTTTGAATAAGCAGCTTCTTCTTCCTCAGCTGCTCGAGCATCTGGGGCTGCGGCTATTGCCTCATCTGTACTCATTTTTTTCATACATTAATTATAACTGATTATTTTGTTTCAATATATGCTTATTTTAATTAGAAAATTTCTTTTCCATTACAATATAAAACAAATCATCCATAAAATGTGAATCACTGTGCCATGCCCTGACCCACTCGCCTGAAGTCTTATTAACATGGAATATATCTACAAAGCCATCATCACCTTTTTGCGTAGACCATAAATCTATATGATCACTATTAAAATATGTATTGATGATCTCATTTACAGAAATTCCTTCAATTTTTGGAGGAGTTTTATCTGCTGGCTTATCCATTGTTAAAGTTGTACACTCTTCTTCATTAAATTTCTTGCCTCTGTAATCATTCGCTTGTAGGTCTTCTCCAAACGCATCCATCCATGATTCATTAACAAGCCTTATGGCATTAAAACTAACATCGTTATCCATAACATAATATAATACATTTTTCAGATCTTTTATATGGTAAACACTGCCATCTTCAGGAATAATTATATTTCCGTCATAATCATAAAATTTAATTTTGCTGAAAGGTAGTTCTTTAAAAACAGGTTTATAATTGTAAATTTTTCCATCATAAGTATAATTTAAAGATGAAAGTTCTTTTGTGGTTATAGTAATATTTTGCGATGACCCATCAACAGTTGAAGCAATATGATAATAAGCATTTTCATCAGGCAGTACTTCTGTGCCATTATATGTTACATGAGAAACCCCATAACCAGGCTTTGTTTCAATTTTAAATTTATAATCAGAATTTGTTAACAAACCGAATTCATCATGAACTATATGCCCTTGAGAATCAGTTACGTTTAATACGCCATCGTCTTTATTTAAATAAACTTTATTGACTGGAAAATCACGAACAATAACAACATCGCACATTTCGTCTTCGTCATCATGAACATTGCCTTGTATATGATTTTCTATGCAATTCCAAGCATAAGCATAATAATGGAAATACCAATCTGCATATTTACAGTAATTAGACCAAAATAATCCTTTATCTGTTCCAAATCCTACATTTTTATAGGCATTATAAACAGACGTTAAGCCTATACCATTTATAAGAGGTTCAGATTCTACATTATTTGATTTGTAAAAAATTAAAACAGAATCGCCACTGATTAAGTTATTATTAAATCCGTACTTACAATTGTCTCGAATGAGCTCGTCTTCTTTCTCAAATTTATATACATCATCCCATTTTACAGAATTTACGCTTCTGACAGCTTGAAATACTGGATATGCATTATCCACAGCAGTAAATTGTGTTGCTTGCTGCAAATCAGAAAGAACATATTTATTGTTTAGACCAGTAGGTTCCAATTTGTTTCCATTTGAATCAAAGAAAATAATTTCATCAGTTGATAAATTATTTGCTACAGGATGATATAGATATTTATTATCAACAATCAATGAAATTGTTTTATAAGAAACAACTTCTATATTCGAATTATTATAAACTTTTTTAACAGTATAAAAGCCATCAGAGTCAGGGCTTGTTTCTTGGCCATTAATTGTTACGAAATTTTTGATATGCTCAGGCTTGAATACAACTTTAAAACGAAAATCTTTACCAGATAGAGCTTCAATGTTTTCGTTTATAGGATTATTGTTCTCGTCAACAATACTGCTAACACCATCATCTTTACTGAAATTAAAAGTATAGGAATTTTTAAATTCTCTTAAAGCTACAACTGATTTAATATCCGTTCTAGGATTTACGATCCATTGACCACTTGGATTGGTCTCATTAAATTCAAAAGCTGCAGCGACGTTTTCGTTATATGATTCATTACCCCAAAAACTATTTTCATTAATAGAATATATATTTTTAAGTTCTAGTAATTCATGATTTTGTATAATAGGCATCGTTCCTACAGCCATATCAAGAGAAACACATCTTGTGGCTCCATCTATGTCTCCAGCTAAATATTCATTAGCTACACCAATAGTTGAACCAAATGCCTCATCCCAAGTATGAGAAATCATACCTACTGCTTTAAAATCATATTTACCATTAGCGCTAAACCTTACAGCATCTTTTAAGTCTGCCATTCGATATGACAAACCATTAACTGGCTTAATATACTCACCTGATTCATTATAAAATTTTACTTCAGATACGCTTAAACCGTTATCGTCATCTATAATCGGCCTATAAATTACGTCGTTAACCTTTAACGATACAGTTTTTAATGACGTAGTTTCAACATTTAAAGAATTTTGTATAGCTGAAGTGTTGGCAACAATACGATAATAACCATCGGCATCTGGCTTTACTTCTTGGCCTGAAAATGTGATGGTGTTTTTAACATAATCATCATTAAAAATAGGCTTAAATCTGATTTCTTGTCCAGGTAATACTTTTACAATATCAGATAGCGTCTCACCATTATCATCTACAAAACTATTAACGCCCTCATCCTTATTAAGTTTTATATCTAAAGATTTTTTAGAAGAAAAGGTCGTTGATATTAAAAAGGAAGCTACAGAGCTTTTATCTTGTTCGAATAGCCATTCGTATTTCATATCATACATAGCAGCTTTATGAATATCTACTGAACAAGGAGACCAAAATGCATTGTCAGAAAAATAAGCATTAACAACTTCATTAATTGACCTACCACTTATATATGGTGTTTGTCCTACTTCAAAATTTAGTGAAGCACAAGATTGATTGCTGTCTAATTCAGGAAGATATTTTGGTGCATTAACTTTGCTATCTATATCACCAAATGCATCAATCCATGTTTTTCTATCTACACTAACTGCGTCAAAAGAATAATCGTCAGCAACAAATTGTGTAGCGTTAGCTAAATCACTTATTTTATAGCTATAACCATTATTCCCAGTAGGATGAATGAAACAATTATTATTATCGTAAAACTTAATCTGAGGAAATGATAGATATTCGAACACTGGATGGAATATTTTATCTCCAACCATTAACGACTTTGATTCTGCAGATTTAACAACAATGTTTGTATCTTCATTTATACGAGGAACAACATAAACACCTTCAAAATTTGGATATATATTTGTTCCGTTGCAATATACTTCATTAACTAAGTAGTTATCTTTTGTATTGACTTTAAACTTAAGATTTGTTCCCGCCGAAAACTTATCTAAAAATGGAGAATCATCAATATTCGTACCGTTGAGATCAGTTATTTTTTCAATATTTTCATCATAAGAAAAATTAATATTACAATTTTTACCACTAAAAGTACGATCGAATAACGTTGAAGCAGTATTGTTCTTAGATTCTTTTCTGAAAATACCATGTCCACCAAATACCCAAGCAGAATCATCAACACTATCAGAAGTCCAGCAATTACAATAATTTGAGAAGTATACAATACTTATTAAAGTTAAAGATACGTCTCTATCGTTAATGTCTTTAATATTTATATCTTTAGAATCTTCCGAATAATGGAAACCTAATGAAGTACAATTTTCGCCAAAATTCATTTGACCATTATATTTTGTTGCAATATCTTGTTCAACATTGCCATAAGTTTCAGACCACTTATCTCCAGTTTTAAGACGTACTGCCTTAAATTGGTATGTATCTTTTGCGATATATTGTGTAGCATTTTTAAGATCTTCCATATTATATGAATCACCATAACCCTTAGGAGGTAAATAATGTCCGCTTTCATCATAAAATTTAATATCACTTGTTTTAGCTTGCCCATAAGCAAAAATTGGATGGTATAAGTCGTCATTAATACGAAGCGGCTGAGTCTTTTTGTATGTCACTGTAATGTTAACATCGAGTACTGGACTATTTAATCTATAAATATTGTCGTATGGAACAATCTCAGTCTCGTTTGCATACACCTTATCTATTGCATATCCATCCTTAAGTTTTACGCTAAATTTAAAATCATTAGATCTTGGATTTTGAACTGTCTGATTAAGTGTATTACCTGATGGATCAATAAAACTATCAGTTGCTTCTGACTTTACAAAATTTATATTTTGTGGGCGACTATTAAATTGTCGAGATACGACCATAGCACATCCACCATCTACATCAAGGCCAATTCTGTTATCTGTTTCAGTTGTATAACTATTAAAATAATAAGCATAGTGGAATGCAACCCATATGGTACCACGAATATGGTTAGTCCAAAAATGGAAAGTATTAAGTAGGCCAAATCCAACTTTATTATATGCTTCATATATACGATTAAGTGGGACAGAATTTATTGTAGGCATTTGAGGCATGTCATAGTGTTTGAAAAAACAAACATTATCGCCAGCATGTAGCTTAGCTTTAAAATCATCTTGCAGGTCAAAAATGTCACCATTATCAGCATCCTTATGATCAAATATATTTTCCCATTCGGATTCTATTATAGACCTAACAGCTGTAAGTGAAAAATTTGGAATGTCACTATCATATTGAGTGGCACTAGCTATATCTGACATAACATAATATCTATATCCTTTTGCATCAGGAACTTCATCACCGTTTGCTTTTAATAAATTACCCTTCGCATCGTAAAATCTTATATCTTTAGAAGATAATTTATCAAATACTGGATGATATAAATCGCCATCTGCATAAAGAGATTGTAGTACCTTAGTTGTTTTTGACTGAGTTTTAACTGTAATCTCAGAGTTTATGTTCACAAGTCTAAAATATCCATCTGATTCAGGTTTTAGTGTATGATTATTGATAATTACTTCATTAGTAAATCCAGCTAGATTTACAACTTTAAAACGAAAATCAGATCCATAAGGCACATTCAAAGAATCATTAATTACATGACCTTTATCATCAATGAATTTTTCAGCACCAATATCTTTAGAAAAATGAATCTTAGGAGTATTGGTAATCTTTTTTGAAATGACAATTGTTCCTTGTTGAGTTCTCTGTATATTTTGCCACCATTCTCCTTTGGTTGCTGTTTCTGGATATTTATAGCAATACGTAAGATCTTGTGAAATAGTTTCATTTCCTAAATATAAATCATTTTCAAAATTATATGATGTTTTTATTTCGTCAAAAGAAATATCGTCAATTTTTACTTTATTTTTTCTGTTAAATGCAAGATTTTCACAAGAGTCATTACAATCTAGATCATCATAAACATAACTAGTAGCTATTTCTTGTGTATCCTCACCAAATGCTTCATCCCATGAGTGATCAAGAAGTCCTATAACTTTAAATGCCGAAGGATTATATGTAATAAACTCTCTTGCATCTTTTAAATCACTCATAATGTAGCTAGTACCATTATCTTGAGATGGTTGAATAAAATGGCCATTTGTATCATAAAACTTTACATCATAAACAGATATATTTTTAAATACAGGTTTATAAATCAAGTCAGGATGTTTTGACGTCTTGGAAGATTTTAAAGAAATCGATTTAGTAGAGCTTATGTTAATAATCCGTGGTCCAATAATATTCTCAATAGTATAAGAATTGTTTTCTTTATCGTAATTAAGAATGGAAGCGCCATCTTTAACAGAATTTTCTACATAACCATCCTTATATTGTACATGGAATGTAAAATTAGAACCCTTTTCATCGACAGTATATGGAATTCCGCATTTAACGTTGTTGCCTTGATCGTCAGTAATTTTTTCAATTCCTTCATCTTTATGAAACTCTACTTTACATGCTGGATCAGCCTTGCCAAATTCCCTAGTAACAGCCAAACAACATCCATTAGGGACTTCATCACCTATATGAATATCTTTGAAATGACATACCTCCCTGGAAGAATCATAACTGTCATAATAATAAGTATGATGATATAGGTCACCTTGAAAATTAATGTCATTGGTCCAAAAATGGAAAAAACTATTATTACCTTGCTTTATACCAAAACCAGTGTTTTTATATGCTTCGTATATACGGCCTAGAGATATCGAGCCTATTGAAGGAGATTCTTTGCTTGTGAAAAAATGAACAGTATCATTACTATCGATATTTTCTTGCCTAAATTTATCTTGTAGCTTTGTAACATTTCCATTACCTATACCGTCACGATCAAAAGTATCTTCCCATTCTAAAGGAGTGGTCACAGACCTTACAGCAGTAATTTTTACGTCAGCTTTACTTAATATTTTATACTTTGTAGCATA
The DNA here is from genome assembly GCA_030537355.1 of Coriobacteriia bacterium. Lineage (GTDB taxonomy): Bacteria > Actinomycetota > Coriobacteriia > Coriobacteriales > Eggerthellaceae > Tapirivita. The sequence goes on from JAUNNF010000001.1 coordinate 180,482, forward strand.
TGCAGTGTCACTCATGACATAATCATTGTAATCAAAGCCAAGATAACGTTTTGAAGCATTTAAGCATTGTCCATCATTATCAAAAAATCTTATATAAGGAAAACCTTCAGTATCAAAAACCGGATGATATAAACCTCTATTAGTCATAAAAGAATTAACATAAGTAGTTTTTATCTTAACAACATGTCCTGTTGAATCTGCATGATTAACATTCTTTAATGTATACTTTAAAGTATCGTTGTTAACTATTAAATCACTTAAATCATTCTCGTTACCATTAATAGAAACTTCAGCTTGCTGAACTGATTCAGTGCCTCTATCATCAAGACATTTAATTTTGAATTCAAAATTTTGAGAATCTTTTAAAATCATTGCTCCGTTTGTAATATCTTTGCCGTTAGCATCAACAATTTGTTTTACTCCATCATCAGCCTCAAATTTGACACTATATACATCAGAAAATTCATGCTGAATCACAGCATTATGACTCTCTCCGTTTGAATCGGTGTCTCTAAAGCCAGAATCCTTTGTATCTGATAAATGAAAAACATAAGAATTGTCATTATCTAGGACATCTGGATACCAAAAAATTCGTTCGTCCAGATTATAAGCCCTAACGAAATCTCCCAAATAAACATCATTTATAATAGGCATGCTGTTTTCATTGTCAAAAGAAAGAGTTGAACAGTAATCTCCTGTAGCCAATCTACCTTTGTATGATGTTGCTTTACCATCCTTAACACCATCAAAAAAGTTTTTCCATGTATCATTGTCAAATCTTATTCCTTGAAACTTATAACCAGTACCTGTGTAATAACAAACATTTTTTAAATCTGACATAACATAATCATGTCCGTAGTTAACACTTGGCCAAATCAATTTACCTTCATTGTCATAAAACTGAACTTGATCAAAAGACAGAGTCTTAAAAACAGGGCGATAACTAAAATTCTTATGATTTTCCCTTATTTTTAGCATATTTGCTTCTTGAGAAATTATTTGAACATTTTTATGAGTTGATATGTTGTTAATGGTGTAACAATTATCATGATCAGGCTTAATAGTTTCACCATTGACCTTTACTTCTTTTATGATATAAGGCTGCCACTCATTATATTTTACTTTAAATTCAAAAGAGTCATTTAGCATTACCTGATGAAAATCAGATATTTCATTACCATTTTTATCAGTTATTTCAAATACGTGTTCATCTTTATCAAAATTGATATCAAATTTTGTTTGTTTGTCAATATAAATACAATGCAAGCCATATCGATTGCCAACTGTAAAAACGCCATTATCATATTTAAGTTCATTAATTCCATCATAAACTCGAGGTACGGATAAACTATCTTTCATTACTACTTTGAATTTAAAATCAGGATCATAATTAAATAATGTATTATTAAAGTATGTTTTATCTCCTGTAATGTTTGTTACTTTTTCAACAACAGAATCATCATAATCTAAAAAGCATAAAGATTCATGTTGAGCCTCAGGACTATTTTTACTTAAACTAAAATATCCTGGATTGCATTTACCTTCGTCAATACGAGCAAGTCCACCGTAAATATTTGCAGCATTGTAAGCTGTTCTATTTTGTCCAACCAAAGAAGTGCAGGCAGCAAACATATTGCTACTCTCCTTAACGGTTTGCGACCAATCTGCATCAAATCTAGTATCAATTGTAGTTAAACTAGAACATCCGCTAAACATATCAGCAGTATAATTAATATGAGCAGACTCTTCATTATTTGATAAATCCCATTTTCCTAAATCAACATAAGTTAATTTTTCGCATGATTGAAAAGCTGAAACTGAAGAAGAAACTGTATTAGCAATAACAGAACCATCTTTTTCGACATATAAAGAAGTACCATTCTCTAACATGCTAGAAGCGTCAACGGTTTTTAAATTATGGCACTCGTAAAATATTGCAGTAATAGAATATATAGGATGACCAAATACTACATTATCATTAAAACTCTCAAGAGCGCTTCTAGAAAACATAGAAGAGGCATTTTCAACTTTAGGAAGCACAATATTTTTAGATTCAAATTTAGTAAGGTTACTGCATAAAGAAAAAGCATATTGGCAATTCTTAAGAACATCACTATTAGAAAGTTTTGTCAAAAACATATCTAGTGTATTTTCATCCAATCCAGTGTCAATAAACATTCCAGCAGCATTTTCTAGAGATTTGAAATAATTTGAATTTGCTTTAATATAATCAATATCTGCTTCGTTTAATGATTCTAATGATTTAGTACCAGAGAACATAAAAGCTGAATTTACAACTTTATCCATATTTATATATTTAAGCCCTGATATTGATTTAAGAGACGAATAAGAAAAATCTGAACTATCAGAAACATAAGAACCGAACCATTGCATGGTAGAAATTGGATGAAAAAGTCGAACACTATTTTCAATTTCAACACTTGTTATCTTGCTAGAATAATCTTTACAATATCCAGGGACGCCAGTATCTGTATCTTTGATAATAAACAATTTTTCATAATTATTTTCAGATGGTTCATTTGCACTAAGAACTAAATTATACTGATTTGAACCGTCTTTTATAAGAGTAGCGTAAATCTGATGACACTCAAAATCTAATGGATTATCGTTAGGATCAGATTCTCCAGATCCACCTGGTTCGACATCAGTTTTTTGTTCTTGAGTAGACTGTTCATTTAAAAGCTCAATAGACTTATTTATATATCCAGGTATATTATCTAGTGTTTGACGAGAAGGAACAGCATTAAATACCTCATCAGCACTTTGTGGAAGTGATCCCGCTTTTTCAATAACAGGAGATTGAGCAGGTTGATTACTTTCGTAATTTGCTTCTTCTGACACGATAGAATTGTCTACTTCATTTTGGTTAAAATAATTAACCCCAAAAAGACAAATGCAACAAAAAACAATAGACAATAATGAAACAATTGCTATTTTTACTTTTACGTTTTTCATGGCTTCCTCCCAAGATTTACACACTATTCTATTATACACTAAATTTAATAAAAAAGCAAATCTAATCTGGGAAACACTCTATTCAAAATTTATGCCCCGCAATAAATACGGGGCACAAAAAATCACTTTATTTTCTTGTAGATTATCTACTTCCTTTGGCAACTATATCAATATTGTTGTCTATACTAAAAACATAATAATAACCGTTTTTATCTGGCCTTAAAATTTGATTTCCCATTTTCACTTGTCTTACAAAATGGCCAGGTACTGGTACAACTTTAAATCTCAAAGAAGAATTCTTAGCAACACTTATGCTGCTAGGTAATTCTTTTCCGTCATCTCCAATAAATTTATCAATGGAATGAGAATTATTGTCTTTTAGCATATTAATCTGAACATTATCTGACTCCAATTTATTCAAATTGGTAGTATTTTTAAACTCTCTTTCAAAAACTACGCAGGCATAATAATTATCTTGACGTTCGTCCATATAATCAATAAAAGTCCAATTACCTTTTGGAGATGAAGGCTTATATACATCAACAGTAGCATTCGACCTCTTGTTTGGTAAAATCAATGGATATTCACTGCTATACTTTTCATGATAAACAGGGAAAATTAAGTCTGCAGAAATACCGCAAATTTTTGGAGCCAAATCACCTTCTTTACTAATATTCAAAGTAGAGAGCACTTCGTCAGAATATATAGGATAAATTTTATCACCATAAGCCTTGTATTGTTCGATGCTAGCCTCAAAGGCATCACCAAAAGCTTGCTTATACGACAACCAACCTGTACGTACAGCTTTAAATGTAACATCATCATCCATTACATAATTTGAAACTTTTGATGATAGATCGGTAGTATGATATACACCATTTTCTCCTGGTAACATTAAATTATTATTATTATCATAAAACTTGATCTTATTAAATGATAGTTCTTCAAAAACAGGCTTATATTCAATATCTTTATCTCCATGCTTTATTGTAAGTGAAGATGGTTTTGCGCTTTTTGCAGAGACAAATCCAGAAAACATAGGTTTTGCTGTATACACACCTTCCGAACTTGGTATAAGCTCCTCTTCATTACACATTATATGACTACCAACAAAACCATTTTTAAATACTACTTTAAACTTACAATCATTACCTGAGTAGAGATTAATAGTGCTTATAGTTTGACCATCCAAATCAGTGAATTTTTCTATACCATTGTCCTTTTCAAAATTTAATGTAATTGTATTAGAAAAAGTTCGAGTAATAAGTACGTCTGAGGATCCACGATACGGACTATTTATAAATTTTTGCTGATTAATATCCCATAAGATTCCCTGATAATTATCGCCCCCGTCATTATATTCACAACTGTTTGACCAAAATCTTTTGTTTTTGCCAAAATTTGGATCATCTTTATACGTATTCCAAATATCAGTAATTTTGACATTGTCAACTTCTGGCTCATTAACTGGTTTTGCATCTTTATTAAATATAAAAACAGAATCTCCGTTTTCTAAAGTATCTTTAAAACTTTGTTTAGCATCAGAACGAATTTGGATTTTTTTTACTTCTTCAAAATCATACACAGTATCCCATGAAACACCATTTACACTCCTAACAGCAGTAAAGCTAAAATCAAGATTTAATAACAAATATTTTGTTGCTGGTGTTAAATCAGACATAAGATAATATTTATAACCTACTGTCCCTGGAACCTCTGATCCTGTAGCCTCTAATAAATTATCATTGTCATCATAAAATAATATATCTTTGTTTGATAAATTATTCGAAACTGGATGATATTTATCCCTACCAACTTGTAAAGAAATTTTACTACCATCCATTTGAGATTTTGCATCCACTAAATATGAGGAATTAATACTGGCAATTGTATAAAAACCATATTCGTCTGGAATAGCTGGTTTATTGTATATAGATAATGATTTATGTTTGTATTTATCTTTGTAAACTACCTTAAAACGCAAAGAAGTATCTGAATCAACATTATATATTTTTGGTAATTCTTTACCAGAATCGTCAACAAACTTTTCTATACCATCATCTTTTGAGAAATGAACATATGATTGTTCTGTAAATTCTTTTTTTATTAAAATTGGTAAATTGCTTGTTCTAGAACGAACATTATCCCAATAGCCATCTGGATGTTCTGAATTAAATCGATAAGAATATGCAGTATCATCTTTTGACTCGTTACCCCAAAACTCACTGATATTTAAGAAAGCATTTTTTATATTCAATAATGGAATATTATCCACTTTTGGCAAATTATCCTCTTTATTTAAATCCAAAGTGACGCACTTACAAGAAGGATCAATGTCACCTGCTATATACTCACTAGCTTTTCCTTGAGTATCTTCACCAAATGCGCTATCCCATGTATGTTCAATAATTCCTACAGCATTGAACTTATAAGTAGATTTATTCAATAACGTAAACTGCGTTGCATATTTTAGATCAGACATTACGTAATCGTCACCAGAAGGAGCAATGTAATTTTTTGAATCATCATAAAACCTATAATCATTAGGTGATAACTTATCAAAAAGAGGTTTATATATAACTCCATTAACATTTAATGAATGAAGTTTACTTGTTGTGACTTCAACATCAATATTGTTGTTTTCTAATAACGAATCGAGCAAAACATGATAATAACCATCAAAACCTAAATTAATTTCTTTATCATTGATCTTTACATATTTTATAACTGAATTTTTATTTAAGTTAACTTTAAATCTAATTTCCTGACCAGGTATAGCATCAACTTTTTCAGGAATTTCTGAACCCATATGATTTACGATGTTGATAACACCAGAGTCTCTCCTGAAATCAACGTTTATAGTATTCTTACTTGAAAAAGTTGTTTTAAATAAGAATCCATTATCGTTCATTTTGCTGTCAGTATTTCCCCATCCATCATTTATGTCATACACATATGCATTATTTAAATCAACTGAAATTGGAGACCAATATTTAGTTGAAGATTTGAAATAAATATTTGAAATATCACTTAAAGATTTACCGCTGATATAAGGCTTCTGTCCATAGTCAAAATTAAGAGCAGTACATGTCTGATTTTGTTCTAAATTTAATACCGTATCTGTTGCTCGTCCTTTGTTAATGAACTTTGAAAAAGTGGTTATCCACATATAATTTTTAAAACAAACAGCGTCGAAACAATAGTCTTTTCCATAAAACTGTGTAGCCTCTTCTAGGTCTTCCATAATATAAGTCTTGCCATCATCTTCAGAAGGTTCTATAAATTCATCATTTGAGTTATAAAACTTAACTTGGTCAACAGAAATTCTATCAAATACAGGCTTATAAACACAATCTCCAAGACTCTCAGTTTTTACAATAAGAGATTTGAGCTTTAATGTACTCAATTTTACGTGATTTGAATTTTTAATTACACAGGAATCAGCAAGAATATGATAATAGCCATCCTTACCTAATTCAAGCTCTTGATTGTTAAAAGTATATCTATCTTTAATATAACTTTGATTTAAATAGAACTTGAATTTTATCTCCTGTCCAGGAACAAGAATAATATTATTAGGAATTTCTTTATCATTATCATCAACAATCTGTTTTATACCTACATCTTTATCAAAATAAATATAAATTTGATTATCTGTAGAAAATGTTTTCTGTATTAATATGGAATTTTTTATACTTTTATCTGCATTTTCAATCCAGCCATATTCAATATCATAAAGCGAGGCTCTAGCAGAGTTCATTGAATATGGCGTCCAAAAAGTTTTTTTATCACGAAAATATGCACTAGTTATATCATCAATAGGGACATCATGCAAATATGGTTTACTGTATTGCAAAAACTTAAGTGCAGTACATGTTTCATCTAAATTAATGGTAGGGACATATCTTGTTGCAACGCCAGCATCTTTTTCACCAAAAGCTTCTATCCAAGAATTTTCTTTTAAACATACAGACTCAAAAGAAAAGGAATTATCAAGATAGGCAAATTTCGTTGCATAAAATAAATCATTCATGACATACGAATAGCCATTGTTGCCAGTTGGTCGAATGTAATTATTATCGTTGTCATAAAAACTTATTTTATTTGCAGGAGCATTATTAAATATTGGATAATATCGTTCTTGCCCCACTATTAAAGAAGAACATTTAATTGCTTCAATTTTAATAGAAATATTTCCTTTTGGATGGGTAATTATATAAACATTATCAATAGGATTAAACTTTTCATCATTTACATATAGAAATTTGACACAATAACCATCTTTAGCTACTACCTTAAATTTAAAATCTGATACAGTAGGATACACAAAAGAGGATTTTAGTTCCGTTCCATAAATATCTGTAACTTTTTCAATGTTGGCATCTAAACTGAAATTAATATTACTCGAACCATGACCAAACATCCTTTCTATTACTATATCATTTAATGTGCTTTTTATGTTAGTGTTGAAACTCCAAACATTATCATTTAAAGAATATTCCCAAGCAGTATCTTCTAAAACCTCGTCGGCAGTCCAAAAACTAGTCGTTTGATCAAAATACGCCTCTTTTATCTTTTTGACATCTACATTTTTATTATCTGCATCAATAATGAGCAAATCTTTTGGTGTTTCTGAATCGTAATGAAAAGTTAAGGATGAACATGAATCACCAGGCAACATAGGTTGATTATATATTGTTTTTCCTTCTTTAAAAGCAAATGCATCATACCATGAGTTTTTAACCGTACGTACAGCCTTAAATCTATAATCGCCCTCAATTATATATTGTGTAGCAGTTTTTATATCTGCCATTGAATATGTGTTTCCGTCACCCTTTGGATATAACAAATTACCATCTTTATTGTAAAACTGAATATCGTCGGTTGATGCCTTATCAAAAATTGGGAAATAATCATATTGGTCATATTTTAACAATTCAGAGGTTTTTGTAGTTGCCGTAATAGTGTTGTCAAGTAAACTACTATTAACTGTAAATATATGAGTAATTTTGTCTTCATGAATAACTGCATCATTAATCGTTACTTTATCAACGACATGACCTTCTTTACATTTAACTTTAAATTTAAAATCTTTAGACCTGTAATTTTGAACAGAACTTGGAAACTCTCTTCCTTCTACATCAGTAAAACTTTCAATACCTTCAGATTTGTCAAATTTGATCGTCTGTAATTCTGAAAAATTTCTTGTAATAAGAATATCGCCAGGATTATAATTAAAATAAGTAAAAAACAATTCGTTCTTTGCATAAGACCAGAAAGAAGCATAATATAACCCATTTGACATAAATTCAGCAAAGTAATAAGCATTACCAAAAAAATACCCAGATTTTAAAAACGTACTATCGTTACTATAAGCATTTCTTAATTTACTTATAGGTACTCCATCAATGGAAGGCTCTGTATAGATTACTTTATCCTTAAATAAACAGAAAACAGAATCACCATCATGTAAAAGACCTTCTTTTACATCAAAAACAAATTGAATATATTTCTTTTCATCATCTTTGTATTCAAATATTTCATTCCATAGTTTATTACCAATACATCTTGCTCCCTGAAATGAATAAGCATTATCACATACATATTGAGTTGCAGTTTTTAAATCCTCAAGTAAATAATAATGATATTCTTCATTGCCCTGTACTGGATCGCCATGTGCTTCTAATAAATTTCCATTCGCATCAAAAAACTGAATATCTTTAAAAGATAATTTATCTGATATGGGATGATACCAATCACCTTTAAAATATAATGATTTTAATAATGGCTGTTGCGAATTTACATTAATTGAAACATGGCTAACAATATTTTTAATGTTAAAAAATCCATCATTGTCAGCGGTAATATTTATACCATTGGCAGTTACATTTTTATGAACAAAACCGTTTTTATAAATTATTTTAAAACGTAAGTTGGAACTAAAAGGCACAGAGGTGTTTTCACTAATTTCTTGACCTTTATCATCAATAATTTTTAAAACACCTTCATCTTTCTTAAATTCGATATTGGGATTATTCACAAAATTTCTTGTTAAGACTATATTAGTGTTATAATCCCTAGAAATTGTTCCCCATTCTATTTTGTCTTTATATGTTACACACATCGTAGCTTTATTGTCGGGGGCATAATTAGACCAATAATATAATTCATTATTAAAATACAGATTATTTAAATCAATTAATTTGTGATTATCAACCATGGGCTCTTCTTCGGGATTAATATGCAAGGTAGCACATTCATCAAACTCTTCACGGTCGTCCGCAATGTATTCTTTAGCAGTTCCAGTAGTAGTGTTTCCAAAAGCTTCGTCCCAAGTATGTTTTAAAATTCCTACAACCTTAAATGAAAAATGTCCTGTTGCAATAAAATCTTTAACATCAGCTAAGTCGTTTATTACATAATTAGTTTCAGAGTCTTGAGAAGGACGAATAAAATGACCATTTTTGTCATAAAACCTAACTTCATTTACAGAGAGCTTATCAAATATTGGCTTATAAATCATACCAGGATGCTTTGTCCCTTCTGGTAACACTAAGGAATATGATTTTTGAGAAGAAACATTGACAAAATGCTGGTTTTGTACATTATTAATTACATATGAATTATTATCTTTATTGTACGCAAGAGAAATTGAACCATCTTTAACAGAATTTTCTACATAGCCATCTTTATATTGTACATGAAAAATAAAATTTGAACCTTTATCAACTGAAACTTTATAATCAGTTATATCTACACCATCATCATCAGTAATTTTTTCAATTCCATCATCCGTTTGAAATTCTAATGTGCAAGATGGTTTAGTATTACCAAATTCTCTTGAAATAACCATACAGCATCCATTATCAATTACATCGTAAGGCTTAACATCACTATTATAAAGAATCCTGGTATCATCATATTTATTAAAGAAATATCCACATTCGGATACATAATTAATAAAAAAATGAAATGTATCTTTTATCCCAAAACCGTACTGATTGTAAGCTTCATAGATATCAATAAGCGAAACATCATTAACATAAGGATGATATAAGTAATCAAAATAACAAACATTATCATTCTCATTAAGCTTATTCATAAAGCCTTGTTTAAGCTTTTTTACATAAAGATTGGTATTATTCTCTCGATCAAAAACATCATCCCATCTTGATTCAGTAATAGATCTGACAGCAATAATATTTGGACTCCCATTTTTAATTTTATACTTTTCTGCATTTGCAACATCACTCATAATATAGTTTTCATATTCACCAGGGCGTTGTATGGCCGACAAACATTGGCCATCTTTGTCATAATAAGCATAAGAAGTAAAGTAATGTTTGTCAAATACTGGATGATATAAACAATTATCAACAATCAAGGAATTAACATATGTAGTACCTATTTTTATAAGACATCCAGTAGTGTCATCATGTTCTATATTCTTTACAGTATATTTTAATGTTGAATTATTCAAAGAAAGGTTAGTAAAGTTATAGTTATTGCCACCTATAGAAATTTCTGCTTGCTCTACGTTTTCTGTACCATGATCTTCAACGCATTTAACCTTAAACTCAAAATCCTCATTTTTCAAAATTTTTGTACCATTTGTAATATCTTTATTATTACTATCGACAATCTGTTTAACCCCTTCATCACCTTCAAATTTAATATTATAATAATCAGAAAATTCTCGTTGTATAACAGCATGATGTTCCATTACTCTATCATTAACAATCCAAGATCCCGATTGTAGTGTATTTTCTAACATATATACATATACAGAAGATTCATCAAATGTATCCGAGCCCCAAAAAGATTTTACATCTATATTGTATGCTTTAAGTACATCTCCTATAAATACACCATCAATTGAAGGCTTATTGTTATCTTTGTCAAAAGATAATGTGGAACAATAATCTCCGTCAAGTAATTTACCATTATATTTAGTAGCTTTATCGTTTTCAACACTAAATAAATCCGACCACCTACCATTTTCTAGCCTTATTGCTTGAAATTTATAATCTCTACCAATAAAGCTTTGAGCATTTTTTAAGTCTGCCATGACATACTCATCGCCATTAATAATGTGCGGCTGAATATACTTTCCTTCATCATCGTAAAATTTTATAGTATTTGCTGACAGCTTTGTAAATACAGGATAATAAAAATATGTACTATTCTCTTTTGATAATGTTAACGACTCGGATTCTTGCGAGAATATTTGCACATTAATATTATTGTCAATATTGCTAATTGAATAACAATTATTCTCATCTGGCTCAATTATTTTCTTGTTAAATCTGACTTCCTTTATGACGTGTGAATAATCATGATTATATTTAACTTTAAATACAAAATCTTCATTAAGAGTTGCAATTGGATTATCTTGCTTATTTCCATCTTTATCAGTAATTTCTATATTATCTTGGTCGCATTCAAAATTAACATTAAATTTTGTCTGTCTGCTAATATAAATATTATGTGCACCACTTCGCTCATCAACAGTATAAATGTCATTATCGCTCATAAGTTTTTTCACTCCATCATCAACTTTTGGAACAAAAGAACTATCTTTCATAACAACCTTAAACTGTTTGTAAGCATCACCATGTACAAAAAATTTAGTATTTTTAGGATAAGTTATTTGACCATTAATACTAGTAACTTTTTGAACTACATTATCATCATAGTCAAAAGAAACAGTAGTTATTTCATTAGAAACCTCACCGACAGGTACCATGTGTCTTACATCAAATAATTTTTCTATTAGAACACTTAATGGATTTTTTCCATATTCTGAAAAATATATATGGGTTTTAGCATTATAAGCAAAATAATTACCTCCTATATCAGAGTCCTTTTGTTTAGACCAATAATCATGTTTATCATGCAGTTCGCTTTGATAAGCTTCCCAAATACTATCAATTGAAACTCCGTTTGATAAAGCTGGACGCTCTTTTGTCATGGTAAAGGATAGTAATTTTTCATCTATAGCTAATTTATTCAAAAACTCCTGAGTTGGTTCACTTGTTTCATGCGAATAAACATCTGCCCATTCAACATTATCATAATTTCTAAAACTAATAAATGATGAAGTTCCACTAAAATATACAGCATCAAGTAGATCACTCATTAAGTAATACGAACCATTTTTTGGGTAAATTATATCTTTGTTAGAATTATAAAAAATTAGATCAGCAGGTAATTTATGATTTTCGTCACATACAGGATAATAAAATATCCCATTTTCTATAGGACTTTCTAAAGAATAAATCGGAGTTGACGGTTTAGAACTTTTTTCACTTAAAGTAAAATAACCAGGTTTATTTTTACCTTCATCAATGCAAGCATAACCAATGTGAATATTATTTGTACTATACGTAGTTCTATTTTGTCCTACTAACGCATTGCAACCTAAAAACATATTAATGCTATTTTTGGATATGGTTTCCCATTTAGCATCATATCTAGCACAAATTGTAGTGAGCTTACTACATCCATTAAACATGTTATTTGTATAATTAATATGCGCTGCATTTTGTTTGTTAGACACATCCCATTTGCCTAAATCCACATAAGTTAAATTTTCACAATATTGAAAAGTAGATACAGCTGATGTTACTTCATCTGTAATGCTAGATCCGTCTTTTTCAATATAATACGATGTGCCATTTTCTAACATACTAGAAGCATCAACATATTTTAAATTATGACATTTATAAAATATTGACGTAATAGCATAAACACTATTACCAAAAATAATATTATTATTAAAACTCTCAAGAGCACTTCTAGAAAACATGGAAGAAGCATTTTCAACTTTAGGAAGCATTATATTTTTAGATTCAAATTTTGAAAGTTTGCTACATAAAGCAAAAGTATATTGACAATCCTTAAGAATATCACTATTAGAAAGCTTTGTCATAAACATATCTAGTGTATTTTCATCTAATCCAGAGTCAATAAACATTCCAGTAGCATTTTCTAAAGATTTGAAATAATTTTCATCAAATTTTATGTAATAAAAATCTTCATCACTCAATGATTGTAAGTATTTTGTACCAGAAAACATAAAAGCTGAATTTTTAACCTTATCCGTTTTTAAATATCTGAGTCCTGTTATTGAAGAAAGACTTGAATAAGGAAACTCAGAACTGTCTCTAACATACGAGCCAAACCATTGCATTGTAGATACAGGATGAAAATTTTCAATACTTTTGTCAATAATTACATTAGATATCTTCGTAGAATAGTCTTTACAATACAGAGGAACACCCTCATCTGTATCGTTTATAGGAAAAACAGCATCAAATATACCTTCTTCAGGTTTTTCGGCTGTTAATGATAACTCATATAAATTACCGTTCTTTTTTAATCCTGCATAAATTGTATGAATTTCATCAGCTTTAAAAATACCCATAAAAGAGGTCGGGACATTATCGTTAGTGGCTTTTTCATCCTGTTTTACATTATTATCAAGTAGTTCAATCGATTTGTTAATATACGTTGGTAAGTTATCCAGAGTTTCTTTAGAAGGTACAGCCTTAAACACTTCATCAGAACTTTGAGGAAGAACACCGGCTTTAACAACAACTGGAGTTGAATTATTTTCATTATTTAAATTTTTAGATATATCATAATTATATGATTCGCCCTTACTAAAAGAAATAAAACAAAATGCAAAAAAGAAACATAAAAAAAAGTCAATAATGAGATAATTACAATATTAATTTTCTTGCTTCCCATGGTATTCCTCCGATTCGTGACATTTATATTATACTAGTAGCTTGCTAAAAGTAAAGCCAATATCGCAGAAATCATCAATTACACAAAATTTAATATATAAATTCATCATTTGTTAAATCTGCGTAAAGCATTTTGCAAATTGAAGGACAATGAGGACCATCAAATGGACAGTTAGAACAATTTGTCGTACATGATTCAGTTATTAAATCAGCATTCCAACCAAAATGAACAATATCAATAGTTGGTGATAAATATTTTTTTTTGAATTTTCCCACCTTTTTTATATTAACATAGAATAAATAAATATGCAACTATTCATTTTGCTTCAATACTAAGTAAAGTTCTTCGACAACTTCCTCAGGTATCGTATGAGAATCCTTAATTTCGTCTAGTGTAGCCTCGCGTAATTTTTTGAAACTACCGAAATATTTAAGCAGAGCCCTACGTCTTACAGGACCTAAACCAGAAACTGAATCTAGTATGGAAGATGTCATGCCTTTACCTCGTAATTCTCTGTGAAATGTTATTGCAAAACGATGGGCCTCATCACGAACTTGCTTAACAAGATAGAGAGATTCAGAACCAGACGGAAGTACAACTTCTCCCCAATCGGTAATTAGCTCTTCATCACGTTTTGCAAGACCAACGATATTGATCTCATTTCCTAATATTTCTTTTGCAGCCGTGAGTTGAGGCTTACCACCATCAACAATAATTAAATCAGGTTTAGCACCAAAGCGCACATCTCCCAAGCGCTCAAACCTTCTCTTTAAAACTTCCTGCATACACAAAAAATCATTAGCTTCATCGAGCGGTGTTTTAATTTTAAATCGACGATACTGATTTTTGTCCGGCTTACCACCAGTAAAAACGACCATTGACGCAACTGTATAAGAACCATGAATAGTAGAGATATCATAACACTCAATACGCATAGGGCTTGAATCGAGTGCCAATGCACTTTCCAATTGGAGTAAAGCTTTATTGATTCGCTTATCATCATGATTGGTTTTTACTTTATAACGAAGCAGTGTATGTTTAGCATTGCGAGTGGCCATTTCAACAAGTTTTACTTTTTCGCCACGTTTTGGATTTAAAAACTTAGAGCCAATCCAAGCACTTAATTCCTTCTCGTCTTCAAAATTATATTGGATTATTATATTTTTCGGAATGGAAGTAGTAGTGTCGTAATATTTCAATATAAAAGCGTGTTCCATATCAAGGCCAGGCTTTAAGATAAACTCATTGCTGTTAATAACACGTCCTTCGCGAACAATCAATACATGAGCAGCTGCTATGTCTTCATCAACATAAAAACCTATAACATCAGCGGACAAATTGTTGTCTGCAACAATATGTTGTTTGTTAGTTAAGCTTTTAACAACGTCCATATTTTGTTTAATGCGGCCTGCACGTTCAAAATTAAGCGAGTCTGCTGCATCCTGCATCTCAGATTCCATGTTATCCAAAAACTCTTTTTGATTACCGTTTAGAAATTTCTCGACTTTTGCAACGTTTTCAGCATAATGCTCATCGCTTACACAATTACAACATGCACCAGGACCTAGGCCTACATGATAATCAAAACAAGGGGAAGCCTGAAACTTACCTGTCTTGTTCAATTTTCTCCAAGTAGCACAAGAAGTAGCACAAATAGGAACAATTCTGCGAACTATATCAACAGTACGTCTTGCCGCCCTACTATCTGTATACGGACCAAAATATCGAGTTGAAGCTATATGCTTTTCTCGAGTGTATTTAATAGCCGGAAACTTATCCCCTTTTGTAATAGCAATAAATGGATAAGATTTATCGTCCTTAAAATCGGCATTGTAATAAGGTTTATATTGCTGAATTAAATTCTTCTCTAAAATTAAAGATTCGTGTTCGTTCTCAACAACAATGTATTCAAAGCTATCGATCTCTGAGACGAGTAAAGGAATCTTATCACGCTCATCCTGGAAATTGACATACTGTCTCATACGAGCACGCAGCTGCTTGGCCTTACCAACATATATTACATCACCATCGGCATTTTTCCACAAATAACAACCAGGTGTTGTTGGCACATGGTTTAACTGTTCTTTAATTTTGTCTAACTTGTTCATAAATATATTTTAGAGAATCTAAAATTAAGTACTTGTCATAGTGAGCTTTATGTTTCATATGAGATGTAACAAGATCCGCCCAGCCACCAGTTGTTATTACATTAACTTTGTAGCCTAACTCATTCTCAATTCGGTCAATTAAACCATCAATTTTTGATGCTTCGCCCACAACAATACCGCTTCTAATTGCCTCATCTGTTGACTTACCTATTACAGATTCAGGTGATTTTAATTCGATATCGCTCAATGCACTAGCTTTACCTATTAATGCATTAAGCGAAGTTTGAAGGCCAGGAGCAATAATACCTCCAATAAAAAATCCACACTTGTCAACAATATCAACATTAGTAGCAGTGCCTAAATCAAATACAACACATGGGCATCCGTACTTTTTAATACCACCAACAGCCCCAGCAATAAAATCTGCACCGATTTCAGAGGCATTAGGATATTTTGTTTTAAATAAGTTTTTTGGAACAGTATTGGAGTTTAGACTAAAAAAATCAACATTAAGTTTGCTAGCTTTATCTTTAATCTTTGTTTCCGCATCAGCAACAACACAACTTAGAGCTATTGCATCTAAATTGTCAATTGAGCCCAAATCTATTTCACTCATTGAAGAGACATTCCAAGATTTAACCATTTCTTGATCAAAAAGTGCAAGATTTGTAAATGTATTTCCTACATCAATGGTTAAAAGCATAAATTAAGTATATCAAAAAAGTGTTAAAATATTCCAACCATGACTTATAAGAAAAACATACTCGCAATTGACACTGCTAACGAGCAAATAACTGTAGCATTCAACGACAAAGAAGCTACCTTACCTGCTCACAGAGCATCCAATACAATGTTGCTCCCTACACTGCAGAAACTAGGAATTAATCCAAAAGAAGTTAATGCAGTAGCAGTAGGACGAGGCCCAGGTTCTTTTACAGGTGTGAGAATTGCCCTTGCAACTGCAAAAGGAATAGCTAGTGCATTAGGCGTAAAATTAATAGGAGTATCAACATTAGATGCTGTTGCTTGGAATATGTGGAACAATAATGTAAGAGGCAAAACCTATGTTGTAGCAGACGCAATGAGAAAAGAAATATATCCTGCACTCTATGACATTACAGATGATGGTCCTAAACGTTTAACACCAGACAGAGTTGAAAAAGCAGATAAAGTCATAGAAGAATGTGGTGATACATTAGTTGCAGGTGACGCGTTAACAAAATATAAATTCAAAAATCAAGCTCCAGAAAAACTATGGAATCCAACCGCCAAGAGTTTACTTTTAGCAATAAATAGTAAACCCCAAGATCCAGGAACAGTTCTTCCTGTATATACAAGATTGTCAGATGCTGAGGAAGGCGAACGAGTCAAACTCAAAGATAAAAATTTAGTGAGTGGAGTTCAAGGAAATACATTTGCTCCGCTTAATGCTAGCAATCTAGACAAAGTTGTAGAGCTAGAAAATGAGCTTATGAAAGACGATGCTTGGACAAAAGAGAAATTCAACCTTGATAACATCTGGTGGCAAGCAACAAAAGATAACAAACTCATGGCTTATGCAGGTGGCATACTCGCAGGCGACACATTCGAAATACTGAAAATCGCTGTTGACACAAAATATCAAAATCAAGGCATAGCAACAAAACTTATGTCAAAACTAGCAAATGATGCCAGAGACTTAGGTGCCAAAACATTCACTCTCGAAGTTAGAGAATCTAATCCAGCAATTAAGTTTTATGAAAAATTAGGGCTAAAACAAATCTCTAGAAGAAAAAATTATTATAGCGATGAAGATGCAATAATCATGCAGGGTCCGCTCCCTATCATCAACAAAGATGTTGCAGGAATGGATCTTAAGACAGAAACAGCAAACAACAAAGTAGAATATCCAGTAATCCTCTCAATCGAATCTTCATGTGACGAGACTGCTGCAGCAATCACTTTCAACGGAAAAGTCATCTCAAATGTTGTTGCCTCTCAGGTTGATTTCCATAAACGCTTTGGCGGCGTTGTTCCTGAAATCGCTAGCCGCAAACACATTGAAGCTATTTGTGGTGTGGTCGACACGTGTTTAGAACAAGCAAATATTAAATGGACAGACATAAATGCTGTAGCTTCAACTTATGCCCCCGGACTCGTAGGTGCCTTAGTTGTAGGCATGGCCTATGCCAAAGGTGTAGCTTGGGCGCTCGACGTTCCTTTTATCGGAGTCAATCACTTAGAAGGACACCTCTATGCAAACAAATTATCAGGCAAAGAAATCAAACTTCCAGCAGTAGCATCAATCATCTCAGGTGGAAACACAATGCTTGTTGAAGTGAAAGATTGGGGCGACTATAAAACATTAGGCACGACCATTGATGATGCAGTTGGCGAGGCTTTTGATAAAGTTGCCAAAGCTTTAAACTTAGGCTATCCAGGAGGACCTATCATCTCGAAACTGGCTAAAACAGGAGATCCAAAAGCTATTAACTTCCCTCGTGCAATGTTGCATTCAGGGGACTTAAAGTTCAGTCTCTCCGGATTAAAAACTGCTGTTATCACATACATTAAGGAAAATCCAAAAGCAAATATAAACGACATATGTGCAAGTTTTCAACAAGCTGTAATAGACGTACAAGTTTCCAAAGCAAAAACAGCAATTGAACAAACAGGTGCTAAATCATTCATGTTTGGCGGTGGTGTTGCTGCAAATCCAGAACTTAGAGCTGCTTATGAAAATCTCGGTGTAGACATAATAATGGCACCTCTTGAATATTGCGGCGATAACGCAGCTATGATTGGACTTGTTGCTAATGAGCGCTATAAACAACAGAAGTTTTTTGACCTATCCGCTGATGTGAGCGCTCATGCAAGTCTAGATATTAAATATTAGCAACCTTTTTCAAAATCTCAAAACAATCATTTCCGTAAGGTAACATTTTAGCCACAGCATCACTACATATAGCTTTGCCTTGAGGTTTTAAATATTTAAACATAGCCCACATTTCTTCAAATTTATCAACAAGTAAACTTGCGCTACAATCTGCATACAAGATATTATCAAATACAGGATTTGTCTGATCACCTACAGGACAATATTTACCATCACAAACTTCATATGCATCCTTATTTGTTAGAACAAGAGTACGCTCTGTGTTGTTTTCTAATCCAGAAACAATATCTTCAATTGATGGTTGCTCACCAGCAGGAACATTAGGATGTGGGCACACGAGAAGTTCCATAAACTCATCTTCAATAAAATGCATTAAATCGATATCGTGTTTAAGCTGTTCTTTATCAACGTGAGCAAGTTTTAAAATCATAGGCGTATTACCAAGATCTTTTGTAGCCTCGTAAGCGCATATACCAACAGGTTCATAATCGTTGTGATTGTGATAACTTTTGAGGTGCTCACCTGAAAAGAATCCGCTGCCCATATCACCAGTAATATCATGTTTTAATATAATGTATTTTTTGATTGCGTTCTTTACAATATGATAATCATCTGAATGCTTTTTGAACGCATCTTCGTCAAGGTAAGCATCCAAAGACCAATCAACAATACAATTGCCTGCAACATCACGAGCATATTCCCTTGTTGTGGAATCACCCATTGGCCTACAATTTGTTTCTATCAATACAGGTCCCTGCTTGTCAATTTTATATTCACCATGAATTGGACCATATTTAACACCAACAGCATCTGCTACTTTAAATGAGTAATCTATAAGTTCTTTTATTTCATCGGTAATCTCGTCAACAAGAGTGCTTGTATCGTAGATCATATCACCGTTTTCAGTCGTTACTTTTTTATATCTCCAAATATCTGTAACTTTATGATTTCCCTTACAAGTTACAGTATTGACAACATATTCAGTTCCTTCTATCACTTCTTGTGCAAGAACGTCTCCTCCGGAATCACCAAAATAATCTTTAGAGTTCATAATTACATCAAAATATTTGATAGCATCATCCAAGTTGCTGCACGTTTTATTGCCATAACTACCAGCACCTTCAGAAAATTTCATAAAACAACGATCCAATTTATTTT
This sequence comes from Coriobacteriia bacterium, assembly GCA_030537355.1. Lineage (GTDB taxonomy): Bacteria > Actinomycetota > Coriobacteriia > Coriobacteriales > Eggerthellaceae > Tapirivita. Next base: position 200,351 of record JAUNNF010000001.1, read on the forward strand.
CATTAAAAAAGTTAACAATATCTTGTTTCTTTTCAATGCGAGCAGTTTTAATAGCTCTAAGTCCAGCATGATTTAAACTTTCTATCATACCAAGTTTTGTACACCTACAATAATTTGTTTTTGGATTGTTGCCTTTTACGCCTAACATAAAAGCAACATCATCAATTGTCTTAACGCCATATTCACTGCCAGCAACTGCACATATAATATTGTGACCCTCACACATATCAAAAATTGCCTGAGCGTTATTATCTGCATAAACACATTCATATTGATCTTTTGAATATTTACTTTCAAAATTAGATTGAATTTTGTGTTTTAACTGCATCAAATGGTCATTTCCACAAGTAGGATTTACAACAAAAGCTTTATAGCCCCTATCTATAATTTCATCAACATACATAATTGCCGATGACATACATTCAATAACTAAAATTTCTTCTCTTTCCATGTATTACCCCTTTTTTAAGATTCCGTACTTCTTACCTTTTGTAATGATAAATATTATAGTGAGTATTGCTGACATTATCTCTGCAAATATTGCAGCATACCAAATACCATCTCCAGCAAAAATCATAGGAAGTATTATCAACGCAATAACTTCAAACACAACTGTTCTCAAAAATGCAATTAAAGCTGATATTAAACCATTTCCAAGAGACGTAAACAACGAGGAGCCATAAATACTGATTCCAAAGAACATGAATGAAATTGCATATATACGAAAGACGTATATAGAAAAATCTACTAGCTCTTTACTGTACCCTACGAAAAGTATAACTAGCGGTTCTGCGCATAGCTGGGATATAGCAAAGGATACAACGGAAAATATAACAATTATTATTATACAATTTTTAAATAAACTGTGCATTTCGAGTTTATTTTTAGCACCTTGTTGATAGCTCATCAAAGGTGCTGTTGCCATGCTAAAGCCAATAAACAAAGAATTAAAAACCAACCATGCATATTCAGTAACACCATAAGCAACAATACCATCATCACCATAAAATACATTTATCTGGTATATGCATAAAAGTGACACAAGAGAAATTGCGATATCTTGAACAGTCTCGCTTGAACCATTTATTGATGCCTTAATAAGAAGTGCAATTGAATTTGGATTTTCGTTTTTGAATGCAATACTAGGAGATACTAAATGTAAGTAACTCTTATTATTTTTTCTCGCAAAATAAATAAATGGAAATATAGCGCCAACGTATATTGTGCAAGTGAGTGCTATTAACACACCATCTATACCCATTCCTAAAAACATTACTAAAATAATGTCTAAAATTAAAATGATTATTGTGCAAATAATTGCTGTGAAAAAGCCCATATTAGGTTTGCCTGCAGTATTAAATAAACCATAAATGCCATTTGCAATAAATAACCAGGAATTGAAAAGCTCATAATATGTTCATAATAAATAGATAGATCTAAAAGCTCGCCTTTTGCTCCTAAAAGAATAGCTACGGGTTCAACGAGAACAAAACATACAAAAGTTAATACAATTCCTAATATTATTGCAAAATAAACAAACATTGAAAAATAACGCCTGGCAGTGCCCTTGTCCTTCTCGCCTAATTTATTAGCAATAAGAGCACTTGAACCAGTGCCTACCATGAGTCCAACAGTGGAAAAAATCATAATTAATGGCCAGATTAAATTTTCAGCAGCAAAAGCGGTAGGACCAGCATAATTACTTAAGAAAAACCCATTTACAAATGAGTAAGCTGAAACTGCTATCATCATAGCAATTGCAGGCAATGAATAAATAACTAGATTAAATTTAGAAAAGTGTTTATCCATTATTTAAAATTCAGCATTACCTACTGTGCGAGGATGCGGAAGCACATCCCTAATGTTTGAAACTCCTGTGAGATACATGATTAAACGCTCAAAACCAAGTCCAAACCCTGCATGTTTACATGAACCATAACGTCGAAGGTCAAGATAATATTTATATTGCTGCGGGTCCATACCTAAATCCTTAATGCGAGACTCCAGTAAGTCTAGGCGCTCTTCACGCTGAGAACCACCAATAATCTCGCCAATTTGTGGAACCAAACAATCAGTTGCAGCAACAGTCTTACCATCATCATTTAAGCGCATATAAAATGCTTTAATATCAGCTGGATAATCATAAACAAATACTGGTTTCTTAAAATGAATTTCTGTTAAATAACGCTCATGCTCAGTTTGCAGGTCAACACCCCACTTAACTGGATAATCAAATTTTTTATCAGCTTTAGATAAAATATCAATAGCATCAGTGTAGGAGACTCTAACAAAGTCGGAATTTGCAACTTGATTGAGTCTATCTTTTAGGCCCTTATCAACAAACTTATTCAACATTTCAAGTTCGTCCTCACACTTATCCATAACATACTTAATTACAAATTTTAGCATGTCTTCAGCTAAATCCATATCGTCATCAAGATCTGCAAAAGCAATTTCTGGTTCTATCATCCAAAATTCTGCTGCATGGCGAGGAGTATTAGAGTTTTCTGCTCTAAAAGTTGGGCCAAATGTATAAACATCACCAAAAGCCATTGCAAAATTTTCAGCATTTAACTGTCCTGACACTGTAAGTGATGCAGGCTTGCCAAAAAACTCCTCTTTACCACTTGTAGTAACTTCAAACATTTCCCCTGCGCCCTCGCAATCAGAAGCTGTAATGATTGGAGTATGTACATATACAAAACCTCTGTCCTGAAAGAATGTATGTATAGCATGAGCAGCTACACTTCTAATTCTAAACACTGCACGAAACAAATTTGTTCTTGGACGTAAGTGCTGAATAGTTCTCAAGAACTCAGGTGTCGTACGCTTTTTTTGAAGAGGATAATCAGGACCTGCCTCGCCTTCAATAATAATCTCATCAGCTTGTAGTTCAAAAGGCTGGGGAGCATCAGGTGTTAATTTTAATGTACCTTTTGCAATAATAGCAGAGCCTGTTGATGCATCAGATCTATCGGCAACAATTTGTAAATCTTTGAAGCAACTACCATCATTAATTGTGATAAAAGCAAAAGTCTTCATGTCACGAACTGACTTTACCCAGCCAGCTACAGTTATATTGCTATTGTCTTCTTTGTTTTTGTAAATGTCTACAATTCTGGTACGCTTCATAATACCTCGTTAATCAATACTTGTAACGTTTTGTGTCTTCTCACCATCTGTATAGTGGAACTTAATTTGATCTCCGACCTTGTATTTAACAATGTCGATAAGACCTGGTATTGCAAAATCATAAATATGAGCATCACCTGCAATTGTTACCAAGAAATGCGAATTATTATCAAACACAACTTGTGTCATATTGGCAATAGTTCCAGATATTTGTTTCCCGTTTGAAACATTACTACCTGTTATTTCAATGCCCTCACGAGTCAGCAATTGCTGATATGCCTTTTGGCATTCTGCAACAGTATCGCCAATTGCAACATTTTGATAACGCTGAATATCTATCATCGCGAACTTCTTAACGAGTCCAGCTGAATCTTTCAGCGCCATAAAGTATGTCGGCTGGTTCGCAACGTTTATCAGTATCGGGAAAGTCGACACATAACGCAAGTGTTGTACCTGACCTTCTGCAGATTCCATGGCAGATACTTCAGTTGCACCAGCGATAGAATAAAAGTGAGACTCGGCAGTACGTTGATTTATAAGAATAAATCCAACAATTGACGAATCTGATGTGGCAGAAGTTACACCTGTATATACCCATACGTCATCATCTTTAGCGATGTAGTTATAGCCTAATGATTTAGAAATATTTGAAGATCCGTTAGCTGAAGATGTAGTTCCTGGAGTTGTTTTTACTACACCACTCTGTCCTATCCAAGAGTTAAGCCAACCATTCTTGTACTTACCACTCCAGTTATACTGCTCTAACAACAACTCTGATGGATAAACTCTATCAGCCCATTGTGGGACTTCTGATACATCCATATCTTGACACTCGCCAGTAACAGCATCACATAAAACTGCACGACTAATTGTTTTACCGCCAAAAAGTCCAATCGTACGTTCTTGTACTGGACAAATCCACCATGGATGACCTTGCTCATCTACCTCAAATGAGAACTCATCAAACATATAGAATGGATATTTAAGCTGAATATAACGTTCAATATTTCTAGCTAGAGGCTCAGACTCTGAGTATTTAATTCCTTGTCCTTCAGTACCGTCAACATCACTAATGCGAACAATCTTTGCATTTTGTGTAGCCATATCAATTATGCAATATGCCGGAATACCTTGCTCTCTATTTGTTAGCCATTTGAATAGGTCAGCATACATCAAACAACTAACACGAACAGGTTTGCCTTGGAAATTAATTTGACTATAAAGGTCAGAAATTTCAAACTGACTTACATAATCAGGGATGGAACCCATCTCTTTTGTTCCGAGTACGCGGGCTGTTTCTCTATCAATGATAGGAATTTGATTGTAGTTAGCCTCTTGAATATCTGTCTTAAAATCAAGGTCTTGAGTTTTTAGAACAGATGCATATTTCTCAGCATTACCTGGGAAGAAAGATGCACTAACAAGCATACCAAGTAAGCCTAAGGCAGCAAGGCCCAGTGGAATACAGGCAAGTATCTTGTATTTTTTAGCTTGCTTAGCATTCTCATCCTTCATCATTTTTTTAGTATCATTCTTGTCTTTAATCTTCTTGTCGAATTTGTTTTTGCGAGAACGGAAAAACAAAAATACCGGAAGTAATACTAAAATTACAACAATCAACCAAGTTGTCTCGCTATGAATATTGATTGGAGGATGAAACCACCAGTAAGCAGCAGCAAGGATAAGCAAAATAATAATTGCAAGAATAATCCTGCCGCGGGTTTTTAAGTTTTTAACCTTTTCAACAACTGGTGTTTGTAAAATAGCTTTTGGAATATCACCTAAATTCCCTTTACCTCCGTTATTTGTATCTTCTTGTTTTTTTGTATTATTTTCAGAAGATGCTTGTTTATTTTGATCTTTAAATTTATCATCAACGTTTGCACCAGATGCACGAAGCGCATCCATCAAAGAATCTAAACCTGATTTTGCCATTATTTTTTACCTTTCTTTTTTGAAGTAGCTCTGCTTTGCCTACGAAGCTCACTTAATATTTTCTTAAAACGTTGCTCTGTAGGTCCACCTACACTATCCTGATTTTGCCTGATAACTTTACCAAGATCTTTTTTTACATCAGCATTTAACTTACCGCTTGCAAAATAAATTACAAATCCAAGCATCTCGTCAAACTCAAGCTCTCCATGAAATTGCTGAATTGCCTCTTTAATAAGTGGCCAAACTTCTTTAGAGCGAGTCATCGAGCTAGCACCATATCTACACAAAAAACGAATTGCTGAAACTCTAATCAAGCTGGTCTTTTCGTCAAAGAGTGCCTCTTCAGCACCTTCAATAGCGTCTTTGCAAGCATTGGCATCAACACTTACCATTTTCGATAAAATGTCAAGGCATAGCCAACGAGTTTGCGCTTCTGGACGCTTCAGGGCATCTATAAACTTATTTATCTGCTTTTTAAATTTTTCAGGATTCTCAGATACTCTAGCATACAGAGTTTTTGCAGCGTTTTTTCTATTTAGACGCGATGGTCCAGATAACAGCTTTAACAGCTCTGTATTGGTCATCTCTTCAAATGATTTTTCTTCTGTTTCACTCAAATTTTCCTCTTTCTACATACATATGTTTATTATAAAAGAAAGCCAGCTAGTTTGAACAATTTTTATAAAAAAGTCAAATTCGCAAGGGAAAATGTCCTTTGATAATATTACGAAGATATGCAATTCTATATTGGAAGTGGACGAAAAGCTGTTTAAGCGGATCGTTTCTAGATTTTATAAATTTTTATCAGGACTTATGTATAAGCAAATAGACGAAAATGCGGTTATTGGGAAAAAGTTTTTAAAATAAAAAATTGCGAACAGGCATTTTATTAGGAGGATGGATAATTTTCGTCACTTATTGTTAAAAAAGTAGAGATTCCACCCCATTAATACCATTTCATCCATTTTAAAAGGCATAAAATCATCATATGCTCATGTCGTGAAATTAATGTACCCCTTTAATGTAGTTTTGTCCATACTTAACTTAAAAATAAAACAGACATGTACGAAATCCAAATAATAGGGTTATTTAATTTTAGTGAATAGCATAAATGTTATCAAATTGTTTTTCGAAATGGACCAAATTCAATTAATAGGGTCTCTTAGAAAAAATTGACAATTTCGACCTGGTCTTTTGCTATTGCAAAAGTTGTAATTCATCAAATTGATAGCGAAAATAAGATTTTGGAACCCTATTAATTGGGTTTCGTCCATTATGCGGAATAACAAAACATCATTAGGCCTGGTCGCAAAAATTAGTAAACCCTATTAATTGGATTTTATCCAAATTTGTAATTACATAGATAAACATTTTATCATTATTTATGAATACAATTAAAATAATAAATATTTCGATACAGATATGTTTGCGATTCGCATAGTTTGAACAATTTTTATAAAAAAGAACCCCTTGCGAGTACGACGTCCTATTCTCCCACACCACTACAGTGTAGTACCTTCGGCGATGGCGGGCTTAACTACCGAGTTCGGAATGGGATCGGGTGATCCCCGCCTCCAAGGTCGCACTCGCAAGGGGCACTCATGTTTGCACCCTCACGGCTACATAGTGAAATTATTTGAATCGTAAAAATTCCAAAAAACAGCTTTGCTCAAAAGAAAAACAAAGAGCTCGATCTATTAGTACTGCTCGCCTGAAACGCTTACACGCCTTACAGCTGCAGCCTATCAACCTCGTAGTCTACAAGGAATCTTACCAAAAAGGAAACTCATCTTAGGTTTGGCTTCCCGCTTAGATGCTTTCAGCGGTTATCCATTCCGAACGTAGCTATGCGGCGATGCTATTGGCTAACAACCGCTTCACAAGAGGTTCGTTCACCCCGGTCCTCTCGTACTAGGGGCAAATACCTTCAATTTCCTTACGCCCGCGGAGGATAGGGACCGAACTGTCTCACGACGTTCTGAACCCAGCTCGCGTACCGCTTTAAATGGCGAACAGCCATACCCTTGGAACCGACTCCAGCTCCAGGATGCGATGAGCCGACATCGAGGTGCCAAACCTTGCCGTCGATGTGGACTCTTGGGCAAGATCAGCCTGTTATCCCCGGAGTACCTTTTATCCGTTGAGCGACGGCCATTCCACTCTGAGCCGCCGGATCACTAGAACCTACTTTCGTATCTGCTCGACTTGTCAGTCTCGCAGTCAAGCCCGCTTATACTCTTGCACTCTACGAACGATTGCCAACCGTTCTGAGCGGACCTATCGCGCGCCTCCGTTACATTTTAGGAGGCGACCGCCCCAGTCAAACTACCCACCTGACACGGTCCGCATGCCGGATTACGGCCACACGTTAGATTGCTAAAGTAACAAGGGCAGTATTCCAAGGGTGGCTCCACCAGCACTGGCGCACCGGCTTCAAAGCCTCCTGCCTATCCTCTACATATTAAATCAACAATCAATGTCAAGCTGCAGTAAAGGTTCACGGGGTCTTTCCGTCCTTCCGCGGGTAATTCGCATCTTCACGAATAGTGCAATTTCACCGGGTCCATGGTCGAGACAGCGCCCAAATCGTTACGCCATTCGTGCAGGTCGGAACTTACCCGACAAGGAATTTCGCTACCTTAGGACCGTTATAGTTACGGCCGCCGTTTACTGGGGCTTAGTTTCAGAGCTTCGCTAAAAGCTAACCCTTCCACGTAACCTTCCAGCACCGGGCAGGCGTCAGACCCTATACATCCTCTTACGAGTTGAGCAGAGTCCTGTGTTTTTGATAAACAGTCGCTTGGGCCTTTTCACTGCGGCCTCCGTTAGCTCACATCCGTATAAAACGATCACCGACAGAGGCGCTCCTTCTCCCGAAGTTACGGAGCCATTATGCCGAGTTCCTTAACCATGGTTCTCCCGATCGTCTCGGTATCCTCTACCTGCCTACCTGTGTCGGTTTTGGTACGGGCACCCACTGTTCTCCTTAGAGGTTTTTCTTGTAAGCATGGAGTCACTGACTTCGCCAAAAGAGGCTTCGTCTAACGTCTCAGGATTTGCATGACGCTGATTTACATACGCCAAACCCTACGCGCTTTCACGGGGACGTCCAGAACCCCGCCCAGCTATCCTTCTCCGTCACCCCATCGTAATAACGAACAATGAGTGGTACAGGAATATCGACCTGTTGTGCATCGGCTACGGCTTTCGCCCTGACCTTAGCTCCCGACTGACCCTGGGAGGATTAGCCTTGCCCAGGAAACCTTAGGCTTTCGACGGAAAGGTTTTTCACCCTTCTCTCGTTACTCATGCCAGCATTCTCACTTGTATACTGTCCACAGAAGGTTGCCCCTTCTGCTTCAGCCTGTATACAAAGCTCCCCTACCACTCTTGCGAGTCCGCTGCTTCGGTGTTATGTTTGAGCCCCGATAATTGTCGGCGCATGTCCACTCGACCAGTGAGCTGTTACGCACTCTTTAAATGCATGGCTGCTTCTAAGCCAACATCCTGGCTGTCTGGGCAAACGCACATCCTTTACCACTTAACATAAACTTAGGGACCTTAGCAGGCGATCTGGGCTGTTTCCCTTTCGAACATGCGGCTTAGCCCACACATTCTGACTCCCGAGCAATTTTATAGGCATTCGGAGTTTGCTTAGTTTTGGTAGGCGGTGAAGCCCCCTTGACCATGCAGTGCTCTACCACCCATAAAAATTAACGCTCGAGGCTAGCCCTAAAGCTATTTCGGGGAGAACGAGATATCTCCGGGTTTGATTGGCCTTTCACCCCTATCCACAGGTCATCCCCTCCGTTTTCAACCGAAGTGGGTTCGGACCTCCACGGGGTCTTACCCCCGCTTCATCCTGCCCATGGATAGATCACCCGGCTTCGCGTCTACGGCATACGACTATTCGCCCTATTCAGGCTCGCTTTCACTACGGCTCGTTTTATGACTTAACCTTGCCGCATACCGTAACTCGCTGGCTCATTCTACAAAAGGCACGCCGTCACAGAATAAATCTGCTCCGACCGCTTGTAAGCATATGGTTTCAGGTACTATTTCACTCCCCTTGCGGGGTACTTTTCACCTTTCCCTCACGGTACTTGTTCACTATCGGTCACAAGTGACTATTTAGCCTTGGAGGGTGGTCCCCCCAGATTCGAGCCGGATTTCACGTGTCCGGATCTACTCGGGAACAACAATACACAGTGCGAGCAGTTTTGTATACAGGGCTTTAACCTTCTCTGGCTGACCTTTCCATGCCACTCTACTACTACTTGCTTTTGTAACTGTGCTCACAAGCTTGGGCTTGCAAACATATTGCCCCACAACACCAATCTAGCAACACCCCAAGGTTTACACATAAATTGGTTTAGGCTACGTGCGCGTTCGCTCGCCGCTACTAGCGCAATCTCGGTTGATTTCTTTTCCTCCGGGTACTTAGATGTTTCAGTTCTCCGGGTTATCCTCTCTCGCCCTATAGATTCAGGCGAGGATAAGTAAGAATGACCTTACTTGGGTTCCCCCATTCGGAAATCTACGGGTCAAAACTTATGGGCAGCTCACCGTAGCTTATCGCAGCTAGTCACGTCCTTCATCGATACTTGTGCCAAGGCATCCACCATATGCTCTTAATATCTTTGTTTATAAAAACTTTTAAGCAAAGCTATTAATCTGAGTAATTTGGATACTTTTACGATCAAAAAATTTACATTCGTTTATGCGAATCACCTCAAATATTTACGGAAAATCTCTCTTCACATAAGGAATAAGAAGTGAATCTTATAAACTTTATCACTATGTAGCTGTCAAGGTGCAAACAGGGTTAACAACACCCTGAAGACCAGATACTGAATCTATTTTAGATGAGGCTAATGGGATAAAACTAAAAACCATTAGCTCTCTGGAGTAAATCTCCCTAGAAAGGAGGTGATCCAGCCGCACCTTCCGGTACGGCTACCTTGTTACGACTTCACCCCCCTTACCCTCCACACCTTCGGCACCACTGTCCCAAAAGGGTTCAGTATGACGACTTCGGGTGCAGACGACTCGGGTGGTGTGACGGGCGGTGTGTACAAGACCCGGGAACGCATTCACCGCGACGTGCTGATTCGCGATTACTAGCAACTCCGACTTCATGCAGGCGGGTTTCAGCCTGCAATCCGAACTAAGGCTGGCTTTGGGGGATTCGCTTGCCCTCGCGGGTTAGCAACCCTCTGTACCAACCATTGTAGCACGTGTGCAGCCCAGGACATAAGGGGCATGATGACTTGACGTCGTCCCCACCTTCCTCCGGCTTAACGCCGGCAGTCTCACATGAGTCCCCAACTAAATGCTGGTAACATGTAACAAGGGTTGCGCTCGTTGCGGGACTTAACCCAACATCTCACGACACGAGCTGACGACA
>JAUNNF010000008.1 GCA_030537355.1 Coriobacteriia bacterium
ATTTTTCAATGAGAATCTTTTTAAAAATTGGCCATTTTTCGCTTGACATTTGCAAAATTATAGGTAGTGAAGCAAATCTATACAAATTTGTAGAGAGCAAGAATGACAAATCTTTTATCGCTAATATCGAGAATAAAAATTACATTAACAATATTGACACGGCAAACAACTTAGCTAAAAAGTTAATTGATTCTTCTAGCTGCTCTGTTGTCCAGACTTTTGGAATAAATTCTCGCGACGAAACTATATTTAAGTTTTTCAGTAATCGAATTTCTCCTAAACATATTGCAAAAATTACAGGACTTGGCCTAGGTATAGTTTATCGTGCTATAAGAAAAATGAACAAATGCGGTTATAAAATAATCCATTTTAATTTTGACGACTATCCTAGAAGAGGGAAGGTGCCTCATTTGAAGGGCACAAATCCGCGAGCGGGCATTTTATGCACTTAGGATTGCGAGCAGTACAGGTATGTCTTCCAAACAAAACTAATTGATGATTGAGAGTTTTCCAGTTATCTTTATCAAAAACTTTAAGTAAGTCTGGCTCCGTTGCAGCTGGAGTTTTTGCATTTGAAAGTTTAAGTTTGTGAGAGATTCTAAAAACATGAGTGTCAACAGCTATACCTTCAACCTGATCGAAAGCAACATTTAAAACAATATTGGCAGTTTTTCTACCAACGCCAGGTAGTTTTTGAAGTTCTTCCATAGTTTGTGGCACTTCGCCATTAAAATCGTCACATATCATACGTGCACAATTTATTGCGTTTTTAGTTTTATTTTGATAAAAACCGATAGGACGAAGTATTTGCTCAACAATTACAGGGTCAGCATTTGCGAGATCTTGTGGTGTTGGAAACATATCCCAAAGAAGGGGAGTAACTTTATTTACCATTTTGTCGGTTGTTTGTGCTGAAAGTGCTACAGCAATTACAAGCTTAAATGGGTCGTCCCAATGTAGTAATTCGGTATCTGCATCAGGCATTTCTCTGTTTAATCTTTTTGCTATTTCTTTTGCTCGAATTTTTTTGTTTTTTAATGATTCTGTCATATCTTATATATTATTACAAAAATGGTGTAAAAAAGACAAAAATCATGAAAAACGGGGGCAGCCCCTAATGAAAAATGGTATTATACACAAGGTTAAACAACACGTACAAAACAACAGAAGGAGCGATTATTATGTCACGTGAATTTCTTACAATGGATGGGAACAACGCTGCAGCTCACGTAAGCTATGCTTTCACTGAAGTTGCAGGTATTTATCCTATTACACCATCCTCGCCAATGGCTGATTTTGTGGACCAATGGTCAGCACAAGGCAGAAAAAACATTTTTGGTTCAAAAGTAAACGTTGTTGAGATGCAATCAGAGGCAGGTGCAGCTGGTGCGGTACACGGATCACTCGGTGCAGGTGCTTTCACAACAACCTACACAGCTTCACAAGGTTTGCTTCTCATGATTCCTAACATGTACAAAATCGCTGCTGAGCAACTTCCTTGCGTGTTCCACGTAAGTGCTCGTACAGTAAGCTCTCATGCTCTAAACATTTTCGGCGATCATGGCGATGTTTATGCGTGCCTACAAACTGGTTTTGCCATGTTATGCGAGACAAATCCACAAGAAGTTATGGACCTTTCAGCAGTTGCACACCTATCCGCAATAGAAGGCAAAGTTCCATTCATTAACTTCTTTGACGGATTCCGTACATCTCACGAAATCCAAAAAATTGCTGTTTGGGATTATGAAGATCTCAAAGACATGACAAACTGGGAGGCAGTTGAAGAATTCCGCAAAAATTGTCTAAATCCAAATAAGCCTAAAATGCGTGGTTCTCATGAAAATGGCGACATTTTCTTCCAACATCGCGAGGCTTGCAACGAGGTTTACAACAAGCTTCCTGATGTAGTAGAGAAGTACATGAACAAAGTTAATGAGAAGCTTGGCACAAATTACCAGCTCTTTAACTACTATGGTGCCAAAGATGCTGACCGTGTAATCATTGCTATGGGATCAATCAATGATGTAGCTGAAGAAGTTATCGATTACTTAAATGCTCATGGCGAGAAAGTTGGTCTCGTAAAAGTCAGACTTTACAGACCTTTCCGTGCTGACAAACTTCTCGCTGCCATCCCTGAAACCGCAACAAAAATTGCTGTTCTTGACCGTGTTAAAGAGCCAGGCGCTCTGGGCGAACCTCTCTACAGAGATGTAGTTACAGCATTTGCAAACGCAGGACGTAGTGCCACAATCATTGGTGGACGCTACGGCTTAGGTTCTAAAGACACTCCACCTGCAAGCGTTTTCGCTGTATACAATGAGCTCGCAAAAGACAATCCTAAACCTGAGTTCACAATTGGAATCGTTGATGATGTCACAAACTTATCACTCGAAGAAGATCGCAACTGTCCTAACACTGCAGCTGAGGGCACTATTGAATGCAAGTTCTGGGGTCTCGGCGGTGACGGTACAGTAGGCGCAAACAAGAACTCTATCAAGATCATCGGCGATCACACAGACAAATACGTACAGGCATACTTCCAGTACGATTCGAAGAAAACTGGTGGTGTAACTGTTTCTCACCTTCGTTTTGGAGACAATCCAATTAAGTCACCTTACTACATCAACAAGGCTGACTTTGTTGCTTGTCATAATCCATCATATATCACAAAACATTTCCCAATTGTTCGCGATGTAAAACCAGGGGGCACGCTTCTCATTAACTGTCAGTGGGATTTTGCTGAATTGGAAAAACATCTAGATGCCGAGTCAAAGCAACTCATCGCCAAAAACAATATCAACTTATACACAATTGATGCTATCGATTTAGCAGCAAAAGTTGGTATGGGAAAGCGCACAAACACAGTACTTCAATCAGCATTCTTTGCTCTTGCAGACATTTTACCTGCAGAGGAAGCTATTGAGTACATGAAAGAAAAAGCAACTATTTCATACGCTAAAAAAGGCGAGGAGATTGTTGCTGCTAACCATAAAGCAATTGATGCTGGTGCTACAGCATTTAAGAAAGTGGATGTTCCAGATACATGGGCAAATGCTACGGATAAGGCCGAAAAATCAAACATCTCAGGCAAACCTGAAGTTGTTGAACAAGTTGAAGAGATCATGTTCCCAGTTGGACGTATGGATGGTGACAGTTTACCTGTTTCCAAATTCACAAAATACGCAACTGGTCAGTTCGAACATGGCGCTGCTGCTTACGAAAAACGAGGTGTTGCAGTTATGGTTCCTGAATGGGATAGCGAGAAATGTATTCAGTGTAACAGCTGTTCATACGTTTGTCCTCATGCAACAATTCGTCCATTTGCACTAGACGACAAAGAAGCGGGGGCTGCCCCCAAATTTTCAAAATTGGTTCCATTCAAAGCTGGAGCTGGTAAAGACAAATACCAATTCACAGTTGCTGTCAGCCCACTTGATTGTATGGGTTGTGGGGTTTGCGTTGGTGCTTGCCCAGACAAAGTTCAAGCTTTGAAGATGGTTCCAATGGAAACACAATTAGACCAGCAAGAAGTATTCGACTATTGTGTCGCAAACGTAACGGAAAAAGAAGAAGTTACAAGCGATGCCAACGTTAAATCTTCTCAGTTCAAACGTCCACTTCTCGAGTTCAGTGGCTCTTGCGCAGGATGTGCCGAGACTTCATATGCTCGTTTGATCACTCAATTATTTGGCGATCAAATGTATATCTCAAACGCAACAGGCTGCTCTTCAATCTGGGGTGGACCTGCAGCAACCTCGCCATTTACAACAAATGCAAAAGGCCATGGACCTGCATGGTGTAACTCATTATTTGAGGACAACGCTGAACATGGATACGGTATGTATCTAGGTCAAAAAGCTATTCGCGACCAATTAATTGAGAAAGTCGGTAAAGTTGTTGGCTGTGATAAAGCAAACGATGCTGCAAAGGCCGCTGCTCAAAATTATCTCGACACAGTTGACGATCGTACTGCAAATGCCGAGGCAACAGAGGTATTAATCAAGGAAATAGCAAGCGTTGATTGCGATTGTGCTCGCGAAATTCTCGCAAAATCAGACTTCCTCGCCAAGAAATCAGTTTGGATCTTTGGTGGTGATGGCTGGGCATATGATATCGGATATGGCGGTCTTGACCACGTAATTGCTAGTGGCGACGACGTAAACATCATGGTATTTGATACCGAGGTTTACTCAAACACTGGAGGTCAGGCATCTAAAGCTTCTAATATTGGTCAGGTTGCTCAATTTGCTGCTGCTGGTAAAAACGTAGCTCCAAAGAGTTTGGCTCAAATGGCTATGACTTATGGCTATGTATATGTTGCCCAAGTTGCAATGGGTGCTAACCAAGCTCAGACTTTGAAAGCAATCAAAGAGGCCGAGGCTTATCCAGGTCCATCTTTGATTGTTGCTTATTCTCCATGTGAGATGCACGCTATTAAAGGCGGTATGGTAAATTGTCACGCTGAAATGAAAAAAGCTGTCGACTGCGGTTATTGGAATTTATTCCGCTTTAATCCAGCTGCAGAAGGTGAGAAGCTAGCAATCGATTCTAAGGACCCACAAGATGGCTACCGTGACTTCCTTATGGGCGAGGCAAGGTATAACAGACTTACTCGCGAGTTCCCAGAACGCGCTGAAAAGCTATTCGAAAAGAACGAAGAAGCTGCAAAAGACAGATGGGACTTACTGCAAAGATTAAAGGATGTTTACAAAAACTAACAACAAAAATTAAAAATCATAACAAATGGGGGCAGCCCCTGAAAGGAAGATAAGTGGAAGAATTAATAAAAGATTTGTTGTTTGGCCTAATAGGAACTCCGATTATCGCAGCTGTGGTAATGTTATTTATCCGCGAAGGCAAGATAAGAAATATTCTTACCTACGCCTTCGCTGCCATCATTGCCATAGGCTCAATAATCCTTGTAGCCACAAACATTGGTGCCACGTACAAAGAAATTGCAGTTCCTGATATCACTCTTGAAATTACACACTTTTTAGGCATTGCTTTAAGTGTTGTAATTGCTGGCGTTATTATAGGATTTGGAATCAAGTACAAAAACAAATTTGCAATTATTTTAGCTGTAATTCAACTATTAGCTTCCCTCTATGTAGAAATTTTTATAGAGGGAGGGGCTGCCCCCAAATCAACATCATGCTTATATATCGATTCTCTAACCGTACTCATGGTGTTCATCATCGGAGTTATCGGTACAGGCATCATTGTATATGCACTAGGATATATGACAGATCACAATAAACACCTCGCGCCAGAGGAGACAGACCGTTCAAACAATTTTTTTGCTCTCATGTTTCTATTCCTCTCAGCAATGTTCATCATCGTATTTTCGAATAACATGATATGGATGTTTGCTGGCTGGGAAGTAACAACTTTATGTTCATTCTTACTTATCGGCTATACAAAAACTGACGAGGCAATAAAAAACTCCTTCAGGCAAATTAATATGAACTTGCTAGGAGGAATTGCATTTGCTGCTGCAATGTTTCTATCAGCAACACAACTCCAAACTCTAGAATTTAATACATTTGTTACAACTGGTCTCACAAGCCAAGCTCTTATATCTCTGCCAGCTTGTTTATTTGCATTTGCGGCTATTACAAAAGCAGCTCAAATGCCATTTCAATCTTGGCTGCTTGGAGCTATGGTTGCACCAACTCCAACAAGTGCACTGCTTCATTCTTCCACAATGGTTAAAGCAGGTGTATTTTTGCTCATCAAACTTTCACCAATTTTCTTTACCTGCATAGCTCCACAATTAATGGTTATGCTTGTCGGTGGTGTATCTTTCTTGCTTTGTTCGTTTATGGCGATATCGCAAACAAACGCCAAACGAGTGCTCGCATATTCAACAATTGCCAACTTAGGCCTCATTACAGCATGCGCTGGAGTCGGATCTCCAGAGGCTATTTGGGCAGCAATGTTTTTAATGCTATTCCATGCATGCGCTAAATCACTATTGTTCTTATGTGTTGGTACAGCAGAGCATCACATTGGAAGCCGCGATATCGAGGATATGGACGGCCTATTCAGACGTATGCCAATTCTCGCTAGATTTATGATGGTTGGTATGATGGCAATGTTTATAGCTCCTTTTGGAATGTTGATTTCTAAATGGGCTGCTCTTGTATCGTTTATCGACTCTGGTCAAATAGTCCTTATTTTAATCCTCGCATTTGGTAGTGCGGCAACTTTTATGTTTTGGGCAAAATGGCTCGGCAAACTCGCTGGCATTGTTGCTCATGAAAAGAACATTGAGAAAACCGTACATACGAGCGAGTGGATAGGGCAAATGGTGATGGTCGTATTAGTAATACTTGGGATTTTAGCAATGCCTGTTATTTCTGAGGCAATAATTATGCCTTATATTTTGGATGTTTTCTCGGCCTTTGGTCAATACGGTATCTATTATGTTGTCTCGCTTCAATATGTGGGTATGTCAAATTTGTTTATTAGTTTGATTTCCGCTTCAGTTATGGTACTTGTTTTGTTCATTGGGAGCGGAAAGGCGAACAAAAAGAATCAAGCGGACATCTACTTAGCCGGGGCTGGAATAAACAGTGAAAAGCGTCAGTATCTAGGATCTTTGCAAACAAAAACAGAAGCGACGTCAAGAAATATGTATTTAGACAAATACTTTGGCGAGAAACGTATCACGCCAATCGGCAATACTGTAAATATAATAATTATGATAGCCTCTGCTTTATTTGCGGTATTAAGCTGTATGGGAATGATGTAGGAGGTGTATGGTATGGAGAATTTAATTTCAGAGAGCTTAACTGCTGACCTACTCATTGTTGTATGGACTATAGTTGCATCCGTAATATTTGCCATTATCGCACCTATTGTTGGATGTTTATTTGCAGGTATCGATAGAAAAATTTCGGCCCGTATGCAAGGACGAGTTGGGCCCCCAATCCTGCAGCCTTACTACGATTTTAGAAAACTAATGTCTAAAGAAAAATCAGCCACAAACGGCTCAGAAGGCACATATTTGACTTTTGCTCTAATATTCGTATTTATTGCCGGAGGTGTTTTTATACAAGGTGGAAACATACTATTATCAATATTTATAGTAACGCTTGCTAGCCTTCTTTTTATTATGGCTGCATACTCTTCACGTTCTCCATATGCAGAAGTTGGAGCATCGCGTGAAATTTTGCAAGTTATGGCCTATGAGCCAATTATTATGTTGTTTGGTGTTGGTGTTTATTTTGTTGGACAAAGCTTTAATGTTGGTGATCTTTTCATGCTTCCACAGCCGATAATTATTTTCTTAATACCTGTATTTGTATGCTTTGTTATAGCATTAATTGTTAAATTCAGAAAATCTCCATTTGACATTTCTATGTCACATCATGCACATCAAGAAATTGTACGTGGTATGACAACTGAGATGAGCGGTCCAAATTTGGCCAAAGTAGAAATTATGCATTGGTCAGAAAACTTTTTGTTTATTGGCTGGATTCTTGTTTTCTTCATATCTGCCAATCCTGTCTCAATTATTATTGGAATTATTGTTGCAATTCTAGTATACCTATTGATGATATGGATTGACAATAACTTCGCACGTGTTAAATGGCAATCATGCGTTAAATGGTTATGGATATTAGGTCTAGTTGTTTGCGGTGCAAACTTCATAGTACTTATGGTGCTTTAGGGAAGGTAGATTATGGAATATATAAAAAAATCTCCATGGGTTATTCATTATGACGGTTCTAGTTGTAATGGTTGCGACATTGAAGTGTTGGCCGCTCTAACCCCAGGTTTTGACGCAGAACGCTTTGGTGTCATAAATACAGGTAACCCTAAGCACGCAGACATATTCTTGGTAACAGGTAGCGTTAACGAACAAAATGCTCCAGTTATAAAGCAAATTTACGATCAAATGTTAGAACCTAAAGTTGTTGCTGCTTGTGGTATATGCGCATGCAGTGGAGGCATATTTAGCGAGTGCTATAACGTCAACGGCGGGGTAGACTCAATAATTCCTGTTGATGTGTATGTGCCTGGATGCGCGGTTCGTCCAGAATCTATTATTGATGCTGTTGTAAAAGCCACTGAGGTACTCGAGAAAAAACAAAAGGAGCTAAAATGTTCAAAACAATAACTCTATCTAAATTACATGACGAAGTAGATAAGCGTCACGAGTCAGGTTGGCGTTTTGTTCAGCTTCTTGGTGTTAATGGCAAACGAGGAGTTGATCTCGTATATTCTTTTATGAAAGATGGCAAGCTTGAGAACCTAAAGGTTAAATCTGTAACATCAAAACAAACTGTGCCATCTATTACAGATAAATACCTCGCTGCTTTTGTTTTCGAAAATGAAACTCACGACTTGTTCGGTGTCAATATAAAAGACATTGCAATTGACTTTAAAGGAAAATTTTACAACGTAGCTCAAGATGAGCCAATGACTATAATTTCTCCTGAAGTCAAGGCTCGTGAAGAGCGATTAAAGAAGGTTAAGGAGGCGAAGAAAAATGGCTAAATCATCTGTTATACCATTTGGACCACAGCATCCAGTACTTCCTGAGCCTCTACACTTAGATCTAGTTGTTGAAGATGAAAAAGTAATAAAAGCTATACCTCAGATTGGTTTTGTACATAGAGGCTTAGAGAAGCTCGTTGATATAAAAGACTACAACCAATTTGTATATGTTGTAGAGCGTGTTTGCGGAATTTGTGCTTTTGGTCATTCAATGGGATATAGCGAGACTATAGAAAAATTGCTCGATGTTGAAGTGCCTAAACGAGCAGAATACCTTCGAGTAATCTGGCATGAATTATCTCGTATTCATTCGCACATACTTTGGTTGGGTCTTGTTGCTGATGCGTTTGGCTACGAAAGTCTCTTTATGCACTGCTGGAGGCTTCGTGAACGTATTTTAGACATATTTGAGCGTACTTGTGGTGGACGCGTAATATTCAGCGTTTGTGTGCCAGGAGGCATCACTCGCGACATGGATAAAAACACGTTGTCTGACATCGATGCTGTATTAGATGGCATAAAAGGCGAATATACACAACTTTGCAAGACATTTCTTAATGATACAAGTGTTAAAAGCAGAACAATCGGAGTAGCAACTATCACAAAATCCCAAGCTGAAGCTATGAGCATGGTAGGACCATTTGGACGTGCTAGTGGACTAGATTATGATGTTAGAAGCTTAAAGTTTGGTGCTTATGCTGACCTCACAGATTTTGCACCTGTTATTGATGATCAGGGTGATTGCTACGCCAGAATGAAAGTTAGATGCGCTGAGGTATTCCAATCAATTGATATTATCAAAGAATTGATTTCTAAGATCCCTGATGGAGATATTAATGTTCCAGTAAAAAGCAATACAAAGCGCGACAAAGAAGTCTCACATGTGATTGAACAGCCAAGAGGCGAGTGCTACTACTATACGCGTGGTTCTGGTACAAAATTCTTGTCCAGATTTAGGCTCAGAACTCCAACATCCCAAAACTTAGCTGGAATGATTACATCTCTTGAAGGCTGTGACTTAGCTGATGTTAATATGATAATACTTACAATTGATCCTTGTATTTCATGTACAGAAAGATAAGGTGGAATTATGGCTATTTTCAAATTAGGAACAATGACATTAAAAAGCGTATTTAAAAAACCAGAAACGCTTAAATATCCATACGAAACAAAAGAACCTTACGAGAAACAAAAAGGCTTTGTAAAACAAATTGACGATACAAAATGTAACCTTTGTGGCATATGTTCAAAGAAATGCCCATGTGGTGCTATCAATGTTGACAGAGATGCAAAAGTATGGGAAATTAACCATTTCAAGTGTATTCAATGCCAATATTGCATAATGTCATGCCCAAAGAAAAGTTTAGAAATGGATGGTCACAAACCAGAAATTTCTACAGAAAAGAAAATCGAGAAAATAGAAATTAACAATGGCTAGAACTGGTGAAGACAGAATACTGACTGTTCCAAACGTATTAAGTGTATTCAGAATATGTTTAATACCTGTTTTTATATACCTGTTACTAAATGAACAAAATATTTATTCTTTCCTCGTGTTTATTTTGGCATCAATTACAGATGGTATAGACGGATTTGTTGCGAGACACTTTAATCAAACTACGCGTTTAGGTAAAATTCTTGACCCAATTGCTGACAGGGGATTGATTCTTGCTGCTGTAATCGTTTTAACCATACTTTCTAGGCTACCCCTATGGATTATGATAATTGTCCTATTTAGAGACCTTTTATTCTTAATTGGTGGAGGAATAATTTTTAAACTCAAAAATATAAGAGTTAATGTAATTATGCTTGGTAAAGTAGCAACGGCAATATTCTACGTTGGTCTTGCAGCTCTTATCTTAGCTTGGCCATGGGGTATGGGTTTTGGATGGATTAATGTAGGCTGGTTACCTGGATTTAATAATAACTTATGTTTTTATGGAATATATCTTGTATACATCGCAATTATACTCAATATTCCAACATTTATATATTACACAAAAACAGCTTGTCAAATGGTGAAAAATGCCAAATGATAAAAAATCTGACATGCTCGAATATTGGAAGACTGCTAGACGCGAAATAGATAGTCCACCTACTCGTAAAACTCATTATCGCTCGCAAAATGTAAGTTCAAAACCTAAACCTAAACCTAAACCTGTTGTTCCCACTATGCAACCAAAACCTAAAAAAATAAGCTTTATTGACTATTTAAAGTCAAATAAAAAATTTGCTATTATAATTATCGTAATTCTAACAATTCTTTTACTTGGCTTAATTGATTTTATTGTCTTTTATGGTCGCGCGCATCCAGGCGTTAAAGTAGGGGATATTGACCTAGGCTTTAAAAGTATCGAAGAAGCTCAATGTCTGATAACAGACACATACGAACCACGACTCAACAATAATACAGTAGTTGTTTATGTTGATGAGGAAGCCCGCGAAAAAGGCGTTGACGATAATGGTGGTAGTGGTCTCAACGAACAGTTAAGTGTCGAGCAAGCTAAAAAAACAGCGCAATACTGGAAAGTTCGTGCCACTGATTTAAATGCTAAATTGCCTTCGCAAAAACTCGCAGATGAGGCAGTAAATTCTACAAGAGGAATATTTAATATTTTTAATAGAATTGGAGCAGCAATCTTCGGCAAAAAAATTGATGTATATGCCGATTTTGATGAAGATGCATTAAGCGAGCAAGTTGCAAAAGTAAATGATACAATGGCTACTTCGGTTGTCAATCCAACAGTTAAAATTGTTAATGCTGACGCACAAGCCATAGAAGGCTCTGATGGTAATGAAGTATTGGCTGATGAATTTACATCACAACTAAATAAAGCCTTTTTTGTAGAAAATCAAGCTGACAGTAATTTTATTGCAAATCTGCATCCTGCTACTCAAAAAGTTACTTTTTCGTGCGCACAAGAGCTAGCAACAAAAATCAATAACTCCTTATCAAGACCTGTTAAGTTCAACTACAACTCAAATATATGGGATGTGTCAGCTTCAGATTTAGGTTCGTGGATAAGCGTTAATATAGAAAACAGAAGCGACGAAAAAACAGGGGGTTGTAGCTGCTCGAACAGTGATGGCAATTGGTGTATATGCGCTAAAATTGACCCACAACAAGCAAGTAAAGAAGTTTTGTCCCATGCAAGAGGACAATTGAACAACGATAAGACAATAAATGTTTCTTTCACAAACGAAAATAATAAGATAGTTGTAAAACCCAGCGACACTTTCGATATCCCAAACGTAAGTGAAACCGTTCAAGTATTAAACGATGAATGGCTCCAAAATCCCGTTGTTTATAAAAACAATGCTAGTGGCAAAAATTCAGGCTCAACAAGCGTTGATAAATCTGAACTAATAGTTAATGTAAACACTACCACAGTACCTGAAAAATTAAGCTTTGATGAAGCTATTGATCTAGGCATTATTGGTGAGATTACTAGTTTTCAAACAACATACTCAAGTGGTGCAGGAACAGAAAACAGAAATTACAACATTGCTCTTGTTTCGTCAATGCTCGACAATACAATATGTAGGGCAGGTGGCAACATATGGAGTTACAACGAAATAACTGGAGAGTGCAATGCTGATAAGGGCTTTAAAGAAGCTGGAAGCGTGTATGGCACAACCTACACAAAAGAAGCTGGTGGAGGAATATGCCAAGTTGCAACAACTGTATTTAATGCTGCGTATGAGGCAGGTTATGAGATAGTTGAAAGAACGAATCATGACTTACATATTGCATCCTATCCTGCTGGTAGAGACGCTGCGGTAAGTTATCCTTCGCCTAATCTTATATGGAGAAACGATACAGATTCTGATGTATTAGTTAAGCTTGAAACAACTGGATATTCTGTTACTTGTACATTATATGGAGTTAGCCCTAATTATAGAGTAGAAACAGAAACTGGAGATTGGTCGCCTGGAGACAAGTATAAAACTGAAACTGTTGTTGACAATACAAAACCAGCAAACACATCTTACATACAGACGAGTGGCTCTGATGGTAAAAGCATAGTAGTCAAAAGAAAAGTATTTGACAAAAACGGCAAATTAATCCGTGAAGACGTATTTAAATCAAATTACAAACCTAAAACAGAAATTAAAGTTATTGGCCCAGGTCCAGAAGCTGATAAGCTTTTAGCCAGCGGAGAAGCAAGACTTAAAAATGAACATGATAATTGGTAGCTCTATGATAAAATGCAGATATTATGATGAAAACTATTAAATACATACTCGCAATAACATTAGCATTTGCCCCGGGTATTGCTATGGCCGCAGCTAATGGCAATGATTTGCTGTACGGAGAGAGCCTCACTGCACGCAACATGACCGTGGCGGACTGTCCAAGCATCACAGCAAAACATGCAATATTGATGGCTAAGGATGGCACTATAATTTACGAACGAGACGCTGATACACCAGCAAAAATTGCATCAATGACCAAAATTATGACAGCAATTATAGGCATGGAAAATGCAGAACTTACAGACCAATTGGAGATAAACGATCAGGCTGTAAAAGTTGGAGAGTCATCTGCAGGTTTTTGGGTAGGGGACAAACTCGACATAAAAAGCGCTTTATATGCTTTGATGGTTCCATCAGGCAACGATGCAGCAGAAGCAATTTGTGAATATGTTGGTCAAAAAGCTGTAGATAATAAAGATGACAAAATTCGTAAAAAAAGTCCAGAAGATGTAAAAGCGGAGGCTAAAGAAAAAGATATTGACGAAGAAGACGTGCCAGATGTCTATATCACTAACAAAGACGAAGCCTTTTGCGAACTCATGAACCAAAAAGCTGCTGAGATTGGATGTGAAAACACTTGTTTTACAAATCCACATGGCCTAGATGACGCTGAATTCCAGAATGATAATCAACATTCAACAGCAAAGGATATGGCAAAAATTACTCAATATGCAATGCAAAACGATCTATTTAGACAAATTGTTAGTATGGGGGATACCACTATTAAAGTTGACAGAAAAGGTGAGCAGGTAGAGCTAAAACTTGCATCCACTGATGCCTTACTCGGTGCCTATCATGGCTGCATTGGAGTTAAAACTGGTGTTACAGATCAAGCAGGGGCGTGCTTTAGTGGCGCAGCCGTTGATGACTCAGGAATAGAAATTTATTCAATAATTATGCATTCTGACAACGAAGCACAACGTTTTATAGATACTCAAGGTTTATGGGATTGGTACTTTACCAATAAAGTTGATTATAATCTTAATAATGACGACGGTGTAGCTGCTTATGTATCGCATAAAGATTGGGCTGACTCATGTATTCCTACAACAGCAGAAAAAACAGTTCCGATACTTACGATAGCTGGAAACGTTTATTTTCATGTTGAGCCAAATGAGGTAGGTGGATCATATAAAGCCGGAGATAAGGTTGCTGATATGGTATGTACTCAACACAACAAGGAAATCGCAAGAGTGCCTTTATTGGCAATAAAAGACGCTCCAGCTCCAAATATATTTGAAATGATTGGTGTATGCTTTGATAGATTAGGTAAAATATTAACCGGTCAACCAACATGTGCTCAAACTACAATTATGACAAAACAAGAAGCGTTTAAGAAAGTAGGTAAGTAATGAGTGTAAAATGTCCAATTTGTTGTAATGAATTTGATGATAATACTGACGTTTGCCCAGCTTGTGGCTTTAAATTTAGTGGAAAAACTGAGAGTTTTGCTCCTATAAAAACAAACACAGAAGAACATACTCCCAGTTCAGGCAATCATCCGTCATTACGCGTAATAAAAGGACCTCAAGGCGAGATTGTTTTGCCTCTAGCTAAAGAAAGCATGACAATCGGCCGATCTCCAAATTCTGATATTTTCTTAAACGACAGAACAGTTTCACGCGAACATGCAGTGGTTGCACGCAATGGGGACGTGTACCAAATTGCTGACAAAAACTCTTTTAATGGTCTTTGGATCAATAATAAAAACATCACCGTTTCAGACTTACATCCCGGAGACATAATTCAAATCGGCGCCTTCTTTTTACGCTTTGAGAACTAATCAATTAGGGAATATAGCCTGTTAGATTATTATTTTCTCTACTTTACATAACATATATTATCAGAATAATATGTAAAAAATACGAGGCTCTCAGATGCGTTTTAAGGGCGATTTATTTTATGCCGCTACTACCTAATCGTCCTTCTGCACGGTCAGTATTGTCCAATTCGTCGACTATACTAAAATCTACTTTAGCATACGGACTGATTACCATTTGAGCAATTCTATCGCCAATATTAATTTTTAATGACTTAGATTTATCAGTATTAAGTAAAATCACACAAATTTCTCCGCGATATCCGCTATCAATCAATCCTGGAGCATTCACAACCGTAATTCCATGCTTAGCAGCAAGCCCACTCCTAGGAATAACTAAGCCACAATAACCCTCAGGAATAGCAATAGAAAAACCACAATGAATCATTTGTCGCTCGCCTGGTGCCAATTCAGTTTCGTCGACACTGCATAAATCAAAGCCTGCATCGCCAACATAAGCATATTTTGGGCACTTTGCGTGCTCGTTACAAATTTTTAAGTTCAGATTTAAATTCTCCGACATTGCTAAAATCCCTGTATACACTGGCAAAACGTACATACGCAACAGAATCTATCTCTGCCAGTTTTTCTAATACCATCTCGCCCAAATCACTTGATTTTATCTCAAAAATTCCATCTCTGGCCAGGTCTTTCTCTATAGAATTGATTAATTTATCAATTGTGTCAGAGTCTACAGGACGCTTTGCACATGAAATTAGAATTCCCCTGTACAGCTTTTCAGAATCAAAAGCCTCAACTGCACCATTACGTTTAATGACAACAAGAGGTTTCTCCCCTAACTTTTCGTAAGTTGTAAAACGATTACCGCACTCAGGACACTCTCGACGTCGTCTAATGGACGAACCATCGTCAGTAGAACGTGAATCAACAACCTTGGAATCGTGATATTTACACTTTGGGCATCTCATAATTTTATCTTAACATAAATAATGGACAAATGTTCTATTTATTATGTTATTATAGCCATATGGGGAAAACTAGTTTAAAAACACCAAAAGCAAGCGCTAATTGTAAAGAAATCTATTCGATAATTAAGGATTTTATTAACGAGCATAATTATAGCCCTACCACGCGTGATATTGTCAAACGCACCAAACTAAAATCCGTGTCTTCGGTCCATAGTTATATCAAAGAGCTTGAGCGTCGAGGTCTAATATATAGAGAAGACAACAAATCACGCTCAATTAGTCTCGTAAATAACCCCAAAAGTGTCACATTGCCTGTTGTAGGTGCAATTGCTGCAGGAAGCCCTATTATCGCTGAAGAAAACATCATAGATAACGTAAAATTACCTGCCGAACTTGCAGGTCAGGGCACTTTCGTGCTTCGCGTTGAAGGCAATTCTATGATTGATGCAGGAATTTTAGACGGTGACAATATTATTGTGCGACAACAGACAAATATTGAAAATGGTGATATTGCAGTTTGTCTTATTGAAGATAGCGCCACTGTAAAGCGCTTTTTTAAGGAAAATGGCAAGTATCGCCTACACCCAGAAAATAGTACACTAGATGATATTATTGTTGATGAGTGTCAAATTTGCGGTAAAGTGATTGGACTTTATCGTAATCTATCCAATTAATTCTCTTGTCTTTATTAAACCAGGTACGCTGACGTTTTGCATATCGATGAGTTGCAACTTTAATCTTGCTTATGGCTTCATCTAAACTTATTTTATTGTCTAGGTATTCAACAATTTCTTTATATCCAATAGCTGAAGCAGCTGTTAGAGCGTCTCTATAACCACTGTCAAGTAATCCTTTTACTTCATCTACAAGTCCTTCTTTTAACATTTTATCAACACGCACATCAATTCGCTCGTTTAGAGTATCTCGATCAACTTTTATTCCATAAAACTCAGTTGGATATAGCTGTTTAATATTTTTATAGTTCTCGAGCTGATCAGCGTATGATAAACCTTGATCTGCCATTTCTAATGCCCTAATCACACGTACTGTATTATTTTTATGTATAACGTGTGTGCTTGATTCATCTTTATCTTTTAAAAGTTCCCATAATTCATCTTTATCCATATTTGTATACTTAGATTTAGTTTGCTCGCCTTTTGGAAAATTATAATCGTCGATTGCGGCTCTAATGTAGAATCCTGTACCGCCACAAATAACAATTGGGCATTTAGCGTTATCTAGGACATCTCTTGCATATTCTTGATACAGCGCCGCTGAATACTCAACATT
The DNA here is from genome assembly GCA_030537355.1 of Coriobacteriia bacterium. Classification (GTDB taxonomy): domain Bacteria; phylum Actinomycetota; class Coriobacteriia; order Coriobacteriales; family Eggerthellaceae; genus Tapirivita. The sequence continues at coordinate 16,801 of JAUNNF010000008.1, forward strand.
AGGATCAACTATGTCAATCCCCCAATGCTTAACTTTGTGATCTAAAAATTTACCAGTTCCAATATCCATGCCTTTATAGATTTGCATGGAATCTGCGCTCAACACTTCCCCACCAATCATGTAAGCAAGCTCATTAGCAACCTCAGACTTGCCCGTTGCAGTTGGACCACAAATTACTATAATATCTGACCTGTTAGATACCATGTTTTACACTCATCAATTTGAACTTTTTTGATCTGACCAGCTAAATTCTTACCTTTTACATGAACTGTTTGACCTTTTGGAGTTTTACCTGTCTGTATTGATTTATCTTTCTTAGACTCGCCTTCAAAAAGCACATCTACGATAGTGTCTTTGTCTTTTTGATTAATCTCATATGCTCGTTTAGCAATTAGGTCAACAAGTCTATTAAACCTGTCTTGGATTACTTCTTTAGGTGTGTCATCAGGTATTTTAGCTGCTGGAGTGCCTTCGCGACGAGAATATATAAAACTGAATACTTGGGTGTAGCCAACCTTGTCAATAAGATTATATGTATCCATAAAGTCATCTTCAGACTCGCCTGGAAAACCAACAATAATATCTGTCGATAAAGCTATATCTGGATTTACATTACGTAATTTATCTATTAAACCTAAATAATGTTCAGCAGTGTAACGCCTATTCATCTCTTTTAATATCCTGTTAGACCCAGATTGTACTGGAAGGTGAAGTTGAGGCTGTAAGCTTTTTAATGTCCCGAAAGCTTTAATTACATTGTCTGATATATCTTTTGGATGGCTTGTCGCAAAACGAAGTCTGTCAAAGCCAATTTTATCAATCTCGCAAAGCAGTTCATAGAACTTACCATGATCGTACGAATTTACGTTTTGCCCAAGAAGTGTTAGTTCTTTAACACCCTGTTCTTTGTATTGAATGGCTTCATCAATAATATCTTGCATAGGACGAGATTTTTCTCTGCCTCTAACATAAGGAACTATGCAATATGAACAAAAGTTATTGCAACCAATCATAATTGGCAACCACGCAGCCCAAAAGTTATCACGTTTTGTCGGTAAATCAGTTGGGAAATTTTCACTACGTTCCAGAATTTCAACAACATTATCATCTTTTGCTTTATCAATAAGAGCTGGTAAATTACCTATATTATGTGTACCAAAAACAACATTAATGTTACTAACTTTGTCTATTAAGGTGTTACCGTCACGCTGCCCTATACAACCACCAACACATACAATACGCTTGTCAAATGGAGAATTTTTTCTTAGTGGAATATTCTTTATAGATGCTGCTTGACCATATAAACGCACATCTGCGGCTTCGCGTACACAGCACGTCATATAAATTACAACATCAGATTCTTCTATTGTACCAACTTCCAAGTTACCTAATGATTCAAGCATGCCGGCAATTCTCTCAGAATCATGCTTGTTCATTTGACAGCCAAAAGTTACTATATGAAAGTTATAACTCAAGGCTATTTTTTGATTACCAAAACTTTGAAACGTATAGCTGTGCGAGTCTCTTCGTTAATCGTAATAGTTGCAAAAGCAGGAACAATAGAAATTTCAATGCCAACTGGAGATAAGAAACCACGTGATATTGCAACAGACTTAATTGCTTGGTTTACAGCAGCTGCACCAACTGCTTGAATTTCTACGCCTTTGCCGTCTTTGATTAATCCAGCTATAGCTCCTGCAACGTTAGCAGGCGAAGATTTTGAAGATACTTTTAATAATGTTGTTTCCATATTCTTAGTCCATTTCAATCGTCTTTTGTCTTATAGTCGTTTTGCGGGCAATGTATTTTAGCACATTTTATTGATTATATTTCAACAATATCAAAACTTATATTAAGTTTTCCCTTACGAATACTTAATTTTGGAGAAATGTCAGTATCAAGATAATACTTTTCACCTATTTCTTTGAAAGCATCTTTTACTTTTTCTACTAATTCAGATTTGTCTTCATCGGACAATTTTACCTTAGGTTTCTTATAAATTGGGTTATGAATGTCAAGAATGTCTTTATTTATTTGTTTTTTATTATCTTTTGCGGAAATACCCACCTCAGCAATACGTGCGAGCATATTTTTTTGAGGCCCTACCTCCCCATCCATAATACGACGTGCTGTACGCTCTGAAATAACAAGTCCAATTTCAGCTGCATATTCTCTAAATTCACGAGGATCGCTTGAATAAGAAAGCAACTCAGTTAATTTTGTAAACTCATCAGGTTCACTAAAAACTTTATCTGACTTTTCACTTAAATTGTATATTGTAGAAGCAATTTCTGCTGGGCTTCCAATATATACATTTACTTGTTTTCTGTTTTCAATTGCAAATTCTGCAACTATGCGAAGAATATTTTTAGGGCCCCTCACAAGCATTGTAGAATTGTCGTTTACATAAAAACTCGGAAATGTTGATTGGTCCGTTTTTTCGTTAAAATGAATTGTTTTTACGTAAATAGAAGTTCCACATCCAGTGCCTGAATTGATAACACGTGACTCGTTAGCGTTTAATTTAATAGAATATAGAGCCATTCCTCGCCCATGTACACCCCATTTGTCCTCAATGAGGGTATTTAGCTTAGACGTAACATACGGTTCAAATATTGTCTCATAATGAGTTTTTGGGACTCCTCCACCATCATCAATGATAATAATATGACGAGTATTATCCTGTGTATGTGTTGCAACAAAAATGTTTTTTGCTCCTGCATCACGAGAATTGCGAAGCATCTCAACAATTATATCTTCGTTACATCTTATATCTTGCTTGGCTTGACGCCGCTGTGCTTCGCTAGCTCTAAGTTTAAAAAAACCATCTCCAAGATCACGTTCGATCCGGAGATGGCTATTTGTTGCTACATTATCTACGAAGTCTTTAAGCATTCTATTTAGCTAAGCCTTCAGCTCTTGTTTCTCTAATAACAACAACTTTGACTTGGCCAGGATATTGCATATCACGCTCAATTTGCTCAGCTATGTCATGAGCTAAAACTACAGCTTTATCCTCATTAACAACTTCAGGTTTTACCATTACTCTAACTTCGCGTCCTGCCTGAATTGCAAATGTGCGCTCGACACCTTCATGTGCATTAGCAATTTCTTCTAATTGCTCTAAACGCTTAATGTAATTTTCTAGAGATTCACGACGTGATCCTGGTCGTGCAGCAGAAACTGCATCGGCCGATTGGATAAGTACATCAAGTATGGTTGTTTGCTCAATATCGTTATGGTGAGCATGAATAGCATGAACAATATCGTCCTTCTCGCCTAATTTATGAGCTAGGTCTGCACCAATGACCGCATGTGAACCTTCAGTTTCGTGGTCTATTGCTTTACCAATATCGTGAAGAAGTCCCGCTCTTTTAGCTGCTTGAGGGTCAAGACCAAGCTCAGTTGCCATAATACCAGCTAAATATGCGACTTCTAGCGAGTGAGAAAGTACGCTCTGGCCATAAGAAGTTCTAAATTCAAGCCTACCGATTGTACTTACAAGCTCTGGATTTAAGTTGTGAATACCTGTTTCAAATGTTGCCTTCTCGCCGGCTTCAGCTACGCGTTGATTGACTTCGCGTTCAACCTTTTTGTAAGTTTCTTCAATTCTAGCTGGTTGAATACGCCCATCAGAAATCAATTTTTTGAGCGTAACCGCTGCAATCTCACGTCTTACAGGGTCAAAAGATGACACTGTAACAGTTTCGGGAGAGTCATCAATAATTAAGTTTGTTCCAGTAATTTGTTCAAAAGAACGGATATTTCTACCTTCACGTCCAATTATGCGGCCTTTAATGTCATCACTTGGAATAGGTATTGTAGATACCGTAACTTCTGATACATGATCAGATGCAATACGCTGAATTGCCAAACTTACAATTTCTCGAGCTTTTCTGTCAGACTCAAGCTTAGCTTGTTCCTCTGCTTGTCTGATAATAAAAGCTGACTGAGAAGTTACTTCATCTTTTAAATTGGCTAGAAGTTCTTGCTTTGCCTCTTCTTGAGTCATACCACTTACATGCTCTAATTGAATGTTGATGCGCTTCTCAGAATCAGCAATTTTCTCTTCACGTTTGTCTAAGTCAAGCTGAAAAGACTGCAATGAATCTTCTTTAGAATTAAGAGAATCTTCTTTTTTGTCTAAACTTGCTTCACGTTGAGAATTTCTGTTTTCTTGTGCGTGAATTTCACGCATACGCTCTTTGTTTTCTTCCTCAACCTCGGCTTTAATCTTAATTTTTTGATCTTTAGCCTCTAACTTTGCCTGTTTAACAATTGTTTCCGCATCATTCTTGGCTTTATCCAGTATATTTTCAGCTTTATCACGTGCGCCTTCAGCGCTTGCACTTACAACTTTTTTGGCTATAAAATATCCACCCACAAAGCCAACTGCCAATGCGACTACAACTCCTACAATAATTGCTACAATTTCCATAATTCAACCTCCTGTGTAGTCTGGAGGCTATTATAGCAAATTATCAATATATTTATTCGTAACTTTTATAGCAATATCGCTCGGATACCCTCTAGAAATAAGTTTTCTTAGTGATCCATGATATATATCTTTTGACCTGGGTTTATGGCTGACAATATATTCATATGCTTTATCTTCTTCCATAGATTTAATTATATCTAGATCAGCCTTAATCCCCATACTTGACAGATGTTTTTCTATTAAATACGAGCCCCTATACTGCTCAAACTTGTCTCTTATATAAAATTCAGCATAGCGTTCATCATTGACCAAATTGTAATCTTTAGCTAATTTTATAGCGTCATTAAATTCTTCTATCGTGAATTTTTCTTGTTTAACGAGCCTGTTGAAGAGCTCTTTTGTACAACGTTCTCGATAATTAACTAAAGATACAATACGGTCAAATGCGCTACTTTGACTTTTTCTTTTTTTCGGCCGATATACCATAAGCAGCCTTGACTTTGTTTTCAATTTCAGTGCATAATTTAGCATTTGTATGAAGTGTAGATTTAACAGCAAGTTTGCCTTGGCCAATTTTTTCATCATTATACTCAAACCAAGAGCCAGATTTCTTAATAATGCCTGCATCAACAGCCATATCGATAATACAGCCAATCTTTGATATCCCCTCACCAAACATTAAATCAAATTCAGCGAGTCTAAAGGGCGGCGCCACCTTATTTTTTACAACTTTAACCTTAACTCTAGCTCCAATTGCCTCTGTTCCCTGCTTAATCCATTCTTTGCGTCTAATATCAAGTCTTACTGTAGAGAAATACTTCAGTGCACGGCCACCAGTAGTTGTCTCAGGACTTCCAAACATGACACCAATTTTTTCCCTAAGCTGATTAATGAATATACATGATGTTTCAGACTTTGAAAGCGAACCTGCAAGTTTACGAAGTGCCTGACTCATCAACCTTGCTTGCTGGCCAACAGTCACATCACCCATCTGGCCTTCCACTTCAGCTTTTGGTACAAGAGCTGCAACAGAATCTACAACAACTACATCAACAGAACCACTTTTAACCAACATGTCACAAATCTCTAACGCTTGCTCACCATTATCTGGCTGCGAAATAAGTAATTGATCTACATCCACTCCAATTTTAGCAGCATATACTGGGTCTAATGCGTGTTCAGCATCGATATATGCAGCAACACCGCCTGAGCTTTGAGCTTCTGCGACAATTTGTAGGGCTAATGTGGTTTTGCCACTTGATTCGGGACCATAAATCTCTACTATCCTGCCTCTTGGAATGCCTCCAATACCCAGGGCTACATCGAGCGATAACGCACCAGTGGATATTACTCCCATGTCAAAATTAGCAGCACTTTCGCCAAGTTTCATGATTGAACCACGTCCAAATTTCTTTTCAATCTCAGAAGTGGTTAACTCTAAGTTGTCTATTTTTTCTTCTGCCATCTAAAATCTCCTTTCATCAATTTTTCTGGCAATAATATTGAAGAAAATTACTCTTGGCAAGTGTCTTAATTATATACATATAGAATTAAATTATTGACATTGTTTTATTGTTTTTTTAAGCAAAGAAATTGCATTATCAACGCTCAATTGCTGAATTTGTTCCCTGTTTCCGCTAAAGTTATATTCATGTGAAGAAACGCTATCTTTTGTAGCAACTCCAATGTATACTCTACCTATTGGAGTATCAAACTCATCTGTATCTGGACCTGCTATTCCAGTTGTAGAAACAGCTATATCACAGTTTAGTTTTTTTCTGGCACCCACTGCCATATCCTCGGCAGTTTTAGCATTTATTGCTCCATTTTTTTTCAAGTGAGTATTGTCTACGTCCAAAATTTTGCTCTTAACATCATAATCGTAGCTCACAATACCGCCCATAAACACAAGAGATGCCCCAGGAATTTCAGTTAGTGACGATGCCACTTTTCCACCAGTTAAACTCTCAGCACATCCAATTTTTAAGTTTTTCTTGGTAGCTAAGTTAATTACGTCCCTTGCGTCATTGTTATCAGAAAATACATCCTTACATTTAATTAAATAATCAATCATTGAAACAACAGTAAGAATAAGTGCGACAATCATAACTATCCAGGCAATAATATATAGAGGATCTGAATAATCTGTTAAAGCCATTTTTAGAATAAACAAAACAATAGCTATAATCTGAGTCACTGTTTTTGCCTTACCATACCAACTAGCAGCAACAACCTTACCTTGAGAAGCTGCTAACATCCTCGCCCCAGCCACAATAAACTCTCTAATTAATATTACAAGCACCACCCATGAAGGCAATACACCGAGTTCAATAAACGCTAATAGAGCAGCAAAAACAAGTATTTTATCGGCGAGAGGATCCATGAATTTACCAAAATTAGTTACTTGATTTTTACTACGAGCTAAGTATCCATCTAAGCTATCTGTAAGGGACAGAACTACAAATATTAAAAGAGCTACCCATGGCTTAATAAAATCAATACTTCCCGATCCGTCAATCCATCTTGGCCATGGCGAGAGTAAGGCAACAACAAATACAGGAACAAAAAGAATCCTTATAACAGTAACCGTATTTGCACTAGTCCACTTCAATTAACTCCCCTACTAAATCATATAATTCGCTGTCTTTAATTTTAACAGATACTGTCTCGCCTATATTTATGTTTTTAGTATATGGAAAATAAACAACACCATCGACATCAGGAGCTTGAAATTGGCACCTTCCATACATTCTATCATCTTCGGCGCCCTCAACAATAATTTGCTGTACGGTCCCAATATATTTATCAATTTTGCCTAAACTTAAACTGTCGCATATATCTCGCAATATATTGAATCTTCTGTTTTTTGTATCTTCATCTACCTGATTATCTAATTTAGCAGCTTTAGTTCCCTCCTCTTGAGAGTACTTGAAAATGCCAACATAATCAAAGTAATCTTTATTTATAAAATCACAGAGTTCTTCAAAATCTTCTTCTGTTTCTCCCGGATATCCAACAATAATTGTAGTTCTAAGTTTAGCATCTGGAATATTCGATTTAATTAAATCATAAAAATTATTCAGAGGTTTTCTATTCATAGACTTAAGCAATCTACTTGAGACATGCTGTATCGGTACATCAAAATAATTTACAATATTTTTATTGAACTTAAATATAGCAATTAAATCCTTATCAATTGCATCTGGTTGAATATATAAAACCCTAAATAGCTTGTTTGGGAAATCTTTTGCGAGTTTATCTAACAAATAGCTTAGCTTAGAACCTATATCAGATCCCCAAGCACCGCAATCTTGTGCGACTAAAACTATTTCTTTTGCGTTAGTTTTCTTTACATCCCTAGCTATATCCTCATATAGAATGCTTTTATATCTACCTCTAATAAAAGGGATTGTGCAATAAGAGCAAAATCTATTACAACCTTCAGAAATTTTCACATACTCGTATGATTTATTTTCTTCTGGTTTATTGCCTATTTCATTTAATTTACCTAAAATGTCTACAATATTTTCTTCTTGATTGCATGATATAAACATATCAGCTTCAGATAAAGATTTTTTTAAATCGTCCTTGTATCTAGATACCAAACAACCAGCTACAACAATCTTTTTTTCAGGGTATTGATTTTTATAATCAAAAAAGGTATCTATACTCTCACTTGTTGCGGCTTCAATAAAAGCGCAGGTATTTAATATAATAATATCTGCGACATCAGGATTATCGACTATTGCATAACCATTATTGGACAAGTCATCAATCATGTGATTTGTATCAACATGATTTTTTGCACAGCCTAGTGTATCAAAATATAATTTATTAGCGATAGTTGACATACTGCAATGGCAGTCCGTAATCTTTTTCTTTTAGGAATTGAATAACTTCTTGTAAAGTATCTCTTTTAGGAGAAGATACTCTAATTTTTTCGCCTTCAATTTGAGTTTTAACTTTTAATTTTTTATCTTTTATGTCTTTATTAATTTTTTTAGCTATTTCCTTATCGATTCCACTAACAATGCTGGCATCAAGCTTTACAGTAGCGCCAGCAGCAGGTTCGATATTACCCCAATTTAGAGCCTTTAGATCAACATTGCGTTTAACGCATTTGCTTTGAACTATATCTTTAACTTGATTGCAAACAAAATCACTCGGAGCGGACAGATGAACTTGATTATTGCTTTTATCAAAATCAACATCGCTTCCAGAATCTTTTAAATCATACCTAGTTTTTACTTCACGTTTAGCTTGTTGGATTGCGTTGTCGAGTTCTTGCATATCAATCTCTGAAACTATGTCAAAACTATTGTCTTTTGCCATTACTGCTCGCTCCTTTACTTTTTAACTGACTTTGATATTCATCTTTATTGTAAGTATACATGTAAATACCTGTATTGTAAGTATCAACCAGCTCTAGTGTCACACCAGCTGAAGTAGTAAATGTTATATTTTGTGGACTTGTGGTTACGAGCCTCTCAGTTGGCTTTAGTTTTAATGTGCCAGTCTGTCCACTTGATAATTGCTGAGATTTCATTGGTTTATTTGATGTTGCATCATAAACCTCAATATAGGCTGAAGCGCCATCTTTAACTTTATAGTTTACGTCTAACTCATTTGGAGCTGTAAGCACTTCCTGCTCTTTTTCTTTTTCTTTAGCTGTATCTTTATCGGTCTGATCTGGATCAGTAAGCCCTGTTACCTGGATATTTGAAACATCAGTTTTTGCATTTTCTTGAGCTCTGCCCATAAAGAACAAAAATAGAATGAGAATAATTACAAGAATTGTAACCGCAGCAATAATAATTGGAAGTTTAATATTCTGTGGTTGTATACCAGACTTGCCAGCATTGTACACGTTCATAAACTGAAAACCATTGCTAGATCCGCTATCTTGATACTGAGAGCGCCCAATTTGTTCTCTATGTTTTAGAGGACTCTCCGTTGTTTGACGTCTTGCCTGCAAACGGGCTCTGGCATTATCGTAATCATTATCGTCTCCAAAAGTATTACGACCTCGTCTAATTTCTTGTTCGTTGTCATATTCTCTGCGAGCCCGAGGTGTATTATTGTACTTTCTATCAAATGAATGAATTTCCCTATTAGAAATACCTGTATTAGTACGGCGAGGACTTTGTCTATCCGCACTTCTCTGACTATCTTCAATTTGCTGACGAGGAGTCCTAAATCTTGATTTAACAATGTTTGACTGAGGAACGCGTTTTTTATTCTCATCGGTAATCTTCTGTCTATTCTTGCGCTCTTTACCGATGCGATACGAATATTCAGAATCTAGAAACATATTAGTAATTTTATTCGCGTTTAATCCAAGCATTCTTGCGTAAGACTTAATCATATTGCGCGAATATCCTTGAGGAGGAATTTGCGAAAAATCGCCTTCTTCTATAGCAACAACAATGTCTTCTCTGACATGCAAGTTTCGAGCTACATCGTATGTAGACATGCCCTGTTGTGTCCTAGCATCGCGCAAGATATCGCCATAGTTTTGAACAGAACTTTCCGTTTCTCTTTTCCGTCTGATTCTTATATTTCTGTGATCTCTTGCGCTCATTTATCCAATAACATTAATAATTGCATCTTTTGCTTTCACGTCTTCACCAGCTTTTAGGATATCAACACTTTGCATATTGTTTGTGTTAACAACAGTAACAAATACTGGAATCTTATATCCTTCTTTGTCAAGTAATGGAAAATCAACTTCAGCTATAGCTTGTCCTGCTTTAACCTCACTGCCCTGTTTTGTAATAATCTTAAAACCTTTTCCATGCAAGTTAACTGTATCTACACCAACATGAACAAGAACGCCCACGCCATTATCACCCATAATTGTATATGCATGTAAATCAACAGCAATAGCAGTTAATTTTCCATCTATAGGAGATAAAATTTGAGCCTTTTGTTTATCAGGAACAATAGCCATACCATCGCCCAATGCCTTCATGGCAAAAACCTTATCTCCGCTTTCTTTAAGTGTAATACCTTTTCCAGAAATAGGAGCATTCAAGTTAATACTAAATGTTTCTTCAGCTTCTTTATTTGCTAGCTTAGCTTGTTCTTCTTCAGTGTATTGGAAAATATCTTCTACGCCATATAAGCCTAACAAACCAGCAGCATTAAATGCACGCATCTTAGCTTTTTGTTGTGGTGTTCTATAATCAAGCGCAATAACTAAGCCAGCTGCAACAATAAATGCGACAGCGATAGAAATTGCATATACCCAAACCTGATTAAAAACAGGAATAGTTAATAATGAAGTAAACGCAAAGGCTGTAGTTGTAACTCCTGGAGCAGCGCTTGATGGAAACAGAAAGCCAAGTACAGCAATAGTTACGCCACCTGCTAAACAACCAGGAATCATCCTCTTATAAATCTTTTTGTAACGCAAGTGAATACCATATAAAGAAGGTTCAGACACACCTCCTAAGAAACCTGCGGCAAGCGCACCACCTGATACACCAAGCATTTCAACATCTCTTTCACGAAGAGCATGATATAAAACACCAAACGTAGCACCAAAGCAGGCAAAGTTCCAACAACCCATTGGACCTTGAATAAAGTCATATCCTAAAGTATCAATATTAACAAGCATCAATGCATTTAATGGCCAATGTAGGCCTAGTGGTACTAGGAACGGATACAACAGTGGAATTGCAATTGCAAATATAAATGGCGCGTTATTGTTTAGCCAAGCCAGGCCTATACCTAAGTATGAACCTGCCGTAACACCAATAGGTCCTATAACAAATGCTGTAAAAGGAACCATTATCAACATTGCTAAGAACGGTACAAAAACAAGCTGTACTGTAGGAGGGATAATCTTCTTTAATCCTTTATATAGTAGCGCTAAGCAGCCACTCATAAGCAATGGTACAAAAACATTACCTTTGTAGTTGAACAAAATCATTGGTAAATTAAATACTTGCGTAACATATGTTGTACCATCTTTACCTAAGGTTGCGTCAGTAAAAGTATTAAGGGCACCTAGAGCAGCTTCCTTACCAGGTCCTGTGGCTGAAAATACATTAGAATACATTTCTGGAGACATTAATGCTAAAAACTGTGGCGTAAATAACGCTAACATACAAACAGCTCCTACCCAAGGATCAACTTTGAGTTTCTTGCATGCGTTATATGCAATCATAACTGGTAGGAAGTAAAATACAGCTTGTGCTATTGCATTTAAAAACAATGTCGAAGGAGTATCTGAAGCATCTTTAATTACTCCGAAAGTAATGAGCAAGTTAATTATTGCAATAATTAATGATGCGCCAAGCAATACACCAATAATTGGTCTAAACGAATCTGACAGAAATTCAAAAAAGCTATCAACAAATTTGTTTTTGCCTTTAATTTTGTCGCGTTCTTTCGCTTTCACATCATCATTTGATGCTATAGAAGAAGATTTTTTACCAAGCAATGCGTTTACGTCTTCGTAAACATCAGCAACTCCACCACCAATAACAATTTGGTATGATGTGTCTCCTTGAGGAACTACACCCATAACTCCTTTTGTGGAGTCGAGTTTTTTACCATCAACAATACTAGCATCTTTTAGCGTAAATCTAAGGCGCGTTGCGCAGTGTGTGAGCATGTCAACATTCTCTTTGCCACCAACTCCCGCAAGAATTGCTTCAGCTAATTTAGAATCTGCCATTTCGACCTCCTTAAAACACCATTGCGATTATATCATAAAGCTACTCATCAGATTCATAGTCATTTAAAGCTTTAATGCCATCAAGTTCACTATGATCTACCAAAACTTCTCTTGGTTTAGAGCCATTCTGGGGCCCAACAATACCCTTTTCTTCTAACATATCCATAATGCGTCCAGCACGCGCATATCCAATTTTAAAACGTCGTTGTAAGCTTGAAGTTGAACCATGTTGAGCTGACACAACCATATCAGCAGCTTCCCAAAGTAGAGCATCGTCATCGCCAACTGTTCCTGATGCGGAAGCGTCGCTAACATTAATTACATTTGTTTTTAATATATCATTATGATAGTCTGGTTCGCCTTGTTTCTTTAAGTGCTCTACTACAGTTTTTATCTCATCTTCAGAAACATAGCAACCTTGGACACGCAAAGGTTTAGAAAATTCTGGTTTTGAAAATAACAAATCGCCAAGACCAATCAAGCTCTCAGCTCCGCCAGTATCAAGTATTACTCGCGAGTCTATACCGCTTGCTACGTTAAAAGCAATTCTATTAGTAATATTAGCCTTAATAAGTCCTGTTACAACATTAGTTGATGGACGCTGAGTGGCTACAATCAAATGAATGCCTGCAGCTCTAGCTAATTGAGCAATACGAGAAATTGAAAACTCAACTTCTTTGCCCATAGCCATCATCAAATCAGCAAGCTCGTCAATAATAATTACGATATATGGAAGTTCTTCCATATCGTCAGACTTTTGAGCTTTAGCATTATAACCACCAATATTTCTAACTCCATTTTCTGAGAAGATACGCAACCTATTTTCCATCTCAGCAACACCCCAAGATAGCGCACTTGCAGCCTCTTTAGGTTCTGTGACAACAGGAACGTAGAGATGAGGGATTCCATTATATGGAGTAAACTCTACCCTCTTAGGATCTATTAAGATAAGTCGAACTTCAGATGGTGTAGCTCTCATAAGTATGGACATTATCATAGAATTGATTGACACTGATTTACCAGAACCAGTAGTACCACCAATAAGCAGGTGAGGCATACGAGAAAGATCAGACAATATTGCTTTGCCTTCAACGTCTTTACCGATAGCCAATTGCAATGGTCCACTCTTAGCCTTAGACAACACTTCAGAGAGTATTACTGTTTGTCTAGTTGAGTTTGGAATTTCAATACCAACATATGTAGTACCTGGTATTGGAGCAAAAACTCTAACCCCTGGAGCTGCCAGGGCAAGTGCAATATCATCGTTTAAGGCAGTAATTCTGCTAACACGAATTCCTGCTGGCAAGTCAACTTTAAATAATGTTACTGTAGGACCAGGAACCCAGCCTACTACTTTTGCAGATATTCCGAACTCTCCTAAAGTTTCTTGTAATTTAGAAGCAGTACCTTTAAGTTCGGAATTTGACTGTTCAACAACATCTACAGATGAGTCTAATACATCCATACTAGGTAACTCAAAACCTTCTTGAGGTTTAGGCTGAGCAACAGCAGGCTTTTTCAAGACTTGAGTTTTCTTTGGTTCTGCTTTAGGTTTAGGAGGCTCTTCTTGAACTAATTTACGAGTCTCATTTTGATTAGGTTCAAACTCAATTTCATCTTCAACATCAGCAATTGCTTTAGTTTCAATAGATGCTTGTTTGTCTTTCTTCTTAAATAATTTAATTTTTGGCCTATCTTCGAGAGTTTGTTGTGCACGTTCAATATCATCTCTACGTTGTTTTAACCTAGCAACAATTTTTGTAATTGAAAGCCCTATAACGATAAGACCAGTAACTATCAATCCTACCATCAAAATTGCAGTAACAACAGGGCCTAATAGTGTAACGCCAATCCAAGCGATTGCGGCGCCTATCACTCCCCCAAAATTGACTATACTCTCAATTTGAAATAAATCTTGTTGACGTTCTGCCACAACAGCTGGACTTGTCAAACTAATTAAAGTTAGTATGGCAATAAATATAATAGAGAGCCCAATACTTACTCTAACAGTAACCTTCTGTCTTGCCATATGCATAAAAAACGAAACACCAATGCCTGCCAAAACAAGAGGAAAAACATAAATTCCAATACCAAAAACGTACTTTAATGCATTAACTAAAAACGAGGTCACAGGAGCATTTGTAGGTATTAGAGATACAGCAAGAAGGGCAACGCCAAGTACAATAAAAACAACACCTATGATGTCATTTTTAGCTTTATTGTCAATAATACCCTGTGCTTTTTGCTCTTCTAACTTTTTTCTTTTTTGTTTGCCTTCAGCCAACTAGACCTCCGTCAAATTAACAACAACCATTGGACGCTGATTTGTTCGCTCCCATAAAATTGAAAGCAGAGCATCTTTTGCAACTTTGCGCAAATGATTCATGTCAGTACCCTTCTTTAAAGCCTTATTTAGTGCACCAATTACTGTACGTCTAAGATCGTCATGAAGTGAATTTTCATCACCGGAAACACCGAGAAGCGATACATGAAGAGAACCTATCACCTTGTTACCTTTTATGGCTCCACTGATTACAGCAACTCCACCGTCAGATAATTGACTACGTTGATCTATTACATCCTCTGACGTATCGCCTACGGATAATCCATCAACAAAAACCACACCGCTTTGCACCGGATCGCATCTCTTGACACCAGAAGTAGAAAGCTCAATTACATCACCATTATCACAAACAAAAATATTGTTAGCGTCAACTCCAACCTCGTCAGCGAGCCTTGCATGAGCAAGAAGATGCTGAGCCTCGCCATGAACAGGAATAAACGCATATGGATCACACATTGCAATCATAATTTTGAGTTCTTCAGATGCACCATGGCCTGAAACATGAACTAACGCTCTTGTTTTATCGTATACATCAACGCCAATTTTCGATAGATCATTAATAACAGAATCAACAGCTTTTTCATTTCCTGGAACAGGAGTTGCAGACAAAATTACTGTGTCACCTTCATCAATAGATATAACCTTATGATTGCCACATGCCATACGAGCAAGAGCGCTCAAGGGCTCCCCTTGACTACCAGTACATAAAACTACGACTTCATCAGATGGAATACTGCTTAATTCGTAAGCATCAATAATATCATCATCGGATACATGCAAATACCCAAGCTTTCTAGCAATCTCGGTATTTTGAATCATCGAACGGCCTGTTACAACGACTTTTCTGCCACATGCAACGGCAGCATCACATACTTGCTGAATGCGATGTATATGACTTGCAAAGGATGCAATAATAACTTTACCAGGTGCACGATCAATAATCTGTTCGAGCACGGGCCCTACTACTGCTTCAGATGGAGTAAATTCTTTAATTAACGAATTAGTAGAATCACTCATAAGCACATCTATACCAGTCTTTGCAAATTTAGATATTAACGAGAAATCAGTAATCTCACCATCGATTGGAGTTGTATCTAGTTTAAAATCTCCAGTATGCAATATATTTCCTGCAGGTGTTTGAAGATAAATACCAACGCCACCTGGTATTGAATGATTCACAGTAAAAAAGTTTGCCTGAAAACAGCCAATATTTGTAGAATCACCAGAACTTATTTCATGGAATTGAGCATTTTTTATACCGTGCTCTTCAAATTTAACTTTAATTAATCCTATAGTTAATTTTGTTCCATAAATTGGTACTGTTTTATCTAGATCTTTGATTAAATAAGGCAAACATCCAATATGGTCTTCATGTCCATGAGTAATAAGTATTGCTTTTAATTTTGACTGATTGTCTAGAACATATCCATAATCAGGCAAAATTAAATCAATACCACGCTGAGCATCGTCAGGAAACATGCACCCTGCATCATGCATAATCATGTGTTCACCACATTCAAAAATTGTCATGTTTTTACCAATAGCATCAACGCCACCGATAGGAATAATTCTGAGCTTAGCGTTTTTGTCTTTCTGTATTGGTTTTCTGACTTTTGCTTTTTGAGGGAGCTGTTTGTTTTCAGCTCCCTTTGTAAGCTTTGGTCTAACTTTATTTACAGATGCATGTTTATATCTAAAAGTATGCTTTGACTTAGACATGCCTATCTCCGCTTGTTAAAACCTTCATAAGGTTTATCTGGCTTCATCTCGCCATCCGGAGCATCTGGTTTGTTAAGTCTATCAAGTGAAATTTTGCCGCTTCTATCAATATCAGTAATAACAACTTCAACAGAATCACCAATATCAAGCACGTCTTCGACGCTTCTTACTCTTCCATTAGCAATCTTTGAAATATGAAGAAGACCATCTTTAGTGGCAGTAAGCTTTACAAAAGCACCAAAGTCTTTAATGGCAACAACTTCACCTACAAATTCCTCGCCAACTTCAGGATCATGGATAATGTCATTTATCATACGAAGAGCGGCATCACCTGCTCGCTTTGCAGCAGCAGCAATACGTGTTGTGCCGTCTTCTAAAATTTCAATTACAGCTCCAGTTTCCTCCTGGATGCTCTTAATTACTTTTCCACCTTGTCCAATAACATCCCTAATTTTGTCCGGATGAATCTTGATTGTCTCAATTTTTGGAGCATGATCTTTAAGCTCAGGTCTAACCTCTGGAATTGCTTTAAGCATTGCATCAAGTATAAATGCTCTTCCCTCTTTTGCTTGGTCTAGAGCCTCATTTAACAATTCAACACTTAAACCCTTAGCTTTATTGTCCATCTGAAGTGCAGTGATTCCTTTTTCTGTACCACATACTTTAAAGTCCATATCTCCTAAGAAGTCCTCTAAGCCTTGAATGTCAGAAAGTACTACATACTCGTCGCCTTCTTTAATAAGACCCATTGCAATACCAGATACAGGACGTTTGATTGGAACACCTGCATCCATGAGTGCCAGAGTTGAACCACAGGTAGAAGCCATTGAGCTTGAACCATTGGATTCTAAAACTTCTGATACCACTCTAATTGCATATGGGAATTCTTCCTCACTAGGCAACACTTGAGCAAGTGCTCTTTCAGCCAAAGCACCATGACCAATTTCACGACGTTTTGGAGAGCCCATACGTCCAACCTCACCTGTACAATATGGTGGGAAATTATAATGATGCATGTAACGACGCTCTTTTTCTGGCTCAATACCATCAACGCGTTGAGCCTCTGTGAGCATACCCAATGTGCAAATACTTAATGCTTGGGTTTGTCCACGTTGGAAAAGACCAGATCCATGTACTCTTGGCAGATAATCGCCAACAATATGCAGCGGGCGAATCTCTTTAATCTCACGTCCATCAATACGCTTTTTAGTTTTAATAACCATCTCACGCATTGAATGTTTTTCGAGCAGTTTAAGCTCAGCGGCAATGTCTGCTGCCCACTCAGTTTGTTCTTCTTCTGTAAACTCAGCAGTAATTGATGCTTTCAAATCAGAAATTTTAGTTTTACGTGAGTCAATGTCCGCATCGTTAACACAAGCATCCATATCTGATTGATGAGCAGTAACCAACTCAGCTACTTTTGGATCAGCCTCATGAATCTTATATTCCATTGGAGTTGGATTTACTCTATCGATAAATTTTTGTTGAGCCTCGCAAAATTCACCAATCACCTTTTGGGCAAAATTAAGAGCTTCAAGCATAACGTCTTCAGATACTTCTTCTGCCCCTGCCTCTACCATTGAAATAAAATCAGCAGTACCTGCTACTGTTAAATCAAGGTCAGAATTTTCTAATTCAGCATAAGTAGGATTTACGATAAACTCTTGAGTTTCTTTACTTCTACCAATTCTAACACATGATGCAGGCCCTGCAAATGGAGCTCCAGCAACCATGAGTGCCGCACTAGCACCATTAACAGCAACTGTATCTGGTGCGTTGTCTTCATCACATACAAGTGATGTGGCAACAATATGGACTTCTTGTTTAAACCCGTCCGGGAAACCAGTTCTAATTGGACGGTCGATTGTACGTGCGATTAAAGTTGCCTTATCAGATGGTTTTGCCTCACGCTTCAAGTAACCGCCTGGAATTCTGCCCACAGCATACATTTTTTCGATAAAATCTACTGTTAGTGGGAAAAAGTCATAATTCTTTTCTTCTGTTGATACAACTGATGTAACTAAAATAGATGTGTCTCCACATGTAGCAAGCACTGCACCCGATGTTTGTTTTGCAAGCTCGCCAGTTTGGTAAGTATAATGCTTACCGTACAAATCGAATTCTTCTACAATTTTTTCCATTAATACCTCGTTTCGTTTCTAGTTCTTTTATTTTACTTCTATTTAGTTGTCAAAATTAAAAACTTAAACGTTATCACGTATTTTAAGTTTTTTAATTAATGCACGATACTCATCAATATCACGTGCTTTAATGTAGGAAAGCAGACCGCGTCTTTTACCAATCAACTTCATAAGTCCTGTACGAGAATGATTGTCTTTTGGATGGTCTTTTAAATGTGTTGTTAAGTTACTAATTCTCTCTGAAAGTATTGCAACTTGAACCTCTGCACTACCAGAATCTTTTTCTGACTTGCCAAAATCCTTAATTAACTTTTGGCTAGTCTCTTTACTAATACTCAATTTTGATGCCATAATTTTCTTCCTTTCGTCTAACTAAGTAATCAACTATTTTGATAACTGAGTACAACCAAGGTGGTATTTTAACATAAATTTGTAATTTTGTTGTATAATAATGAAAATTTTCAAGGAGGTATTTAATGCAAGACCTAGATTTACAATATCATATTAGATGCAAGCGCGGAGACGTTGGTAAATATGTAATTTTGCCAGGTGATCCAGGACGTTGCGAAGCAATTGCCGAGCATTTTGACGACGCTCATCATGTTGCATACAATAGAGAATTCAATATATACACCGGTTACTTAAAGGGAGAAAAAGTAAGTGTTTGCTCTACAGGTATCGGAGGTCCATCAGCTGCCATCGCTATGGAAGAGCTTAACATGATTGGCGCTGACACCTTTATCAGAGTTGGCACATGCGGCGGAATCGACATGAACGTTCAAGCTGATGACGTTGTAATTGCTAACGGAGCAATTAGATTCGAGCATACATCTTGCGAATACGCCCCTATCGAATACCCAGCTGTTCCTGATATCTTTTTAACTTATGAGCTCTACCGTGCAGCACGTGAGCTTGGATATAGGACACACGTTGGTGTTGTCCAATGTAAAGATTCTTTCTATGGTCAGCACTCACCCAATAAAATGCCAATGGGATATGAATTAAATGAAAAATGGGACGCTTGGAAAAGCTTACATGTAAAAGCATCTGAAATGGAATCCTCAGCATTGTTTGTTGTTGCTTCAACTCTAAAAGCTAGATGTGCTTCTGTATTTCATGTTGTATGGAATCAAGAACGCGAAAAAGCAGGGCTTGATCAGGTTATGACTGAAGATACATCAAAATCAATCAACGTTGCAATCAAAGCTCTGGAATACATTATAGAAGAAGATAAATACGATGATGTTAAAGACTTTTACGCGTCTCACAAAGGAGAAAATCTAGATGCAAAATAATGCACTAGTGGCTAAGAATGGTAATATATATTCAGGCTGCAATATTGAAAATGTTACATAACAAAATACCAAATAAACACTTTAAACGAACTATTGCCAGACAGCTTCGGTCCAGAAAACCTATCATAAATACAAGTCTAGCGAGCGTAACTTAATATCCAGGTGATATATAATCCAATTTTTGCAAAATGCGAGGGTCTGATTAATGGCCTCAGTATTTGTGCTAATCAGAGCTATTTCGCTGAACTTTGTATGGATTAATTGATGAGACAAAAGAAGTGCTTGTTGAGATACTGTAGACATTTCTGTATTTGCACAATGCGAACATACTAATCCTCCATCTGTGTAACTAAAAGGTGTTGGCAAGTCAACAGAACTTAAAGACCTCTCTCGCCCACACAAAACACAGCTTGTAAAGTTTGGTCTATAACCTAGGTAACTACAAGTTTTAAGCAAGTGAGCGCAACACAACACTTTTAGGTAGTCGTAGAGTACGTCTCCAATCTTATTTACCTCTTTCAAAAAACTTACAGTCAATGAATAAAGTGCAGGAAGAGGTAGGTCTTGTCTTGTAGTACGTGCCAATAGTTCAAGAGCTGGGCTTACAGCTGAAACTTTATCAACGTCTCCCCTAATATTTGTGTAAGGTTCAATCAATTTAACTTCTCTAACAATAGCCAAATTTCTACCATGAGCAATCAACATTTCAACTAAACAAAACAACTCTAAACGTGATGCAAAACTTGAGCTTGGTTTTCGAGCAGATTTTGCAACAGCACGCAGTTGTGATCCGTCCTCACAAAGAAGTGTAATAATTAAGTCAGTCTCAGCTAACTTCGTCTTTTTTAATACTATGCCTCGTACTTTATTCTGCACTGTAGCCAAACTTTCTTACCATATTATAATCGCGTCGCCAATTCTTTTTAACTTTAACGCTTAAATCCAAAAACACCTTATGAGATAGCAGTTTTTGAATATCTAAGCGAGAATCATGGCCTATTTTTTTGAGCATCTCGCCCCCACGTCCAATAATTATGCCCTTTTGGCTATCCTGTTCAACATATATTGTTGCATAAATTTTTTTATTATCTATATTATCAACAGCAACACCTACACTATGAGGAACCTCATCATAAACATTAAGCAGAACCTTTTCCCTTATCATCTCTGCAATTAAAACATCCGTGTCCTGATCAGTTTTCATATCAACAGGAAACCATTTTGGTCCCTCTGGCAATAAATTTTCAATCTCTTCTATTAAAGCATCTATATTTTTACCAGTAATTGAGCTCAGCACAACAAAAGCATCCCAATCAGACAATACAGAAGCATTTTCGATTTGTTTGTTTAATTGGTTATCGTCTACAAGATCAGCTTTTGAGATAATACAAATTTTGTGAGTATTAGGAATATGACTTGCAACCCACTTATCACCAGCACCAACATCGGCAGTTGCGTCTATCAGCATGCAAACAACATCGCAATCGGCAATTGCCTGGAAAGCTGACTCGTTTAACTCTTGACCAAGTACGTCGTAAGGCCTATGAAGCCCTGGAGTATCTACAAATATCGCCTGCATATTAGGCTTGTTTAGTATTGCCCTAATACGATGGCGAGTAGTCTGTGGCACATCTGTGGCTGCAGCAACATGCTTGCCTATAAGCTTATTTATAAGCGTGGATTTGCCAGCGTTAGGCCTGCCAACAAGAGCTATAAATCCGCTTTTAAACATGCCCTCTCCTCAGCCTCCATAATTTCTGCCTCGTTGTCATTCATATGATCATAACCACACAGATGTAGCATTCCATGTACTGTTAGCAAGCGCAGCTCTTCTTCTAAATCAGGATTATTTTCTCGTGCCACATCAACACAAATAAAAATATCCCCAGCATCATCTTCGATATCAGATTCAAAAGATAATACGTCTGTTGGCCTATCAATGTTTCTGTACTGCTTATTTAATTTATGAATCTCTTCTACTGAGACAAAATTAATAGATGCACAAGGCACCACTCCTTGACGCCCCAATGTGGATTCTGCTAATTTATACAGTTTAAGCTTTTTAACTTCGGGCAGCTCAGTATAATAATTTTCAATTACCATTATGCCAAGAGTTCCTTGACAGAACTCTTTAGAGAATCCATAATTTTTTGAGCATCTGCCTCTGTTTTGCCTAAGCCAAAACAGTAAACCTTAATCTTTGGTTCAGTACCACTTGGGCGAACAATAATCTTAGAGCCACCTTCTAGTGGAAACTCAAGAACATTACTCTTAGGCAAGAGCTCATCAGGAGTATCATCACGATCACCTATAACAAGCATGCGTGTGTCTTCTTCATAATCCTTGCACCCGAGTACTTTGAGACCAGCAAATGTTTTTGGATTATTCCTTCTGATATTAGCGAGAACTGAAGCCATTTTATCAGCACCTTCAAGGCCTGGGTATTCAACAGCAATTTGATCGTTTTTATAAAAACCGAATTGTTTGTATAAGTCCTCTAATACATCAACCAAATCGCGCCCTTGCTTTTTATACATTGCAGCCATCTGTGCTATAAGCAAGCAAGCACTAATACCATCTTTATCGCGAACATGTGTACCTGGCAGATAACCACAACTCTCCTCAAAACCAAACATGAAGCGCTCACGTGCATCGGCTTCTTCTAAATGTAGGATTTGCTCGCCAATGTATTTAAAACCAGTGAGTGTACGACGCAATTCTACTCCATAATGTTTAGCGATAGCATCAACTAAATCAGAAGACACAATTGTTGTTACGCAAACCTTGTCATCTAAATTTTCATTTGCCTCACATAAATAATTAAGAAGCAATACGCCAATCTCATTTCCATTTAATCTAGTATATCCACCATTATGTTTAAGCGCAACACCAACACGGTCAGCATCAGGGTCGGTTGCAATAAGCAAGTCAGCATCGTGCTCCTCGCAATATTTAAGACCTAAAGCTAGTGCATCTGCGGTCTCAGGGTTTGGATAAGGGCAAGTTGGAAAATCTCCATTAGGCTCAGCCTGCTCAGTTACAGGTACTATATCCTCAAAATTATTGCGATGCAGTGCCTCCATAACCTCAGGATAACCTGTACCATGAAGTGCGGTATATACAATCTTGATGTCGTTATCAAAAGATACTGAACAATCACAGCAAGCAGTTATGAATGCTTCTCTTACTGTTGCATCAACAACATTTGCATAGTCGCCTGATTTAGCATCTTCAAAATTTAAGATGTTGACATCTTCAAAAATATCAAGTGAATTTATTTCTTTTGAAATAGAAGCAGCAGCTTCGCTTGTAATCTGACAACCATCAGGACCATATACTTTATAACCATTATACTCTGCAGGATTATGGCTGGCCGTAACACAGATACCAGCACTGCAATGTAGCTCACGCACTGTAAAGCTCAATCCCGGAGTAGATTCAACATCTTCGTGATAATGAGCGACAACACCATTGGCAGCAAGTACACCTACACAAACCTTAACAAATTCCTCGCCTTTATTTCTCGAATCACGAGCAATTGCAACACTAGGATTTTTGAAATTCTTGTTTAAATAATTGGCGAGGCCTTGTGTAGCGGCAGCTACTGTATGGATATTCATGCCATTTGTACCGGCACGTAAAAATCCGCGTAGTCCAGCTGTACCAAAACTCAGATAAGTTCCAAAGCACTCATTCTTCTCATGCTCGTCCATAGCTTCAAGCTCAGCTTGTAAGGACTCATCAGCATTGTCTAGCCAACGATTATATGTCTCGTCAATATTGCTCATTATTTTTTACCTTTCTTCTTTTTCTTAGTTTGGCCTTCTTTAACAGGAGAAACTTTATCTTCAAGCCCTACCTTCTTAGCAACCTCAGGAGTTGTAAAACAGAAAAGTTGAGGCTCAGTGCCAAATTTACGCATTAATCTATAGTTCTTTGGCTCACGTGTCTTCCACCATGAATACAGTGGACATGCAATTGCGATTGATGAATAAGCACCACAAACAAGACCAATTGTCATTGCGAATGCAAAGTCTTTCAAAGTCTCGCCTCCAAAGAACAACATACAAACAACAGGAATAAGTGAAGTTAATGTTGTGTTCATTGATCTTAAGAATACTTGATTGATTGAATGGTTTGTCATTGTCAAGAATGAACAACGCTCAGTACCAAGCTTCATATTGTCGTTAATTCTGTGGAACACAACAACGGTATCATACAATGAATAACCCAGAATAGTCAGCAAAGCAGCTATCGTATTAGGAGATATCTCACGACCGAAAATACAGTAAACACCAACAACTAATACTATGTCATGCAGAAGCGCAATTACTGCCATAATACCCATCTTGTATTCAAACCTAATTGCAATATATACAATAATCAAAATAATTGATATAAAGAAAGCCTGCAAGGACGCAGTAATAACACCTGCTCCCCAATCAGGACCAATTGTTGTTACCTCAAAGTTTTCTGTTGTCCAACCAAATTTATCAGCAACAGTTTTAGCCATTGTTGTTGCGTCTTCAGAGCTAGTAGTTGAAGTTCTTACCAAAAAGCCTTCTTGTCCATCAGCAGAAGTAGTCTGTATTACAGCATCATTAATTCCAGCCTCATGAAAAGCATTACGCAAATCCTCAATACCCGTGTCTCCTGTATCGTGGAAAGTAATTGAAGTACCACCAACAAACTCAATGCTAAAGTTCAAACCTTTAAAAGCAAAGAAGCCTGCACATATAAGCATTGTAACTGCTGCTGCAGTTAAAAACACCTTACGGAATTTCATAAAGTTGATATCTTTCTTTATGAAGCGGCCCTTAATTTTCTTAATTGAGCTTAATAAAATAGATTGTTCTTCTTCTGGTCCATTTAATAACTTCTCAACACCACCAGAATATTTAAGCGAATCATCAATATCCCAGAACTTAGGATGACGTGCCATTACTTTTGGAGCTAGAAGCCTAATTAATGGTGCTTTAAAGATTAACATCATAACAATGTCGCAGCAAATACCAAGTGCCAAAGTTAAGCCAAAACCTTTAACTGTAGCAGCTGCAAAGAAGAATAATGCAAGGGCTGAAACTAAAGTTACTGAGTCAGCATCAATAGATGTCATAATTGCATGGTGAACACCACTCTTAGATGCCTGTTTAACAGTACGTCCCATTCTGATTTCTTCACGGAAGCGCTCAAGTGTCAAAACAGACGAGTCTGCCGCCATACCAATGGTAAGTACGATACCTGCGATACCAGAAAGCGATAAGCTGAAAAATCCAAGCTGTGATAGCAAGCCTAAAATACCCATATACAAAACAGCGAAGATTAACATAGCCGCTGTTGTGATTGTACCTAAGCCCTTGTAGAAAAAGATTAGGTATATCATAACGATGGCAATACCAATAAGTGCTACAAGTACACCAGAAGCCAAAGCGTCTTGACCAAGTGTTGGACCTACAACTTGTGATTGTTCATAGGTAAAACTTACAGGGAGCGAGCCGCTCTCAAGAACTGTCTGCATAGCCTTAGCGCCATCTTGATCGTATCC
Source organism: Coriobacteriia bacterium (assembly GCA_030537355.1). GTDB lineage: Bacteria > Actinomycetota > Coriobacteriia > Coriobacteriales > Eggerthellaceae > Tapirivita. The sequence continues at coordinate 41,967 of JAUNNF010000008.1, forward strand.
ACCAGTAATTGACACTTGCCCACCAGTAATTTCAGATTGTACTGCTGGAGCTGATTGAACCTCGTCATCAAGTATAATTACAATCTTACCTTTAGAAGAAGCAAGCTCTTTTGTAGCATCAGCAAATGCTTTAGTCCCAGCTGCATCTAAAGTCAAGTTTACGGCATAATCACTAGATGTCTCAGATGCCTTACCGATAGTTACATTTGAGATATTATCACCAGTAATAAGCTCTGTATAAGTTCCAGGTTTTACCTTTAAGTGTTCGGTCTCACCTGTTGAAAATGAAGCACCAAAATCATCGGATACAGTAGAATTTGTACCGTATTTGTTGTTATTAATTTTATCTACAACGTCCTTATCTGTAAAAGAATCTAGACGAGCAAAAGCAAGCTTACCAGTTTTACCGATTGTGTTTAGTGCTTCTTGGGTGTCAGACATACCCGGGATCTGAACAAGAATTTGGTTGTTGTTGGCACCAGTAAGTGATACAACAGCTTCACTTGCACCAAGTGCATTAACACGGCTCTCAATAATTGATCGTGACTTTTCCATATCTTCAGACGATACATCTGAAGATCCATCAGTAGTCTTTGCTGATAGGACAACAGATAAGCCACCCTGAATATCAAGGCCCTGTTTGATTTTCTCTTGAGGAGGAACAAATGCAAATATTGATCCTATAACAAGAACCGTACATAAGACGAGAAGCCATATATTTCTTCTCGTGTCTTTTCTTACTCTTTTAAATTTTCTTTTTACATTTTTAAGTTTAGCCATATTATCTCCCTATTTTCACAATACTTCCTATATGCCTTAATTGTCTACAGAGTCTAGATCGTCCAAGCTTGGTGGCCATGGTTCAGGTTGAGGGCCTGGAGTACTAGCTTGTATAACATCAATCTTATCAAAATAAGTAACAAAGATTTCTGGAGTTATGTATTTTTTTAAATCTTTCATCCTAACTCCTTTTCTTGCCTAATACTACCCTAAATTTATCTACAATATTTCCATACAGAGATTTTGCAGAATCGATTGTTTTATTCATGTCGAATTTTTTGTTAGCTTTATCAATTGCGCTATGCAGTTCAGTTTTATCGACCATATTATCAAATGCCTTCAATTGGTTTTTAAGTCTTAAAAATATTTGATGCTCATAAGCTTCAATAGCATAAGCATCATTATCTGATTCAAGCATATCAGCAAAATCAGCAGTTTGATTACAAATCAAAATATTGTTAATTGATGTTGGTTTGGTCTCAGTTGTAATGCCAATTTTATTGGTTCCAAGTGTGCTAAAATTAGGCATGAATTTAATTAAATTCATACTACCTTCTGTTGAACGACCCAAACAAATATTATCATAGTCTTTTCCACGCTTATTAGTAGAGATATCCATATCTTCACCTAAAGTAAGATCAACCCCGTTAACACATAAAATACCAGCACCTGCACAAGCTACACCATCGCCACCAGCTTTGTTATGATCAATAATGGACGATCTAATAGTAATAACGCCTTTCAAAGTTCCTGCAGCGTTTCTGCTATTAAATATTCCTCCACCAAACTTTGCAGAACAATTATAAATAAGACAACTTAATAAATTAAGATTGGAAATATTAGCGATTGCGCCACCATATAAAACTGCTTTATTTTCGTGGGTGCTATCACCAAAATTAGTATTAGCAACAGTAGCTGTACCTGAATTAAAAAGACAAGCACCACCTGCTACATATTCAGTTCCGTCGTACACTGAATTATTATTGTAAAATTTACAATTATCCAATAAAAGGGTGCCATTATTGTAAATACTCCCATAAGTAATGGTATTATACTCAAATATAGTATTTTTGATGGAAAGTGTAGACCCCTTCATATTGTGAATAACTGTTCCATCAGAAATTGTGGCTACTGCATTTGAATTTGATGACTGCAGCATTGTATTATGAGAGCCGTTAATCGCCCAATCTGGTTCTTTTACTAATTTGTCCGGATCAACTGGCACATTGGTATTTTCATTTGCCGTAAAGGATTTAGATGCTACTGTATGGTTGGATATTTTTCCTCCTTCAATATTAAGCTGTGCACCTTGTAATTCTATTGCGTTATTACCAATATTAAGTGAAACAGAATCCCCAAATTTAACAGTCTTCTGTTTGTTGATAGTGGTCTTGACTGTCAACACTTTCCCAGACTTAGATGAAAAGTCTAAATCTTCATTGACGCCAGCTGTCTCGCCACTTAAATTATCGTTAGATAAGAAAATTTCAAAGTCATCATTACTTTTGATAATCGGATTCCAAGAGGCTTTTCCTTCAGGTTTAGGTTTATCGTACCAGGAGTGTTCAAGATAATATTTAATAATTAAACTTTGACCTGCGAGAGCATTTAATCCTTCATCTTCTGGCCTGTCACCTTTAAAAAATACAGACGTTAAGTTTTCACATCCTTCAAATGCTTTAGCATCAAGATTTGTAATTGCTTCTGGAATCTCTATATCTCCAGTTGCGCTTGGATAAGCATATAATGTTTGTGCATTAGATGCTTTACTCAACAACATTGGGTAATTTTTTCCTACTTGTCCTGCTACATAATTTGGATTGTTGCCGTTAATATTAAATTTGGTCAATTTCGTACATCCAGAAAATGCTCCCGAACCAATACTTGTAATTGTTTCTGGTATATCGACAGAACTAACATATTCATCATTTTCAAAAACAGATCCTGCAATTCCTGTTATATTTACAGCATTAATGGTATAAGGAATTTTCAATTCGGCGGGTGGCTGGATCTTTTTAACGTAGCTATTAATATAGCCTTCAGCATCAGATTTTAAGCTACTTAAATAAAGGTCTTTAGCTCCGTCACCTGTAGAATAAGTAGCAATTGAACCCTCATTTTCGTCAACATGAAAAAACTTGGCATATCCAACTTCAGCATCGCTAAATTTATTACTATCGTCCCACGAACAACCAGAAGAATCTGCAACACCAATATAAGAGTCATTTGATAAACCACTAGCACTTATACAGTTATCTCTTTTTTCATTCCAATCAACATATACATTACTTTGGCGTTCTTGTCCATCTAATTTTGATTTATTATTACGAATAATAACATTACCAGAAACAGTAAGTTTTCCTTTTGAACAAATACCAGCTCCTTCAGTTGTTGAAAAACCTCCTGTAATAGTACCGTCAGTAATTGTTAAATTACCTTCATTTTTAATTACATAACCATCATCTATCGCTTCTTTTAAATTAGCATTTATTGAAAAACCATTCAAATTAAGATTTACAGTTTTTTCACTTGGAACAACAAGTCCAGTATAATCTTCTCTAGACCAATCAAAAACAATATCTTCTGTTAATGTAACGTCATCACCTTTGTTTATATTATCCTGAAGATTTTTCCAATTAGCATTAGGGTTTTCCTTATAGTTCGCCAAATAAATTTTCCCATCTTTTCTTATAGCCTCATAATCCTTATTGTCTGATAGAAATTTTTTATAATCATTTTCATGGCCATTAACAATCAAAACTGGATTTTCTTCAGTAGGAGTTTGTTGACAAGTGACTCCTACTTTGAGATTTTCGCCAAATTCTTTTCCCTCAACAATTTCCATAAATCTACCTTGAGCCAAATACACGTTATTTAGCGAATTGTCCGTATTTGTGTTATTGATAATATTTACTCCATTACCAATTTTAAAATGAGAATCCGCAGCGCTTGTGGCCACATAAACTCCACCACCATTTTCATCAGCCGTATTTGGAGAGCCTTCTTTTCCAATTTTGCAATCAGAATCTAGCGACAACGAACCAGCACCTAAATAAATGCCACCGCCATACATATCAGAAGCATTACCAGATATTTCTATTTGAGCTATATAACACGTTCCGCCACCAACATAAACAGCACCTCCGGCAGATTGCTGTGTTTCGCTACAGCATTTATTATTTGAAATAATTACATTGCCAGTGATACTAGTACTACCATTACTAAAAATGCCACCACCATAAGAAGGTAAATTATCAGCATCGCTTTTAGCTTCATTATAAGAAATAGAACCTATATTAATGTCTAATTTAATTTCAGGACTTTGGTATATTCCTCCACCTTGTTTGGCTATATTAGGTTTTCCTTCTTCACCGATAGTGCCACCTTGTATATAAAAGGCACCCGATGTAATTGAGCCTAAACAAATGCCACCACCAAGATCGGCTTTATTACCAAAAATTTTAACATTTTCTCCATTAATCTTGCCCGATGTAGCATATACACCACCGCCTTGTTCAGCAGTATTATTAGAAATTTCACCACCTGTCATAGTAAAATTTTGTCCGGCAGAGCAGATGCCACCACCGAACACGGCAGAATTACAACTTACATACCCACCATTAATAGATAAATTAGACTGAAAAGTACCATAAATACCTCCACCCCATGAAGAAGACGTATTTTTGTAAACAGTTTCCTGAATTTTCCCTCCAATTTGACCTTTCTCAACAACAACTTTACCATCTGCAAAAATAGCTCCGCCATTCCCTTCAGAATGATTTCCACCAATTAAAATATGCTCACCATTGATTGTTAATACTGAATTACCATAAGAATAAATACCGCCACCGTGGCCTTCAGTATTTCCACCTGTAATTAAGCCAATATGACCTCTAGTGTTGGTATCGACAAGGGTAAGGTTGCCTTTATTTAAAATTACATGACCGTCAAAAGAAGGACTGGTTAAACTACGATCTATTTTGAATCCATTTAAATCAAGAGTAATATATTTATCTTCTGGAACGTTCAATCCCTCCTCGGTAGATAAAGCAACAACATCATTATATAATTTTATAATAGTTGGATTTTTTGGATCTGTAGATGCATCATTTAACAAAGTTTGAAGTTTTTCAAAGCTCATCCAATCTTTAGCCAAATAGATTTTGCCACCTTCGTTTATGGTCTCATATCCGTCATAGTCTGATAAGAATTTTTTATAGTCATCACCGTGCCCTTCAACAATCATAACTGGATTTCCTATAGTGGGCTCTTCCTTACAAAAAACTCCTACTTTGAGATTTTCGCCAATACCTACTTCATCAATCTCAATTTTCATGTATGTATCTAAATACACGTTACTTGACGAATTGTTGGTTTTTTTGTTATTGCTAATATCTACATTGCCAGCAATTTTAAAATGAGCGCCTGTTACATCAGTGGCCACATAAACTCCAGCACCATTTTCAATAGCCATATTTGGAGAATTCTCTTTTCCAATTGTACAATTATTTAAATTTAGGGAACCCCGTTCTAAATAGGCAGCACCACCATATTTACTAGAAATATTCCCTGAAATATCTACAGAAGTACCACTTATAGAACATTCTCCCTCATTGACGCAAATTGCACCTCCATATGCTCCAGATGAGCTATCGCATTTATTGTTAGTAAATATTCCACCAGTAATATTTGTTTTAGCCGTAGTAGTTTTATTTACGATGCCTCCCCCATAACAGTCCTGATTTTCACTTTTGCACTCGTTGTAAGAAATGCTACCTCCGCTAATATTCAAAGTTGCTTCTTTATTAAATATTCCTCCACCTTCTTGTGTGGCAATATTTGGCTTTCCATTTTCGCCAATAAAACCATTTACTATGTTAAAGGTACCAGTATTTAAAAATATGGCGCCGCCTTTATCAGCTTTATTGTCAATGATTTTAGCATTCTCTCCATTTATGCTACCCGATGCAGCATATACACCACCACCTTCTTTAGCTGTGTTATTAGAAATCTCGCCACCTGTCATATCAAAGTTGCCCTCACAATAAATAGCGCCACCATAGCTAGTATCGTTTGCAACGTTTTCGGTTATTATGCCTCCTGTCATATGCAATGATGATTGAGTACTACGCATTGCAATAGCACCACCTCTCGAAGAAGTATTCTGACTTATACATCCACCTGAAATAGAACAGTCTAAACTATCACAACATATAGCTCCACCAGATGAATTGGCGCTATTCCCATAAACTACATCACCAATTTTTCCACCGATTCGACAATTTTGTATATCAATATTTTTACAAGAGCAATATATAGCACCACCATCCATTTTAGAATGGTTTCCGCCAATTAGAACATTCTCACCTTTTATAGTTAAAACTGACTCAGAACTAGAACAAATAATACCTCCACCAGCAGAATCATTATTTCCACCCGTAATCAACCCTGTATGACCTTGATTATTGTTATCTACAATAGTTAACTTATGAAAACTCTTAATGACATAACCATGATTCCTAGGTTCGCGTAAAGCTCGATCGATAGTATGACCATTCAAATCAAGTGTAATATCAAAAAATGCTTCAATTCCATCCTCGCTATCATTTGCACGATAATCTTTTTGCAAAGTCAAAACAGATCCAGCTGCACTGTTAAATTCATATTGCAACTCGGTGAAATTTCCAACCTCGTCATTAATGTCAGAGTTGCTTTGAATATCATTTCGTTGTAATTTAGTTATAGGATTATCGTTGTTTCCATTCATCGCAAAAGATGTAACAAAAAACAATCCTACGAGAAAAAAAGCTGATGTGGGAATAATAATTAGCTTAAAAAATTTTTTTAATTTAGACATAATTTACTTCCTTTTACAACCTTAAATATTATAACTAAAGTAGGTAAAATCTAGACAATAAATTTATGATCAACTTTTAATTTTAGCGTCTGAAAAATTATGACAAATAGCTGTTAGATCCATCAGAATCGTCCAGGCTTGGTGGCCAAGGTTCAGGTTGAGGGCCTGGAGTGCTAGCTTGTATAACATCAATCTTATCAAAATAAGTAACAAAGATTTCTGGAGTAGTGTATTTTTTTAAATCTTTCACCTTAACTCCTTTCCTTGCCTAATACTATCCTAAATTTATCTACAATATTTCCATACAGAGACTTTGCAGAATCGATTGTTTTATTCATGTCGAATTTTTTGCTCTTTTCTACAGCTTTATCAATTGCGCTATGCAAGTTGTCAGTATCATTCAATTGATTTTTGACAACTAAAGCCATCTGGCCAGTAAATTTAGAAGTACCAGAAATTTCATAGGCATCATTATCAGACACAAACATATCAGAATATCTGTTAGTTTCACAAATTAAAACTGGGCAATCTAGTGTTGGTTTGGTTTCAGTTGTAATACCAATTTTATTTGAACCAAGTATACTAAAATCATCAGTAAAAGAAATTAGATTCCAATAACCTTCTGTCCGTGGACGACCCAAGCAAATATTGTCTTTGGCTTGTCCGCGCATATTGCCAAAGATTTGCATATATTCACCTAAAGTAAGACGAGTATTGTTAACGCATAAAATACCAGCACCTGCACAAGCTACACCATCGCCGCCAGCTTTGTTTGCAGTAATGTGAGACTGTTTAATAGTAATATCCCCTACCAAACTTCCCCCAACGTTTCTACTGTTAAAGATTCCTCCACCAAACTTAGCAGAACAATTAGTAATATTACAACTCTCTAAACTGAGTTTTGAAATATTAGCGATCGCACCACCATATAAAACTGCTTTATTTTCGTGAGTGCTATCACCAAAATTAGTATTAGCAACAGTAGCTGTACCTGAATTAAAAAGACAAGCACCACCTGCTACATATTCAGTTCCGTCGTACACTGAATTATTATTGTAAAATTTACAATTATTTAATGAAAGTGTACCATTATTGTAAATACTTCCGTAAGTAATGTTATTAGATTCAAATATAGTATTGTCGATGGAAAGCGTAGCTTCATTCATATTGTGAATAACTGTTCCATCATAAATTGTAGCTACTGCATTTGAATTGGATTTATCAGTACCATATACTGCCCAATCTGGTTCTTTTACAAATTTGTTTGGATCAGCAAGTGCATTGGTATTTTGATTTGTGTTAAAGGATTTAGATGCAACTGTATGACCGGATATTTTTCCTCCTTCGATTTTGAGCTGTGCGCCTTTTTTTAATTCTATTGAGTTATTACCAATATTTAGTGAAACAGATTCTCCAAATTTAACAGTCTTCCATTTATTGTCAGTTGATTCGACTGTCAACACTTTACCAGAAGTTGATAAAAAGTTTAGATTTTCATTTACGTCAGCCGTCTCACCACTACAATACGGAGAAGACAAGAAGTTAGCAAAGTGATTATAATTTGAAATAACTGGATACCAAGAAGCATCTCCTTCGGGTTTAGGATTATCACACCATAAGTTTGTAGGGTGATATTTAATAGCTAAACTCCGATCAGCAAGAAGAGCATTTAATCCTTCATCTTCTGGCCTGTCACCTTTAAAAAATACAGACGTTAAGTTTTCACATCCTTCAAATGCTTTAGCATCAAGATCTGTAATTGCTTCTGGAATCTCTATATCTCCATTTGCACTTGGATAAGCATATAATATTTGTTCATTAGATGCTTTACTCAACAGCATTGGGTAATTAGCTCCTACTTGTCCTGCTACATAATTTGGATTGTTGCTATTAATAATAAATTTGATCAAATTCGTACACCCTGAAAACGCCCCCGCACCAATACTTGTAATTGTTTCTGGTATATCAACAGAACGAATATTTTTATCATTTTTAAAAACAGAATCAGCAATTCCTATTATATCTAAAGCATTAATAGTATAAGGAATTTTCAAATCGTATTCATTATTGTACTTTCTAGTATATCCATTAATAATGCCATCAGCGTCAGTTTTTAAGGTACTTAAATAAAGCCCATAATCTTTAGAATAAGTAGCAATTGAACCATTACCTTCATCAGAATGAAAAAACTTGGCATATCCAACTTCAGCATCGCTGATTTTTACACCATCCACCCAAGCGCCAAAAGAATTTGTAACACCAATATATGAGCCATCTTTTAAATCGCTAGCACTTATAAAGTTATTTCTGTCATCATTCAGCTCAAGAAATGCATTACTTGGGTGTGATCGTCCTTCTGACACAGATTTATTATCATTAATAATAACTTTTCCAGAAACTGTAAGTTTACCTGAATTGTGAATCCAAATGCCAGCATTATCAGTTGTTGAAAAACCTCCTGTGATAGTACCGTTAGTAATTGTTAAATTGCCTTCATTATTAATTACATGACCATCATATTCCGCTTCTTTTATATTCGCATTTATTGAATGATCATTCATTATAAGATTTACAGTTTGTCCACTTGGAACATGAAGTTTAGTGTATTCTTCTCTAGACCAATCAAAAACAATATCTTTTGTTAATGTAACGTCGCCACCTTTGTTTATATTATCTTGAAGTCCTTTCCAGTCAGCATTAGGGTCTTTCTTATAGTTCGCTAAATAAATTTTTCCATTTTCTCTTATAACCTCATAATTCGTATTATCTGATGAGAATTTTTTAAAATCTTTTGAATGACCGTTAACGATCAAAACAGGATTTTCTTCAGTAGGAGCTTGTTGACAAGTAACTCCTACATCAAGATTTTTGCCAATTCCTTTCTTTTCGTCAATTTCAATAACTCTACCTTCACTTAAATACACGTTATTTGGTGAACTGTCAGTTTTTTCGTTATCTGTAATATCTATATCGCCAGCAATTATAAAATGAGAACTTGTTTTATCAGAACCTACATAAACTCCAGCACCATTTACAGTAGCCTTATTTGGATTGCTATCAATACCAATTGGGCACGATTCTAACATCAACAAACCAGTTTTTAAATAGAAACCACCACCATAATCAGAAGTATTACCCCATATATGAGAAAACTTACTACTTACAGAACACTCACCGCCACCAACATAAACAGCACCACCAGCAGATTGTTTCTGCGATTCACTACCGCATTTATTGTAACATAAACTTCCTTCGCTAATTTTAGTGGTACCATTACTAAAAAGGCCACCACCATAAGAAGGTTTATCTTCACTTTGTGCTATATTATGAGAAATAGAACCTCCAGTAATAAATAAATTAGTTTGGGAATTTTGGTATATTCCTCCACCTTCTTTAGCTATATTAGGATTTGGTTCTGTTCCAATATTACCAGCTTGTACGTAAAAATTACCTTCTCCGGTTAAATATATTCCTCCGCCTTGATCGGCCTTGTTACCTACGATATCGGGTGAGCCATATGGAACACTAGTAGAAATTTTACCAGACTTTCCATACAAACCTGCACCTAACGAAGCAGTGTTATGAGAAATTTCTCCACCATCTACACGAGTAGACGTCATAATAAATTCACTTAATGAACAAACACCACCACCTTTACTTTGTGCTGCGTTATAAGAAATTACTCCGCCTGTCATATTAAAGTTATTCACACAATAAACACCACCACCGTCAGTGGCAGTATTATGACATATACTTCCACCTGAAACAGAACATTCTGAACAATATATAGCTCCGCCGTGATATGCAGCGCTATTCTCATAAATTTGTTCACCAATTTTTCCACCGATTTGGCCATTTTGTATATTGACTTTTCCACCTTCAGAAGAAATAGCTCCACCATCTGCACCAGAATGATTTCCGCCAATCAAAACATGGCCACCATTGATTGTTAATGCTGAATAAGGAGAACAATGAATACCACCACCGTTTTCTTCGTTATTTCCTCCTGTAATCAAGCCAATATCACCCTTAGTGTTGGAATCGATAATAGTAAGATCTCCACTATTAGAAATTACATAACCATCATCTTTAGGACTAGTTAATCCACGGTCAATTTTATAACCTTTTAAATCAAGAATAACATATCTATTTTCTGGAAGATTCAAACCAGCCTCGCTAGATTCAGCAACAACATCGCAATACAATTTTATAGTAGTTGGATTTTCTGAATCTGTGGATGCATTATCAAACTGAGATTGAAGGCCTTTAAAAGTCATCCAATCTTTAGTCAAGCAGATATTACCAGCGTTGTTTAATGTCTTCCAACCCTCATCGTCTGCTAAGAATTTTTCAAAATCTTCACCGTGCCCAATAACAATCGTAACTGGATTTTCTACAGTTGGCACTTGCTGACAAGAAACACCTACTTTAAGTTTCTCGTCAATACCTACTTCTTCATCGATCTCAATTTTGCTGCCTGTGCCTAAATAAACATTGCTTGATGAATTGTCTCTTTTTTTGTTATTTCTAATATCTAAATTGCCAGAAATTTTTAAATGAGAATGATCATTAGTGGCAACATAAACTCCAGCACCATTTTCATTAGCCTTATTTGGAGTGGTTTCTTTTCCGATTGTACAATCATTTAAATTCAGGGAACCCCCGTCGAAATAGACAGCACCACCATATTTACTAGAAGTGTTCCCTGAAATATCTACAGAAGTACCACTTATAGAACATTCTCCCTCATTGACGCAAATTGCACCCCCATATGCTCCAGTTGAGCTATTGCATTTATTGTTAGTAAATATTCCACCAGTAATATTTGTTTTAGCCTTAGTAGTTTTATTTACGATGCCACCCCCATAACAGTCCTGATTTTCACTTTTACACTCGTTGTAAGAAATGCTACCTCCGCTAATATTTAAAGTTGCTTCATTGTTAAATATTCCTCCACCTTCTTGTGTAGCGATATTAGGCTTTTCATCTTCGCCGATAGTTCCATTAATTATGTTAAAGGTGCCAGTATTTAAAAATATGGCGCCGCCTTTATCAGCTTTATTGTCAACAATTTTAGCATTCGCTCCATTTATGGTACCCGACGCAGTATATACGCCACCACCTTCTTTAGCTGTATTATTAGAAATTACACCACCTGTCATATCAAAGTTGCCCTCACAATAAATAGCGCCACCATAGCATTTGTTAACGCCTTTAGCAACATTTTCGGATATTGTACCCCCAGTCATATGTAATGATGATTCAGCTTTAAAAATTGCAATGGCACCACTTTTCGAAGAAGTATTCTGGCAAATACTTCCACCTGAAATAGAACATTCTGAACTAGAACAACATATAGCTCCACCATCGTAATTAGCGCTATTCCCATAGACAACTTCACCAATTTTTCCACCGATTCGACAATTTTGTATATCAATTTTTTGACCTTCAAAATATATAGCTCCACCATTTGACTCAGAATGGTTTCCGCCAATTAGAACATTCTCACCTTTTATAGTTAAAGCTGCATTATTTCCTAAACATTCAATACATCCACCAGCTTGTGTATTATTACCACCTGTAATCAACCCAGTATAACCTTGATTATTACTATCTGTAATGGTTAACTTAAAACGAGTCTGAAAGACATAACCATATAACTTAGGTTCGCTTAAAGCTCGATTGATGGTATGGCCATTCAAATCAAGTATATAATCTTTACTTAATACAATTCCATCCTCACCATCATTTGCGAGATAATCTTTTTGTAAAGCTATAGTAGCTCCTGGACCTGCATCATTAAGTAATGTTTGTAACTCAGCAAAATTTCCAGGCTCGTCATTAATGTCAGCGTTGTTTTGAATAGCATTTAGTTGTAATTTACTTATAGGATTATTGTTGTTTCCGTTCATAGCAAAAGATGTAACAAAAAATAATCCTACGAGAAAAAAAACTGATGCAGGAATAATAATTAATTTAAAAATCTTTTTTAATTTAGACATAATTTACTCCCTTTTTTAGCCATAAATATTATAACAAAAAGTAGCTATGGCATAGTAAACAAATTAATGATCAACGATTAAAAACAAGGTAACGATTTTGTCCGTCAGCAACAAAATCATCCAGAATTTCAAAAGGTAAACTTCCAATTTCCTCGTTTAAAAAATTATGACAAAAACGCCTAACGTCAGCATCTTGCCAACCGAGCAGGTAATCATTATTACCAAGGCTTTCTGCTTTAGACAAAACCTTATCGCTCATCTGCCAAAATGTTACTATTGCAATATCTCCACATTTAAGCATATATTCAATCAATTGAACGCGTAACTCATAATCAGGTATATGATGCATGAGTCCAAAAGCAACACACACATCACAGTTAATTTCAGGCATATTGTTGTCGAGAAGTGCTTGGACAATATCAAGTCTAACGTCAGCTTCAAAGCTATTATCAATGCCTACTACATCACAATCAGAAACAAATTTCGAGAACCGCTGATTACCACAACCTATATCTAAAACTTTAGAACCTGGCTTTATGTATTTTTTGCAAAGTTTCCAACCGTCCCAAGGATGTTGCCTAGTTTCAGAAAATGACTCGCCTACTTCCTTATAAAAATTAGTGTTCATAGAATTAAATTTTTGTATTTCTTCGATTGGTCTCATTAAGCAACAATTATACACGAATATAATTTAAAATATGTATTGCATATATGCTAATTTTGCTATACAATAGCTATACAAATTAAAGGAGGAGACATGGGACAAGCAGCTGTAAGTTTTAGGATGGATGCAGAACTAAAGAAGAAAATGGACGAGACATGCAAAAGTATGGGCATGTCAGCGACAACAGCATACACTTTATTTGCCAAAAAGGTAACTAACGAACGTAAAATTCCTTTCGAGATCACTGCTGACGCTAAGCCACCATTGTGTCTTGAAGATTTGACTCCGGATGAGCTTGATGCAGAGCTTGAAAAAGGAGAAGAAGACATCAGGCAAGGAAGAGTCTATACGCAGGAAGAAGTTGATGCTTACATAAATAGGAAACTTAATCAATGGAAGCTAGCTTAAAATATAATTCATATGGTCAATTTAGACTAAGCTTCATCACGCATATGAGGAAACAAAAGCACGTCTCTGATTGACGGCGAATCTGTAAGCAACATAACTAGCCTATCTACGCCAACGCCAACGCCTCCAGCTGGTGGCATACCATATTCAAGAGCACGAATAAAGTCAGCATCATAGCCCATTGCTTCCAAATCTTTTGACTCAGCCTGAGCTTTAAAGCGCTCAGCTTGATCTATTGGATCGTTAAGCTCACTGAATGCGTTTGCATATTCATGGCCACAAATAAAGAGCTCAAATCGTTCAGTGTAGTTTGGATCTTCTGATTTCTTAGCAAGAGGAGAAATCTCTAATGGATGATTTGTAACAAAAATAGGTTGTATCAGTTTATCTTCAGCAACAGCTTCGAAAATCTCTGAAATAAGTTTACCTTTGCCCCACTCTGCCTGAACCTTGCCACCATGTTTTTTGAGAATACTTTTAAGTTCATCCTCGCTTCTTTCAAAAGAAATATCCTCACCAGCATACTCTGTTGCAAGTTCCGTCATAGATTTTGAAGGCCAATCGCCAGACAAATCAATTTCATGATCCTGAAATTTAACCTTCAAACTGCCGACTGCTGCCATGGCTGCTGCCTGGACATAACCTTGAGTCAGCTTCTTCATGCCATCCAAGTCACTGAAAGCACAATATGCTTCCATGGTAGTAAACTCAGGATTGTGGTATGGGTCCATGCCTTCATTTCTAAACTGACGGCCCATTTCAAACACACGCTCAAAGCCGCCAACTAATAGCCTTTTTAGAGGGAGCTCAGTGGCAATACGCAAGAAATAATCTCTATCCAGCGCATTAAAATGAGTCTTAAATGGCTTAGCATTAGCTCCACCCATAATGGAATGCAAAAACGGAGTCTCTACTTCAATGTAACCCTCGTCCTCCATATAATGCCTAATAGCCGAGATAATTGCACTGCGCTTTGCAAACACATCTTTAACCTCAGGGTTGGCAATTAAGTCAACATAGCGTTGACGGTATCTTGTTTCTTTATCGGCGAGGCCATGGAACTTTTCAGGCAAGGGCCGTAAACTTTTGCAAAGTAATTCACACTTCTCCACCAAAACCGAAAGCTGACCACGACGTGTTTTCATAGCTTTGCCACTAACGCCAATCCAGTCACCAGTATCGAGTTCTTTTACGCGAGCATATTCTTTTTCACCTAAGTTATCAATACGGAAAAACAATTGCATATCACCTGTAGCGTCCCTAATGCCAAAAAATGCAATTTTGCCTTGGACGCGACGTGACATAATACGTCCAGCAACACGCACCTCATCTTCAGTAATGTCGCCATCGTTTAGATGACCATACTGCGCCTCCATATCTGATACATGGTGAGTATAATCAAAGGCATGACCGTAAGGGTTCTCACCCTCGTCTATCATCTCTTCTCTTTTATTTAGTCGTACTTTATATGGATCGTCTTCTGGCATTTTAATTCTTTACATCGAGGATTTCTATTTTGATTTTTTTGCCTGTAGGGCCTAATGTTTCTACAATCTCACCTTTTTCATGATCGATCAGAGCAGCTCCAACAGGTGCTGTATGTGAAATTTTACCATTGGCAACATCGCTCTCGGCACCACCAACAATAATAAATTCACTCTCGCGCTTGCCCATCTTAACTTTTACTTGACTTCCAATATTGACTTTTTTGGAACTCTTTGAAGGTTTGCGAACAACTGTAGCATTGGTAAGCATAGACTGAATCTCGGCGATTCTTGTCTCTACATGAGCCTGCTCGTTTTTTGCATCATCATATTCAGAGTTTTCTGACAAGTCACCAAACTCACGAGCAGTTTGAATACGCTTACTTACTTCTTCGCGTTTTTCTTCAATTAAATACTTGAGCTCAGCTTCTAATTTAGCCTTGCCCTCGCGTGTTAATATAATTTCATCACTTGACATATTACACCCCTAACTGACCACTGATTTATTCAGATTTTTTCTTAACAACCTTTTTCTTGGTTGCAGGTTTTTTCTTTTCTTCTTTTTTATCTTCTTCTTCAACGACTATTTCATCGTCTTCTTCATCGTTATCTTCTTTTTTGTCTTCATCTTCAGACATACCTTTGCGAAGTCCAGATATGCCTTTACCTAAAGACTTACCAAGTTTAGGCAAATTCTTTGGTCCAAAGATAATAAGAACTATAAACGCAGCAATGACGATTACAATAATCTCGCCTGGTCCTAATCCTAATAATATAGCTTGTGGCATAATGCCCTCCTTTTAATTCGTGCGTATATTAGCACACTTATTTGATAATAGCAAGAAATTTATCTAATCTAAGATTTTCCTGTGTGGTTCGCACGCGAAAATGTCCCGATTCGTTTGTAAGCAAAATGTCTCATGAGACACTCGCGAAGATATACAGTCTTAAGATGATTATGGACGAGATTATGGACGAAATGCGGTTAAAGGGGTAATTATTAAACGATTCTAAATTTTCATCTGGTGTTTTATAATCGCGATTGGACGAAATGCCGTTAAAGGGGTGATTATTTTATAAATAAAAATTATGAACAGGAGTTTCTTTGAAAGGGAAAATAAATTTTACAAATTTATCGCTGAAATCAGCCAACTTGAACCCCATTAATGCAGTTTCGTCCATTTTCAAAAATATTAAATCATTATACAACCAGTTCACAAAAATTTATGAACCCCTTTAATGCAGTTTCGTCCATAATAACAACAAAAACATATACTCGATTATTGACAAAATCCAAATTTATAATTTCATTGATAAGTATATTATTATTATTATTATTATTTGTGAATTCGATTAAATTTGTGATTCGATTAAAAATGTAGTTCTTTTGAGACAAAATCGCTTACGATTCACACAAAATTCGTGCTTTTATGCTTTTATTTTATCTAATAGAAGATTTTCTTGTAAACACAACAAATATAACTGCAGTTAAGAGCAGCGAAATGCCGAGAGCCACACATGCACCGTAAACGCCAAATACGAGGAACGAACCAAGCACCGCGGTTCTGATAGATAGACCAAAGCTGTCGATAATTGAGAACAATGGTTGTATGGTTGTTGGATCAATTTTCTCACGCTCGCATTTACGAGGCCAAAGCATACGCCACTCGGCATTCAAACTCTTTTGAATCAAAGCCGACATGAAAAATACCAGTATTGCCCAAAGCAGAGTATCGTTAAACATAAAGAAAACAAATATCAGGCCCAAAGATACAAGGCCAGCAACAACAACATACCAATGGTCAAAATTCTTTGTGAATCTATCAAAGCTTCTGCTCAAAACAAATACGAAGGCACTCGCAATAATAAAGTAGTTTGATATCTCAACCTTAGATATACTCATACTGTCTGTAAGCAATGGGAACAAGAACGATTTGTACGCTCCAACAAGCAAAGATACTAAACAAACAAGTATAATTATCAAAATAGATGGCGAGAATATAAACTTAAGCATAACCTTTCTATCAAGCTTTTTACGCAGGTTTTTGTTAGTGTTTCTGAATTTTTGTTTTGCTGGCATATAAACAAAAGAAGCAATGAGCATCAAAACACCAAGGCCGGCGCCAAACACATAAATGGCATAGTTACCAATAATTGTGGCTACAACACCTGCTACCAAAACTGACAAAATTGGAGCTGATACTTCAGATAGCGATGAGCCACGCAAAATATCAAACCTCAATTTTTTGTCTTCTATACACATTGGGAGTGTGGCATCCCCTGCGTGAACAAAACTATACGCAATACCATATACAAATTTAAGCAGCACAAACACAATGAAGCTATTTGCTATTGTAGCGGCAGCAAGACCAAGCATTGTAATAACAGTGCATACATTACCTAAAACAAATATAGACCTAATAGAAAGTTTCTTTATTAGCTTTGGATAAATTAAGGTACCCGTAAATGAGCCAAAACCCCAAAGGATGATTGGAAGACCAATCAAAACACCGTTATCCCCGAGTCCATATGAGTCCAACATTCCTTTTGAAATAAGTACGCACAAAACAGAATCAACAGAATAAATTAGATTCTTTAAAAATTCCATGGTCTCTGTCATGTGGACCTCGCTATGGGCAAATTTTTCGCGCATGGATGTTCTAAACTTAATATGACTTCTAATAAATGATGCGAGTTCCATCATGAGCAAATAAATAGCAAGAATGGCTACAGCGAAAAAGATTATTTGATTTTTGAAATTGTTAATATAATCTTTATCTAAATCATTCATAGAAATAGAGAATACGAGAGAGCCTACAAATTGCTTGCTTGTATTAAATAGAGGCACACAAGATAAAATATATTCTTGAGCATTTAAATCACTTTGTGTGATAATTATTTCATTATTTTTTAGGCGACGCAAGTCATCTTCTGTAAAGCTAATCGAGTCAGAACCCAGTACTTTTGAATCTTTTACGTCATACATATTTACAGTTGAATTTGTTTGAGCATTGTAA
Source organism: Coriobacteriia bacterium (assembly GCA_030537355.1). Lineage (GTDB taxonomy): Bacteria > Actinomycetota > Coriobacteriia > Coriobacteriales > Eggerthellaceae > Tapirivita. The sequence continues at coordinate 60,179 of JAUNNF010000008.1, forward strand.
CCATACAAATTAAACGACGAAATTAAATCATCCTTAAAAAAGTACTTCAAGAAACTGTAATTGTCCATTGCTAGTTTATCTATTTCTTTAACATTTTTAACAAACTGTTCAGAACTTAATTTTTCCTTATCCACAAGATTGTTATTTAATTCAGCATCTGTGTAGTAAAAACCGTCTTTTATGCAATTGGACACAGAATAAATATCTGAGTACAGTCTATTTTTAGAATTGCCATAAAAGTTAATTGAACTATAAATTGTGACAGAGACAAGCAGTACTATTACACCTAATGCAATTAATATTTTTTTAAGACCGCTAAATTGATTTTTGATTTGCTTGCGTACATAAAATACTATCAGCACTATCACAACTAAAATCATATAGACAATCGCGCACCAAATAATGATATTTTTAACTATATGAAAGCCCTCAAAATTAAAGGTCTTATAACACTTAATCTCTTTTGTGTCTACATCTTGGATATAAACAGAATCTAAGTCTGGCATAGAATAATTGATTTCATTTTTATTTATGTCAATGTTAGAAATATTAGCTACAACTCTTGAGAAATCGAATTCAGGCAAATTAATTCCGTATTTACCTAAGATAAAGTCTTGTATGTCAATTTGTGTTATCTTTCCATCTAGAATTTTAATCGAGCTGGCAGTGTCGGTAACACATATGTAGGATTTATCGTCATGGTTAAACAAAACCTGAACAATACGCTCGTTTAATGGTGTCCTAAATAGCGGATTTCGCTGTCCATCTTCAATAATATCTATATAAACATATTCACTATCGGCCCAAAATACCTGAATATGCCCATCAACATAATCTATTCTGTATAGCTTAGAAAATTGAGAATTGTCATATTCGGTGGAATATTCAATGTCAACAAACTCACAACGATTATTATATTTTAAAAGTCTGACCTCGTCAGGTGTATGATCATCTTCTGTAACAAATAGTCCACATACATATATCTCATCAGCTCTAGAATAGGTAGCATAAGCATAAGTTAAGAGATCGCTATTACAATCAAAATTAAGTTGTTTGCGAACTTCCTTATTTTTGTTTAAAAATAAAACTCTATGACAGCCTTTATCAATAGCTGTATAAATATCATCATCGACATCATCATTTGCAAAATAAACAGGTTGTTTAAGCTCGACCTTTGTAATAAAGGGAGACTCTATCTCTTTGCCCACACATGTAAATATTACAAATATTGATGCAAGGGCAAATAATAATAGAATTGCAAATACAACTTTAGCACGCGGATGTTCTTTTAGATATTGCAAAATAGGCCTATAAATCCTTAACTAATCCCTCATACAACTTAATTAAATTGTCATAAGAAGTATTAATCTGGTTTAAATATGTATACCTCTCTGGTTTGATTGTTGGAGCAAGTTTTATAGCAGCAGCAAACTCATCAAGCTCGATACCAAGTGATTGAGGGTTTATATCTACTTCATATTTTTTGAGAATGTCGAGTACAAAATTATCATCAATTCCAGCAAGACGAAGAGTAGCAATCGTACCCAATGCAACACCTATACCATGCAGCGGTGGTTTTTTAGCTGTAACGTCTAGAGCATGGCCAAATAGGTGCTCTGAGCCGCTTACAGGCCTACTGCTACCATTAATTCTCATAGACATGCCAGAGAGAACCAAACCGTTAGCCAAGCAAAAAATAAAGTTTATATCGTCAAAATCATACTTACAACTCTTAATAGAATTTAAGGCATTCAAGCTTGTAATATAAGCATAACCGTTGTATTCATCCTTGCCCTTCTCAACTGCCAAATCCCAATCGTATATGGCCATATAGTTAGAGATAGTATCTCCAATACCTGCACGGATCAAATGTGCTGGTGAGTTTTTCAAAATGTCAATATCTACAATCAAGTATTTTGGAATCTCGCAATAAAGAGACTTGGTAATGTCGTTTTTCATTTTAAGCACAGCAATGGGAGATGCGATACTATCGTTTGAAAGTGTTGTAGGTATGCTCATCATATGTACTTTTGCAACATGAGAAGCATATTTACAAAAATCAAGTACCTTGCCTCCTCCAAGCGCCACAACTAGATTAAAGCCTTTACTAATAATCTCTTCAGCCAATTGATGGGCTTTTTCTATGGTGTTATCATCAAATATATATTTTTGAACTTCCCACATATTGTCTAATTGTTCAAAAACACCAGATCCATAAGTTTTATCTACAGTTGGTGTTGTCATAAACAACACTTTACTGTATTGCGAAGGGTCACTGAATGCAGATGCGAGATTTTTTGATGTACCAACGTCTAACTTAAAAACTAAATCATTTAAACTAACAGCCATAACAATTAACTCCTAACTTCGGCCCCGGTTGATGCACAAACTTTATTTATTAGTTTGTTGTGCACAGCATCTACATCATCTCTTGTGAGTGTGCGGTCTGGATCCCTATATTCTAGCGAATAAGCGAGAGATTTTTTGCCAGCTCCCAGTGCCTTTTCGTCCTCGTATACATCAAATAGCGATACATCATATAACAATTTACCACCTGCTGAACGTATACGTTGTTTCATTATCTCGTCTGTAACGCCATCATCGACAACAAAGGCTACATCAATCGTAACACCAGGGTAAACAGGGATATCGTCAAAATCTTTAAATTCACTTGAGCATGAAATAAGAGCTTTCATGTCAAGTTCAAAACACGCAACAGACTTATCAATTTCATAAGCTGTACAAATTTTTGGATGGACCTCACCTATTATCCCAATGCTTGTACCCTTTGACAATACTTCAGCTGCACGTCCAGGTTGTAATAGCTCATGTTCTATCGGCTTAAACTTAATTTTTTGAACTTTCAATTTGTCGAGCAAGTTCTCAACAATTCCTTTTGCATCAAAAAAGTCAAAGCTCTCGGCTTTTTTATTCCAAGCATCAACATGAGGTTTACCAGACAATACAGCACTAACCTTTTCTCTCTCTGTACCAACCTTAAAAACCTTACCAATTTCATACAATGCTACATTTTCTACACCGTGGTTTATGTTGTATGAAACGGATTTAAGAAGGCCAGGAAGAATACTTCTTCTCATGTATTTTTGCTCAGCATTCATTGGATTTAAAAGCTCAATGGATTTTTCATCGCCATCTTCGGCAAATGAATAAGTAACAGTCTCATTTAAGCCAGAGGCGGTTAACACTCCATTGACGAATCCACGGAGGCGCTGCTCATAAGAGCGATGCCCAACACGAGCAGATGAAGAAGGTAGCGTAGATTCAACCTTATCCATGCCCCACAACCTCAACACTTCTTCATATAAGTCAATCTCACGTTCAAGATCAGGCCTGAATGTTGGGGTCTCAACGCTTAAGTCCTTATCCACTTTACAACCTAGTCTAGAGAGTGAACTTACAACAAAATCGCGAGGTATATCAGCGCCCATCATACGAACAAAACGCTCATATCTAAAGTTTAAGTTATGAGGTTTTGACTTAATAGGCCACGCATCCACTAGCTCACTAGCTTCTCCCCCAGCAACTTCAACAATTAAGGCTGCTGCTGCTGCAGAAATCTTATCAATATCAATATCATCCACGCGGCGTTCGTAGCGCATAGAAGACTCAGAAATAAGCCCTAATTTACGAGAAGTTCTGCTAGTGTGCGCTGGACTAAATGTGGCGGTCTCTAACAATACATTAGTGGTGTTCTCATCAATCTCCGAATTCTGACCTCCCATAACACCAGCTAGGGCGATAGCATGATAACGAGTAGCTATAACAGTCATGTCAGAATTTAGCTCTCTTTCTTCTCCGTCTAATGTAGTAAATTTCTCGCCATCATTGGCTGCACGAACAATGATATTACGGTCACCCTCCAACTTATCAGCATCAAAGGTATGCAAGGGCTGACCAAATAAATAAAGAATGTAATTTGTGACATCAACTACGTTATTTATACTACGAGTACCAAGGGCTGTAACTCGCTCAGCTAGCCATTTAGGAGAAGGTCCAATTTTAACACCGCGAATCAGTCTAGCAGTATATCTAGGACAACGCTCCTCGTCCTCAATGTCTACATTAGGCAGGTCCATTGGAACCGTCTTGAGCTTGGCAGCCATGTCATCCAATGGATTGTAAAAATCCTTGTCATAGATTGCAGCAATCTCACGAGCACAACCCACAACACTTAAGCAATCAGGCCTGTTAGGTGTTATCTCAGTATCAATTACGGTATCAGACAGGCACAAATACTCTGCAATAGGAACACCAATTGGAGCATCCTCTGGCAAAATCATAATACCGTCACTCTTCTCAGCTAGACCTAACTCCTCCTCTGAACAATTCATGCCATAAGAATTGACACCGCGTAACTTAGACTTTTTAATCTTGAACTCACCTTGAAGCACAGCGCCTATGAGAGCGGTTACAACGTGGTCGCCCTCTTCAAAATTTTGAGCACCACAAACAATCTGCAATGGCTCATCCTCGCCAACATCTACCATTGTCACAAACATATGATCAGAATCCGGATGAGGTTTCTTTGACTCAATTTTAGCTGTAACGATTTTATCGAAGCCCTCACCTAGCTTAGTAATCTCTTCAACACCAGTACCTGTTAGGTCAAGCTTGTCGCAGAGCCCTTCTAAACTGTCGTCAATTTTTACGTAATCATCTATCCATTTAAGAGAAATTTTCATAATCTCACCTCGATTAAAACTGATTTAAGAAACGCATATCGCCCTGTACGAGCATGCGAAGGTCAGGTACATTATATTTAAGACAAGCCACACGCTCAACACCAACACCAAAAGCAAAACCGGAGTAAACCTCAGGGTCAATGCCGCTCATTTTAAGAACGTTTGGATCCACCATACCGCAACCCAAAATCTCGCTCCAGCCTGTGCCCTTACAAAAACGACAACCACTGCCCCCGCAAATACCGCAACTTACGTCAACTTCAGCTGAAGGCTCAGTAAATGGAAAATAGTGAGCACGAAAACGAGTTGTACGGTCTTCGCCAAAAACTTTCTTACAGAAAAATTCTAGCGTTCCTTTGAGGTCACCAAATGTGATGCCCTTGCCCACAACAAGACCTTCAATTTGAGTAAACTGAGGCAAGTGCGAAGGGTCCGCAACATCACGACGGTATACCTTACCGGGCGCAATGATATAGATTGGCAGCTTGCCTCGCTCCATCTCGTGAACTTGCACGCCACTCGTTTGAGTACGAAGCAGCGTTTCTGAATCTATATAGAAAGTATCCTGCATACTGCGAGAAGGATGATCTTTAGGCGCATTCAACGCCTCAAAATTGTAATAATCAGTTTCGACTTCAGGACCTTCAACCACAGTATATCCAAGGCCTAAGAAAACCTCTGATATTTCTTCCGTGATTTTGGAGATTAAATGTCGAGTTCCGACCACTTGAGCACGTCCTGGAAGAGTTACATCCACGGCTGATGCTGATATTGAATCCTCGAGCTCTTGCGCCTTGAGAGCTGACATTTTTTGCTCTAGAGCACCTTCTACGCTCTTACGGGCCTCGTTGACAGCTTTGCCCACTTTGGCACGCTCTTCCTTTGCAACAGCACCCATGTTGCGTAAATAAGCCGTGAGCTCCCCTTGCTTGCCAAGGACGGCTACACGTACTTTATCAAGCTCGTCAGAATTTTTAGCATCCTCAATGAGCTTTTGAGTTTTTTCGTTTAAAGTTTTTAATTCGTCTATTAGCGCCATATAAACCTCACTTAATTACCTGCAATAGAATACCACTTTTTTAGGCTTTCAAGCCAAAATATAATTTACTTTAAACTAATGAAATCGTACTTTATCAGATGTTCGAAACTTAGATGTTAGTTTTTAGAAGTTGTCAGGTATAAATTGTCATTTTTTAGAATTTTAAATACATTTATACAAAACTTCAATACTGTATAATTATACGAACTTGGATTTTACAAATTGTTGTATTTTCAAATAAAAAATCATACCTGACAACCTCTAAAAACTTGCATCTAATAATTATAAATTGAAAAAATAATCATAATTAATGTGAAAATAGAGCAAAATAGACTAAATTCAATCCGATGTGGAATTTAAGCTGTGTGGTCCTTCCTTTTTACAGCCCACCAAACAACAGAAACGATTAACGCACACGCAAATGCTGATGAAAAATCAAGCAATACATCTGTAACTAGAGGCCCTCGCCCGCTAAACACCTGTATAGTCTCGTCAATGGCAGCAACAACTATGCATAGTCCAAGAGAAGCTAAAACCTTGTATTGAAACTTAAACCTAGATTTGGTCCTAGCTAAAAGCAAAGTTAAGGCAGACAAAAAGCCTAACGCACTGTATTCGGCAACATGAGCAAGTTTGCGAACAAAATTGACTCCATATACCTTTTTGCCAACAATGGGTTCAATAGGTGGTCTTAATATTTCTGTCACGACGGCACTTTTTTCTTTTGATACTGGTTTTGATTCTGAGGAGTTAAACCAGATGAAGCCTATCAAAACAACAGTTAATATTGCGAGAATAATTACATATATTGGTTGTGCTTTTATTATTTTTAGCATGGTGGTATTATACTATTAAATTTAATTTATAAAACATCTAAAAGATTGTCTGTAATACCTGTCTTAGATAAAACTTTATAATAATCAATAGTTGTAATGAGGTTTGAATATTTAGACAAGTTAGATTTAAGATACTTCATAAAAATTTCATAATCAGTCTTAGAGACAACAAACTTAAGCATAACAACTACCGTCGATAATCTGTCGTTTGAAAAATAAACATCTAAATAATTCTGAATATTACGATATCTTACATTACTAAAGCGAATATCATAAATGCGCTCTCCATGAGCACAAATATTTCTTGTTAAGTTTACGACTTTAAGAATTCCTGATAAATCCTCAGCTGAAAGTTTAATTATTTTGCTGTATAAGTTTTTATATTCGTTATTGAATTTTATAGAAAACTCTTGAGCAATTTTATTCTTTAATTGATTGTCCAAAATATCATAAAAATAAGAAACATTCCCAATTGTAAAATACTTAATAAGAACCCAAAGAGGGACATGATCATAATTTTGAATATAATGTTCCACAGGACCCTTATGCATGGATTTGGTGTCAATTATCTTTTGCATTATTGATATTTGTTAATTTATTTGTAAAAGATCTCCGGAAAAAGATTCCTGATTTAAATATGCATTACTTTCAGGAAACTTCTGACAAAATTCATAAGCAATAATGCTTTTAATAGAATTTTCAAAAATTATACAGGGGCGCAATAAAGTACTTCGTAAATCTCTATTCAACAAATACAGAGCTTTTATTTCTTCAAATCTTGTCCCTTGAATGTATTTCTCTGGAGTAATAGGTTTTGAATCATTATCTACTTGCAAAAATAAATCTTTGTATCCGTTTATAAAATTATAGTAATTTTCCGACTGTAAAAAAGAAATTGCTTCAGAATCGTTTTCGATAATCAGACCACGATCTCTAAGTATCTGCAATTGTTCTTCGTATGTCTTAAAGCTCTCAACCATCTATATATAAAAATGGCCAGGGCGCCGTACGCTATCCTGGCCTGATCCTATGACAAATAGTATGACACAAAATGAAACAAAATCAAGCAAAATTTTAAAATTGTTAAACTATTCGAAATGTATCTTGTTAAATACACATTGCTACTTTGTCATGATCATTACCGTAAAAATTAAACTCATTAGACTTTTTTATTCTGCTCTGGACTATCCAAAAGCTTAGTAAACCATTTATAAATATTTTCGTCTGATATTCCGACAAGCTTAAGAGTACCAGCTTCAATGCCTTCAGGACGTTCTGTAGTGTCACGCATTACCAAAACAGGTTTACCGTATGAAGGACACTTTTCTTGAATGCCGCCAGAATCTGTCAAGCATAAATAACATTTTGCTTCAAAGTTATGGCACGCGACAACATCGATAGGCTCAATTAAATGAATACGATCACAATCCCCTAGTTCTGCATTTGCAGCTTCGCTGACGACTGGATTCATGTATATGGGATATTACTTTGAATATAAGCTTTAATTTGTGGGATTCTATTAATTTAGGGGTTTTGTTGTTGTTTTGCGGAGTGCATTATAGATTTAGCAAGGTTTGTAGGTCTTGCTTGTGTGGTTAGTTGCGAGGAGATGTTGGTGTCAGTTTTTAGAGTGCAATTAAATATTTTTAGGCACGTTAAAATATCTCATTAATTTATCAACTTCTGTATAAGGAGAACAATCTTTTGAGCGTAAAGAATGTCCATTATTTAAGTGTTCATCAGAAACTTTTTTACAATTATATATTGCTGTTTTTATTAATCCTATTAAATTTTTATATACACTTTCGTCTGTCTTTTCATAATCTGGAATATACTCTTTTAGTGCTGTAATTACTTGTGAATTATTGCTAAATCTTCTCATGCAAGGCTCATAATGCATCAAATACCAGACTTCAAAACACGGATTTGAAACAATAATCTCAATATTAAAATTTACTCGTGCTTTATTTATTTCTCTAACAGCGCGATTCAATTGTTTAACCTTATATTCTTTTTGATCTAAATCTATAAGACAAACAGCTAAATCATTATTTGATGAATCTAGGCTATAGTCATTTCCTAAATTAATAAGTTCTTTAACCATATTTACTGGATCAGTAGAATTACCTTTAACGTGTTTTACTCTGATATCGTTTCTGTCTTTAAATACGCCTCTAAAATAATTAAATTCTGTTTTGTTGTTACCCTCACAAGATAAAAGCAAAATACTAGTTTGCTTTCTCCTGCCCGAACCCCTTTTCTTCTGCTTGCCTCTATTGTTGCTTAGCGCCATAACATTTCACCGCTTAAAATATTGGGAACGGAATTAAATCTACCTAAAAGATACGCTTTTCGTCTATCTACATTGTGCCTGACAGAATAATCATCTAACGAGTACAACTCTGAAGAAGCAGTATTCCTATTTTTATCTACAAAATATATTTGATCTCTGCGTAATAGCTTATCTGACATCATCTCTAATGTGTGCGAGGAAACAATAAGTTGAGCATCAGCTGTATTTAATCTTTTGTCATTAAACAAGCTTATTAAAAATATTGTTAACATTGGGTGTAGACTATTATCAAACTCATCAATACAAACAACTTCACCATTATTGAAAGCTTTTTGCAAAATGGGGCTAAGTAAAAATAATGTACGCGTACCTAAAGATTCTTCAAATAAAGAAAGCTCATAGTTATCCTTTGTAGAGTCTTCATTTAAAACCACATGCTTTGTATTGACAGTATAATTTTTATATATAGAATTATCTTGAAAGCTATTAGGATCTATATTATTGGCAAATAAATTGTTTTTCATTTGACTACCAGGTAAATTTTCAGCTTTAAAATTGAAATCAGTAATGTTGATATCGGATTTTTCAAGAAGCTTATTTGTAAATTTTTTTAAAGTGTTATTCGTGTCGTGCTCAAAATACTTACCTGAATATTTTAATAGGTAATCCATATTTGTTGCATGCACATCAATATGATACAAAAACCAATCAATTGCATCTTTTGCCTCTTTGTTGTTCCATTGAGCAGCCGTTGCCAAAAAAAGCTTGTTCTCATCATTTCTTTCTTTAATAGCTTCAAGGTCTGTTTTCAAACCTGGAACCGTAAATTTATATTCTACTTCTCTATTAATATCTCTATCAAATATTGTTGTAGGTTTTACTGAGTCGTATTTATATAAATATTCTGTGAATATCTTTTTTTGTGTAGCAGAAAATCCATAAATATATTTCTTTTGATTTGGCCCATAATAAATAAATTCAAAGCTTGTAGGTATATCATAAGCATTCTTTCTGAATTTATAAGGTATTATAGTTTCGAGTAATTGACCGTGTTGCTTATTAGATGACCATCGAATTGTTAATATGGCTGCAGTAATTGCATTAAACAAATTAGATTTGCCTGATGCATTTGACCCAAATATTCCAACTGAATTCAATAACCTTTCATTCTTGACAATAGTTGTACTTTCAAGAAGATTTTTATCTGATGAAGCTTCTAATGATAAAACAGCTTTATCTTTAAATGATTTAAAATTTTCTACACTAAATTGTAAAAGCATAACTATACCTCCCACAAGATATTGTAACATAATATTATAAATATTATACATTATTTTATAAAAATTCGGATGAATTTAACGAAAATTATAATTAAAATGATAATTATCTATAATTTACTTGACAATACTAACTGATAAATATAATATAAAATTAATATTTGATACTGAGAGATTGAAATAATGACTAGACATAAAGACATAAAGTTTTACGATAAAAGGCTAAAAGTGCATTTTTTGGAGGATTATTAGATTAACAAATACAATTAATGACTGAGCAATTACCATTCATTAATCTAATCAATTATATAAATAAATATTTAAAATACAGGTTGTTGTATATTGTACTAAATTAAATAAATTAAAAATTTTACGTCATGCCCTATTTACCTCGAGAAACAAACTTCCTTAACATACAAAGCATGTTCATATAATTCTTTATTGTTTAAATAATCATAAATGTCCTGGAAAATAGGATTTGGCTTTGGTTTACTACCTACATCACTAATTGTAAATTGAGGTCGTAAAGTAAGCGTCTTAAAATCTTCGAGTGATTTATGTGTCTTAATAAAAGTTTTAACGCATTTAAGCAGGTAATCAGGTTTCCTTTGACTTACGATTTTGAAAATAGCTCGACATGTTATCATGTCTTGAGCGCAGTTAAGCATACTTAAAAACCAGGATTCTTGACATGTCTCAATCTCTTCAGATAATTTCTCGCTTTCACTAAATTCAGCAAATAAATCAAAAAACACGCCAAAGGATCCTGCATAATCGCTAGTTGTTAGGAATTCATCAAATGCTTTATTCAATATCGAATCGGTATTAGAATGTGTCCATATAGCTTCCCTTTGCTTAGGCGAAATATCAATCTTGCAAATTTCAGAATATTCAACCATATTTTTTATAAAATCTTCATTATGATCTAAAATCGCATTTAATAAATCACCATGATAATCAAAAGAAGTTTCATTCATTGCACGAAAATACAAATACTGCAACCTATCAAAATTGCCTTTAAACATATCAACAATGTCATGTGATGTGTATTCCTTGCCATAATATTCTAGAAAAAATACAGCATATCTAATATTGACAGAAGCCCACTTGCAAACATGCGACAAAACAGATTCGAAATTAAGCACATTATGTTGCATATATTTTTTCAAATCAAATATATTTATCGTAATTGGATATTTATCTTTATATTGGTGCAAATGTCAAGCGAAAAATGGCCAATTTTTAAAAAGATTCTCATTGAAAAATG
>JAUNNF010000009.1 GCA_030537355.1 Coriobacteriia bacterium
AGTGGGACATTTTCGCTTGCGAACGGTCGGGACATTTTCCTTTGTGAATCAGAATTTGCTGCAATTTTTGTGTGTATTTTGTCTTTCTGTGTTACTATAGATACATTAAAGGGGTTTGTATGTCAAAAAATGTTTATGTAGTCGGACACAGAAATCCGGACAATGACTCTATTTGTTCGGCAGTTGCTTATGCATATTTAAAAAATGAATGTGCAAAAAATGTTCTTAAGGAAAGCAAATCTATTGAATACTCATACGAGCCTGTACGTTTAGGACCTCTTCCACCAGAAACAGAGTGGCTTTTCAAAAAATATAAGATTCCTGTGCCGCGCGCTATTAGGCATGTCTATGGAAGAGTTAGAGATGTAATGACCAGAAACCCTATTTGTGTACGTGAGGATGAGACTGTTATGCTTGCAGGAAAACGTATGCGCAAAAATAATGTTAAAGCCTTGGTTGTGATAGATAAAAAAGAACGATACAAAGGCTTAATTAGTACTCGAATGATTGCTAATAGGTATATTTCCGCAACTGATAAAATCGATAATAAAGATGGCAATATAACAAAAGTTGCCACCGATTTGATTCGTTCTTTGGATGAAAAAGTCAATGATTTGATGGAGACCGATGTGTTGATTCTTGACGATGAGGATTTGCTTAAAGATGCAACTGACAAGTTGTTGCAAAATTCCCTGCGTGAAGCTGTTGTTTTGGACGATTCAGGTGAGAAGTGTATTGGTATTCTTACTAGGTCTGATGTGGCACGACGCTTACACAAAAATGTTGTTTTGGTGGATCACAATGAAACTAGTCAAGCTGCGCTTGGCATAGATGAGGCCAATATTCTAGAGATTGTGGATCATCACAGGATTGCTGATATTTCAACGCTAAATCCGATTAAATTTATGAATTTACCTGTAGGCTCTACTGCTTCTATTGTTGCTTCAGAATTTGAGAATTATAAACATTCAAAGATTTCTATTCCTAAGAATTTAGCGGCGGCACTACTCAGCGCAATTATTACTGATACAATTATCCTAAATTCGCCTACAACTACGGCTTTTGATAGGAGAATGGCAAACTATTTATCAAAGATTGTTGGTGTCGATATCAAAAAATTTGCCTATGATATTTTTTCTTGTAGAAGTGGTGAGGATAAGATTAGCGTTAAAAATCTTATTAACGCTGATAGCAAGGAGTTTCAGCTTGGTGATCAGCGTGTTTTGATCTGTCAGCATGAAACTATTAATGTTAAAAAAATTATGAAGCGTGAAGTTGAGATTAGGCGATATATGAAACAGCTTCGAAGAGATCTTGAATATGAATTTGTTTTATTTATGCTTACAGATATTATAAAACAGGGAAGTTTATTTATTGCAGTTGGAAACTTAGATATTATTAATAGAAGTTTTAATATCAAGTGTAAAAAATCTGGCGGATCTTGGATGCCACATATTGTTAGCAGAAAGCTTCAGGTTGCACCAAAGATTTTAAGTACATAATTAATGAGTATGGTTAGAGGTGAGTAATTTATTTAATGCATAAAGTGTTATTGAGTTGTTAAAATAATAACAAATATTTATTTATTTATTTATTTGTTGTATAATAATTTATAATTTGTTGTATAATGTTATTAATTTTCTAAAGGATAAATATGAATGATTTTTTAAATAATGTAGCTATCATCAAAGAGTTTCTATCAAATGGTGTATTTTTAGCAGTCGTGATGTTTTGTGGCATTTATTTTTCTATAAGAATGATATTTCCGCAGTTTAGATTAATTAAACAGAGTTTTAAAGCTATGGTTGACACTTCTGATAGCAAAGATGGCATTTCCCCATTTCAAGCTTTTGCTACTGCTTTAGGTTCACGTGTAGGAGTTGGCAATATCGCAGGAATTGCATCAGCTATTTCTATTGGTGGTCCAGGTGCAATATTTTGGATATGGGTTTTTGGTTTTTTTGCATCTGGTCTTGCAATTGCCGAATCAATTGCTGGGCAGATATACAAGATTAAAGATAAAGATGAATATTTAGGAGGTCCAGCATTTTATATAGAGCACTTATTTGGAGGAGCAAAGTTTTCAAAGGTTCTTGCATTTATATACGCTGTAATTGGTGTTGTAGGTATAGGTCTTTTTCTTGCTGGCGTTCAAAGCAATACGGTTGTTGATAGCATAGTTGGAGGATTTAATACTGACAAAATTATTACAATCATTGTTACAGCTTTATGTGTAGCTGTTATTATTTGGGGTGGTATTAAACGTATAGGAAAATTTGAAGGTGTTTTTACTCCTATTAAATGTTTTGCCTACTTATTCTTAGCCATTTTTACTATTGGCTATTTTCACGAAAATATTATTCCAGCATTTGTAACTATTTTTAATAGTGCTTTTAGCTTGAATGCTATTTTTGGTGGCCTGGCCTATCAAGCTATTATGATGGGAATCAGAAGAGGGATATTTTCTACAGATGTAGGATATGGGGCTGGTGCTGCTTTCTCTGCTGTAGCTCGTACAGATCATCCGGTAAAACAAGGTTTATTACAAAGTTTATCTATTTTAATAAGTACTTTAATAATTTGTACTTTATCAGCATTGATTTTAATGACTTCTGATGCATTTGCCGTTTTTAATCCTGGAGATGGTACATCATATATATATTTTGGTCAGAATGCTGTATCTTCAGCAGCGGGTGCTACATGGATTCAGGCTGGCTTAAACAGTGTTCCAATATTAAATGGATGGGCACCAAAACTCATTGCTTGCCTTATTGCTATTTTTGCAGCTGGAACTATTATTGGCTATTATTATTTAGCGGAAAATAACCTTAGATATATAATGAGAAAAATTATGCCTCGAGCAGAAAAAAAGTTTAAAGTTGATAGCCAAGGCTTAAAAACTAAAACAAAATGGATTGTCAATGATAAAATTGTTGTTAATGCTCTTAAGATTATATTTCTTGCTGGTATGATATTTAGCACATTTATTTCTCCAGATGCTGTATGGGATTTTGCAGATATTGGATTGGCGGTATTATGTTGGATTAATTTATTTTGTTTAATTATTATGTCTCCAAAAATAATAAAAGTAATAAATGATTACTCTAGAGATTTACGCAAAGGCATTACGCCAAAATTTGATCCTGCAGATTACGGTTTTGAGGATACTACTGGTGCATGGAAATAAAATATGAATTATTTTATTGTTACAAACAATCCTATGGTAAGAGATGAATTTTTTGAATCAAATGAAATAGTATATTTTGATATGGAATTTGAGGAATTGCTTAACAAAGTTAAAAGATATTGCGAAGAAGGCCATAAATTATTGACACATCCATTATCTGGGAGTGTTAAACCTAAAGAGACACCTTATAAGTCTATTTTAATAAGTAAAGAAAAAAAGGATATCGATATGAGTTCCTTGAATTGTATAATAAATTGTATAGATTCTTGTAAAAAATTTGGTATAATCAATCACATTATGAACAATGAAAAAGACACAGATTTTCAATTAGTTGATTTGTCGCTTATAACATCAGCTTTAATGTCAGCTGATAGTTGTAATATATAAGTAAGAAAATTTAGAAGGAGGGATTTATGAAATTAGAATTAGGTTACATCAACATTAAAGACATTGTTTTTGGCTCTGAATCTAAAATTTCGCATGGTGTTTTAACTGTAAATAAAAATGCGGTTAAAGATTTGGTTTTAGAAGATGAGCTAATTGCGGATGTATCATTTGATGTTGCTAAGCCTGGAGAAAGTGTTCGTATTACGCCTGTTAAAGACGTTATTGAACCAAGAGTAAAAGTAGAAGGAAAAGGTGGTGTTTTTCCTGGATGGCTTAGTGGCGTTGAAACAGTAGGTTCTGGTAAAACATATTGCTTAAAAGGAATGGCTGTTGTTACCGCAGGAAAAATTGTTGGTTTTCAAGAAGGCATAATTGATATGTCAGGAATTGGTGCAAAATATACACCATTTTCTACCTTAAATAATTTTGTTGTTGTGTGTAGTCCAGTAAAAAATGTAAAACAACATGATTATGAAAAGGCTGTTCGTATCGCAGGTTTTAAAGTAGCTAGTTATTTGGCTAAATTATCACGCGAATTAACACCAGATTCAACTGAAATATATGAAACTTGTGGGATAAAAGAGGGTATTGAAAAATATCCTAATTTACCACGTGTTGCTTATGTACAAATGCTACAATCGCAAGGTTTGCTTCATGATACCTATGTTTATGGTGTTGATGCAAAAAAGACATTATCTACAATTATGTGTCCTACAGAAGTTATGGATGGTGCAATTGTTTCTGGTAATTGTGTTTCTGCGTGTGATAAAAACCCAACTTATGTACATATGAATAATCCTGTTATTCATGACTTATTTGCTGAGCATGGAAAAACACTTAATTTTGTATGTCACATTATTACAAACGAAAATGTTTATCTTGCTGATAAGCAACGTTCTTCAGACTGGACAGCAAAAATGTGTAGATTGTTAGACTTGGATGGAATAATTCTTTCTCAAGAAGGTTTTGGAAATCCTGATGCGGATCTTATTATGAATTGTAAAAAGATTGAAGCTGAAGGCGTTAAGACTGTAATTATTACTGATGAATATGCAGGTCGTGATGGCAAATCACAATCGTTAGCAGATTCTGATCCTGCTGCAGATGCTGTTGTCACTGCTGGTAATGCTAACGAATTAATTAAACTTCCTGCAATGGATAAGGTTATTGGTACACTTGATTTTGTAAATAGTATTGCAGGTGGTGGTGAAAATAGTTTGCAAGAAGACGGAAGTATTGAAATCGAGATTCAGGCAATTACGGGTGCTACGAATGAAGCCGGTTTCGGATATTTGAGTGCTAGATAGAAAGGAGATTTAAATGGCTAAATATAAAGTTGTTCATTATATTAATCAGTTTTTTGCCAATATAGGCGGTGAAGAAAAAGCCGATATACCTCCAGAGCTACGCGATGGCGAAATAATTGGTCCTGGTATGGCTTTCAAAGCTGCTTTTGGTGATGAAGTAGAAATTGTTGCAACAATTGTTTGTGGTGACTCATACTTTAATGAAAATTTAGAGCAGTGCATTAAGTTAATTCCTGATATGGTAAAAAAGTATGATGCTGATTTATTTATTGCTGGTCCTGCGTTTAACGCTGGTAGATATGGTGTTGCTTGCGGTTCAGTATGTGATGCTGTACATAATATTTTACACATTCCTGTATTAACTGGTATGTATGAAGAAAATCCAGGCGCGGATTTATATAAATCATCTTTCCCAATTGTTTCTACAAAAAATAGTGCAGTTGGTATGCGTGATGCTGTTGCTAAAATGTCAAGTGTAGCCTTAAAGATTTTAAAAGGCGAAAAATTAGGTCCAGCCGCTACAGAAGGTTTATTAGAGACTGATATTCGCACGAATCTTTTTGAAGAAACAAGAGGTTCAAAACGTGCAGTTGACATGTTATTGAAAAAACTTTCTGGCGATAAATTTGAAACAGAATATCCTATGCCTTCATTTGATGGGGTTAATCCAAGTCCTCAATTAGAAGATGCGTCAAAAGCTAAAATTGCTCTTGTCACGTCTGGTGGTATTGTACCTAAAGGCAACCCAGATCATATTGAGTCTTCAAGTGCTCAAAAATTTGGAGAGTATGATATTTCTGGTGTAACAGATTTAACAGAAGAAACTTATGAGACCGCTCATGGTGGATATGACCCTGTTTATGCTAATGAAGACGCTGACAGAGTATTGCCTGTTGATGTCCTTCGCGATTTTGAAAAAGAAGGTAGAATTGGTGAGCTCCACAATAAGTATTATTCAACTGTAGGTAATGGTACTGCTGTTGCAAATGCTAAAAAGTTTGCAAGTGAAATTGCTAAAAACTTAATTGCTGATGGAGTGCAGGCTGTTATTCTTACATCCACTTAGGGTACATGTACACGTTGCGGTGCAACAATGGTTAAAGAAATCGAACGTACTGGTATTCCGGTTGTTCAAATGTGTACAGTTACTCCTATTTCTATGACAGTAGGAGCAAATAGAATTGTCCCAACTATTGCTATTCCTCATCCTTTGGGTGATCCAAATAAGAGCAAAAAAGCTGAAAAAGAGCTACGTAGAGGTCTTGTAGAAAAAGCAATTAAAGCTCTTGAAACTGAGGTAGAAGTACAGACAATTTTTGAAGATTAATTTTTTGTAAACATATTGAGCTACCTAAATCAGGTAGCTCAATTAATATTGTAGGAGGAATATATGTCTGCAGTAATTAAAGGTAGTGGTTATGTTTTAGTTCATACTCCAGATATGGTAATGCAAAATGGAACAACACAGACCACAGAAAAAATTGTTAATCCAGATTCTGAATATTTGAAGCAAGTTCCAAAACATCTTCGCAGTTACGACGAAGCTGTTGCTTATCTTCCAAATCAAATTTACATTGGTGCTGCAAGTCCAAAAGATCTAGAAAATATGGAAACTCCGTTTTTTGATAAACCAAAAAAAGATGCAAAACGTTTTGGAAAATTTGGTGAAATTATGCCACAAGATGAGTTTTTGCTTTTGGTTCAAGCGTGTGATATGTTTGATGTTGTAAAACTAGATAAAGATTTTGTTGCTTCAGTTAAAGAAAAATTCTCTAAAAACGAAATTATTGATGAGTCTATCGTTAATCGTGTTGTTGAAGGTGTTGAATCTTCTGAAATTTCAGATTTAGTTAAAAACAACCACGCTGAGCCACTTTATTGTGATGCAAAATTAGTAGGTTGTGTAAAGCCTGCTCATGATATCGATGTTAATCTTTCATCTCATGTTATGCATGAGAACTTGATGAGTAAGGCTTCAAGTGTATTAGCTTTGATGTACGCCGTTAAAGATGCCCAAATTTCTAAAGATGAAATTGAATATGTTATTGATTGTTCAGAAGAGGCATGTGGAGATATGAATCAGCGTGGTGGTGGTAATTTTGCAAAAGCTGCTGCTGAAGTTGCTGGTTTGTCTAATGCTACAGGTTCTGATACAAGAGGCTTTTGCGCAGCTCCTTCACATGCAGTAATTGAAGCAGCTTCATATGTTGCCGCAGGGACTTATAAAACTGTAGTAGTTACTTCAGGTGGATGTACTGCAAAGCTGGGTATGAATGGTAAAAATCATATTGAAAAAGATTTACCAATTTTGGAAGATTGTTTAGGCGGTTTTGCTGTTGTTGTTTCTCAAAATGATGGGGTAAATCCAGAAATTAATCTTGATATTTTAGGTAGGCATACAGTTGGTACCGGTTCTTCACCACAAGCTGTAATTAGTTCTTTAGTACTAAATCCGCTTCAAAAAGCTAATCTGAAAATTTTAGACATTGATAAATATGCTCCAGAAATGCAAAATCCAGATATTACTAAACCTGCAGGAGCTGGTGATGTTCCAATGGCAAATTACAAAATGATTGGAGCTTTGGCTGCCAAAAATGGTGAAATCACGCCTAAAGATTTAAATGATTTTGTTACTAATCATGGTCTTGTTGGTTGGGCTCCAACACAAGGTCATATTCCATCTGGTGTCCCTTATATCGGACATGCTTGCATGGATATTTTAGATGGCAATATTAATCGTGTGATGATTATCGGTAAAGGTTCTTTGTTCTTGGGACGCATGACAAATCTATTCGATGGTGTTTCATTTATAATTCAAAAAAATTCTGGTGATAATCAAGCAGATTCTAATGTATCTGAAGAAGAAGTTAAAGGCTTAATTGCAAATGCGATGAAAGAATTAGCTGATAATATAATTAAAGCAAGTTCTAAAGAATAAGGAGGTATATATGGGCAAAAATGTAGAAAATATTGTCGCTGATACCTTTTTAGATATTGCAAAGGGACTTGAAACAGGTGATTTCGGTAATCGCCCAAAAATTGCTTTGACAGGTATGGGTAGTGAGCATGGTGAAGATAATGCTATGGCTGCTGCTGTTGCTGCTGCTGAATCTGGTATTGATGTTTATTATATTGGCTCACTTAAACACGAAGCAGTTACTACTGTAGAAGTTAAAGACGATGAAGAAGGCCACAAAAAAATGGAAGATATGGTCAATAATGGGGAAGTTGATGGCGCAGTTACTATGCATTTCCCTTTTCCTATTGGTGTATCTACTGTTGGCAGGGTTGTTACGCCTGCATGTGGTAAGGAGATGTTTTTAGCTACTACTACAGGTACTTCTAGTGCAGATAGAATTGAAGGCATGATTAAAAATGCAATTTACGGTATTATTGCTGCTAAATCTTGCGGTATTAATAACCCAAGTCTTGGTATATTAAATGTAGATGGCGCAAGACAATGCGAGATGGCACTACGCGAACTTGCCGATGGTGGTTACGACATTAACTTTGCAGAGTCTAGCCGAGCCGATGGTGGTATTGTTATGCGCGGCAACGATGTTTTATTAGGCACACCAGATATTATGGTTTGCGATTCGTTAACTGGTAATATTTTGGTTAAAATGATGTCTGCATATACTAGTGGTGGTAGTTTTGAGGCAGTAGGTTATGGTTATGGGCCAGGTATTGGTAAAGATTATGACAAACTCGTTGGTATTATTTCGCGTGCTTCTGGAGCTCCTTTAATTACAAACGCTATAAAATATATGGCTCAAGTTGTAAAAGGTGGCATTATCAAAATAGCTAAAGACGAATTTGCAAAAGCAGAAGCAGCTGGACTTAGTAAAATTTTGGATGCACGGAAGGCCGAGAGTGCTCAAACTTCAGCAAACACAGAAGAAGTAGAGGCTCCACCGAGTGAGGTAGTAACTGAACAAATTGCTGGTATAGAAATTATGGATCTAGAAAACGCAGTTTCTGCTTTATGGAAAGAAAAAATTTATGCTGAAAGCGGTATGGGTTGCACTGGTCCAATAGTTTTGGTAAGTAAAGCTAATATTGATAAAGCTAAAGAAGTTTTATCTAATCTAAAGTTTATTTAGGAGGTTTGAATGAGTAAGGTATATGATGTAATTATTATTGGAGCTGGTCCTGGTGGATTAGCTGCTGCGATATATGGAGGACGTAGTCGTCTTTCTACTCTATTGATTGAAAAAGGTCAAGATGGTGGTCAAATTGCCATTACAGACGATATCGAAAACTATCCAGGTCAAATTGTAGATGGTGAAAGTGGTCCTTCACTTATTAAAAGAATGAGTGAGCAAGTTGAAAAATTCGGTGCCGAACGTGTATCTGAAGCTGTTACATCAGTTGATTTAAATGGAGATATTAAAACTGTAAAGACGGCTCAAGATGAGTATCAAGCTAAAAATATTATCATTGCAACTGGTGCTTATCCTCGCTCAATTGGTTGTAAAGGTGAAGACGAATACAAGGGTCGTGGTGTTTCTTATTGTGCGACTTGCGATGCTAATTTTTTCGAAGATTTTGAAGTATACGTTGTTGGAGGTGGAGATTCTGCCGTTGAAGAAGCAATGTATTTAACAAAATTTGCCAGAAAAGTTACTATTATTCATAGAAGAGACGAGCTTCGTGCTGCAAAAGCTATTCAAGAAAAAGCTTTCAAGAATGAAAAGATTGATTTTATGTGGGATAGTGTTGTAGAAGAAATTGGTGGCGAAGACATGCTACAGTGGATGAATGTCAAAAATGTAAAAACTGGTGAAGTAACAAAAGTTGAAGCAGACGAAGAAGATGGTTTGTTCGGACTATTTGGCTTTATTGGTACTATTCCTAACTCTGAACTCTTTGATGTCGAAAAAGACGAAAGAGGATATATTAAGACAGATGATAACATGCATACAAATGTTGATGGCGTTTATGCTGTAGGTGATGTTCGTATTAAATCACTTCGACAAGTTGTTACAGCTGCAGGAGATGGTGCAACTGCCGCTGTACAAGTTGAAAGAAGTTTAAGTAATTATTTTTAATTAAAAAATTTAAAGGAAAGGAGAATTATGTTAGAAGTAGACAAAGAGACATTTGAAGAAGAAGTGTTAAAGGCAGAAGGCTATGTATTTGTTGACTTTTATAGCGATGGATGTGTTCCTTGCCAGGCTTTAATGCCAAAAGTCCATGAATTTGCTGACACCTATGGTGACAAGCTAAAATTCTGTGCTTTAAACACTACAAAAGCCCGTCGTTTAGCAATTGCTCAGAAAGTTTTAGGCCTTCCTGTTATGGCAATTTACAAAGACGGTGAAAAGATTGATGAAGTTGTTAAGGATGATGCAACTGAACAATCAATTGAAGAAATGATTAAAAAATACATCTAATTTATTTTTAGGTGGCGAGCAATTATGAAAGGAGGTGTAACATGGCAATTCTCGAAGGAAAAAAATGCATTATCATTGGTGACCGCGATGGAATTCCAGGTCCTGCCATTGAAGCATGTGCTAAAACTGCCGGCGCTGAGGTCATTTTCTCGTCCACGGAGTGTTTCGTTTAGACAAGCGCAGGGGCAATGGATCTCGAGAACCAGAAACGCGTTAAGGAATTTGCTGAAGAACATGGAGCTGAAAATTTGGTTGTTCTCTTAGGGGCATCTGAAGCTGAAGCTTCGGGCTTAGCAGCCGAAACCGTTACAAATGGTGATCCTACATATGCAGGTCCATTGACCGGAGTCCAGCTTGGGCTTCTCGTATATCACGTCTGCGAACCAAATGTCAAAGAAGAATTTGACGCTGCGGTTTATGAAGAGCAGATTAGCATGATGGAAATGGTTATTGACGTTGACGAAGTTGTCAAAGAGATGGAAGACATCCGAGGTCAATACTGCAAATTTCTTAAGTAATTAGATACTTAAGAAAGTGATTTTGCAAGGCCTCGGAAAACCGAGGCCTTTTTTTAAAATCCAATTGACGAAATCGTCGAATTTGCAAATAACATTTCCATCCTAGTTGGTCAATCGATTAAGGAGATAAAAATGAAAAAATTGTTTAACAAATGGTGGATTTTGTTGATTTGCGGATTATTATGTGCGTGCGTTGCTGCACTTTTAGCATATTTTGGTAATCCTAAGAACATGGCAATATGTATTGCGTGTTTTATTCGAGATACAGCAGGCGCTATGAAGTTTCATAATGCTTCTGCTGTTCAGTATGTAAGACCTGAGATAATCGGAATAATATTAGGGTCTTTTATAATCGCACTTGTAACTAAAGAATTTAAATCAACTGGTGGTTCTTCCCCGTTGATTCGCTTTGCGCTTGGTTTAATTATGATGATTGGTGCTTTAGTATTTTTAGGCTGTCCTCTTCGTATGGTCATAAGAATGGCTGGTGGAGATTTAAATGCTTATATTGCTTTAATTGGATTTATTTTAGGTATAGGAACTGGAATCATTGCATTAAAGCGAGGATTTTCTTTAGGGGAAGCAAAAGAGCTTAATAAAACTAATGGATTTGTAATGCCAGGTTTTGTTTTGGCTATCTTAATAGCATTTATTGCTGTTCCTTCCCTATTTGCATTTTCTGAATCTGGTCCAGGATCTATGCATGCACCATTAGCACTTTCACTAGTTTGTGCTTTAGTATTTGGTGCAATTGCACAAAAAACAAGAATGTGCTTTGCAGGATCATTTAGAAATGTATTTATGGCAAAAGATTTTACCTTAATCAGCACTATTGGTGGGCTATTTGTGGGGCTTTTGATCTATAACCTAGTTACAGGTAATTTTAAACTTTCTATGGATGGACAACCAGTTGCTCATCAACAGGTTTTGTGGAATATTTTAGGCATGTATGTTGTTGGATTTGGAGCTGTTTTAGGTGGTGGTTGCCCAATTAGACAATTAGTTTTAACAGGACAAGGATCAAGCGATGGAGCAATAACAGTTCTTGGAATGTTTGTTGGTGCTGCATTATGTCATAATTTTAGTCTTGCTTCTGCAGGTGATGCTGTAGATGCAGCAACAGGAGCAGTTACATTAGGCGGAGCAACTCCAAATGGTCAAATTGCAATTGTAATTTGCATTGTTGCTTTGTTTTTGATTGCGTTTGTTGGAAACAAAAGAGCTAAATCAAAAAAGGTTAAAGCTGCTTAAATAATGAAAAAGGCTAAAGAACATATTATTGTTACATTCTCAACAACTGCAGATGTTTTTGCTTTCGATAAAGCTTGCAAAAAAAATAAAATTGAGGGACGGATTATTTCTGTCCCTCGGCAACTTAGTGCTGGGTGTGGTACAGCTTGGAAAAGTAATCTAGAAAATAAACAAGCTTTACTTGACTTAATTGATAAATTTGATTTAATAGTTGAAAAAGTTCATGAAATAAACTTAGATTGATAGGTGGTTTTTATGGCTAACAATAGCGAATATTTTAAAATGATTCCTAAAGTCGATGTGCTTTTGGAAGATGAAAAAGTTATTGAATTTGTTCGAATTTATGGAAGACAAATTGTTGTTGATGTTGTGCGCGAATGTATTGATGATATTCGTATGTTTGTAAAACAAGCTAAAAGTGAATCTGAGGTCTACGACAAAATTGAAAATCTTGTTTTTGATATTGAAAGCACTTTATGTAAAAAAACATCGCTCAGTGTCAAAAAAGTTATAAATGGTACTGGAACAATTTTGCATACGAATTTAGGGCGTGCTCCACTATCTCAAAAACACCTGGATAAAGTAAATAACATTATGGCAGGCTATACTAATCTTGAGTATGACCTAGAAAAAGGTAAACGAGGTCTTCGCTATAGCCATATAGAAGATAAAATCAAATATTTGACTGGTGCTGAAAGTGCAATTGTAGTGAATAATAATGCAGCAGCTGTTATGCTTGTGCTTAGCACTCTGGCCAAAAACAAAGAAGCTATTACATCAAGAGGTGAGCTTGTAGAAATTGGTGGATCTTTCAGAGTGCCTGATGTTATGGAAGCCAGTGGAACAAAACTGGTGGATGTTGGCACTACAAACAAAACCCATATAGACGATTATGAAAATGCAATCACGGATGATACAGCACTGTTTTTGAAAGTTCACACAAGCAATTACAAAATTGTTGGATTTACTGAGTCGGTATCGCTTAACGATATGTGCAAGATGGGTTCACAATATAATATTCCGGTTTATCATGATTTGGGTAGTGGTGTTTTAATTGATCTTGCTAAATATGGGCTAGAACACGAACCAACCGTTCAGGATTCTGTTAAGGCTGGTGTTGATGTTATCTCGTTTAGTGGAGATAAACTTTTAGGTGGCCCACAAGCTGGTATTATCGTTGGCAAAAATTCTTATATAGAAAAAATTAAAAATAATCCTATGACCAGGGCACTTAGGGTTGACAAATTTACTATAGCTATGTTAGACGCTGTTTTAACTGAATATTTAAATAAAGAGAATGTAGTTAATAATATTCCAATTTTAAAGAATCTTACATTAAATAAAGATGATATATATAAAAAGGCAAATACGTTATTAGAGGTATTAGGCGATACAAATGTAGAATTGCGTATCCTTGAAACTCAATCTCAAGCAGGTGGTGGCTCTATGCCATTATTAGAAATACCAAGTTATGCTATTGGCATTAAATCAAAAGTTTTAACACCTCACGATATTGAAATTAAGTTTAGAGAGTTTGAAACACCAATTATTGGACGAATTTCTCATGATGTGTTTTTACTTGATTTAAGAACGATAGAAAAAGAAGATTTTGAAATGATCAAAGAAGCAATAACATGTCTTTAACAAAAAATAAACATATTATTATTGGCACTGCAGGCCATATTGATCATGGCAAAACAACATTAATTAAGGCTTTAACAGGTAAAAGCACTGACAGATTAAAAGAAGAACAAGAACGTGGCATAAGTATTGATTTAGGATTTGGATATTTCGACAGTCATAATGGAAACAGATACGGCATTGTTGATGTTCCTGGACATGAACGTTTTATAAACAACATGGTTGCAGGTGTTGTAGGTATGGATATGATTTTATTGGTCATTGCTGCAGATGAAGGGATTATGCCACAAACACGAGAACATATTGATATTTTATCTTTATTGGGTGTTAAGAAGGCAATCATTGTTCTAAACAAAATCGATTTAGTAGATAACGAGTGGCTAGCGCTTGTAGAGTCAGATATCAGAGATGAATTTAAAAATACATTTTTGAAAAATTCACCTATTGTAAAAGTATCAAGTAAAACTGGTAGCGGTTTAGACGAATTAATTAAATATATAGAATCTATTGACGTAGAGGAAAGACCTGTTGATTCTATTGCCTGTCTCCCTATTGATAGAGTTTTTACAATAAAAGGGTCGGGAACTGTGGTTACAGGAACTTTAATATCAGGGCAAATTAGCCTAGGAGACGAGTTAGAAGTATTTCCTGCTAACATAAATTCAAGAATTAGATCTATTCAGGTACATAATCAATCAAGTGATATAGCATGTGCTGGACAACGCGTAGCCCTAAATTTAGCTGGCGTAGATAGAGATAAAGTATATAGAGGTTGTGTTATTGCTGAAAAAACTAGTATACAACCAACAAAGATTATTGATGTCAGAATAAAGATACTGCCATCTATCAAAAGAGTAATTAAACATGGGTCTAGATTGCATTTTTTTAGTGGAACATCTGAAGTCTTGGCTAGATTGATTCTATTAGACAAAGATGAATTGCAACCTGGTCAAGATGCCCTAGCTCAATTACGACTTTCAGAGCGTATTGCAATCAGAAGAGATGACAAGTTTATTGTTAGGTTCTATTCGCCGCTTGAAACAGTTGGTGGTGGTATTGTTATTGAAGCTAATGCTAAACCAACAAGGAGATACAATCAGGATGAAATTTTAAAATTAAAGAGTTTAGAAAGTGGCACTATTGAAGATAATGTTTTAGCTTACATTAATGCACAGCAACAGCCTATATTAACATGTAATGAGCTTGCTAAAATGTGCTCTGTAAGTAAAGAAGAAATTATAAAAATTGTAAAAGACTTCGTTGGTAAGGGCATTGTGTCTGTTTATGATAATTCAAATACGGTATGGAGTAATATAAATAAGGAAAAACATATTAAGGATATTCTTATATATTTAAAACAGTTTCACAAAAAAAATCCTTATAAACAAGGTTTAAATAAAGCAGAAATTTACAACTTGTTTTTCAATAATACTAAGCGATTAATTTTTGATGAGATAATAGAAGAATTTGTTATCAATAATATTATTTTTTATAAAAATGAATTTGTTTATGATGCTGAATTTGAGATTCAAAAAGACGAAACATATTCAAAAATTGAACAAGTAATTATTGCAAATTTAGATAAAGCTAAGTTTAACTTTATGTGGTTTAGCGATATAGATTTAACCAACTTTAAACAATCACATATTGATGACATTTGTGTTTGTATGGAAAAAGACAATTCTATTATTAAAGTTGCAGATAATTTGTATACCCTCCCAAAATATATATCAGAAGCAAAGAAAAAAATAATTGATGTATTAAAAAAAGAAAAAAGAATTACAATTAGTCAAGTACGTGATATGTTTGATACTTCAAGAAAAACTGCAAAGCCTATTTTGGATTATATGGACAAGATTGGCATAACAAAAAAAACGAAAGGCGAATCAGAGCGTGAAGCCAATAATTTGGAAGCGGATGGGTAACTGGTGTGCCCCCTGGCCTCTAAAGCCAGTGTAGGGCGGTATAACGTCCTGGGTGGGTTCGATTCCCACACGCCTCCGCCAAATTTTTAGAAAGGAGAAGCTAGAATGATAAATATAGACGCACTGGGAAAACAATGTCCTATTCCTTTAATAATGACTAAAAATTCTATTGCTAAAAACGGTAATGGAGAATATAGAATTTTAGTTGATAATGAAATTGCTCTTCAAAATTTTGAAAAAATGGCAAAACAGTATAATTTCACATATAAATATAAAAAACATAATAATAACTATGCTATCACTTTAGGCGTAGAAGATGCTTCTGTAGTTTCATTACACGAATTTAATGAACAAGAAACATCAAATACAATTGTTGTATTCAAAAGTCAATATATGGGTCATGGAGACGAGAAATTAGGAACTGTATTGGCGAAGGGTTGTGTATATGCATTTTCCCAATTAGATAATCCTCCAAAAACAATAATTTTTTATAACTCAGGTGTAAAACTTTTATGTGAAGAAAATGAATTTATTAAAGATTTAAAAGCCCTACAAAATAAAGGAGTAAAAATATTTGCTTGTGGAACTTGTCTTGATTATTATCAGTTAAAAAACAAGCTCCTTATTGGCGATATTACAAATATGTATGATATTGTAGATATGCTTAATTCGTCAAATAAAATTATTATTCCATAGTAT
Organism: Coriobacteriia bacterium; assembly: GCA_030537355.1. GTDB lineage: Bacteria > Actinomycetota > Coriobacteriia > Coriobacteriales > Eggerthellaceae > Tapirivita. The sequence goes on from JAUNNF010000009.1 coordinate 16,312, forward strand.
GAACGCAAAAGATGGAAAAATATATTGCAGAACAGGAGGGTGTGGAGCAAAATTAGGTCCAGCCGCATTAAGCTCTATTTTAAGTAAAATTCATCAAAAAAAAGATCCTAATTTACTTGTTGGATTTGATAGTTCTGATGATGCGGCAGTTTACAAATTATCTGATGATATTGCTGTTGTTCAGACTTTAGATTTTTTCCCCCCTATGGTTGATGATCCTTATATTTTTGGGCAAATCGCAGCAGCAAATGCTTTAAGCGATATTTATGCAATGGGAGCAAAATTTAAATCTGCATTAAATATTGTTTGCTTTCCAGAAAATGAAGATTTAAATATTTTGGGAAAAATCATTGAAGGAGGATCTGATAAAGTTGCAGAAGCAGGAGGAAGTCTTGTAGGTGGTCATTCTATTAATGACGATTCAATAAAATATGGACTCTCTGTTACAGGAGTTATCAATCCTAATAATATTTATCAAAACAATACTGCTCAGCCTGGTGATTGTTTGGTTTTAACTAAACCTTTAGGGGTTGGTATTATTATGAGCGCAAACAATATTGGCTATGCAAGCAATGAAGCCTTAGATAGTGCTATTAGTAGTATGACATGTTTGAATAAACAAGCTTCAGAACTTAGTCATAAATATAATGTTAATGCATGTACTGATATTACTGGTTTTGGTTTAATTGCGCATTTAATAGAAATGTTAAATAAAGACACCGCTGCTGTTATTGATAATAAAAGTATTCCGTTTATTAAGGATGCTTATGATTATGCTAATGAATTTTATATTACAGCTGCTGGTCAACGTAATAGAAATTTTGCAGGAAATAATGTTAAATTTGAAATAGGTGATTTTGCTATTCAAGAATTAGTATTTGATCCGCAGACATCTGGTGGGCTATTGTTTTCTGTACAACACGATCATGCAAAAAAATTTGTAGAGGATTTGTCTCGCTATTATCCATATACGGCTATTATTGGTCATGTTTCTAAGATGGATAAATATAAAGTAATTGTTAAGTAGCATGGGTTTTACGGAAAAGAAAATACTCGTATCTTTTGAATCTACAACCGATGCTTTAGCTATGGAAAAATATTGTAAAGAAAATAACGTTCAAGGTAGATCTATCCCTCTACCTAAAGATATATCATCAGGTTGTGGTATTTGTTGGATTTCGCCTTTAAAATTAAAAAACACTATATACAAAATTATTAACGATAATAAATTAAATTTTGAAGAAATATATGAATTGGATGTTTAATGATTTATTTTGATAATTCAGCAACAACTATGTTTAAGCCAGATTCTGTAATAGATAGAGTTACAGATTATTTAAAACATTCAGGAAATCCAGGTAGGGGTGTTAATGCTGCTAGTTTGTATTCTGGCTCTATAGTTTACGATACTAGAGTAAAGGTTGCAGAATTTTTCCATTTTAATGATCCGTCAAGAGTAATTTTTACAAGTGGAGTTACTGAAAGTTTAAATACTGTTATTAATTCTGTTGTTTCATCAAATGATCATGTTGTTATATCGTATTTAGAGCATAATTCTGTTTTAAGACCTTTATATCATTCTGGTTGTTCAATTTCTGTAACTGATGGAAGCATAAAAGAGATATCCAAAAAGATTCAAAAGAACACTAAGTGTGTAATAATAAATCATTGCTCAAACGTTACTGGTGAAATTCAGGATTTAAAAGCTATAGGAAATTTTTGTAAGGATAAAAGTATTTTATTTATTGTTGATTGTGCTCAATCAGCAGGTATAGTCGATATTGATGTTGTAGAAAACAATATAGATATTCTTGCTTTTACGGGGCACAAAGCAATGTTGGGTATGCAAGGTATTGGTGGTATATTAGTTAATTCTCATATTAAAATTGAACCGCTAAAAAGAGGTGGTACCGGCATACATTCCTTTGATAAAGATATGCCTGAAAAATATCCAGAACATTTAGAAGCAGGAACCCTTAATGTTCCAGGTATTGTAAGTATAAATGCAGGTATTGACTATATTAATGATTACGGCGTTGAAAATATATACTCTCATGAACTTTCACTTAGGAATTATCTTTTGAGCTATCTTGCTACAAGAAAAAATGTGAGCGTATATAAAAACGATAATAAATCTGCTATTGGAGTTGTTTCATTTAATTTTAATGATGTCGATTCTGCTAAGCTTAGTGATTATTTATCTACTCAACACAATATCGCAATTAGATCTGGTGCCCATTGTGCTCCTCTTGCTTTAAAACATTACAATATTGAATCTTGCGCTCGTATAAGCTTTGGAATTAACAATACAAAAAAAGAGATCGATATTCTAATATCAGCCTTAGATCAATTTGTTTTTTAATAGTTCAAAAATTACGCGTGAGATATGAAAGCAAAATAGATAATAAGATTAATGTAAACGGAGAATCAGTAAGTTAAATTAAATTTAAACTGCCTATAGAATTCATGAACCTCGGTGTTAATACAACGAGGTTCTGTTGTATAATATAAATATTGAAATTATTGAGAGGAGAACTGATGAGTATTTCTAAAAATCGTACAATTGTATTTATGATTATCGCAATTATGTTTACATCAATTTGTTTGCTATGTGGATGTAATCAACAACAGAAGGCAAAATATGATTTAAGTACAACAGGAAATTTTAAAGGTATTGAATATAAATATGATTCTAACTGGAAAGAAAGTAAAGGTTCAAGCTATATTAATTATGCGGTAGATTCTGATCATGATGTACAAATTTACACTCAAGAATCTAAAACAATGAACGCTGACAAATTCTATGAAGGCAGAAAAAATAATTATATGGATACAAGCAAATACAAGGATGTTACTTTTAAAGACATTAGCAAAGGTACAAAGGAAGTCAATGGATTGAATTTGATTACTTTTGAGTATAGCGTTAAATATACATCTGTCTCTAATGGAAAGCAATCTGAAGATACCGTTAAAGCTGCCTACGGTTCTAGAACAGATGGTTTTGTTTGGATTTCTGTTACTGCTAAAAATGGCAATACAGACACATCACTTTTCGATGATTTTATTGCAAATGTTAAACCATTAGTTTAAATCTCGAAGCTCAGCATAAGCATCTTGAGGATTATCTGGGTTGTACAATACTGTAACCTTAGTGCCTACAGGTGTGGTTTTAAATATGTTTTTAGCACCTGCATCTCCTAGTATTGCCAGGTATTCTTTTCCGTCAACTTTATACTTAACGTAAAAGCCCGTTTCTTCGCCTCTGTATTTAGCCATTGTAATTTTTGTTAAAACACCTTCAGTTTCCAGGCGAGGTATGTTTTGCTTTTTCTTTATATGTCTAAATATTACAAAAGTAAATATAGCTAAAGCTATTAAACTTATTATTAGAAATATTGTGAGAAAATCCATATTCACTCCTTTCTGAAATGTTTTAATCTCTGCTATATGATAATTTATTATTATATATTTATTTGTTAATTTTTGTTTTATATGCTTAAATTTAAATAATAAATGTATTCCCAAAAAATGAAAATATTTAAATTTTTGGAATAGAAAATTTCTTGATATTGTAGAAAGTATTCGAAGTAATTTACACTCTCGGAAATTTACGCAAAGTAATTTACACTCTCTTTTTAATCAAATATACGAAGAAACTGTAGATAACTATGGGTTAATAAATGCTGCAAAAATTAAGGATATAGGAATTAAGAAACAGCAGATTCAAAGATATCTAAAGGATAATCGTTTAGAAAAAGTAGGACATGGTGTATATAAAATTACGCAATATGTCCCTGTTCGTGAAGATCAGTATGCCAAAGCGGTAGCACTTGTTGGCGATGATGCGTATTTATATGGCACTGCAGTCTTAGCTTTGTTAAAACTAAAGATTACAAACCAGATATGATTTTGATTAAAAGACCAGGTCGAAGAATGAATATTGCACTTTAATGCTTTTAAATCAATCAAAGGTTCAAAGACCTCACCAGCAGGGATGATAGAAATAAAAATTACGAGATGTTACACACTTGTCACACTTATAAGGTTTCTGTGTAATACATAAAACCTGAAAGTTAATTTTATAGGCATTTAAACATTTAGTGGTCTTAGATTTATAAAATCCTAAAATATAGTAGACTTTTTACTGATATAATATAAATATGCTTAATAAAGATAATCTAAAAACCCGTGTAAACATTCTTAAAGACGCTGATATTATTTCTGAGGAGATAGCAAATTTTGCATATCAAGTTATTGAAGAGCTTGATGATTCCTATTCAGATGACATGTGTGAGATGTTTACTACACATTTGGTCATGGCTTTGAGTAGAGTTGAGAAAAATGAACCTGTTGAAACCTTAGATCCTATTATTTTCGAAGAAGTGAAGCAAAACGAACACTTCAAGGATGCTCAACTAAACTACGATAAGCTTATGAAAGACTCGAAATATGCATTACCCGAGCAAGAAAAAGAATTTTTGCTTATGCATTTAACAAACTTATTAGAAAATCAATAGAGGAGGCAAAATGTTAAAAATTGTTGTAGGTGGACAAATTAACAAACAGGAAATTCATGATTATGTTGAAAAGTATTTTAATGGCGAGGCTGAGGTTGATATTAAAAATGACTTAGATGCTGTTAATGCTGTTAAAGTTGGACAATATGACTATTATGTAGGTGCCTGCAATACAGGAGGTGGCGGAGCACTAGCTATGGCTATGGCCCTCCTTGGTGGAGATAAATGTAAAACTATAAGCATGCCAGGTAAAATTTTCCCAGACGATGAAATAATTGCTGCTGTCAATGAAGGTAAAGTAGCATTTGGGTTTACTGGACAAGATTATGAAAGAGTGCTTCCTGTACTATTAGGTGCTATAAAGGAGAAAAACTAATGGACGTGATGATAATTTTTAAATACATTGTAATTGCCGCATTAGGTGGATTGGGTGGCGTTATGGCAAACAGAGGTATTGCTGTGTTTAACGATGGATTTAGGCCAATTGTTCCTCAATATTATGATAAACAAATATCACGTAAAGAGCTTGCAGCTATGTCGTTTGCTATTAGTTTTGGTCTTGTAGTAGGTTTCGGCATTCCTACCTCTATTGCTGCTTCTGTTATTTTAATTCACTGTATTTTCTTGGCTACTGATATTATTGGTACATTTTGTCCAGACAATTTAGTTGGTACGATAATTTCAGGTGTAATTGGTGCTGTTTGGGGAGTACTAATTCTTGTTGGTTTGGATGGAATAGTATTTTTATTTAATCAGTTACCTTTCAATTTTATGGGTGATTTAGGTAAGGTTTCTGACTTTGTTATTGCTGCATTTGCTATTTTCCCAGCTGTTGCTATTGGCTTTCAGCATGGATTTAAAAAGGGCGTTATTATAGGTGTTATAACTGTAATTGTATACATGACAATAATGCTTTTCGGTAAGATTCCTCTCCCTGATGGCAATAATGTAGTTTTGAATCCTGCGGGTATTTCACTTCTTGTTGGGTGTGTATTTATGATTATTTTTGCTGTTACAGCAAAACATGAAAAAACCTCAGCAAATGCTGATTTGGTCAATGTTTTTGGTGAAAAAGTTTCACGTATTAGAAAGAATTGGCCTATGCTTGCTGTTACTGGTGGCCTAATTGCATGCGCTGCTTCTATGTCAATCTTAGCTGGAGACCCAATTTCTATGCCACTAATCTCACAAGGTGAATATGCTAATGCAGCATTAACTGCTCTTGCACGTGCAATTGGCTTTGTGCCGCTAGTTTTCACTACTGCAATTGTTACAGGTGTTTACGGACCTGCTGGCTGTACATTTGTATTTCCAATAGGTATTGCGCTTACCGGTAATCCAATTTTGGCTTTTGTTTGCGGTGTTGCTTGCATGGTTGTTGAGCTTCTTCTTATTAATGCATTTGCAAAATTAATGGATAAATTCCCAGGCATTAAGGATATGGGCGAGCATATTAGAAATGCTATGAACAAAGTATTAGAGGTTGCTTTAATTGTAGGTGCTGTTGTGTCTGCTGAGGCAATGGCTTCTAACTTTAAATTAACTGGTGTAGGTGCTCTATTTATTATTGGTACATTGTTACTCAATAGAACATCTAAGAAACCTATTGTAGAGATGGCTGTAGGTCCTGTTGCTTGTATATTCTTTGGAATATTGCTGAATATTTTAGCAGCATGTCATGTGGTAGGTTAGTTGCTTATGAAGGGTTATACACTTGCACATGAACATATAACTATTGATTTGTCTGGTGTTAAAAATGATCAAGATTGTCACCTAGATAATCAGGCATTAACTATTGAGCAGTTAAAGAAACTTTATGATTATGGAGTTAGGAATATCATTGACGTTACCAATATTGGTATGGGCAGAGATAACGATTATGTTGATGTTGTAAGTAAAGCCACAAATATTAATATTGTAAAGTCAACAGGGTTTTACAAAGAGCCCTTTCTGCCAGATTTTTTCTATGAAAAAAGCGAGTCAGAGTTAGCTAATCTTATGGTAGATGAGTTAAATGATTTTGCTCATGTAATAGGAGAGATTGGAACTTCAAAAAATACTTGGAGCGAGGCAGAAAAAAAGCTTTTTAGAGCTGCTGTTTTGGCGCATAAAGAAACTGGTGCTCCAATTTCTACTCACACTACACTTGGAACTTTAGGTCTTGAACAAGCTGAATTTTTCCTCGATAATAATGTGGATCCAGATATGGTTGTAATTGGGCATCTAGATTTATCTGGTAGTCTTGAACATATTGAAAAGATTATTAAGCTTGGTTTTAACGTAGGTTTTGACACGATAGCCAAGGACAATTATTTTCCTGATACAGGCAGAATTGAATATTTATTATCTCTGCAAGATAAAGATTTGATTGATAAGGTTGTATTATCTTTAGATATCACAAGAAAAAGTCATCTTGCAACTTATGGGTATACACATATTTTTGAAAAGTTTATCCCAGCTTGTTTAGATGCTGGAATTACTCAGGAATCTATAGACCAGATGTTAGAAGGTAACCCAAATAGAATATATGCTTAATCCTCAAGACATGCATAAGCTCGCGCGGTTAAATCCATTTAAATCAGTGGATAAGGTTATTGATTATGGTGATAAGCTTATGGGTGTAAAAAATACATCTAAAATGCCTATGGATTATATTAATAATTTAGGTTATACAATACATACTTTAGATGCCACATCGCTTGGCGGACGTGCTGTGGATTTTAATTTAAAAAATCCAATTACAGGAAACTATATGACTGGATCATCAAGCGGTACAGCAATAAATGTATTTGCAAACATCAACCATATTGGTGCAGGACTTGATGGCGGAAGTTCTGTATTGGCTCCTGCAGTATCTTTGAACCTTTTTGCTTTTGTATCAAAACTATTAGCTCAAGATGAGCTTGCGATACATAAAAAAACATCTACTGATGGCATTGAGTTTAGTCCATCTCTTGGTTTTATGACAAAAAGTTTTGATGAGCTTATGAATGTTGTTCCTTTTGATGTTAAGTCCTCAGAAGTAAATTTTATTCAAGCTGATGTTGATATTAATGCTCCTCGTAAAGTTTTAATTCAGTATTTGTTAGATACATTGCCTAAGTATGATTTTATTTTAAGCAAGGAAGGTCCTATAGACTTATATGGTATAGGAGATAGTGTTTTAGGGCATTTTGAGAATACTCATGAGATACAAAATAGGAGTAATAAAGGCTTAATCAAAGTTGTTAATATGGCTGGTGCTACAGCAATTTGTATTCCTACAAAAAAACATGCTGTATCTAATGTATTAATTTGCGAGTCTGATCCTGATAAAATCTCTGTGATGTTGGGATATGCTAAAACATTAATTGTTGAGCCTGACGAATTAACGCAAAGATATTTTTCTAATATAGATATGTATACAGATTCTTTGGAGGATAAATTATGATTACTTATCCACTTAAATCAATAACTATTGATCAAGCAAAAGATAAGCAATTTAAGATGGTTGAATGCATTATGAGGCAATTCCCAGATGGAAGTTTTTTGTCTCGTGGAGATCTTGGCTTAAATAAAGAATACGCAAGAAAAGCTGAAAATGCAATTGCTGATTTCTTCGGTGCAGAAGCAGCCATTCTTGTTACTGGTTCAGGAACTGGAGCAATAAGATTTGCTTTGATGTCTGTAATTAAACCTGGTGGAAATATTTTGGTACATACTTCACCAATTTATCCTACAACTCAAACCAGCTTTAAAGCAATGGGTTTAAATCCTATTATGGTTGACTTTCATGATATGGATGCTGTTAAAAGTGCAGCTAAGTCCTGTGATGCTGCTTTGGTTCAATTAACTCGTCAAAAACCTGATGATTCATACTGCTCTAAGACAGTTATTCAGGCAATAGCTGATATTTGTGACATTCCAATAATTACTGATGATAATTATGCTGTTATGAAGATTGAAAAAATTGGTTGTGAGATGGGAGCTAATTTAAGTTGCTTTAGTTCGTTCAAGCTCTTAGGGCCTGAAGGCGTAGGAATTGTTGTGGGTGACAAGAAATTCATAGATAAAATTGAAACAATGAATTATTCAGGTGGCTCAAAGGTACAGGGTTGGCAAGCAATGGATACGCTTAGGGGTCTTGTGTATGCTCCGGTGAGCCTCGCAATTCAAGCAGAAGAAGGTGAGAAATGTCTTAAACTCTTGAAAAAAATTCCTCAAGTTAAAGATGCTTTTATTGCTAATGCGCAATCTAAAGTATTACTTGTTGAATTTTCTGAGTCAATTGCTCGTGACGTTATTACAAAGGCATGCAAGTTAGGAGCAATTCCAGGGCCTGTTGGTGCTGAATCTAAATATGAGATACCTCCTATGTTTTATAAGGTGAGTGGAACGTTTCTTAAATCAGACCCAAGTTTGATTGATACTATGATTAGGATAAATCCAAATAGAGCAAGTGCTGAGACAATCGTTAATATACTAAAACAATGTTTTTAAAAGAAACCATAGACAGAAATCCAGAATTAGTAACCTTTGCACAAAGTTTAGGCTTGCCTGATACTTATGTAATTGATGTTGATACTTTTGTAGAGAATGCTAAAAAGATTAAAGATGCTGCAAAAGATATTGATTGCTATTTTATGCTAAAGCAAGTTGGCAGAAATCCTTATCTTGCTAAAAAGTTAATGGAAATTGATTATCCAGGCTGCGTAGCAGTAGATTTTCGTGAAGCGCTTACCATGATAAATAATGGTATTCATATTTGTAATGTTGGACATCTTGTGCAAATTCCAAAAGCTTTAATTAAGACAATAATTTCTGCTAGACCAGATTTTGTCACATGCTATTCATTAGACAAAATTAACGAAATTAATGACGCTGCAAAAGAGCTTGGTATTACACAAAAAATTCTTATTAAAGTGGTAGATGATGACGATATTTTATATCCTGGTCAAGAAGCTGGGTTTAAGTTAGATGAACTTATTTTCCCTAAGTTTTCAAACTGTGAAATTACTGGCGTTACAGCATTTCCATGTTTTCTTGAGAATGAGCCAACCCATAATCTAGAAACTTTGTTTAAAGCAAAAGAGATGTTAGGTGTTGAGCATGTTAACGCTCCATCTTGTAACTGTGTGGAAGTTGCTAAATCTATTCAGGGAAGTGGAATTACAAGCATTGAACCAGGGCATGCATTAACTGGTACTACGCCTGTTCCTAATCAAGTAGAGATTCCATCTGTTGTGTACACAACAGAGGTTTCGCATATATATGATAATAAATCATATATATATGGTGGAGGATTTTATAGACGAGGCCATACTAAATATGCTTTAGTTAATAGTGAAATTGTCAATGTTGAAGAACCAGCATTAGACTCGATAGATTATTATTTTAAATTAAATAAAAAGTTTTCAATTTCTTCGCCTGTAGTAATGGCGTTTAGGTTTCAAATTTTTGTAACAAGAAGTCAGGTGGCCTTAGTTGAGGGGCTACATACCGGATCACCTAAAGTTATTGGTATATATTCTAGTTTAGGAGAAAAAATTAATGGCTAAATTTGTTGTTTTGATTTTAGATGGATTTGGAATGTATGCAATGGATGACGCTGCTAAGGTCCGGCCTGAAGATGTTGGTAGCTCAACACTAGGATCAATACTTAATAACTACCCAGATTTTTATTTGCCTAATCTTGAGAGGCTTGGATTAATGAACGCTCTTGGTAAAAACTCAAACAGGATGAAAGCTGATCCAAGTGCAAATTTTGGAAGATCGAATTTAATGCACTTTGGCGCTGATACATTTATGGGGCATCAAGAAATTATGGGAACTTTACCTAAACCTCCTAAAGCTGATCCATTTACCAAACATGCACATACAGTAGGCGAATATTTGAGTAATCATGGTTATAAAGTAGAGTATATAAATCGAGGTGAGCTTACATATTTGCTCGTTGATGATTATTGTACTGTTGCTGATAATATTGATGCCGATGTTGGTATGGCTTATAACTGTACTGCTCCGCTAGATTATATGCCATATGAGAAACTTTATGAAATTGGTCAATTAGTGCGTCAATGCACAACAGTTAATAGGGTTATTCCTTTTGGCGGTACAGGCAATACTATAGAAGATGTATTGAATGCAGAGCTTATTAAGGATAAGGATTATATTGGTATTCACGCTGTTAAGTCAAAGTCCTATGAGCAAGGTTATCAATGTAGACATTTAGGTTATGGAGTTGATCCAAATGTTCAGGCTCCAACAATACTAAATAAGCATGGTATTTCTGTTACTCTAATTGGCAAAGTAGCTGATATTGTTGCCAACGATGGAGGTAAGTCTATCAGCTGTGTTGAAACTGATAAGTGTATGGATTTAACCATTAAAGAATCAAAATCAATGAGTACTGGCTTTATATGCACAAATATCCAGGAAACAGATTTGGCAGGACACAGTGAAGATTCCAAATGGTATAAAGAATTACTAGAAATTGTAGATGGAAAGCTACCAGACCTGATTGACACGTTAAACGAAGATGATATATTGCTAGTTATGGCAGACCATGGCAACGATCCTGGTGTGGGACACAATAAACATACTCGTGAGCTTGTTCCCTTGCTTATTCATAAGCAGGATTTATCCGGTGTGTTTATTGGAAACAGAGATACTCTCTCTGATGTTGGAGCTTCAGTTTGTGATTATTTTAGAGTTGAGTCCCCTGAAAACGGAATATCTTTTTTAGATTTAATATAAATTCTTGATATGTTTTAACGAAAGTATTATCCGAAGGCTGTTCAAACAAATCTTTATTAAACTTTGGTAACTTTTAGTAAACTTTATCAACCTTTAGTGCGCGAGATGTTACACTTTGTCACACTTTTTGGAGGTTTGAGTGGCCTGGGATGCAGGAATCGAACCCACATAGCCTACTACCTTAAACTGGTGTCCTACCGTTGGACGAATCCCCAATTTCCTAGCGTTTACCTGGTGCTTTAATAACCATCAAAAACGCCTTCAGCCGCTTCAAAAACACAGATTTGTGCTTTTTCAGAATGGTGGACCGGGGGAGTCTCGAACTCCCGACCTTCGGATTAAAAGCCCGCCAGGTCAATTCTTGTACTTTAGCAGGTCAAAGTATATTTTTCTTGCAGTACAGAAGAATTGGCGATTTTTATGCAACCCCCTTACCAGCTGGGATAATACGATTTCTAAAACTTGCATTTTACACACTTTTTACACACCTTTCTGAAAAATTATAGGAAATTATAGGATTTTATAGGAAATTATAGGATTTTGAAAAGTGGTTTTATTGAGTATGAATTGAAGATATCTGTATCTTTTTTGTTTATACAAATTCGACTTTATATTCTTCAAGATTAAAGGACTGTCCTATATATCCTTTAATCATATTTTCTGCATTTGTTTTTGCTTTATCTAATAAGCCATTGTTAATAGCATCATATCGCACTCCTTTGCTGTTTATGTTGCGGGTGTTTTAGTTCTATCTATCCACTTTTTTGTTCGCCGTTACAATCAGCATCATGGGACGGCGCATTTTATCCTGCATCCCCGGAATATCCATCATGTTTTCCGGCGGCTGCGGCTCCACAATATGATTTATTATAAAATATTGATTTAATTATAGATTACCTGAATATACCGATAAGCCATGCTTAATACAATAAACAAATAGTTTGCCACCGGTAGTTATAGGAAACCTACAAGTTGAACTTTGTTCTGGGTACAAGCGATTTAAAAATACTCTGTCACTTTTAACACAGGCCACAAAAGAAAGATAATGATCTTTGGTCATTGGATGGTCAAAAGTGACAAAGTAATCAGTATCTATTTCCTCTACCGTGATTTTTGGTGCAATAGTTGCAACAGTAGGCAAGATACGTTCTAACTTTCTTCCGCAGCAGAAGATAGAGGCACTTCCTGTGCTCACCAAAATATTTCCACAGGAAGGACAGACGTAAAAACGTACTTTATCAATATTGCCGCTATCCGGCTTATTTGGTGTGATTTCACCCTCCATCATCTGTTTCATATCAACACCCAAAATAGTAGATAGTTCTGGCCACAGCGATAGGTCAGGACATCCTAAACCACATTCCCATTTTGAAACAGTTTTATTTTGAATACCCAGTGCATCTGCAATATTTCTCTGGGTAAGTTTTTTTTCCTTTCGTAGCTTGGCAATTAAATTGCCTATTTTCACACAGTCCATGCCGCCACCTCCATTTCTTTTTGTATCCATCATTTTCACCTTGACTCTAGTATAAAACAATGTATCTCAAAATATAATCCACGCTCCGTAGACTACATGAATCCAGAATTATCCAATAGACAGTATTTTATAAAAAATAGTAGCTTGTGCAACTTGCCGTTAAGTTTTTCAATTTCCTATATGACATAAGTATTATAAAAACGAAAAGCCGCCAATCAAGAGCTATTTCCCTAAATCAGCGGCAAGTCTTATATTTAATTATTTATCTCTATTATCAATTATCTCTTCAGGAGTAGTATATTTAAAATTAATATACTCTGCTAACATGTCAGCATTAAACTTTAAAGCATTTAATGTAGCAGCTTGATAATTTTTTTCTTTAATACTGCCCCCGCAATGTCTCATCGTCTTACAAACTATACTATCAACGCATTCAGCTTCAGCACATAATGTTGCATATACTGATCTCATATTACCAAACGGTATATATTTAATGTTGTTTCTATCGCAATATTTGCGCCATCTTTTTGTGACAATTAAAGGATTCATGTATTCGTATAACGTCTTTTTGTTTAATCCACAATATTCCTCAAGTCTAAGACCACATATGCATTTCAGCAGAACAGGAAGTGCCCATTCTGTTCCGTTAACTTTTAAAAGAACCTCTTTTAATTCATTTTTATTGTAAGGTTTTTTTGCTACCTAGATTTAACAACCATTCAGAGGGATCAATAATTTCTATACCATCTATTTCATATTTGGGTTGATAGATTCTTGCTATTAATATTTTTTTATATCCATCTTTTATATTCAATAGGGGCTTAAGTTCCCTATTAAGCGTCTTTTCATCAGATATATCATTACTTACCTGAATATACAATTTTTGATTTTGTTTTATTGCAACAAAATCAACTTCGGTTTTATATAGCTTTCCTACATAGACCTCATAGTTCCTTCGTAATAGCTCTACTGCAATAATATTTTCTAATATACGTCCATAATCTAGATTTCTTGTACCCAAACGAGCATACTTAAAACTGTGATCACTTAAATAATATTTTTCTTCTTTATTTAAATATTTTTTTCCTCTAATGTCGTATCTTCTGACTTTATAAAAAGCAAAAGCCTTACATAAGTAATCGATATATTTTCCAATTGTTTTATGGTCAGCTTTTATTCCGTTTGATGCAAGTGTATTTTGTATTTTGCGTAGTGAGGTTAGATTGCCAATGTTGTCCATTAAATAGTCAACTAATAGATTTAATAATTGTTCGTTTCTTATTCTGTATTTGTTTACAATATCACGAATAATTAAAGCATTCAATACTTCCTCATTTAAATATTTCATTCTTCTAGATTTGTTTTTATACAAATAAGATCCAGACATTCCTCCATCAGTCATGTAATTTGTAAGATTTTGATAGTTATTTTCATTTGGAAAATATGTTGAGTATTCATTAAACGAAAAAGGAAATACGTGAATTTCGTAAGCGCGGCCAACGAATAGAGTAGCTAAATCACTACTCTGTAAAAATGCATTAGAACCAGATATGTATATGTCAAATTTTTCTTTTGCATGAAGACTATTTATTGCTTTTTCAAAATCCTTACACATTTGCACTTCGTCAATAAATATATAGTTATTGACGTTATTGTGAAATTTTGACTCTATTGTATCTTCCAGCTTATGATAGTCTTGAAGGTCTTCATATTTCGTTAGATTAAAATTAATATGAATTATATTAGCATTCTTGTCTTCAAGTTTTATATATTTGATTATTTCTTCTAGTAATTTTGATTTCCCAGAACGTCTTACGCCAGTTACTATTTTAATGTCAGGTGTGTTAATTACATCTGTGATTTCTTCTAAGTAGTCTTTTCTTTTAATCAGTTTCATCTAAGCTCCTTTTAGCTTGTTGTAGATATTCTACAAAAACTATTCCCCAAAATCAATAAATTTTTAAAATTGGGGAATAGAATAATAGAAAGTAATGTAATAAACTATCTAGCTTTTATTGAAATATTCTGGAAAATTTTCTTATTGAACAATTATTTCTAAAATAAAATTATATCATCGCGCTTCCTAACGCAAAATGATCTTACACAATTTTACACACTTAGGGGGTAATAAAAGCAAATGATATAGTTTTTTTTGTACATTTATAAGTAAATATTTTTTAAATATTGTCAGAAAATATGCTTTTAGATGGGGTTATTATAATAGATACTAATTTTGGTATTTAGTATAAAGCATCAAAATTTGATTTTTTGTTTAGAAAGACTTACGGATTTTTAGTCCGAAGGTCAATAAAATTGTCATTTTTAAAACCCCTGGTAGAGCTAATTTTTGCTTGGCGCTTTCAGGCGCTTCCAAAACAGAATTTTTGTCCTTTTGAGTGGCTGGGGATGCAGGAATCGAACCCACATAGCCAGTACCAAAAACTGGTGTCCTACCGTTGGACGAATCCCCAAAATTGTGGCTTTTAGCTGGTATGATACTCACCAACTTTTTCGCCGATAACCTCTCAAAAATCGCAGATTTGCGACTTTCAGAATGGTGGACCGGGGGAGTCTCGAACTCCCGACCTTCGGATTAAAAGTCCGCTGCTCTGCCAACTGAGCTACCGGTCCAAAGTCTTGGTGCCCCCTACGGGAATCGAACCCGTATCTCAGGCTTGAAGGGCCCGTGTCCTAACCGTTAGACTAAGGGGACAATGCTGTGAATGGTAGGCTACATAAGGGGGCTACGCCTTACATTCACAGCGAAGTGGTATTATACAAAAATTTGTCCATATTGCAACAACATTTTTGGAAAATTTTAACTTATTTTTATTAACATAATGCACATGCGGGCGTGGCGGAATTGGCAGACGCGTATGGTTCAGGTCCATATGGTGCTTTTGCACTGTGAAAGTTCAAATCTTTTCGCCCGCACCACTATTTTTTGGTAAAATAATCAAGTGTATGAATTTCAAATTCGAAATAGCAAAAATTGTTGCTTCTGCAAGTAGATTTACTCTTAAAAAAATCCTTAGACGCCCAGGTGGCTTTTATCCAGGAAAACTTGCTTTGCAAATTGACAAGAACATTATTAGTGAATTGTCGGATGTTATTGATGGCGAGTCTGTTGTAGTCACAGGCACAAATGGAAAGACTAGTGTTACAGCTTTAATAACTGCTTGTTTAGAGAGTGAACGAAACGAGGTTATATCAAACAGGACAGGTGCTAATATGGCAAGTGGTGTTGCTGCTGCTATGCTTGAGTACAAAAAGAAGAATCGTAGAGCTAAGACTTATGGAGTATTTGAAGTTGATGAGATGTGGGTTCATAAGGTTGTTCCTGCCCTGAAAGCTAAATATTTTGTTTTATTAGATTTATTCCCAGATCAGGTAGACCGGATGGGTAGTATAGAAAATATTCAAAGGCGCATCAAAGAGGCATTGGACGCGAGTCCTAATACTGTTTTGATTTATAACGCTGATGACCCTAATTGTCAGATAATTGCTGATAATTGCAATAATGAATCTGTTTCTTTTGGTATGCATGAGATAATATCTGATGACCAGGAGACTTCTGTTGAATTGTGTCCTAAATGCAATAATAATCTTACATATTATATTCATCAATATGCTCAACTTGGTGATTATAAATGTAATAAATGTGGGTTTAACCGTGCAAAACTAGATTATGGAGCTGCAAATATAAGTCTAAGAACCAATAAACTTAAGTTTAGTGTTGGTAGAACACATTTTAAATCAAACAATGCGGCTGAATATGTAACTTATAACTTAGTTGGATATATTGCATGTACTGATTTGTTGGGTTGTAAGCCAACAACAATTTCAAAAATAATAAAAAAACAAAAAAATGATAACGGAAGATTGCAGTATTTCAAAATTAATGGTAAAAAAGTTATGATTAATTTAGCTAAAAATCCCGCTGGATTTAATCAGAACATTAAATATATGCTTAGCAACATTGGTAAAGAAAAATCATCATGTGCTTTCTTTGTAAATACAAAAGAGGGCGATGGTCACGATTCTAACTGGTTATATGATGTTTATTTTTCTCGTTTAAAGAATGCCGATAGCTTAAAAGTATTTTACGGGGGAGACGCAAGCGAGAGATTAGAATCTATTCTTAATGATAATAAGCTACAACCTATACATGTAGAAAATGCACAAGATGTATTAAATAATTCACAAAATTGCGAGAATGTGTATATAATTGCAAACTATACAGCGATGTTTCCACTGAGAGACGAATTAATGAAGATGGAGAAATAATGTTAGACATTAAATTTGTTAGAGAAAACTTAGAGCTTGTATCAAAGGCTATGAAAAACAGAAATACTGAATTTGATACAGAGAAATTCAAATCGCTTGACGATGCTAGAAGAGCAGCAATAGCCACAGCTGAAGAGCTTCAGGCAAAACGTAATGCTGCTTCAAAATGCATTGGAGAGCTTTATAAACAAGGCAAGAAAGATGAAGCTGATGCTAAAAAATCTGAAGTTAAAGAAATAAACGATGAGCTAGAACGCGCTAGTGCGGCTAGAAGTGAAGCAGAATCAGCACTGCGAGATTTTATAATGGCTGTGCCTAATATGCCTCATGAAACATGTCCTGTAGGTGCTGATGAAGACGATAATGTTGAGGTGAGACGCTGGGGAGATCCTCGTAAATTTGATTTTGAAGCCAAGGCACATTGGGATATAGGTACTAACTTAAATATCATTGATTTTGAGCGTGGAGTAAAACTTGCTAAGAGTAGATTTTATGTACTACGAGGGGCAGGAGCAAAACTCGAACGTGCTCTTATCAACTTTATGAATGATATGCATGAGTCTCGTGGATATACAGAGTATTGGTTGCCAGCCCTAGCTAATGCTAATACTTTGACAGGCACTGGTCAGCTTCCTAAATTTGAAGAAGATTTGTTTAAGACTACTGATGGGATGTATTTGATCCCAACTGCTGAGGTTCAGCTTACCAACCTGCATGCTGGCGAGGTTTTATCAGAAGACGACTTGCCACTTAAATATTGTGCTTTTACTCCTTGTTTTAGAAGCGAGGCAGGTGCTGCTGGACGTGATACTCGTGGTATTATTAGAGTACACCAGTTTTCAAAAGTTGAAATGGTAAAGTATTCTAAACCAGAAGAGAGTCAAGCAGGGCTTGAAGCAATGGTTGAAGATGCTGAGAATATCTTGCAGAAGTTAGAACTTCCTTACAGAGTTATTAATTTATGTACTGGCGATATTGGTTTTTCAGCGTCTAAGACATACGACTTGGAAGTTTGGTTGCCAAGCTATGATGCTTACAAGGAGATTTCTTCTTGTTCTGACTGTTGGGATTTCCAAGCACGTCGTGCAAATATTAAATATAAAGGACAAAATTCTAAGGGTTATGTTCATACCTTAAACGGTAGTGGTTTAGCTGTCGGCCGCACAATGGCAGCAATTCTTGAGAACTATCAACAGAGCGATGGAAGTGTTGTTGTGCCTGAAGTCCTTCGTCCTTATATGAAAACTGAGGTTATAGATTAGTGACGAGCAAGACATATCAAAGTTAAACACTGAGGACATTCCGCCTATCACAGATGAAATGTTAGAAAATTTTGGCGCTAAACCAAAAGTAGATTCTGACTTAGATTCTGTTTGGAAAAATCCTGATTTGACTGAGGATAATTTAGTTAATGCTTCTGTCAAAAGTGCCAAAGAAGAAGAATCAAAAATTAAGCAAGAAGGCAAAACTGTTGTTGATTTTACTGAGAAAAAACCAAGGAAAAAATTTCCATTATTTAAATTTATACTTGGAGCTTTGATTATATGCTTAATTGCCCTTATTGCATTTGGTGTTTGGAATAGATGGTTAAAGAGCAACGATAGAGAAGATATTGTTTCCAATTGGAAAATTGAAAATACAAACACAAGCATCAATATCGATAAGAAGAAAATTTATCTAGGTCCTAATGCCACTTGCGATTATGAATTAGATACTTTTGCTAAAGTTATATACATTAAAACTGGAAGTATGCAAGGTACATGTCACTATCGTTTTTCATGGGACAGGTGTCAACTGGCATTTGTAGAAGACGGTGGAGATAATGCCATAGCAACAATATTTAGTGATTTAAAGTGGGGATGGGATTCTTTGACTTGCTCTATGAATGGTGTGAATTTGAGTCCTGCTTACACAAAAAATAGCGATGTTGATACTTCTAATACAGGTATAGATGATATATTAGATAGTGCTACTCAAAAATCCATTTTATTAGATAAGTTAGCTACTAAAAAACCGGATGAGTAATATAAAAGTCTCTAAAATTACTTTTAATAAAACTAGAGTAGTGTGTATTGTTGAATGTGGTGGCAATACAGATAAAGAACTTGCTGCACGTGTACTCGAAAAATTACCTAATTTAAAATTACATCCTTGCAAAAACAATAGGGGTCCAAAATTTATTGATGTGATTGAATCAACATCTATTGCTCATTTATTTGAACATATAGTTATTGATTTGGAATCAAGGTCTAGTAATAATATAACTTTTGGAACAACAACACGCCTATCTGACAATAAGTACAAAGTAGAATTGTCTTATACAGATGATATAGCAATGCTTAAATCTATAAACGAGGCAACTAAACTAATTAATTTTCTGATTGAGGAGATTCAGGATAGTTCATCATTTCTTCAACAGTGATAAATTTATATCCTTTTTCTGTATAGCTTTTTAGGAATTCTTCAACAGCAGCAACAGTTTGGGATCGTTCTCCGCCACCATCGTGACATAAAATAATCTCTCCACTGCTTGATTGATTTAATGCTGAAAGTATTTTTTCTTTTCCAGGACATGTCCAATCTTTTGTGTCTAGAGACCAACCCATTTCTGCTGTAACATATTTACCGATGCATCTAAGTGTTACTGCATTAATATTGCCACCTGGTAATCTGCAAATGGTTGATACTTGTTTATTGCCGAGTGCTTTAGCGATAGTCTCTTGACCTTTGGTCACTTCCATTATTTGTTTTTCGGCGCTCATGCTCGTAATATCAGTCCCACCTACTGCACGTCCATGATCATATGTGTGAGTGCAAACAAGGTGTCCTGCAGCGTTTTCTTTTGCTACAAGACTTTTGCCGTAATCTTCTTCTACTTGCTCGCCTATAACAAAAAATGTAGCTTTAGCATTATATTTTTGCAATAAATCGAGAATTTTATTTGTGTATTCCTCAGATGGACCATCATCAAACGTAAGAGCGATTACTTTGTCTTTTCCAGGATTAGGATTATAGTTTTTACATGTAATGTCATGTGGTTCTTCTGTCATTCTTTCAGCATATTTTTTTGATTCTTTACCAGTCATTTGTGACCATATACCAGGTTCGCCGGTTCCTATGAATTTATGAATTGCACCAGTACCTACAATTTTAGCTGCTGCAGGAATTTCTTCTTTAATAGATGTGTAGTCTTCCATTTTGTCTTTGCCGTCTTCATATTTAACAGTATCACCATCTTTTAGTTCATAGTTTAAATTATCGATATCGTTGTCATTAACATTTGCGTAGAATTCATAACCTTCGTTTCTTTTTAGTACGCTAAAGTCAACAGCTACGTAATTTCCAGGATGAACTTTGATTTGACTTTGATCTACGGCTTGTTTTATTGATTTGTCATAAGTTAGAGTTTGTTCTTGACCATTGATAGTTACAGTTATTGGCCAAAATTTATATGCAATAAGACCTATTATTGCTATTACTATTACAGATAAAACAGATGCATAAACTGCTTTTCTCTTTTTTCTGTTCTTCTTTTTTTGAATACGTTTATGGGAATATTTTCGATCAGATTCTCTAGAATATTGTGCAGCTTTATAAGTAATTTCTTTATCTGCGTCAGGTACTTCTTCGTGCCTAGGTTGAGAGTTGTTGTTTCTAGAATAATTATTAGAGCCTAAGTTGATACTGTTTTTAGCACCAGCAGAATATCTACTTACATCTTTGTACTGAGCAAGTTCGTCAATATTTTTATTATCGCTCATGCGCTTAATTATAGCATATTAGTCTAGGTTTGCTTCATTTATGTATTTTAGCATATAAACATAGATTTTAAATGTGTCTTGCAGACACTTTGCACTGATACCTTCGTCGGGACCATGCAGTGTACCTACCCAAGCAGGTCGTGGTGCCCACTCCATATAAGGGCCAAAGCTAACAGCTTGTTTGAAATATCTAGCATAGGTGTATCCTCCAATTGTAAATAATTTGGCAGGCTGTCCCATAGCATCTTCGTAAGCTTCCTTTAGTTTTTGTATAAGTTTAGAATTTGGATTTATTAAATATGGCTCAAACTTGCCTGTCTCTTCAACTTGAGAACCATTTGGTGAATGTTTTTCAATTTGGGATTTAATAAATTCTGAAGTTATTGTTGTTGGATATCTGCAATCCAATACTTGAGTAAAAATATTATTAGTATAATCTAGTTTTGTAGGTACTATTGTAAGCTCGCCTAAGTCATCATCTTGAGCTTGAATTCCAATTTCAGAGCCTTCAGGTTTTCCTGCTATTTTTGAAACAAACGATAAAAATTGCTGTTCCTCGTCAGATCCTATATTTTGATCAATTAAAAATTTGACAAGGACGGCAATGCTATCGATACCATCGTAAGGTTCTGCTGCATGAGCACTCCTACCTTTAGCAGTAATTTTTACTGTATTATCAAGAACTTCAATATTGAGAGCATGTGCCAGTTTAAAATTTTGTCTGTTATAAATCCTGTCTTTTTTGACCAGTGCATATGCGCTTCCAGCCACAGCATTGTCATAATCTCCAGCTGATAGTTCGATAATTTGTTTATTGTTTATTTTTTTTGATATAACATTGCATCTATATAATCCTTTTTCTCCATAGCATATAGGGAAGTCGCCGTCAGGGCTAATTACTATATCTGGTTCTTCGAAATCTTCAAGATATGTTTCAATATCACTTGTATTTGTTTCCTCGTCAGTACCAAATAAATAACGTAAGCTGTAATTAAACTCGTAACCACTCTTTAGTAAAAAATTTATAGCATGCAGAAGAATTACATTGGCGCCTTTATCGTCTAGAACACCACGTCCTACTAAATAACCATCTGTATATGTAACATCAAATGGATCAAGATTCCATCCAGGACCTGGAGGAACAACGTCCATATGTCCGATAAAACCCAATTGTTTGTCTGTTTTTCCTGGTAGGTCAGCAATACCAATTATATTTTTATGGTTTTTTGTTTTAAAGCCAAATTTTCGACTTAACTTTAGCGCCTCTTCCATAGCTTCAACTGCTTCTTTAGTACCTGTTATACTAGGGATTTTTACTAAACTTCTTATGTCTTCAACTATAGTTGTAGTATTGTCTTTTAAGTATTGCTGTATTTGTTCATCTAACATGGGGCGATATTATACATTATTTTGTATAAAAGTTCTTGACTTGTTTGTATTGTACTGCTAATATACGTTCTCACGCAAAAAAGGAGATATAAAAATGAAAGCGATTATTAAAACTGGCGGAAAACAATATACAGTAAGTAAAGGTGATAAGCTCAATATAGAGAAAATTGATGGCAAAGAGGGATCTGCTGTCAACTTTAAACCAATTGCTGTTATTGACGGAGATAAAATTGACACAAAGCCAAAAGCCAATGTAAGTGGTAAGATTGTAGAGCAATTTAAGGATGATAAAAAGATTGTTTTTAAATTTAAACGTCGTAAGAATTATAAAGTTAAAAATGGTCATAGACAAAATCTTACAAGAATTGAAATTACTAAAATTGGAGGTTAATTATGGCTCATAAAAAAGGACTTGGCTCAAGTAGAAATGGTCGTGACTCTCATTCAAAACGTCTTGGTTGCAAGATGTTTGGTGGTCAGGCTGTAAAAGCTGGTAACATAATTGTTCGCCAAAATGGTACACGCATTCATGCAGGTGAAAATGTAGGTCGTGGAAAAGATGACACTTTATTTGCTATGTGCGACGGAACTATTGAATTTACTCAAGGAGCAAAGAGAGCGGTTCATGTAAGAAAGTAGAAGCAGCATGAGGCTTCGCTTATTTCAAATAATTCAACGTGCCCAAGAGGGCGATCAAGTTAGCCGCTGGTATGATTTTTTCATAGTTACAGTGGCTTTTTTGTCTATAGTGCCTCTAATGTTTAAGGATAATATATCCCCTGAAGTTAGCACGTTTATGAATGCAGTAGATATTGTTACTGTATATATTTTATTTGCAGATTATGTATTTAGATGGGTGACACATGATATTAGAACAGGAGATGGAAAGAAAGCTTTTCTTTTATATCCGTTTACTCCAATGGCAATAATAGATTTGTTGTCTATCTTGCCTTCAATTACTATTCTTCACAATGGATTTAAATTCTTAAGAATATTGCGAATTGTAAGAATTCTTAGAATGTTTAATGGACTTACTATTGTTACTAACGTGTTTATACGTGAGCGTAAAACATTATTATCTGTTGTTTTCTTTATTGTTGTTTACACATTCACGATTGCTTTGGTAATGTTTTCTGTAGAACCTAATACTTTCGATAATTTTTTGGATGCTCTATATTGGTCAACAACAGCATTGGCCACTATTGGCTATGGTGATATTTATCCAGTTACAAATTTTGGAAAGCTTATAGCTTCTATATCATCAATTGTTGGTATTTGTGTTATTGCTTTTCCTGCCGGTATTATTACAGCTGGATATATTACTCAGCTTAATAAAGCAAAAAATGAAGGAAGGGAATACTTTGCTCTTCCCGTAAAACATACAAAGTCATATAAGGGTAAACCAATCACTTCATATAAATCTATATGGGCTTATTTTAAAAGTAATAGAAAAGTTAAGGTCTACGCTATCGTGATGTTTATTTTGGTTGTGGTTTCAGCCCTTATTGTAATCACCAACTTAGAGATTCCTTGTTTCTCGCCTTTTGATTGTTTAGGCGTTCTTATTGCTTCTGTATTGCTAGAACCTTGTGCTGCTATAATTATCGGCCTTGTTTCCGATTTGATTTATGCCATATCTATTAATACTGCCGGTGGAATACTATTTTTTGGCACAACCGCAATGTATATTTGTTGTTATGGCATATTATGCAGAAGAGATAAAAAGATTACTATAAAAACAATTGCAGGAATATTTTTTGTTTCTGTTATTTTGACCACTATATATGAGTTTTTAATTTCGTATATAATTTATAGTGAAAATACTATCGATTCAGAGTATCTATTTTACGATAAAGTAATAGAAGTTTCTAATGCGTTTAATATTAATAATCTTGCAATCTGTGCACTTATTTATCAATTTGGTTCTAAAGTTATTTCTACAACAATTGGCTTGATTGGTATATTTATTGTAAGGAAGTTTATTTTTGATTCAGTTTTAGATCCTAGTAGATATTTTGCTAAATCAAAGAAATATAAATACAAGATTTATAAGAGAAAAAAGAATGAGCAATCCTATATTAGGTCTTGGCTAGAAAATAATGACGAACACGAAGATTTAGATGTTATAGAACAGGTTGTTCAAGAAGGTAAGAGGTCTATTGAATCGTCAAAGAAACGTATCCGAACTAAGCGTGAAGAAATTCAAGAAATGCAACAGCAAGTTGAAGAAAACTTAGAAAATATTGAGCAGACTAAAGAAGAGATTAAACAACACGAAGAAGATATTGATATTAAGAAAAGAGCAGTTAGACGTGTGAAACGTAAAGCCGTCGTTGAATCGATTAAACCAGGTAATGACGATGAACAAGAGATTAAGCTTTAAGCAGAGAATCATACTTGGTAGTACTCTTTTTGGCATGTTTTTTGGAGCTGGGAATTTAATATTCCCTGTGCATTTAGGTCAATTGGCTGGCAGCAATTTTATTCCTGCTGCAATAGGTTTTATAGCTTCAGCTGTTGTGCTTCCAATTGCTGCCGTTGCAGCTATTGGATATAGTCAAGCAGATGGTTTGTTTGAGCTAACTTCTCGTATTTCTAAGCGTTTTGGTTATATTTTTACCACACTTTTATATTTAACAATTGGTCCTTTTTTTGCAATACCAAGATGTGCTTCTGTTTCGTTTACCACAGGATTCGAACCTATTTTTGCAGATAGCAACCCTTTTGTTCCAATGTTGCTTTTCTCTTTGTTATTTTTTGTTGTCGTTTTGATATTTAGTTTAAGGCCAAATAAAATTACAACATGGATAGGTAAAATTATTAATCCTGTATTCTTAGTTTTTTTGTTTGTATTAATTTTAATGGCTGTTTTTACACCTGGTGAGCCATATACAAATATAGATCCGGTTTCTGATTATCAGACAAATGCATTTTTTAATGGTTTTTTACAAGGCTACGGAACAATGGATGCGATTGCTGGCCTTGCTTTTGGAATTGTTGTTGTTAATATTGTTAAAAATTTTGGTGTTAAATCTAACGTGAATGTTGCTAGAGATGTTGCACGTTCTGGCAACCATACAGCAATTCTAATGGCTGTTATATATGCATTAACAATATTTATGGGTGCACAATCAAGAGGATTTTTAGAAATCAGCGATAATGGAGGAATTGCTTTATCTCAAATAGCAAACCACTGTTTTGGTCCTGCAGGTAATATAATTTTAGCTATTACTATTTTACTCGCTTGCCTTAAAACTTCTATTGGGCTGGTAACAAGTTGCTCTAGTACCTTTTGTGAAATGTTTCCAAAAAAACTAAACTATAAAATTTGGGCTATTATTTTTGTCCTGTTTTCATTTGCTGTGTCTAATGTCGGATTAACAGCAATCATCGAGTATGCTGTTCCAGTATTAAATTTGTTATATGCTTTTTCAATGGTGCTAATATTGTTAACTTTCGTTTCAAAGCTATTTAATAACTACAAGCCAGTTTACATTATTACTTTTGCATTTACTTTAATCCCGGCACTATTTGAATTTGTGAAGACTCTACCACCTAATGTTATCGAATATACATCCCTACAAGGGGCAATTGATGCTTATATATCTGTTGTACCGCTTGCAAGTATGGGTCTAAGTTGGATAATTCCTGCTATAATAGGATTTATTATTGGATTTGTTGTATATTTAGTGAAGGGGCGAAAATGAAAGCTTTATGCTTTGGTTCAATGAATATTGACAAAATTTATTCTGTTGATCATTTTGTATCTGAAGGAGAGACCATTCCATGTGAAACGCTTAATACTGCTGCAGGAGGAAAAGGTCTTAACCAAGCAGTTGCTCTTTCACGCGCAGGAGTCGATACTTATATGGCAGGTTGTATAGGACCTGAAGATGCGATTTTAATGGACACTCTAGAAGCCAATAATGTAAATACAGAAAATGTTGTCGTAGGTGATGATTTTATATCCGGTCATGCAATTATACAAATTGATAAACGTGGACAAAACTCAATACTCGTTTTTAGAGGTGCTAATTTAAAAGTAACAGAACAACAAGTAATTGATACTATCAGTAAATTTTCAGAAGGGGATTATTTGCTTCTTCAAAATGAAATATTAATGAACAAATTAATTATTGATGAAGCTAAGGAAGCTGGCATGATTGTTGTTCTTAATCCCTCTCCAGTTGATAAAAAAATCTATGAACTTGACTTTAATAAAGTTGATTATTTAATAATGAACGAACTGGAAAAACAGCAGTTAGATGACCACTTAAATGATTATCCTGAATTAAAGATTGTTTTAACTCTTGGGGATAAAGGTTCGGTTTACATGGATATGGACAATACAATTAAACAAGAAGCTTATAGTGTTGATGCAGTGGATACAACTGGTGCCGGAGATACTTTTACCGGTTATTTTATTGCAGGAATTATGCAAGGCAGAAGTGTTAAAGATTCTATGGATTTAGCTTCTAGGGCTTCCTCTATTGCATGTACAAAGCTAGGGGCTGCAAAATCAATACCGGAGCTAAGATGACATTTGAAGAGTATTTAAAAGATTATGCAAAAAAGATTACCCCAGATGTTTTAGCCGGTCTTGATAGGGTTCGCAATAATTTTGAAGATAAAAAACATCCTGATGTTGATAAATATCTATACAATCCGTTTAAAAAATATATTTCAAATCCTGGTAAATTACATAGACCTCTAACTTGCATTGCTGCTTATAAAGCTTGTGGTGGTGAGGACATAGAGCGTATTATTCCCATTGCAATCACAATTGAGAACTTCCAATCTGCTGCATTAATTCATGATGATATAGCTGATGGCGCAAGTCTTCGTAGATCTAAACCATGTATGCATATTGTTGAAGGAGAGCCAATTGCAATCAACATTGGAGACATGGGACTTGCTATGGTCTTAGGTTCTGTTATTGATGAAGATAAGGAAATCTTAAGAGAACTCACTAGAATGGAATATATGACTATAGAAGGTCAGGCTATGGATTTAGGTTGGGCTAGAGATAATCGCTACGATATTACAGAAGAGGACTATTTTTGCATGGCAACAAAAAAGACAGCATATTATTCTGTTGCCACACCATGTGTATTAGGTGCTCTATGTGCTACAAGTAAAGATATTGATAAGTTTAGAGAATTTGGTCTTAAGCTTGGTCTTGCATTTCAGCTCAAAGATGATCTTTTAAATATTGTTGGTGATGCTAATGATAAGGATTTTCGAAGTGATATAGACGAAGGTAAACGCACACTTATACTCGTTAAGACAATTGAAGAACTCGGACTTGACATCCTCAATAAATCTAGAGATGAAATTGCAGAAGCAATGATTGAATGCGGTGCTGTTAAATATGTTGAGGATAAAGCTATTAAATTAGCGAGTGTAGCTAGAGATATTCTCGACAATATTAATCTTAACGAGTGGAAAGAAATATTTTACTCAATGTGTGATTGGGTAACAAGCAGAAAGGTTTAGCTATGAGTGAAGTTTATTTTACTGATTTTAGATGTGAACGTCCGAACACTATGTTTAAAAAATTAGAGAAGCTTATTGATACGGCTGGGCTTGGTGCAATAGATTTTGAAGATAAATTTGTTGCTGTAAAAATTCATTTTGGTGAGTATGGTTGCGTGTCTCATGTGCGTCATCAATACGCCAAAATCGTATGTGATTATATTAAAGAACGTGGTGGTAAACCATTTTTGACAGACGCTAATACGCTTTATGTTGGATATAGAAATAACGCACTAGGCCACCTTGATTGTGCATATCTCAATGGTTTTAGTCCACTGCAAACCGGCGTACAAACAATCATTGCTGATGGGCTTAGAGGTACAGATGAACGTGAAATCAAAGTTGAGGGAGCGAAACATTGTAAGACAGCCAAAATTGGTTCTGCTGTTGCTGAAGCTGACATTATAGTATCTATCACTCATACTAAAGGACATCAAAATGCTGGTTATGGTGGAACGTTTAAAAACATTGGTATGGGATGTGGCTCTAAACACGGTAAAATGGAAATGCATTCTAGCTCAACTCCAGCTATAGATAAGGATATTTGCGTTGGTTGTGGTATGTGTGTTGAACATTGCTCAAATGATGGCGTAAATGTAGTTGATGGAAAAGCAATAATTGACGAGGATAAATGCTTAGGATGTGGTAACTGCTTTGCTTATTGTCCTAAAGGTGCAATTAATTGTAAGTGGGATGAGGCCAGAACAGTTATTAACGAGAAAATTGCCGAATACACAAAAGCTGTTCTTGACGGTAAGCCATCTTTTCATATTAACTTTGCACAGCACGTTTGCAAGCATTGTGATTGTACCTCAACTACAGATACTGCAATGATTCCAGATATTGGTATCTTTGCCTCCTTTGATCCTGTAGCTCTTGATCAGGCTTGCCTTGATAAAATTTTTGCTCAACCTCTTATTGTTAATAGCCCTGCTGGTGAGGCAGCAATTGAGAATGGCGAGGAGCCGGTAAGTGGTTTTGTTCAAGCTGGTGATGGGCATGATATTTTTACTATGGTACATCCAGATACTCATTGGGAGGCCGGACTTGAGCATGCTGTAAAACTAGAAATGGGCTCCAGGGAATATAAACTAGTTACAATTTAATACATTTTTTGTATAATAAATCAAAGTATGGTTGAGAGCCAAGTACATATTATTGTAAAACGCGGAGATACTGGTATTGCTGTTGAAGATGTCCAGCGTAGACTCAATAAAATTGGGTATCTTAAAGGCTCAGAGGTTGACTGTATTTATGGCGAAAAAACAATAAAAGCTATCAATTCTTTTTGCAGGGATCAAAAAATTGAAATTTGTGATGATGTAACAGAAAAAATTTGGTCAAAACTTGTTGACGCAACCTTTACTTTAGGGGACAGAAACTTATATTTAAGCATGCCATATTTTCACGGGAGTGATGTTTTGCAACTCCAGAAAGCCCTGGGTTCGCTTGGTTTTCAGGTTTATCATTATGATGGTATATTTGGCCCATCTACAGAGCTTGCGCTTCGTAAATTCCAAATTAACATGGGTCTTCCAAATGACGGAATTGCTGGTTCGCAAACATTTACTGCTATAAAAAACTTACAATTTACATGGAATGACAAAAATCCAATCAATCAAGAAAACGCTACAAAGCATTTATGGAGAAAAAGTGAAGTACTTGAAAAGAATTCTATTTGTCTTTTTGGTACTAATGAATTTACAAGAGATGTTGCTGTTAGAATGTCAAATTTAGCAAGAGCAACAAATCCTTTCTCTAAAGTTATGAGCTCAAACGCTTACAGTGTTGCTCCTGATAAAGACACAATGCTTTTGCATATTGTGTTGCCAGATGAACAAGATGATGCGGGCACTGGTGCACCTCGTGTTGCTTATTCAGAAGATGGCATGCAAGATAATGGCGATTCAGAAGATTTTATTTTGAGATTAGCTTCAGCTATTCCTGTTGCCGACAAATTAAGCCCATCAAGGATGACAATTGAACTTCCTGGTAAGTCTTGGATGGATGCAGGAGAGGAACGTAGCGCACAACATTTTGCTATTACTGTCCTAGATTCGCTATGTTTTGCAATAGAAAAAGTTGATGAGGAGAGCAATGATTAATTCTCCAGTTGGAACATTTGATTTACTTCCTGAAGAACATAAGTTTTGGGATATTTTTCAGGAAAAAGCAAAGGCAGTTTTTGGGCTTTATGGATACACAAGTATTCAAACACCATTTTTTGAGCAAACTGAACTTTTCAGCAGAGGTATAGGCGAAGATACCGATGTTGTAAGCAAAGAGATGTTTAATGTTCTATCTGGTGGTAATTTAGATAAATTGCTCAATGGAGAGAAAGTTAAGAATAAATCTAGATTTACACTGCGTCCAGAAGGTACTGCTGGTGTAGTTAGAGCTTACATTCAAAATAATATTATTCCGCCTGCTAAATTAATGTATGCAGGACCTATGTTTAGGGCAGAACGTCCTCAAGCAGGTCGTCAGCGTCAATTTATGCAAGTAGGTATTGAATGTATTGGGCCTAAAGAGCCAAGTGTTGATGCTGAAGCAATTAATATGCTAGCCAGATTCTATGATGAAATTGGGCTAAGACATTATGAGCTTGTAATAAACTCAATGGGCTGCCCTACCTGTAGAAAACAATATAGAGAAGAGCTCGTTAAGTTTCTAGATAAATTAGACCTTTGTTTAGACTGTGAACAACGTAAAGTAGTAAATCCTCTTAGAGTTCTTGATTGTAAAAACAAAGATTGTCAATCTAAGTTAGAAGATGCTCCAAAAATTACAGATTATCTTTGCGATGAATGTAAAACTCATTATGAGAGTGTCAAAGAAAAATTAATTCTTCCATACACAGAAGATCCAATGTTGGTTAGAGGCCTAGATTATTATACAAATACAGTATTTGAAGTAAAATTCCCTGGTCTAGACGCTATTGCTGGTGGTGGCAGATATGATGGCTTAGTTAAACAACTAGGAGGACAAGATACACCTGGATTTGGGTTTGCCCTAGGTTATGAGAGAACACTACTTGCATTACAGCAATTAGAATTTCAATTTGAACCTGCAAAAGTAACTGATTGTTTTGTTGCATCTGTCGACGACTCAACAAGAGACAAAGCTTTTGAAATAACCCAAACACTCAGAGATGTGAAAATTTCTGCTGAGATGGATCATATGGGCAGAAGCTTAAAGAGTCAGTTTAAATTTGCTGATAAGCTACATTCAAAATATACTGTAATTTTAGGACCAGATGAACTAGCAAATAATCAAGTTACTGTTAGGGATATGAAAACACACAATCAAGATTTGATTGATCTAGATAAACTTACCGCTTATATTTTAAACGGAGGAAAATAAATGGAGAATAAACATTGCATGCATACTGCTACTTGCGGTGAGCTAAGAGCTAATAACATTGGTGAAAATGTTACTTTATGTGGATGGTTGTGGAGAAATCGTAACCTCGGTAGTTTTTGCTTTATAACTCTTAGAGATAGAACTGGTATCGTCCAAGTTGTTATCGATCCAGATAAACTCGATAATTTTGGCGATGTATCAAAATATGGAAGAGAATTTGTCCTTCAGGTACAAGGAGAAGTTAGAAGCAGAGGAGAGAAGGATATAAATCCTGATATGCCAACTGGCGAGATTGAAGTATTGGCATCTGAAGTAGTCCTATTAAATGCTTCATCGACTCCTCCATTTGAGATTGAAGACAATATTGATACATCAGATGATATGAAACTGAAATGGCGTTATTTAGATATTAGACGTCCTGAGATGCTTAACACTTTGATGTTTAGACATAAGTTAACTCATGCTCTTCGCAACGCTTTAGATAAACGTGGTTTTATTGATATTGAAACACCAATTTTAGCTAACTCAACACCCGAAGGTGCTAGAGACTATATTGTTCCAAGTAGAGTTAACCCGGGATGTTTCTATGCGCTACCTCAAAGTCCTCAGCAGTTTAAACAGCTTTTAATGGTTGGCGGTATTGAGCGTTATTATCAGGTTGCACGCTGTTTTAGAGACGAAGATTTACGTGCTGACAGACAACCTGAGTTTACGCAACTTGACATTGAGATGAGTTTTGTTCAAGGTTATGATGTTGTGGATATGATGGAGGATGTATTTAAGGACACATTTACTGATATGGACATTGACATTGAATTTCCATTACAGAGAATGCAATACAGTGAAGCGATGGAGCGATTTGGATGCGACCGTCCAGATAATAGATTTGCTATGGAACTCGTTGATTTGTCTGATACAGTTAAAGATTGTGGTTTTAAAGTATTTGCTTCCACTGTACAGAATGGTGGTTTTGTAAAAGCAATTAATGCTAAAGGTGCAGGTAATTGGAGCCGTAGTGAGGTTGAAAAGCTCACTCAAATTGCAACAGATAATGGAGCAAAGGGCCTAGCATATATGCTCTTTCGCGATGATGGGTCTATTACATCTTCTATCGCTAAATTTTTTAGTGATGACGAAATTGCTGCCATTAAAGAAAAGCTAGAAATTGAACCAGGTGACTTAGCATTATTTATCGCTGACAAGTACAAGGTTGTATGTGCAGCTTTATCGGCCTTAAGAATTCACATGGGAAATGCTTTAGGTTTAATTGATAAAACAAAGCACTCGATGTTGTGGGTTATTAATTTCCCCATGTTTGGAATTGATGAGATTACAGGCAAACTCAGTGCTGAGCATCATCCATTTACTCACGTACTTGAAGAGGACATGGATAGAATCGAATCAGAGCCGCTAAATATTGGTTCTTATAGTTACGATATTGTTATGGATGGATGCGAGCTTGGTGGAGGATCTATTAGGATACATAATTCTGATGAGCAGAGAAGAATACTGCGTGTTTGTGGTCTTAGTGACGAGGAAATTGATATTAAATTTGGACATTTGCTTAAAGCTCTAGATTTAGGTGCACCACCTCATGGTGGCATAGCACTTGGTCTCGATAGATTTGTTATGCTTCTTGCAGGGCGTGACTCAATCCGAGATGTTATCGCATTTCCAAAAACAACTAGTGCATCTGACTTAATGACTGGTGCTCCTAATAAAGTTGATGATGCTCAACTGGAGGAGGTAAGTATTAAGACATGCGTCAATTGCGAAAAACAAAAATAATTTGCACAATTGGTCCTGCTTCAGATAGTGAGGACATGCTAGTTAAGTTAATAGATGCAGGCATGAACGTTGCACGTCTTAATTTTTCACATGGTACACATTCTGAACATAAAGATAGAATAGACAAGATTAAAGCTGCACGAGAAAAATGTGATGAACCAATCGCTATTATGCTTGATACAAAAGGGCCTGAATTTAGAGTAAAGCAATTTGTTGATGGCTACGTAGATTTGAATGACGGACAAGAATTTATTCTTACCACTGATGAGGTAGAAGGTGATAATACACGGGTTTCAGTTACTTATAAAGATTTAACTCAAGACCTCGATGTTAATGACATTATACTCGCCAACGATGGCTTAATTAAGCTACAAGTGACAAAAATTGTAGATACAAATATACATTGTAATGTTGTTGTTGGTGGCAAATTAAGCAATAACAAGAGTCTTAATTTTCCTGGTAAGAGCATGGATATGGAATATCTTTCTGACAACGACAAGAGCGACATTTTATTTGGCATAGAAAACGATGTTGATTACATTGCTTGCTCGTTTGTTTCTTGCGCAAAAGATGTTAAGAGTGTAAGAAAGTTTTTGGATGAGAACGGCGGAGAAGAAATTGACATAATTGCCAAAATTGAAAATCAGTCAGGAATAGACAATCTTAAATCAATACTTAAGCACTGTATTGGTGCAATGGTAGCTAGGGGCGACCTCGGCGTTGAAATACCTTATGATGAATTACCTGGAATACAGAAATCGATTATTAATAAATGCTCAAAATATGGAAAAATTGCAATTACCGCAACAGAAATGCTTGAATCGATGATTGAAAAGCCTAGGCCAACACGTGCAGAGGTATCAGATATTGGTAATGCTGTTTTTGATGGAGTTTGTGCAATTATGTTATCTGGAGAGACGGCTATGGGTAAATATCCAATTGAGTCTGTGAAGGTGATGTCAAAGATAGCATTAAGCTCCGAATTAAGTAAAGCTTTCCCTTACAGAAAGCGTAAAGAGATATCAATTTACGATAACGAGTCAGCAAAATCTGCTATTGCTCATGGCACATTTACCATGGCTGATGATTCTGAAGCAAATATAATTTTGAACTTTACTGAAAGTGGAGAGGGATCTGTAACATTGTCACATTTTAGATCTAAAATTAATATTGTTTCTGCTGCTTACAATAAAAAAGAGTACAACAAGCTTTCATTGTATTGGAGCGTATTGCCGTTTTATATTAGAAAAGATTCATTTAACAGCTTTATAGCATTAAGCACTTATTATATTGAAGAGGTTATTAGATATTTTGATCTCCACAAAGATGATAAGATTGTTGTTTGCTACGCATGGCTAGACAGTAGACATAATTTAGGCAATGGGGTTGAAATATATGTTGTTAAGTAAAAGGAGTGAAAATGGATACATTAACAGTAATTAAAGAGATTTTAAAAGACAAACAAAATATTGAACCAGATAAGGTGGATGAGAATTCGACTTTTCAAAGCTTAAATCTAGATTCTCTAGATGTAGTTGAGATGGTGTGTGAACTAGAAGAAAAATTAGATATTGATTTTGGCGATCCTGAAGGTCTGCAAACAGTAGGCGATGTAGTTAAATACATTGACTCAATCAAATAAATATAAAAATGCAGCTACAGTAAGACTATCTGTTGAAGGAATGCATTGTGGCAATTGTGCTTCTACTGTAGAGAAACAATATCAAAACACAGATGGTGTATATAGTGTTGTAGTAAATCTTGCCAATAATACCGCTGTTGTTGCTTATGATAAAACTAAACTTTCTATAAACGACATCGAAGACGTTTTAAATGGTACTTCTTTTAAGGCCAGTGTTATACAAGATGTTTTTGAAACTTTCGATAAGATAAAATCTTATAAAGCTCAATTAGTAAAATTAATATTTTCAATTGCAGTCACAGTTATTTTAATTTTGATGTCAAGATTTGATATCCCAGGCAAAAATATTATTGGGCTTATATTAACTATCCCAGTCCAGTTTATTTGTGGGTGGCAATTTATTCGTAGAGCTTGGAAATCACTAAAATCAGGTTCTGCCAATATGGATGTTCTTGTTACTACTGGGACATTCATTGCATTTTTCTATTCTCTATATTTAACTATCACAAATACAGGTAATGCATTCTTTGACACAGTCTGCATGCTTATTGCGTTTATTTCACTTGGGGAATTTATAGAAGACAAGGCAAAAGAAAAAACAAATAAGGCAGTAGAAAATCTTGTTGCATTGGTTCCTAAATACGCAAAAGCTTTAAATGTTGGAGATGTTGTCAAAGCCGCACCTAATTCTAATATTCCTGTTGATGGTATTGTTTTAGAGGGAAGCTCACGTATTGATGAATCTATGTTGACTGGCGAGAGTGACTTGATAACAAAAAAGCAAGGAGATAAAGTTACTGGTGGTACAAAAAATCTTGATTCTGAATTGACAATAAAAGTTACACATACTTACGGCGAGTCTACATTAGCCAAAATTGTACGTGCAGTATCAGACGCACAAGCAACAAAGGCTCCAGTGTAACGTGTGGCTGATAGAGTAGCCAATGTTTTTGTTCCAGTTGTGCTCGCAATATCGCTTATTACCTTTATTTGTTGGGTATTTATTGATATCAACTCAGCACTTATGTGTGCATGCTCTATCACAATTGTTGCTTGCCCATGTGCTCTAGTACTAGCTACACCTACAGCTTTAACTGTAGGATTAGGGCGCGGTGCACAACTAGGTGTAATACTTAGAAGCGGATCAATACTTGAATTAATGTGCAATATCAAACATATTGTTTTTGACAAAACTGGAACTTTAACAAAAGCAGATAAGACTAAAGAGCTACGAGATGATGCGGGGGAAACTTTTAATGAATTAAAAAATCGAGAAATTGTAACTTATATGGTAAGTGGTGATACAAAAGACGAGGCTTATAGGATAGCAAAGAAATTGAATATTCAAAACGTAGTCTGGGGTGCAGATCCTGTTAGTAAGAAAGAATCTGTTGCTAAATTAGCTGGAAGCAACAAGTATGCTTATGTAGGAGACGGAATTAATGATGCTCCGTCATTGGCTGCAGCTGATGTCGGAATTACATTGGAATCCGGAACAGACATAGCGTTAGAGTCTGGCTCTGTTGTGTTAATTCACAACAAACTAAAAGATATTATTACGGCTATTGATTTATCGAAATATGTAATGCGCAAAATTAAACAAAATATGTTTTGGGCTTTGATCTATAACGTTATTATGATTCCGCTGGCGGCTTTAGGTTTTGTGATGCCTTCTATGTGTGGTGCAATTCATGCAATATCCTCGCTAATTGTAGTTTTTAATTCTTTATTAATCAAAAAATTTGCTAAATAGGATATATGTGTCCTGGACATAAATATCCATTTTTAGGACAATTCTATATATGGATTGTCATAAGACTTTAATACATAATGGGATTAAATACAGGGAATTTAAAGGCTTAACTCAAGAGGCGCTTGCACACAAGGCAGGCATTGATCCATCATACGTAAGCAAGATTGAACGTTTTGCGATATCTCCTACTATGGAAACATATGAGAGATTATGTAGTGCAATGGATACCACAGTAGCTTATCTTATGATTGAAGGTATCTTTAATTATTTTGAGGAAACCGCAACACTAATATTACAAAATGGGAAATACAGCATAAAAGAAGTATAAAGGAGATAATGGGGGCTAGGAAAAGATTAGCTATAAACCTAAGCCTTATTCGAAAATCTAGACACGTTAGTCAGATAAAACTAGCGCAAATCTGCGAACTTGATAAAAACAGCATAGGTTATATAGAACAGCTTAGGACAAATCCTACTTTATCTACAATTGAGAAGCTATCTCATGCTCTTAAGGTGGATGTGTCTTTACTGTTTTCTAATAATTACACAGAATTAGAAATTGGCGACTTAGCATTCTGTTTCTTGACACATGACGGAATGGAATTTTACCCAATTACTGATAATTTTTCTGATGCTGTTAGATTTTTGATGTCGTTTTTTCAAGCTAATAATTATTCGAAAGATGTATTGAAGGAGAGGTTGAAAAATTTGAATATTCCTTATGATTATTACATTAAGAAATGCTAAAATATTGCCGTCGAAAAGGAGGAAATGATGTCCGACAAAAAAATCATAGACGGTTATGATATTGTTATTGTTGGCGCTGGCAATGGCGGACTTTCTGCTGCAGCTTATCTAGGACAACATGGAAAAAAGGTTTTGGTCTTAGAAAAAAATGTCACACCTGGAGGTTGTGCTACTTCATTTGTTAGAGGTAGATTTGAATTTGAAGCTACACTTCATGAGATGTGTCAGATGGGTGAAGGTGATACTGCCGGTGCTGTAAGAAAACTCCTTGATGGCTATGGTCTAGATGTTGATTGGGTTGGAGTCGATGAAGCTTATGCATCAATTAACAAAGATAAAAAGAATGGCTTCAATGTTAAGATGCCAGTTGGAGTTGAGGCATATATAGACGAGATAGAGAAACAAGTTCCAGGCTCACGTGAGTCTATGGAAACAGTTATGGAATTTGGTAGAATGTGTACAGATGGTGTAGAATGGCTCGCCAAACATAATAATGAACCAGGTCCACTCGCTAAAGTTGAGATGATGCTCAAGTTTAAGGATTTGATGAAGATTGTACCAGTGCCTACCGATGAGATGTTGCGTAGAATTGGTGTTCCAGATAAAGCTAGAGAGATTTACGAGTCTTATTGGGATTATGTTGGCGTTGATTCGACAAAGATGAGTTTTGCTGTATACGCTTTCATGGTTTACACATATTTAACTAAAAAGCCATGGATTGCTAAGAACACTAGTCATGAAATATCATTAGCTTATGATAAGGTCATTAGAGACAATGGTGGAGATATTTGGTACAACACAGAGGTAACCAAGATTGATGTTAAAGACAATCAGGTACATGGTGTTGAGCTTTATGATGGAACATATATTAAGTGCGATAGAGTCCTATCTAATATCATGCCAACAGTTGTTTTTGACAGAATGGTTGATGTAGATGAGGTTCCTGAACGCGAACGTAAACTTATCAATGCTCGTAAATTAGCTCAAAGCTCTCTCACAATTTATTGTGGGCTAGATATTCCTTATGAGGAGCTAGGTTACGAGGCTTATGATACATTCGTTAGAACTACAGGCGATACACTAGCTCAGTATAACAATGCAGCTACTATTGAGGGTCACAAGGATTATTGTGTGACTATTATTAATGACGCAATTCCAGATTCCTCACCAAAAGGAACTTGCACTGTTCAATTTGCAAAATTCTATACAGAAGATGCCTTTGCTGATGTAAAAGTGGAAGATTATCATAAAGTTAAAGAACAAATCGCTAGAGAGACAATTGAGGATTTCGAGAAAACAGTTGGCATTGATATTATGAATCATATCGAGGAGATAGAGATTGCTAGTCCTGCTACATGGGCCAGATATTTGGGTACTCCACAAGGTGATGTTTACGGATATGCTTGTGGTACGTGGGATGGAATGTTTCCTAGAGTACAGAGTGGCCATAAGCATGATTACACTATTAAAGGTTTGCGCTTTATTGGTGGTCATGGCACTCAGATGGATGGTTATTCACAATCATATTTGAGTGGTAGGGAGCAAGCTCGCTACATGTTAGAAGATATAGAGAAGGGAGTGTAGTCATGGCTAAGTATAATTACGATAAATCAAGTCTATCTGGCTTAGGCGTTGGTCCTTTCTTAAAAGAGGTTAAAGTCAGAGAAGCAAAAATTGCTGAAGCAGACGCAACACCATCTCCTTCTGTGTTTAACTCAAACATACTCGCTAAAAAACTACATCCTGATTTTCAGGAGTTAACAATCGATAAAGTAATCGATCACGGTAGTGCTAAAGAGTACGTGTTTAAAGGAGATGTAGCATACTTCCGTGCTGGACAATATGTAAGTCTTATGGTAGATTCTTATGTTCGCCCATATACTCTATGCTGCAAACCTAATACAGAATCTTATAGTTTACTTATTAAACGTACTGAAGGTGGTATTGTTTCAAACAAGATTCTTGACACTTGGAAGAAAGGTACTAAAGTTATTCTTTCTACACCAGTTGGACAGTTCTATTACACTGATTTGCGTGATGCTAAACATGTTATTGCATGTGCCGGCGGTAGTGGTATTACTCCTTTCTATAGTATGGCAAAAGCAATTGAAGCTGGTATTGAAGATTTTAATTTGACTATCCTTTATGGTTCTAATACAGCTAAAGACATTTTGCTTAGAGACGAATTAGATAAGATTAAGTCAGACAAGGTTAAAGTTGTCCATGTCCTAGCAGATAAGGATGGTTTTATTACTGCTGACATGATTAAAAAATATGCTAATGATGAAGATTACAGTCTTTTCGTATGTGGTCCTAATGCAATGTATAAGCATTTAGAGAAAGAAGTTGAAAAATTAGGGCTTCCAAGAAGACGAGTAAGATTCGAAGTTCCTGGAGAAGTATTTAGCAAGAGAAAAGATAAGGAACACAAGGCTGTTGTCCATATCCGTGAATCTGTTAAAGAAATTACAATTAACGAGAACACAACTATAGCTAGAAACCTTGAGAATGCTGGCATTTACATCTTAACTGATTGCAGAAGCGGTCATTGTGGATATTGTAGATCCAGATTAATATCTGGCGATGTTGAGGTTCCTGAGGATGATAGAAGACGTGCAGCTGATAAGAAGTTTGGATGGATCCATCCATGTTGCACTTATGCTAAGTCAGATATTGAGATTGAGATAATGCCTTTTGCGTAGATGGCCATTGGATTTTTTGACATATTAGGGCAGTTAGCTACTTATCCAACGCTAGGCGTAATCTTAGTTTTGGTTATGCTTGTAACTATAATTTCAGGGGCAACGGATGCGCCTAATGCAATTGCTACAGCTGTATCTACTAGATGTATGAAACCTGGTACTGCATTAATTGTTGCTGCTATTTGTAACTTTGTAGGCATGATTGTTATGACTTTCATTTCCACCTCTGTTGCAGAAACTATGTTTAACATGGTTAATTTTACGTCAGCTGACGCGCATGTATCGCTGCTTGCCTTGATGGCGGCGATGATTGCTTCCATCTTTTGGGGGACGCTATGTTGGTTCTTAGGGATACCTGCGTCCAAATCACACTCGTTGATTGCTGGTATTACTGGAGGAGCTATTGCTTTAAATGGTTTTGAGGGTGTTGTTATTGGTGAGTGGATGAAAGTTATATATGGTATGGTATTTAGTCTTGTAGCGGGTTTTATTCTTGGTTTTGTTTTTGTAAAGATAATTGAGAAAATTTTCTGTACTTGTAATAGGAGCAAAGGCAATGTTATTTGTAGATGGATACAAAATATTTGCGCAGTGCTCTTAGCTGGGCTTCATGGTGCTCAGGATGGCCAAAAGTTTATGTCCATTGCTGTTATGGGTATATCATTAGTTATTGGATCAGGCACATCTGGTGGACAATTTCCTATGTGGCTAATGATTTTGTGTTCTGCGATGATGGGCTTGGGTACTTTGATTGGTGGTAAACGTATCATCAAATCTGTTGCTATGGATATGGTGCAACTTGAGAAATATCAAGGAGTTGCCTCGTCATTAAGCACAACATTGATGTTATTAATAGCATCTCTTACTGGTATGCCAGTATCTACCTCGCATTGCAATACATCCTCTATTATGGGTGTCGGTACTGCCAAGAATGCTCACGATGTAAAATGGAAAGTAGCCGGAAATATGGTGCTCGCTTGGATATTAACTTTTCCATGTTGTGGCATTATTGGATTTGTTTTCGCTAAGATTTTCATAATGTTTTAATCAATGAGTTTATTATCTAAAGTCGTTGAATCTAGGGGAATTGAGGATTTTGATAAATTCTTGAATCCACAGTGGTCTAATCCATATGAGATAGAGGGTATGGAAGAGGTTGCTGATGCTGTCGAGACTGCAATTAGAGCCGAGAAGAGCATCCTTATTTATGGTGATTATGATTTAGATGGCATGAGTGCTACAACGGTAATGCTGCGTGGGATTCGTGAAATCATGAAGTATATGGCTTATGATTTTAAACTTGATTATTTTATCCCTGATAGGTTTAGTGAGGGTTATGGTTTATCTGAGAAGAGTATTGCTAGGATGCCGGAATGTGATGTTGTAATAACTGTTGATTGCGGCATTACATCAAAACATGAAGTTGAACTTTTAAGAGAAAAAGGAATAGACGTTATCATTACAGACCATCATAAGCCAGGGGATAGCATTCCTGAAGGAGTTCCACTAGTTGATCCAAATAATGAACTAGC
Source organism: Coriobacteriia bacterium (assembly GCA_030537355.1). Classification (GTDB taxonomy): domain Bacteria; phylum Actinomycetota; class Coriobacteriia; order Coriobacteriales; family Eggerthellaceae; genus Tapirivita. The sequence goes on from JAUNNF010000009.1 coordinate 57,540, forward strand.
TGGTGTTGGAGTAGCTCTAAAGCTTATTCAAAGTTTATGTACGCGCTTTGGTATTCCTCATGCATGGGAAGAGCTCACTGACATCGCTATGCTTGGTACAATTGCAGATGTTATGCCTCTTACCGGAGATAATAGGGCACTTGTGCTTGATGGTTTAACTAAGAATAGAACTTGTATTAGAGCTATTTGTGATGTGAGTGGTAAAACTGTAAATAGTGCTACTGATTTAAGTTTTTCTGTTATTCCAAGACTCAATTCTGCTGGAAGGTTAGGTAAGACCAGCCTCGCTATCAAGCTTTTAAACAGTGATGAATATTCTGAATGTTATGCGCTGGCTATGGAGCTTGAAAATACAAATACGGAACGTCAGGAAATTACTGATGATATTTACAATAAGGCAAGTTTCCAGGCTAAAAATATTATAAGTAATAATCCTGATACTAAGTTTATGGTTGTATCAGGTGATAATTGGCATGAAGGTGTTATTGGTATTGTTGCGTCTCGTATCGCAAACGACTTTAATTTACCCACAATCGTCTTTAGTATTAAGGGAGATGAGGCTCATGGTTCAGGCAGGAGTGTAGGTGATGTGGACCTCTTCGAAATAATATCTAGCTTATCTGATGATCTTGTTAAATTTGGCGGTCATAAGGGAGCTTGTGGGTTAACTATCAATGCTGATAAGATTAATGAATTAAGAGACAAGTTAAACAATTTAGTTAATCCAGATTTGCTAAGCTCTAAAGTTACTTATGATTGCGACATAAATTTAAGTGAGCTTACAATTAATGATGTTGCAGAGCTTGCAGTCCTTGAACCGTTTGGCGAAGGGAATACAGAGCCAAGCTTTTTCGCTAAAAATGTGTTCATTAAGAACGCTAAGGCTGTAGGAGCAGAGCATAATCACTTATGTTGTCAAATCACGGATGGTAATTCTCGATATCAAGCTATTATGTTTAACTGCAGAGACATTGATAAAATCTTATCATCTGAAACAACAATAAACGCAGTTTTCAACGCTCGTGCAGAAGAGTTTAGGGGCTATACTTCAGTAAAGCTTTATCTGCAGAGTTTGGATGCTGTTGAAGTAAATGATGAGGTTATTGAAGAATCTATTGATGAACCTAAAGAAGAAAAAATTAATCTTGAAGGTCTTAATCACGAAGAGCTTAAAAGTGCATTGCTTGAAGCTATGATAGGCAAAGATGGTAAGCTCCACGATTCTCAACAGCAGGCGCTAGATATGCTAGATGAGGGTAAATCAGGACTTGCTGTTATGCCAACTGGGCGTGGTAAGTCGCTTATTTTTCAACTTTATGCGTCGCTTATTGCAATCGAGCAGCATAAGATGAGCTTATTCGTTTATCCTCTTAGAGCGCTTATTTCAGATCAGGCTTATCACTTGGAGCAGATGTTTAGTAGGTTTGGTCTCAAGTCTGTAGTATTAAATGGCGAGTCTCCACAAGAGACGCGCGTGGAAGTTTATAAGCAAATGCGAGACCGAGAAGTTGACATTGTACTTACAACTCCTGAGTTTTTGGAGATTCATGTTGATGAGTTTTCAAATATAGGTTTTATTGTTATAGATGAGTGTCATCATTTGGGTGATGTAAAGATTGGTCAGCGTACGGCATATGCAAGCATGCCAAATATACTCGCAAAATTTGGAGACCCACAGGTCTTAGCTCTAAGCGCGACTGTTGATGACGATATCCTTGTTGACATTAAGGAATACTTGCCAATCACTAAAGTTATCGTGGACAATTTTTCTCGTGAAAACCTATACGTTGACGATAAACGCAATATCAAGGATAAGGATGATTATTTGGTTAACCTTGTGGCAACTGGCGAAAAAACTGTCATTTATGCTAATTCACGTCAGCAAACCATTGACCTTGCACGCATGATTAAGTCGCGCGCACCTCATATTGCAATGAAGGTTGGATATTACAATGCTGGAATGAGCAAGGCTGACAGAAAGCGTATCGAAACTTTGTTTAGAGATAATAAGCTCAGCGTGCTTATTGCCACTTCTGCTTTTGGTGAGGGAGTTAATATTCCTGATATTAGGCATGTTTGCTTGTATCACTTGCCTTTTAGTGCAGTTGAGTTCAACCAAATGAGCGGCAGATGTGGCCGTGATGGTGCTGATTCTATTGTGCACTTGATTTACAACAGTGGCGATGCAGCTATCAATGAAAAGATTTTAAGTGGTACCAACCCTGGGCGTGATGATTTAGCCAAAGCTTATACTTGGATTAGGAATCAGGGAGAGTCTGCTGTTGTAGATTTTGAAAACCCTGCTTTTGATATATTTAGTGAACTTGGTCTTATCGACGTTGATAAGGATTTTGATGGCGACAAACCCAAGCTTACAATTAAGCTTAAAGACAATGGCAGGGTAGAACTAGAAAATAGTTCGCGATATTGTGAAGGACAAAATGAAATTACAGCATTCTCGCAATATAAGAAAATTGCTATGGATATGAATGCTGAGGAGTTAACTGAGTTGTTGAGACATCCAATTAAGCCAGAAGTTTAGGGGCGTGGTTGTTGGTGCCAAACGGCACCTTTGGGACACCCTTAAAAATTTTTAAAATCGATGTCTTGCATTAAAGAATTAATAGTGTTAAAATAAACACGCTACCACGAGAGTGGCTAGCATTTGGTTAAGACCTCCTGTCTAGTCAGATAGGAGGCTATTTTTTTATGATGCTGATACCTATGGTCAAACCCAAAGACAAACAGCTTACGCATAAACAAATTAAATTTATTTTATTTAAAAAAATATTACAAAACAATACATTCAAGTAATGATTTTTATCGCAGAAAAATTGAACTAATGGCTATATAATTATTGTGTATAATTGCATTAAAAAGGAAGGTTAAAAATGAACAACAGTCAAATTAAACAAACAATTTCTGAACGAAATATTGCAGCTTGTGTTATTTTTTCTATTATTACATGTGGTATTTATGGACTTTATTGGATTTATAAAATTACTGAAGAAGTTAACAAGATTACAGATCATATGGACGATACAAGCCCTGGCATTGTAATTTTATTAGGTATTGTCACTTGTGGTATATATTACATTTATTGGGCATATAAAATTGGCGAGAAACTGAAAGGCTATTATGCTGGGAAAAAGACACCACAAGGCGAGGACCTGCCAATATTGTACTTAATTTTGATGATTGCCAATTATATTGCATGCGGAATTTGTGCAATCGTTTGTTATTGCTTAATGCAAGATCAAATTAATAAAATTGTTAGAGCAGCACAAAAATAATCGTCTTACAAAATTATTGCTTGTTTTATTTGCGATTCTTGTTGTAGGCATTTTATATTTATTTTTTGTTAGCATTACTGGTATTGGTATTCCATGTCCGTTTCATGCGTTAACTGGCCTTAAATGCCCTGGTTGTGGCATAACAACAATGTTTGTATGTTTGGTGAAGCTGGATTTTGTTGGTGCCATTCAGGCTAATGCATTAACCTTTTTTATGCTGCCAGTGATACTCGCAATTATTATATATTTATGCTATAGATATATTAAATTTGGAAGTCTAAGCACCAACAAATTCGTCAACGTTTTATTGATTTGTGTCATTGTGGCCTATGTTGTTTTTGGAATTTTGAGAAACGTTTTTGGGTTTTGATATAAAAAGCGTTTTTCAACCAATTATTTTGTTCTATATGGACCCTAATTCACAATTTTTTGCAAAAAATCATTAGTTGTGTGGTTATTTTGCGTGAGTATTTGTTGTTGAAGATTGTTTTATATTTTTAATTTTTATAAAATACCTGTTCAGTTTCTTATAATTATTTATCTATGATTGTGTTCACGGCAATAAGACAAAATTTATAGTGATTTCTACCACATAACTACCAATTTTTGTAAAATTTTACAAATCAGCCTCAGCCTTAAGTAATTATCTATAGATTTGAGTAGCAAATTAGCTATATATGTTAAAATTCTCATCATGCTATTAAAAGGAGCGCCTGTTGCGCAACATATACTTGATGGATGCGATAAAAACGCCACAATGGCAGTTGTAAGTGTTGGGCATGACTCATCTAACGATTCTTACCTTAAAGGCATCCAAAAAACTGGCGTAAATGTTGATTATATTGAGCTTCCAGAAGACATCACAAATGACGAACTTCAGAATAAGTTGGATTCTATCACAGCAGATGGAATCCTGCTTTTTAAGCCGCTTCCAAAAGGCCTAGACCCTCAAGTTCCAAAAGATTTGGATGGGCTTCCTTGCACAGCTGAGGCCTGTATTAAAATTTTAGACTTTTACAACATCGAGATTGGAGGCAAAGACGTTTGCGTTGTAGGACGCAGCCCTGTTGTAGGCCGTCCTGTAGCTCAGATGCTCATTGACAGAAACGCAACAGTTACAGTCTGTCACTCCAAGACAAAAGATATAGACGCTCACATCAAGCGAGCCGATATTGTGATTGTGGCCACCGGTACGCCTCGCAAATTCAAAAATTTTTCAGCTGGACAAGTGGTTGTAGATGCAGGCATTAACTGGGATGGTAAGCTTTGTGGGGATGTTGATTTTGAGGCCGCTGAGCCTGTTGTAGATTCAATAACGCCAGTTCCTGGAGGGGTAGGACCTGTTACTACAGCAGTATTGATTGAGCATTTAAGTCAAATGTATCAAGCTTGTCATGAGTAACCAGAATTAAGGCACGGTCGCCTAAGTTTTCGTTAATGTAGTTAATTGCTTTTTCTTTGGTTTTTTTATCGAGGCCTGAGAGAGGTTCATCCATGACAACCACATGACTGTCAGCTTTTAATGCACGTTCAATTTGTGCGCAACGTTTCATTCCACCAGAGAGCTCATCTGGCATTTTGTTTGGTACGAGATCGATTGTATCTATTTGTTTTTGTGTAGCAATAGCAATGTTATCCTTAACATTTAAGTTTTTAAGCAATGTATCGTCCTGAAAAACAACACTAAACTTACATCTAGCATCTATTGTGCCGCTATCAGGTTTTACGAGCCCAAGTATGATTTTGATGAGAGTAGTTTTGCCTGTACCAGTTTCAGCCATAAGTGTAAATCTGTCTTTTTTGTGAACGTTCAAATTAAAGTTTTCAAACAACTTTTTATCGTATGATTTGCTTAAGTTTCCAATCTTAATTAGTGGATCATCACATTCTTTTAGTTCTCTTGGCTTAATTTTCTTTAAAACGCGTTTGATGCTGGTCTTGTTGCTTTTGTTGATAATTGCAATCATAATTTTCTCGCAAATCCATGAGAGTAAAATTACTATGAACATCCACATAAGGAGCTGGCCTGAATCAAGCATAACTTTTGAGTTGTAGATACCCTCGCCAATTGTGAGCATAACAGCACCTATCATTTGTGCAGTAACACCAGATTTCCAAGCAATACCAATGCCGCTTTTTGTTGCTTGTTTAACGTAAGGCAGTGCACTTGGCCATTCAAAAACTTTCCAGATAGTGCGTCCTGGAACTTCAAAAACTTTGAGCATATTTGCAGTCTCAGTATTTCTGTGCTGACATGCCTCGTAAATTGCATAAAAATAGATAGGGACAACAGCAATTATTACCGTAATAACATCCAAGAAACTTGTACCAACCCATACAAGCAAGAGTACTATGAAGCATACAACAGGGGCGCTTTTCATGAATTGTATAAGGGGGTTGATGAAGTCATGAAAAAGCTTAAAACGATAGCTGAGTAGTGCCAGTATTGTTCCTAATATAAATGCGAGAATAAAGCCCAGGAATATCCAGAATAAGCTCAAACCCACCGTAATCCAGAACTTTGGAATTGTGACTTGAATAAGTAAGCTTTGAGCAACGTCAATTGGGCTTGCAAGTATGAGAGGGCTTGCAATAATGGTTGCAATAACGCCCCATACAGCAATCCAGAAAACAACAATAAGTATTTTTTTGACTTTATCCTTCATAATAAAAATCATCATCAGGAGCTTGCATATCTATTTTAGTATAAAAATTGCTGAGTTTATCTTTCATTTCACTGCCAGTTATACAGCATATGTTGCAGTTTTTAATTGCTTCTTCGATGAAGTCAGTGTTTTCAAATATGCCAGATTCAATTGCGAGTCTAGGATTGTCCTGCACAGCTGCAACTGATTCCCTATGGTCTTTAATAAACTGGTCGATCTTGTCTTTTTGGAAATCTTTATTGACAACTGTAACTCCAGTTATGGTGTCTTCGAGGGGAGAAGAGAACTTCTTCAACTTCGGATTTTTATTAACAGCAATGGTTGCTTGCGGTTCGTTAATAATGCCTACTGCATCAGGATCTTTTGAGATAAATGAAACCACTTCAGCCGCTTCGTTCTTAAACTCAATATCGGTATTATCCGTGCATTTTCTGACGAGTATTTCTGGAATTGTACCTTTCCCCGTCATATAAATCTTGTGTCCTTCTAGACTCGTTGCGTTTTGGCTAACAGCACAAAGGACGCCTAAAGTATTAATATCGATAACCTTGATACTTTTGTTTTTGTTATAGATATTTAGTGCTAAATTTGAAGGAATTAAAGCAATATCGGTTTTTCCAGATACGAGGTCTGATACTGCTACATCAGCTTGTGCTACAATGTTTGTCTCGTAATTTTTATCAGCAATGATCTCGGAAATGCCCACACTTGTAGGGCCTTTAAGACTTGTGATTTTAATTTTATTTTTGTTTGAGCATCCCAAAAAAACAACAGCTAGTGCAATAACTATAACTGCTGTTAATATTTTTTTAGTCAATTTTGGTGAATTCAGATTTTGGAGCACCGCACATTGGGCATGTCCAGTCTTCTGGTAGGTCTTCAAATTTTTGACCTTGCTCTTCTTCGTTATAAACCCATCCACATAAATTACATTTATACATTTTAAACCTCCTTTATGTATACAACTGCTTCTAATGGTTTAAGTTCGCCAGTATTATGTTTATCATGACTATTTAAAATAATTTTAGCTTTTTCTATAAGTGAGATATCATATGATGCAGCCTTATTAGAAAAGTTTACAAATACAGTTGCTTCAGTATTTCCGTATTTACGTGTATATGCATATACTTGTTCATTGTCTTTCATATGCTCTGCATAATCTCCAGCAATAAATACGTCATTTTCCTGACGAAGTTTTAGTAACTTTTTATACCAGTTAAGTATAGAATTTGGATTAGTTTTTTGCGTTTCAACGTTACATGTTTTGTAATCGTCATGCACTGGTAGCCATGGATTTGAAGTTGAAAAGCCAGCATTTTGAGTGTTGTCCCATTGTACTGGAGTACGAGCATTGTCACGGCTGAAGTCATGTACAGCCTCGATTGCAGCTTCCTCGCTGTATCCATCTTCTAAAGCCATTTTGTATTGATTTTTGGACGACACATCATTGTAGTCAGAAATTGACGGCCAAGCTACGTTTTCATAACCAAGTTCTTCAGCTTGATACAAGAAAGGAGTGCCTCTAAGTGTCATAAGCACTGTAAGCATTGCTCTCGCAGCATCTTGTTTGTTACTTTCTTTACTGAAGAAATGATTAACACTACGAGGCTGATCATGGTTTTCGAAAAAGATAGGGTACCAACCATTAGTTGCTGTGTTTTCTTGACTTTGTGTCAGAGCAGATTTTAGTTCTGTGAGCTTCCAATTTGCGGGCTTATACCAAACTTCTTTTCCGCCTAACGGTACAAGTACATGGCTGAATTCAAATAGCATGTCGAATGGAGCTTTTTCGCCTACCCATTTATTTAAATCAGATGCAGCTACTCCATTGGCTTCAGCTACCATGAAAATATCCTTGCCTTTGGATACTCTATCGGCAAATTCATTGACATAGTCCAAAATTCCATCAGTTATTGCTGTCAAATCATGGATTCTTGACATACCGTCAGCGGCGTCAGGTTTTCCATCAGAAAAATCGTCAGGCTTTTTAATATACGAGACAGCGTCAATCCTAAATCCGCCTACGCCTTTATTAAGCCAAAAGTTGGCCATATTGGCCATCTCTTGTCTAACTTCCGGGTTTGCCCAGTTGAGGTCTGGTTGATAATCGCCAAAAGTGTGTAAATAATATTGATTTCTGGCTTTAGAGTACTTCCATGCAGAGCCTCCAAATATTCCTCGCCAATTGTTTGGCGGAGTACCATCAGACTTTGGATCACGCCATATGTACCAGTCTGCGTATTTGTTATCTTTGCTCAGGCACGATTCAACAAACCATTTGTTTTCATCTGAAGTATGGTTCATTACAAGGTCCATGACAATTTTGATATTGTGTTTTTCTGCTTGAGCAATAAGTTCTTCCATATCAGCCATGGATCCAAATCGAGGATCGATATCATAATAATCTGCGATATCATATCCATTATCCTTCATTGGTGATTTGTATATTGGAGTTATCCATATAGCTCCAATTCTAAGCTCTGCCAGGTAAGGCAATTTTTCAGTAATGCCTTTTAAAGTGCCAGTACCTTGATCGGCAGTGTCTTTAAAACTTTTAGGGTAGAGCTCATAAACAATGGTCTTTTGCCACCATTTCATGGATTCAAGATTTGCATTTGAGTTGCCTTTAAAAGTACAGCTAGGGATTACAAGTGAAGATAGAAGGGCTGTTCCGCCTATTGCACAAAATTTTCTTCGAGTTAAATTCTTGTTCATAATAATTTTATTATATCAAATTCATCTGCAAATGTCAAGCGAAAAATGGCCAATTTTTAAAAAGATTCTCATTGAAAAAT
>JAUNNF010000002.1 GCA_030537355.1 Coriobacteriia bacterium
GAGTATCAGTATATGCAATAGGATTTTTGCATTCTGCATCATAATAAAAAGCATCACCATATTTTATATAAATTTCACCAGTACCGCCCTCTCCCGGATCGTCGTTTAATGTAAGCTTAAATACTTTAGCTTCCCATTTTGCATAAAGAACTGTATCTGTGTCAAATTCTGATGGGCTAATTCCTTCAATTAATTTTCCATTAGAAGCAAGAATTTGTTTTTTGTAATCATCTCCCTCTTTGGTAAAGTAACCTAAAAATTCATAACCAGCCTTTTTAGGTAGAGTTATACCATCAAATGGAGTAGAGCATTCAATATTATGGAAAAATCCTACTGTTCTTTTTTCATAAAAGGCTAGTTGTCCTGGATCTTCTGCTCCATCACTATTAAGCTCTAGTGTATATATGCCATTTTGCCAAGATGCATCAAGTGTCATATCACTAGTAAAATCATAAAGCGTAAACCCATAACCTAGTGTACCTTTTTCTGTTATAACCTGAAATCCTTGCTCACCTTGAGTGTAATACCCGCAAAATTTATAACCTGGATTGGTAGGAATTTTTAGAGTATCAGTATATGCAATAGGATTTTTGCATTCTGCATCATAATAAAAAGCATCGCCATATTTTATATAAATTTCACCAGAACCGCCTGTTCCGGGACTGTCATTTAATGTGAGCTTAAACACTTTAGGCTCCCATTTTGCATAAAGTGTTGTATTCGATTTAAAATAGTTTGGTGCTATTCCTGTAACAAATTTTCCATCCGGTCCTATTATTTGCTCAACAAAACCAGTTTCGTCTTTAGTGTAATAACCATCAAAATTATATTCAGATTTTTCTGGAATTTCTATTGTTTCTAATTTTTCAACACAATATCTAGTAGCATAGAACCCTGTGTCATATTTTTGATAAAATTTCTCGGTACCTTCATGACCTTCATCTGCATCTTGATTATCAAGTGTTATTTCATAAATATTTGGTGTCCATTTTGTATATACTATTCCATCTGCGCTAAACGTATCAAAATAATTATAAATTCTACCTTCTTCATCTGTAAATGGTCTATCAAGGTTTTCTGAGTCTTTATAAAAATATCCATCAAACCTATAATTATCCTTAGACAATTTTGTTAATTTATCTTTTTTCTGTGTACACGCTAAATCTGTAAAAAAGCCTACATCATATTTTTCGTAAAATGTTTCCATTTTAGACGTTCCGTCATATGAATTAATTTCATAGATATTTGGTTCCCATATTGCTTTAATTTCAAAGGTTTGATCTGGACCAGCATTATAATATATTCTATAATTAAAATCATAATCTAGGTCTTGTACCGTACCATCGTTCCAATATATTTTCCATCCTAAGAAAGAATAACCTTTTCTTTCAGCGCTATGTTTTTCTAAGCGTTCTCCAGCATTTATTGAATAAGTTTTATTGTAGAGTTCAACACTATAGGTATCTATCTGTGAAACTGCCTCAAAACAATCTTCCCAATGTTTAGCTAATTCTTTTCCAAAGCTTTTTTCTGCAAATGACTTGATATCAACATTGCTATCATGATAAACTCTGTTATCTCGAATATTACTATGACAAGAGGAATTGTTTGCATATATATAATCGCCCTTATAATCATCCCCACTCTTGTTTGTTTTATCAAATACACATTGCTTAACAGAAGAATCCGTTCCGTACGATCCGATATATATTGCACCTCCATCTTCATCACTAGTATTGTTTTTGAAATAACAATTTGTTACTTTATTTGAGGAAGCACGTAACATTAAAGCTCCACCTTCGTCGTTTTCGGCGCGATTATTAATAAAATCTATATGATCTATTGATGTATTATTTCCTTCATCACCATTTACAGAGGTGTATATTGCTCCGCCATAATCTTCAGCTACACAATTTATAATACAACTACCATTCGTTAATTGTCCATTTTTTGAAAGACCTAATTGTTTTTGAAAATCATCATTAAAATTTCCTTTTATAGTAGCATAATTACTATCAATTTCAATTCCTCCACCCTTAACAGCCCTACAACCATCTATTGTTGTATTAATTAATGAAAACTCAGTATAATCCTTGAAAGTATAAATTGCACCTCCTAAACTGTCACATTTACATGTATCAAAAATACAATCATCAAAACAGAAACTATCATATTTCGTTTCTGAAGAAATAGCTCCTCCATTATCCAAGCAAGAACAATTGCTAAATAATGTATGAGTAAACTTGTAGTTTGAGTGACTACTAGAAGCGCCATCTGAGCCATCAGTAGCTATTGCTCCTCCACTATCATCAGCATTACAATTCATAAAAGAACATTTATCAAAATTCATTAATTCATGATTGCTTTTAATGTAAATAGCACCACCGTCTGTGCTTGTAGTTTTGCATTTACTAAAAAAACAATTTGTAAAATTTATAGATGCGTCTGCAGAAGGTTGTCTATTAATATAAAAGCTTCCGCCTGTTTTAGCATATCCTGTAAAATAACAATTAGTAAAATCTGACGATTTCTCGTTATTGTTTTCAAAATAAACATGACCTCCATCACTAGGAAAATCATCTTCGTTTGAAGGTTTTGTAAAATTAACATATGATGCATGTATTGAAGCAGGTGAGCCACTAACTTTTATGGTTGAGTTCTGATTAGACTCCTGTATGTAGCCATAATTAGCTTCGTCTACTCCATTTAAATATAGTGTTCCTTCAACATTAATTAACTGAAACGAATCATCATCATTTTGAGAATACAACGTATGTGTTCCTAAATCAACTGTAAGTTTTTTACCAACAGGAACATTTATTGTTTGATCTTTATACATAATATTTAAATTGTCATAAAGTTCAATACGAAGAGATGGTTCATTTATCCAATAAATATCCATAGCATATTTTACATCGTAACTGTTTTGAAAATCGTAATACTCCCCCCTATCAGTTATAATTCTGCCAATTATTTTATTTTTTGCTTTTTCGTCTTTTTTCTTATCATTTTGAGCATCTGTCGCTTTAAAGGCTTTACCATCCTCAGTTTGTTGTTTTTTGTCCTCTATAACTTCCTTCTTCGTCTTAGAATCTTCAATTTCAGTAGTATTTTGATTTTCATTGTTTATAACATCTGTTGCATTAGAAACGCCAACAAATAGAAAAGCCATAACCAAAGCAAAAACAAGTAATATTATTGCCAAATATTTTTTATTTTTTGTGTTATCCATACACAAACCACCAATCTTTTTTTTGTTTATTATACCAAAAAAGTGAATTATATAGTTATTTTCGATGTTTTAGAAGATATCTTCCAGACAAAGCCAAAACACCAACTGATAAAATTATTATACAAATAATTATTCCTAACAAATCAAAACCACCGTTTGGAGCATCGTTTTGCGAATTATCATTAGCTAAATTAGTTGATGAATTATCATTATTATCTGAATTGTCATTATTAGCATTGTTGTCATTATTGCCATTATTTATATAATTATTAGTATCATTGTTTCCTCCATGAGACGGATCATCATGTGGATCAACATCAGGACTAGTTATTTGCTTAAAATAAACATTAATTTCGACATCTCCAGCTGGCATTATAAATGAATAGTTTTTGTCAATTTGTAAGTCTTTAGGTGATATTGTTTCAATTTTATCGAGCTGATTATTGCTTTCAGGAATAATGGTTAAAGTAATTTTATCTCCCATAACGGCGCTATCTTTATCAACAAAAGTCTTACCTTGTCCTAAAGAATTTACTTTAATATTGTAATAATGAAGTTTCCATTTTGCATAAAGCATTGTATCCGAGTCAAATTCTGTAGAACTAATTTCTTCCGCTAATGTTCCATCAGAATTAAGTATTTGCTTATCAAAATCATCCCCTTCTTTTGTAAAATAACCTTCAAAATCATATCCGGTTTTTTTAGGAAGCGTAATGTGGTCAAATTGTGTAGTACATTCAATATTATGGAAAAAACCTACTGTTCTTTTTTCATAAAAAGCTAATTGTCCTTGATAATCTGCTCCATTACTATTAAGTTCGAGAGTATATACACCTTCTTGCCAAAATGCCTTAAGAGTTATATCTTCAGTACATGTATAATAAGATAAACCATAGTTAAGTGTGCCTTTTTCGTTAATAATTTGAGCAGTAAGTTCTCCCTCTTCAACAGTATAATATCCACAAAATTTATAACCTGGATTAGTAGGAATATTTAGTGCGTCTGTGTCTTTAATAGGGTTATTGCATTCCGCATCATAATAAAAGCCTATTCCATATTTTTCATAGAATTGTTTACTACCACCCTCTCCCGGAGAATCATCTAAAGTGATTTTAAAAACTTTAGGTGTCCATTTTGCAACAAGAGTTGTATGAGAAGTGAAATATTTAGCATCAATTCCACTGACAAGTTTTCCATCGGTTCCTACAATAAGTTTATTGTTTGTATTAAAATAACCTTCAAACTCATAACCCGTTTTTACAGGAAGATTAATTTTTTCAAAAAGGGTAGTACACTCAATATTATGGAAAAATCCAATGTCATATTTCTCGTAAAATACAGAAGTTCCTTGATGAGTTGGATCTGCACCTTGATTGTCAAGAGTTATTTTGTAAACATGTTCCCATGAAGCTTTAAGTACAGTATCTTCTGTAAAATAAGTGTATGGAATACCTGAATTTAATTCACCTTCTTCATTTACGATTTGAGCATTACCATCACTTGTGTAATATCCACAAAAATCATATCCCTCACGAGTTGGAATTTTTAAAGGATTTATTATTTCATCTTCGCATTTTTCATCAGAATAAAAACCATCTTCAAATTTTTCATAGAATTGTTCACTACCACCCTCTCCCGGAGAATCATCTAAAGTAATTTTAAAAACTTTAGGTGTCCATTTTGCAACAAGAGTTGTATGAGAAGTGAAATATTTAGCATCAATTCCAATGACAAGTTTTCCATCAGCGCCTATTATAAGTTTATCTTCAGAGTCCTTATTTTCAAAATAACCTTTAAATTCATAACCTGTTTTTACAGGTAGCACAATCTTATCAAATTTAGTTGTACATTCAATATTATGAAAAAATCCAATGTCATATTTCTCATATAACACAGAAGAACCTTGATGATCTTGGTCTGCACCTTTATTATCTAAGGTAATTTTGTATACATGTTCCCATGAAGCTTTAAGCTCAGTATCCTCAGTAAAATAAGTATAAGGTATACCCTTATTTAGATAACCTTCTTCATCAATAATTTGCGTGTTACCATCACTTGTATAATATCCACAAAAATCATAACCTTCGCGAGTTGGAAGATTTAATGGATCGACTATTGCATGTTCACATTTTTCATCAGAATAAAAACCATCTTCAAATTTTTCATAGAATTGTCCACTACCGCCCTCTCCAGGATCATCATCTAATGTAATTTTAAATACTTTAACTGTCCATTTTGCAACAAGAGTTGTATGAGAAGTGAAATATTTAGCATCAATTCCACTGACAAGTTTTCCATCGGTTCCTATTATAAGTTTATCTTCTGAACCTTTATTTTCAAAATAACCTTCAAAATCATAACCCGTTTTTACAGGTAGCACAATCTTGTCAAATTTAGTTGTACATTCAATATTATGAAAAAATCCGAGATCATATTTCTCATAAAACACAGGAGTTCCTTGATGACTTGGATCTGCACCTTGATTATCTAAAGTAATTTTATAAACATGTTCCCATGAAGCTTTAAGTACAGTATCTTCTGTAAAATATGTGTATGGAATACCTGAATTTAATTCACCTTCTTCATTTACGATTTGAGCATTACCATCACTTGTGTAATATCCACAAAAATCATATCCCTCACGAGTTGGAATTTTTAAAGGATTTATTATTTCATCTTCGCATTTTTCATCAGAATAAAAACCATCTTCAAATTTTTCATAGAATTGTTCACTACCACCCTCTCCCGGAGAATCATCTAAAGTAATTTTAAAAACTTTAGGTGTCCATTTTGCAACAAGAGTTGTATGAGAAGTGAAATATTTAGCATCAATTCCACTGACAAGTTTTCCATCGGTTCCTATTATAAGTTTATCTTCTGAACCTTTATTTTCAAAATAACCTTCAAAATCATAACCCGTTTTTACAGGTAGCACAATCTTGTCAAATTTAGTTGTACATTCTTCATCTTGAAAAAATCCTACATCATATTTTTCATAAAACAATTCAGTCCCAGGATCATCAGCCTTTTGATTGTCGAGCGTTATCGTATACACATCGGTCCATTTTGCTTTTAGCACAGTATCGCTTGTAAAGTAAGTTTCTGAAATTTGATCAGTTTTATTACCTTCTTCGTCAATAAGCTTTGTATTATTAGAATAATAACCACAAAAATCAAAACCACTACGTGTTGGAATAGTTATCGGAAAGCTTAATTTATCATGACATTCTGAATCACTATAAAATCCTTCGTTGTATTTTTCGTAAAAAGAATCAATACCACCTTCGCCTGAATCTTTGTTTAGGCTAATCGTATAAATCTTTGGCTCCCATTTGGCAAGTATCAAAGTATGTGAAGTAAACTTTAAAGCATTAACTTGAATTTCGCCTTTTTCATCAATTATTTGGTCAACTAATACCTTTCCATCACTAGTATAATATCCTTTAAAATCATAACCTTCTCTAACTGGAATATCGACTTTTTCAATCCTGGTAGAAGGAGAACATTTTTGCTCTGAATAAAATCCATCACCATATTTTTCATAAATATAGTTATAAGACTTAGCACCTGTATTGTCTAATGTAATTTCATAAACCTTTGGTTCCCATTTTGCAAGTATCTTAGTACCATCAGAAGTAAATTTTGAAGCATGAGCTTTAATTACTCCTTTTTCATCAATTATCTGGTCGACTAATACCTTACCATCACTAGTATAATATCCTTTAAAATCATAATTTTCTCTCTCTGGAATATTAACTTTATCAATCTTGGCAGAATCTGGACAAGTTTGATCTGAATAAAATCCGTCACCATATTTTTCATAAATTTGACCACTACCGCCTGACCCAGAAGCATCATCTAATGTTATTTTATAGACATTAGGAATCCACTTTGGATAAAGTTCTGCTTTGTCAAGAAATACAGTAGCATCCACATTAAAAGATCCGTCCTGATTAATAATTTGCTTGTCAAATTGACCATCTTTTTTTATTGTGTAATAACCATCAAAAGTATAATTATCTTTTGTAGGAGGCGGAATTTTGTCTACTTCACTTTCACCTGCTCGATCCCAATAAAAACCTTTTTCATATATTTCATAAATTCGGTGAATAAGTATGTCGTCTCTATGAATTATTATCTCATATGTATTTGCACTGAATAATGGTATTACATAATAGGGTGTAAATGTTCTGTAAAGTTTATTAAATACTACATTTGTAGGAACATCGGGAGAATTCCATTCACGTTGTTCCCAATATTGAAATTCATATCCTGTTTTTTGTGGTGGAACTAGATATTTTTCATCCACGTAATCACCGGGATTAACTTTTATAGTATCGTATTCTGAAGTAGCATTTCCTATGCGGACATCATATTTAGGCCAAACTATAAGAAAATCAAAATGTCCTTTTAGCTCATCTTCTGTTTGTGGAATTTTATTGTTAAACATTCCTGGATCTGGCCCAGGTTGAGTAGTATATACGCGGTTATCCTTAATTGTTTGAAAAGTATCAGAATCGTCAATATAAACCTCATTAGCTTTATTATCCTCGTCTTCTAATCCACAAGTATTATTATAAAATAAGCAATATTCTATGATGCTCTCATCTCCATACGTGCCAACATAAATAGCTCCACCTGTTCCAGATTTTAAAGCTTTATTCCCTTGAAAAAGACAATTTGTTACTTTATTTTTACTTCCTCTTAAACATAAAGCACCACCATTACCATCTGTTGTATGATTATTCTTAAAATCAACATGATCTATGGTAATATAGTTACCGCAACCAGATGCACTAGAAGTATAAATAGCTCCACCGTAGTAATCTCCATCTTCTGTATAACAATCTTCAAATAAAGAACTATTTGTAAATTGTCCATTCTCAATTTTTCCAATATATGTAGGATCAAAATCTCCTTTAATGCTTGAATTGCTTCCGTCAAATGCAAAAGCACCACCATGATCGTTCGCATGACATTTAGAAAAAACTGTATTTTTTAAAGTATAAATTTGATTATCTTTCCAGCTTGCAATAGCACCGCCTTCTCCATCGCTGGAGCAACTTAAAAATTTACAATTATCCAAATTAAAAGAAACCTTTTCACCCTTGTTTTTAATTGCGCCACCATCTCCATCAGATTTTTTAGCACAGCTATTTCTAAAGGTACAGTTTTCTAATGTGAATAATTGGCCAGCCTCATTACTTTTATTAATATAAATATTGCCGCCTTGGCCTGCAGTTCCTCCAGTGAACTGGCAGTTTTTAAAGCTGGAATTTTTAGTAACTTTTTCAAAATAGAAATGTCCTCCTTCTGACGGATATTCGCCTTCTATACATGGGCCTCCAAAATCAATATTTGAAACGTTCACTAATCCTGACTCTTCAATATTAATTGTTGATTCATCGCTTGATTCTCGAATTAATCCGTGATTATTTTCGTCTGTACCATATATATTTAATGTTCCTTTGTTGTTAATTAGCTGTTTCGAATCACCATCATCTTCAGAATATAACGTGTGTGTCCCTAAATATATATTAAGTAATTTACCCTGATTAACCTCAATAGTATTGTTAGACAAATTACAGTCTTTATAGAAAGTAACATTAAGAAATGACCAACCTTCCCAAGCAGTTTTTATATCACTAACTAAATCAGGACCTGAATAAAATTTAATTCCAAATTGTCCTTCATACGAAATCTCTCCCATTGCTTCTTCATTGTTATGTGAGGTTTTGCTGTTATCTTTATTTTCTTTAGCTTTATTGTTAGTGTCTATAGCTTTAGAATCTTCGATATCAACAGTCTGTTGTTGCTCATCTTTTTTAACATCTTGCGCCTTAGAATCTTCAATATCAGCAGTATTTTGATTTTCTTCATTGATAACATCTGATGCATTAGAAACGCCAACAAATAGAAAAGCCATAACCAAAGCAAAAACAAGTAATATTATTGCCAAATATTTTTTGTTATTTGTATTATCCATATTAAAACCGCCATTCCTTCCAAGTAATTATTATATCATAAATATAGTCAAGAGCACAAACCTTATAATTGATGGGCTTTCTTGCGCTCAGTAGCGCTTAATAATTTTTTGCGCATGCGAATATGTTTTGGTGTCACTTCAACTAGTTCAGTATCATCAATATACTCAAGAGCATCTTCCAAAGTATATTTAACAGGAGGAGTAAGCTGAATTGCCTTGTCAGAGCCGCTTGCACGTTGATTGCCAAGATTCTTAGTTTTGGCAACATTCACAACAATGTCATTCTCTTTAGCAGACTCGCCTACAATCATACCTTCATAGCATTCATCTCCTGGCCCAACAAAAAGTCTACCTCTCTCTTGCAGTGTGTCAAGTGCATAAGCAACAGCTGCATCAGTACTCATAGAAACTAAAACACCATTTTTCCTGGTGACAAAGTCAAAATTTACAGGACCATATTCAGAAAAATGATGGAAAAGTGTTGCCTCGCCATGTGTCGCATTTAATAATTTAGTATTCAAACCAAGAGTTCCGCGAGTAGGAATTCTAAACACTAAGTGTGTAGAATCACCTTTTGTGGTCATCTCGGTCATTTCGCCACCACAATTACCAAAAACCTCAATAACTTTGCCACTATAATCTTGGATTACGTCCACAACAGCTTCTTCAATTGGCTCCATGCCATCATGAGTAAGTACACGAGGTCTACCCACCTGAAACTCATAACCCTCACGTCTCAGGGTTTCCATCAAAACACTTAAATGCAAAATACCACGGCCAGCAACTTCAATTCCATCATCAAGTTCTGTGATATTCATGCTGATGTTTGCTTCTTTTTCACGAAGAAGGCGTTCTCGAAGTTGTCTGCCACCAACAATTTCACCATCCCGACCAACAAGTGGACTAGTACTAGCAGCAAAAACAACACTCATCGTTGGCTCTTCTACTTCAATTGGTTTGAATGTTTGAGCAGCTATTTGTGCACCGCTTTCAACATCTCCCATTACACAATCGCCAATGTCTGCATCATCAACACCAACAATAGCTATTATGTCACCTGCATCAACTGATGTAACTTCTGTTTTATCAAGATTATCAAACACAAAAAGTTGTTTAATTGTTGTTTCATAATTTTTGCCAGCATCATTGACTACAAGAACTTTGTCGTTTTTATGGAATGTTCCTGAAGTTAACCTACCAACTCCAATACGTCCAACAAAACTCGAGTGGTCCACTGTAGATATTTGCATGGCGCTGCAACCTACATCTTGCAATTCTGGTCCAGGTACTTCGTCCAATATCATATCAAGTAGCGGATAAACATCATTATTTGTATCACTTAAATCGCGCCTTGCATACCCTAAGCTTGCACTCGCATAAACAACAGGAAAATCAAGTTGTTCATCTGAGGCTTCTAGCTCACACATTAAATCGAATACTTCATCAACAACCGCATCTGGGCGTGCACCATCTCTATCAATTTTGTTAACAACAAGGATAATTTTCATATTTTGTGCAAGAGCATGTTTAAGTACAAAACGAGTTTGTGGCATTGGCCCCTCAAACGCATCAACAATAAGAAGAGCTGCATCAGCCATATTTAACACACGCTCAACCTCACCACCAAAATCAGCGTGGCCTGGAGTATCAATAATATTAATTTTTATACCTTTATAGTTTACTGCAACATTTTTTGAAAGAATAGTAATGCCGCGTTCGCGTTCTTGATCATTACTGTCAAGCACACGCTCATCAACCTGTTGATTTTGCCTGAATACATTAGTCGCCTGAAGCAAACAATCTACAAGGGTAGTTTTTCCATGATCAACATGGGCAATTATTGCAACATTTCTTATATCAGATCTTCGCATTTAATTAATTTTTTTCTTAATCGTCAAAATATTATGCTTATCTTTATATTCGTAATTTACTTCGTCCATCATTTTACGAACCATAAAAATACCCAAACCGCCAATATCACATTCCTCAGCACTTAGTGTTGTGTCAGGTTCTTCAATATCAAGTGGATTAAATTTTTTGGCTTCATCTATAAATGTAATTACGATTCTATTAAGCTCATCAACTTTAATTTCAATTTCAACATCTTTAGTTTCATCATCATAACCATGTTTAACAATATTACTGAATATCTCATCAATTGCCACGTTGATATTTTCAATTGTCTCAAAATTGCAATTATAATCTTTCAAGTAATCATCAACAAAATTTGTTATCTCTGTTAAAGATTTTGTCTTGGCTTTTACTTCAATTTTCATATGTTTATTTTTGCTCTTTTCACCTTTATATATAAGAGCCAATGTTGTCATATCATCAAATTGTTCAGCACCATCAACAAATTCTTCGACATTAGATATTAAATGTTCGCTAATTTCTTTTAAGTCGTTTCCTTTAAATCCACTTAGGCATCTAATAAGCCTTTTTTCTCCATACAACTCTTTCTCGTTATTGTTTGCCTCGGTAATTCCATCTGTATACAACAATAATTTCTCTCCAGGATGCAATTGCATTTCCATATTTCTATATTTAGTATTTTCCATACCGCCCAACACAAGTGAAATAGGACCTGTAACAAAATCTAGATTACCATCCACGTCAATCTTAAAAGGTAGGTTATGTCCAGCGTTAGAAACTTGTACTTTCCCGGTATCTGTATCTAATATACCAAGCCATGCTGTAACAAACATTCCTGCTTCATTGTGTTCATATAAATAATTATTAACAGCATGTAGAATCTTTGCTGAGTCTCTAAATTTATCAGCAAAAATCCTAAAAGCCATTTTTGATCTCATCATAAACATTGCTGCAGGAATACCTTTACCTGATACATCAGCAATAAGGAAAGCTAACTTATTGTGTCGAACAAAGTAATAATCATAAAAATCACCACCAACATCCTTTGCTGATTTATAAGTTGCGTATAAGTCAAACTCATTTCTGTCAGGAAAAGCTGGAAAAACATTTGGAAGTGCAGATAATTGAATTTGTTGAGCTAGCTCAAATTCCTCGTTATATCTATTTGCTTCTAGTTTAATATACTCTTTTAATGTATCAACTGTAGAGTTAATACTGTTAGACAGCATGCTAAATTCTTCAAATTTATAAACGTTAACTTTTTCATCCAAATCACCTGCAGTAATTTTTTCTAAAGACTTATTTATGTAATACAGATTATTTCCAACAAGTCTTTTAAGTAAAACAAATACGCAAATCAACAAACAACCAAAAATAGTAATCTGTGTAAAGGCTAAAATCATCGTTGAAAAATATGAAATAAACATCTCATTCTTAACTAGCCTATACTGTACAATTTTAAAATCACCTTTAACGGTATACATAACCATCATATCTACACCATTAACGTTACATTCAATCAATTTGTTAGGCTCATTATTCTCAACTATACCTGGCATATCTGAATATTCAATATCTTTCGTAAGTATCCTATTATTACTTTTCGAATCTATTAACATAATTGAATATTCACCCTCATCTGACCAATAATATGAAACTTTCTGGGCAGCTTCAGAAAAATTAACATGTTCCCTTAAACTTTCTTCGTCAACCATATTAACAAATATTTCTAGATCTCTTTGCGATTCATATTCTGTACTTTTACGAGTAACGCTATCTAATAAGACTGAAGTTGAAATCAAAGTTAGCGCAAAAGCAACAATAATAATGAACAATAACCAAAACTGAAAAGAGTAAAACAAGTCTTTAGAAAAAATCAAATCTTTATCTACAACTAGTTTTTTAATAGATAGACCTTTGTACTTGGCATCCAGTATTGCAGTAAGAAATATTGAAAAAATAACTGCTAATGAGTTAGAAATAAGTAACAAACCAAAACATCTAATCATTATAACAGTGGCTTGTTCAATATCTTCTATATGTGTTAGAGGCACCAATGACATATGAAGTACTTCGATAAGTAAGATAA
This sequence comes from Coriobacteriia bacterium, assembly GCA_030537355.1. Taxonomy (GTDB): domain Bacteria; phylum Actinomycetota; class Coriobacteriia; order Coriobacteriales; family Eggerthellaceae; genus Tapirivita. The sequence goes on from JAUNNF010000002.1 coordinate 13,180, forward strand.
TAATCAAACCATGAATAACCATAGGACGATGTTTTCTAAAAATGGTAACCTTAACCAGGCCAGCTAAAACACCTGCAAATAATGTGGCTATCGAACATGCTACTTGGGTATAAACTCCAACTCCAAAAATAGGCGCAGCAACAAAAAACCTATCAACAGCACCAATAATACCAGCCAACACACCAGCCCATGGGCCAAAAATAAGTCCTGCAGTAACAGGAGCAGCATCTCTTGCATTAATTGCAGCACCTGCTATATCAAAACTACCTAGTTCAGTTGCAAAAACAGCACTTAAACCAAAACATATACCAACTATTGTTTGTTTAATTGCAGGATGTAGTTTTCCGAACTTAGTTCGATTTTCAAAATAAAACAATACAACTGCTAGAGCAATTGTAATTAAAGATGCAAATACTAACGGCATTTATTTAATTGTTAAGATATCCTTGAAGCCTGTCATTTCAAAAACTTCCATGACAAACTCATTAACATTATGAATTTCAAAAACACCATCAGATGCATTCATTTTCTTTTGAAGCAATAACAATAAACGAAGACCTGCTGATGAAATATATTCAAGATTTGTAAAATCTAAAACTAGGTTTTTAACGCTCTCTAACTCGCCTAAGATTCCTTCTTCTAATTGTGGAGCTGTTGTTGTATCAACACGTCCTACAACTTCGACACTAAGTTTTTCTCCGTCTTTATTAAATTTATATTCCATCTTAAACGCCTTTCTCTTGTATGATGAGGATTATAACACAAAAAATAATCTTATTCTGACGAAAAACCTCCACCTAATCTATTTTCGTCATAATGATCAAAAAACTTTGTATAGTCTGCATCAAAACGTAGTTTAATTTGTCGAGTAGGTCCATTTCTGTGTTTTGCAACATCAACAACAGCAGTTCCCCATTCTGGCCTTGATTCATCTTCTGCTTCTTCTTTATTCATGCTTCTATCAATAAACATAACGATATCAGCATCTTGCTCAATAGAACCTGATTCACGCAAATCAGATAATTGAGGTTTACCTTTTTTACCACGTGCTCCTCGCATTTCAACCTGACGAGAAAGCTGCGACAAAGCAACAATTGGAATATTCATTTCTTTTGCAAGAATCTTTAGTCCTCGAGAAATTTCCGCAACCTCAACAGCACGATTACCATCCCGTCTTGAAACAGGAGGCTGCATTAATTGCAAATAATCTACAATAATCATTCCGTTTTTTACGTCTCTTAATTCTCTTCTTGCCTTTGCACGCAAATCAAAAATCGACAATCCTGGAGTATCATCAACAAACAAATTCAAATTGCTAAGACTTGCAGATGCTTGAACAATCTTATTCCATTCTGTACCTGCAATTTTACCTGAACGAACCTTTGACAAATTCAACTGTGCTTCTGTACATAAAATACGTTGTATAAGCTGATTGGAGCCCATCTCTAAAGACATAAAAGCTACAGTAGTATCTTGTTTTGCAGCATTAACTGCCATGTTTAGAGCAAATGACGTTTTACCGACACCAGGACGAGCAGCAAGGATAATTAAATCTCCACCTCGAAGTCCATTGAACAACTCGTCGATATCTCTAAAACCAGTAGGGACACCAGCCATTTGACCTTTTTTTGAAGCCAACTCTTGAAGCTCTTCAAAACTGGCTGTCAAAAGTTTATCAACTTTTGTAAAATCTGAAGATAAACGCTTTTCTGTAACATTAAACAATGTTTGTTCGGCCTCGCCAATTACCTCACTTAAATCATCTGGAGCATCGTAAGCCAGTGCTTGAATTTTTGTAGACGCATAAACAAGATCACGAAGAACTGAAGTCCGTTTTACAATACTTGCATGTGTACGCCAATTGGTTAACGCAAGCTCATTTGAGGCTAAATCCAAAAGATAGCCTTTGCCTCCAATGGCTTCTAACTGACCTTTACCATTAATGTTTTCCATCAGTGAGAGTTGATCAACAGGAATATGACGTTGATAAAGGTCCAAAATGCCAGCATAAATAATTTGATGAGCTGGCCTGTAAAAATTCTCAGGGGTAAGCATTGGAGCAATTTCTTCTACAGCTACCTCGTTTAACATACAAGCAGCAAGCACAGATTGCTCAGCTTCTATGTTTTGAGGAAGCATACGTCCTTCATTGTTTTGTTGATCGCCGTCCATAATGTATGCTATCTTATCACTATAAAAGTGCTTGTCAAGCCTTATTTTTGATTAATTTTTATCCACAAGTTATGAACATTTTTTTGCTATTTTTATCAGCAAAAATATTAGTTTTCCACATTTCCACAAAATAAAAAAGGCACCCGTTTGAGTGCCTTTTCTTTGTTAAATATGATTATTGTACGTGTTTATTTTTTCCTATTGTCTTTCTTATTCTTTAGTTCTTCTAAGAATTTCTCTGGATCTTCACTACCAACAATAATTTTTAAGCCAGCTTTGATGTCTCTGTAAATTACAACTTCAGCATCATGCACACCAACAGTTTTAATTGCTTTACGCAAATCAATTCTGCGTTTATCAACCTCAACATCAGCCTCACGTTTAATACCATCAGCAATCATTTGTGTTGTAACAGCACCAAACAATTGTCCTTCTTCACCAATTTGAACATCAACTTTAAATTTTAAGCCGTCAATCTTCTCTTTAAGTTCATTAGCTTCAGCAATTCTAACTTCTTCACGCTTTGCAATGTTAGCTTTACGTTGCTCCAACTGTCGAAGATTTCCTTTTGTAGCTTTTACAGCAGAACCATTCCTAAATAAGAAATTGTTTGCAAAACCATCTTTTACATCAATAACATCACCTTCGCCGCCACGGCCTTTGACTTCTTTTAATAATATAACTTTCATCTTATACCTCCTAATGACGACGTCTGTCTCCGCGTTTGCTTACAACATTTACTGCATAAGGCAAAAGTGCCATAGTTCTTGCACGCTTAACAGCATTTGCGATATCACGTTGATGTTGTGCACAAATTCCAGTCACACGACGAGGTTTAATTTTGCCTCTATCTGTAACATATTTGCGAAGAAGCTTTGTATCTTTATAATCAATATATTTAACATTTTCTTTACAAAAAGGGCATGCTTTTTGTACTGGTTGCTTCTCAAATTTTTTCATCATTCCTCCTTAAAATGGAATATCTTGTCCATAAGCTTGAGATTCCTCAAAATTTTGAGTTGTTGGTTCAGCTTCCGAAGCCTGTTCAACTTGAGGTTGAGGAGCAGCATTTCTTGCTTGCATAAAATCAATGCTGTCAACAATAATCTCTACCTTACTTCTTTTTTGTCCATCTTTTTCCCATTGGCTCCATCTTAATTTTCCATCAATGGCAACCTTCATACCTTTGTTTAAAATTTTTGCGAGACCATCTGCACGAGCCCCAAACAAAGTGCAGTCTAAAAAGTTAGGATAATCTTCCCATTCACCTGATTGACTGTTTTTTCTTCTATCATTTACTGCAATACCAAATGTCAAAACTGACATACCACCTGTTGTTTGTCTTAGTTCTGGGTCGCGAGTTAAATTCCCGCTGATCATTACTCTATTAATGCTCATTTTTCCTCCTTTAGTCTCTATCTTTGCGAGCTACAATCATGTGTCTTTGTACCTCAACAGTAAGGCGTAAAACACGGTTAAGCTCAGCAATTCCTGCTGGATCACAATGGAAATCAATCAAAGTGTAATCTCCATCATTTGCACCATCAATTTCATAGGCTAAATTCATTTTCCCAAGATCCTCGACATTATCAATTTTACCTTTGATTTCTTTTAGTGTGGATTCGATTCTGTCATATGCAAGCTTTTTTGGCTTGTCATCTGCACTTGGTGCAACAAAATATAAGAGTTCATATGCCTTCATCTTTTCACCTCCTCTGGTCTAATGGCTTCGGGATTTTCAATAGGCTATCTACCCGAAGCAGGATAGCCACGCTATAATAACAAAAACAAAGCTGCATTTCAAGTAAAATTTCATTTTTGTTATCAATCCCCGCTAACTGGGAGAAGCAACTAAAAGGCCAGCTAGCAACTCAAACTTAGGCAGGAAGCTAAGCTCAATTATTATACTAAATTAAAAAGTGTTACAAAACTATACATACGAATGATGATTTTTATCTCACGAAAATTGAAATGGTGGTCGATGCAGGATTCGAACCTGCGACCTTGTGCTTGTAAGGCACCTGCGCTCCCGCTGCGCCAATCGACCACATGGTGAGTTAGTATTTTAATAGAAATTTTGAGATTTTACTCGACAATTTTATTTTTTTAAAGCTTTAATAAAAGTTTTGATATCTCTTGATTTGAAAAACTTTTTATACAACAATACCCAATATATTGGCAAAAATATAGAATATTTTGGATATTTTTGACCTCGATCTTTAAGACTTGTTTTGCTAGGGAAAAAATAAGAAAAGAACAATCTAGGACTTTTACCATATTTTTTAAATTTATTTTGTACATAATTTTCAGTAGTCCCATATACGCCAGCACCAACCATGTTTCTTATCTCTTCAATATCTAGATCACCAAGTTCTAACATTTCACTATCAAACAATTTATAACTTAATTCTCTACCTCTCAACTCAAAATCAGCAATATTAAGCTTATCAGCAACTTTACTAACATAATTTATATCAAGATTTGGTTTATGTTTTAAATATATATAAATATCAATTAAGAACTTAAAACCAGAACCAGTAACTTCAGTATGCTTATAGCGATGACACACAACACTCAAGTAAAAATCTTCATCATTAAATTTTCTACAATAAGAATTGTTATTTTTAACTAATCTATTATCAAGGTCACTGAAATAATTAAAAAATTCAAGATAAGGATTTTTGTTAAACAATCTTTTATGAAATTCAAAATTAAAAACAGGCTTTTTTGTGTACATATTATGTAGTTCACCAGTTTCAACATCATAACCATTATTGTCCATGTACTTATTTAATAAATTCTCATAATTGGTGTCAAATAATATGTCATTATCTCCCATCTCTCTAAGGCCGTATTCAGGGTACAATTCTTTGATAACAAGACCTTTTAGTGGGCAATACCAAATTTTATTATCGTTTAAAAATTCGTAAATTTTCTTTCGCTCCGCTTCAAACATCATCTCTCTTTTTATACTTTTGACAAAATCTGTTTCCCAATATTGATTTTTAAAGCCGTCACTTTTTTTAAGTGCATAATAAACAATATTTGATACATTTTGCTTTTTAGAATTCATAAAAAGTTGTTTCAGATTTACATTGTCAATTCTTTTTTTGTCAGGAGTTTTGTTATTAAGACCACAATATAAAAAATATATTAAATCAGCAATATCTTTTTCAATACTAGGCATTTATTTTAAATTCCTTATCACAAATTTTGCGAGCAGCTTCCCTGTGGGTCACAATAACAACTGTTCGGTCAGTCATGCTTTTAAGATTTTTCAAAAGCTTACTTTCTGTAGACGAATCAAGTGCACTTGTACATTCGTCCAATAAAAGAACAGGATTATTTGTAGCTATAGCTCTTGCAATTGCAAGACGCTGTAACTGCCCTTCTGAAAGTCCAGAACCAGCTTCTCCAAGTTCTCTATCAAGGTTATCTACAAAATTTTCAGCACAAGCTATTTTTAGCGCTCCCCATATTTCCTCATCAGATTTATTTTGTCCAAAAGAAACAGCATCACGTATAGAACCGCTCATCATAAAATTTCCTTGAGGCACATAAGCAAATAAATTTCTATATGCTGGAGTAATTACTTGATTATCAACTAAACATTTACCAGATTGAGGTTGATATATTGCCATTAGTAATTTAAGCATTGTACTTTTACCTATACCCGATTCACCTATAAACGCGATGCAATCACCTTTATTTATTTCTAAATTAACGTCTTTTAATACTGGCAACTTGTCATAAGCAAAATCAACGTGTGAAAACTTTAATGTATTAAAGCCTGGATTATTAATTGGCTCTACAGAATCATTAGAAAAATCTTCAACATCCATTAATCTCTCAGCACTTGCAAGCATTGCATAATACTGTGGGACATAAGCACTAATATTTGAAAAAGGCAGTTGTATTTGATTAACAAGCTGTATTACTGCAACAAACGTTCCATACGTCAAAACATCAGTTAAAATTCCATAACCACAATAAATGGCACTTATTACATATGCTCCTGTAAAAACAACAGTAATACCTACGTTTGCGGTATTTGAAAATGCTAAGCGTTTTAATCTTGCCTGCTTATGTTCATGCATTCTTTTCTTTGCTCCAACAATAGATTCTTTCTCGCGAACAAAAGCTTTAACAATTAACAAATTCGACAATCGTTCTGACAAAAACACACGTAAGCGACCATCAGTTTCCTGAATTTTTTTATGCAAAGTTTTAAGTTTTTTTCTAAACAAATAAGTAATTATAAGTATAAGCAAACCAAACGGCACAAGCACAAAAACAAACTCTGGTACCAGCAACAACATCAAAATAATTGCCGCAATAAGCTTTACAACTAAACCTGTAACTTGAGGTAATATTGTTGTCATCCCATTTGCAACAATAACGCAATCGTTGGTCAATCTATTTAACCACTCGCCAGAGTGAGTAGATGTTACTGATGCATAATCTTTGTGTAAAATATTTGTAAAAACACGTGTTTTAAAATTGTTTTCAAAAGTTGCAGCTGTATATTCATCAATAAAACGCAACAGTGCACTAACACAAATATTCAAAACCATTAGGCATACTAAAAATATTGCATTACTCCAAAATCCGTTCCAATCATGTGCAACTGCGGTATCAACTAGTCCTCTAAATAGCCAAGCATAAAGGACTCCTGTAATACCAATTAAACTCTGCAAAACAATCAAGAAAACAATATTAATTTTTGTTTTACCAGAAATTTGCCAAATCCATTTTATCGTTTTATTTTTTCTTTTAGTTTCCATTTAATCTTTCTTGCTGCTAATAAAAAATATCTTAAAATAAATATTTTACATATAAGATTTAAATAAATTTTGTATTTTTTTGAATTAATCGGAATTTGTTTACCGTCTCGTACAATTTCTTTTAAAACGCCAATGATTTGACTTTCTGCTACATTATGTTCAACTGATATACAATTATCACCAGCTATTGTATATGTTTTGTTACCAACTTCAATGATTCTATGCAAAACATATTTATCGTCTCTTTTAAACAAAACAATATCGTATTTTTTACATGGAAATTTAGGCTTTTTAATTACGAGCAAATCCCTGTATTGTCTTATCAAGGGATACATAGATATACCAACATTGTTATAAACTAAGTGTCCATGCTCGTTTATTTCATGTTCAAATGTACTTTTCACTCAAGAGCACCTATTGAATTTAACTGATCGATAACTCCTTCAACGTCACGTTTAATTACATCTTTAGGAGCATCAAAAGTATTATACATAGCATCTACAATCTCATTAATATCAGTCTCTTTAGATAAACAATCAACAACAAAAGCAGCTGTTTGATTATTTCTTACAATACCTGAGAAATCCTTGTTTTCCACATCTACCAGAACTTGCTCTCCGTCAACTATATGTGTAAGAAAATTTGATTTTAGCTTCATTGCGACATCCTTTCAAATGCAATTTTTGCAGCTTCTATATCTGGTCTGCATTCAAGATTATATAATTTAACAGAGCGAAGCATTTTGTCAGCCAAATTTAGGGTCTGAATAACTTTGTCAGCTGATTCTGGTTTATATATTTGTTTTAATATTGGTGTAAAATCATCAAGTTCTGTAATTTTATTTTCATCAGCTTGATTTATCATACAAATAGCTTTTAATGGTGCACAAATATTATTTGAACGATGGTGTTTTCCGTCCCAAGGTGTGCCATATACATAAGCCAAACCATCATCAGATATTTTAATAAGCGGCTTATCGTCATTGATCATACGAGCTCGAGATTCTAAATTTTTACACCATAAAGCTGCGTGTGTACTTTTACCAACACCGCTAATTCCCGCAAACAAATAAGCAACATCGTCAACAGCAATTGCCGAACCGTGAAACAAAAAAGTATCGTAATCAAGCATTTTAGTTGCAATCTTTCTATAAATAGCGAGAGTTTCTAAATAATCATCGCTATAACTTGCATCTTGTTCTGCGTCAATGTCTTCTTGAATAATATTTACTTTAAAATCAGGATTTTCATCAGTCAAATAATCCTTACACATATCTTGAGTTAAGGAATGTAAGCAACTAACTTGAATATTTTTTTCTGCTAACTGTATTTTAAATTCAACTTTGTCCATTGGTTATATTATAGTATATTCTGAAAGCCCTAATCAACTAATCCTACATTATCAAATTTTAGTTAAAAATCTTAATTTAAGCGTTATAATACACGCACCTTGAAAAGAGTGGGCTATGGGAATCGCGTCATTAACGACGAGGAAAGTCCGGGCTCCAAAGGGCAGGATGCCAGCTAACGGCTGGGCGGGGCAACCCGACGGATAGTGCCGCAGAAAGGGAAACTCTCACTGACGCGCTTGCGCGTTAAGAGAAAAGCTGAAAAGGTGCGGTAAGAGCGCACCAGCATCTTGGAAACAAGATGGCTTGGTAAACCCCATCCGGAGCAAACGCAAATAGGGATGCAATGATGTGTGCCCGCATCGCATTCGGGTTGCGCGCTTGAGGTAAGCAGCGATGCTTATCCTAGATAAATGATTCTCACAAGACAGAACCCGGCTTATAGGCCCGCTCTTGAATTTTCTAACCTTTAAACAATCCAAGTTGCAGTTGTTGTATTACCTAAATTTGCAGAGTATAGTACTTTTATAACATTACCTTTAAAATAAAGTGAACCTGTTACTGAACCACCAGGAATTAACTTTCCGGACTGGAGATTATCTGCATTTGAATTCATAGAACCATTTGAATAAATCGTTTGACTAGTTTGAGCACCGTTTGGATCTTCAGCTTTCCAATCGTAAGAATTATAAGAAATTTCCTTATCGCCATTATTGATGTATTTCATAGTAACTTTTGTACAGGCATTACCATCATAATTTGTAAGTCCGCCTTCTACACTTACTACTGTAAGTTCTAACTTATTTTCAAGCGTGATTGTTTCACCTACCTTAACTTCATTAGCTTGTGTGCTTGTTTGTGAATTATTAGATGTAGCTTGTGGCCCATTAGCTGCCTTGTTGATTGCCTGCCCATATAAATTCTGAGTTGCTAAAACAATAATAATCGCAAGTACGTTAATTATAAGAGCAATTATTGCAAGCACCTTAGGTCTTTTCTTGCCTTTGAAAACACCTACTGCTCCAATAATTCCAAATATAATCCCTAATGCAGCAAAGAAAAAACTAACATTATTAACAATTGGAATAAATGAAGTAATTAAAGCTACACCACCAATAATAATTGATGTTACTGCCATTTTTGATACTGGTCTTTCTGTTTCTTGATTTTTGTTTAATTCGTCAGCCATAGACAATCCTTTCTCTCTAAAAATCATTTAACTGCTTTTTTAATTTATTTATAAATTTAATAAAATGCTACAAAAACGAATAAGAAAATTCATTAGCTGACAGCTAAATATTACAATAAAATTAAAAATCATGACAAAAGGGGGCAGCCCCTAAATTATTGAGGCAATCATCCCAAGAATCAATACAGTAAATACACAAATTAATATTAGAAAAAGAACCTGTTTCCAATTTAATTTCGGTAACCATTTTGGTTTATACAATAAAATGTAATACATTGGCAAATACATAAATCCGATTGTCATTATCCCAAACAATATCCTTGCGGCTATACTGCTACAATTATCTAAAACATTTAATGTTGAAATTGTCGAGACAATCATAAACAATAAAAGAAATGTTAAAACAATATCCCAAACAAAACCTAAAGTCTTAATAGTTGAATTAGGATTTTTACCTCTTATAAAAGAGCTTTTCAATTCGTCAACACTCTTATATCTATCCGATGGATCAAAACTAGTGGCTTTGGATACGATATCATCGTAATCACTACTTAAATATTCAAGTAACTTGCCAAGCGAATAAATGTCGCTCTTTACATCTGTTTGTGCAAAACCAAATTGTTCAGGAGGCGCAAAACCAATAGTCCCAAAATGTTGAGTATCACTATCCTGAGCTTCTTCATATTCTCTTGCAATTCCAAAGTCAATTAATTTTGCAGTTCCGTCTTCTGAAACAATAATATTTGCTGGTTTTATATCTCTGTGTATAATTGGCGAATCAAATTGTGTGTGCAGATAGTTCACCGCATCACAAATTTGTGCAAAATATTTAATGTCATCATTTGACAAAATTCTGCCATTAATGAATTCTTCAAACACAACATTATCTTTGCAATAATAAATTTTTGGAATATTAGGATGTTTCGCTTCACATAATTTTTTATAAATCTTACCCAAATTGACATTTTTAGAAAATGTTTTTTTAACAAAAGGGCCTTTACGACTACCGTCTTCTAAACTCAAATAGACCTTTTCCGTTTTTTCGTAAGGTTTATTACCAAGCACCTCGTCAACAATTACATGTGAATTTTTAAAATCTAGATTGCCCATGTTTTGCATTATAATAGTTTATATGAGCAACAAGAAAGAAATATTAACAGAAGAACTTTTAGAAGAATTACTTTCAAAACCCAAAATTGATTGTTTTGCAGATAATGAAATCTTACATCATATGTCTCTAAACGAATATTTAAACACGCTTCTTAAAGAAAAATCCTTAGAGAAAAAAGATGTAATACATAATACAAACTTGAACGAAACTCATGCTTATCAAATTTTTTCTGGAGACCGAAATGCTTCTCGCGATAAAATCTTACAAATTGCTTTTGCTATGAAACTAAGCCTTAAAGAATGCAACAGGCTCCTACATTGTGCTGGAGTAAGCTCGCTTTATTGCAAAAACAGGCGAGATGCCATTATTATTTATTGTTTGGATTCTGGCCGTTCGGTTGACGATACTAATGACGAGCTTTACAGGTTTGACGAAGACACTCTATAAGCAAGGTTGTCCCTTTAGTGCCGTTTGGCTCCAATAACCACGCCCCTAACCAACAACCATGTTTAACATAGTAATATCGTCAAATTGTTCAGCTCCACGAATAAACTTATGAATGTCATCAAAAACCTCGTGTAACTGATCTTCTACAGGATGACTACAAACCTCTTCTACAATTTTCATTAAGCGTTCCTCACCATATAATTCGTTATCTGGATCTGTTGCTTCAGTTAATCCATCTGTATACAAGAACAGCTCATCGCCAGGTTTTAAAAACATCTCGTGCTGTTTGTAAGGGAGACTATCGTATCCAGCCAAAACTAATCCTGACAGTTCTTCAACAAATTTTCCTTTTTCTCCTTTTTTAACCAAAATCGGAGGATTATGACCAGCATTTACATATGTCATTTTGCCTGTTGAAATTTCATATACACATACCCAAGCTGTAACAAACAACGCCGCTTCATTGTTCTCGCACAACTGATTATTAACATTCTCAATTGCCTTTTCAGGAGTAATACCTGGTGTTGAAATTTCATTTTTAATCAAAATTTTTGCAATAGTCATAAACAATGCTGCACCTACGCCTTTACCAGAAACATCAGCTATAACTAATGCTATATGGTCATCATCAATTTGGAAATAATCATAAAAATCCCCGCCAACTTCTTTAGCAGGAGTATAAGTTGCAAAAAGTTTTAAATTCTTATGTTCTGGAAATGCAGGAAAAATGCAGGGTAACATACTATTTTGAATTTCTGTAGCAACATTTAATTCTCCTTCAATACGAGTATGTTTTTTTGCACTCTCATATTGTAAATCAAGCATTTGTCTACCGCGTTTTGCAATAGAAGCACAAAAAATCGCAATTAAAGAAAAAATTATGATGCGAGGTAAAAGCTCATTAATAATCATGCTTTTGAGATATGGAGCTACATCAACTCCCCCTCGAACTAAAGGTTCTACTGCTGCGCGAAGAGAATCTGTTATAAACAAGGTTGTGTCAGGCAACAACTTATCACACATATTTAAATTAACTATACCAAAATAAACGCATCCAATTGCAGCAGCAATATATACAACTGTAGAAATAACGGCCACTAAAGAAGTATATTTTTGATCATAATATCGCACACTCAAAACAACAGGAATTACCATAGTCAAATAAGCATTGTGACCAATAATCGTTAACAAAGAACCAGTAATAACAACCAAATCAATACATAATACATATTTAAAATATGGTGCATCGCCATGTCTATATCTAATTAAAAGTTCGATAGGAGTAGAAATTAAAAAAGCAGTCAAAACCACCATCCACATTGAAAATTTATCCGCAGTAAAAATATCAAATTGATTTAATATAGCAATAATTAAAATAAAACAACAAATCAACATCATCATTAAACCAACCATTAAATTAGCGGTAATTTCGTTAACTTTAAAAATGTTTCCTTCTTCAACCTTATTAAGCAAATTTTTTTGTATAGCATTTGTAAATTGTTTTAATGTTAGCATGGCATCTCCCGCTATTTAATTAAAGCCTTTAATGCTTTTTTTAATTCCTTATTATCAATTTTGTCAATTTTCAAATTAATAGAATCGATTTCTTCTTGAGTTAAAGTATGTTGTTTGTCATTTTTGATTTGTAAAAACTCATATTGAGTCTCTAGGCTTTTTTTCATTTGCGCGACGTCTTCTTTATAAGGAAACTGTCTTCTCATACCAAGTTTTGATGCAAGCAATTCAAACTTATCAATAATTTCACCGTGTTCACCTAACCACATCTTTATAAATTCCTGCTTACTATCAAGATCAGCATGTACCATACTGTCACAAGTATAAATAATAATTTTCTTTTTATCATTTTCATTCATGATGTAAACAGCATTTGTTTTTTCAAGTACCAAAAACGCACTATCGCCATAAACATGTTTAATAGCTTCTTTATACAAATTTTGTACCTGAGCGGCACGATAAGCCTTTTTTGCAACTTCGTCTGAAGAGCCAATTTCATTAAAATAGTTTGTTATTTCATTCTTTAACTTATTCATTAGTCAAAATAATTGGATCACCATCACAAATGGCAACAGTTTTCTCAAAATGAGCGGAAGGCAAACCATCGGCCGTAGTAACCAACCAGCCATCATCACCATCAACAATTTTATATGTGCCCATATTAATCATTGGCTCAATTGCAAAAGTCATACCTTCTTCTAATTTTAGGCCACTATGTGCGCTACCATAATTTGGAACAGCAGGATCCTCATGCATCTCATGTCCTATACCATGACCAACATATTCACGAACAACTCCATATCCAGCTTTCTCAGCAATTGTTTGACAGGCATGCCCGATATCACCTAAACGATTACCAGCACGTGCTGCGTCAATGGCTGCCCACATACATGATTCTGTAACATCAAGTAAACGTTGCTTTTCCTTTGAAATTTTTCCAACAGGAAAAGTCCACGCATTATCGCCAACCCAACCATCTATGATAGCTCCAGTATCGATGCTAATGATATCTCCTTCTTGCAAAATTACATCAGCACTTGGAATTCCATGAACAACAGCATCGTTAACGCTTGCACAAATACTACCTGGAAAGCCGCCATATCCTTTAAATGCCGGTATTGCTCCTTCTAGCCTGATAATATTTTCAGCTAGCTGGTCTAACTCTAAAGTAGAAACTCCAGGAGCGACTCGTGCACCAACCATACGTAAAACTTTAGCAGAAATCCTGCCTGCTTCACGCATTGCGTCAATCTCAGATTTTGATTTAATCTTAATCATTTACAGGTATAACCTTGTCTGGATTCAATATTAAATTTGGATCAAATGCTCGTTTAATCTCTCGCATAATTCGTACTTCAGTAGGCGAGATTTTGTCGAGCAAGTACTTGCGTTTGATATAACCAATACCGTGCTCACCAGATGGAAAACCACCCATTTCCCTGGCTTTTCCATAAAACATATCGAAAGCTTTAGTCAGTTTATCTTCCCACTCCCCATCATCTTTACCATCTCTACAAACGTAAATATGCAAGTTACCATCGCCTGCATGACCAAAAGACGGAATCCTAATTCCAACTTTATCTTCAACATCATGAGTGAAATTAATAAATTCTGCGACTCTAGAGCGAGGCACAACAACATCGCACTCATCCATCAAATCTGTAGAGGCTTTAATTGCTTCTAAAAAAGCACCTCTTGCATTCCATACGTCTTCTTTACGCTCTTCAGTATCTACAATATAAGCATCCAATGCACCAAGCTCGATGCACAAATCTGCAATTTTGCTGTATTCCTTTTCAACTTCTGTTTTACTTTGGCCGTCAAACGTCAAAATCAAATACGACTCACTAGAATGATCAGGAAACTTTTTACCTAGATATTCTTCAGCATATAAAATACAGTCTTTTTGCATAAACTCAATTGCCGTAATGTTTGCTCCACTTGATACAATAGCAGGTACAGCTTCAATTCCAGATTCAATAGACTTAAATGGTAAAAGCAAGCTGATACTTATCTCTGGTTTAGGAACAAGCCTTAAAGTTGCCTCGGTAATAATTGCGAGAGTTCCTTCAGAACCTATAATTAAATCTTTCAAATCATAACCTGAAGAATTTTTTACAACCTTACCACCAAGATGTAAAATCTCACCATTAGGCAAAACAACTTCTAGTGCAGATACAAAATCACGAGTGACACCATATTTAACAGCACGCATGCCTCCAGCATTTGTAGAAATATTGCCAGCAATTGTAGCTGTTTTCTCGCCAGGATCTGGCGGATATAAATAACCATTATCGTCAGCAAACTCTGCAAGCTCCATCAATAACACACCAGGTTGAACTGTAACTGTCAAGTTTTCTCTATCTAATTCTAATATCTCATTCATTAATGTCATGTCAAGTACAACTCCGCCAAAAACAGGTACAGCCGCACCAACAAGACCAGATCCAGTACCTCGTGCAACCATTGCAATTTTATTCTCATTACAGTATTTTGCAATCTTTGAAACTTCTTCTGCTGATGTAACTTTAACAACAATATCTGGCATGTGTTCAATACCACCAAGCTCATCATGTGAATAATCCTGATTGATATCCTCACCTACAAACATTCTTGTATCTTCAATAAAGCTTGCGAAAAAATCAAAATCATTTTGATCTAAAATTTTGTAATCCATGATTCCACCTAGCCTAACTCTTTCATCATATGCTCTAAAATATCATACATATCAGCAACAATTTTTACATGAGCAACGTCGAAAATAGGGGCCTTTTCATCTGTATTAACTGCAACAATTCTCTCGCAATTATTCATTCCAGCTGCAAACTGAACAGCGCCTGAAATTCCAAATGTAATTAACAGCTTTGGTTTAACAGTTTTTCCTGAAAGACCAATTTGTGCTGTTGCAGGCATCCATCCTGCCTCAACTAAGGCACGAGAGCTAGCGAGTTGTCCACCAAGCTTATCAGCCAATGCTTGAAATTTTGCAATATCATCTTGTTTCTTTAAGCCTCGTCCAATAGCAACAAGAATTTCTGCATCAGCAATGTTTGCGATTTTCTCTTTACGTTCAACTTTGTTAACTTTTGAACCAAGAGGAAATTTTTTGACATCCATATTAACAATCTCACCTTGAGCCTCATCCGTACGCTCCATTGCATTAAAAATTTTCTCACGAACCGTACAAAATTGAGGACGAGTTTTTTGTGTCAAAATTTTGGCCATAATGTTCCCGCCAAAAGCAGGACGAATTTGAACCAGGTCTGTATTTTCGCGCATTTCTAATCTTGTGCAATCAGCAGTCATTCCTGTACGCAAACGTGCAGCAATACGAGGCCCAAGTGAACGACCTAAATTTGTTGCTCCGACTAAACATGAACTAGGTTTAATCTCGTCAATAAACTGTTCAAATATAGCAGTATATGGAATAACTGAAAAATTCTTTAACTCAGGATCCAAGTAAGTAAACACCTTATCAGCACCATAATGAAGAAGTTCTTCTGCACCATTTGCTTTATCACCAATCCATAGTGCATAAACAGGATGATTAATAACAGCGGCAAGTTCGCGAGCTTTATTCAAAAGCTCAAACACAACTGGATTAATCGCATTACCATCATGTTCAGCAAAAACTGTGATTCCTCGCCATTCTGATTTGTCTATAGTTGATTCATCTTCTTCAATAAATTCAACACAACCAACTGGTCCTTTTTTGACACAAATCTTACAGTTTTTACAAGCACTGTTTGGTCCAAGATTTCCAACCTCATCACGCTCAATGGCATTGAAAGGACAAAGTTCAATTAAAGCTTGTGCTTCCTTATCACCAATTTTATTCTGATTAAACTTCAAATATGCCATTTATGCTCCTTATATTAACTTCAAATCTTTCATCTCATTAACGAGCTTAATAGCCATCTCCTCGGGTGTACCTGTAAATGTTTCCTGTTCTGTATTCTTGTCAGGCGGGAACACTTTCTCAACACTTGTAGGCGAACCATTCAAACCATAATGCATTTTGTCTTGATCTTTAAAATCTGCAAGACTACTCATGCTTATTTTTGTTTCATCAAGCTGGCACTTACGTTTATAAGAAGGTAGGCGAGGCGTATTAATGTCTTTCTCAATTGTAAGAACACATGGAAATTTCATATCCTGGTGGTAGATTACATCACCCAAATTCATCTGCACAGAAACACCTGAATCGCTAACATTATCAATGTTTAATATGTTTGTCGCATGATCAAAATCAAGAAATTCGGCAATTTCGGCGCCTACTTGTGCTGTATCGCCATCTGTAGTTTGTTTACCACACAAGATTAAATCATAGTTCCCAAGAGACTCAATTCCTTGAGCGAGAGTATAACTTGTTGCCAAAACATCGGCACCTGCAAA
The DNA here is from genome assembly GCA_030537355.1 of Coriobacteriia bacterium. Classification (GTDB taxonomy): domain Bacteria; phylum Actinomycetota; class Coriobacteriia; order Coriobacteriales; family Eggerthellaceae; genus Tapirivita. Next base: position 30,141 of record JAUNNF010000002.1, read on the forward strand.
AGCTCGATCACTAAGCAGCGAACCCTTATCAGCACCAATAGCAATTGCCTCTTCCAAAACTTCATTAGCCTGAGGTGGACCCATAGACACAACATCAACACATCCACCATATTGCTCTTTTAACTGAAGACCAAGTTCTAAGGCATACAAATCATATGGATTCATTTTGGAATCAACGCCATCTCTGATGATGGTTCCTGTTTCCTCGTCAATATTAACATCGCTTGAAGCCGGAACTTGTTTGATGCATACAAGAATGTTCATATTATTCCTTTCAGTCGAATAATATTTTAACAAAAAACCCGGATAAATCCGGGTTCTTAATTAGCATTCAATTGAAATGCTTGGAGTCATGGTCGCAGAGACATTTATACTCTTTATGTATTTGCCTTTTGCAGAAGCTGGTTTTGCACGAACAATTGTGTCATAAACAGAATTGTAATTTTCAAGTAATTGATCTGCGCTAAAACTCATTTTGCCAAGAATAACATGACAAATACCAAATTTGTCTGCTCTGTACTCGACCTTTCCACCTTTTAAGTCTTTGATAGCTTGTTCAACGTTTGGTGTTACTGTACCAAGTTTTGGGTTAGGCATCAATCCGCGAGGACCTAAAACTTTACCTAAACGGCCAACTTTTGCCATTTGATCAGGTGTTGCAACAACAGCATCAAAGTCCATTTTGCCAGCTTGAACATCTTTTACAAGATCATCTGAACCAACAATATCTGCACCAGCTGCTTTTGCTTTGTCAGCAGCATCGCCTTCTGCAAATACAGCCACTCTTACATCCTTACCAGAACCGGCAGGAAGTGCAACCATTCCTCTGATTTGTTGATCAGACTGACGAGTATCAATGCCTAATCGAAAATGTACTTCTACTGTTTGATCAAATTTCTTTTCTGGAGCTTTTTTTAAAGCTTCAAATGCGGCCTGTGCGCTAACAGGTTCTTGTGGAAATGCCTCAACGGCAGCGCGATAAGCTTTTGATTTTTTACTCATTGTTTTCTCCCTTCGTGGTTAAAGCTTTTATATTTGTAACGAGGAGCATGCGCTCCTCTCCCACATAAAATTATTATTCTTCTGTTGCTGATTCTTCAGTAGTCTCTGTTGCCTCTTCTTCAGTAGCTTCAGCTGCAGCTTCTTCAGCTTTTTCTGCTTGTTCGATATCTTCAAGAGATTTACCAGAAAGTAATGCTGCAACACGTTTTGAAGCAACATATTCAGTTTTCATCTCACGGCCTTCAATACGGACACCCATACTACGCGCAGTACCTGCAACAATTTCTTTTGCAGCTTCAATATCGTTTGCATTTAAATCTGGCATCTTGATCTCGGCAATCTCAGTAAGTTGTTGATCTGTTAATGTACCAACAGCTTTAAGGTGAGGAATACCAGAACCTGATTTAAGCTTTAATTTTTCCTTGATTAAAACTGCAGCTGGTGGAGTCTTGCATTTAAAAGTAAATGACTTGTCCTCATAAACTGTAATCTCAACAGGAATAATTGTGCCAGCTTTATCTTGAGTCTCAGCATTAAATGCCTGACAAAACTGCATAATATTAACTTGTTGTGCACCAAGGGCAGGACCTACTGGTGGAGCAGGATTTGCTTGTCCTGCTGGAATTTGTAATTTAATAAAACCTGCTACTTCTTTATCGGCCATCTTAATCTCCTAACCTATATCTTTGCAATCTTGCTAAATGCAAGCTCAACTGGAGTTTCTCGTCCTAAAATAGAAACAAGAACTTTAACCTTACCTGCTTCAGCATTAATTTCTGTAATTGTTCCATCAAAATCAGCGAGTGGGCCATTAACAACTTTAACAGTTTGACCAATTTCAAAACTTGTAGCTGTTTTGCTAACTCCACCTTTAGTGCTGGTTCTATGCATAATTTTATTATACTCATCACGAGTCAATGGTGCAGGTTTACCACCAGAACCTACAAAACTTGTAACTCCTGGAGTGTTTCTCACTGCAGCCCAACTTCTATCATCTAATTCCATCTGAACTAAAATATAGCCAGGTAGAACCTTTTTGTCTTTTTCAATACGCTCGCCACCTTCTTTGATCTCGGCAACGCGCTCTGTAGGAATTTTAATTTTAAATACATTATCCTGCAAACCCATAGTTTCAATACGAGCCTCCAAGTTATTCATAACTTGTTGTTCATATCCAGAATAAGTATTTAAAACATACCATCTCTTTGCCATAATTTAACCACCTAGTTTCGAAATAAATAATAACAGAGGTGTAACTATAAAATTGTCGAGTATAGCAACATACACACCAAAGAAAACTAAAGCGCCAATAACAACACCTGTCCATTGAGCAACATCTTTTTTAGTTGGCCATGTTACACGCTTCATCTCAGCTTTTACGTCAATGAAAAACTGAACGATTTTACCGTGTTTTTTAGGAGCTTTATTCTCTTTTTCCGCCATTTTTTTATCACGGCGTTCTTGTCTTAATTGAGCTGCTGTTTTTTCTGTAGGCTTTTCGTCTTTCTTTTTGTTAAAGACTTTCTTAAAGCCTTTTTTTGGCTCTTCAGCAACTTCAACTTTAGGAGATTCCTTTTTCTCCTCTAATTTAGCTTGCTTGCGAGCAGCTCTTGCTGCAGCAGCTTTTGCCTTTTGTGTTTTTGACTTTTTTGCCATACTTACACCTTCATCTTTACTTACTGGCAGGCCAGGAAGGACTCGAACCCTCAACTTTCGGTTTTGGAGACCGACGCTCTACCAATTGAACTACTGGCCTAAATTTGCCTAAAATTAGACAAATAATTAACGAGTCTCCTTATGCAAAGTATTGTGTCCACACCACTTGCAAAATTTTTTAAACTCAAGCCTGTCTGGGTGCTTTTGTTTATTTTTGTTTGTCGTATAATTGCGACGTTTACACTCTGTGCATGCCATTGTTACCAATGTTCGCATAACAACTCCTTTTTAAATTTTTCCTATAGCTTGTTTGTTATACACATGAATTTGATTAAGGGGCGGGGTTATTGGTGCAATTTGGCACCTTTGAACCCGACCCTAAATCTAAACTAAGTTTATTTAATGATCTTGGTAATTCTACCAGAACCAACTGTGCGGCCACCCTCACGGATAGCAAAACGTAAGCCCTCTTCCATAGCTACTGGGTGAATCAATTCACCTTTCAAAGTAACATTGTCACCAGGCATTACCATTTCTGTGCCCTCTGGTAAGTGAGCAACACCAGTAATGTCAGTTGTACGGAAATAGAACTGAGGTCTGTAACCATCAAAGAAAGGAGTATGACGTCCACCTTCTTCCTTTGTTAAGATGTAAACCTGACCTTCGAACTCACTGTGTGGAGTAACTGTGCCTGGTTTGCAAAGTACTTGACCTCTAACAATTTCCTCGCGCTTTGTACCACGAAGAAGACAACCAATGTTATCGCCAGCTTGAGCCTCATCAAGAAGCTTACGGAACATCTCAATACCTGTGCAAACAGTGCTTGGAGTTTCTTTAATACCAACAATGTCAATTGGGTCATTTAAGTGAAGAACACCACGCTCTACACGGCCAGTTGCTACTGTACCACGACCAGAAATAGTCATAACATCTTCAACAGCCATTAAGAATGGTTTGTCCTTATCACGTTCAGGAGTTGGAATATACTCATCAATAGCATCCATAAGCTCCCAAATTTTAGCTTGTTCATCTGCATCGCCCTCTAGAGCTTTCAAAGCAGAACCTTGGATGATTGGAATATCATCTCCTGGGAACTCATAAGAGCTCAATAATTCACGAACTTCCATCTCAACAAGCTCAACAAGTTCAGGATCATCAACCATATCGCATTTGTTTAAGAATACGATGATGTAAGGTACACCTACCTGACGAGCTAAAAGAATGTGCTCACGAGTTTGTGCCATAGGACCATCTGTAGCAGCAATAACAAGAACAGCACCATCCATCTGTGCAGCACCTGTAATCATGTTCTTTACATAATCAGCATGACCTGGGCAGTCAACGTGTGCATAGTGACGTTTGTCAGTTTCGTACTCAATGTGAGCAATTGAAATTGTGATTCCACGTTCACGCTCTTCAGGAGCTTTATCGATGTCCTCAAAAGCTGTGAAATCTGCTGTTGCTGATCCATGAGAACCATCATTGCTTGATAGTGTTTTGGAAATAGCAGCAGTAAGTGTTGTTTTTCCATGGTCAACGTGACCAATTGTACCAATGTTTACATGTGGCTTGGTACGCTCAAATTTTTCTTTAGACATAATTAATCCTCCTTAATAATTTGCCTTAATTTTTATTTTGGTAGCGGTGACTGGACTCGAACCAGTGACGCCACGGGTATGAGCCGTGTGCTCTAACCACCTGAGCTACACCGCCATATAATAATCTGGAGCCTGTGACGGGATTTGAACCCGTGACCTCTTCCTTACCAAGGAAGTGCTCTGCCCCTGAGCCACACAGGCAAAAATGGTGGGCGCGCTAGGATTCGAACCTAGGTAAGCATAGCTAACGGGTTTACAGCCCGTCCCCTTTAACCACTCGGGCACACGCCCATTTGTGTGTGCGCTTAGGGCACTTATTCATGTGTATTGTCAAGCTGCACGTCATACCACCTGGTAGACGTACTGTTCACCATGCTACGTGAACAGCGGATGCCTATAATACTACAAAATTCCTGCAAGTCAATGGAAATTTATAAAATTCACGCCCCCGGGCGTACACAACCCTACTATTTTGTTGTTGTAACAGGCGAAGTTGATGTTTTTCCTGTTGAAGAAGGAACATCATATGGCAATCCAGGAGGAATGTGATAAATCACAACATTTATATTGTTTGAAGTTTTATAACTATCTAGATAATTCTTAAAAGCTTCCTCGTTTTCGGACTTCTTTTTCTTGTCTCTAGCATCATCAACAATTTCTTTAGGAACGCCTGTAAGACTTTCAATTTTATCAGGTGTTGTCCATTTATCTGTACATTTGATAATATGATAACCATATTGACTTTTTACAAGTGCACTTACCTTACCAACTTCCAAATCTTTCAATGCATTTGTATATTCAGTAACAAAACTATTTAATTTGTCCCAGCCTACATCGCCACCTTTTTCGGCAGATCCCTTATCAGTTGAATATTGTTTTGCAGCGTCTTCAAAACCAATTTTACCAGCATTAATATCATCTAACACTTGCTGAGCTTTTTCTTGATCTGATGTAGCAAATAAAATATGCGAAGATCTTTTGGCGTCTTTATATGTAGATTTGTTTTGTTCTAAGTAAGAAACTACTTCATCATCAGATGGGGTTTTTTCAGGAGAAACCTTGTCTTTAAGTTGCTTTTCAATTTCAGATTGTTTTGCACTTTGCCAATAAGTTTCTGGAGTCTCGCCTCTTTCTGACAGCGAGTTTTTGTAAGCATCCTCGCTTTTGAATTTACTACGAAGGCTTGCTACGTGCTCGTCTACAGTCTCGTCAGAAACTTCAATACCTTCAGAATCTGCAGCTCGTCTTACAAGCTCATCATGAACAAATTTATCATTAATTGCTTGCTCTCTAAATTTTTCTGCACCACCAAAATACATATTAAGCATCTGGCCCCACTGACTTTTATTTTTTGCGTATTGAGCATAATAAGTGTTGTGCTCAATATAATTTGTTACGTCTTTTTCCATAATTTTGTAATCATCAACACAAGCTGCAATACCAGCATTAACTGTTGTCATGCCAAACATTGTAAATATTCCAAAGACAATACCGAAGGCAGTTAAACACATAACCACAATGCCAAAAGAACGTAGCACCATTTTTCTACGCCATTCTTCTACGGCTTTTTTAGCTCTTTCTTCTTTATAGTTTGTTTTCTTCTTTTTGACTTCAACAAGCTCTGGAGCTTTATCTTTCTTCCTCTTTATGAGATTCTTAAACTTATCTTTTAAATTAAGTTTTGGTGCAGAAGCGTCTTTCTTCTTTGCTTTTTTCTTACTACCAAACTTAAAATTACTAGTCTTTTTAGCTTTTTTAGCTGTTTCTGCAGCAATCTGTGTTGCGGATTTTTTTTCAGCTGGTTTTTTTGTTGTTGCTTTTTTAGTTGTAGTCTTTTTAGTAGTGCTAGTTTTTTTAGCTGTACTAGCTTTTTTTGTAGGACTAGCCTTTTTAGTAGCACTAGTTTTATTTGTTTTAGTTGTTGTCTTTTTTGTCTCACTCATCTTAAAACCCCTATTACATTTGTTCAGCTGAGTATTTTACCAAACATTATTTAAATAAAATACAAATTCTCGCTAATTTTCTGATTCTCAAAGGAAAATGTCCCGTCCAATCGCAAGCGAAAATGTCCCAACTAAATTTAAGTAAAGGTATACTCATCTCATACGAGGTGAGTCGGTTGAGAAAGGTAAATTTAACAATGGATGAAAATGAAAAATATAAAAAAGAAGATAAAGGATGAGCTTCAAATAAAAATTGAGGAAGTAGAAAATCCTCATCCTAGACGCATACTTATTTGCATGCATCTGTTGCTGATGCAACTGGCATTATTACAGGGGCTTATTTTGATTAATTTGAATAAAAAAAATTAAATACAAATGATTTAGAAAAAACACGTACCCGAAAAGACGAAACCAAACCAAGAAAAAGATATATACCGCCTATGGAACACCCATGGAAAAGATCAAGTTTTATAAGATACAAAAAGCAATTAGAAACAAAAGTGGCATAGAAAGGAGGAACAAAAACATTAGCGCCAAAACGGTGCTAATGTTTTATACCTTTTTAGGGCAAAATCGCTTACGATTCACAGAACTTTTTAATTGTTTCTAATTAAAAAACTTTTTTCGTGCAAAAACATAAATTGTTGCAACAACGATAATCAATCCAACTAATGCATATTGTGATATATCTCCAGTTTGTGCTGTATCAGAATAATCTGCTGAACTACCTTTTTCTGGATCTGGAGCAGGTTCTGGACTTTCTGTCACTTTAAAATTTGCTTGATAAGTTGTCGCTTCAGTTACAGAATTATCAACTTCTTCCCAAGAAACAAATTCATAGCCCTCTTCTGGAATAGCTGTAAACTCATTCTCTCCAATAATAACTTTATTGTTGTCAACAATAAGTTCAGCACCATGATTGACGCTTAACACAAACTGAGCTTGAGATTCAGAACCGTTTGATACTTTACCCATTTTGCTATCAGCAGACTTCAAAATAACGACATGATTAAAATTAGCAGAAATTTTATCACCCTCATTTATCGTCTTAGTTTCATCACCAACAATTTCATTGTTATACAACCATGAATTAAAATCATTTCCTTCTTGTGGATCTGCAATTAAAGTAACTTTAATTGCAGCATTTTCAATATAACTAAAAGTAGCTTTTTTGTTAGTTTTGTCAAAAGTTACTTGTGAGCCAGCAGGAAAATAAAAGCTATCATTTTTTATAATATCTTGTAAAGATATCAGTTCGCTATCTTTTTCAACATTAACATTAAAGTCGGCAAAATTTATTATATCCTTAACATCAACATCTACTTTTAAACCAGTCTTCAAATCAAAATTTTTGCTAATAACAGTAGCAGCTTCTATCTCGTCTGAAGTGTAGGTTTGGTATTGCGCAACATAACCTTCAGCAAAACATGAAATTGTTTTAATATATTTATTCTCTATGTCCTTTTTTGCTACGGCAAACTCAAAAATACCATCTTCACCAGTTTTGCATGCACTAAGTTTATGTCCATCCTCATCAAAGACAATAATATCAGCTTCATAAATTGGTTTAACGCTTCCATTAGAACTTACTTCGTGAGCAATACCATGGAAAATTACTGAATCTTCTATTGCGTTTTCAACATTTAATACTAAATTACATGTTGAATTTGAATCAAATTCTAAATCACCTGAAGCCTCTAATTCTTTACCATTCATCAATCCGTCAGTAATATTAATAGTATCTTTAATTCCATAAAATCCAACTTCAAAGTCATGAGTTTCTAATTTTGATGTAGTTGGATCTAAAATACATGATGAATATGAAACAGTCAGGTTACCTAAGTCATTATCAGAACTTTTTACAAATGTATATTTAGGAACATCTGTAGACCGTTCTAGCGTTTGAATAATTTCATTGTAAGTAGATAAATGAGCATCAGATGAAAAAGCGCCATCAACTAAAACTTTTACATACAGTGGCACGCCTGTATTTGTAGAAATACTATAATTATTTTCTGTAGCCCATACAGCTGTTAAACTTATATCTTTATTTAAATTATATACAGCAGCTGGTGCATAAAACTTATTATCGTCATCAACCCACCCTAATAGTTTCTTGCCAGATTTTGTAACCTGGGTATTATCATAAAAAAAAAATCCTTTGCATTTTCTAGTTTTTTTACAGAAGTTTCTGCTGGGCCTTCACCACCGTTATAATCATAAGAAACAATATTACACCAACGTGTCTGTGCAGTAATGCCATAGTTGACAGGCACTTCTGTATTCTCTAAAATTTTTGAACCTTCGTAATCATAACCATCAAAATGCATATCTTCATTTTTATATGGATCTTTTGAAGGAAGCTTAAATATATCTCCAGGGGATTGAATTACATCGTATTCAAGAATATCATCCCAGGTACCTCCGTTGCCTTCAAATCTACAAACTAAAGATTTTGTAGATTCTTCAGTTTGATAGCAAAATACCTCGCCATCCGTTATGGGTGTAAGCTTAGAGCGACTATTTGAAAAAGGGACCTTTTTGCCTCCTACAGAAAAACAATCATAATCTAGAAAACCCTCAGATACAAAGTACCCATCAGCCCCGTATAAGCACCAATTAAAATAACCTGTTATATTTCCATCAGAATCCACAGCACAAAATATTAAAGTAGGTGATTTTGTTTCCACACCAAAATCGTAATAGAGTGCCTGGCAATATAATTCCTCGTCATCATCTAATCCATATCTAATTTGTCCCCCTGATTCAAGATAACTGAATTGTTGAGTACTCCGGTTATAAATTAGCATATCGTCACCTAAAAAAGAATCAAAAGTAATAGTCACTTCTTTTTCCTTAATTGCAGGATTATTAGAACGATGAATACCTATTTTATTTACCTTATCATTCTTAATAATATGATTGTCATTCTGAATTGATGTTTTCGTATTTGTTGTAACGTCTATTCCGGTCTTCTTTGCTTGTTGCTCAAAAGAAACTAATGTAGTATCGTTTATTGTTTTATTTGTTCCCTTATCAACATTTTCACTAAAAGCAAATGCCATTCTTAATCCTGTAGCAATTAACGCAACAGTAATTATTGCAGCAAATATAAATACTAATTTTTTGACGCGTGCATTAACTATATATAATTTTGATAAATGACTACCTCTCATTTTTATCCTTTCTTTTAAATTTTTTACTTATTTTCTAAATTAATTATTTTTTACAGCACGTCGAATCATTTTATATTATATTTTTAGTTTGTCAACAAAAAAAGTAACATACTTGTAGCTTTTTCTGATTCGCACGCGAAAATGTCCCAACTTAATTTAAGTAAAGGCATACTCATCTCTTAGGAGGTGAGTCAGTTGAGAAAGGTAAAAAACCCGTAACGCACTTAACAAGAAACTACGTAACTTGCAAAAACAAGCAAAAACTACAAATTCTCGCAAATTTCTAAATTATTGCGCTATAATACCACTACTCGTCGGGACGTGGCTCAGTTTGGTAGAGCGCCTGGTTTGGGACCAGGATGTCGCAGGTTCGAATCCTGTCGTCCCGACCATTTTTTTAAACACTAAATTTTTGTTATGTTCTTCATTTTATATGTTAATATGTTTACGCCGTAATTGAAAGGGGTTTTTATGCAAACTAAAAAACAATCTAAATTTATTTTTATTAGAAAATCATTAGCATTATTACTAGCACTGTCACTTACAATGTTTATGATTCCAAAAGCACTAGGCAACAATGCTCAAGAAAATGAGAAAGCCAAAGTTCCAGAAACAGAGAAAGCACAAGACAAAACAACCAATCCAAAGATTTTAGAACCTAAAAAAAATACAGACACACAACAATCTACTATAACACCTACTTCTAATATAAAACAATCAACTAGTTTTTCTGAAGATGAAGACCATCTATATTATAAAGTTGAAGAAGTGGGTGGTGAAAAAACAGTATATTTATCTCCAACAGAAAAAGCTGGTTATACGCAAGATGACAATGATTTATCTCCTGTATCAGCATTTGTTCCTGTTGAATGGGATTCAGACAATGCTGTTACTAACTATATTATAGATAAAGGTGAAAATAATGAAAAAATTAAACCTAAAAATGCTATTAATTGGTTTTATTTTCAGGAAAAGTTAACTTCTATTAAAGGACTTGAGAATTTAGACACATCTCAAGTTACTGATATGAGTTGGATTTTTTATAGATGTATAGCCTTAGAATCTTTGGATCTTAGTAGTTTTAATACAGAAAACGTTCAGAGTATGCAACAATTATTTAGCTCTTGTGAGTCCTTAGAATCTTTAGATCTTAGTAATTTTAATACTGAAAAAGTTACAGAAATGAACTTTATGTTTGCTTTCTGTAAAAATTTAAAGTCTTTAAAACTTGAAAATTTGAATACAAAAAATGTTTCTGATATGATGATGATGTTTGATAGCTGTAAAAACTTAACATCTTTAGATCTTAGTAATTTTAATACAGAGAATGTTCATGATATGGCTTATATGTTTTGTGACTGTCCAAGTTTAACATCTTTAGATCTTACTAATTTTAAAACTAAAAATGTTAAAAATATGGCAAACATGTTTAATGGCTGCAAAGGGTTAACGTCTTTAGATCTTAATAATTTTAATACTGCAGAAGTTACTAATATGGCAGAAATGTTCAATGACTGTGAAGGGTTAACGTCTTTAGATCTTGGTAGTTTTAATACTGCTAAAGTTACAGATATGTCAAGCATGTTTAATGGCTGCAAAGGGTTAACGTCTTTAGATCTTAATAATTTTAATACTGCAGAAGTTACTAATATGGCAGAAATGTTCAATGACTGTGAAGGGTTAACGTCTTTAGAGATTAATAATTTTAATACTGAAAAGGTTACTGATATGTCATATTTGTTTTTTGGTTGCAAAGAGTTAACGTCTTTAGAGATTAATAATTTTAATACTGCGGAAGTTACTAATATGGCTGATATGTTTGCAAAATGTGAAAGCTTAGAATCTTTAGATCTTAGTAATTTTAATACTGAAAAAGTTACAGAAATGAACTATATGTTTGCCAACTGTAAAAGATTAGAATCTTTAGATCTTAGTAATTTTAATACTGAAGAAGTTACTGTAATGTCAAGCATGTTTTCTTCCTCTGAAGCGTTAAAAACTTTAGATCTTGGTAGTTTTAATACTGCTAAAGTTACAGATATGATGTATATGTTTGAAAGCTGCAAAAGCTTAGAATCTTTAAATCTTACTAATTTTGTATGCAATAGTTCACTAAAGGTAAATGGCATGTTTAATAGTTGTTCCTCCTTAGAAAAAATTAATACGAAATCCTTTGATATAAGTAAAGTTAACATAAATAGCAATGTATTTTCAGATTGCAAAAAACTTAAAGGGGGTAATGGTACTGAATATGCGGATGATAAAACCTCAAATGCTTACGGACGTATAGATGGTGGTCCAGACTCTGATACTCCAGGGTATTTTACAAGCTTACTCCCAGAATCAAAAATCATTGCCAAAAAAGCTATTGATGATGAAGTTGCCGGTGATACATCTCCAAATGTTTTAAAAGCTGCTGAAGATGCAAAAAAAGCAATTGACGAAGCTGTTAATGAAACTGAAGTAGAAGCAGCTAAACAAGCAGGTATTACTGCTATAAAAGCCGCAAAAGCCTTAAACAAAGCAAAGGTAGATGCAAAAGCTGAAATAGATACTGCTGTTGATGGAAGTACAAATCCAAACGTAATTGCTGCAGCGGAAGCTGCTAAAAAAGCAATTGATGCTGCAACAACAATAGAAGAAGTAAATAAAGCAAAAGAAGATGGATTAAAAGCAATTGAAGAGGCTAAAAAACAAAAACCATCGCCTGAACCTACACCTACTCCTGGAGATGAAGGCAGAAATACAGATAGTACAAGCTCCTCTTCAACAGGCGACAATACAGCTACAATAATTTTTGCTATATTAATTCTTGGAGGATATGCAACAATTCTTACAAGAAAAAAAATGAATAATTAGTTACATACTAAAGATTTATTAAAGAGCAGGTTTATGTACCTGCTCTTTTTTTTTGGAAAATCACATGGAGCGGGCGACGGGAATCGAACCCGCGTCACGAGCTTGGAAGGCTCGGGTTCTACCATTGAACCACGCCCGCAGTGTCTGCATATTATAATCCAACAATACTTAATTATTGCGAAGATTTTTTATTCGCATATATCAATATAAAAACACCAGCAATAAACAGAGGTATTGTTAACAATTGACCCATAGTTAGCCAATCCCAAGCAAGATAACCTAACTGAGAATCAGGTTGACGAACAAATTCAACAGCAAATCTAAATACGCTATAAAGTATCAAGAATGTTGCAAAATAAGTTCCTGGTTTAAAAGGAGGATTTTTACGAGACATAACAAACAATACAATAAACAATACAAGACCTTCCAACAATGCCTCGTATAGTTGACTAGGATGACGAGGCATCATACCTGCCGCCCCATGAAAGACAACTCCCCAAGGTAGGTCAGTAGGCGCACCCCAAAGCTCGCCGTTAATGAAGTTGGCAATGCGTCCAAAAAACAGTCCTACAGGAACGCCAATAAATGCTAAATCACAAAGACGAAGATATGGAATTTTCGTAATTTTAGCAGCGAATATCCCACCAATAAGGCCTCCTACAAGCCCTCCGTGAAAGCTCATACCGCCCTCGTGGAAAGCGAGAATTTTTTCAGGATGACTAAAATAATAACCATCACCATAGAAAAGAACATACCCTAACCTCGCGCCTATAATGATGCCGGTAACGCCACATAAAATTGCAGCTAAAGCTTTATCCTCAGTAATTTTAATTTTCCAGCGCTTCGCCGTGAAATAAAAAATAATACCAGCAATAACAAATCCAACGATGTAGGCTATTCCATACCATCGCACCTGAAACGAACCTATTGAAAAGGCCACAGGGTTTAAATTTTGATAAATTTCGTTTAACATAATTAATTAGCTTCAAGTAAATAATTTTTTACACCATATATTTTTACATCTTTATATACAAAGTCCTCATCGCCTCGATAAATTAATTCTTTTTTGATACTGTCAACATTAAATAATGCATCACTTTTCTTAAGAACTTTTAAAAAGTTATCTTGGATAGTAAGTCCATTTTTAATTTCAGTAACAACAATATTACTATGATTAGTTTCGTTTATCATATCAATTTCTTTTTTTATTATATACTAACTTGTCTAAATGTTGGAGTAGATTTTGTCTATATGTTGGAATAGGGTTTGTCTATATGTTGGGGTAATAAGTTCATGAAGTTATTCCATAACTTTGATATAATTTCAGACGAGGTGATATTATGAATCCGTTAACAGCAATTGCGTCAGGCCCTTATGGAATGCTTATCGCTTTACCGGGTTATTTACTTTTAGCAATCTTTAGTTACAAACAAGTCCCACAAAAATGGATGAAAGAAACCGGCGTAAAGGCAGGAATTATTACTTTTCATGTACTCGGAATGGTTTCTTTGGTAAGTCTTACTCTTTGGTATTGCTATTTTCCTGAGAGCTTATTGAAATGGATTCATTTATTATTCCATACTTTCTATTTTAATTTTATTATATTGTCTTCTGCTCTTTTATTTATTCGTTGGATATATAGAAAAATTAGAAGAAAAGGTAAAGACGACGAGGATCATCCAATGAACAAATTATATGTTTGGGGTCTTGTAACACTTTTCATTGGACTCTATACTTTCATGGGAGTTTATAATGTTGACACTATTCAACATACAACTTATAAAGTGGAACCAACAAAAGAAGCAGCAAAAAATGTTAATGCAAAATTTGTGTACTATGGTGATAGCCATATTGGAGCTGGGGCCAACATTACAGTACTGGGCTCGACTTCTGACATGATAAATATGGTTGATGCAGACGCACTGATTTTAGATGGCGATATTGTTGATGGTTCTACATCTCAAGACGAACTCGATTATCTCTCCTCTACGCTTAAAAATATAAAAACTAAGTATGGCGTTTATTTTGTAACAGGTAATCATGATGACAATTGCTTATTTGACTATAGAAAAAGTTTAATTGATGGTGGTGTTAAGATTATCGATAACGAGGCTGTAAAATTGCCAAATGGTACTATTTTAGTTGGTCGAGATTACCGCGAATATGCCGAGCCAATTGACATTATGCGTAAGAGTGGACTGACTGAAGCTGACTGGAATAATAACGAGGTAGTGCTTGCTATGCATCGTCCAGAGTCCTTCAACGAGTTTAAAGACCAGTGTGATGTTATGCTAAATGCTCATACTCATGGATATGCTTATCCTATTCTTTTGCCTAACGTAAACACTTGGAACGAAAATAAATACGGTGCAAAGCAATACGATAACATGACTGCAATTACAACTTCTGGTTTGTCTACTTGGGGTTTCCACACAAAATGGCCATCAATGAGTGAATTTGTTGAAGTAGATATTGCTTCTGACCAAAATTAGCTTTTTGGCGAATTTATATCCGAAGCAAAATGGCGCGCTCGGCAGGAATCGAACCTGCAACCTACGGATTAGAAGTCCGTTGCTCTATCCGTTGAGCCACGAGCGCGTGGAGCATATAGTATCACAAATCAAGCAAATCTTTCAATTTTTTTAAAGCAATACCTCTATGTGAAATGGCATTCTTACCTCCTTCTGGAAGCTGCGCCATAGTATATTTATAATCATGAGCTTTAGGTAAAAAAATTGGGTCATAACCAAAACCATTTTTGCCGCGAGGCTCTGTCGCAATTTTCCCTTCACAAACACCAACTGTATGTAAAGTTTTACCATCTGGCAAAATCATCACAATGTCAGATTCAAAATAAGCTTTCCTGTTTTTCTCGCCTTTTAAAGCAGCAAGAAGTTTATCGCAATTATCTTTATATGTGGGGTGTTCTCCGTTAATACCAGCATATCGAGCACTATATAGGCCTGGAGCACCATCTAGTGATTCAACTGAAAGCCCACTATCGTCAGCTAAAACAGCATAACCCTCAGGGCATAGTACTTTTGCAGCCTCAGCCTTAATCCGTGCATTACCTTCATACGTATTAGCATCTTCAACAGGGTCTGATTTTATACCTAGATCATCCAAACTGAAAAATTCAAAGTCGTCTAATACTTCTTTAATTTCTTTAATTTTATCCTGATTGTTTGTGGCTATTAAAACTCGCATAATTTATCAACATTGCTTAAAGGTTCACCAAAAATAAAGGCTCCAAATTCCTTATATTTTTGTACATTGTTACCAGTTGTATAAAATTTGCGTTCGCTTTCTCCGTCTGCCAACAGATCATTAAGTTCCAAAATCATCCTGGCATCTTTAACTGTCTCTCTACTTGAAGATACCAACATAACACTTTGTCCAAAAGCAGCATTTAAAATTGGCTTTAGTAAAGCAAAGTGTGTGCATCCCATAATTACAGTATCTACTTTATGCTCAAGTAAAGGTACACAATATTCTTGAGCTATTGCCATATTTTCATGCGAGAAAATTTCAGAAAATTCACTAAGCGATTTTTTTATGTCATAAGACTCGCCCATCTTGTCCATTACATGAGCAATTCCATTTTCGGCCATATCAACTAGTTTTGGAGCAGCAACTTGATGCACTTTAGCATCTGGATTAAATTTGTGAATAGCTTGTTCATAAGCGCCTGCAGAAACCGTAGCATCAGTTGCAAGAACTCCTATCCGTTCATTTGCCGTCCGAGACACTGCAGCTCTAGCTCCTGGTTTTACAACACCAATTACAGGTACTGACATTTGATCCTGTGCAACTTTTAGAGTTGCAACACTTGATGTGTTACAAGCAATAATTATCATTTTGGCGCCTTGGCTAACAAGCCAATTACAGATTTTCAAACCGTAAGACTTAACTTCTTCCAAAGACTTTGTGCCATAAGGAAAATGTTGACTATCGCCTACATAAATAAAGCTTTCGTTGGGCATCAATCGAGTCAATTCGACAGCAACTGTCATGCCACCAAAACCACTATCAAATATACCAATTGGAGCATTATTTTTCATGAAGTTTACACCTGTACTCGTCTGTATCAGTTCCTTCTATATGAACTTTCTTATCTGCTTTATTGCAACAAATATAATCTCTTCCGTTATATTCGCATTTTTGCTGAGGCATAGAATCCTTGAAAAAACAAATTCCTGTAATAATTAGTGGAATAAAAACACAAATTAAAAGTGCTGCTTTTTGAGTGTTAATAGGATGTCCAAATTTTTTCTTGAAGATTATTTCCAGATCCCATTTTTGTTCTTGTTTTAGATTCTTGTTCACAAATTTCATTATCAAATTGTAAATACCCAAACTTAAAAATCCAACAAGAATACCAAAAATTGCACCAGCTATCAGGTCAGTTGCATAATGTACCATCAAATAATTTCGAGACCATGTTACTAAAATAGCAACTACAAACAACAACCATGCTCGTTTTTTCTTTAGTTCAAACCGAACATATACAAATAAAGCAGTTGCAACAGCAAACATTACAGCAGCATGCTTTGATGGGAAAGAATATTCGCTCTCGCCAATGCCTCCTACACTCAAATACCAACTAAAATATTCTGCGTTGCCTTGTAAAGCATTGTAGGGTCTTAGCCTTCCAAACATTGGATTTAATAAATATGTGGAAACTATAGCAGTAATAACAACTGCACAACCAATTAAAAACCCTGCTTTACGAGTTCTTTTGAAAAGTATTAAAACTAATGCAAAAACACAGCATATAAACCAGAAAAGCGTATTTCCACATGCCGAGAAAAATTTGGCGATAACTGTTAAAACATCATTTTGTATTGCAGCATTTGCAGCAAAGCAGGCCATATCAAAATTGCCAAAATACGTTGACATCATTTGTCCAAAAGGCGAGTCAATTCCCATAATTCCTCCTTTTAAATTAATGTCTTAATTTTAGCAAAATCACTCTCTAGAGCTTCTTTCTTTTTTACATCATACATAGTAGCTGCTGGATGATAAACTGGTAAGGCTGTAAACTTTCCCAATTGAACTGGTTGTCCATGGAGCTTTGTAATACCTTGTTCTGTTTTGAGAATAAATTTAGTAGCAAAATTTCCTAAAGTAACAATAATTTTCGGATTAATTTTTGCAGTCTGCTCGCGAAGATAATTTGAACATTGTTCAATTTCTTCAGCTTTAGGATCTCTATTTGATGGTGGCCTACATTTAACAACATTTGCAATATAGACATCTTCACGTTTAAGACCTGCGAGTGATAACAATTCATTCAAGTATTGTCCAGCGCGGCCTACAAAAGGCAGTCCTTGCTCATCCTCATTTTTACCAGGAGCTTCACCAATAATAAGAACATCTGCATTCTCGTTTCCATCACCAAATACAACATTAGTGCGTCCATCTGCAAGTGGGCAACGGCTACATTTTTCAACTTGTTTTTTGAGTTTATGCATAGACAATTGGCATACGGCGAGAAAATCCACAGGCAATCTCATAAGTATTAGTACCTGCAATTGCAGCTAAATCTTCTAAACTTACACATGCCTCACCTTGACTGCCCATAACAATAACTTCCTCGCCAATTTGAGCATCAAGATTTTCTTGAGCATAAGCACTGTTCATATCTATCTCAAACATGCATTGATCCATACAGATATTTCCAACTTGCGGAAATTTAATACCTTTGTATATGAAGTCAATCTTGCTACTAAAAGCACGCCTGAGACCATCTGCATAACCCACAGGAATTGTACAAATCTTCACAGCACCACGTGCTCGATAATTCATCTCGTAACTAACACCTTCACCCACACCGAGTATACGTTCATCAGTAATTTTAGCTTTAACGCTCATAGCTTGTTTAAGATCAACAAGAGGTTCTACTTCTTTACAAGGATAACATCCATATAATGAAATTCCTAATCTGACCATGTCAAAATGCGTTTCTGGATATCTGAACAAAGCAGCCGAATTAGCACAGTGTACAATACCTGGATCAAAATTAGATGCACGCATAGCATCAATTGCCTCGCAAAAATTACTATACTGACGTTTAAAGTCCAATGTTTCCTCGCAATCTGCTGTTGCAAAATGCGTAAAAGTTCCCATACGTTCAAGTGAACGGTGAAAACTTGTTTGTTTTAGAAAGTCAAGAACCTCATTGTAGCGTACTCCAATTCTATTCATTCCAGTATTAATTACCAAATGATAAGGCGCCTTTTTTTGTTTTTTGTCAGCATATTCAGCATACTGAATTGCAAACTCTGGAGTATAAATACTAGGCATAATATTAAAATTAACGAGGTCAGGTATAGCCGTCTCAGGAGGTTGAGAAAGCAACAAAATATTTTGGTCTATACCTGCTTCACGTAACTCTATGCCTTCATTAACAGTTGCAATGCCTAAATAAGCTGCACCACATTTAACTGCAGTTTTTGCAACTTCTACAGCTCCGTGACCGTAAGCATTTGCCTTAACCACTGCAAGCAAACGAGTGTTTCTACCAATTGCTTGTTTAGCAGC
Source organism: Coriobacteriia bacterium (assembly GCA_030537355.1). GTDB lineage: Bacteria > Actinomycetota > Coriobacteriia > Coriobacteriales > Eggerthellaceae > Tapirivita. Next base: position 48,918 of record JAUNNF010000002.1, read on the forward strand.
ATTTATATTATGGCGAATAGCTGCAAGATCAACTTCGACCCACGACCATCTGTTTTTAGTTTTATCGTTCATTTAATTTTCTTTTTAGTCCGATAGTTATACTTAAAGATACAACAAGCAATAACAATACAAATAATCCATAGTTTTTATCTCCTGTAGTTGCGCTACTAATAGGATTGTCGCCTGGTTTTGGCTGAGCTTTTATTGTATTGTTTAGACTACCTAAATTAACTTTATCAAAATTAGCGATCTTTACTGAAGCATCATTATTTGCAGACTCGCCATCAGTAACAGAACAAGAATACTTCAGCTCTATAATGGCTTGATCAGGTACATCTTTTAACTCTATAATAAAGCCATCGTTATTGATTACTGGACTAATTTGTGTTTCTTCATCATTAATAACGCATTTAAATGAATCGTCAATATAGTTTAAACTTGTAGCTTGATCTCCTAAAACAACTGTTGCAGGGTTACCTGTATTGGTTGAAGTTGTTAATTTATACTCAACTACTTCATTAACTTTTAAAATATCCTTTTCAGTATGATTGTCCGCATAATCCATTGAAGATATTGCAAATTTATCTGGATCGAAATTTATTTTTTTTCCGCCTTGGTTAATAGACGACGTGATTTCGGCAAAATTTGCATCTTTTTCAACTTCACACATGTAGGTTAAACAAAAATTGCTATTAGGAGGAAGAGACCTAGCTTTTGTTTCAAAATTCTTTTCATCTAAATTTTCAAAATCCTCTTTTGTATAATGATATTTCTCATTAGCAGTATAATCTAGGTCAAAAGAATCCAAGTCTATTTTAAGTCCTTCAATTCTTATTGCTTTAAAAGCTATATCTACAGCTGAATCTGTTAAGTTAGATCCTGCAATTTTCATAGGTACTTTAGCCCCAGCTACAAATGTACTACCAGGTTGCACTTCTTCAGATGTTCCTGGTACAGAATTTAATGAACCTCCAATTGTAAATTCCTTGCCATTACATACAATACTTGCATGAGACTCAGCAATAAAACTATAAGATACAGGCCTTTCTTTAACTTTACAAGAATACGTTAACACAGCATTTGTATGATAATAAACTTCAGGGGTAGTATAACTAAAACCATTCTCGCTTATTTTTACATCAGCAGAAACATCTTTATCATTAAACTTGAAACTGTCTGCAACAATTTCTAAACCAGATGTATTGATTTGTTTAAACTCTATAGTAGAAGAAGGCTGAATTGCATTTCCTGTTTCGCACTTAAATTCAATTTCGTCTTGAGGTTGTAATATTTTTTCTGAATTACACGAATATAAAGGCTGCACATTATTGGCACTACCTACAATTGTTGAAACACCATTTATAACAAAAGTTAGACCGTTTTCAACCAAATAATTTAATACAACAACATCTGTGTTAATAACTTTTGCTGTGTAACTAACTGTATACTTTTTGTTTACGGGCGCGTTCTTAACTGTAACATGGATAGATCTGTGATTATAACTTGGTGCGTCAATTACTATATCTGCTGTAACAATATTTCCGTCATCGTCAACAACTTTTATAGCGAAACCATCGTAGTCAATATCTAAATCAGTTGAAAGATTACTCATAAATTGAATGTCACATGGTGCAGAAGAGTAATTCATGCCTTTAGCAACATAAGAAATTGCTTGTCCTTCAAAAACAGCATCTCCACTTTTTATAGATGAATCAGCATAACCAAAATTTAAATTGGTTTCTCTGTTATTAAACACAATCTTACTAACCTCAACTCCATTAAGAGTAATCTTGGAAGTTAGTGACATATCTGAAGCAACTGTAAAAACAGCATTGTATGCAGCTTCTTTAACGATAAACTTACCCTCAATAACAGTCGGTATTGACTCTAGTACAGTATATGCATAAGTTCCAGCTTCAGTAAACACATATGGATTTTCTGTTTTCCAAGTTGCTTTACCTGTTGCTGAAGCTTTAATATCAATTTCCTGTAATTTGAATTCACCTTGGTTTTCTTGAATTCTTACTTTAATAACATCTGAACCAAAAGCCTTCAAGTTGCCATCAATATCACAATAATTAATATCCCCTTGAATGTCAGCACTTACAGAAGGGTTTTCTTTTGCTAATGAAGCCCCTCCTAATATAACAGCAAGGCTTACCAAAAGAAGTAAGCCTGTTGTATATAAAAAAGTTTTTTTAACCATCTTTAAGCTTTCTTAGCAATCTCTACTAAATTAGCAAAAGCACCTTTATCATTAACTGCCATATCGGCGAGAACTTTTCTGTCTAATTCAATACCAGCCTTTTTCAAACCATGCATAAATGTTGAATAGCTCATACCATTAGCACGAGTTCCAGCATTAATTCTTGTTATCCAAAGCCTTCTGATAGCACGTTTTTGATTACGTCTATCTCTATACTGATATTGCATAGATTTCATAACTTGCTGTTTAGCATTTTTGTATGAACGGCTCTTTTGTCCATAATATCCTTTAGCCTCGCCTAAAACTTCACGACGCTTTTTGTTTGCATGTACTGCTCTTTTTACTCTAGCCATTTATATCACCTCTACCTACGTCCTAAATTTCTGGCAATTACTTTGTTGTCAGCTTTTGTAACTGCAGTTTCTTTTCTAAAATTACGTTTACGTTTTTGACTTTTCTTTGCGAGGATATGGCTCTTGTATGCCTTTGCCCTCATAATTTTACCGGATCCAGTCACGCGAAAACGCTTCGCTGTTCCTCTGTGTGTTTTCATTTTTGGCATGGTGTCTCCTTCCGTCTATTCTTTTCTTTCAGCCTCTGCAGCACGCTTTGCAGCTTCTCTGTTGCGTCGACTGTTTCTACCTTTAACTTGTTTTTCTGTAATTTCTGCCTGGCATTTTTTTACATAGTCTGGAAGCGGAGCAATTGTCATAAACATATTGCGGCCTTCCATCTTTGGGGCAGATTCTACAACAGCTATTTCTGTGAGGTCATCAGCAAGTCTCTCTAAAATGCTCAAACCTTGTTCTGGATGAGCCATCTCACGACCTCTAAACATAATAGTAATTTTTACTCTATTACCTTGACCTAAGAAACGAAGCACGTGTTTTTTCTTAGTATCATAATCTCCTGTATCAATCTTAGGTCTAAATTTCATTTCTTTAGTTTCGATTTTTCCAGCTTTTTTGCGGTTTTGCTTTTCTTTACGGCTACGCTCATACTTATATTTACCGTAGTCCATAATTCTGCAAACACTGGATCCATCTTTAGATGAAGAAACTTCAACAAGGTCTAATCCTTGTTCTTCGGCAATATCCAATGCATCACGCACAGCATAATTGCCCATTTGTTGTCCATCATAATCAATTAGCACGCATTCACGTGATTTGATGGCCCTGTTTACTTTTAAATCGTCCGAAGCTATTTTAATCCCTCCTAATAAAAAACCCGCCTATAATGCGGGTAACAATAAATATACTTACTTAAATATTCATGTTACCCACCAGTATTTTTCAACCGCTATAGGTGGAAGGCTATTGCCTTCACTTGTGTTAGTGCAGAGTATATTAACATTTTATTTAAGATTGTCAAGAACTTTTTAATTTGTGCTAAAATACCCGCCAATGCAAAAAATTACAGAAATGACATATCCTAATAAAGTTGCAGAAGATGCTAAGCTCGATCCAAGGTATGAACAAACAGCAAAAGAGCTAGCTTCAGACTTGATAAAAGAATTTCTTGAGCTTTGTAAAATTCCTCATCCCTCAAAACATGTCGATAAAATGCGTAAATATTTAATGGAGTGGGGTAATCGCGAGGGTCTTGAGACACATTTGGATCAAAGCGGATGTGTATACATGGATGTGCCCGCAACAGCTGGTTGTGAGAGCATGCCAAAAGTAATTTTGCAAAGTCATTATGATATGGTTGCTGTGGCTGCATCTACATACAAAGATTTTGAACCAACAAAATCTCCAATTGTTCCGTTTTATGACAAAGAAAACGATTGTATTCACACAAATTGGAAAACTTCACTGGGTGCTGATAACGGACAAGGAATTGCTACAAGTATGGCTATTTCAAAACTTCACCGCAATCCTAATAACAATGTTAAACATGGTCCTCTTCGTCTACTTTTTACTTACGACGAAGAAACCAGCATGCAAGGCGTTAAAAACTTGAGTCCAGAGGTCATCGATTCTGATTACCTAATTAACTTGGATTCTATTTATATTGGCGTTGTATTGGCCTCTGCAGCTGGAGCTTTTTATGGAACATTTACAAAAGGCATGCAACGCATTAATGCTGAGGAAAAAGCATGTATTTTTAAATGGACAATGGGAGGCTTTACAGGCGGTCATTCTGGCGAGGATATTCACAAAGGCAGAGGCAGCACAATAATTATGCTCACAAATTTTTTAAATCGCCTCGTTGATGAAAATATCAATTTCAACATCTGCTCAGCTGATGCCGGTACCTTTATGAACGCAATTCCAACAAAACTTAAATTAGAAATTATTGTTGGTAGCAGATACGTTAAACGCACTGATGAAATTGCTCATGAAGTGTTTTCTGAAGCTCAAAAAACTTATTCCGATGGCTCGCAACTTTGGCATCGGACTGAGAACGATACAGCATACGCAACACCAATGATGAGTATTTCAGATTCACTGAAAATTTTAGATGTACTGAAAAACACACCTAATGGTGTCAGAGAATATTGGCCTGATCAAGTTGATTACGAAGGTCGCCCTAAACCAAAAACTTCATCAAATATAGGTACATTCAAAATTAAAGATGGCAACTTTAAAATGAGCTTATTGTACCGATCTTCTGACGCAGCCACACTTGATGATGCGATGATGAGGCTTGACAGATTAGCAAATTATCATAAACTAGATTTTACTTTAGAAGGCATCTTCCCTGCTTGGCCTAAGCTCAAAGAAAATCCTTTAAACGATTTATTTTTAAAATCTTATCGCGAGGCTTGTGGAATTGAAGGCGTTTCTGTAGACATTCACTCTGGACTTGAATGTGGTTACTTATCTGAAAAATTCCCAAATTTGATAATGGCGAGTATAGGTTGTGATCTTTGTAACGAACATACTGTTAAAGAAACTTTGTTTACAAAATCAATGCCAACTTATTTTGCATCGCTTTTGTATGTGTTAGAGCATATTGGGGGATAGCTGTATTATTGGTGTTTTAAATTTTTTAATGTAGTTTGTAATTATTTCATATGACGAACAACATAAACTCCACAACCACAATCAGGGCATTTTGGACCTTTTTCATTTAATCTTTTGCATGTATCTTCGCAAATTTCTTTTGTTCTGTGCTGATTCGCTACAAAAGGACAGTTGCTACAATAAACACCATAATCCCCAAAAATATCAGTTTTTAAATTTGCTGTCCCAGTAACCTGATTCAGTTCCTGATTTTGTGTTTTTTCTAACTTTTTCATTTTATTCCCTTCTTATAATGACGGTTTTATTATAACATATTATATTTGCTTTTACAAAAAACAAAACCCCACTAGGATTTAGCGGGGTTTTGTAAATTTAATTTTCTAAAATAATCTATTTTCTACGAGCTCTAACTCTCACAGCAACAACAGCAGAAGTGATACCAACACATACTAGCAATGCAATTGCGATGTATGTAATGTCGCCTGTTTGTGCTGAGCCATTAGCAGATTCTTCTTGCTGTGGAGTATCTCCGCCATTACCAATAACAATTGTTTTTGGAGTTCTATTATCTGGACCAGTCCATTCTATTACCTTCATGTCTTCAAACGGAATAAGATTATTCTCGTTTTTATCATATGAAAAACAATAATTGTACATAGCTGGCTGAAATTGTGCAGTGCCTGATGCTGCTAGTCTTCCAGAGTTTGAATCACCAAGTTCTTCTGCACCAATAAAATATCTTGGAGCTAAATATATTCCAAGAATACCATCTTTTACTGGAATAACAACTTTGCTTTCAGCTGAAGAAGACCATTCAACATCACCTTGTCCGCTATTATCACCATAATAAAATGGTTTATCAGAAATTACTGTTACTTCATTACTTGAATTTTGTTTAAAATAAGCGAACAAATTCAAATTGTCTTCAATAGTAATATCATTAGCATAAACAGGTTCACCTGCACTATTTCCCCAAAAATCATGGAGGTAATTTTCTTTAGTACCAACGCTTACGTAAATTGTTTCAGAATTATAAGTTAATTGAGCGGAACCAAATTTAGTTTTGTAGGTACATCCTTTTGGTACTAGTAAATGTTGATTTTCTGGGCCTACACTGCCTTTATCTTCATAACCTTTTGCTACTTCGAAATTTGCTTTTAAAACAGGTTCAGTATTTACATTAACTGTAAATGTTGTTTTGTCGGCTGATTGAGTAACCTTATCTCCCGTAAGTTTAAAATCGATATTGTCCTTTAAAACGCATTTTGTATCATCGCCTTCTTTAATGTAAACAACACCTTCACCTACGTCAGGAACAATCTTCAAAGCATCTAGATCAGAATATTCAAATTCTATTTCGTGCTTTTCGTCGTATACGCCTCCTTCTGACAGATAACGAAATTTAGCGCTTTCTCCACCATCTGCTTGAACCTTTGCTTTTGTTACGGCTTTGGGTGTTAATTCAAATGTATGTTGAAAAAGTTCTGTATCGTCGTATACTGAAAGAGGGTGACTAGCGGATTGATAACCATCGCACGTAATAACAAATTGGTAAGAGGCCAATGTAAAATCACAATTCTCTTTATAGATCTTACCGTTTACGTCTGATTGTGGTAAAGTCCCAGTCCATTTTCTGCCCCATGGTTCCTCTGTTACATTACAAGTAGCATTTTTAATTGGGTTTTGACTTATTGCATCTCGAATTGTTAGGTCAACCACCACAGATTGGTTAGTTGACGCTGTCGCTTCCTCTTCAGCATTAGCATTAGACATAACCATTGAAGAAATTGCAATAGTAAGCATTGCAGCAATAAAGAAAATTACACCCCCCATAATTAAGCTCGTTTTGTTTAACTTTTGTACTTTCATCTAAACTCCTTTCATAGTTGTTTAGTAATCAAGTATTTTATCACTAATTAAGAAAAATTTCAATTAATTTTATTTCTTACGACTGAACAACACGCGACCCATCTGGGGTATCTTCAATTTGAAGATTGAATTTTGATAGATCATCACGGATACCATCCGCAATATCCCAGTTTTTGTTTTGGCGAGCTTCTGCACGTGCTTGAAGGATTGCTTCAATTGCTTCTGTTTTATCGTTGCCTTTGAAGTCAGCGTACTTGGCTGCTAGCTCAATTACCTCGTCAGGATAATTAACTTGTTGCTCAAGTTCAACACCAAATGCATCCATTAACTCTTTAATAATGTTAACAGCTGCTTGTTTTGACGCATTGCTTAAATTATCTGTAGAGTTGATTTCAGCAATAAAAGCGAATATTTCACCTAAGGCCTTACTTGTATTAAAGTCATCGTCCATTGCCTCGATAAATTTGTCTTTGAGATTAATGTCGATATCCTTATCACCGCCAGAAGTATTGTTGATTTCCCAATTAAGAGTGTTAACTGTGTTTTCAATGCGTTTGAGTGCAGCTTCAGCCTCGTCAATACGTTTTTGTCCGAAGACAAGTGGGCTTCTATAGTGTGTTTGAAGGGAAAGCATGCGAAGAGTTGCTGGCCGAACTTGTTCCAAAGCCTCGTATAGAAGGACAAAATTGTTGAGAGACTTACTCATCTTCTCGTTATCGCCAGTTTTATCGTTAGTAATTTGAAGCATGCCTGTGTGCATCCAATAATTTGCAAAGCCACTGTCATAAGCACAGATGCTTTGGGCGCGTTCGTTCTCATGATGAGGAAAGATGAGGTCACTGCCTCCTCCGTGAATATCAAACGGAAGGCCAAGATATTTGTGTGACATGGCTGAACATTCGATATGCCAACCTGGACGACCTTGCCCCCATGGACTGCCCCATGAAGGCTCACCAGGTTTTGCAGCTTTCCAAAGCGCAAAATCGGCCTCGTCACGTTTTCTGTCTTCAATACCTTCTGTACGAAGATCACGATGTCCTGACTCGCCCTCGTCAATATCACGACCGCTGAGCGAGCCATACCCATTGTATGAGCGCACGTCAAAGTATACATCTCCATCAACTACATAAGCATTGCCGTTGTCAACAAGGGCTTTAACGAGCTTGATCATCTCGCCGATTTCTTGAGTCGCTTTTGGACGAACATCAGGGTCAAGCACATTTGCTGCATGCATATCTTCGATAAAAAGTTGAGTGTATTTTTTTGCAATCTCTTCTGCAGTTGTATTTTCCTCATTGGCTCGAGCAATAATTTTGTCGTCAACATCTGTTACATTTTGAACAAAAATTACATCATAGCCTCGCCAAATAAGATACCGTCTAATAATGTCAAAACTTATAAATGTGCGAGCATTACCAATATGAATGCGATTGTATACTGTAGGACCGCAAACGTACATTCCTATCTTGTTATCTTTGACAGGTTTAAACTCTTCTTTTTTGCGATTTTGAGTATTGTAGATTTTTAACATTTTTCCTCCAGTATACACACTGCTTGTGCTGAAATTGTTTCTCCTCTGCCTTCTGGACCAGTACCTTCTGTTGTTGTAGCTTTAACACCTACTGTTGTGTTTACGATTTTACTTAAATTTTTTTCCATTTGTTCTCTATAAGCGCTAAGCTTTGGAGCTTGTGCAACAATAACCGAATCAATATCTATAATTTTGTATTTATTATTAACAAGACCGACTACATGCTCTAATAGTTTTAATGAATTAGCGTCTTTAAACTGTGGGTCTGTGTCAGGAAAGTGTTTACCAATATCCCCAAGCTTGGCAGCACCTAGAATAGCATCGCTTATTGCATGAGTTAAAACGTCAGCGTCTGAATGTCCATCAAGGCCAAGGTCATATGGAATTTTAACTCCACCTAAAATAAGCTTTCTACCTTGCGTTAGTTTATGTACATCATATCCAATTCCAATTTTCATAGTGATGGTATTTTAACATAAATTTTACTTAGCGACATTTAACATCAATAAAGAAAATAAGGGTGTCCTTTTGGTGCCATTTGGCTCCAATAACTCCGCCCCTAGCTAAAGATCAAACTCAGAACCATGTTCCAGTTTCAATGAATGCAATACACTAGCTAAAATAAGATAATCTTCAGGCACAGTTAATTTGATGTTGTTGCGCTTACCCTCAACAACTTTAACCGACCCACCAATTCTTTCGACTAAAGAAGAACCATCAGAGCCAACAAAACCGTCAGCAAGAGCAGCTAAATGGGCTTCGCGATAAACTTTTGTTTTAAAAACCTGCGGAGTCTGGGCCTCCCAAAATGCGCTTCTATCTGGGGTGCCAACAATCATTTCATCCTCAACAACCTTGAGTGTGTCAATTGCAGGATGTGCACAAACAGCACCATCACACTCAGGACAACCCTTTAATACATTAATAATATGTTTAATGATAGATGGCGGAACAAGAGGTCTTGCACCATCATGAATAAGTACATATTTAAATTGATCTGTTACAAAATCCAAACCACTAAAAGCGCTTTCTTGTCTTGATTCACCGGAAGGCGCCATCAAAACAGGTGTTTGAAAAGCAAAAGGATCAACGACCTCATTAATGTATTGTTCAAAATCTTCCTCAGGGCAAACAACAACTATGCAACCAATCTGTCCTACCGCATCAAAAGAATCCATAGACCAAGTAAGCACAGGCTTGCCAGACATTTTAATTAACTGTTTAGGTTTATTTGTATAATCTCTTAAATCTGCGGCAATCCTTGATCCTGTACCACCAGCCAAAACAATTGCGGCAACATCAGCTTTATCATCTACAACACCGGGGATCTTTTTCATAGAGAAATTTTCAGGTTGATTCTTCTTTAAACGATCAAATAAGTTAACAGGCGTATCTAAATCCATATCAAACGCATCAGCCATAGCAAATTCCTAACTCACATCTGCAGTATTAGAAAGACCAAAATCCTTTAATACAAGTTCCGTTTCACGTGCAATACTATCTTTTTTCTTTCTTTCAGGAATTTTTCCAGTTCCAGCGCTGAATATAATTTTATCATCTTTTGCATCAGCAACAATAACAGAACCGTCTCCCCATTTTCCCTCTAAAATTTGTTCAGATAATGGGTCTTCAATTAACCTTTGAATTGCTCTGCGCAATGGGCGCGCACCATAAGTAACATTTGTACCTTCTTCGGCAACGAGTTTACATGCTGCTTTTGTTAAGTTAATTGTCATATTATGATCAATCAATCTGTCGCGTAAATCATCAATCATAAGCTTAACAATCTCAGCTATTTGCTCTTTAGATAAAGACTTAAATACTATGGTCTCATCAACCCTGTTTAAAAACTCTGGTCTAAATAATTTTTTAAGTTCACTTGTTGCTGCTGTTTTGATTTCTTCGTCAGATAATCCCTCGCCATCACCACTATCAAAACCAAGTGATTTAGTTTGTGAAATCTGACGAGCTCCAACATTACTTGTCATAATGAGGATTGTGTTTCTAAAGTCAACGCTTCTGCCTTGTGCATCAGTTAAGCGTCCCTCGTCTAAAATCTGTAGTAATATATTGAAAATATCCGGATGAGCTTTCTCAATCTCATCAAACAAAACAACCGAATATGGTTTTTTGCGAACAGCTTTTGTAAGTTGACCACCCTCGTCAAAACCAACATACCCTGGAGGGGAACCAACAAGTTTAGAAACAGAATGCTGTTCCATATATTCTGACATATCGAAAGAAATCAAAGCGTCCTCGCTATTAAATAAAAATTCAGCGAGTGCTTTTGAAAGTTCAGTTTTACCAACGCCAGAAGGACCTAAGAAAATAAATGAACCTGCAGGACGGCGAGGGTCTTTTAAGCCGCTTCGTGACCTTCTTATTGCTTTAGAAAGTGCAGTTACAGCCTCTTCTTGTCCAACAACTCTCTCGTGTAAAACATCTTCCATGCGAAGAAGCTTCTTTGTTTCAGCTTCTGTCAAATTATGAACAGGAACTCCAGTTATCATAGAAACAACATTGGCGATGTCCTCAACCTCAACTTCTTTGATTTCTTTATTTTCGGTTTCGGCAAGTTTTTGCTCTTGCTCTTTACGTTCTGTAACAAGTTTATCTTCTTCTTCAGCTAATTTTTTAGCTTTGTCAAATTCTTGTTTTTGAGTGCAATGATCTTTTGTAGCACGTACTTTTCTAATTTTTGCATCTAGGTCTCTAAGCTCTTTTGGAAGCTGCATATTTCGAATACGCATGCGAGCACCAGCTTCATCCAAAATATCAATTGCCTTGTCTGGTAAAAATCTGTCTTGGATGTATCTATCAGATAATGTAACTGAAGCTTTCAGGGCCTCGTCACTATATTTGACGTTATGATGACCTTCGTATTTATCTCTAAGACCTGTAACAATTCTAATAGTTTGTTCTTCTGTAGGCTCTTCAATAGTAACAGTTTGAAACCTTCTTTCAAGAGCTGTGTCTTTCTCGAGATATTTACGATATTCCTCGCTAGTTGTAGCACCAATTACTTGAATTTCGCCGCGAGACAGAGGAGGCTTCAAAATGCTTGCAGCATCAATTGACCCTTCAGCAGCTCCAGCACCAATAATTGTATGCATCTCATCAATAAACAGGATAATGTCTCCTGCTTCCTTGACTTCTTTAATACATTTTTTTAAACGTTCTTCAAACTCGCCGCGGAATTTTGAACCTGCAACTAGAGCAGAAATATCCAATGTCATAATGCGCATTCCACGTAAAATATCAGGCACACGATTAGCAACAATTAATTCCGCTAAACCCTCAACAACAGCAGTTTTACCAACACCAGGCTCACCAATTAAAAGTGGATTGTTTTTTTGACGCCTGGATAATATCTGCATAACACGTTCAATTTCAGCAGCTCTACCAATTACAGGATCAAGTCTTCCTTCCTTAGCACGTTTATTTAAATCCACTCCATAAGCAGTAAGCATACTGTCTGGCTCGTCTCCACCATAAGGATTTTTACCAGCATAAACAGTATTGGCGCCACCTATAACATCACCCAATGCTTCGCGAATCTGATCTGGATTAACATTAAGCTTTTTTAAAACTTTGACTGCAGTACACTCTTCATCTCTTACAATACCTAAGAGAAGGTGCTCAGTTGCAATATAGCTTTGACCTGCTTGCATGGCTTCTCTAAAAGAATTTTCCATAGCTTGTTTGGTACGAGGAGTAAAACTTGCATGCTTGCTGGAGTCGAAATTTTTATTTGCAGGCACAAGCTCCTTGATAGCGTCAACGACATCATCATGATGAACATTAAGTTGTTGAATAGTCTGTGCAGCAAAACCATCCCGTTCATCAATCAAGCCTAATAATACGTGTTCGGTTCCAACATAGTTTTGTTTTAAGGACAAAGCCTCGTCTCTAGCTAGAGTCAAGGCTTTTTTTGCTTTATCTGTAAATTTTTCGAACGAAGCCATTTATTACAAAAACTCTTTTCTAATTTCTACTCCAAACTCATCTGCAATCTCTTGTAGATGCTTAGAAGAGATTGTATTTGTAAAGTTTTTACCTCCACAAAGCTGAACTTGTTTTATGTAAATTTCAGCAGCTTTTTCGATTGTATGCATCTCGCCAAAAGCATCATCTAGAGTATTGCCAGCACAGAAAATTCCATGCTGATACCAAACAACAGATTTAAAATCATGCATAAGTTCACTTGTAGCAACTGCAATTTCGGAGCCACCTGGCATCATCCATGGAAGTACGCCTACACCCTCTGGAAAGATAACAACACATTCTGTCATCACTTGCCAGAGTGCATATGTAAATTCTTTTGCATCACATGGCAAGTAAGCACTGAGCGCAACTACATTACCTGGATGAGCATGATAAATTACACGCGAAAAACCATCTGTTTCTTCAGCGCGAACACAATGATTTAGATAATGTGATGGGAACTCACTTGTAGGTTTTACTCCATCTTTTAAGCCCCATACAATCCTGTATTTGTCTCCCTCGTTATTAATCTCAACAATACCAGCGCTATGCTCGAGATCTGTAACCATATTACGCATATGAGCACCAGAGGCTGTTGTCATAAAATACTCGCCAGCTAAACAAGTATTTTTTACACCCATTTCAACCCAATCTCTAGGATTAAAAGTTGATTTAACAGAGGCAATATCTGCCTCTGTTAATCTGTAAGTTAAATTACCGCCGTTTCGTTCATGCCAGTTTTGATCATAACCAGCAAGACAAATTTCTTGAAATTTTTCTATAAATGTCATTAGTTTCCTTTAATCTCCGAAATTTTGTAACCACCACTAACTTCATAATATGCATTTTTCAAATTTTCATACATATGCTCTTTTTCTAGTGGAAATGTTATAAAAAATGCTGTTGATTTTTCTTTTAGATCCTCACGTATATCGGTACGTACAGGTTCATAATTATAATCGCATGAATCAATGGCTTGTTTTAAATCTCTTTCTAAATCTAATCTTCTACCAATATAATCGTTTCCATCAATAGTAATAGGCTTTCCTTGTGGAGTGTCCCCAATATTAAAAACAAGAGGACAATGGAACACATGATTATCTAAAAATGATTCTGGAGGGAATGTAATAGATCCTGTAGAATCAACATTTAATGGTCTGTCGTTAATACCGCTAATGTCAGCAAAATCAATAAAATAACTTTTACCTGGTTTTGGACAAGAATATTTTCCATATACATGAATATCAATATAGTCGTCACCTTGTTCATAATTTACTTGATTATCACTTGCGTTAGGATCTTTTTGTAATTGAATAGTTATACCCCATTTTGTTATAGTATCCAATTGTTGCTGCATATTATCACAAGCACATTTTGTTGCGAAAAAAGCTAATACTAACAAAGCAATAAATCCTATAACTATTGCAGCAAACTTTCCTTTATTAATTGGTTTCTTGTTTTGATCAGCCATGCATTTCTCCTTAAACGTCTAATTTTCCATAGCGTTCTTTTGTAATTTCATCTAATGTTTTACCTTGAGTTTTAGGACATCCAACAACACCTACAACTAAGCTTACAATTAAGATACCGGTCATAATCCAACTTGCTGTGATAAATCCATTTGGAGTTCCAACACCAAGTCCAGCAACTACAAATAATGACCATAAACCTAATACGCCACGGACCAAGAAAAACATAATTCCTTGAACTCCTCCTCTGTAACGTGTTGGGAATAATTCTGTTGACCATAATGCATAAAAACATTGTGCTGAGAAACCAGCAGATATGCCCCAAAGACCACTGAATACCCAAAGCAACCAGCCCCATTGATTAGCATTTCCTGCTTCCATTTGCATACCAAAGAAAATCATAACGCCCCATGCAGCAACAGCCATAGCAGCAGTTACAAAGAATAAAATCCTATGAGGAACTCTATCTCCTAGAGCAGCAAAGATAGCAAGAGAACCAATGGCAGTTAAAATCCATGTGACCATATTAAGAAGAGATGTTTGGGTTTCGTTTAATCCACCAACTGCTTGATACATATATGGTAGGAATTGTCCTTGAGTACCAGCAACGATATTCCATGTTAAATAAACTGCAACTAAGAAAAGAATTGTTTTTAAGTTGATAGGATTTTTTAGAGCGTCTAGCATCATTCTTCCAAAACCAACTTTGCTCTTATTTTTCTCAGCTTCTTTTTGTTTTGCAGCCCAATCTTTTGATTCTTGAAGTTGACGTTGTAAGTTCCATGCAATTAAGGCAACAATAAACAAAATAGCATAAATAATTCTCATTCCTAATACACCATCAAAAGGTCCATATGTTCCTGCAGGGAATAATGCACCATTTGCATTGAAAGCAGGTACAATAAATGAGACAATTAAAGATAATGCAAAGATAATTGCTGGACCACAAGACCAAGCAAATTGTGAAATACCAATATTGCTTGCACGTTTTGTAGAACTACTCATCTCTGAAATATAACTCCATGAAGCAGGCACGCCAGCTCCTACACTTAAACCGGATAATATAATACCAATTACAAGCATTGGCAAATTAAGTGCAATCATACACAAAAATACACCAGCAGCATAAACTAATAAATTGTAGGTATAAATTAACTTTCTGCCAAATCTGTCAGTTAAAAAACCTCCAATTAATGCACCTACTGCAGCACCAAAAGCATTAGCGCCAATTGCTCCCAAAATTGCAACCCATAATTGTTGAGGGTCTGCAACCTTGTCGAAACCAAATGCAGCTGCCCATATTGTCATAGCACATGATGATGCTACAATACAGCCAGAATCGAGGAAGTTAGTAAGAGATACTGCAATTGTTCCTTTCCTTTCTTGTGAAATAGCCATAAATTTTCTCCTCTCTAATCTAGGTGGAATGCACATGGCAAATCAACGGAAACTGGGGAATTGTCCTCATTGGTTTCCATTACACTTGCCATAAAATCCCACCATTTTTGACATATTTCTGTTTCAGCAGATTTTGAATAATATTCTGGATCATCTAATTCGATATATCCAAATAAAATATTAGTTTCTTCGTCAATAAAAATTGAATAGTTATGTCCACCATATTCATGCAACATATCTTTCATTTCTGGCCAAAGCTCATTATGACGTTTCTCATATTCCTCAGCAAAACCAGGATAAAGCTTCATTTTAAAACCAGAAATTGTTCTACCTTCTTTGGTTTTTCTTACTGACATTTTAATCTCTTTTGCTCTGTACATCTTTTTCATACTCTTCTACAAGAGGATAACATTCACTGTCTAATGGGACATCATTCATTACACAATAAGCATCCCAAATAGCACCAAATGGTAAGCTCTTGAATGTTTCCATTGTCATCATTTTTTCAGTGAACTTGTAAGTATCTTGCATGCGAGTAAGATCTTTGTTAGGTTGTAATAAGCCAAATAAAAGAGCTTTTTCAACAGCTCTGACACCAGTTACCCAAGCGCCAACTCTGTTAATCGAGGCATCAAAGAAATCAGTTGCAACAATAACTTTTTCCCAAGCTTCATCTGTTTTAGTAATCTCTAATGCAATCTCTTTTAATGTGTCATCAAACAAGCATGCATGATCACTATCCCAACGAACACTTCTTGTTACGTGTAGTGGAACCTTGTCAAAGAATGGTAAGATTGCAGGGATTTTGTCTGCAGCATTCTCGAGAGGATGATAATGTCCATTATCAATCAAGTTGTAAACACCTTCGCGAGTAGAAGCGTAAGACATATAAAACTCGTTAGAGCCAACTGTCATGCTCTCTAAACCGATTCCAAATACTTTAGACTCAACACAATCAATTACATGAGGAAGTTTCTCCTCAAAAATCTTATCAAGAGATTCAACTAATCTCTTACGAGGCCCAAGCCTGTCAGCTGGGACATCTTTGAATCCATCTGGAATCCAGACATTAAGCAAAACTTGATCATCAAGTTCTTTTCCTATTTGCTCAGCGATTTTACGACATGCAATAGAATGCTTAATCCAAAAATCACGAGTTTCTTTATCAGGTGAAGATAATGAAAGTTCATTATTCATTTTTGGATGACCAAAAATAGTAGGGTTAAAATCAATTCCATAACCCTTTTCTTTTGCCCAATCTACCCATGGTTTAAAATGCTTGTACTCAATTTTATCTCTGTCAACCCATGGATTTTCGTCTGTGAAAATTGCATAACAAGCATGTAAGTTAATGCGTTTTTTACCAGGAACCATGCTCATAGCTTTTTCAAAATCAGCTTTAAGCTCTTCGAAATTCCTTGCTCGACCTGGATAATTACCAGTAGTTTGAATACCTCCTGATAAACCGCCTTCTTGATCAAAACCGAGAACATCATCGCCTTGCCAACAATGTACAGAAACTGGCTTATTAGCTAATTTTTTCATAATAGCGTCAACATCAATACCAAATTCTGCGTAACGTGTTTTAGCGATTTCATAGCTGGCTAACTTACTTAACTCTCCCATTATGACTCCTTTCGATTTACAAGTATGTTATTATACTATATGTTAGCCTATGAAAGAGGTTTATTATGGCAAAAAAATTAAATAAAGAATGCTATGCGGCAATCGATTTAGGTGCATCAAGTGGACGTGTTGTTATTGGGTATCTACAAGACGACAAGATCAAATTAGAAGAAATATACAGATTCGACAATATCCAACAAAGACACAACAATCACGACTGTTGGGATATGCCTATGATTGAAAAAAACATCATTAATGGCCTTGCTGAATGTAAGAAAAAAGGATTTCAGCCTAAAACAATAGGTATTGATACATGGGGTGTTGATTTTGTATGCATCGACAAAGACGGTAAAATGATTGGTGATGCTGTTGCTTACAGAGATTCGCGTACAGATGGCATTATGGACGAAACAGATCCCATGAGCTTCAATGAAATATATAAAAGAGCAGGTATTCAAAAACTTGCTTTTAATACAATTTATCAACATGTAGCACTGCGTCGCGAGTCTCCAGAAATATATGAGAAAACAGATAAGTTTCTAATGATTCCTGAATATCTTATGTACAGATTAACAGGAGTTATGATGGCAGAATATACAAACTGTTCTACCACAAGTATGTTAAATACTATGACCTTTGACTGGGACGAAGAAATTTTTGAAGCTTATGGTTTTGATAGAGAAAAATTCTTAACGCCACAAATGCCTGGCGAGATTGTTGGTCCTCTAAAAAGCAATATTGCTAAAAAAATAGGGTATCAAGCAACTGTGGTACTTGTTGCAACACACGACACAGGTTCTGCATATCTCGCAATTCCATCATCACTTGGCAATTCAGCAAACTTATCAAGTGGTACATGGAGCTTACTTGGATGTGAAAACAAATCTGCTATTACCAACAAATTTGCACAGGATGCAAATTTTACAAATGAAGGCGGATACCAAAAACGTTTTCGTTTTATCAAAAACATTATGGGCTTATGGATGATACAATGCGTTAAGCGCGAACTTAATTGCATTGATTATGTTGAGGATTCTGAGGAAGATATTGCTTTTTCTAGTGAGTCTTCAATTGAGAGATTTGCCAAACTTAAATATTTATTGCCTGATGTTCAGATGAAAGATTATTCATTTCCAGATTTAATTCAAGAAGCAAAAAATGAAATTTTCTTTAGTTCTGTAGTTAACGTGAATGATGATAGATTTTTATCACCAAAAAGCATGATTGAGGAAATTCAAAATGCTTGCCGAGATAATAAGTTTCCTGTCCCTAAAACTGTTGGTCAATTAATTAATTGTATATACAACTCTTTATCATTATGTTATGTTCGTGAACTTAATACTTTAAGTTTTATAATGGGAGAACCTATTGTAACTTTAAATATTGTTGGAGGCGGTTGTCAGGACGACTTTTTAAATCAAAGTACAGCAAACGTAACTCGTATGACAGTTTTTGCAGGTCCTGTGGAAGGAACCAGCCTTGGTAACTTAGGTATACAATTTATTCTTGATAAAAAAATTAAAGATTTGGGTGAATTAAAGAAAATGATTCGCAATTCTTTTGAAATAAAAGAATACGAACCATTTACTTATGAATCATCATTCGGTAAATTAACTAATGACGCTTAGCAATAGCTTTTGTATTTGCATATGTAAATAAAATATTTTTGGCTGCTTCGCGCACCCAGTGCTTATAAGTATCGCTTGTTTTGTCATTAACTTCGCAATTGTTAGCTCCGTTTAACATTAAATCGTTGCCAGAACGTATGCCTTCGTCTACATCATTAACATTCCCAGATTGGTAAAAGTCTGTAATTACAGAGCCTTGGAAACCCCATTCACCACGCAGCATTTCATTTAAAAAGTTATAGCTTCCTGTTGTTCGTGTAGAACCAAGTCTATCTACTGAACCCATTGCTGCGTTTGCTTTATGAACTTCAATCTCTTTATCATAGTTGCTAAACTTATCTGCCCCTTTTGCAATAATTTCGAATGGTTTTGCATAAACTTGCCTAAAAGTTTGTTCCGTAGCAAAATTATATCTACCATTACGCCCCATATCGCTATCGTTCATTGCAATATGTTTAACATAACAATACATACCCTCATCCATACAACCTGTAATTTGATAAGAACATAAAATTCCAGATAAATATGGGTCCTCAGAATAGTATTCAAAATTTCTACCACCAAGAGGAGAACGATGAAGGTCTAAGCCTGGCCCGTAACAACCATTAATACCACCGAGTCTGTTTACGCCCTCATCTCCTATTGCAAGACCAAATTTATATGCCATTTGGTAATTCCATGTAGAACCAACCATGCTATCGCTTGGAAAATTAGATGGTGTTGCAGTAGATCCATTTACTCCACCAGCAAATCCACATGGCCCATCTTTATCGATTGAAAGTTTTTTGTTGATTTTAGGTATAGCAATTGTTTGAAAACCACCTTTTACAACAAGGTCTTCCATTTCTTGTAAACTCAAGCTATCCATCAGCTTTTCCCAAGAAGGATCTTTTATGTTTGTAGCATCAACATTATCAATAGTTATTTCAACTTTTTGTTCTTGTTTATGTTTTGGAACTTCTTCTTGCCATGGATCTAATACTTTATATGTTTTTTCATAATCATCTTTGGCTGTTCCTTTTCCCATCATTGGATGTAAGCTGGCATAACCTTCTGGAAAATGCGCAAAATTATCCTTACGGGACATATATTCTTTAACAATTCCATTTGTGCCAAAATCAAATCCATCTATTGAAGCGCATCTTCCATCCTTTGGGTGTTTATCTGTATTTTGCAAAATTAGACCACTATCAGTTTTACCTGTAGTAAATAAATTTGTAACCTTATGTCTTGTTTGTGGATCTTCTTTAAAACTTTGCTTTGCTAAAGTACCAGAAGCGATACATTTTTCTGTTTTACTATCGCCTTGATTTTTAATGTTATGCGAGTCCGTTCTTAAACTAAATGTATACTTACCCCCATCAAGTTTATAACCTACAAAACCATCTTTATTTTTATCATAACAATCATAATCCGCTAATTCAGAATAAGGCACTGTAAAACTGAATGTCTCTACGTCACCTTCCCCTAATTCTTTTGTCTTTAAAAATCTAACAAGCTGAACTTCAGGTTTTTCTATTTTACCTTCGTAAGGTTTATGTACGTAAAGCTGAACAACATCCTTACCAGGCTTATCACTAGTATTCTTTACCGTTCCAGAAATAATAACTTTGTCTGTATCAAATGTTGTAGAAAATAAGTTCCACTCAAATTTTGAGTAACTCATTCCATAACCAAACGGATATTGGACCTTTTGTTTATATAAATTATCATCTAGAAATGCAGTTTCGTAATACCAATATCCATGATAAATATTTTCTTCATAAGCAGCATAATGAATATATTCGTCTTTTGCATCACCAAAACGTTTTGTGTTGTATCTATTTTCAAAAGACTTGTCTGGTTCTTTAGAATCATATTCGTATGACATATTAGGAAAGGTTGGATCTATTTTAAAATCATAAGGAACAATATCCGTTAAATGGCCACTTGGATTAACTTCTCCGCTCATTACGTCAGGAACACAATATGCACCGGAATTTCCACCCATAGGCATATATAATGCTCCTTTAATATAATCGTTATCAATAAATCCCATCTGCATAGGATTACATGTATTAAACAAAACGTAAATTTCAAAATTTTTACTATTTAGCGTAGCAATCATCTGCTCTTCTTCTAATGTTAATTGAGAGTAAATGCGATCTTTGTCATATGATTCAGTTCCAGAAATGTTTTTGTATTGAAACTTAGGAAGATCATTACCCTCTCCACCATAACGTGAAATTACAACTAAAGCCTGATTTGAAAAACTTTTTGCTTGATCTACTTTACTTGTTACAAATTCATTATTAGTCTCATGAATTTGATAATTAATTTTTGGATCTTCTGTTACAGGAACATGATTTGAAAGGCCGCAATTATTATAAGCATTTGCTAATTCTTCATTTATAGCAAAACCTTTTTCTCTAAAAGCTTGATATAGCGAAACTCTGTTAGCTTGAGTTCCCGCACCTGAACCATTGCCCTGATAATACCAACCATTATCACAACCACCTAAACCAAAAATATTTAATTTTTTTTCAGTCAAGGGTAATCCGCCATCATTTTTTAGCATTACAATACCTTCATCACAAATTTCTTTACATGTATCTGCAGTTGATTTTTTTGAGGATTTTGCGAATGCAATCATTTCGTCAGGATAGCTTAGAAAAACTAAGCATCCTACTAAAAGTATTGAAAGAGCTGGTGTAAAAATCTTTTTCTTCATTATTTACCTCCTAAGCAGAAACATGGCGCAATACCTTCACCACTAGTATCATAATTATATGAATTTGGAGCACCCACCCTTATAAGCATTGAATATGCCTCATTATCATAATAAACACTACGCTCCCATGTACAACTTTTCTCGCCAACATCTACTTGATTATTGGCCCAATGCATATGCAAAATACAATCATTTCCTTTTGAACCATCTACGTTGTGTACTTGATACCATTTATATGTATGACCTTCAGTATTGTCTCCACTATTACCATACCAACTTCTATTATTGGTTAAGACTCCATTAGTATTCCATGCTTCTGAATATGAAATCGTAAACAACTTGTCATGTGTTGTTTGGATATTAGGTGCTTCACCTCTATCAGCTTGTGAATATTTGTCAACATTAACAATATAATCTGTCAAGTTACATGCGCTCAATTTGTTAAAAACATCTCCATTGCGTTGTAACAAAGTTCTTAGGTTAGATTCTCCCCACCATTTTCCTCCAAACACAGTTTTATAAGGAACACTATGAACAGTTTGGAAGGTAAGTCCTGCATGTCCTTTACCACTAGAGAGAGGATCATGTAAAATATCAAGAACTCTCAAGAATAAGTAATTGTTTCTTTCATCAGTGCCCTTAAAGAAACATTTATAGTCTTGGTTTGCTAATGATGTATTAAATACTCCTGGAAATCCTTCTCCAATTTCATTAGGTTGTTTGCCCATACTGTTTGAATACCATACGCAATCCGTTTTAATGTAATTATCAAACTCTTTATAAATAGCAGTGTCTTTAAGGTTTGCATCATTTTCATGATCATTGAGCCAATCTCCAACTTTGCTTAATTCCTCAATTGTATAAAGGTCTAATCCGTTAATTTTTACATCTAAGGTATTTTCACCTGCAACTAAAGCAGCTGTTGTTGTTTCATAAGCAGATATTCCAGGCTTTGAAGGAACTTTTACAACGATCTGTTCTCCAACTAATGTATCGTCATTAAAATTGATTTCATAATTGCCATTATTCTGAGAGACTGTTGTTGCAAAAGCTTGATCTTCACCTTGTTTGTAAAAATATAGGGTTTCACCACCATCTACAATATCTTTTGTAGTATCTCCGAGATTCTTTTGATAATTTACTGTTCCTTTTAAAATTGGAGATTGTTTGGCTTCGCCTTTAGCAATTGCTACTATTTTTGTAGGCTCATTTGTAAGCGTAATATCATATTCTGATTTTATTTGTTGTGGTACATCATTAATTATAACTGACTCAAGGGTAGTACCTTGCTTAGCAGCTACCCTAAATTTGAAAGTAGATGCTGTTGTGTGCCTATCGCTTGTTATCTCTTTGTTGTTCTCATCAGTAAACGTAACATTTGTACCATTAAATGTGATATGTTTGGTTCCATCCATAGTTCCAACAGCAAATGCTGGTGCCATGCCTACACGTTGTGAATAACTATTATCATAAGAAAATGTGTTGCCTTGAGAATTAATAGTAAAGTATTGAGGATTAGATGCCGAAAGCGGATATAAAGTTCTTCCCATTGCGACGCCTAATTGTGTTCCCATTGAGTCTCCACTATTAGCTTGACCTAAATCTGAAAGATCGTCAAAGTAACCTTTATTTTCATTTTTATCACGTGTTTTAAACCACTCGTACTGACTTCCTTCTTTATCGTTTTTTAACCATTCAAAGTTATATAGTGGATTTTGATACTTGGTCATTTCAGTAATAGATAGAGGAAATAATTTATCTCCTGTTTTATCATAAGAAGTTTTGTTTTCGTTAACAGAAGTTTTTAAACTTCTTACAATTTGATTCTTAAGAGGTGTTGCAATTCTGCTAAAAATACGACCATTATCGCCACTTAAATCATTTCTAAGTGCATTAAAGCCATGGTTCCAACACATAACTTTTGCATTTGGATCTTCTTGAAATGCATAATCGCGAGGCAAACTACGTACTGTTTGGAAAGTAAGACCAGCTTTTTTGCCAACTTCAGAACCGTCAGCATTTGCCATCATATCGTGATTAATACCAATTACTCGAAGATACATAAATTGACATTTATATTCATCTTCCTTAACAATTTTTGCATTGTTTATTTCAAAATTACATTTGTAATCTTGATTACATAGGCTCGGATCTGCTTCGTCGAAGAAACCTTTTTTTGCATTTTCTGGCTGTTGATAATTGCTTTGACTAAACCAAACTTCATCGTTTGCAGCATAATTTTCGAATTCATTCTTCATTACTACATTGTTTGAAGAAATCATGTCAGCAGCTTTAGCAAGTTCTTCTGCAGAATAGTTATCTAAATGCGGTCCTTTAAGATTGACGCTTGATTCAATAGTATCTTGATTTAAAGTTATTTCTTTTTGACCAAAATATCCAAATTCATTACAGTACACTTTAGCTTGTGTTCCTAATTGTGGTAAATGATTAAAAGTATACTTTCCATCTTTATCAGTGGTTGCTGTAAGAAAAGCTGGATAACCCTCATTATCAACATATTTAAGATATATAGTTAGTCCTTCTTTAATATCGCTTGGATCATGGCCTGTTGTCCCTTCTTTACTTTTTGAGATTATACCTTCTGCTTTGGCAGACTCAACAACCTCTACATTAAAACGCACTTTTGCTTCTTTGTAATTTTTGCCCTCATCAACAATTACAGTTCCTGAAGTTGTTTTTGCATTAGCATTAGCATTTAAACTTACATCAAAATTTTGCGGACTTCCTTTTAAAGGATTAACGCTTATATTATTATCATCAAAAGTAATATGAATATTATCTAAATTAGTTTGATCACCGTTATAAGTAAAATCTTTGACAACACTTGTACTTTCTTGGGTTAAAGAAAAATCATGAGTATACACATTTGCATTAGCTTTTTCTATAGACCAATCAAAATTGCGAGTTTCTGTACCACCTATTTTCCACGCACAACCATAAGCTGGAGTTGCTTTTGCTATGTGATTACCAGCTTCTACTGAAGAATAAAATCTCATATCAACAGTATTATCACCCTCAACGCCGACCTGTTCCTCGCCGTTATAAATAAGACCTGTTAATGTTTTGGGCTCTTTTGCTTCTTGAAGTAAAGATACGTCTTCTAATGTAATATCTTTCTCTGTAATTTCAACATCCTTATACTTTCTTGATTTATCATTAGCATCGAATGTGATTGTTCCCTTAGATCCAGGCAACAAATATAAACAATACTTTCCGTTTAAATCTGTTACTGCTATAGGGACATTTTCATTATCAAATAGTGCACTAGCTATGTCAAAGCTTACTGTTGCACCAACTATTGGATTGCCATCGTTGTCAAATATTTGACCTTCTACTTTTGTATAGCGTTGTAAATCAAATTTAACGTTTACTGCTGTTTTTCCTACAAGCTCTTTACATGTTTCAAAACTTGCATCAGTACTATAAGAAATCTTATTATTGCTATTTGGATTAATATCTATTTGGCAATCTGTTTTATCTTTGACTTTTTGATCTGCAACATACCAATTGTCGTTTCCTTTGTAAGCTTTTTTTTCAAGTTCAATATTCTGAACCTGATATTTTTCATCAGTATTGTTATTGATATATCCATCTTCAATGAAGACATTTTTGTTGTTCATGTCAACTGTAGCAATTACTTTTTCACTTGAAGACGGAACAGCAACAGCCACACCTACATATGCAACAATAAAAACAGAGGTTAATACCGAAGCAGCAATTTTTTTCTTCTTTAAAACAAGTAAAGCTATTAAAGCTATCGCCAATAATCCAGCAAATAAAAAAAACAACATATCGCCAGTAATGGGGCTTGCCTCTTGACTTATAAAGTCAATAGCAGTATGAATTGATTCCATAATTACTCCAATTGATAGATAATGAAGATTATTATACATTAAAAAGTGCTAAAATTGCGCGTAACTAAAGGAGTAAAAATGAGACCAGAAACCACGCAAAGAATCACAAATCATGAACTCGCAAATAATTTTATTGACGAACAAGTTAAAGAAATCCAATCTCAAGTAAAAGATGGACGTGTCTTGCTTGCTCTTTCAGGTGGAGTAGATAGTTCTGTTGTAGCAGCTCTACTAATTAAAGCAATTGGAAAACAGCTCATTTGTGTTCATGTTAACCATGGTCTAATGCGCAAAGGCGAAAGCGAAGAAGTTCTCAAAGTTTTCAAAGATGAGCTTGACGCCAACCTCGTTTATGTTGATGCAACCGATAGATTTCTAAACAAGCTTGAAGACGTTGCAGAACCAGAAACAAAACGTAAAATCATTGGTGCTGAATTCATTAGAGTTTTTGAGGAAGAAGCACGCAAAGCAAATAACAAAGGTGAAATTAGCTTCCTCGCCCAAGGTACAATTTATCCAGACATCCTAGAATCTGACGGAGTCAAAGCTCATCATAATGTTGGAGGCCTCCCTGATGACTTACAATTTGAGTTGGTTGAGCCTGTAAAATTCTTATACAAAGATGAGGTAAGAGTTGTAGGCAAAGCTCTAGGCCTACCAGAATCTATGGTAGAACGTCAACCATTCCCAGGCCCGGGATTAGGCGTCAGATGCTTAGGCGCAATCACAAGAGATAGATTAGAAGCACTTCGTGAAGCAGATGCAATCCTTCGTCAAGAATTAGACGGCCAGGATATTTGGCAATACTTTATTAGCATTCCTGACTTCAAAGCAACTGGTGTCAAGGATGGTAAACGTGCTTACGAATGGGTAGCGATTATACGCTGTGTCAACACAACAGATGCTATGGAAGTAACTGTACCTCGGCTTGAATGGGAAAAGCTTGAAAAAATCACTATTAGAATATTAAAAGAGGTTCCAGGAATTTGTCGCGTTTGCTACGACATGAGCCCAAAACCTCCTGCAACTATTGAGTGGGAATAAATTAATCTATAATTTCGATTTTAGTACCAACTTCAATTTTTGGAGCTGGCTTATCTTCTAGGTGAATTGTTCCTGGCATGCCATCTTCAGTTTTTCCAGTAAATTTAAAACAACAATGACCAATTGATTGAAGAGTATTTTGAGCTTCACTACCTACTAATGTAATTTCATATTCTTGATCGTCAAAAACAACTTTCATTCCTGGTTCAATTGTTCCTTCGATTGTTCCACCGGAAATATTAAAACAATAATTTTTAAGTTCTGCAGGAGTATAGCTTCCAAAAAGGATAACCATCTTCTTGTCCAAACTTCTTTGAGCTTCAGGACCCATTTTTGTAACTTCTGTCGAAAATAATTTACTCATAACTTCTCCCCGATCTTTTTCGAACCTCTGTTATTATATAGGTTTAATGAATGAAAAACAATACATATTTTTGGATGTAGATGGAACACTTGTAACACCACAGGGAGAATTCCCAAAGTCCGCTCAAAAAGCATTAAAAACTGCTCAAGAAAATGGTCACGAAATATTCGTGTGCACAGGTAGAGTTAAATCTAAAATTCATAAAGAATTACAAGACTTTGGCTTTGATGGTTTTGTTGCAGCTACTGGCGAGTATGCTGATTATCATAACAAAATTGTAAATAAACAAACTTTTAGTGTTGAGGTTTCTAACAAGATTTTTAACATGTTTAAAAAGCTTAATACTCCTTTTATGATAGAAACAGAAAATGATGTAGTCTTCCCTAGTTGGACACTTACTAAATTTGCGCAATGCTATTTAGGTTATGAACCAATTAACAAAACTCTAGATGATTTAGTAGAGATGAATGTACCGTTTTTGCCTTCATTAATGCCTATTACTGTCGATGATGAAACCGAAAAATATTCAAAAAAATATAAAGATATTTTTAATATAAATTATGTGCAATGTACAACCTCTATCGATAAAGTTCGTAAACTCTTACCTAAAGAAGCGCGTGTAGAAAAAGCTAGTTTTAAATCAACAGATCCATATTCAGGTGAAATAACCTTGAAAGACTGCTATAAAGCTAGGGGCATAAAACAAGTCCTGGATTTTGTTGGAGCTAGTCAAAAACAATGCATTGTTGTTGGCGACGGCCCGAATGATAAAGACATGATGGAATTTGGTCACATTAGTATTGCTATGGGAAATGCAATTCCAGAACTAAAAAAACTTGCTACTTATGTTACAACAGATATTTTAGACGATGGAATTTACAACGCATTCAAACACTATAAATTAATACAGTGAACTCGTCTTGCTGCTCGAACTATTTCTTTATGACAAGTAAACATTATTACCTGCTTGTATTTTGAAAGTTCAGTTAATGCTTTAATAGCACCTCGCCTGCGCTCTTCGTCAAAATTAACTAATATATCGTCACACAATACAGGAATATTTGTACCCTGACTCTCTGGACGCACAAGTACAGCAATACGGAGTGCAAGATATAATTGTTGGCGAGTAGACAGCGACAAGTAATCAGGCGTTAATGTGTCCTTGCCTGAAACATATATTTGATTATCCTCAACAAAAACTTTATTCCATTTTCCATTTGTCATAATTTCAAAATATTTTGAAACATCAACATAAAATTGAGGTTGACTATTTTGCTTCCAAGATTCAATAGCTTCTTCAAGAATTGCTTTTTTAGTTTGAGCAACATCAAGTTTTTTATTACTGTCCTGAAGTTTTTCAATATATCTTTGTTTTTCTACTTCATATTGTTTTAGTTGAAGTGGAGTTTGTTGTTTAGCTTCTATAGATACAATCTGTCTATTAATTTCATTGAGTTTTTTAACGTTGTCATTAAATAAAGTTGTTTTTTTGTCAATAGCTTTTTGTATTTCTTTTGTCGTTTTAAATTGACTTTCATCCATAAAACTTTGAAGTTTTTTATTTTTTCTTATTGTTTTAATTGTAAGAATCAATAAAATAACAATACCAACTAGGTCTAAAACAATACCCAAGTAAATCAAATATTTATATTCATCAAACAAGTAACCAGTCCATAAACCAATTAACCCTAACACCAAAAGAATAAATCCGATTACAGTAATAACTTTGGTAACTTTTTTATTTTTAGCTTGGTCTTCAATAACCTTTCCCTGTCCACATAAATCTTGCAAACGAGAAATTTCTTTTTGTAAAGCTGGATTTTCATTATTAACTTTATTCTGCTCTTCCTGCAATTGTGGAAGAATGGAAGTATCGGTTTCAATTTCATCAATCTTTTGTTGTTCCATTGCAATAAGTTCGTCAAAATCATTAATATTACTTTTTGTTTCTTTTATTTCTTTATTACATTGTTTGATTTCTTTTTCTGTAAGATCTAGTGCATCCGCAGGGCTTATTTTTGTTCCTGTTTCCGCTGTCAAAAATTTTGCACTTATTTCGTTATCTAAATCCCAAAGCTTATCTGAATTTAAACAATAAAGCGTATCAAAATTATCAGTATCAGGTAATACAAAGTTATCTTTATTTCCGATAACTTCATAATCGTTATCGCTGCGCTTTACAATTACTGAGTCTTCTCCTCCAAAAGTAAGAATTCCACTTCTTGGATTGTTTGAATAAATATTTGGGTTTTTAATGGATTTTCTTTTCGTCCATCCTGTTAAAGCTCCTTTAATAAAATTAACAATTGAAGTTTTACCAGCTTCATTTTGACCATAGACAATATTAAAATCTGGTACAAACTCTCCAACAGACTTGTCTCTTAAAGAGCCAAAGGAATCAATATGAATGTTTTTCAAAAATAACTTATTCATTTATCCCCAATATATCCAAAACTGCTAATTTAGTTTTTTTGTCACCTACTTCTGTATTTAAAACATAAGAAGGGAATAGTCCCTCTTCCTTTAATGCTTCTAAATTGTAGTCATTTGTTGTCTCGTCTGTAATTTTTTGACAATTTGTTAACTGATTTTGAATAAAAGTAAGATTTTTTACGTTAAACTCATTATGCAATTTTGTTTTACCAGTTAAAGTAATTCTTGTATAGTAATTTAAAGTTTTACTTCTACACAAATTAAGCACA
Organism: Coriobacteriia bacterium; assembly: GCA_030537355.1. GTDB lineage: Bacteria > Actinomycetota > Coriobacteriia > Coriobacteriales > Eggerthellaceae > Tapirivita. The sequence goes on from JAUNNF010000002.1 coordinate 78,293, forward strand.
TCATCAAGATTGTCACAATCTGAAACATCAATATCCAGTTTTAACCATTTAACTTTTGCTGTAGGAATAAACTCAACATCACATTTACCTTTAGTAAGCTCAACATAATTAACCCCATTAGTTGAACTTGAATTTATATGTAAACCTTGTGTACAACCTGAATAAGCAATTGTATTGTTTAGCTTAAAAGTTTCTCTTTTATGAATATGACCCAAAGCCCAATAATCAAATTCAAGCACGTCGAGTTCTTCTTTCTTAACTGGCATAATTGTTTCGTCAATATCAAGTCCTGTATGTAGGACACCAATACTTAAATCTTGTTTATTGAGTTTGGCAAATTGATTTAAATAATATTTATTTTGAGGATAGCTTATACCAGCAATAGTACAAGACCCTACATCAAATTTAGCAACCATATCTTGTGGAAACAAATGAAGATGCTCTGGTAATGGACCATATGTTTTTGTTCTCTTCCATGATTCAAAAGGATCGTGGTTGCCAGCACACAAAAAAACAGGAACATCTAATTTGTTTATTTCATGAATAAAAAATTTATAGTCTTCATAAGGGATTTCTTTTCTGTCAAACACATCTCCGCTTATTATAAAAAAATCAACTTTACGTTTAATTGCTTCTTTAATGGCATTGTCAAAAGCTTTATTAGCAGCGTCAATAAGTGGATCATTAGGATCTACTCCTAAAAGCGGTGCCCCTAAATGCAAATCTGCTGCATGTATAAATTTTACTTTTTCCATCAAACTTATTATATAAAAAAGTAGCAAAATTCTACTTGTTATTAAATTTTTAGATAATAGATTATTTTTTACTTTTTTTGAAAAATATTTCTTTATTTATACCCTAAACTTAAAAAATTTAGAAAAAATGTTAAGTTATGTTGTAAAAATTCCTTAAAAACTTAATTACAAAAACAAAACTTATATAAAATACCTGTTCAGAAAAAAAGAACTTTTAAATTGTTACTTTAAAAGTTAATATTTATTGATTTTTTACAACATAACTAGAAGTTTTTTATTAAATTTTCAATTTAGGGTCATAACAATATAAAAAATTAAACAATATCTAATTTTTAATTATTTCAATAATATTGCTTTTATTTAGCAACTCCTGATCAAAATAATCAAGATTTGTTGTTGTAACAAAAGTCTGAGTTTTACCTAAAACAAATTTTGTGAGCATTTTACGTCTTGTAGCGTCAAGCTCGCTCATTACGTCATCCAATAAAAGTATCGGGACTTTATTTAACATATTTTCTATAAGCTGAAGCTCCGTAAGCTTAAAAGCAAGAACTATGCTTCGTTGTTGGCCTTGACTAGCAAAATCTACTGCATTTTTTTTGTTAAGAATAAACCTTATTTGATCTTTATGAGGCCCTGTCAAAGAACTTTTTTTGTGTATCTCTTCTTCAGTATCTATATTATTTTTAAAACATTCTCTAACATTGTCTCTATTAAAATTATCTACTTCAAACGAAGTTTCGTAAGTAATTTCGAGTTCTTCATCACTACCCGTAATTTGTTTATAAAAACTTTGAAGTAAGGGTTTAATTTTTTTGATGAGCTCGTTTCTGTAACATATAAGTTGCGATCCAGTAATGACCATTACATCATTTATGCTATTTAAAGTTTCTTCATTTACGCCATCTTTAAGTAACTTATTTTTTTGACGAAGAGCTTTAGCGTAGTCTTTTCTAACAGTATAGTAATTTTTTGAAAGTTGGCTACCTAACGAATCTACAGCATCTCTTTTTGGTGAATTGCCACCTTTAACCATCATTAACTCATCCGGTGTAAAAGTAACACTTGGAAATTTACCTTTATATCTAGTATGTTTTCCATTTAGTTTATATGTTTTTTTATTATCAACAAACAGAATTGCATTATCGTCTTCAAAACTAGCTTCAACTCTACACCATTCCTCGCCTTCTTTAATAAGGTCTATAGCTTTTGGATGTCGAAATGATGAAAGTTCAGTTACTAGTTGGACTGCCTCAATGAAATTTGTTTTACCGACAGCATTTGGACCAACAAGAATATTAAAATCACTCAGATTGTCGAAACTTTGTTTACTGTAATTTCTGAAATTTTCTAGTTTTATGTTTTTTAATTTGTTCACGCAACTCTAACTGGGAGTAATACGTAAATCAAATTTTGTCCAGACTCGTCATAGAAAACAGCACGTGCAGAATCTTTTGCAATTTCAATTTTAACTTTTTCTGTATCAATGCAAGCGAGCCCCTCTAAAACATAATGACAATTAAAAGCTATGAGCACAGCATCTTCCTCGTTAAATTGTTCAAAATCACAAGTAATTGACTCTTCACATGAACCAACATCTTGAGCTGTTCCGTCCAATTTTACAACCCCTGCTGTATTGTCAAATGTAAATTTAACAACTGGGGAATGCGCTGAAAGAACTGAGATTCGTCTTACAGCATCTGCAAGTTCAGCATTATTAATTTTGGCAACCATTGCCTTTTCTTCTGGCAACAATTGTTTGTAATCTGGGAAATTTCCTTCTATGCGTCTATTAACAAATACAATATCATTACAAGTTACAACAACTTGGTTTTGAGATAGAGAAACTTGAGCGTTTTCTATCTCGCCAGAAAGTCCAGCAACATCCATCAAGAAAGCGCCAGGAATTACAGCATTAAAATTCTCAACACCATCAATATTCATTTCTTTCTTTGCTACAGCAATTCTGTAAGCATCAGTTGCTACCATCTCGAGAGTCCCGTTTTCATAATTGATATTTACACCTTGGAGAATAGCTCGAGACTCATCGCGAGAAACCATCTTAGCAACCTTTTTGACCATAGAACTGAACTCTTTAAAAGGTAGTGTTACAGTTTGTGTGGCTTCGACCTCTGGGAAAGGAGGAAAATCTGTAGCATTCATAACTCTAATATTAAAGTTTGATTTGTCGCATGAGATTTCAGCATTTTCCTCAGTTGTTGAAACGCTTACAGCCTCATCTTTAAATGTTGAAACAATGTCTGAAAATAATTTAGCAGGAAGCAAAGCACTGCCGTCTTCTTCGATTAATGCTGGAGCACTAACAGATACTGAGAGCTCTAAATTAGTTGATCTAATCGAAACTTCATTTTCGTTTGCCTCTACATAAACCCCAGCTAACGCAGGCATATTTGAACGAGCCGATACTCCTTTAGCAGTGATGCTTAAGATATCGTTTAATGTTTTTTGATTAATTGAAAATTTCATCCTTACCCCTTTACTATGTTTACTAGTCTGTTTGGTACAACTATTACTTTTTTAGGTTGCGAGTCTAAGTTGACAGCCTCCAATGCTATTTTTTCAATGTCTTCTTTACTTGCATCTGTAGCAACATTTATCTTCGCTTTAATTTTACCATTAACTTGTACTGCAAGCTCTACTTCTGATTTTTTGGCTTTACTCTCATCAAAACTTGGCCATGCTTGTGTATGGACTGAATATTCATGTTCTAAAACATCTGTCCAAAGCTCTTCTGCCATATGTGGAGCAATTGGAGCTATTAACTTAACTAATGTTTCGGCAATTTCAAATGTAGTTTCATCTCTAGTATCTGGATTTGCATAAGTTAAATATTCTACAGTTGCGTTTGTAAGCTCCATAATTGCAGATATTGCAGTATTGAAATTATAACGTTCATAGTCTTTTGTAGCACGGCCCACAACTTCGTGACGCATACGAATCATATTGTCTCTAGCTGCTTTTAATTTAGTCTCATTTTCTTGTTTAAACAATGTTTGATTATCGTCTACGTTATCAGACCCTGCTTTACAAACAAGATCATTAACTACACGCCAAAATCTATTCATAAATTTATAAATTCCAGCCAAACCACTTTCGTCCCAAAGTAAGTCTTTATCTGGTGGAGCCATAAACAAAATATATGCTCTAACAGCATCTGCTCCATATTCGGCAATCATATCTTCAGGAGCAACTACATTACCTTTTGACTTTGACATAGTCTCGCCATGTTCATCTTTTACCATACCCTGACAAAGCAAACGAGTAAACGGCTCATCAAAATCTAGAAGCTTCATATCTCTAAAAGCTTTTGTAAAAAAGCGAGAATACAGCAAATGTAATATTGCATGCTCAATACCTCCAATGTATTGATCAACAGGCATCCATCTATTTGCAATGTCTCTGTCAAAAGGCAAATCCTTATTATGAGGATCTGTGTAGCGAAGATAATACCAACTAGAGCATGTAAATGTATCCATTGTGTCAGTTTCTCTTTTTGCTGGAGCCCCACACTTAGGACAAGTACATTCTGCAAATGACTTATGAGTAGCGAGCGTCTCGCCATTTGCCAGGTCAATATCTTCAGGAAGCTTAACTGGTAAGTCCTCATCTGGAACTAATACCTCACCACATTCCTCGCAATGAATAACAGGTATTGGATTCCCCCAATAACGCTGACGGCTAATTAACCAATCTCTAAGCCTATACTCCGTTTTCTTTCTTCCTGTACCATTGTCATTCAAAAATTTAATTATGGCTGCTTCACCTTCTGAACGTTTGCCACCAATTAATCCAGTAAATTGACCTGACTGAACTAGCGTACCTTCAGCTTCCATAGCCTCTGGCCAGTCGACTTTTGTAATTGCTCTATTTTGCTCATCTTTTAATTTTTCATATAGTGGATCATCATCCTTCAAAATAATTGGAATAATTGGCAAATCGTATTTTTTTGCGAATTCAAAGTCACGTTGGTCGCCACAAGGGACTGCCATGACAGCACCTGTTCCATAATCGGCAACAACGTAATCTGCAACCCAAACTGGTACTCTTTCATTATTAACAGGATTAATGACATATTTACCTGTAAAAGCACCATGTTTTTCTTTGTCTCCTTGAGCACGCTCTAATGCAGAAATTTTTGAAGCATCTTCGATAACCTTGAGAACATCAGTTTCATATTCTGTATCTTTGACCATTTCTTTAAGGCCTTCATATTCTGGAGCAAGAACAAAGAAACTGCAACCAAACAAAGTATCGGCTCTTGTTGTAAATACAGTTATTGTCTCTCCTGTATCTTCTAGTTTAAAATCAACTTCAGCACCTTCAGATTTTCCAATCCAGTTTGCTTGCTGTTGACGAACTCTATCTGGCCATCCTTCTAATTTGTCAAGATCTTTAAGAAGCTGATCAGAGTACTCGGTAATTTTATAATACCATTGTGTTAAATCACGTTTTTCAACTTCGCTGTGACATCTCCAACATTTGCCTTGTTCAACCTGTTCGTTAGCAAGAACTGTCTTACATCCTGGACACCAATTTACTGGAGAGTTCTTACGTTCAACAAGACCTTTTTTGTAAAATTGTTTAAAAATCCACTGACCCCATTTGTAATACTCTGGGTCACAAGCAACAACTTTACGTTCCCAATCATATGAGAAACCCATACGTTTAAAACTAGCCAATTGTTTATCGATATTCTTATAAGTCCATTCAGAAGGATGAGTATTATTTTTAATAGCAGCATTTTCAGCAGGTAAGCCAAATGCATCCCATCCCATAGGATGAAGAACATCGTAGCCATTCATTTTTGAATAACGAGCAATTGCATCGCCTATTGCATAATTCCTAACATGCCCCATATGAATATCTCCAGAAGGATATGGAAACATCTCGAGAACATATTTTTTCTTGTTTCCATTATCCTGGATTTCAAAGGCACCGTGCTCTTCCCAGTGCTTTTGCCATCTTGGTTCAATTTCTGCTGGATTATATTTTTTCATTTTGTCTCCTATAAAACAACAACCCCGCATTATAGCAGGGTTGCTGAAAACTTAAATATATAATTAATTATTATTTATCTTCTTTTTTAGGTTCTGCTTTTTTTGTTTCAGCTTTTTTAGGTTCTGGTTTTTTAGCAGCTGGTTTTTTTGGCTCTTCTTTTTTGGCTGTTGGTTTAGGAGCAGCTTTAGGAGCTGGTTTTTTTGGAGCACAAACCAATCTCCAAAATCCTGTAGCTAAAGCACCACCAACTAATGGAGCAACGACAAATACCCATAATTGACTAAGAGATGTTGCATCTTGAGTAGCAATAAATCCCATCAATGCAGGCCCAAAACTACGAGCAGGGTTAACTGATGCTCCTGTTAATGGGATACCAATAAAATAAACTAAAGCTAGTGCCAATCCAATAATGATTCCAGCATATGCAGATGCTTTTTTGTTTGCTGTTGCGCTCAACACAACTAAAACAAATACAAAAGTTAAAATAACTTCAGCAACGATAGCACCTATCATATTAATGCCAAATTGAGATGTTTCACCAAATCCATTAGCCCCAAAACCAAATTGGTTAATTCCGTATTGGCTTACAATATCTGATGTGCTTAGAAATGCAAATAATAATGCAGCACCAACAAAAGCACCAACAAGTTGAGAAATAATATAGAAAAGTAAATCTTTTTCGTTAATTCTTTTGTCTAAAAACATTGCAAGTGAAACGGCAGGATTGATGTGGCAGCCTGAGATGTGGCCAAATGCACAATACATAGCAACAACTGCAAAAGCAAATGCTAGAGGAGTGACTATTGGGCTAACTCCATACAAAGTTCCTGTGATTGTTGCAACTCCGCATCCGAACAAAACTAAAACGCATGTTCCTAATGCTTCACAAATATACTTTTTCATTTTTCCTTCTTTCCTTTTCTTACCAACGTGGCATTATACCAACAAACAAACAAAAAAATTCTTTTTTTTGATATGATTAAATTTTGATATAATTGATTTCAGAAGGAGTTGTTATGAAAAAGAAATTTGCACCATCAATAATGTGTTCAAAACCATGGGACATGCTTACATATGTTAAAGAATTCGAAAAATCTAACATAGACATGATACATTTTGATGTTATGGATGGTAATTTTGTTCCTAATATTATGTTAGGTAGTGAAGATTATAAAGCGTTACACGAAGTTACAAAACTTCCTCTAGACCTTCATTTAATGTGCATAAATCCGGCAGAAGCTTTTACTTATTTTGACGTTAAAGAAGGAGATCAAGTTTCTTTTCATCCAGAGACCTGTAAAGGCCCTTATAAGCTATTACAAGCAATAAAAAACAAAGGAGCAAAAGCTGGCTTTGCGTTTAGTCCTGCTACTCCTATAACATATATTGACGAAGTAAAAGAAATTTTAGATTTTGTTTTGATTATGAGTGTAGAACCGGGTTTTGCAGGTCAAAAGTTTTTGCCAGATGCACTTAATAAAATTAAACGTGTAGCAGACAAGAACCTGAATATTGACATTTTTGTTGATGGAAACTGCAATTCAGGAAACGTTGCTAAAGCTTTTAATGCAGGGGCCACTGGAGTTGTAATTGGCTCCGCATTATTAAATAAAAATAATAAAGCAGAAAATTTTAGTCAGGATTTCAAATCATATTTACATGCTCTCAACTAAATTATTTAAAATAGGCGATTTTCAAACTGTAGAAGCAGACAAACCTATTCCTCACGGTGAGGAATTATTAATCAAAGTTAGCTCATGCGGAATTTGTGGTTCTGATATTCCAAGAATTTATCAACATGGCACAAGTAATGGGAAATATCCTTTAACCTTAGGCCATGAATTTGGAGGTACAATCGTTGAAGTTGGAAATGAAGCAAATAAGAATCTTATTGGCAAATGTGGTGCAGTTTTCCCAATTATTCCATGTAATAAATGCGAACAATGCAAGCAAAATTATTATGCAATGTGTGAAAACTATGATTATTTAGGATCAAGAAGAGACGGTGGTTTCTCTGAATATTGTCTTCTTCCAAGTAAATGGAACTTTATTGAAGCTCCTAAAGAAATTGACGAGGAAGCATTCGCGCTTATCGAACCAGCAACTGTCGCTCAACATGCAGTAAGAACAGCCGGAAAGTGTTCGTCACTATTAATATTTGGAGCTGGACCAATAGGCATAATGGCAGCTCGGTGGGCTAAAATTTTTGGCATTAATAACGTTATACTCGTAGATATAGTAGACGAAAAAATTGACTTTGCAAATAAACATGGAGTCAAGTGTGTAAAAGATATACCAGATACTCTTTTTGATTCTTCTATAGAAGGTACAGGTTTTGGAAATGCTTTAGGAAATGCAATTAATCATACAAAACCCCATGGTACAGTTGTTCTTTTAGGAAACCCTGCTTCAGACACACAAATTAAACTTTCACAACACAGTAATATACTTAGAAAAGAACTTACCATCAAAGGTGTATGGAATTCATATTATGATGAATGGAAAACCACTATAGAACAGATTAGCAATAACAACCTACAAGTTTTAGATTTAATTACACATAAAAGTGATTTAGGAAATCTTCCAGAGCTTTGTAGAAATATTTATAATAAAAATATTTCTATTTGCAAAGCAATTGCAAAAATAGTGGTACAATAAACAGCAACCAAAGGAGGAAAAATGGTTGGAGTAATTATAGCAACGCATGGACAATTTGCAGAAGGCTTAGTAGACACAGCAAAAATGTTTGCTGACAATATTAGTAATATTAAAGTTCTTCCTCTTAATACAAGCACATCTTTAGATGATTATTTTGATGAAACAATGGAAGCAATTGAAGAAGTCGATGAGGGAGATGGCGTTATCGCATTAGTTGATATTTTAGGCGGTACTCCAAGTACAACATTATTTAGAGCAAAAAATAAATTTCACAAAAATGTTAAAATCGTAACAGGATTAAATTTACCTATGATGGTTGCTCTTCTTACCGAGCTTGAAGAAAATACAAACATGGATGATTTAGCTAAATCTTTAGTAGAAGCCGGAACTCTTCATATTTCTATAATGGAATAAAATCGATTCGCTTACTAACATAATTTCTCAAATAGATGACGCAATGTATGCCTACTTAATTGTAGGCTTACTACTTATTTGTGGTTTAACCTATACAATACGTACTAAATTTGTTCAAATAAGGCGTTTTCCTGATATGTTCAAATATATCGCGGACAAAAAACCTGTCAAGCGTAAAAAATCACTTTCTTCTTTTCAGGCATTAATGATTTCTACTGGTTCTCGTGTTGGCACAGGAAATATAGCAGGAATTGCAACAGCAATTATTATGGGAGGTCCTGGTGCTGTTTTTTGGATGTGGGTTTTGGCAATTATTGGTGCTTCGTCTGCTTTTATTGAATCAACACTTGCTCAAATTTGGAAAAGACGATCTCCTTATGGTGCTTATAGAGGAGGTCCTGCTTACTATATAGAACAAGGTCTTGGAAAAAAGTGGTTAGGTATTGTTTTTGCTGTATCTTTAATTTTGGCTTTTGGTTTTGGCTTTAATGCCCTACAATCGTTTAATACTACATCGTCTTTCGATTATTATTTTATTGAAACAGGATTAAACCTTAATCAAGTTCATTTTTTTATTGGAATTATTCTTGTAGCAATTACAGCATTGATAATTTTTGGCGGCATGAAGGCTATAGGAAATGTATCTTCAATAATTGTGCCTATAATGGCATTATTATATATGGCTCTAGCCCTGTTTATAGTTTTTTCAAATATTAACTGCATGGGAAATGTATTTGCTGCAATTTTTGATAACGCTTTTAGCCTACAATCGATTTTAGGAGGAGGCGCAGGTATGGCGCTTTTATACGGCACAAAGCGAGGATTGCTTTCAAATGAGGCAGGTATGGGTTCTGCCCCAAATGCTGCAGCATGCGCTTCAGTTTCACATCCTGTAAAACAAGGTTTGATTCAAGCCTTGTCAGCATATATTGATACTTTCTTAATTTGTACTAGTTCAGCCTTTATGGTTCTTGTATTTTGCGTAACAAATCCTGATATTGCATATCAATATAATGGCATGCCTTTAGTACAAATGACACTTCATAATTCTATAGGAGAAGCAGGTATTCATTTTATGACTATAGCTATATTTTTCTTCGCCTTCAGTAGTATTATTGGCAATTATAGTTACGCAGAAAGCAATTTCAAATTTATAACAACTAATAGAAAAGCATTAAAATATTTTAGAATCCTTTGCTTATTTCCTGTATTTTTTGGAACATTAAGTAACCTAGATTTAGCTTGGGGTTTAGCTGACATCTTTATGGGTATTATGGCAGTTCTTAATATCCTGTCTTTGTTCTTCCTTGGAAAATGGGCATTATTGGCCTTAAAAGATTATGACAAACAGAGGAAACAAGGCTTAGACCCTGTCTTTTACGCTGACGATTATCCAGAACTTCCAAAAACAGAATGTTGGCATAAACCAGAAAAAATTATTCAGTAAATACAAAATATTGTAAAATAAACGTACCTAAAGGAGGAAAGATGACAAAAGTAAAAATATTAACAACTTCATTAATCATTTCATTAACTGCATGTTTGTTATGCGCTTGTGTAGCAGGGCCAGTAAAGCTCGAACAATCAGGATATCCTAACACAATTGCAGAAAACGCTAAAGTTTCTGATAAATACAAAGACGTAGCACAAGAAATATCAAATAATGCAATAGATGAATATATGGAAATGTCAGACATCCCTCATAGATCTGAACATGAAACAGATCTTCGCAACTATCTTGAAAACTGGGCAAAAAAGAATGGTTTTCAACCCGTTGAAGGACCAGCTGGATGTATGTATTTTGATGTTCCAGCTACAAAAGGATACGAAAACTATCCTAACATAATTCTCCAAACTCATATGGATATGGTTGTTACAGCTGACGAGACATATAAAAATATTGATCCAAATTCTTTGTCCGTAAGTCTTGTTAAGGATGACAAAACTGGCGAAGTGCCTTCAAAAGATTTTCATACTAGTAGTGGTATTGATGACGGACAAGGCATAGGAATTAGCTTGGCTATTGCAAAAAACAAGAATATTGTTCATGGACCACTTAGGCTTTTATTTACAACAACAGAAGAAATAGGCTGCATGGGTTCAAAATTTGTACCTGCAGAATTTTTAAATGCCGATTATCTCTTAAATATCGATGGTTCCAGAACTGGTGAAGTTTTTATTTCCTCCGCAGGCTATATGAATGCAAATTATACACATACATTCAATCAGACAAGCACAAACGACAATATGAAATTTATGGATATTGAAGTTGTTGATTTAATTGGAGGTCATTCAGGTGTTGACATTGCCAAGCCAAGAAAAAGCGGCTCTGCCATGTGCATAGACTGCATGAACAAAATTAAAGAAATTGATCCAGGTTTTCAAATCGTAAGCTTTGATAGCGGAAACGCTTATAATGCTATATCAAAAGTTTTTAGTTTAAAACTTGCTGTTTCTTCGGCAAATTATAATAAAGCAAAAGATGCTATTAATGAAGTTGCAGAAAACGTTAAAAAAGAATGTAGTGAAGAGAAAGACTTTGAGCTTAACATTAAAGATATGGAAACAAGTCCAGCAATTTCCAATGCAGATTCTCTAAAGTTGACTGAAATTTTATCAAAAATTCCTAACGGATTAATAAAAATGAGCGAAATTCAGCCAGACGTTCCTGAAAGTTCAGCAAATATCGGATTTTTAAAACTTGATTCAGGCAGCTTACGTATTGGTGTTTCTGCACGTTCAAATAATGAAGAATATATGAAAACTCTTTTAAATCAATTTGATCAAATTGGCAAAGATTACAATATTGATTACAAGCTAATCGAAGACTCTGTTGTACCTGTATGGCCGTCTAATGGAGATAATGCTTTATCTAAACTTTATTTGTCTGGTTTGAAGGAACAATGTAACTTAGAAGGCTACGAAGTTGTTATACATGGCGCAGTAGAACCTGCCCGTTTTGTTAACAAGCATCCAGGAATGCTTGCAATCACTATTGGATCAGATGTAAAAGACGAACACATGACAAGCGAAACATGGTATACAAAATCTTTGCCTATTACAGTTGCCTCAACCTTACATGTGCTAGAAAAGATAAAAGATATACGTTAACTGACTTCTACAACACCGTCATCTTTAACAGAAACAGTCATGTTGTCTTTAACATAGTCTAAAAACTCTTCGCCTAAACTGTCAACGACTGGCATAGATTTATTTTCTAACCAAATATCTTGTAAAATTGCACCAGCAGCAGCTAATGAATCAATTGGCTGAGAAAACAACATACATGCTGGCTGTCTTTCCATAGCACAAGCACAATAAAGAACAAATCCTCCAGTTGTAGATCCTATAGTTTGAGGTAAACATAATGCAGCTCCTGCCATAGGCTTTTTAAACAAATCCTTGTTGTTTTGATCCCCACATTTTGCTTCTTTGTCTCCAAACTGGAGAGCATTCTGAAAAGAGGCTAATGTGTTAAGACCAGCATGAGATACTAAGGCTTTAGCGCTAGTTGTGCCAGGTACTACTACTCTACCTTTAAATATCTTAGCCATTATTTACCTCCTTTAACTAACTGCTCTAATATTTCATCATCTGTATAAAATCTCGCTGTAGTGTATGTTCTTAATTTGTTAGAAGAAGTAATTACAGGTTTTTTCTTAGCAAGAGGATTGTTCATATACATAAGAGGACAAATATAGGAAAGTATTACACCAGCATTTGTAAGCCTTTCATAATAATCATCTTCTTGTTTGAATTTTTCTATAACATCAGGTGCAGCAGTAAAAACTGTTGGAATTAGCACCTTATCATTACCGTTTTCTTTTAATCCTTCTACAATTTTTTCAGTCCAATCTTTTAATTGTTGTAAACTAAAATGTGGACACCCCATAAAACAAAGTTTAGGTTGTGCTTCTTTATTTTTCCAAATTACAGGGTAATTTTTATATGTGTCTTCCAAAACCTTATCATCAACAACAAATGTTTTATAATCTTTAACTAAAAGGTCTTGACCGCTTTCTTTTGCTTCTGGAGTCAAGTTTTCAATATGATAAAGCCCTACAGCGCCATTAGAAGCAGTTGCTGCACCAAAGTCCTTAAGATAAGTTTTTGTTTTATCATCAAGCTCAGTACCTATAAACTTATCAAGCCCTACAATATATGGGACATCTTCCATTACCTTCATTCCGATAGCAGAACCTAAGAGTTGTGCTTCCGGTAATTTAGTGGTTTTAATTTCTGTTTTCCACGTAGCTTTTCTGCCTTCTGGAGTTAAAAGTCCAAAATACGGAACATAGCCAGCAATGCTTCCCATTAAATCAAGCACACCCGAGTTTCTATTGCATTTTGCTCCAAGCACGCTGTTTGCGTACACAACAGCGCTACTTTCAGCCCAACTTAAAACTTCACCCTTTTTAGGTGTATTTCCAACTTCATCCATATAGCAAATACATGTAAATGAATTTTCGTCTTTTAAGCCAAATTTTCTTAATTGGTCCTCATAATAATCTTGTTTAGAATACATAAATTTATTAAAGACAATATTTTCAAGAAAATTCGCTGGAACATTTTTATCAATAGGGCGAGGGTCTACAGTAAATTTTTGTTTAGATTCTAGGCCTTCACTAAGCAGCTTTTCTAAAAGTTCGTAAACTGATCCCAATGCTTTAAGCCCAAAGGAAGTTACAAGATGATTGTACTCACTTGTAACTTTTACCATTTTTGTAGCACCAAAAAGTTCTCCGTAACGGACCAGTGTTTCCATTACCTTGGCGAGCGCTTCTCCCTTCTCGCCATCTAATATTGCTTGTTGTTCTTTTGTAAGCTTCATCTATACTCCTAAATCTTCATCGCTGTTTCATAAGCATTCCAAATAACAGTTCTCAAGTTTCCAATACTTTTGCAATCTCCAACAAGATATGCTTGGTCAGAAACAGGAGCAGGAACATAACCCGCTGCAGAAATTACATCGTCACATTCAATTTCAAATTTTTTACCAGCTTTGTTTTTACAAATAATCTTATCATCCTTAACTTCAATCAACGTTGTTTCAAGATGTACTGGAACCTTATTAAGTTCAAACCATTCTCGTAAGTACGAAGAATTAGCGAGACAAACACCAGTCTGTTTAATGAGATCATCCAACATCTCAACAATTTCAACGTGCTTGCCTTGCAAAGCAAGTTCATAAGCAATCTCAGATCCTGTTAAGCCTCCGCCAACAACAACAACTTTTTTGCCCACTTTAGTCTTTCCAAGCAAAAAATCACAGGATTCAATCATTTTTTCATGACCAGGCACATTTTTCAGTACCCGAGGAGAAGAACCTGTTGCAACAATTACTGGATCACCATTAAATTCACTTGTGTCTTTAACTTCAGTTTTGAATTTGACTTCAATTTTTGCTTTTTCAATTTCACGAATATACCAAGCGAGCAAATCCCTTAATTTTCCTTTATAGCTCTCTGCACTTGCAGCAATAAAAGTACCGCCTAACTTATCGGACTTTTCATAAATAACAGGAGTATGTCCTTTCTCTTTTAAGCGAAGCGCACTTTCCATGCCTCCAATACCGCCACCAATAATATGAACAGTTTTAGGAGTATTGGTTTTTTCGATATGATGCTTATCCCATTGCATAGTTTCAGCATTAACAGCACATCTTGCTAGATGCAAACTGTCCTGCAAACTTTGATCATTTGGAACGCCTTTATAGTGACACATATTGAAACATCCATTATGACACAAAATACAAGGTCGAATATCTTTTTCCTTATTAGCTTCAAGCTTTGTAATCCATTCTTGATCTGCGAGGAAATTTCTAGCAAAACCTGCTCCGTCAAGTTTTCCCTGATCAATTGATTTAGCTGCAACTCTTGGGTCCATTCTTCCTGCACAAACAACAGGCTTATCAGTAAACTTTTTAATATGCTCTACGTCATCAAGATTACAGTTTTCTGGCATATAAATTGGTGGATGCGCCCAATACCATGCATCATAAGTACCATTATCACAGTTGAACATATCGTAACCTGCATCTGATAAATACTTGATTGCACGTTCTGATTCTTCCATATCCCTTCCAGCTTCTTTAAATTTTTCGCCTGGAAGAGCACCACTTCTAAAATCTTTAGTATATGATTTAACAGAATAACGAAGTGAAACAGGAAAGTCAACTCCACATTCACGTTTTATTGCTTGAACAATTTCTACAGCAAATCTATATTTGTTCTTGAAGCTTCCACCATACTCGTCATTACGTTTGTTTACATAATTCAATGTAAACTGGTCAAGCAGGTAGCCCTCATGGACAGCATGAACTTCAACTCCATCTACTCCAGCATCTTTTAACAATTTTGCTGTTTTACCAAAGGCTTCAACAAATTCATGAATCTCTTCTTTAGTCATCTCGCGCGATGGAACCTTATCAGACCATCTGTTTGGACTAGGGCTAGCGCTTGCAGTAATTTTATCTAAGTTCATAAAAGGCTTAGAAATAGTCCTTAAAATAGGGTTAGTATATAGGGTCTCCATCAACTTTGAAATAGTGAACGATCTACCAAAACCAGCAGTAAGCTGTACAAATAGTTTCGCACCCGTTTTATGGAATTCGGGCATCCATTCTGCAAGATCTTGATACATGCGTTTATTTTTGTATAACCAGCTACCAAACATAGGGTTATACACAGGTTGACACCCTGGAAGAACAAGGCCACAATTATTCTTAGCAACTTCTAAAATAAATTTTGCACCAAGCTCGTCAAAGTGGTTTTTTTCCATCCACCCGAGCAGGTTTGTTCCTCCCATACTGGTTAGAACAAACCTATTCTTAATATCAATCTTTCCAATTTTCCACGGAGTAAATAAAGGTTCTAGTTCTTTGTCCATATATGTCCCTCTCTACCAAGGAATAGCCATATAAAGCAATGCTGCCAAAACAGCACCTACAATTGGTCCAATGATAGGAACAATTAAACCATATGACCATTTGCTACTTTGTTTATTTTTAATTGGCATAATTGCGTGAATAATTCTTGGTCCAAGATCTCTTGCAGGATTGATAGCATAACCTGTAAGGCCTCCAAATGACATACCAACTGAAACAAGTATGCCATATACTAAAAGTGAACTTAAGCCACCAGCAATTCCAGGAACTTGATTTACACCTAATATGCCAAAAACAAGAACAAAAGTTGCTACAATCTCAGAAAGAAGATTTAAAGGTAAGCATTTAATACTAGCATCAGTAGCAAAAACTCTAAATTTTGTATAACTATCAGGCTCATCGTCTAAATGTTTTTTAAACAACACCCAAACCAAAAATGCTCCAACAATAGCACCAGCCATTTGTGCAACAATATAACCAGGAACAATAGACCAAGAAATTTTCCCAGCAACAGCAAGACTAATTGTTAGTGCTGGATTAATATGAGCACCTGATGCTGCACCAAAAATGAAGCATGGAAGCAATACAGCTAAACCCCATCCCATGGTAACCATCACCATGCCGGCACCCTTAAATCCTGACTTTTGCAAACTGACGTTTGCGCAAACTCCGCAACCTAAAAGCAATAACATTGCGGTCCCGATAAATTCTGCGATATATGGTAACATTTTTTCCTCCTTTTATTTTGACAACACTTGCTTAACAGCCATCGCCCAGCCGTTTAACATCTCATTTCTTTGATCATCGGTTATCTCAGGCTTAAACACTTTACCAATTTGCCAATTTTCTTTAATATCATCCAAAGAGTCCCAATAACCAACAGCAAGGCCTGCCATATAAGCAGCGCCCATTGCAGTAGACTCAACACATGCTGGTCGCATAACTGTACTGTTTATTAAATCAGCTTGTGTTTGCATTAAATAATCATTTGCAGAAGCTCCTCCGTCTACTTTAAAAGCATGTGGCTCCAATCCGCTGTCTTGTTTCATAACTCTAAGTACATCTGCAGATTGATAACATAACGAGTCTAATGTTGCTCTAATAATATGATTTTTGTTAACACCACGAGTAAGCCCAACTATAGCTCCACGTGCATATTGATCCCAATATGGAGCACCAAGACCAGTAAAAGCTGGAACAACATAACATCCATTTGTATCTTCAACTTCTAATGCTGCAGCTTCACTATAAGCAGCATGATCAATCAATTTAAGCTCGTCTCTCAACCATTGAATTGCAGCACCGGCAACAAACACGGAACCTTCTAATGCGTAGTTAACTTTTCCATCCAAGCCCCAAGCAATTGTAGTTACGAGTCCGTTTTCGGAATATATAGGTTTTTCGCCTACATTCATAAGCAAGAAACAGCCTGTACCATAAGTGTTCTTAGCTTCTCCTGATTTAAAACAAGCTTGACCAAATAATGCACATTGCTGGTCTCCACCTGCTCCGGCAATTGGAATTGGAGCTCCAAAATATGAAGCGTCCGACTCACCAAAAACTTGAGAATTAGGAACAGGTTTTGGCAACATGCATTTTGGAATATCTAATTCTTTAAGGATATCTTCATCCCATTCTAATGTATTAATATTAAATAACATTGTACGGGAAGCGTTACTATAATCAGTAACATGCACCTTTCCTTTTGTTAAATTCCATATAAGCCAAGTTTCAACTGTACCAAACAAAAGATCCCCTGTTTCTGCACGTTTACGAGCATTTGGGACATTATCTAAAATCCATTTTATTTTAGTACCAGAAAAATAAGCATCGATTACAAGGCCTGTTTTTTTACGAAAATTTTCTGTTAATTTTTTTTCTTTTAACTTATCACAATATTCAGCTGTTCTTCGACATTGCCAAACAATTGCATTACAAACTGGCTCTCCTGTAGATCTATCCCAAACAATAGTTGTTTCACGTTGATTTGTAATACCAATTGCAGCGATGTCTGCAGCTGTAGCTCCAATATTGTTTAGAGCTTCTTGTGCAACCTTTAACTGTGTTGTCCAGATTTCTTGTGGATCGTGTTCAACATAACCTGGTTGTGGGAAAATTTGTTTAAACTCTTGCTGAGCGACGCTTTTGATGTTTCCACGTTTATCAAAAAGAATGCATCTGTTTGAAGTTGTCCCCGCGTCAAGGGCCATAATGTATTTAGACATTTAGACTCCTTTAATTCACTATATATTATAATATTAAATTAGTCATTTGTATACAAAGCTTCAATTCTTTTTTTATATTTATTATCAAGCTTAATATCGTTGTCCCAAAAGTCTAAAGACGCAAGTTTTTTTGCATCTTTTTTATCTACAACATTATTAACCAATAATGTATTTATGCTTTTTTCTCGAGCTTTTTTGTTAAGTTCTATATTTTTTTTAGGATTATAATCAACAGGTGCTTTTAACAAAGACAGCAAACAAACACTTTCAAAAAACCCAATTTCATTAACATTTTTTTTGTAATAATACTTACAGGCTTCTTCCATGCCTTTAACGTCTTTCATAAATTCAACATTATTTAAATATAAATCTAGAATTTGGTCTTTCGAGTAAACTTTTTCAATTTTTCTAGCTAGCGTAAATTCTTTCATTTTTCTTTTAATCGTCTGTTCGTTAGTAAGAAATAAATTTTTAGCTAATTGTTGAGTTATTGTGCTGGCTCCATATAAAATTTTTCTCTCTTTAATATTTGCTTTCAATGCAGCCTTGATAGCAACAGTATCATAACCTTGATGAGTGTAAAATCTTTTATCCTCAAGAAAAACTAATACATTTTTAATAAGCTTAGGATACTTAATCCTAACAGTATGTTTATAATCGCAAAAATCCTTATTGTTTAACATGTCTTTTCTTTAACAATAATGCACAACCACACACACATGCTATAAGTGCGACAAACGGTGTGTTATCGCCAGTGTCAGCTGACCCACTTACATTATCTACATGTCCGAAATCATCTCCTGAAGGAGCGGTTTTGTCAGGTACAAATGAGGCATTAAAATCAGCTATCTCGCCAATATTTCCGTCAGTTTTAGTAATTTTGTTTCCATTAGCGTCAACCCAACCATCAAACTTATAACCATCTAAAGCTTTTGCCTCGTATGCGTTTTCTCGAAATCCTAAAGTAAAAGTAATTTTATTGCCTTCAATTTTATATTTTTCATCAATAAAAGAATTAAAACTAGTATTTTTTTCTGGAGAAATTGTTCCTTTTGATTTATCTTGCGATGTCACAGAATATGATGCACGATCATTATAATCTAAAAATATTCCTTCTGGCCTTTCTTTATTGTAGATAAATCTATCAGGAGTCAAAACTACAGAGTCGTCTGCACTTTTGATTTGTACAGTATCATCTGCGTGACCATCATCAATAATTACAATACCTTCCTCTGAACCTTGCTTGAATGTGACATCTTGACCGTAATTGCTAGCACCAAAAATTAATTCTCTCATTGGCATCCAATCATTACTAGTTTTAAATAAGAAATTTTTGCCTTCATCAGTAGCTTTAATTGTAGTTTGTACGGGAGCTAACATATTAACCCAAACAGTAACATCATTTGTTAATCCAGCACCATCTTCAACATGAGAAATTTGTTTATTGTTAATATAAACATACTCAGTACCATTATTAACTTTAAAATAGCCAGAATGCTTAACATTACCAGAACTATCCTTACAAATTAATGCAACTGTATCAAAACCATCCTTTTGTACGTTATCCATATAAACTTCCGCACAATCTTCTTCAGGCAGATATTGAGAAAAATCAGAAACAACAAAAGGAGGTCCATCTAAGATACATTGAAATTGCAATTTATTATCTTGACTATGGATTGAAACAACATGTGGATTTGTCCCAGTATTTATAAATACTTTATCAAGATAACTATCTTTACTAGCTAAAATAATTGTAAAATCAGAAAGCTGAGGGAAAGTATAATTAACGCCATCCATGACAGCATTATTAATTTGTCTTGTAGTGTCTGCATATAATGAAATTCCTCCTCTATTAAAAGACCAATCATTTTTTGCTCTTATTTTCCATTCACCTGAAATTTCGCTTGATCGTACGTTGACAGAATATGTCTGCTTATTTTCGTCATAAATTAGCGGTATAGAACCTGGATCAGTTCCCCAATTATTAAAATCTCCTACAATTTCTAGATCATTACCAGGTGTAATTTCTTTTTCGTATACAGCATAAAATACTGTTACAGCATTTACTAATTCTCCACTTGGCGTAGGAGTAAATGAAGAAAATCTAAACCCAGGCAATGTTGGTATAATGCCATCCCAATCATCCATAATCTGTTTTTTTGTTTGAGAAGAACAATCATATTTAGTCAATAAATTTTCACTAGGCTGTATCCACCCTTTACTTGCTAATGTGGCTTTTTCTGCAGCGTCTAATTGACCTGTGCTAATATCTACAATAACATCACTATATGTTGGTTCAACATTTACACCAATATAACCAATTAAATCATAACAATATTTAAAATATATTGTAAAAGATTCGCCATGAGCCGGTGGCGAACAATTAGAACCACTATTAACGCCTCTACATTGACCCTTTTTATCTGAGTAAGAAATTGTACCGCCCCAATTAACAGTCCAACTATGATCTTTAACAATTTTCCAATCGCCATCAGCTTTATCTGCTGGAATATTTACGCTATATAAATCTTTCTCAGCATTATATGTAAAATCCATGCCACTTGTAGTGCTCCATCCCCAAGCGTTCCCAGTTACAGTCAATGTTTGAGGGCCATTATTAACATTATTATTGCTTTCTTCCTTTACTGCTTCTTTTTTTGCTGCTTCTTTTTCGACTGAATCAGTTTCTATTTTTTTAGTTTCATCTTTTTTATCTACTTCCTTAGTGTCAGCATCATCCTTACTTGGATCATTAATTGGATTTTCTTGTTTCTCCGGCACTTCTCCTTTGTCGTCAAATGCATATGAAGCCGTCACCGGAATAAAAATGCAGAACAATATTGCAATTCCAATTAAAACCTTCATAAAAGTTTGTTTTGACTGAACAGTATTAGAATGTTTTGCTTTCATAATTTACTCCTTATACACTATAAATTCCAAGTTCTATTATTATCAATAATATCATACCTTTTTTATTTAAGCTTTGATTTTTTTACTGCAATTTTAATTGTTCTAATAGTTTATTTGTATAATATTCACATTAAATTACAAATTTAATTATTAGCTTATTTATATAATACAATTATAGTTATAATAATAACATGAAATTTGATGACTTTAAAAAACACTTTAGATTTTCTGAACAGGATAAAATTTTTGATAACGCCAAATTTTGGATTGATAAATTAAAAGACCTTGATCAAACTATATTATCACAAGAAGAAATAAAGGCGCTTAATAAAGACATAGTCGAACAACATAAAAAAAATCCTGAGCTAAATTTTTACAAACTATACGACAAACAATCTTTTAACAAAAAAGAACTTGAATTTATATATTTAGATCCAAACGCTTTTTCGAACAATAATGAAATGGTTAAAGATGCGAAGAAATTATATGATGCTCTTCCAACTTCGCTGTCAGTCACACATGCAATAGCCAAAGAAGACTCTCTTGTCCATTTTCTGCCTTTCGAAAAATATTTTAATATACCCCACTCAATTATTTATAAAGGGGACGAAATTCTTGTACTTAATGTTGACAAATATGCTTTCGTTTGCACTTCTATTTGTTTTGGTTGGATAGATAAACAATCGTATAAAGTTACAAAATTTTCACAATCTTCTGTAAAATTTAAAGAATTGACACAAAAAGCCATTCTTAATGAAGCTTTTGAACATCTAGACGAGCCTTATAAATTAGCTGAATTAGGTGGGACAGATTGTGTTAGTAGCCTTTATAATATTTTTAAAATTTTTGGTATCTATATCCCAAAAACAACCTATCTAATCCAACAAAACATGAGAGCAAATAAACCTTCTAACTTTGAAGATATACCAGTTGGTTCAATCTTACTTCTTCCTGGGCATGCAATGCTATATATAGGAGAAGAAAATAATAAACATTACGTTTTCAATAATATTATTGGCCTTTACTTAGAAGACCGTTCAAAAGTTGATATAAAAAAAGCTTGTGTTATATGTCTTGAAGATTCATATTTAAAAAACGGTACAAATTATTTAAATGCAATTAATTATGTAGTTGATTGGAAAAATTATGGACTTTCTAAAACTTCTATTTAGCCTATTTCTTTTGTTAGGGCTAAGTCAAATTGAAAAATTTTTTGCTCCTACTAATCATTATGCTTATTATCCAAATTTATTTAATGATAACCGCAAAAATGCTTTAATTTCATTAATCTGTAGAATAATAATAGTTGCTTTAGCAACATTGTTTTTCATTCATGTTTTACAACTTGATGAGAATTTAATTATATTTACAGTTTTATTAACACAATTTATCATTGAGCTTCCAAAAATCTACAATTATAAACTCTTTAAATTTTTCAGTTCAAAACTGCGACTTTTCGCAATGATTCAATGTCTTTTGTCTATAATTATCAGCACTTTAATATCTTTGGCGATATTAAACATTAACAATATTTATTGTCTAGTTATGTTTATAGCAATACTTTTGCTTTTTATAGTTGGAAACTACTCTCCTCTAACAAAAAGAAAAACAGTTTACAACTACCCTTTAGAAGATGCATTTTTAGATAAATACATAACTTATAGAAACTTAAGCTTTGAAAAATTAAACTTTTCAAAAAAATACAATAAAGTGCTTGAGAGCTCAGGAAAAAAATATAATTTAGATGCTAGTTGCATACAATCTATTATAAGCTTAGAGCGATATCATAGAAATGGTATTTTTTATCGATGCCTAGAATTTATTATGATTGTGTGCTTTCCCTCTTTCTTAGAAAAAAATAATTCAACTCTCGGCTATGGGCAAGCAAGCATAAAAAGTATAAAATCTTACTACGGGAAAATTTCTAGAAAAATCCTGTTTCAGGGAATGAAACCAAAAAACAATATTGACATTTGTGCTTCTTGTTTAAGAAAAATAATTGACAGTTTTTTTATAGAATATAATAATGGTTTTTATATTGACGATGAAGATTCTCTTACAACAGGTGAATTCTTAGAGAAAAAAATATTGTCTAAAGAAGAAATCCTATGGAATTATGTCGCTTCAAAATATCTTACAGGATTTACTTTGAGCAGAATTAAATGTGTTGCTATTTACACTTCATTCCTAACACAAAGCGACATAAATAAATGCTTAACAAAAGAACAAAAAGAAAAATTAAAGAGCTTAAAAGTTAAGTAATACTATCTTCGAGATCATACAGCTCTCTGTACTTCTTACAATTTTCGAACAAGTCTTTGTGTTTTCCAACTGCAACAATCTTTCCTTCGTCTACAAAAACAATTTTTTGAGCATCTCGTATCGTAGATAAACGATGTGCTACCATAATGACAGTGCTTCCTTTAGAATGGTTTTTAATATTCTCAATAACCTTACTTTGAGTAACATTATCAAGAGCAGAGGTAGATTCGTCAAACATAATAATTGAAGCGTTTATAAGTAAAGCTCTTGCAATTGCCAATCTTTGTCGTTGTCCTCCTGAGAGATTTATACCATTCTCGCCAACAAGAGTATCATAACTGTTTCGCAATTTTTTTATATCATCATGAATACAAGCAAGTTTGCA
Organism: Coriobacteriia bacterium; assembly: GCA_030537355.1. GTDB lineage: Bacteria > Actinomycetota > Coriobacteriia > Coriobacteriales > Eggerthellaceae > Tapirivita. Next base: position 101,810 of record JAUNNF010000002.1, read on the forward strand.
AACTTTTTCTATTTCCTGTTCAGTTGCATCTGCTCTAACAATTCTTAAATTATCTTTTATGCTCATATTAAAAATATAAGGATTCTGAGTGATTGTAATTGTGTTATTTCTAATAGTGTCTTCATCTAAATCGTTTATATTAACATCATCAAGTAATAACTCTCCATTATAAACATCATAAATTTTTCCGATCAAATTAAGGATTGTAGTTTTTCCAGATCCAGTTTTACCAACAAAACCGACACTTTCTCCTGGTTCAATATCTAGATTAACGTCTTGTAATACATTAATATCTACTTCTCTAGGATCAGAATGATTATATGCAAAATTAACATTTTTAAAAGTGATCTTTCCTTCGATTTTATCCAAATGCGTCTTTCCAAATTTATCTTTTGGATATTCTTCATCGTCTATCAAATTCATTATTCTCTCACCAGAAAGGTTAAAGTTTTTAATACTGTCAAAAAGTCTTGTAATTGTTAGGAATGTATTTGGCCCTAATGAAGCATTATAATTAAAAAGAACTAAAGCATCAGCCACTGTTGTTCCCAAAAAGTTTGTACAAAGAGCTACTCCTAGTATTACCATAAAACCAAAATCAAAAATCCCTGTTAAGCCTTCACGGAAAAATCTAAACCTAAAGTTCTTATCATACATTAATAGCCCTTTAGAACGAGTATCTGTAACCTTTTTTCTTGTTTCGTTCACAAAATTTTTCCGTCCATTAAATAGTTTAATGTCTTTTATACCATTAACCAACTCAACGATAAAATTAGAATATATTTCTGTCGATTCTCGGTATACCCTATCATCTTTTTTGTAAATTTTTGTACGTTTCCGCTCTACCATAGCTCCAATAAATAAAGTAATAAAAATATAAGCGAAAGATAATGGGCTTAAAATGCAAACAGCTCCTAAAATACCAATAAAGTTAGCAATTTGTATAATTGTTTCAGAAATTCCTTGTGTGCCTTGAGACAAAGTGTCAACGTCTTCGGTAAGTCTTCTTACAAACAAACCGGCACCTTTTTTATCTAAACAATAATTTCTAACCTGTGTAGTAACTTCGCAAACATAAACTATAAGATTTATTTTTGCAGTAAAAAATACCCTATTGTATATATTAACGATAATCCAATTTAATAAGGCAACAATTATTCTTACTAAACATATAGAAAGGGCTGTGATTAAAATTTGATCTAAAACTTTATCCGTATAAGCAACAATTATAGTAGCTGTCAATAACGGGACTACTACATCAAATATAGCTGTTAAAGCTTGTAACGAAATTGCAAGCACAAATTTCACTTTATAATTATCGATAAACCTCCAGCAAAACTTAAATGTTTCTCTAAAATTTGTGCCTTTTAAAGAAATTTTAAATACTATAACATTGAAATCGTGCGAATAGGTATATGTTGGAAGAATCCTTAAATTAGCAAAAAGTCTTTCGTAAACAAGAGCATCTTCATTGTTTCTCATCTCCTCTTTATTAAAAGGATTTTTTTGGGGACTTTTAACTTTTAATGTTAAATAAGCTTTATTTTTGTTCTTTTTTATAGAATATTTATACTGCGTCTCTTTACCAAAGTTAATCTGATAAGAACACAAAACATCCTCAATTAGTAAATTAGTAGCAATAATTTGAGAGCTGTCTGCTCCCTCTTTTGTATAAAAAGCTTTTACCTTATTAACTGTATCGTTTATATTTGCATTAGTAAGTTTTTCCATTAATCTTCTGAATAATTCTTGAAATAATTTTGCACTACAACAATCGGTGTTCCTTTATCTCCAGAGCCAGAAGTTAAATCACAAAGCGAACCAATTAAGTCAGGTATCTGACGTGGGGTTGTGCCTTGTGTAGCCATAGTTCCTTTAAGGTCTGATTCTTTCTCGGCAATTTTTTTGCGAATAGCCTCTCTTAATTCCTCGCCTTCTAAATCCGCAAAATCGTTATCTGCAAGATACTTAAGTTTAAGCTCATTAGGTAGTCCTTCTAAACCTTTAGTATATCCTGGTGAAACCACTGGATCTGCAAGTTCCCAAATTTTGCCTACAGGATCCTTGAATGCACCATCGCCATAAACCATAGCTTCTACATTTTTTCCTGTTTTTTCTTTTAAGCTTTTAGCAATTCCTTCAGCTACTTCTTGAGCATTTTCCGGAAAAAGCTTTACGGTTGACTCTGTTGCCTTGTTTGATCCTAAAATTCCATATTTTGAATTAAACCCGCTTCCATTAACTGATTTGTTCATAATTTCAGCCATTGTTAAAACCACATCTCCGCCAGCTTTTAAAATTCTACATTTGTTGCGATCTCTACTGTGAGTATCGCAAACCAAAACTTTATCAGTGTAGTTAAGAATAGCTTCAGGTCTATTGGCCATTATAATTTCTACCTCAGCACCTTCTTCTTTAATTAATTGCGAATAATATTCAATGTAATCCACACCTGTAAACTCATGAGTAATGTCACCAAATACTCGTTTAAATTCTTCTCCTGTTAAAACTTCATTGTATGGATTAATTCCACTATCGTCAATTTGATCTTCAGTAACTAAGTGGTTTCCAACCTCATCAGAAGGATAACCCATTTGCACAACAACTTTTTTTGCGCCTCTTGCAATTCCTCGCAAACAAATTGCAAATCTGTTTCTACTGAAAATAGGAAAAACAACACCTACTGTTTCTCCCCCAAGTTTTTCTTTAATATCTTGAGCAATGTCGTCAGTTGTACAATAATTTCCAGCAGCCCTTGCTACCACTGCTTCTGTAACACAAACTACATCTTTATCTTGAATTTCAAAACCATCTTCTTCTGCAGCTTTGATTACAGAATCAACGGTAATTTTTACAATATCGTCACCTTCACGAATAATTGGAGCACGTACTCCTCTAGAAATTGTTGCTGCCATTGTGGCCTCCTTAATTTATAAATTGCGGCAAAAAAATTATAGCACAATTTATCTTTTCTATTGTACAATTATCGACGTGGTAGAACCTAAAAAAAATAAAAAAAAGAAAAGTGCTCCAAAGCACACATCTAAAGCTGTAAAAAAACCAAAAAAAGAAAAAAATCTTACTCAAAGCAACACTAATGAAGAAAAAAAGAAACGTGAAGAAAAACTCAAAAAACTCACAAAGCTTAAGGGAAGAAAAAAGTTTGTAATCGGAGGAATTTTAGGTGTTGCTGCAATTTATATTATAGGTGTTATCTTTTTCTCAATATTTAATTATCCACAAACAACCGTAGCTGATACAGATGTTTCTTTTCAAACAGCAGGCGCAATGGAGCGTTCACTTGCTCAAAATTCTACAGAATATACCTTTACTGCAGATGGTCTCGGTTTTTATTTAACAATTGCAGGAGACGAAATAAACTACTATTTTGATACTAAAGAAGTAGTAGGACGTATTGAGGCTTTAAAAAATCCTCTTGCCTGGCCATATGAGATTTTTCAAGTACATGATTTTAAAGATAATTTTGTTGTAAGTTTTGATGAAGACAAGGTTGTTAAAATATCACAGCCAGCAATAGAAGCTCATAATAAAACAGCAGCATTGCCAATGGAACCTGGTTTTAATTGCGATATAGCTACAAAAACGGCAACTATCAGGCCTGAAATTGAAGGTAATACTTTAAATCCAGAAGCAACGATTAAATCTATAAAATCTACTATTGGTTCTGCAAGAAAACATTTAGAAGTAGGGTCAGATGAACAGCTTAAACCTTCTCTTACAGCAAGTGATCCTCGTATGGACAATGCATTACAACAAGCAAATAAGGCTCTTAAAGCTGATATTTCATTAATGATGAGCACTACTGCTATAAATAATGTTTCAACTAAAGAAGTAGCAGCTTGGTTATATGTTACTCCTTCTTATAATGCTGATCTTAGTGGAGAAGCACTATCACAATGGGCAACATCTTTAGCAGATACTTATAACACTGTTGGAAAATCTCGAACATATGTGGCTCCTTACGGTAAAACAGTAACTGTTGAAGGTGGACCAATGGGCTGGGAGATTAATGTTGATGAATTAATAATTCAAACACATGATCAAGCTATGGCTGGTTTTATTGGACAACTAACTGTGCCATGTAATTCTTCTTTAAACGGATACGCAGGACCAGGTAGCAGAGATTGGGGAAACAGATATATTGATATTGATTTATCTCAGCAACACGCAAGAATGTATGACGATTCAGGCAGCTTAATTTGGGAAGCTGACATTGTCTCAGGAAAACCTGATGGTAAACATAATACCCCTACAGGAGTTTTTTGCATAAACAACAAACAAAGTCCTTCTAAGCTTGTCGGAGAAAACGTTAACGGAAAACCTGAATACGAAACTACAGTGCAATACTGGATGGCTTTTAGAGCAAATGATATTGGCCTGCATGACGCATCGTGGCAAAGTGGTTTTGGGGGAGAAAGATACAAAACTTCTGCTGGGAGCCATGGTTGTGTAAACCTTTCGTCTTCTGCAGCTGCTGCACTCTATGGTATTTGTACAACTGGGGATATTGTTGTCTGCCACAATTAAACAAGCTTTAAAAAATGGTGATATCTGTATTTTTGAAACCGATACTGTTGTTGGTATTGGTTGTATTCCAACATCAAAAAACCTAAACAAAATCTATGAAATAAAAAATCGTCCCTTAGAGAAAAAGCTTCCTTGGCTAGTTGCCGACTTAAATATGGCCTATAAATATATTAAAGCTGATTTTAACGATAACATAGTAAAATCTAAATGGCCAGGTAAAACTACTTTTATATTTAATTCTCTAAAAGGCGGAACACTTGCTTTAAGACAACCTGCCACAGAAGAGCTTCAAAAAATAATGTCTGAGATTGATTCTCCTATTGTTTGTACTTCAGCTAATATATCTGGCGAACCAGCAGTTTCTTCAATAAAAGATGTAAACAGTCATATTCTTAAAAGCGCAGATTTTGTTTATGACAAAAAATTAAACTTAACCCAAACCAATAAATCAAGTGAAATAATAGACCTAACTAAAGATAAATTAGTGGTAATCCGCCCCTAATATAACTAATATATCAGCATCAGAAGAATATTCGTTACTATTGTTGTTTTTTATTTCTCCAACACCTAATGTTTCTTTTATTTTATTGGCGGCTTCTTGATTATCGCCTTTCATAACAATAATTAAAGTCTTATTGTAATTAGCGTTGTCGGCATTACCTGTAATAGGAGCCATTCCGAGCTCGCCTATTTTTTCGGCTGCTCTTGCAGCTAAGCCTTCTGTGTTTGTTCCATTTTTAACGGCAACTTTTACATCACCCGAACCAGCATATGCAAGAACAACACCAGTTGTAGTATCAACTATAGTTTCTAAAGAAGGTGGTTTACCCTCGTCCATACGCTTCATCATAGCCTTAAATTTAGGTTCATCTATTTCTTCATACCATACGCCATCTTTTAAAACTCCTGTAGTTGGCATCATTGCACTATATACATTTTTCTCAATATCAATATCTTTCATATTTTGAGCAAGACCAATAATGTCGTTTAAAGGAATTGATGTTTTAATGTATTTTGATAAGTCAGTAACAGTTTTTGCGATTGTAGCAATGTCAGATTCTAGCGCTTTTTTAGCAATAGCAGTTAAAACCATGCGCTGGTTTGCCGCGCGGTATTTATCACCATCACCTACATCGTCAAAAGAATGGCGCGTCCTACATACAATCAGGGCTTCTTGTCCGTTTAAATTACGTCTACCTTTTGGAACAGATCCCCCTGCTTCTACATCATTAATGTCAATTGGTACATCAACTTCTACTCCACCTAAATCATCAACTGCCTGGGCAAAACCTTCAAAATTTGCTTCAGCATAATGGTTAATTTTGACACCACATAGTTGTTCTGCGCATTTAATACATAATTCTGGCCCACCTAACGAATGAGCTGCATTTAATTTTTGTTTGCCATGTTCTCCCATATCAATTTCAACATCTCTATGAAGAGACATCATGGTAACTTTTTTATCAATAGGATCAACTCTAGTAAGAATAATACTATCTGATCTAAAATCATTGTCAGTACCACCCTCACCTTTTCTTTCGTCAGACGCATCCACGCCCATTAATAATGTATAAAATGGTTGATTAAGCGATGTAGGTGTTAAACCAATATTGTCCATACCCTCATGCATATTATTCGCAATCATACTTGCAAAAGCTATTCCACCAGCAATTAATAAAGCAATAACACCAACAACTATTCCTATAATAATTTTTGTTCTTTTTTTGTTTTTGTTTTTTTTATGTGCTTGTGAATATCTTCTAGCTGTTGTGTTTCTTGAATAATCATTTGCTGTTTTACCACCTGTAGGAATATGTGCCGGTTTAACAGCTTGCTGAGGATTAAATCCTGCAGCAAAATCGTTATTTTCGCTTCTCCTGTGTTGAGATGCTTCGTAAGTTCTTTTATTTAGCTCACTAAAACCTTTTGTAGGTTTTTTTCTTGGCCTTCTTTGTCTATTGTCAAACATACTCATAACTCTATATATTATGAACGATTTTAAAGAAAATTTACCTGTTATTTGATAAAATAAATTTATGAGTAATTCAGCACATATATCACAAGATATTAGTAGTCACTTACTCGCAAAACGAGTAACAAAAATGCGTTCAAGTGCTGTTCGTGATTTATTCAGTGCTGCAAGTAGTTCAGATGTTATATCTTTAAGTGGAGGAATGCCCGACGTGTCCTTATTAGATTCAACATCTATTAATAAAGCTACAAAACCTACATATAAAGAAAGTATGTCAGAAGCTCTCCAATATGGCTCTACTAATGGACGTGAAGAAACTAGAGCTGTTTTTTGTGACATAATGAAGGAAATTGGCATTTTCGCTAAACCTGATGATGTTCTTTTAACTACTGGAGCTCAAGAAGCTCTTGATTTAATTGCCAAAACTTTTATTAATCCTGGAGACATTATTATTACTGAAGGTCCTACATATCTAGGTGCTCTTCAAGCATTTTCTGCATTTGAACCTGACATTCATTGTATTGAGTTTGACGAGAATGGAATGAAAACCGATCTTCTTGAACAAAAATTAAAAAGTCTAGAAAAACCAGCTAAGCTTTTATATACGATTCCGAACTTTCAAAATCCTGGAGGAGTTACTCTATGCCCTGAACGCAGAAAACATTTAATTGAATTAAGTAAAAAATACGGTTTTTTGATTATTGAAGATGACCCTTACGGAAGGCTCAGATATGATGGTGGTCATATTAAACCATTAAAAGCTTTGGATAAAAATGTTATATATTTAGGTACTGCTTCCAAAATATTTGCACCAGGGCTACGTCTTGGTTGGATATGTGCTTCTAAAAGTGTTTTAGATTCAGTTAATTTGGTTAAACAAGGCGAGGACCTCTGTGGAAGCAACTTTACTCAAATTGTTGTAGAACATTATTTTACAGATACTCCTTGGGCAACAACTTTACAAAAATTCAAATTAACTTATAAAAAACGACGCGATGCAATGTTAAAAGCTTTAGATGAATACTTTCCTCCTGAAGCACAATGGACACATCCAGAAGGTGGATTTTTTATTTGGGTTACGCTGCCAAAATATGTAGACTGTACTTCTATGCTTAATGAAGCCCTCGAAATGGGAGTTACATATACACCGGGTGATGGTTTTTATCCTGATGGAAAAAGAGGAAAAAACTGTATGCGTATAGCATTTTGTTATGCTGAACCTGCTGATATAGAAGAAGCTGTTAAAAGATTAGCAAAAGTAATAGAACAAAAACTAGAACTCTATAGAGCATTTATTGATGCTGGAGCAATAAAAGAGGAGTAAGTAATGAAAATAGCAGTATTGATGGGAGGAACTTCTTTCGAAAGAAAAATTTCTCTTCAAACAGGAAAAACAGTTTGTAATGCCTTAGAAGAAGCAGGTCATAAAGTTGTTGCATTAGACACAACAAAAGAATTAGTTCCTACTCTGCGTAGCGAAAAACCTGACTGCGCATACATTGCTCTTCATGGAAAACAAGGTGAAGACGGAACTATTCAAAGTTTACTTGAGTTTCTACAAATCCCTTATATAGGCTCTTCATATTCGGTTTGTAGAAGAGCTTATAACAAAGCAACACTTCCAGAAACTTTAAGAAATTATAGAGAAGTCACAAAAAAGAATAGTTCTGCATCTACACCTAAACAAATATGTTTAGCGAGAGACGCATTTAAAGATATGGGTGCAGCTACAGCACTTGATTTAATTTATAAGCGTCTTAATGGAGGGCTTCCTTATGCTGTAAAACCCTCAAAAGGAGGTTCTGCTCTTGGTGTTCATAAAGTAGAAAAAAAGAATCAGCTAGCTGAAGCAATTTTAGATGCTCTTTCATACAATGACGAAGTGCTAATTCAAGAATGGATAGACGGTGTAGAAATGAGTGTTTGTATTTTAGGGCCAGGTTGGAATGCTAAAGTTTTGCCTCCAGTAGAAATTGTTCCGAGAAATGGTCTTTACGATTATGATGCACGTTACACGAGTGGTGGAATAGATGCTTATATTCCTGTAAGAAAAGAGTCCTTATCTACAAATAAAAATATTGCTGAACGTGCTATCTCTTCTATAAAAGAAGCTGCTGTCGAAGTATATTCTGCTTATGGAATAAAAGACCTAGGTAGAGTAGACTTAGTTTGGGACGGAGAAAAACCACAAATTTTAGAAGTTGCAGTATCTCCAGGAATGACGGAATACTCTATATTCCCTAAAGCTTGTGAAGCTGCAGGATATAAATTTAGCGAAGTTTTAGACAATTGCATCAAGGAGGTAACAAAATGAAATTAAAAGCTTTTGCACCAGGCAGAACAGAAATAGCTGGTAATCACGTCGATCATCAACATGGAATTGCTGTTACAGGAAGCCTAAAACAAGGAATTTCAGCAGATGTAGAATTAAGAGATGATTATATTATCCGTATAGAAAGCGAAGGCTTTGAGCCTTTTGAGGTAGATCTTATTGAGCTTAAATCAGAACCTATTCCAAACACAGAACATCATTTTACATCCAAAGCATTAGTTGCAGGAGTTTCATACTCTTTTATGAAACAAGACATTCCAATTAATGGCTTTACTGCAAAAATGACATCAACAATTGGTTCAGGAATGGGGCTTTCTTCTTCTGCTGCATTTGAATTGCTTATAGGAGTAATTTTAAACGAAGCTTACAACGATGGTAAAATGTCAAAAATGGAACTTGCTCAAATAGGTCAATTTGCTGAAGTTGAGTTTTATGGAAAACCTTGTGGTCTCCTCGATCAAACAGCAATTTCTTATGGTGGTATAATTGCTATAGATTTTAAGAACCCACAAGTTTTAGACGTTTCTCCCATCGATTTTTCATTTGATAAAAATGGTCTAGGTGCAGTTTTAGTAGACAGCGGTGCAGAACATGGCGATATATCGCATATGTATGCCGCAATTCCTGAAGATATGAAAACTATAGCTTCTAAATGTAATGTAGATTTTCTTAACGATACATCTATTGAAGAGCTAAATAAACAACTTTTTAATGTGAGCAATAAATCTGCACTTCGGGGTATCCACTATTTTCATGAAATCAACCTAGTAGAGCAACGAATCAAAGCTCTTCAAAATAATGATATAAAAACGTTTATGTATCTACACGGACTATCTGGTTCTTCTTCAACACAATTTTTACAAAACGTAACAGTTAGCGAAGAAAATCAACAAGCTACATTATGTCAAGCAATTTGTGAATTAGCGTTAGACATTAGCTGTAAGGGAAATTACTCTAATCGAGGAGCAAGCAGAATTCATGGTGGGGGCTTTGGTGGATGTATACAAGTATTCTTACCAAAACAACAAGTAGAGTGTTTTATGAAGCTTGTAAACACCGTTTATAATAAAAATGCTGCACAAGAAATAGAATTTAGCGAATCAGGAGCATATGCTCAATTCTTATAGTTATCCACAAAAGCAACCATGATTTTGTGGAAATTGTGGAAAACCAGCTGAATATTGTGGAAAACTTTTACTGCTCTAAAGATACCCCTCTGAACAGGGGTTTCTTTTTATGTGTTTTTCAACGCTTTCTCTACCTGGCATTATTAAATTTCTTGATTTCCACAGAAATTCCGAAGCTGTCAACCTTTTTTACTTACTTTTCAACATTTCAACAATTTGTGAATAATTTGTGGAAAAGTCCGAAAATGCCAAATAAACATATATAAAATTTTTCTTGAAAACTTTAAAATAATATGTATAATTGTACACCCTTTCATTTTAACTGGAATTTTAAAATATAGGTTTTTTCATAAAAGGTTGAAAGTTGTGAAATAGTGTCTGAAGTGAATGAAACACATAAAGAATCAAACTATGTTACAAAACATAGGCAAGATTTCTCTGTTGTAAGGAATCCAGCTCGTATTGCTGTATATGACGATTTAAAATCTCCCCCTCATGTAATAACCATTAAACCAGACTTAACAAATAACTATATAGAAAAACTAACATCAAGTATCTACGATGAAATAGTAAAAAAAGGAAGTAAAATTCCATATACAGTAATCCGAGAAATTGCAGAAAATTTTATTCATGCAAGCTTTTCTGAAATTGTAGTATCTGTTTTAGACAACGGGAACACCATTCGTTTTGCAGACCAAGGTCCGGGATTTAAAAATATTGAAAATTCTCAACTCCCAGGTTTTACTTCTGCTACTGAAGACATGAAACAATATATACGTGGTGTTGGTTCTGGACTACCTACTGTAAAAGATTACCTAAATTATTCAGATGGTTGTCTGAAAATTGAAAATAATGTTGATAATGGCGCTGTAGTAACAATAAGCTTGATTGAGAATTTAAAAAATTCATCTGCTTTTTCAGAAAACGATCAAACTCTTAGCGATAAAAAATATTCGCAAAAATTAAAATTAATGAATCCAAATTTGAACCTACGTGATCAACAAATTTTAAAATTATTATTAGAAGAAGGTGCACTAGGTGTTTCTGAGATCGCTCAATTAATTAATCTACCACTTTCAAGCACACATAAATCACTAAAAGATTTAGAACAAAATGGTCTTGTCACAAAATTAGACAACAAAAAACGGATTCTTTCTAATCAAGGTTATACTATTATCAGTTATTCATAAATTTTTAATCATTTTTCAAAATAAAGTGATATAGTAAGAAACCCTTTTCGCCGTAAATTAAAGTTAGGATATATGGATGATATAAATAAAATATGGAATGACGTTACTTCTAGGGTAAAAGAGTTAGATTTTAAAAACGAAAATAAAGTTGATGCTTTTTTACCTATGCTTCGTCCTCAAGTTATTAGCGATAACTATTTAATGTTAACAACAAATAATAGTTTTATAAAATTTTGGGTAGAAACACATATTCTTTCTTTGGTTAAACAGGCTCTTTTTGACCTATATAATCAAAAATTTGAAGTTCAAATAGAAATTGATCAAACTCAAGATAATTCTTCATATCCTGAATTAAATATGCAAGAGCCTAAAAATATTGAACCTCAAGAACCAATATTAAAAGAAACTCCTAAAGTAGAATTTGGTGTTGATTTATCTTCAATATTAAGTTTTGAAAATTTTGTAATTGGAGACAGTAATAATATTGCTTATCAAATGTCACTTGCTGTTGCTGAAACCCCTGGCAAACCTAATCTTAATCCTTTATTTTTATATGGTAAAAGTGGTATTGGAAAAACACATCTTTTATATGCTATAAAAAATTATATTGAGCAACATAATCCAAATATGAACGTTATGTATATAGATGCCACAGAATTTATTAACGAATATACAAACGCTGCAACATCACATGATATTGATAAATCAAGTTATCAAAATTTTAATGATAAATACATAAATTCACATGTTCTTTTAATAGATGATTTACAGCTATTACAAGGCAAAAAGGGTACCTTAAATACTTTCTTTTCGATATTTAATAAATTAACAAGTATTGGTAGACAAATCGTAATTTCTGCAGATAGAGCTCCTAAGAATATCGATGTCGAAGAAAGATATCAATCTCGTTTTAATAATGGCATGTCATGTGAAATAACAGCACCAGAAGTAGAAGTTAAACTTGGTATTATTGACAGTTATATCGAAGATTTCAAAAAAGATGATCCTAATGTAGAAAATTATATAACTCAAGAAATAAAAGAATATATTGCTCAAAATTCTTCTTCAAATATACGAGAATTAAAGAGTGCTATTACAAAAGTCCTCATGCAAAGTAAAAACTTAAATCACACTTTCTCTACAGCAGATGTTAAACAATTATTGGAAGAACATTTTAGTAAAAGCATAAAAAAAAGAATTACTATCGAAAAAATACAAAGTGCTGTAGAAAAATTCTACAATATTAACCATAGCTCACTTATAGGAAAGAAAAAGGATAAAAATATTGCATATGCTCGTCAAATAGCTATGTATTTATGTTATAACTTACTTGAAACAACAGTAAGTAATATTGGTAATAATTTTAATCGTGATCACTCAACAGTTATCCATAGTATAAAAGTTGTTGAAGATAAAAGAAAAAATAATAGAAGTGTGAATGAAGAATTAGAAGTTTTAGAAAAAATGATAAGAGAAAATTAATGTCAATAAACTGTTTATTTTTGGTTGATAACTTAGTGATAATTTGTTAATAAATAGATAATTAATTTTATTTAACTTTTTTATCTTTTTTGATTAACAAAAGTTTTATTTGGTTTATTTGGTTTATTAATAGAATTCAACAATACAACCAAATTTATTATTATTATTTTATATAGAAAGAGAAAAGATGAAAAAAAATTTAATAATAACAAATAAATCTGACATATTCTATTTGACAGGATTTTATTCAAACTCTAATGATGCTATATTATATCTAACACCTAAAGTAAAATATTTTATTACAGACGGAAGATTTATAAATCAGTTTAAAGAGCAGGTAAAAGGATATAAATTAATTGTATCTAAAAAGGATAAATATAAAACTTTAAATTCTTTACTAAAAGAAGAATCTTATGTTTCATATGATCAAATAAGTTATAAAGATTATAAAAAATTAAATGTAAATTTAAAAGATTCAAAAAACTATATACTTAAAAAAAGAGCTGTAAAAAATAAAAAAGAAATTGAATATATTAAAAAAGCATGTGATATTTCACAAAAATCTCTATTAAACACATTTAAAAAAATTAAATCAGGTATTACAGAAATTGAATTAAAAAATATATTAGAAGAAGAGATGAATAAATTAGGTAGTGAATATCCAGCTTTTGAAACAATTGTAGCCTCTGGTCCAACTAATGGAGCATCACCACATGCAATTCCTACACAAAGAAAAATTAAAGAAGGTGAATTCATAACCATTGATTTTGGAGCAACATATAATAATTATTGTTCAGATATAACAAGAACAATTGCATTTAAATCAATTAATAAAAAACAAAAAGACATATATAATACTGTTTTAAAAGCTAAAAGATTATGCGAAAAATCCCTTCAACCTGGTATTAAATTTAAAGTACTTAATAATATTGCAAAGAAAGTAATAAATAAATCAAATAATCCTTTCTTACATAGTATTGGTCATGGAATTGGAATTGATATTCATGAAAAACCAACTATTAATCAAAAATTAAGGAATGGAAACATACACACAATAGAACCAGGGATATATATACCAAAATTTGGAGGAGTAAGAATAGAAGATGATTATTTAATAAATAAAAATGGGTATATTAATTTAACTAATAAAATAACTGACGAATTAATTATTTTATAAAAAATATCAAATTTATTGTTATAATACCTGCTACGAAATTATTAATAACCTAATTATTAGGAGGAAATATGAAAAGGACATATCAACCAAATAAAAGAAAAAGAGCTAAAACACATGGTTTTAGAAGTCGTATGTCTACAAAAGGTGGACGTGGTGTTTTAGCATCAAGAAGAGCAAAAAATCGTAAAAGAATAAGTTTATAATTGCTTACAATTAAATCAAGCCAACAAATTGATTTAATATTTAAAAATGGAAAATCAATAAATCTTCCTTTTTTAAATATTGTTTATTATGATGATAAACAAAATAAATTAAATGGAAATGTTGCTTTTATTGCAGGAAAAAAATATGGAAATGCCGTATGGAGAAATAAAAGCAAAAGAATAATGAGGGGTTTATATAATAATATCAAAACAAAATATAAGATATTATTAATTGCAAAACCAGGTATTATTGAATATGATAAAAAGAAAATGAAAGAAGAGTTCACTGAATGTATAAAAAAATTATAAAAATACCAACATTTATAGCTCTAATGTTTATATATTTTTATAGGGCATGTATTTCTCCTATATTCCCTAGTTGTTGTAGGTTTAGACCAACATGTTCTGAATATGCTATTGAAGCTTTTAGAAAACATGGATTTAAAAATGGTTTTATTTTAACCATTAAAAGATTATTAAAGTGTCATCCTTTTGGATCAAAAGGTTATGATCCTGTTCCAGATAAAAAGGCGGTATAAATTATGTGGGAAATGTTTAAAGAATTTATTTTTAATATAATTTCATGGCTACATAGTTTTTGTGGTGATTGGGGACTTGCAATTATATTAGTAACAATTGTTTTTAGGGCTATTATGTTACCAATAATGCATAAACAAACAAAATCCTCATTTGCAATGAAAAAACTCAATCCTGAAATGGAAAGAATTAAGGAATTGTATGCCGATGATAAACAAAGACAATCTGAGGAGTTACAAAAAGTATATGCCGAAGCAAAATTTAACCCTATTTCTGGATGTCTTCCAATGATTATACAAATGCCTATTTTTATAGCTCTTTTCCAGGTATTACGTGAATTAGGAGACAGAGTAGAAGGTAGTGATTATTGTTTTTATAACATTGTTCCTAACCTTATTATTTCACCATCAGATGCATGGCAACAAGGCTTTGTTACGGCAATACCTTATCTTGTATTAATTGCGATATTTGCTGGTGCAACATTTTTGCCTATGATATTACAGCAACAAGGACAAGCTGACAAACAAAAGAGACAAATGATAATTATGTCCGTTGTAATGAGCGTAATGATGTTGTTTATAGGATGGGGCTCCCCAGCTGGTGTATTGTTGTTTTGGGGTACATCATCCTTATTAGCTTTAGCTCAACAACAAACTAGTATGAGAATTTTAAAAAGTAAAGAAAAACAAGCAGAAGACGAAAAACAATATCAACCAGTAAAAGTAAATGTTGTAAGACAAGAACGTAAAAAACGTCCTAAAAAGAAAAAATAGAGGTGTATTATGAGCGAAAATAAAAAAGAAATTCCACAACTTACAGACGAAGAATTAGATAATGTAGCTGATACAGCTATTGAATTTTTACAAAAAATAATCTCTTATTACAACGTTGGAGAAATTACAATTAATGAATATGAAGGTGCAGAAAAAGAATTAATTTTAGATATAAATGGTGATGATCTTGCAATTTTAATTGGGCAACATGGCAAAACATTAGATGCATTACAACAAATAATTAGTATTTTATCTTATAAAAAATTAGGATTTTATTATCCAATTATAATTGATATTGAAGGATACAAAAGCAGACAACGGATTAAGCTTGAAAATATGGCAAAGAATATTGCTAAGAAAGCTGTAAAACAACAAAAGGCTTATTCTTTCTATCCAATGAACCCTTATAAAAGAAGAATTATTCATACTATACTTGCAAAAGACGATAAAGTAGAAACACACAGTGAGGGTGAAGGCAGAAATAGACATATAGTTGTAACACCAGTTGAATAGTGAATAAAGAAAGATTTTGTAAAAGACATCTTGAGCTGGTAATACAAGCTAATAAAAATGTAAATCTTACTAATATCACTTCGTTTAAAGAAGCTGAGATTTTACACATAGAAGATTCCCTTGCTTCATTAGAAGACATAAACAAACAACCAAAAGGTGAAGTATTGGACATTGGCAGTGGTGCTGGATATCCTGGAATTCCCCTAGCAATCTACACACAAAGAAATATAACATTATGTGAAACTGTACAAAAAAAAGCAAAATGTCTAGAATCTTTTATTTCAGATCTAGAATTAAATTCGCTTATTTCTGTCTTTAATGGAAGAGCGGAAGAAACCCCATTAAATCAATATCAAATCGTTACAGCAAGAGCTGTGTCGTCCTTAAACTCTTTATTAGAGCTTGCCTCACCTCATCTTAAAATCGAAGGTGTATTAATAGCTTATAAAAGCCTTAGATGTGATGACGAAATTAAAGCTTCAAAGAATATACTTAATAAAATCGGAATGGAGTTTTTATATAAAAGAGATTTTAAATTAAGCAACAATGCTGATAGAAGACTTGTTGTTTATAAAAAAATTAAAGATCCAATAATTAAACTTCCTCGAAAATTAGGTTTTGCTCAAAAAAAGCCTTTAAAATAAGTTTCACGTGAAACATATAAATTTTTGGTTGCAAATTTTAATATTGTATTATCATGTAATCCGTAAAATTAGGAGGTGTAAAAATGGGAATATTTGATGTTTTTAAAAAGAAAAATAAAGCTGAAGAACTAGAACCAGAACCTATAGAAGAAGAGCCTGAACCAGAGGTTATTCTTAGAGATACTCCAAAAAAGAAGCAATATAAATATAAAAAGCCAGAACATGAGATTGCAAAAAGAACCATTAAGTCTTATGCTGAAAAAGATAAAATCACTCATACAATAGGTGAAACTAAAATTTTAACTATTATAAATCAAAAAGGCGGTGTTGGAAAATCAACAACTGCTATAAATTTGGCTGCTGCATTAGGTGATATGAACAAACAAGTTTTATTAGTTGACCTTGACCCTCAAGGAAACTCAACAAGTGGTTTAGGAGTTGAAAAAAAACAGTTAGAAAAATGTATATATGATTTATTGCTTAAAGATGAGGAAATCACAAATGTTATTTTACCTGATATAGTAAAAGGTGTAGATCTTATACCTGCTACTATTAACCTTGCAGGAGCTGAAGTTGAATTGGTTTCTGAGATGGCAAGAGAGAATAGACTTAAAGAAGCATTAGGTAAAATGAAAGGCAATTATGATTATATACTAGTTGATTGTCCACCATCTTTAGGTTTATTAACAGTTAATGCATTAGTTGCAGCTGATAAGCTAATTATTCCTATTCAGTGTGAGTTTTATGCATTAGAAGGTGTGACAAAACTTCTTGATTCAATGAAACATGTCAAAAGTCGCTTAAATACTTCACTTGATATTTACGGAGTTGTTCTAACAATGTATGACAGTAGAACAACATTATCCAAGCAGGTTGCAGATGAAGTGCAACAATATTTCGGAAAACAAATGTTTAATACAAGAATACCTAGAACAGTTAAAATATCAGAAGCTCCTAGTTTTGGTCAGCCTGTAATTTACTACGAACCATCAAACAAAGGTGCAATAGCTTATTATGATCTGGCAAAGGAAGTGATTGATCGTGGCTAAAAAATCAGGATTAGGAAGAGGTTTAAGTTCCCTAATGGGAGAAACTTTCAAAGAAGAGGTTATCCCAAGTAAAATTGTTCCTCCTCAAAAAGAAATTAAAGAAGAACCTAAAATTAGAGAAAGAAAAGCTGTAAAAGAAAAAAAAGAAAGTGTTATAGAAGTTCCTATTACAGACGTAGTAGCAAACCCTAACCAACCAAGAACAAGCTTTACTAAGCAAGAGCTAGAAGAACTTTCTGAATCTATTAAAAGAAATGGTTTATTACAACCTATTTTAGTATGTAAAACCAAGAATGAAAAATATGAAGTTATTGCAGGTGAGCGAAGATTAAGAGCTTGTAAAATGGCTGGATTAAAATCTATTCCAATAATTGTTAAACAAATAGATGAAAATAAAAAACTAGAACTTGCTCTAATTGAAAATATTCAAAGAGAAGATTTAAATCCAATGGAAGAAGCTTATAGTTATAAAAAATTGCTAAAAGAACAAAATGTTTCACATGCTGAACTTGCTACAATAGTTTCAAAAGCAAGATCAACAATAACAAATTCCCTAAGATTGTTAGAATTACCAGAAGATGCTCAAGAATTACTATATAAAAATATTATTACAGCTGGTCATGCTAGAGCCATTCTTTCTGTAAAATCAAACGAATCAAGAGATAAGTTGATTGATAAAATTGTTAATGAAAACTTATCAGTAAGAGAATCAGAAAGAATTGCAGCATTATTAAACAATCAAAGTATGAAGGCGTTAACCACAGCAAGACCTATAACTCCTAAATCATATAAAAAAGCAGCAAAGGTATTAAAAGACTATTTAGGAAACCAAACAAAAGTTAAAAAAACTAAAGACAAAAACAAAATTGAAATTGAGTTTAAAGACGAGAGAGATCTTGAGAGAATATTAAATTTAATTGTTAATGATAATTAAAATGTTTCACGTGAAACAAGTTGTCCACATGCTCCATCAATATCTGCTCCTCGTGATTGTCTAATAGTAGCATTAATTCCTGCGGCTTTAAGACTTGACAACCATTCATTGAACACAGACTGATTAGAAGGCTCAAAACTACTATTTTCTGTTTTGTTATACTTTAATAGGTTGATATGACGATGAATCCCTTTGCAATAATCAATAAGAGCTTTTAAATCTTCTTCCTGGTCATTGATATTTTTTAAAAGAAGATATTCAAACGTTATTCTTCTGTTTGTTTTTGTTTGATAATCCTTAATTGTTTCTTTTAAGCGTTCTAAGGAAAACTTTTTTACACCAGGCATTAATTTATTTCTCTTGTTTTGTATAGCAGAATGAAGAGAAACTGCAAGTCCATATTGTTTGGGCTGTAATGCAAATTTGTTAATTCCTGGGATAATCCCGCAGGTCGAGACTGTAATTTTTCTAGATCCTATAGCAATTGTTTTAGGATTGGATAATATGCTAAGGGCGGAAATAACATTTTCATAATTTAAAAATGGTTCTCCCTGCCCCATTACAACAATGTTGCTTACTCTTTTGTTTAGGTTGTTTTGTATATACAAAACTTGATCTACGATTTCTCCGATACTTAAATTTCTAGAAAAACCTTGTGTTCCAGTTGCACAAAAAGAACATGCCATAGAACATCCTACTTGCGAAGAAACACAAACCGTTATTTTATTATTTTGAGGGATAGATACGGTTTCTATTAACGATCCATCAACACATTCGAAAACGTATTTTGCGCTCTCATCTGCTGAAACAAGTTTATTTTTACATTTAAGTTCTGTTATGTCAAAAGATCTGGATAATATTTCCCTTAAATTTTTAGAAAGATTTGTCATAGAATCGAAAGCACACACTTGATGTAAATACAACCACTCTAATATCTGATTTGCATGAAAGCTTGATTCGTTTATTCCTTCTAAATAAAATTTTAAATCTTCTAAACTATATGTCTTAATGTCTTTCTTTTTCATAATGTTGTGTACTTTGATATAATATACAAAACAAAAATAAAAATAAAGGATTGTTATGAAAAAATTAAAAGTTGCATTATTGTACGGAGGAACAAGTTCTGAAAGGGATATTTCTTTAAATTCAGGAAAAAATGTTGGTGAAGCACTTAGCGAAACTGGACACAATATTGACTACTTAGATACTAAAGATAAAAACAACCTTATTAAGTTAATTGACAAAGATTATGATGTCGCGTTTTTATGTTTACACGGAAAAGGCGGCGAAGATGGTCAAATACAAGGCTTTTTAGAAACAATAGGTCTTCCTTATACATGTTCAGGTCTTCTTTCTAGTGCTTTAGCCATCAACAAAGCTATAACAAAAAACATATACAAAGAAAACAATATTCCAACTCCAGTATATGTAAATTTGTATAAGAAAATGCAAGTCAATATTGATGATATTATAAAAACAACAGGAGATCATGTTGTTGTAAAAGCTGCAAAAGAAGGAAGTAGCATTGGACTATATATTGTTAAAGGTAAAGAAGAGATCACAGAAGCAATTAATAAAGCTTTTAAATACGATGACGTTGTTGTTGTGGAAAAATTTATTGAAGGTAAAGAATACACAGTTGCTGTTATTCAAAAAGATGGCGAGGAACAAGCTCTTCCAGTTATAGAAATTATTCCAAAAAATAAATTTTATGATTTTGCTTCAAAATATGACGAGGGAGGTTCTCAGCATATTTGTCCTGCTGAAATTGATGAAACCTTAACAAAAAATCTACAGTCTATAGCTAAACAAGCTTTTACTTGTCTTCAATGTAGAGGTGTTGCCAGAACTGATTTTATCGTTGATGATCAGAATCAAGCATGGGCATTAGAAACAAATACTCTACCTGGTATGACAAGGATGAGCTTAGTACCCGATGCTGCAAGAGCAGTTGGCTTAAATTTTTCTGAATTATGTAATATCATTCTTGAAAATGCGTTAATTTGATATAATATATTCGCAGATGCTAAATAAGAAAAACGATAAAATATTTTCCGGAAAACATACGGCAAACAACACTAATCCTGTAGACCCTATTAGTCTCGATTATAAGACTAAACAAAAAACTTCGCATAAAAAAATGTCTTTCAAGAAAAAGGCAACAATTATTTCAATTGTTGTTGCTGTGGTTCTTGCTATAGCTATAGCGGTAGTTGTTTATGCAAATTATATTCTCAATACTACTTTTGAAGATGAAGGAGATTTAAAAGCAAGAGAGCATTTAACTGAAACAACTTTTGATAAACCTTTTTATATGGTTCTAGTTGGTACAGATACAAGGGAAGATGGTAAGTCTTATTCGTTAGAAGAAGGAAGATCAGATACTTGTTTATTGGTTAGAATTGATCCAGTTAATTATGTTGCAACAATGTTGTCTATTCCTCGAGATACTCAAATCACATTAAATGGTAGTACAGAAAAATTTAATGCTGCATATTCATATGGAGGTATTACAGAAACCATAGAACAGGTTAAAAAACTATGCAATGTAGATGTTTCTTATTATGCTGAAATAAGTTTTAACGGGATGATAGACCTTGTAAATGCTATTGGCGGCGTTGATGTTGAAGTTGAAGAAGAAGTAAACGATATTAATGTACAGGCTTATGTTCCTGCAGGTAAAAGACATTTAAATGGCGAGGAAGCTTTGTCATATGCTCGGACTCGACAATTTGCAGATGGCGATTTTACAAGAACAGAGGACCAAAGAAACTTACTTAGAGCCATTGTAAACCAGGCAATGAAAATGAATGTTGCAGATATTCCCAACATTATGAAAGCAGCTAAAAAATTCATCAAATCTAATATGACACTGGGAGAAATGATAAGCTTATCCACAAAATTTAGAGACAAAGAACAAGTAACAATATATGCTGCAATGGTTCCTTCAACTACTGGGACGGTAGGTGACGTATCCTATGTTTTTACTAATAAAGAAGATCTTATTCGTATGATGAAAATGATGGATGCTGGCGAGGATATTTCTATGTTTCAACCAACAAATGGTGCTAGTATTGGTAGTGCAAGAACACAGGCAGAGAAGCAAGCACAACAGGAGCAATACTATAAAGATCATCCAAATTCACCAGGTAAAGCTTCTACAACTATATCTAACCATGACAGTTCATAATAACGATATTGCAATAATTGGGGGCGGAGCATCAGGGTTAGCTGCTGCTATAGTTGCTGTTGAAAGAGGCAGAAATGTTACAATTTTTGAGTCCGATGATGACATAGGCCATTCAATTTTAAAAACAGGCAATGGTCGCTGTAACTATTCAAAATTAAACATTAATTCTAATAAATACTATAATAACAAATTTGTAGAAAAAGTTTTTTCGCAAGTAAGCCCTAAAGATGTTTGGAAATTTTTTGAAGATTTAGGATTGTTGACTTATATTGATGACGAAGGAAGAATGTTTCCCTACACTAAAAAGGCATCAACAATTGTTGATATTTTAAAAACGCGCATACAATCTTTAAATATTAATGTAATTACAAAAACACAAATTAATAATTTGGAAGAAATCAAAGGAAAATTTAACAAAGTAATTATTTGTTGTGGAAAGCATCTAGATAAATTAGCAAATGATGTTCATTTTCAAAAACTTTTATGCCCGATAATGACAGAAGAGAAGCAAACTAAAAAACTAGATGGAATAAAAGTACAGGCAAAATGTAGTCTTGTAAATTCAAACAACAATGTAATAACTTCTGAAACAGGGGAAATATTGTTTAGGGAATATGGATTGTCAGGCATCTGCATTTTTAATTTATCTCGTTATGTTGAAAAAAATCAAAAAATAGAAATTGATTTCTTTCCTCATGACACAAAGAAAGAGCTTATTACACTTTTACAAAATAAATTTAAAACTTTCAATCAAAAAGAAGTCTTAACGTCACATTTATTAAATGGAATACTTCTACCTAAGATTTCAAACACAATTTTTAATAATAAAACAACTAAATTTAATGAGATTTCATCAACAATTAATAAGCTTAAAAAATATCAACTCACAGTAAAAGCTTTAAATCCTGAAAGTCAATATCAAATATGCCGAGGAGGTATCAAGCCAGCTCTAATATCACATAAAACATTAAAATTTAAGGAAAACATTTATGTTACAGGAGAAGCTATAGACGTTGATGGACCGTGCGGCGGATATAATTTACATTGGGCATGGACAACTGGAATACTTGCAGGAAAATCTGTATAGTTATGTTATAATTTCGGAAGTTAAATAGGAGGAAAAAATGGGAAGAGGATTAAAAGGAATAATATTTGGAGGAGTAATTGGTGCTGCATTAGGTGTTTTATATGCACCAAGAGCAGGCAAAAAAACTCGTGCAATGTTAGCTGACAAAACAGAGGCACTTTGGGGAGAAGAAGCCCAGGCAAAGGGAACAATCTTAGGGGAGATTGCAAAGACAACTCAAACTGCAATTGATGCAGGTCAAAGCGTTGTAAAAGATATTACTTCTAGTCCAGTAGGAAATGCAGCAAAAACTGCTACTGAAAAAGGTCAACAAGCTGCAAAATTTGCACAAGAGAAGGTTGAAGAATTTTCAGCAGCAAACGTAAGACCTGTTTTTTCTGAAAAAAATGACGAACTAAGAAAAAAAATAGACGCTGCAAGAAACAAGATTGCCTCACAAGTAGCAAAAAATATTGATGATCATAAAGAAAGCGTTAAAGTCAAACCAGCTTCAGTTAAAACTAAAAAACCTAAAGAAACTAATACTAAACCTAAATCAACAAAGAAAACAACAACTAAAAAAGCAACTAAAAAAACAACCAAAAAGCCAAAAAAGAAATAATTGTTTAGCACTAAAGAACTTTTTAACAAACGCGTGTACTTGGAAGGTGCAAAGAAAAGCACTGGAAGAGTTCGCGCGTTTGTTTTTTATGCAAAAAGATGTATTGGAGTTATAGTTAAAAGACCTGATTTTTTGTGGATGTTCAGACGTAAAAGAGTTTTTATAGATTTAAATAAATTAACACTAAAAGAAAATGGCTTTTATATAAAAGAAAAATCAAACATGATAAAAAAATTTAATTGGGATAAAAAGGCTGTTTGGGATAATTCACCTATTTATAAAAAAAGAAAAAAAATAGGTTATTGTGGAAACGTTGTTTTTCAAAAAAAAGACGGCAAAATTAGTTTTATTGATTTGCAGCAAAGCAAGGCTGCTGGGATAGTTTTAGGAAAAACAAGAATAAACGAACAAGATATAAAGGGATATTCTCTAAATAAAGGAGCAATAATCCTAGAAGACAATGCTCAACTTCAAGAACATAAAGAAGGCGTAGCAGAAAAAGCAGGAAAAGCCACCTCTGTTGCCTCACATAAAGTACAACAAAAAAGCGATGTTTTCCATAAAAGAATAAAAGAATTTAAAGATGAGTTTAAAGAAGGACTAAAATAGTCTGTTATAATCAATAACAGGAGAAAAGAGGACAAAATGATTCAAGATGTAATTAAACAAACAGAAGCTAAAATGCAAAAAAGTATTGAAGCGTTAAAAAACAACCTGACTCAAATAAGAACAGGTAGAGCAAACGCAAGTATTCTCGACGGAATAAATGTTGATTATTATGGTGTTCCTACCCCAATTAACCAAATGGCAGCCATAAAAACACCAGATGCTCATCAGTTAGCAATTGAACCTTGGGATAAAAGCCAGCTTGCAGTTATTGAAAAAGCTATTAACGAAAGCGATTTAGGTATTACTCCAAATAATGACGGTAATGCAATTAGGCTTCCTTTTCCAAAGCTTACTGAAGAATCCCGTCGTGATCTTGTAAAAAAATGTGCTCAAGTTGCAGAAGAAGCAAGAGTATCTGTAAGAAATGCTCGTAGAGACGGCAACAACAACGTTAAAGAAGAAGGACTAAGCGAAGACGAAGAACGTAGAGGTCAAGAAGAAATCCAAAAACTTACTGATAGCTACATCAAACAAGTTGATGAGATTTTTGCTAAAAAAGAAGCAGAAGTTATGGAAATCTAAACTTGCTTAACCAACCACTTGACATAATTTTTCCAGAAGTTCCTAATGATATTGACATAAATGAACTCGATATAGATAATTTGCCAACACACGTTTCTATTATCATGGATGGCAACGGTAGATGGGCAAAGCTTCGTGGTAAAAAACGTCTTTTTGGACACAATGCAGGAAGAAATAGCTTAAGAGAAGTTGTTAGATGTTCAAGTGACTTAGGAATTAAATATTTAAGTTGTTATTCTTTTTCTACAGAAAATTGGGCTAGACCAAAAGAAGAAGTTGCAGGATTAATGGAGCTTTTTGCAAAATCGATTTTGGCCGAGATGGATGAACTACATAAAAACAACGTTAAAATTAAAATAGTTGGTGATATAAGCAGGTTTCCTCAAAAAACTCAAGATGCTTTTAATAAAGCAGTAGAAATGATGAAAAATAATACAGGAATTGTTTTAATGCCTGCAGTAAATTATGGCTCTAGAGACGAAATCCTTCGTGCTGTTGGTGCCTATGCTAAAGATCATTCTGAGCAACCATCAGAAGAAGAATTTTCTAAATATCTATACACAGACAATATTCCAGATCCAGATTTATTAATTAGAACATCTGGTGAAATGCGCATTTCAAACTATCTTCTTTGGCAAATAGCTTATAGCGAGCTTTATGTAACAGATACACTTTGGCCAGATTTTGACAGATATGAATATTTAAAAGCATTAATTGCTTATCAAAAAAGAAACAGACGCTACGGAGGGGTTTAAATGAAAACTCCAGATTTTAAAGCTCCAAGAATAGATCTGTCAGCATCAGGCAAAATTCCAACAAACACTAAAAAAGAGAAGAAAGAAACTAAACATTCAGACTTATTCATAAGGCTTCGTTCAGGCGCAATATATGCTGTAGCAATTCTTGCAGGATGTCTTTTAGGAAATGTTGCAACATTAATTCTTTTGACAGTGGCTTCGGGCATTTGTGCATATGAATTTTATGTAATGTTGCGAAGCGATGCTAAACTGCCTAACGAAACACTCGGTATTCTGGGAGCAATGGCTTTTCTGGTCTCCTACTTTTTCTTTGGGATTGTAGGAATTGTATGTGTGGCTTTAGCTTTACTAGTCGTTTTATTGATATGGTATATTTCTTGGATACATGCTCGTATTGGTGATGTTTGCGTAAGTTTTTTTGGAGCTGTATATACAGGCTTTCTTTTAACTTGTCTTTTAGCTATAAGGTTAAATTTAAATGCCGATGAAATCTGGGGTGGTGTTTTAATCATCTTTATTTTGGCAACTGTTTCTATTAATGATGGTTTTGCATATCTGTTCGGAAGAAAATTTGGCAAACACAGGTTGGCTCCTCACATTAGTCCAAAAAAATCTTGGGAAGGATTTCTTGCAGGTACCATTGTTTCTACAGCATGTTGGTTTATGCTTCTTATTTTTCCGGGAATTACTATCACTCCATGGCAATGCTTAGTATTTGGATTAATTTGTTCCATTCTTGGAGTTATAGGTGATCTTGTTGAAAGCAGAATTAAACGCAACAGTGGTGTAAAAGATTCTGGAAATTTGATGCCAGGCCATGGTGGATTACTAGATAGAGTAGATTCAATTTTCTTAGTATCGCTAGGTTCAGCGTTCCTACTTTTTACGTTTGGATGTATTTAAATGAAAGTATTAGTATTAGGCGCAACAGGTTCTATCGGCAAACAAACTTTAGATGTTATTAACCAACATCCTGATAAGCTTGAAATTTCAGGTCTTGTTTCATATTCCTCAGACATTGAAGGACATGAAGTTTTACATACTAAAGACAATCCTGACGCTCAAAAGCAAATTAATGAAATGATCAACAATACAGACATTGTAGTAAACGCAATGTCTGGCGCAATTGGTCTTGAATCAAGCTTCACTACCCTAAAGGCAGGTAAAAGGTTAGCTTTAGCTAACAAAGAATCACTTGTTGTAGGTGGAGACTTGCTTATGCCAATGGACAGAGGCAATTTAACCCCAATTGATTCAGAACACGGTGCAATTTTTCAATGTTTAATTGGCGAAGATCACGCAGAAGTCAAACAATTATGGATTACTGCCAGCGGTGGTCCATTTAGAGGACGAAAAAACCTTGATGGAATTACAAAAGAAGATGCACTCGCCCATCCAACATGGAATATGGGGCCAAAAATTACGATTGATAGTGCTACACTCATGAATAAAGGCTTAGAAGTTATTGAAGCTCATCATCTTTTCAACATGCCATACGAAAAAATTAAAGTTGTCGTCCAACCTCAAAGTGCGATTCATTCAATGGTTGAATTTATTGATGGAAGCGTTAAGGCTCATTTAGGTACAACAGACATGAGAATTCCAATTCAATATGCCCTATCACATCCTCTAAGATGGAAAGAGCCAGTTGAACCTATGGATTTTACAAAGTTAGGCTCAATAGATTTTGAAGAACCAGATATGGAAACGTTTAAATGTTTGAAGTTGGCTTATAAAGCAGGATCTATTGGTGGAACAATGCCATGTATCATGAATGCTGCAAACGAAGTTGCAGTGTCAGCTTTTCTCTCAAATAAAATTGAATTTAAAAACATACAAGAAATTGTTGAAAAAGCAATGGAGAATTTTGAATCTGAAGATGTAGAATCTATAGAACAATTAAAGTATAAAGACAAAGACGTTAGAGAGTATTTAAAAAATATTTGCATTTTTAAATAACCGTGCTATAATACCTCTCTACATTGCGGGGTAGAGCAGTTTGGTAGCTCGCCGGGCTCATAACCCGGAGGTCGTTGGTTCAAATCCTTCCCCCGCGACCATAAACTCAGGCACCTTATGGTGCCTTTTTTATAAAAGACCATCTGTTTTATTAGTATTTTTTGTACAATATAACTAATGACAGCTAGATCTAGAAATATACATTATAGGAAACAACAAAACAAAGGCAAAATATTTGTCATTTCAATTTTTGTTTTAATATTGTTTGCTGTTTTGAGTTTTTTTGTTTTTGGTAATTTAAATAATATAGCAGATGAACCAGCTATTATTAATGCCGAAAAAACGGATACTATTATTATTACACTTCATGGGGACGAAAATACTCAAGTATTAAAAGGTGAAGATTACATAGAATCGTGGGCACATGCAGTTGATAAAAAAGATGGAAATATTACTGATAAAATAACGATTTCTGGAAACGTAGACACTAATAATGTTGGTGAATATTCTGTTGAATATAAAGCAGTCAACAAAGAAGGAAAATACAATACTCGCATACGTAAAGTAAAAGTTGTGGATAAAATGGAAGCTCCTGAAAAAAATATCGGAGTTCCAGTTTTAATGTATCATTGGGTATATCAAGATGGAAATCCCCCTGCAGATCTTAATTCAAACTTTATTTCAACAAGTAATTTAGAAGTCCAGCTTGACTGGCTTAAAAAAGAAAATTTTTATTTTCCTAGCTATCAAGAGTTGCGTGCTTATATAGAAGGGAAACACACAGTCCCAAAACAAAGTGTTATATTGACTTTTGACGACGGGGAATCTGGTTTTTTGGCATACGGGAGACCATTATTTGAAAAATATAAGGTTCCTGTCACTTCATTTATAATTGGAAATCTTGAAGCTACGCCTCAAAATATTATTAGCAATGCAAGTGAGTATATTGATTTTCAAAGTCACACATATGCCCTTCATGTCGATGGATCTAGTGGCAAAGGTCACGGAGGAAAGATTTTTGACCTGAACAAAGATCAACAAGTTGCAGATTTCAAAAAAAATGCAGAAATATTAGGAACAAATGAAGCTTTAGCTTATCCTTTTGGCGATTATAGCGATGAAACACCACAAGCTATTCAAGAATCAGGTATTTTATGCGCATTTACCGTTGATCCTGGCTTTTGTAAGATAGGTTCAGATTTCACAAAATTACCACGTGTAAGAATTTTAGGAAATCAAAGTTTGGAAAGCTATGCAGCTACGCTTAAGTAAAACTCCAGAACTTCTAGCTCCAGTAGGAGGCAAAGAACAGTTACTCGCAGCTGTAAATTTTGGAGCTGATGCAGTATATCTGGCCACTAATAAATTTGGTATGAGGGCTAAAGCACAGAATTTTAAGCTTGAAGAAATACCTGAAATAGTTGAATTTGCTCATAATAATAATGTGAAAGTTTATGTGACCGTAAATATTTTGATGCATGATGATGATATCCAAGAGTTACCAGATTACTTTAAGTCTTTGGTGGATGCTGGAGTTGATGCATTCATAATTGGAGATATGGGAGCGGTTGCTGTTGCTAAAAAAATTGCTCCTAATGTGGCTATTCATATTTCAACCCAAGCAAGTGTTGCAAATTCTGAAGCATGCAAAGTGTGGGAGCAAATAGGAGCTTCTCGAATTGTTCTCGCCAGGGAAATGTCCTTAGAACAAATCAAAGCATTAGATACAAATTTAGATTTAGAGGCTTTTGTTCATGGTGCTATGTGTATGAGTGTAAGTGGACGTTGTTTAATAAGTTCTTATTTAACTGGACGTTCTGCTAATAAAGGTGCTTGCACTCAACCTTGTAGATGGGGCTATTCGCTTTTAGAAGAAAAGAGGCCTCGCCAACAATTCGATATTGGTGAAGATAATTTTGGCACTTATATTATGAACAGTAAAGATATGAACATGCTAATGCATCTTGATAAGGTGTGTGATGCAGGAATTTCGTCAATCAAAATTGAAGGTCGCAACAAAAAAGCTTTATATGTTGCCACGGTTGTAAATGCGTATCGTCACGTTTTAGATGGCGAGAATCCCAAAAAATGGGTTGGCGAACTTGATAAAGTATCACATCGCCCCTACTCTACTGGTTTTTATTTTGGTGAGGCAGAGCAGTCTCCTGATTATGATGGTTATGAGCAAGAATGTGTCCATGTTGGAGATGTTTTAGATGATGGCAAGATTTTATGTCGTAATCATTTTGAAGAAGGTGAAACACTAGAAGCGTTAATTCCTGGTGGAGATGTATGTGAGGTTAAAGTTACTGGGCTCTCTTATAATAATAAGCCTGTTGAGGTTGCTAATAGAGCTAAAGAAATCTATGAAATTGACACAAAATTGAAAAAGGGCAGTTTACTTAGAAGTAAAACTTTTTTGAGAACTTCGAGAACAGTTTGCTAGGATGTTCTTTAGTTTATCTTTGTTATAATATAAACATGGATTTAGGCTCAAAAAAAATATACAAACAACCAGAATTTAATATTGTTCAATTTGATTTTATTGACGTTATTATGACAAGTTGTCATCCGCACAAAATAATAATATGTCCACCAGTAGATTTGCAGGATCCTGAAGGAGTAGACGATGTCTTCGGTGTTTCATAACAAAAAACATTTAGTATTTATAGGCATTTTTGTTGCTGTTCTTTTTTTAGTAATAAGTTTAGTGTTTAAAACAAATACTACTGTAGAATCAGAAAATAATAATGAAAGTCAAACAACAAGTGTTGTTCAATCAACGTCGCTTCCACAAAGCGCCAACGAGATAAACAATGCGGTACCCTCAAAAGAAACTGTTTCTAACTTATCAAATTATATTAATAAGACTATTGAACTTAAAAACAATGAGCCAATAAAAGCTAATTCAGCATCTTTAAATAAATTTTTTAAATTAGGAGATATAGACAAAATATATGCATCAATTTATAAAAACTGCTTATATCTAACTGTTGAGGACCCTGGTGACGAATGTGAGTTCAAATGTGAAATAAAAGATAGTGATACTGGTGTTCCAGCTTATTGTAAAGATTATGCATCTAAGATAGAATCAGTTTTTGTTGATTCTGCCGTTGAAAATTTTCACCCAATTTCTACTAGCCAATGGTTTGGTTCATATTACGATGATGGTCATTCAACATACCCTAATTCACGTATAAAAAACATTCATGGGTTGAGATATATTTCTATGGATAGAGTTAAAGATTCTTCATTTATGTTTTCAGGTACTACTAGTTTAAATAAACTAGAAGATGAAGACCTTGAATACATGAAATATAATTTGAACGTAAGTAGTTTACAAAATGCTTGTAGCATGTTTATAGGATCTGCGCTCAACAATAATGCGTTGAATATGTATTTGTCTAAAATGAACAATACTAATGTTGAGAAGTTACAATACGTGTTTACACATTGTAAAAACCTCACTTCTCTTAATGATGAAACTATTAATTTTCCTAAAGCTCAAAATGCTTCTGCAATGTTTGCAAGGTCTAATCTAGAATCATTTAAAGATAATATTGTTTTTGGTAATACTATTTACGCCACTACGTCTTTTTTCTTTGAATGTGAAAATATTAAAACTGCTGACGTATCTAGTATGCTGAAAAACGGAATGTCTTATTTTGAACAGAAGGATACTCCTTTAAACATTCAAAAAGTTTCCTCTACAGTAGCTATGTTTCAGTCATGCTCTTATCTTGAAGATATAGACTTCGGAGAATGGCAAGTAACAGAAGGTTCTGCGCATATAACACATGCCAGCAATATGTTCAAAGATTGCCAAAGTTTAAATAATATTGCAACTAGATATGATGCAAACTGGGAAAAAATAATAAAAGAATCGACTGGAATTTTTGAAGGTTGTGTTTCTTTAGTTGGCCAAAACAGAACTATTTTTAATACAAATGCTATTCATATAGGTTATGCACATTTTGATTATGGTAAATCAAATCCTGGATATTTTTCTACGAGTAAAAAATCAGAGGCTCCAGTGAGTGATGCTATAGTTAATTTTTCTTTTAATAGCAGCTATATAGAGAAAATTACAGACGAAAGTGGACAGAACGAATATGCTAAAAATATCAATATTCCTGTTGAAAAAGACAAAGATTTTAAATTTAAAGTGATTGTAAAGGACGATGCTGTTCCTCGTGCATACGATGGTAAAAACGAAATTCCTATCAAAGATAGTGTTTTTGTTATAGAAGATATTTCTGGATATCATAGTGTTTTAGCTGATTTGCAAACAGCATTAAAAATTGATTTTGATTTAGATGAAAACATTAATAAAGTTACCGATATAGATGGTCATCAAATTGACAGAACAGTAAACGTCACAAAAGGTCAAGATTTTCAATTTAAGCTTGTCTGCAATAAAGAAAATCCAAGTGTCGTAAAAGAAGTTTTTGTAGATGATGTATTAATCTACGTTGATTATTTTAATTGCTATACAATAAAAAACATAAATAAACATGTAAAAGTAAAGATTACATCACAAGCTTCTTCCCCACTAAATATAAAACATGAAGGGAATGCGTATTTTTATTTTCCTGTTTTTGACAAAATGTCATTTGATTCTATTAAGTTTTATGACAAAGAAGGAAATACGATTTGGCCAGCGGATAAAGTACATAGAAATTATGTCATGTCAGATTTAGTAAATGTTCATAGTTTTATAGGTAGAAATTACAAGTTTCAAGCAATCAGACTTGAAAAAAAAGCCTGGGATGGGGCATTTGAAAGGAACGAAAAACGAGCAATAAAATATATTGGGAGTTTGCTTGAAGGAGATTATTGTACTAGCTTAAATTTTGATAAAGAAAATAATCGTCCTCTAATTAGTAATATATACATCGGCGATATTCTTAAAGCTTATAAATTGGATAATTATGAATTTTGGGGACCAGATATATTCAATGATTCAGAAGCTTATATATATTCTCTTGATTACACAAAAGAATCAGGAAGATGGGACGTATTGCCTATGGCGAGCACAAACAATATTGTTATACAACGCGAGTTTTCTGATTACTATAATTTAAAGTTTGAGTTTGATACTGGTGTTAACAAAATTATTGATGAGAATAATAATGATATTACAAATGGAACTACATACTCAAAAGATCAGCCATTCAAATTTAAGATTAAATGCAACGAAGATCGAGGTACAAACAATGTTGAACAAATTATTGTTACAATTGATGGTCAGAAACATGAAGGGTCTTCCCTTCAATTAGATAATAATTCTCTTATGTACACAGTTAACAATATTGAATATTTTGATGCTACGGAATGTGTTATTAAAATAAATACAATCTTTGTAAACTCTTTCAAAACTGATAAGGGATTGTATCATCCTGTTTTTGATACTGAAGGTTTTCCTTATAAAAAGTTTTATGATGACAACGGACAATGCTTAACGCCTTCAAAACGTTATCCAGGAGAAGATTTTGATAGCTATATTATGAACGACGTTACTTATGCTACAAAGTATAAAATTGATGATCAGACTAAAGATAATATTACAACTATAAGATCAATTGCTACCCCTCTTAAATGGGAAGACACTTTTGATCGTGAAGATATAGAAGAAGGTAATATTGAAAAGCTACAAGAACAATTTAAAAAAGAAAAAATTGCTACAGATGATACGGTTCAATTTTTTAAAAAAGACATGTACCCTTATATTGGGTCTATATCTTTTATAAGGATATACGAAGCATATAAAAATGCTGGTTTTGGAGTAAAGAAGGACGATGATACTCTGTTCCGTTTCTGGACAAACAATATATTTGGTCCAGATGAAGGTGTTTTCTATGGATTCTATTTTGATAATTATGATTCTAAAAGCCAAGGATACAGTGTTAATAAAATAGCCATTAATGAAGACATTTCTGACGGTTGTTGCTTAGTTGTAACTAAGCAGTTTGACAAAACTAACCCATCTTGTACTGTAGACTTTAATAAGGACGATGGTGTTAAAAAAATTACAGACAAAGATGGCAAAGAAATAACAGAAAAAATTTCTGTAGAAAAAGGAGAAGACTTCTTTTTTCAAGTCGAATATCAAGATGGATATGTAGAAAAATCAGTTTGTGACAGTGCTGTTCCACTTCAATATAATCAAGATAAATACTATAAAATTTCTAATATAGATTCTGCTAGAAATATAAATATAAACACTTCAAAAGCACAGTCTTTGAAGTCTTCAGAAGATTCAAAACATGCTGATATGGTTTATAAACCTGTATTTGATAAAATGTCTAGTAACGATATATTATTTTATGATAAAGACGGATATGTCATTAAGCCTTCTCAAAGACAAGATGGTGTTTATACAATGTCTGACCTTTCTGATGCTGTTCAGTTTGTTACTAAAAACGGTATTAGCTTTCAAGGTGTTTTGTTAACGCAACATTCTTGGATCACAGCGTTTGGAGATTTTATCGGAAAAGCAACAAAATATATTGCTGGCGATTTAGATATTGGAGATAAGTGTGTCTCTCTAGATTATAGCCCAGATAAAGGTGAGCCAAACGTCTCTAATATTGGTTTGACTCAGATAAGAAATACCTATTTTAAAGATAAAACAAAATTTTTAGGCAATAAATCAACTTCTTATGATGCTAACTGTTATCAAATTAATGATGAACAAGCAAAATGGGAGGATATATCGAAAACTACAGAAGGAAGTTGTGTAATAGTTAAAGATTTCTCAAATACATATTCTGTTTCCTTCAATAAAGATTATGCAACAGACAAGTATTTGGATGACGAAGGCCATGAAATACCTGAAAATTTAATTGTTCCATTTGGTACAGACTTGCACTTTAAAGTAATACCTAAAGAAGGATATAAATGTATAGGAGTTAAAATTAACGATAATATGATTACTGAAGATAATGATGGTTACTTGACAATTAATAATGTAACAACAAATTTGTTTATAAATCCTGTTGTCAAAATGCCACAATCGCTTTATGTCAATAAAATTTTCTATTATCCTGTATCTAACGGCCTGTCTTTTAAAGATGTTCATTTTTATGATAATAACGGTTCGCTATTGTATCCTAGCGGTGAAAACAGAACTTATCTTATGAGCGATACGTTAAAAGCAATCCAATATGTATGTAATAATCCAGATTTTTCATTTACTGCTGTTAGATCTGTCTACGAGTATTGGGATACTGTATTTGATAAAAATATAGATATAAACCAAGACGCCAATGACAACTATAAACATAATTTACCTCTTGGTGATTCAGTTTTTATTTTTAATAAGAATCAAAAACAACAGACTGAACCACAAATTAGTAATGTTGGATTAAATGATATTTATAATGCTTATAAAGAAATTGGTTTTTGTTTCACGGGTCATATTTGGTCTAATTGGAAAACTTCTGTTGGTGGTGAAGGTGCACAATTTTGGGATTGTGAAAAGAATAAAATGGATGTAGGTTATATTACAAGTGATAAAAATGATGTTATTATCACACGACAGTTTAACTCGCAAATCACAAATAAAACGATTAAATTTTCAAAAACATCTGAAATTAAAAACTTTACAGATATAGATGGTAATGTTTTGCCAGAAACAATGTACTTAGGTAAAGAAACACAATATACATTTAGAGTTCAATTAAATGATGGTTATGGAATTGATAATATTCTTGTTAATAATAACGTAATTAAACCTGATGAATACAACAATTATACCATTGACCTTACGTCTCTTAATACTTTTGAAGTTAAAGTTAATACTGTTAATGTATTATCGCTTAATTGCGGAGGCCTCTTATATCGGCCAGTCTTTCAAAATGAACTTTCTGAAGAAAGTGTTATTTTTTATGATATAGCGGGAAACAGATGTAAATCTCATGGAGAAAACAATTCATATATAATGTCTGATCTAAAAGATGCTGCTAGGTATAGACCTTTAGATGATATTCAATTTAAGGCTATAGCTTATTCAAAAGAAAGTTGGAAAAATGCATTTGGTGAGGACACAAGTAAAAAAGCAATAAGATATTCTAAACAGCTTGAATTTGAAACTAGATGCCAATCCATAAATTATGAAAAAGACTCAATCCCTGGTATTAAAGATCTTGATGGTACTAATATTTCTCTTTCTTTAATTCAAGAATCTTATGATGATACTGCATTAAAAAGAATATGGTCTTGTGATGTTGGAGATAGAGGTAATGTCTTTTCTTATGAAAAAGATGCGTCTGGTAATTGGGTATGGCAACAAAAAGACATTAATAGTGAGTGTTGTGTTATATTTGATCGTGTATTTAATGATGGTTCTTATTATGAAGTTGATTTTAATCAGGTAAATCAAGTAGATACAATCAATGATTTTTACGGTTATCAATTGAATGATTATCTTAACATTAGGATTTCAAAAGGTGGTGATTTCCAATTTAGGATAAATTGTATGCCCGGATATGTAAGTAACTATGTTCTTGTTGACAATGTCAAATTGGAAATTGATGATAACATGGTGTATACTCTTTCAAATGTTACAGAAAATCATGAGATAATACCAGCTACGTATTCTACGAAATCCTTAAGATATAAAAACAATTTATACCATCCAGTATCTTGTGATCTACAGTTTGATAAGATCCAATTTTATGATGATAAAGGAAAATATTTGCGTCCTACTGGCATGAGCGGATATAAATATGTTATGTCAGATTTAAGAGATGCTACACAATTTGTTTCCAATGATTATTGTTTTGATGCTGTTCGTGTTGATGATTGTACTTGGGATGAAGCATTTGGTGAAACAAATGAAGGGAAAGCATCAAAGTATTTAAAGCAAATGCATACTGGTGAAAAATGCTCAACTCTAGAATTCGAGAGAGATAAGCAACCAAGCGTTTTTGGTGTCTTACTACAAGACATACAAACTGCTTATTTTAATGAGAGCCCATATTTTTGGGGCCCTACGGCTAACAACAAATACCAAGCGTCTAGATATTTTATAGACAACAATCCTTCTGAGAGCAAATGGGAAGACTATATTGACAGAAGTTTAAAAGCAAAAATTTTAATTTCTAAGAGTTTTGGAAATAAATACAACGTAACTTTTTCTCCTGATTCGGGAGTAAAAGAGATTCTAGACGAAACTGGTACACCTGTAGATTCTAAGACATTAGTGCCAGGTCAAGACTTCAAATTTAAAATTAAATTTAATAAAGATTTCATTATCGACAAAGTAACAGAAGGAAATTCTGCTCTTCCTTACAGCTTAGATAGATATTACAACATAAACAACATTCAATCAAATATGGAAATAAAAGTTAGCTCTAGAAAGCCTGAACACAGTTTAGAAATTGCTGGACATAAGTATCTACCTATTATTGACAAGATTCCACAA
This sequence comes from Coriobacteriia bacterium, assembly GCA_030537355.1. Classification (GTDB taxonomy): domain Bacteria; phylum Actinomycetota; class Coriobacteriia; order Coriobacteriales; family Eggerthellaceae; genus Tapirivita. The sequence goes on from JAUNNF010000002.1 coordinate 138,504, forward strand.
GGGTATGTTCAATTTTTTGATGATACAGGCAATTTTATTCAGCCTGCTGATGGTTCTGGTGCATATTTTATTGAAGATTTAGGAACTGCATATTATTATTGTGGCTCGATGAATCTGAATTTGATAAGAACTGTAGATAATCTTGTATGGAAAGACTTGTATGATGAAAACTCTATTGAAGAAGGCGAATGTAATGACATAAATCCGGATTTTAAAAAAAATTATGTTGATAAATATGACAATGTATATATGTTAAGTTATAACAAAGAAAAAAATCCACCATCTATATATGGTGTACCTTTTAGAAGAATAGTAGAGTCGTATGGGACGAGTTTTGGAGGCACAGAACAAAGATTTTTTACGAAAAATTTAGACAAAGATGATCCGTATTATTGGAATGCAAAAAAAGAGGAATTTGCTAAAAGCGACGGTGTTGATGATTCTAAAACAAAGAGTTCTGCAATTATATGCAGACAAAGTTGCCAGGTTGCAGTAGATTTTACTTATGATTCAAATATACAGTTTATTAGAGGAAAAAACGGCTATATAATGTCGTCTCATGACTTTGTTCAAGCAGGTCAAGATTTTATGTTCAAACCTGATCCAAATATAGAATATTTGGTTGAGAGTGTTAAGGTAAATGAAACATTAATTATCCCAGAAAAAGATGGTTATTATCATTATTATGTACCAGATGAAAATTCAGAATCGATTAAAGTTTCTGTAAATAGCATTAAAGGGAAAATGTTAAATGATGGAGTCTATTCATATAAACCAGTTTTTGATTCCTTATCTTTTGCAGACATAAAGTTTTTTGATGTTAATAAATCACTAATCATTCCGGACAATAACACATATCAAATGAAAGACACAAAAAACGCACATTATTATTATTTTAGTACGGAAAATGATGTCTCTTTTAACGCTATTCGTGTTGTACATGAATCATGGAAAAAAGCATTTGGAGATATAGACAAATCAAAAGCCACAGAATATATAGGAAAGAAAGACAATGATGAAACATGTGCAAATTTAGATTTTAATACAGATGAGGCACCTAAAATTGAAGGAATCACGCTTGACAAAATATCGGATATTTATTTTGATAAATATTTTGCTGTTTGGGGTCCTGGTATAGATTTGTCTAGCCATTTTTCTGATCTTTATTTAGTAGGGCCTTTAAACGATAACGGGTTTTGGAAAACAAATAATTACGATCAAGACAATAAAGACAAATATAAATGTAATACTGTGATAAAAAAAGTTTTTTATAACAACTTTACTATTAAAATGCAAAAAGAAGATGATTCTATTGCTGATTTTGTAGATCAAGACCAAAAATCCTATCCTGAAAAATTTACAGTTAAAAGATATTCAAATATCAGGTTTAAAGTTATTCCACAATCCGATTATGTTGTTAGTGAAGTAAAAGTTGACGACAAATTATTGCTACCAAATGAAGATGGATTTTATGAACTTAATAATATTACAGAGGACAAAATCATTAATGCAAAAGGAAAAAAACCAAAATCCTTAATAGTTAAAGACATTAGATATTATCCTGTTATAGACAATATATCTATTAAAGATTTGCAATTTTATGACGATAATCATCAGCTTATTAATCCTAATAGTACGACTTTATTATACAGTATGGAAAATTTAAGAAATGCTGTGTATTATACTGGTAATAAGGGATTTACTGCCATTAGAACAATTAACCAAATTAAATGGACAGATGTTTTTGATGAGTCAATAAGTTTAAATACAGACGCTAAACAAGAATTTAAGGACAAATTACCTCCAGGTGATTGCGTGTTTATTTTTTCTACAGAAAGAATTGCTTATGAACCTAAGGTTGAAAGTATAGGCTTATCTAAAATTTTTAATAATTATCATAAAGTTGGATTTTGTTCATCTGATAATGGAAACATATGGTCAAATTGGACAATGGGTTATTCGGAGGCTCATAGATGGACGTGTAAAGAAAGTAAAATGACAGAAGTGTCTAGGGATAATACTGATACTGATATAGCAATTTTACGACATTTTGATTAGATATTGGTTTATTAGAAATTGTAAAAATATGTTAAACAAACGCAATAAATGTTATAATACCTATGCTTAGCTGAAAAGCTATAAAAATGTAAGATAAACGAACAAAGGATGGAGATAATGGCTAACGAAGTCGACCCAAATGTATCTGGGGTTCCACCTCAACCTTCAGGAGCATCAGGCTTAGATGCTACACCTGATGGAGGGACATTGGAGAGTGGATTAGTTTCTGGCGAAGACGTTGCTCATAGCCGTTTTACTCGAGGAAGTGCTCGCGGCTTGGAGATGGACGGATCTTCTAGCACACTTAACTTACCTCAAGTAGACGTTGCTCAAGAAAAAGCAAATGCTGCTCGCCCAGTTATTACATTCAAAAATGTTACAAAAATTTACTCAGCAAAGCCAAACAAACCTGCATTAAGTGATATCAATTTGCAGATTTACGCTGGTGAGTTTTTGTTTTTGGTAGGACATTCAGGATCAGGTAAATCAACTTTTATTCGCTTAATTATTAGAGAGCTTACTGCAACAAAAGGACAAATTTTGATTGCAGATGAAGATCTTGGCAAAATGAAAAATTGGCGAGTACCTTATCTTAGACGTAATATCGGTTGTGTTTTCCAAGATTTTAAATTGTTGCCAAATAAAACGGTCTTCGAAAATGTTGCTTTTGCGCTTGAAGTAATTGGTAAGAGTCGTCATGTTGTAAAGACTCAAGTACCTGAAGTTTTGCGTTTGGTTGGTCTTGGAGAGGAACTTAATAAATATCCAGATCAATTATCCGGTGGTGAGCAGCAGCGTGTTTCTATTGCTCGTGCTATTGTAAATAGGCCTCCAATGCTTATTTGCGATGAACCAACAGGTAACCTTGATCCTCAAACAAGCCGAGGTATTATGGATTTGTTAGAGCGAATTAATCGCACTGGTACTACGGTTCTTGTTGCCACACATGATAGAGAAATGGTAAACAGCATGAGACGTCGTGTTATTGCATTAGATCATGGACAACTCACGCGTGATCAGGACAGGGGGGTGTACGGTTCAAATGTCTAGTTTTGTTTATTTTTTACGAGAAGCACTTACCGGTTTTAGGAGAAACATTTCAACTGCTATTGGTTCAATTGTTACTATTTTCTTATCATTGTTGATTATTGGTTTGTTCTTAGTAGGTACGGTAATTGTTAACAACATTGTTAATCAAGTTGAAAGCGAAGTTGCAATCACGGTTTATGTTGCTGACACTGCAGATAAAGGTGACATTGATAAATTAATGGATAAAGTAAAAAGCAATCCAAAAGTAAAATCTGTTGGTTTTACAACAAAAGATCAAGCACTTGTAAAATTTAAAGACTCAATGAGTTCAAGTCCTGAGATTATTAATCAGTTAGATGGACAAAATCCACTTCCTGCAAGTGTTGATATAGAGCTTATTGATGCTCATGATGTAAATGAAGTAGCAAAAACAATTGAAAATGACGATATTTTTAAAAAGATATGTGACAACCCACAAGACCCAATGGATTCTTTGAAATACGGTCAAAAAACAGTAGACAAATTATTTGCTGTAACAAATGCAATTAGGGTTGTAGGATTTATTCTTGTTGCACTGTTAATCTTTATTGCGATGATCTTTATTAACAATACTATCAGGTTGAGTATTCTTGCACGCAGAAAAGAGATTGCAATTATGAGGCTTGTAGGTGCAAGTAACGGATTTATTAGAGGGCCTTTCTTTATGGAAAGTTGCTTACATAGTTTTATTGGTGCCGTAGCATCAATAATTATATTAGGCCTAATCCGTAATTTTGCTTTGCCTGCCATGATTAATAATATGCCTTGGTTACCATTAAACCTCGATTTTGTAACCTTCTTGATTATCTATCTTGTATTGTTAGTAGCAGCTGTTGTAATAGGAATTATTGGTTCTGCTCTTGCAATGAGAAGATATCTAACAGTTTAGTTTAGGGGCGTGCTTATTGGTGCCAAATGGCACCAATGGGACACCCTTATCTTTAAATCTCCCCTTGATTTTTTCATTAAAAGTGGTAATATTGCTCGTTGCGTTTTAGATGAAGAAAGGAAGTGACAATTATGAATTTGAAACCATTAGGAGATAGAGTAATTGTTAAAGCTGACGAGGCTGAAGAAACAACAGCCGGTGGCTTAATCCTTACAAGCGACAACAAAGAAAAACCTCAAACTGGTAAAGTTGTTGCTGTTGGTGGTGGAAAAGTTGCCGATGATGGTAAAGTTACTCCAGTTCCTGTTAAGGTTGGTGACAAGGTTTTGTACGGAAAATACGGCGGAACTGAAATCACTGTAGACGGAGAAGAACTATTAATTCTTCGTTCAGAGGATATTTATGGCATTTTCTCGTAAAAAAAAGACAATCAAAGGTTATATAACCAAAGAGATTGCAAAAGCAGCAGCTTTAACAGCATTAAAAGCTGTGGCTGTTTTTGCAGCAAAGACAGTTGTAAAAAATGTTATAAAAAACACTTTTAGTGTCAATGAAAAAAAGCAAATACCAATTGATCTAGGTACTCAAGGTACAGTTGAGGGAGCTATTAAAGAAAAAGCTCCAAAAAAGTTGAAAGTTAAAGGTAAAAAGGCAATTTGGTCATAAATAAGGAGGAATAAAAATGGCTAAGGATATTAAATTCGATACAGATGCGCGTAATGGTTTAGCTGAGGGTGTTCACAAGCTTAGCGAAGCAGTTAAGGTTACTCTTGGCCCTAAAGGACGTTATGTTGCATTAGAAAAATCATACGGCGCTCCAACTATCACAAATGACGGTGTTACTGTTGCTCGTGATATTGAGCTTGAAGATAAAGTTGAAAATATGGGCGCTCAAATGGTTAGAGAAGCTGCAGTAAAAACAAACGATGTAGCTGGAGATGGTACAACAACTGCTACCCTTTTAGCAGATGTAATTGTTGGCGAAGGGCTTCGCAATGTTGCTGCTGGCGCAGACTCATTGGGCATTAGAAGAGGAATTCAAAATGCAACAGATGCTGTTGTTGAGTACATCAAAAAGAATAGTAAACAAGTTAACACTAAAGAACAAATCGCAAGTGTTGGAACAATCAGTGCAGGTGATGCAGAAATTGGTAACAAGATTGCAGAGGCTATGGATGCCGTTGGAAAAGATGGCGCCATCAGTGTAGAAGAAAACCAAACAAGCTTTGGAATCGATATGGAAATTGTTGAAGGTATGCAATACGACCAAGGCTATATCAGCCCTTACATGGCAACTGATACAGAGAAAATGGAAGCTGTACTTTCAAACCCATATATCTTGTTGACTGATCAAAAAATCACAAACATTCAAGATATGGTTCAATTACTTGAGCAAATTATGCAGTCTCAACGTCCACTTGTTCTTTTTGCAGAAGATGTAGAGGGCGAGGCTCTGGCAACTCTCCTCGTAAATAAATTACGTGGAACTCTTAACTGTGTTGCTATTAAAGCTCCTGGCTTTGGTGACAGACGTAAAAGAATCTTAGAAGACATCGCAGTTGTTACTGGTGGTAAAGTCATTGACAAAGACCTTGGCATTAATCTTGGTGATGCAAGCATTGAAATGCTTGGTTCTGCAAAAACTGTTCGTGTTGACAAGGACAATTTCTTGATTGTTGATGGTGCTGGTAAAAAAGCAGACATTAAGGACAGATGCGGCATGATTAAGGCTGAAATTGAGCGCACAGATAGTGATTTTGACAGAGAAAAACTTCAAGAGCGTTTGAGCAAACTTAGTGGCGGCGTTGCTGTTTTGCAAGTTGGCGCGGCAACTGAGAGTGAACTCAAAGAAAAGAAGAGCCGCATTGAAGATGCTCTTCAAGCTACTCGTGCTGCTGTTGAGGAAGGCATTGTTGCTGGTGGTGGCGTTGCCCTATTAAATGCTGTTGCTGCTCTTAAAGATGTTAAAGCAGAAACTAAAGATGAAGAAGTTGGTATTGATATTATTAAACGTGCACTTGAGGCTCCATTACGTAGTATCGCAAATAATGCTGGTTTTGAAGGCAGTGTTATTGTCGAGAAAGTTAAAGGCCTAAAGAAAGGCGAAGGCCTTAATTGTGCAAATGGTAAATACGGCGATATGATTAAGATGGGTGTTAATGATCCTGTTAAAGTTACACGTACTGCTCTTCAGAGTGCTGCTTCTGTTGCCTCACTAATTTTAATTACTGAGGCTACTGTAAATGACATTCCTGAAGAGCCTGATCCTGCTGCTGCAGCTGCTGCAATGGCTGGTGCTGGTGCAGGTGGCGGAATGCCAATGATGTAACTTAGGGGCGTAGTTATTGGTGCCAAATGGCACCTTTGGGACATCCTTAATTTGGTGATTTTAAAAATTTGTGTTATAATAAAAAAAGCAAGAAAGGAGAATGAAATGAAAACACAAACATTAAACAAAAAGAAATTTATTATGGGAGGTGTAATAGTATTAATTGCTGCTTTATTGCTTGCTGCTGTAATTCCGTGGATTACTAATGCGAGTGCTGAAGAAAATGGTTCTTCAGTAAACCCCATGAATCCGACACCGACAATTACCTCTGTAACTCCAGAAAAGTTATTTGATATAGGGCCTGTTAATTTGACTATTAAAGGAAGTTATGACAATGACGATTGTGAGGACTTTGTTCTCAGAATTTATGATGAAAAGGGTCAGGCTTTACAAAAACTAGGAACATGGGTAATTCCAGCTGTAATTCCTGCACCAAACTATATAATCACTTCAACAGGTACTGAATTTCCTGCAGTTGGTAAATATTATATTCAAGTTGGTTTTGAGTATTCCCAAATGAATGGCGAAATCGTTTGGACACCGGCGTATGAATTTATTGTAGGAGATCCTACTCCTACTAGTACTATAATTGCCACTGTAGATCTTAATGGTGGAACTCTTAATCCTGAGGCTGTCAAACCTCTAACGGATGATGGCTGGTCAGACAATGGTGATGGTACATGGAGTAAACCTTATACTACTGCAACATCATATAAAAATGTATTACGTAAATGGGATGGCTCACAAGTTTCTATATCCAAAAATGGCCAAATTAAAACAGGATGGAGCCCAGCCGCTGATGATACAATGATGACACAAAATACAACTTTCAAAGCATTATATGGCGATGAAGGTCAAGGTGATCTAATTGATGATGAAGGTTCAAGTTCAAACCTTGCTCAAACAGGTGATGGTATGGCATTTGCGCTTATTGCGCTTTCACTCGTGGTTGCATCTAGCGTAGTTGTATTAACAAGAAGACACAATAAAGCTAATCACTAAGAGATAGTTATATAAATGTTTAAAGAGCCTTACATTTGTTGTGAGGCTCTTTTTTATTTATGAAATTAAGTACTTTATTCCTTCCTCCCAGTATCTGTATAATTATGTCAGGCGAGCTATAACCTCTAATAGAATTCGAATTATTTAATTTGAAATTCCAGGATTTTTCATTTGATTCGAATAAATCAGCATAACCACACCATGGATAATCCCTAGATTTACAAATGTTAGCTTTTATTGGATTGTTTAAGATGTATTTAAACACTATAAGTAATGTGGAAATATTTGTGATTTGTTTTCTTTTATATTTACCTTGATAAAGTGATCCTTGTTGCTTGTGTTTTAAATTGAAATATCTTGAATAACTTTTAGTTAGTTGTTGAACAAAAACAGAAATATTTAATCCTTTTATCAATATATGTATATGATTTGGCATTAAGCAGTAAGTAATTATTTCTATTTTATATTTATCATGATACTTGTTCATGAGTTGCAAAAACGTGTTATAGTCCTCCGCTTCATGAAAAATCAGTTGCTTATAATGTCCACGTTGCATTATGTGATATATGTTCGCCCTAGTCAGGTCCATAGCTTAAACCTTACAACAAAAATTATTCTTTTTCTATACACTAAGAATTACAAATCTATACAACAAAAATTGCAAATCATAAAAATTGGGGGCAGCCCCTATTGTAAAATGTAGATATTATGAAACAGTACATTGCCATAGATTTAAAAAGTTTTTATGCAAGCGTTGAGTGTGTTGAGCGTAAACTTAATCCATTAGACACATATCTCGTTGTGGCAGATGAAAGCCGTACTGAAAAGACAATTTGTTTGGCTGTTACACCTGCCTTAAAAGACTATGGAATTAGTGGACGAGCTCGTCTGTTCGAAGTAATTCAAAATGTCGGTGAAATTAATTCATTCCGACGACAACAGTTAAAAGACTTATACAATAATGTTGATACAACAGGCCATAGGGGTGCTGCTTCCCCAAATTTTACAAAAAAATGTACTTTTGATAAGGAGTTAAAGCTACATCCTGAATATGAACTTGATTACATCATAGCTCCTCCTCGCATGGCAAAATACATTGAAGTAAGTACTCAGATTTATAATATATATCTCAAATATATAGCACCGGAAGACATTCACGTTTATTCTATTGATGAGGTCTTTATTGATGCAACACCTTATTTAACAATGTACGGGTGCAGCGCTGAGGAACTCGCTAGTAGGATGATAAACGAAGTTCTTCAAGTTGCTGGCATTACAGCTACAGTTGGAGTAGGTACAAATATGTACCTTGCAAAAATCGCTATGGATGTTTTCGCAAAGAAGATGCCAGCTGATGAGAATGGCGCACGTATCGCTTATCTTGATGAGAATCTCTATAAGAAACACCTATGGGATCATCGACCGCTTACAGATTTTTGGAGGATAGGACCTGGTATTACAAAACGTCTTGCGACATATGGTATGCATACTCAAGGCGACATTGCACGTTGCAGTGTTCAAAATGAAGATTTGCTTTACGAGATTTTTGGGATAAATGCAGAGTTGATTATTGACCACGCATGGGGATGGGAGCCTTGTACGATTGCCGATGTAAAATCCTATGTGCCAGTAACAAACAGTTTAGGCACAGGTCAAGTTTTGCATCGTCCTTATAAAAATGACGAGGCACGTTTGGTCCTTAGAGAGATGGCAGAGCTTCTCGCCCTTGATCTTGTGAAAAAGGATTTGCAGACAAATCAAATTGTTATGCATATTGGATATGATATTCATAATCTTGAAAAAAGCTTTACAGGTACTTACAAGGGTGAAATTATTAACGACCCTTATGGTCGAAAAATTCCAAAGTATGCTCGTGCTACTATTAACTTAAATAAATATACATCGAGTGCCCTTGTTATTATGGATGCAGTGGCAAAGCGTTTCGACAAAATTACTGATAAAAAGCTATTTGTTAGAAGAATTAACATTACTGCTTGTAAAGTTTTAAATTCCGAAGACGCTGAACACGTAAAGCAAAATCCTGGTCCTATTTACAAACAAATGGATATTTATACAGATTTTGACGAATTGAAAAAACGTTACTCACAAGATGAAGAGCGAGAAACTGAACTTCAAAAAGCTACAATTGCAATTAAAGAAAAGTTTGGGAAAAATGCAATTTTACGAGGGATGAGTTACTTAGAAGGAGCTACAACAAAAGATCGAAACGAGCAGATTGGAGGACATAAAGCTTAAATGTCAAATTATGATGACATAATCAATTTGCCTCGTTGGAACCCTGACTCTATTAAGCATCCTCGTATGACAATTTATAACAGGTCTGCTCAGTTTGCGCCATTTGCTGCGCTTACTGGTTTTGAAGAAGCTGTAGATGAAACTGCACGTCTGACTACTCCAAAAATAGAACTTAATCAAGAACAAATTGAAGAGCTAAACAAAAACATTGCTTATTTGAAAAAACACTTATCTGAGCATCCACAAATAACTGTGACTTATTTTAGAGAGGATTTGGAAAAACCAGGTGGTTCATATATAACACGTGCAGATTGCATTCAAAACATTAATGATTTCGAACGCAAACTGCACTTGATTTCTGGACTAAAAATTCCTATTGAAAATATTTTTAGTATTGAGATCCAGCATAAAGAGGTCTAGCCTTCAACATTGCTTTTGAATCTTTTTGTACCTCTTTCAAAACAGCTGGTTTACAATTGCCATTAGCGTTTAGGTTAAAAGCAATTTTTGCGATATTCTGCCCTACTTTGTAACAGTCTTTCTCAGTAAATCCTCTAGTGGTTACAGCTGGTGTACCAACACGGATACCGCTTGTAACAAATGGAGATAATTTCTCATTTGGAATTGTGTTTTTATTAACTGTGATGAAAGCTTTATCACAAGCAGCCTCAACTTGTTTGCCTGTTGCTCTTGCAACAGAAACATCAACCAAGCATAGGTGATTGTCTGTACCACCTGTTATTAAACGTAATCCCCCATCTTCCATACCTTTTCCAATTGCTTTAGCATTAGCCATTGTTTTCTTAATATAATTTTTGTATTCTGCTGATGCAGCGTATTTGAAACAAACTGCTTTAGCTGCAATAATGTGCATTAAAGGACCGCCTTGAAGGCCTGGGAATACTGCTTTGTTTATTTTCTTGGCAAGCTCTTTATCGTTAGTTAGGATAATTCCTGAACGAGGCCCCCTCAAAGTTTTGTGAGTTGTACTTGTTACAACATGAGCATAAGGGAATGGGTTAGGATGTTGTTTTGTAGCAACAAGACCTGCAATATGCGCCATATCAACAAGTAAATAAGCCCCTACTTTATTGCATATATCTCGCATCTTTTTAAAGCTAATTTTGCGAGGATATGCAGAATATCCAGCAACAATTACTTTTGGTTTTACCTTTTTGGCCTGTTTTAAGATTAAGTCATAGTCAAGTTGTTCAGTTTCCTTGTTTAACGTATAAGATTGCGAGTCATAGTAAATTCCACTGAAGTTTACAGGCGAACCATGGGTTAGGTGACCACCATTATCAAGAGCAAGGCCCATGATTGTGTCACCGATATTAGCAAGTGCATGATATGCAGCAAGGTTTGCGCTGCTTCCGCTGTGTGGTTGAACATTAGCGTATTTACAACCAAACAATTTGCAAACACGTTCAATTGCGATTTTTTCGACCTTATCAATTACCTCGCAACCACCATAGTATCTGTGATCTGGGTATCCTTCTGCGTATTTGTTTGTAAGGACACTTCCAGCAGCTTCTAGTGCACCTCTGTATGTGAAGTTTTCAGAAGCGATAAGTTCGATGCTGTTTCGTTGACGGTCTAATTCCTGATCCACGAGTTTTGCAATTTTTGGGTCTTGTGCGTGAAGATTCTTTAGATTGTTTTCGATTTTGTTGATAACTTTCATTTTTCTCCTTTGATTTTGATAGCGATGCTATTGTAGCATAATCATTTCGTCGTCAACAAGAAATATATGTATAAATATATGTTAAAATATAGTTATGAAACAAAAAGTCTTAATAATATATGCATCTACTGGTTCTGGTCATAAAACAGCAGCTGAATCGATATTCACAGTTTGTGAAAATGTAAGCGATGTTAAAATTGTAGATTTACTTGATTACGGTATTGTCAAATTTAACGGCAACAGAGCTGCAAATTCTTATACAGGTATTGCTGCTCCTCTTCATGATATAACCTGGAGGTTTAATTTTACAGGTCGTATTAATTGGGGAGGAAATTCCATTTTCGGTAGCCTTTTGTTCAGAAAGTTTAAAAGTTTTATTGAAGAATTTAATCCTGATGTTGTAATTTGCACGCATATGATGGCTGCTAACGTAGTTGCAGGAGCTAGAATAAAAACTGGGCTTTCCTATAAGATTGTTTCCGTGCCTACAGATTATGAAACAGAAGGTTTGTGGCCTCATCAAGAAACTGATTTGTTTTGTGTTGCAACAGAGAGCATGATTGACACTTTGTTGTCGCGCAATGTTCCTCGTCATAAAATTGTTTTAACAGGCCTTCCAGTTAATCCTGCTTTTCTAAAAAATTACAATAAGAGAACAACTAAACAAAAATTTGGTTTACCGCAAAATAAAAAAATTGCTGTCATTATGGCAGGTGCTAGCGAGTCTCGTCCTTACGTTAATATGCGACGCGCGCTTGACCATGTAATTAAATACTTTGTAGATATGGATTGGATGCATTTTGTTTTTTGTACAGGCAATGATTCAGATTATAAAAAGAAATTAGAGGCTGAGTGTAAAAAATACAACGCTAAAAATATTAGTGTTTTAGATTATACAGAGGACATGGCACAGTTGATGAATGCAAGTGTTATTGCGCTTTGTAAATCTGGAGGAATGACAGTGGCAGAATGTATTAGTTCTAGATTACCAATGTTGTTAATTGGTCGTGGATATGCGCAAGAACATATTAATACTCGTTACTTAACAGGCATGGGTGCTGCATATCATGCGGATACTTATAAAGAAATTATCGAACTTTTATGCCATATTACCAGTACTGATACCGTTTATAATGCTCTTAAAGTTAACATTGAACATTTACGTCATAAAAATGCAGCTTACGATATTGTCAAAAATAGTCTTAAGCTTAAAGTTTCTGATGACAGTGATAAACCTAAATCTTTATTAGGAATTTACATCGGAAAAAAACCAATCCACAGACGTTAAATTCTGTCTTCAATCCATTTTAAGATATCTTTATAAACAACATCGTGGTCTGTTTCGTTAAGAATTTCATGCCTGTCATTTTCATATAATTTCATATTGACATCTTTAACACCATTGTCTATGTATGCATCACGTACTAATATTGGAGCTTTTCCATAATCGCCTACTGGATCATTTTGTCCAGATACAATAAGTATTGGTAGATTTTTTGGTACTTTGGATACATTGTTTTTGTTTGCCACAAAACTTAAAACATCAAATAAATTGTAAAAACCGTTTAATGTAAAAGTGTAACCACAAAGCGGATCATCAATATAGAGTTGTTGGATGCTTTCTTCTTTGGCAAGCCACTCATGGCCATTTTTAATCGGTTTGAAATTTTTGTTGTATTTGCCAAAAGCAATCTTGTCAATAAAATTTGATCTATGATTCCAGCCTTTAGATTTGGCCATTAGTTTGCATAAGGTTTTGACAAATGCAAGTAAGGCTTGTGGTTGTTGTCCTGTTCCCATGATGATGGCACCATCAAGCTCTTCTCCATAACGGATACAGTACTCGCGAGCCATGAACGATCCCATAGAATGGCCTAATAAGAAATATGGTGTTTTAGGATGCTTTTCTTTTGTAATATCAGTGAGCTTTTTCATGTCGTCTACTACTTTTTTGTGGCCGTCTGTCTTAGCAAAATATCCAAGATTGTTTTTGTTGTTTACCGATTTACCGTGTCCAATATGGTCATTTCCACAAACATAAATATTATGTTTATTTAGGAATTTGGCAAAGTCTTCATATCTCATAATATGTTCTGCCATGCCATGGGCAATCTGTAGAACAGCTTTTGGTTTGTTTGTTGCTTTCCATTCAACTGCATGAATTGTTGTTTTATTGTCACATGATTTAAATGAGAATTCTTGCATTATTCTCCTTTCTGTTATTTGTATTATACAATTTTGTTATAATTTGCCTATGGAGATTTTAGATAATCAATTACAAAATAACGCTGTTGGACATGCCTATCTTTTTATTGGACCAAAAGGTTCAGGCAAGCTTAAAGAAGCCTCTGATTTCGCTTCAAAAATAGCCTCGCAATTTGATATACAAACTTATTCGCCAGAAGGGGCAAGAGGATATCTAGCTGAACAAATAAAAGAGATTGTAAGAAGTTCAAATTTAACTCCTATTCAAGGAGATAAAAAGGTCTATATTATTAAGAATGCAGAGAGCTTAGGGACTTCTGGAGCGAATGCATTTTTAAAAACTTTGGAAGAGCCACCTGATTTTGATGTTTTCATTTTGCTCGCGAATAATTTGGATAACGTTTTGCCTACAATTGTTTCACGTTGCCAGGTTATTAAATTTAAACAATTACCTACAAGAGAGGCTATAAAATTTGTTCAAAAGGAATCTGGTAGTGATTATGCTTCTGCAAAAAATGCTGTTGAACTTTATGGTGGAGATACAGATTCTGCAATTACTCTTCTTCTTAATCAAGACATGCAAGATTTTTGTGATGAGATAAACTACACAATTGGTCAGGATTTAAATGAATGGGAAATCCTAGAAAAATCTAAGGATATTGTTTCAAAACTCAAAGAAATTTGCGATGGTTATAAACATGAACTTGAAGACAAGGCAAAAGAACTTGATGACATTGTTGACCTTTCTAAACAAAACAAACGTGCAGTTACAGCAAAACAAACAGAAGTAATGCATTTGTTTTGTGCAGTGGTCAAACAACATTTAATGTCAAAAGTTGTTAATAATCCAAAATATGTAAAATCATTGCATGCAGTTGAGCAATATGAGGCCAAGTTAGCGTATAATATTAGCCCGCAAAACTTTTTTGATTGTGTATTGTTGAAAGTGAAGGAATTATAAATATGACTCGTATTGCACCTATAAAAACTGCACAAAGTAGTAAAGCATTATGGTTTGATGCTGAAGATTTTGAAATAGAAGTTGGACAACATGTTGTAGTTGAAACTGCACGTGGAATAGAATTTGGTACTTTAGCTTCTAAGATTTTTGAAGCAGATAAAAAACAGTTAAAATCCTTACGTTCTGAATTAAAGCCTGTTAAGCGTATTGCAACAGATGATGATATTGAACGTGCAAGTAAACTGGAAGAAAAGGGTAAGAATTCACTGCCTCGTTTTAAGGAACTTGCATCAACTACAAATGAGGACATGTGTCCAATTTCAATTGAGTATTTGCTTGATGGTAAAAAGGCTGTATTTTATTTTTCAGCACCAGAACGTCAAGATTTTAGAGATTTGGTAAAAAAGCTATCTTCTGAATTTCATATTAGAGTTGATATGCATCAGATTAACGAGAGAGATAAGGCTGCACTTGTTAGCGGAATTGGTATGTGTGGACAAGAGTTATGTTGTGCTAAGCTTGGGAAATGTCCTCGCCATGTGTCTATCAAAATGGCAAAAACTCAAGGTTTATCTTTGAATCCAGAGAACATTTCTGGTTTATGCGGAAAGCTTTTGTGTTGTCTTGATTATGAATTTAAAGATTATGATGATTTTACAAAACGTGCTCCAAAACTTAAAGCAAAAATAGATACTCCAGATGGAACAGCAGTTGTTACAGACATAAATATGCCAAACGAAACAGTTGAAGTTAAACTTGAAGAAAGTGAAAAAAGAGTTAGGATTCCCCTTGCTGATATGATTCGTGATAAATCACGTCAAGGAAATCGTCCAAATAAAATTAACAAAGAAAAATGGGAAGATGCTCTACAAAATAAAAATGTCGAGAATTTAGAAGCGGTTTATATAAATGCAAATTTAGATGGTGATGAAAAACTTGCAACTGGTAATGTAACAACTTTACCAACTTCTAAGCCAGCTCCAAAGAAGAAGAAAAAGCCAAAACAGAAGAAAAAAAGTTATCGAAACTATAAATCAGACGCTGCTCCAAAAAAGAGACGTAGGTCTCGTGTTATAGAAACAGGAAATAATGACTAACACTGCTAAATCAGCACTTTTAACAGATTTGTACCAAATTACAATGGCACAAGGGTTTTATCATAATGATAAAGCTGAAGTTGAAGCTTGTTATTATCTATTTTTCAGAGATTATCCATTTAATGGAGGATATGCAATTGCATGCGGTATGGCACAAATTGCTGATTATGTTCAAAACTTTAACTTTGACAATGAAGATATAGAATATTTAAGAAATTTAAATATGTTTGCTGAAGATTTCTTACAATATCTTTCAGAACTTAAACTAAAAGTAAATATCGATTGTGTTTTAGAAGGAAGTATTGTTTTTCCTCAGGAACCAGTACTTAGAGTAAGTGGTCCTATCCTACATTGTCAATTAATTGAAACAGCAATACTTAATGCTTTTAATTTTCAAACGCTTGTTGCAACTAAAGCTTCCAGAGTTATGTCAGCTGCACAATGTCCTGTTATGGAATTTGGTTTACGTCGTGCACAAGGTTATTCTGGTGGAGTGTGGGCAAGCAGAGCAGCCATTGTTGGTGGTTGTAGCTCTACAAGTGATGTAGAAGCTGGTCGTCAATTTAATATACCTGTTGCAGGAACTCACGCTCATAGTTGGGTTATGGCTTTTGAAAACGAATTAGATGCTTTTAGAGCTTATGCAAAAGAATTTGCAAATAATTGTGTTTTGCTTGTTGATACATATGATATTGAACAAGGTGTCAAAAATGCAATCACTGTTGGTCTTGAAATGAAAGAGCGCGGACAACACCTAGCTGGAATTAGAATTGATTCAGGTGATTTGACTTGGGTTAGTAAATCAGCCAGAAAAATGCTCGATGAAGCTGGGCTGACAGATTGTGGAATCGTTCTTTCTAATGACTTAGACGAATACTCAATCAAATCTATCAAAAATGAAGGTGGTTCTTTCACAAATCTTGGAGTAGGAACAAAATTGGCAACAGCTTATGATCAAGCCGCATTAGGTGGAGTTTATAAACTTGCCGCAATTAAGAAAAATGGCCAGTGGCAAGGCATTATGAAGATATCTGAAACCAGTGAAAAAATGACAATACCTGGCTTCTTAAATGTTAGAAGGTATGTTGATAAATATTCAAAATTAGCTGGCGATATGATTTATGATGTTTTTGATGGTGTTGAAGATGTTCAAATAATTGTAGATCCAAAAGATAATTTGCGAAGAAAACAACTTGCAGGTAATGATTATTATGATCTTTTAATGCCAATGTTTAAAGATGGAAAATTGGTGATGGACGATTTTGATACAATGACAGCACAGACACGAGCTAAGGAAGGCCTAGCTACTTTAGACGAAACTCAAAAGCGTACATTAAATCCTCATACATATCCTGTTGGTCTTGAACACTCGTTAAATAGAAAAAGGACTAAATTGGTTGCTAAGATTAGAGGAGTAAAATTATAAAAAAAGAGGTTATTATGTCTATTGAAGATCCGATTTCCAGATATGAAATTTGTGTTGGCTTAAATGATGGTGATGCTCGTTCACAAAAATATTCAAAAGAAACGTATGAAAAAATAATATTTAATGTATGTAAAGGCCTCGAAATTTCTTATTCCATAAGTAAAATAGATGGTGTTTATGTTCATGAGGATGGCACACCAATAAAAGAAAAATCACTTTGTATCACTTTGCTTGGAATTAACGATCAACAAGCAGAAGAGATAGCAAAGGATTTTTGTGTAATATTTAATCAAGAAAGTGTTCTTGTTTTAAAATATGAGTGTAAGTACTCTTTTATAAAAGAAAAAATAATAACAAACACAAGTGATGTATCATAATTTTTAGTTGAAACTTATCTTTAATATGATATTATACGCACTTGCCGTGGTCAGGTAGCTCAGTTGGTAGAGCAGCGGACTGAAAATCCGCGTGCCGAGGGTTCAAGTCCCCCCCTGACCACCACCCTTTTATGTTATAATAATTATGACGAAAGGATTCTAGAGTGTTAGACAATCTTAAAACTCAAGTATTAATTGCAAATAAAAGATTAGTATCAGAAAATTTAGTTGTTCTTACATGGGGAAATGTCAGTGCCTTTGACGCAAAAACAAAACTTATTGTTATCAAACCTTCAGGTGTTGAATATTCAAATATGACAGAAGAAGATTTGGTTGTTGTTGACCTAGACGGCAATACCGTTGAAGGTAAGCTTAATCCATCCAGTGATACTGCAACTCATATAGAAATATATAAAGCATTCCCACAAATTGGTGGCATTGTTCATACGCATTCTCCAGAAGCTACAGCATGGGCGCAAGCTTGTCGTGCAATTCCATGTTATGGTACAACACATGCAGACCTTTTTTATGGAGATGTTCCTTGTACTAGATATCTTACTGAAGAAGAGGTCAACGAGTCATATGAGAAAAGCACTGGTATTGTAATTGTTGATACATTCAAGGATGTAGATCCACTTACTAAACCTGGTATTTTGGTTGCTGGTCATGCTTCTTTTACATGGGGGCGCGATGCAAATACTGCTGTAGACAATGCTATATCTCTTGAGGTGATGGCTAGAATGGCTCGTTATACATTACAAATTAATCCTGATTCAAAAACTCTTCCTGAATTTATTAAAGATAAACATTATTTAAGAAAACATGGAAAAAATGCATATTACGGACAAAACTAGGAGTAAGAAATGGCACTAAAAGATTATCAATTTTGGTTTGTTGTTGGAAGTCAAGACTTATATGGGCCAGAAGTTTTAGAAACAGTCTCCAAGAGAGCTGAAGAAATGGTTAAAATCCTAAACTCTTCAGGAAACCTTCCATGTGAGATTATCTATAAATTAACTGCAAAAACCACCAATGAAGTTGACGAAATTGTTAAGCTTGCTAATTTTGACGATAAGTGCGCTGGTGTTATCACTTGGATGCATACATTTTCACCATCAAAGATGTGGCTAAAAGGCATTGCAAATCTTCAAAAACCTTATTGTCATTTGGCCACTCAATATAACTTAAATATACCAAATGATGAAATTGATATGGATTTCATGAATTTAAATCAGGCTGCTCACGGCGATAGAGAGCATGGATTTATTGGTACAAGATTACGTAAGCCAAGAAAGGTCATTGTGGGCTTTTGGAAGGATGAAAAAGTTCAAAAAAAATTGGGTAGTTGGATGCGCGTTTGTGTTGGTGTAGCTTTTTCAAAAAAACTAAAAGTTATGCGCTTTAACGATAACATGAGAAATGTTGCTGTTACAGAAGGCGACAAAATTATGGTTCAAGAAGTTTTAGGTTGGGAAGTCAATTCTTGGCCTGTGGGGCAACTTGTTGATTATATTAATGAAGTATCTAACGATGAAGTCAAAGATTTGCTTAAAATATATAAATCGCAATATATTATTAATACAGATAATATAGATGCTATTAAATACCAAGCAAAAGAAGAAATTGCAATTAAGCGTATGCTTGACGAACAAGGATGCAAGGCTTTTACAAATACGTTTGAAGACCTTTATGGAATGGAACAATTACCAGGTCTTGCGAGCCAACATTTGATGATGCAGGGTTACGGTTATGGTGGCGAAGGCGATTGGAAAGTCTCTGCCATGACTTCAATTGTAAAAGCAATGTCAGAAGGTATGGACGGTGGTACTTCTTTTATGGAAGATTATACATACGAACTTCAACCAGATAATGAATATAGCTTAGGTGCTCACATGTTAGAGGTTTGTCCGAGTGTTGCTGCAGATAAACCAAAAATTGAAGTTCATCCATTGGGTATTGGAGGAAAAAACGACCCTGCAAGACTTGTTTTTGAAGGTCATGCTGGACCTGCTATTGTTATATCTCTTATTGATATGGGAGGTCGTCTTCGTTTAATTGTTCAAGAAATTGAATGCATCAAACCAATATATGACATGCCTAACTTACCTGTTGCTAGAGTTATGTGGAAAGCATTCCCTAACCTCTATGATGGGGTCGAATGCTGGATAATGGCTGGTGGTGCACATCATTCTGTTCTTACTTATGATGTTAGCGCAGAGCAAATGAAGGATTTTGCAAGAATTTTTGGAATTGAGTTTGTATACATAAACAAAAGTACTGTACCTATGGATCTTGAAAAAGAGTTATTTTTGAATGATATTGCTTATAAAATCAATTAGGAGAAAGAGATGAGCAAGGTTAAAAAGTTATCACTTTTATTTGTATCAGCACTATTTGTTTTAGTGTTAGCTGGATGTGCAAATAAATCAAACATACATGAAATTCCTGAACCTGTCACTGACAACTCAAAAATTAAAATTGGTGTTTCTATATGGAGTTCAACAGATGTATTAGGTGCTCAAAGTAAAAAAATAATTGATTATGCAGCAGATATTCTAGGTGTTCAAGTAATTTATATTGATCAAGGACATGTTTCGGAAAAGGTTGTTTCTTCTGTAGAGCAGTTATGTGCTGCTGGTTGCCAAGGTGTAGTTATTTGCAATTCTTCAGCAACTGAGATGATTTCTGCAATTAAAACTTGTAACGATTATGGAATGTATATTTCTCAATTTTATAGAACCATTAAAGAACAAGATGATCCAGAAAGTTACACAATGGCAAAGGAATCGCCATTCTACGTTGGAGCTGTTCATGAAAATGAAGTCGAAAATGGAAAAAAATTAGTAAAAATGTTAGCAGATAAAAATAGGCGCAACATTGGTCTTATTGGATGGACACAAGGTGATGCAACATGGTTGGGACGCTGGGAGGGATATAAGGCCGGTGTTGAAGAGTGGAATACAAAGCATCCTAATGATAAGATAAAACTTTCAGAACCTCAATATGCAGGAACAACATCTGACGGCGGTAGTAGTGCAGCGGAGGCATTGATTTCTGCTGATCCTAAAATTGATGCATTAATTCCTGCTGGAGGTGGTGGAGATCCTCTATTGGGTGCTGTTGCTGCAGTAGAACGTCTTGGGCTTGTTGGTAAAGTTGATATTGTGTCTACAGACTTTCTTGCTGATTTAGGTGAGCGCTTAGAAAATAAAACGATGGCTGGAGAATCGGGTGGTCACTTTTGTGATCCATTGATTTCCTTTTTGTTAGTTTATAACACTATAAAAGGAAACTATTCTAATTTTGAAAATAAATTTGTCGATATTGAACATCCATATATTTATGTTTCGTCATCTGAGGATTATGCAAAATTTGAAAAATACTTTATAGATCAGCCACCATATAACAGGGATGAAATAATTGAAATGTCTAACATGACGCTTGATGAGTTAAAAAATAAATCAATGACAGTTTCATTGGAGGACGCAGAAAGGAGGGCTCAAGCTAATGAAAATAAACAATAAATTAAAAGGATATTTAATACTAATCTTTTTAGTAGTTGTTTCTTGGGCCATCTTTAAAATTGTAACTCCTAATAATTTTGGCGCTCCAGAACAAATGCTTCAGTATTTTGAAACTAGTCTTCTTGCGGCTACAGGTGCAATCGGTTTTTATTTTGTAATAGTAATGGGCATGTTTGATTTTTCTATTGGTGCTAATATAATTTTATCCTCTATTGTTGGATGTGTTTTAGGAACAACTTGTGGATTTGGGTATTTTGGATTTATATTTGGAAGTATATTATGTGGTGCTCTTGTAGGTTTGATCAATGGAACAATGTATACAGTATTGCGTATTCCTTCTATGATAGTTACTGCAGGGCTTGCGTTAATTTATGAAGCTCTAGCTAATTTTGTCTCTGGCGGTGCAGAACAAATACTTCCTTCTGATTTGAGATTTTTTGGAAGTATGCCAGGCAATATAATACTTGCTGCGTGTGCTTTTGTTATTGCTTATATATTGCTTAATTATACAAAGTTAGGTACTTACACATACGCTATAGGCTCTAATGAATTAATGACAAAAAACATGGGTATTCAAGTTAACAAATATAAGATATTAGCTTTTGTAATAAGTGGTGCATTTTTTGGCATACAAGCATTATTGTCAATTTCTTATGGCACAAGTGTAGTAGCAGTAACAGGAATGACTTCAATGGCCAGGAACTTTGCGCCTACAATGGGTTGTTTTTTTGGCCTCGCTTTTAGAAAATACGGTATCCCACTGCAAGCAATAATTATTGGTCAGTTTTTCTTATCAATTGTAACATTTGGTTTTATTGCATTGGGTGCTGCTACTGCTGTGCAAGATGTAATTACTGGTTTTATGTTACTTGTAATTATTGCACTAACTACTCGCGTTATGAAAGGCGAGGTGGTTAAATAATGCTAGAGATTAAAAACATATCTAAATCTTTTGGTGCCACTATTGCCTTGAAAGACGTCTCTTTTAATATTGAGAGTGGAAAGATTCATGCTCTAATTGGCGAGAACGGCTCTGGTAAATCGACCTTGACCAACATTTTAACTGGTATTGTTTCTGCTGATTCAGGTGAATTTATTCTTGATGGAAAAAAATTAAACCATTCAAGTCTTGTTGAGGCAAATAATGCTGGAGTTTCAATTGTAATTCAAGAATTAGGTACAATAGACAATCTAACAGTTGCTGAGAATATATTTTTAGGTCATGAAAATAAGTTTATTAAATGTGGTATAAAAAATGTTTCTTATATGAATAAAGAGGCAAATAAATTATTAAAAGATCATGGTTTAGAACATATTAAAGCTTCTTGTATGATTAATGAATACAATTTTGAAGAAAGAAAATTTGTTGAGATTATTAAAGCCTTATACTTTATGCCAAAAATTTTGGTTATTGATGAAACTACTACTGCTCTATCAAAAGAAGGAAGAGATGCGCTATATTCTGAAATGAAAAAATTTAAAGCTTCTGGTGGTTCAATAATTTTTATAAGTCATGATTTAGAAGAAGTATTAAGTCTTTCAGATTATGCTACTGTCCTTCGCGATGGTACATACATAGATACTGTTAAAATAAAAGATGTTACAGAAAAAGATCTAAGAAACTTAATGGTTGGAAGAGAATTTTCTGGTGCGCTATATAGGCAAGACTATGATGAAAAAGTTTCTGATGAGGTAGTTTTATCTGTAAAAAACGCATTAAATGACGTAAGTTTTGATTTACACAAAGGAGAAATATTAGGAGTTGGCGGCCTTTCTGATTCTGGAATGCATGAATTAGGTAAAGTTATATTTGGTGCGTCGTTTAAATCTAGTGGAGATGTTTGTTTGGCTGACGGTACTAAGATTGGCTCTATACCTAAGGCCATAAAGAACGATATTGCATATACATCCAAAGATAGAGATAACGAATCGGTTATTTTGTTCCAAAGTATTTATGAAAACATAGCCCTACCTTCATTAAGTAAAATTGGTAGATTTTTTACATCAAAAAAACTTAAATTTTTTGCCAACAAATATGCAAAACAAATTTCAGTTAAAATGCATGACAGCAAACAATTTGTTTCAGAGTTGTCTGGAGGAAATAAACAAAAAGTTGTCTTGGCAAAATGGATTGGCAGGGATTCTAATATCCTTATTCTAGATTCGCCAACTCGTGGTATTGATATTAAAGTAAAACAAGATATTTATAAATTGATGGATACAATGCGTAAGTCTGGCAAATCTATTATTATGATTTCTGAAGAGCTTAACGAACTGATTGGCATGAGCGACAGAATTATCATTATGAAAGATAATCGTTTAAATGCGGTTATCAAACGAAAGCCCGACTTATCTGAAAATGAACTAATTGAGAAGATGATTTAATGGAGGTGTTGTGATGATTAATAAAATAAATATAAGACAACTTCTCCCAATCATTGGTTTAGTTGCTATAACAATCTTGTTTAATATATTAACTCAAGGAAGACTTCTTCAATATTGGGGCCTAACTTTGTCTCAAGTGCACATATTGATTTTATCTTCTATGGGTGTTTTCTTTATTATGACAATGGGCTCGCTCGATTTTTCACAAGGTTCCATTTTAGGTATTTCTTCAATAGTTATAAGCGTATTGTCACCAATAAGTATTCCACTTGCAATTGTTGCAGGTGTTGTTGCTGGTGCTCTAATTGGTGCTATTAATGGATATTTCTCTGTATTTCGTAGGCTACAATCCTTCATTGTAACAATTTGTACGATGTTTTTATTTAGAGGTGTTATCAAATTATTTACTTCAAAAGCTCCAATTCCATGCACGTTAGACATGATAAATCTTGATTCTTATGCTCTTAGGATTACTGTGTTGCTAATTGTTTGCGTTATTTTCTTTATTATTTTTAGCAAAACAAAATTTGGAGTTCAGTTAAAAGCTATTGGTTCAGGCGAAAAAGCTGCACGTTTTTCTGGTGTCAAAATTGAAAAAGTAAAATTTTTTGTTTTTGTATTAGCTGGAGCATTAACAGGGCTTGCTGCATTTTTTAATGTTATCAAAGTTGGATCTGTTACATCTTCTGCAGGTAATCAATTAGAAACACAAATTTTGATTGCGCTTGTTTTGGGAGGAATGCCAATATCTGGTGGTGCAAAAGTAAGGTTCCAAAATATTATTGTCGGTTCTTTCTTGTTTGTAATTTTAAATAGTGGATTATCAATGATGGGAATTTCTACTCAGGTCTTACAATTAATAGAAGGAGCAATCTTCCTAATATTTGTTGCAGTTTTTGCTGATAGAAAATTCTTGCATATAATTAAATAGATTTATAAAACTTATTCCACTACCCAACCTTTTTGTTTTGAAATTTCTTTACGGTATTTATTTAAATAATTATTTTCAAAAAAACAAAATTTAAGAGGATCTGGCTCAAAATAATTACCTTCATTTTTTGCATGTCCTGGCGTCCTCCTCTACACATCTTAAAGTATTTGCATTTCTGACATTTTATACACTTATCTTTCAATGTGGAAGAAGCTAAATCATGACTTTTGTAATCTTTGTCAAATTAAATTTTAAGTTAATGTCAAGCAAGTTTAGTTGACTTGTCATTCTTTAGAAGCTGTCTTTAATTTTATTTATAGTTCCGTCTTTAATTCGAGCTTCGATAATTTCGCTTATTGCTTTTGTTAATTTAGGACATTGCTTATTGATGGCAACTGCGTAGGCTTCTTTACTGCCTGTATTTTTGACGATTTCAAAATCGTCACCAAGTTTAGAATTTGCATATGCTTGATTGATTAAAAATAAATCAGCATCTTCATCCTTTATTGCTTTAAAACATTCATCATTTGTAATTTTTGTAATAATCTGAAGTTTAGAATAATTGGCTTTTGCATATTCTTCACAAGTTGTGCCTGCTTGTACAACTAATTTCTTATTAGGAATTTCTAAAAATTTATCTATATTTTGAGGTGTTATTTCATTTCCTTTTTTGTCAACCAGTACTTTTACATCTTCATAATAAGCGCTAGAAAAATTTACTCTTGAAGCACGGTCTGCATTTATAGCAATAGCAGAAATAGCAATATCGGCCTTATGTTCCTCAACTGTTTTAATGACGTTATTAAATTCCATATTTTGATAACTTAAATAGAGTCCTAAATCATTAGCAATTTGTTTTGAAAGTTCAACATCAAATCCTGTTGGTTCAACAGATTTAAAATATTCAAAAGGTGGATTATCACTAGCAATTGCAATTTTAAGCTCGTCAGTATTTAATAGTTCAATTCCATCCTTATTAATATCAATTTTGTTTGTATTAGATGTGCAGGCAACACATACTATACAAACAGCTGCTAATAAAGTTGAAAGTAAAATAGTTTTTAATTTCATGATTTGCTCCTTAATTGGCACGATGGATATTATAATACAGTTTTGTGAAAAGTGCATTAAAAATACATGTAACTGGAATTGTCCAGGGTGTTGGATTTAGACCTTTTGTTTACAGACAGGCTAAATTACATCTAATACATGGTTGGGTCATTAATTCAGCTGATGGAGTGCATATACATGCAGAAGGTGAAGATAAAGATTTAGATAGTTTTTGCATGGCTTTAGCTGATGATGCACCTGCAGCTTCTATTGTTAAACAAATAGATATGGACGAGATTCCACTTGAGGGTTTTGATTCTTTTGAAATAAGAGTTTCTGACGAAAATAAGTTAAACAATATTGGTACTACATTAGTTTCTCCTGATTTGGCTACATGTGATGATTGTGTCAAAGAATTATTCGATAAAAATGACAGGCGTTATAGATATCCATTTATTAATTGCACAAATTGTGGTCCTCGTTTCACAATTATTAAGGAACTGCCATATGATAGATGTAATACTTCAATGGATAAGTTTAAGATGTGTAATGTTTGCGAGGATGAGTATACAGATCCAACCAATAGGCGTTTTCATGCACAACCAAATGCTTGTTTTGATTGTGGTCCTTATATAAGTTGGAAAGAAAAAGGCGATGTTATATGGGGAACAACACGAGAGTCTTCTGATGAAATAATATCCAAGTGTGTTAAGTTTTTGCATGATGGGAAGATAGTAGCAATTAAAGGCCTTGGCGGTTTTCATCTTGCTTGTGATGCAAATAACGATAAAACTGTTGCTCGCCTTCGTAAATTAAAACAACGCAGCAATAAAGCATTTGCAGTAATGGTTCCAAAAATTGATTTCTCGGTTACAAAAACTGAGAAAGAAATTTTGGAAGGAGTTGTTAGACCTATTGTACTTGTTAAAGATCCACATATATGTGCAGCTTCTGTAAATATGAGTTTGTCTGAACTTGGTGTTATGTTGCCGTATACTCCACTTCAACATTTAATACTGCATGATTTTGGCGGTCCACTTGTGATGACATCTGGCAACATTTATGATAACCCTATTTGTATTGATGATGACGAAGCATACGAAAAATTGGCAGATGTTGCTGATGCTTTTCTCGGTAACAATCGTGACATACTTACCCGTTATGATGATAGCGTTGTACGTGTTCTAAATTTTGATGGTGTACAAATGATTCGTCGTGCTAGGGGTTACGCACCAACGCCAATAAAACTTAAAACTAAAATTAATGATTGTTTTGCAACAGGCCCCGAACAAAAGAATACTTTTTGTTATGTTCGTAATGATAAGGAAACAGAAACTTTTGTTTCTCAGCATATTGGCGATTTGGAAAACGCGGATGTTTTTGATGCATGGTTAGAAGCAAAAAACAGATTTGAAGAAGTCTTTAAAATAAAAGCAGATAAAACATATCGAGACATGCATCCAGAATATTTAACAAGTAAATGGGCAAAAGATGCTACAGACATACAACACCATTATGCTCACATTAGAAGTGTTATGTATGAAAACAATTTAGAAGGTCCAGTTGCTGGGTTTGCGTTTGATGGTACAGGTTATGGCATGGATGGCAATATTTGGGGCGGCGAGTTACTCATTGCAAATAAACAAGATTTCGAAAGATTTGCTAATTTTTCTTATGTGCCTATGCCTGGTGGTGCAACTGCTATCAAAGATCCAACAAGAATGGCATATGGAGTTTTGTGGGCATATGATTTACTTAATGAGCGTGATGATACATTAGACAAAATGATTGAAGAGGGTGTAAATACGCCTATGACTTCATCAGTTGGAAGATTGTTTGATGCTGCTTCGGCATTACTAGGCATTTGTAAAAAGTCAACTTATGAAGGTGAAGCAGCAATGTTATTAGAAGCTGCTATTAAAGAAACTGAATATGATAAGAATTATGATATTTCTATTGTAAAAAATAATGCTACGAATAAATCTACTGCTCGTGATACATCAGTTGTATTGTTTGATGCAGAACCTACGTTTAAATCATTACTTAAAGAAAATGATATAGGTATAGCAGCTTATAATTTTCATATGGCTTTTGTACGGGCAATTTTAAATGGTGCTTTACTGGCCAATCAAGTATACGGTATCAAAGACATTGTTTTGTCGGGCGGTTGTTTTATGAATAGATTTTTAATTGAAAAAGCTGTTGAGCTACTTACTGATAACGGATTTAACGTTGCTCTTAACAAAGAAGTACCTCCAAATGATGGAGGAATTTCATTAGGTCAAGTCTGCTAACACTGCTTGTTTAGTACATTTTAGTACAAATTTTCAAAAATTTTGATGTCGCTTGCTTAAAGCGATTATTTAATGTATAATGTACTTACTTAACAAAGGAGAAAAAAATGGATAAATTGACTCACACAGGTAAACAAGAATTGGAAAATACGGTCGGTGGTCGTCAGAAACATCATAGTTATTGGTATTATGCAAAATGTACGGCTTGTTCTGAAATGTTGTCTAGTAAGTCTTTTTACAAAGATGGTGCGCGATTTGCTATAAAACGTCATAAAAATGACCCAAATAGCGCACACAAAGACCATTTGGATAAATTAATAATAGTGGAAGAACACTGTTAATGTTTTTTATAAATTTTAACTTTTGTTAGGAGGTATAAAATGAGTAAATTACAAAAAACACAAAAAGAAGAATTAGAAAATGTATCTGGCGGGAATAGCAATTCCATTACTAAATATTATGTCAAATGTACTGCTTGTTCCAAAAGATTATCTTATCCGGCTAAACAACGGATCACAGCAGAAAATCATTTAAAGAATATTCTCGAATATGAAAAAAAATATTCAAAAACACATAGTAATCATTTGGATAAAATAATAATAGTAGAAGAACATTGTTAATATTTATATAAGTTTTATGTTTTGTATGGAGATAAAAAAATGAGTAAACTAGAAAAAATACAAAATGAAGAATTAGAAAACGCTGCTGGTGGTGGTTGTGGAGATACTGAACCACCAAAAACACAAACATTTTATTACGTTAAATGTAATTGTGGTTATGAATTTCCGAATATTAATCCTTATTATGATAAAGATACTGCCGAAAGAAGGGCTCATGATTGGTTTTTGCAGTGTATTAAGTGTGGTGGTCATAATAAACATATTGAAGAAGAAACAAGAATTATTAAGTAGGAGGTTAAAATGAGTAAATTAGAAAAAACAAGGAATGACGAATTAGAAAATGTTGCAGGCGGTATTACAGTAAAAGCTGAATTACGCAATAGTCTTAAAGAGACGGACGTTGAAGAGGAGAACGCTAGCCTTAAAGGTGATATTTTTTCTGTTCCTCTTGTTTTCAAAGATCACATCTTGCATGAAGACAATTAATAAGTAATATAAAAAAACCCAGTATTTTACTGGGTTTTTTAATCTTCTATATCTAGCCTTTGACGTCTTACAAGATCAGCGAATACACCATCTTTTTTAAGTAATTCTTTATAGTTGCCTTCTTCTACAATGTGACCTTCATCGATTACTACAATTCTGTCGCAGTGTTCTACGGTTGATAGTCTGTGTGCAATTACAATACGTGTGCAATTTAATTTTCCGATTGCATCTGAAACATTTTTTTGTGTAACGTTGTCCAAGGCCGAAGTTGATTCATCTAACATAACGATTTTTGGATTAGAAGCGAGTGCACGTGCAATCATTAAACGTTGACGTTGTCCTCCTGAAATACCACCCTGACCTTCGGAAATAAGAGTGTGCATACCCATAGGCATTTCTCTGATATCGTCAGCGATTTGAGCAATTTCAGCTACTTTCCAAGCTTCATCAAGCGTTAGAAGTGGGTTTGAAATTGCAATATTAGAATATATATCTCCAGTAAATAGTTTACCATCTTGAAGTACTACACCAATATTTTGGCACAAAGATTGTAAGTTAATGTTTTCTGTGCTTTGGTTATCGTAATAAATTGCTCCCTTGTTTGGATATTCAAAACCAAGCAACAATTTTAATAATGTAGACTTGCCGCAACCTGTTTTACCTACAATTCCTAAATATTCTCCAGGCTCTACATCCAAATTAAAATCTTCTAAAACTATTGGAGCGTCTTCTTTGTAACGGAAAGTAACATGTTTTATATTGACACCCCCATTTAATTTTGTGATATTAATTTTTTTCTCATTGTTCTCTGGGATAGTATCAAGTATTGGTTTGCTCATTTCTAATGTTGGTTTGATATCAGCAATAGCTGTAACTATGCTTGAAAGACTTGTGAAAGCTCCTGTGACCATACCGTAAGATGTTGTAAAAGCATAATATTCTGCTACATTTACACCACCAGAAATAGCTGCAACATATAACCATAATGTACCAAACAAGCTTACAGCCAACATGATTGATGTTCTAAATTTTAGTATTTTGGGAGGGTTATAAGTAAGTTGAGCTGCTTGTGAATATAAGTTAGCCCATCTAGCAAACATTCTCTTTTCTGATCCTGTAGTTTTTATCTTTTGAATACCTTTAATTAGAGCATAAGACATACCGCTTTCTTTTGTTTCTATTTCCATTCTTTTCTTAGTAATATACATTTGATAGAATGTATAGAAAATATCTAGCGCAATTGTTATAAATGTAATAGCTAATGCTGGTAGAACTAGGGATGGCGCATATGCAAAAATTTGAGCAATATAAACTAGCGAGAATAATGTAGTAAAACTTGTGGATATAATTGAGTTAAATATTGTATTAAACAACGAGTGTACATAACTTATTCTTTGATTTAAATCACCAGATGAAAAATCCTTAAAAAATGTAGAAGGTAGAGTAAGGACCCTGCTCATTACAGCTGATTCAACTACTAATTCAATTTTAGTGCCTATTTTAGAATTTAATATTGATTGAAAACATTGTAATAAAACTCTTGTTCCGCAAAATGTAATCATAAATACTGCTATAGCGAATAATGCTTGTAAGTCCCTTGAGGCAACTATAGGTCCAAAGAGCATATATGAGAAAAATGGAGTAACTAGTCCTAATAATGTTGAAACTCCAAGCATTCCCAAAAATAATGCAGCTTCTCTATAGGTCAAAATATCCAATAGAAATCTTACAAAGTCTAATATAGATAATTTTTTTTGCGGAAGAGGCTGATAAAACATCCAAGCTTCAGCTTCAAATAATGTAGCGTTTTTCTTATTAATTCTTATTTTTTTACTTGTTTTATAATCAAAATAAGAATAACCAGTCAATGTCATATTAGGAATTGCTGCAACAAAATCGTTGCTATTTTTGACCTTTAATATTAATGGTCCAGTGCTTTTTTTATACCATCCTTGATCAAGTTTAACTTGACGTTTCATAATGCCATATGGCCTTATTTTGTAATCAATATAATCATTGCTATTTGTAATTTCTTCTGGGGTATCAATGTTTTTATATTTGATATTTAAAGAGTGAAAAACTACACTAAGTGCAGAATCTAGCATCATAGTAGTTTCGTCATTTGTATGTAGTTGTTTTCCGTTGACAGATGCAGCTAAATTTTCAATAGATTCCTTAAGATAAGTATCGTCTTTATGTTTTTTGTAACGTAGAGCTATTTCTTCGTCATACAAATTCTCTAAATCTATTTTTTCAATTTCACTCATAATTATTCCGAAGTAACCAAATCCTTATATTGTTTACAATTTTTATATAATTCTTTGTGTGTGCCTGTTTGAACAATTTCACCTTTACTTAATACTATAATTTGATCACATGATCTTATAGCAGAAAGCCTATGGGCAACAACAATACATGTTATTCCCCTCTTTTCAATTGCTTTGATTACATTATGTTCTGTTTTGGCATCAAGTGCGCTTGTTGCTTCGTCCATAATAATAATTGACGGATTGGAAGCAAGTACTCGAGCGATTTCTAAACGTTGACGTTGACCACCAGATAGGTTTTTACCGTTTTCTTTGACAATATATTTATATCCTCCAGAAAACTGAATTATGTCATCGTGTATTTGTGCATCTTTTGCTGCTTGTATTACATCTGCTTCTGTTATGCTATCGTCCCACATTTTGATATTGTTCATAATTGTGTCTTCAAACATAATGATGTCTTGATCTACAATGCCAACAGAAGTGTTGAACACAATTTTTTGTATTGTATTTATAGGTTTATCATCGTAAATAATCTCACCATCCCAAGGAGAGTAAAGACCACTTAATAGTTTTGAAATTGTTGATTTTCCACATCCTGTTTTGCCAACAATAGCAACTGATTTGCCTACATCTAATTTTAAATTAAAATCTTTAATTACTGGTTCGGCTAATTTTGAATATCCAAAGAATAAGTTATTTACTTTAACTTCACCTGATAATTTATTATGCATAACATTTGTTGACATATCATCTTTTGCAAAGAATTGTTCATCAGGATAATCCATAACATCTTCAATACGTTCCATTTGCATACGCATTTCTTGTAAAGATTGACCTGCAGATATTAAGCTTTCGGACGGTTCTAAAAACATACCTAAGTAGGCTTGGAATTGCATAACCATACCTATAGTAAATTCTCCTTGTATTACTAAAAATACTCCAAAAATTAATATTAAATCATTTGCGATCATGTTGGTCAATTTAGGAATCATTCCTAGGTATTCGCTGACTTTAATAAATGACACCTTTTGTTTGTTGACCAAAGCCTGGAGTGATGACCATTTTGTAAAATAGCCATTTTCTGCTCCTGCTGCTTTAATTGTGTCTATCATTTCTATTCCAGCAATTCCAGTATTCATAAGATTTGCAGAATCTCTTGATGATACTCTTGAGATATTAAGGCGTTTGTAGCCTATATATCTGGAAACAAGCATGTTTATAAATATACAAGAAAGTCCAATAATTGTTAAAGACCAGCTAAATTTAATCATTACAACAAAGTAAAAAATCATCATTATAAAATTTACAAGTAATGGAGCAATAATCTTTATTAAGGTATCTGATACGCTTGCATTTAAAGATTGTCTTGTTTTAAGGTCGCCAGAGGACACCTGAGAGAAGTAATCTAGTGGTAAATTAAACAATTTCCACATAAAGGTTGTATAACCTACAACAGTAAGTTTGCCATTAATTTTTAGTTCATAGATTGTTCTAACAACATCTACTATAATCTGAAGTAAACTAAATATAAACAATGCTGCAATAAACATACCAACCCATTCTGGATTTTCATGAGTTAGTAATTTATCCAAAAATACCCTAGAAAAAGCTGGGTTTATAAGATTTAAAAGTCCAGTAATTACACTTATCAAAAATGAAATAATTATTGCTGTAGAAGATCCTTTAAGTCTTTTTGCAACAAACCTAAGAACACTTTTTCTTTTTCCAGAAGGTTCAAAATTTTCATTAGGTTTCATAACAAGAACAATCCCAGTGAACATTTTGCTAAATTCATCCATGTCAACTTTAACTATGCCCCGTGCTGGATCATTAATGTATGCTTTTCCATGACGAAATCCTTTTAACACAACAAAATGGTTAAAACCCCAGTGTATGATACAAGGATAAGTTGCTTCTTCTAAAAGAGCATCAATTTCGCCTTTGTAACCATCGGCCTCAAGATCGTGAAATCTTGCTGTTTTAACGATGTTAGTAGCTTTTACGCCATCGCGAGAAACCCCACATTCAGAACGTAATTGTTCAAGGGTAACCCATTTAGAATAATAAGCCAAAACCATTGCCAAGCAAGCTGCTCCACAATCTAAATTCTTTAGTTGCATTACTAAAGGAACACGTGCTACACCTTTGTCACGGGGTTTATTCATGTTTAATTAAATAAAAACTCAATCGGTTTATGCTCTTTTGTAACAATTTGAGCTTGATAGCTTCCGTCAGAAGTATCAATGTGCCCTTTTACAATATAATATTTATCGTTTGGATCAATAACTGAAGAATTTAGATTATATTTAGCAAGAAGTTCCGTTGCAGTTTCTGGTATTGGGCTCTTTTCAGAAATTTCTCCTTGTTTGTCATCAACAACAATTTTTGTACCTATTTGAACATTATTATAATAATCGTCAGAAATAACACTTGTAATTTGATTGTCTTCTACAACTGCTGGTGACGTAAAATAAGAATATAACCTTCCAAAATATCCCCAACAAAGTGCTCCAACTAAAAATAATATAATTGCAAATAATATAATCCATGTTGAAGGTTGTGCAATACGTATATAGTCGTTTATATCGTATGGTGTAGATACCGAATCAATTGCTTCTTTTCTAAAAGTTTTTTTATCCATATCTTAAATTATATAAGATTTTTATAAGTTTTTGCTCTGTTTGTTAAATTATGTTAAAATGTAAACAAAAGGAGATTATATGAGTGATTTAAAAAAAATACAGAACGAAGAATTAGAAAATGTTGCCGGTGGTAGTTGTGGAAAACCTTACTATAGACTTTTTTGTAGCCGTGGTCATGCAGCAACTGATGGTCTAAAAGAAGAAGATGCCCAAAATCTTTTGAAAGAAAAAAATACGTATTGTCAATTTGGTCATCTTGCAGATGAACTAGTAGAAGTGACTGGACCAATAATTAAAAGAAATAAAAAGTAGTGAAGATTAAATATTGAATAGTTTCTAACATAATAAAGCTATACATCAATTATTCGTTAAAAAGTGTATATAGTAGTTTGACTAAGTAATTCATTTAAATGTGTCTTTGTATGATAATATTAATCATATAAGAATAATATGTGTTTAGCAATTCCAGGAAAAATAATTGATGATAAAAGAGTTGATTTTAACGGTGTAATCCGTGAAGTCGCATTTGATTTAGTTCCAAAAGCAAAAGTTGGTGACTATGTATTAGTTCATGCAGGTTTTGCTATCGAAATAGTTGACCTAGAAGAGGCAAAGAAAACCTTAGATTTAGTAAAGGAGTTACAATTATGAAAAAATACGTCATTGCCCTATTGGTAGCAGTTCTTCCAGCAATTTTTATTGCGACACCCGCATTTGCATGTTCAGGTGTTTATATTGGATGCGATGCAAACACTCAAGGAACCTCTATAATTTCTCGTTCTAGTGATACTGACATCCTTAATTCTCACAGTTATTTAAAAGTTTATGGAGGGCCAGATGGTGAAAAGCCAACGCTTATAAGATGCAATAATGGTTTTGAATTTAGTCCTACAGGAACTTTTTATAGATTCATAAGTACTCAAAATTGTGACTGTTATTGTGACAATTATTGGGCTTTTGCAATTAACGAATGTGGAGTTAGTGTTTCTTCTCCCGTTTCTGGGCATAGTGGATATAGATCTTTAGACTTCAATGCATTTGTTAAAGATGGACTTCCAGAAGATCCTATAGCTTTTATTGTTGGTTCTTCTTGTAAAACCGCAAAAGAAGGTATTGAGCTAATAGCAAAAATCATTGACGAGAAAGGTTCTGCTTCAGACAATATTGTACAAATATCTGATCAGAATGAATGTTGGTATATGGAGATTTATGGTGGGCATGAATATTGTGCAGTAAAATGTCCTAATGATTGTGTTGCAACTTTTGGTAATGAATATCAAATTACTACAGAATATGCAACTTGCGAAGATGCAGTTTGCTCGCCTCATTTGTTTTCTCGTGCTCAAGAAAACAATTTTGCCGTTTACAATGCTGATGGAAAAATGAATATTTTCAACACTTATGTAGGAGAAGGCAGACATTCAGACTTTTCACATATGCGTACATGGGGATTTCATAGGCTCTTATGTCCTAATTCAACAGGTCCATATTCAACAAATATGGACTTACCTTTATTTTATAAACCAGAACATAAAGTGAGTGTTTCTGAAGTAGAAGAACTTTATCGTGATAGATATGAGGGAACAGAGTATTGCCCTGAAACTACAGGCAGAGAAGACACTCGTGTAATTGCAACTGAGGAACAAACAAAAATCCACTTAATGCAAACATACAAGGATGCTCCTGCAGATATTTGTGCAGTTACTTGGTTCTGCCCTAATTGTTCAGAATTTGGTAATTTTACTCCATTATGTAATAGTGAAAGTGTTTTTGATAAATCATATACCGAAAACTCTTCAACTTATGAATTTAACAAAAATAGCGCATCTTTTACAATGAAAGAACTTAATACAATATGTGATCAAAACAGAAAGCAACTATCAAAAGGAGTTAGAGATTATTGGAAAGCATTGGATGCATATGCACAAAATATAATGCCTAAACTAATTAAAGAAGGTAATAAAGATAAGATCAATGATTTTTGTAGCTTTATGCAAAAACAATCTTATGAAGATACAGTTAGATTAACAGATGATATTAACTGGTTTTTGATGAGCAATACTATTACTCAAAAAGACGGTATTAATTTGTACACATTGCAATCGCTACCTAGAGAAAGAGCAATTTTTGAAGCTAATATTGATGCTCTTTTGTTCGCAAAAATTGATGGTTGGGAAATAAAAGATTTTAAGATAGAACAACAACCTGAGAAAGCTGAAGCAATCGGCATTGACTCTTATAGAGAAATCGATTCTGGTGGTACGGTAGGTTATTTAAAACTTCATAAAGATAATACAACAGTAGAGCTTGTTACAACTAATGGTAATCAGCCTTCTGTTGGCAAACTTATTGTTAATGGCGAAGAACAGGAATTTAAACCAGTAGTCAAAAACGACAAAATTTATGCTCCTCAATCGTTGTTAAATATCTTAAACAAAAATGTGAAAGATTATGGTTTTATAACAAACAATGACAGTGATAAAACAGCGCCACAAAACGTAATAATGATTATGTGTTTAGTTGGAGCTGTAGTTGTAACTACAGTTGTTCTTTTGGTAATTGGAAAAGGAGCTAAAAAATGAAAAAGTACATTATTGCCGTATTAGCGGCTATTTTACCTGCAATCTTTTTCGCAACACCTGCATTTGCTTGCACTGGTGTTTATGTTGGATGTGATGCAAATGATCAAGGCACATCGCTTGTTGCACGATCTTCGGATTCTGGTTTTCTTAATCATCCTGTACATGTAAAAGTATACGGTGGAGCTGATGGAGAAAAGCTTACAAAAATTGTATGTGACGGAGGGTTTACATACGAGTTTCCTAGCAACATGCTCCGTTTTATTACAACTCCATCTAATGAATCTATTGACAGATGTGGTTTTTATGCCACAGCAATTAATGAATGCGGCGTGAGCATTACTGCAACTGTTACAGGATATAGCAGTAATGATTCTTTAAAATTTAATTCTTTTGTTGAAGATGGATTAGGCGAAGACATAATGGATTTGATAGTTGGGGCACAAGCACATAGTGCACGTGAAGGTATTGAAATACTCGCAAAAATTATTGACGAGCATGGTTCTTGCGAAGACAATATTATTATGATTTCTGACCAGAAAGAGTGCTGGTACATGGAGATTATTGGAGGACATCAGTATTGTGCTGTTAAAGCACCTAATGATTGTGTAGCCTGCATTGGCAATGAGTTTGCAATTACTACAGAATATGCAACTTGCGAGGATGCTATTTGTTCTCCTGATTTGTTTGAATTGCCTAAAAGAAACAATTTTGCTGTCTACAATTCAGATGGTAAGATGAATATTTTTAATACTTATGTAGGCGAAAATCACCATACAGATTTTTCTCATTTGAGAACATGGGGTGGACATCATTATATGGCACCAAGTACAGCGGGTACATATTCTACTAATATGTATTTACCGCTTTTTTATAAACCAGATAGAAAAATTACTCTTTCTGACGTAGCGGAAATTTTTAGATATAGATATGAAGATACAGAATTTTGTCCTGAGACAAATGGCAGGGATGATATTAGAGTAATTGCAACAGAAGAACAAACAAAAACTCATATTTTACAAACATATAAGAATTTGCCAGCAAATAAAGCTGTTGTAAATTGGTTTTGTCCAAATAGTGCTGAGTTTGGTACATTTGTTCCTATAAGTAATGCTGAAAAAGTATTTGATAATTCATATACCGTTAATCCTTTTGAACACAGTTTAACAGAAGATAGCTGTGCAACAGTAATGAAGGAACTTAATACTATATGTGCTCAAAATAGAAAAAAATTGAGCAAAACAGTTAGAGATTATTGGAAATCTACAGAGCATTATTCGCAAACTATGATGCCTCAAATATTGGAATCAGGAAATATTGATGAATTTTGTTCTGGTATGCAAAAATGGGCATATGAGGATTGTAAACGCTTGAAAAGTGATGTTGAATGGTATTTGATGGGTGACACAATCACATGGCGCAAGAATGTTAATCTGAATACTCAAGAATATTCAGAAAAATATTATCCTGATTTTGTAAGCAGTGTTGACGTTGCTTTGTTCGCAAAGTTAACTGGTTGGAATATACTTGAAAATACTATTCGTTCTAGAAACAATGGCACACCTGATCCTTCAATTGCAGGTCATAAAACACAAGCTGAAGTAGGTGGAAGTGAAGGTTATATTAAGATTCAAAAGGGAGATAAAACTATTGAATTAATTACATCAAATGGACATGATAGGTCGGTAGGTAAAATAATTGAAAACGGTCAAGAAAAAGAAAATATTGTTTATTTAGACAACAATAAAGTTTTTACTACCATTCCATTTTTAAACATATTGACTAATGGTGATTATATGAAATTTACTGATTTTAATACTTTTGATATGTCTTCATATAATCCTCCAATTAACTTATTTGTAGGAATTGCAGGATTTCCAATATGGGGACAAATTCTTCTAATAGTTGGAGCAATTATTGTTCTTGTTGGAGTTGGCATTTTAATTGGAAGAAAAGTTAAAAAATGAAGCCATTTACTATAATGGAAGTGTGTGGAACTCACACACACGTCATAGCAAAAGCAGGGCTTAAACAGTTATTGCCAGAAAATGTTCGTTTAATTTCTGGTCCTGGATGCCCTGTTTGCGTTACCCCTAATGCGGCCATTGATGAGATGATAGCCCTAGCTGATATACCAAATGTAATTATTGCTACATTTGGTGATATGGTAAGGGTGCCTGGGTCAACAACAAGTTTACAAAGTAAGACAAATGTTGTGATTGTCTATTCGCCAATGGATGCTGTTGAATTGGCTCGTAATAACCCTGATAAAGAAATTGTTTTCTTAGGTGTTGGTTTTGAAACAACAACGCCGACTACTGCTGTGGCAATTAAAAATGCTCCTGATAACTTTTCTGTTTATTGCGCACATAAGAGTATGCCTAACGTATTAAAGTTGATTAATAATGTCGATGGATTATTATTGCCGGGTCATGTAAGCACTATTATTGGCATTGAACCTTATAAAAGTTTAGGTATACCAGGTGTGGTTGCTGGTTTTGAACCCGAAGATATTATGCTTGCAATAGATATGCTTTTAAAGTGCGATAACGAAATTAAAATTGCATATACTCGTGGTGTTAAACCAGAGGGTAACCCAACTGCACTAAATCTTATCGAAGAAGTATTTGATACTTGCGATTCTGAATGGCGAGGGTTAGGAGCGGTTCCTTATTCTGGATATAAGATTAAAGACAAGTATAGCAAGTATGATGCTACTAAGAAATTTGATATTAAACCTGAACCTACACATGAGCATTCAGGTTGTAAATGTGGTGAAGTATTGAAAGGGGTTTTAGAGCCAGAAAACTGCCCTTTGTTTGCAAAAAAATGTAGCCCTGCAAATCCAATTGGACCATGTATGGTTTCACATGAAGGTTCTTGTTCTGCGCATTATCAAAACCCCAAGATATAGTGTTTTTTCAAAAAAATTAAAAATTTAAGTACATTTTATAGTGTTATGTGTATAATAGGACACCCACCAAATAGGTAGCTTAAAGGAGGCACAAATGGAGAAAACTATCGAGGAAACCAAACAAGATTTTCAGGTAATTGAAAACATCAACACAGAAGAATATGAAAAAGACGAGGTTACATCGCGTATCATTGATAGAGTGTATGTAAACGTCACAACAAAAGATGGTAGTGAACCTCAAATTTCAGATGAAGAAATTAGAGAATATATTAAGAGAGGTAATTTGAAGAATCCTTATACTGTTGTTCACGGTCTTGATTTAGTTTTAGACGGAAAAGATATTGAAATTTCCTACGATTTAGCTCCAGCTCCTTTTGATAGAATTCGCAGAATTACTGGTTATTTAGTTGGAACTATGGATAGATGGAATGATGCTAAAACATCTGAAGAGGCTGACAGAGTAAAACATTCTGTAAATCTATAATAGAAAGTTTTCAAATTTAAAACCAAGAATTTCTAATTTGAGGTTCTTGGTTTTTTTGTTATAATGGCACATCGCCGTGAGTATTAAAAGAAAAAACAAGATTGGTTTTGCTTTTGCTGTTGTAATAATATTAGCAGTACTTACTTTTTTTACTGTAATTATTTCTACTTATATTGCAACAATTAATGGGCTTATTCCAAATAGCAATGCAATAGGAATTGGTAATACAAAGTCAAGTATAAATACTCGAGTTGGAGCTTTACGTTCTACAGAATATTCAGATGTAGAATCTGCAAATTCTTCACAAAGTCAGTTGTCTACCTTTGTGCCTACAGACATAACAAATCTTTTACAAAATTTAATAGCTAAAAGAGAACAGGCTATAAAAGATGCTGCAGAAAAGCACAGGATTGAGAGAGAAGCTCACACTGCCAGAGCATTGCTTGCAAGAAAGGCATTAGAACAAGCATATGGAATGCCTGAAGGCTTATCTGAAATTGAATGGGATGTTGAAGAGGTAGATTTTGTTCGCGAATGGGGAGATAAGATAAATGCATATCTTGCGGGGTCCCCACTTCAAAATCAAGGCAGTGTTTTTGCTAAAGCTGCTTGGGATGAGTGTATTGATCCTCGCTGGTCACCTGCAATTTCTAACACTGAAAGTTCAAAGGGAGCTCGATGTTTTTTGCCATATAATGCTTGGGGCTGGGGGCAAAAATCTTGGAGTAATTGGGAAGAGGCTATTAAAGAACATGTAAAAGGTTTATCTGCAAAATACGGATATACAATCGCAAAGCCTTTAGCTAAAAAATACTGTCCACCAAATTCAGAGAGCTGGTATAACAATACACTAAATCAAATGAAAATGATTGGTTAAATCCAAAAGAGAATATCTCGCAAGAAACCTCGATAAGCCCATCTATAAACATCGCCATACCAACCAGTTTCAATTACAAAACATGTTAGCACGCTATAGATTACACTAATTAAAACCAAAACAAGCAATACTACAATCAAAATATTGCGATATTTTTTTGGCCACTTACCAATATTTTCATTAACAATAAAAGCGAGCAATACAGCAGCAATTAATAACATGAAGCTAAAATCAGCGTAGTATCTTTGAAGTATGCCCGCCATTTGAGCATCTAGAATTGCAACAAAAACTGCAACAACAATTAAAACACCTATAACACCTGCTATAGTATGTGTTTTTCTTATTCTGTTACGTAGGCTTAGTATTGGCTTCATAAAGAATAAGATCCATAAAACTGGTAAACAAACTAGTACACCACCAAATGTCACCTCTTTAATTGTTTGACCAAAATATGTTGTATCAAAAATAACAGGGTTTAAGAAAGGAAATACACCTGTTAAGTTAGGTGGTTGAATAAAGTAGGCAAAAAGAGCTGGCAAAATTCGTGCGACTTGCATTCCTCGTTGTGTCATGTCATTCATTGTTAAGTTGTAGTTTGCCCCAAAATCGGTTATGGAACCAAATCTTGCGTAATTGTAAGCTGCAAGACATATTCCTACAAAAATAAAAGGCGCTACAAAGCTTATAAATTCTGTAACGCTTTTTTTGCAAAGCCCTTGGGTTCTGAATCTTCTCCAAAATAGTGGAACCGCTACAGCAGCGACAAGCATAATTTGTGGTCTGCATCCAGCTATTAGAGCCATGCAGAGTGAACCTGCAATAAACCATCCATAAGCTTTCTCAGTTACTCTTGCTCGCATCCAAAAATATAATCCCCAAACAGCAAAAGCTAATGCGCATGCTATAGGAAGCGAGTAAAACGTAGGAAATTTAAACAAATATAATATGCCACTACATGCAATAAGCGGTATTTGGAACAAAAGATATATTCCTAAGCTCACTCGCTTAAAATGATATCGTGCAAACCTGTCAAGTAATATACTAATCCCTATAATAAATAATATTCCCATTATTAAAACGCCTATGGCAGTTGGGAAATTTTGACCGGTTATCAGGTAAAACGGCAGGTAAAATAATACAACAGGGATTACTCCAAAATAAACGTAATAGTGACCATCTTTGTATGCAACATCAAATAAATATTTTTCTCCAGTTTGTTTCTGGAGTTCATCGCGGCTTCCCTTATCGTAAGGGTCAGGCATACATTTAAGATATTCTGGAGGTTCTTGTTCAAGGTATAGTTTGCCTTTTGTCAATGATTTTGCGAGTTCGGCATATTGTTGTGCATTGTCTCCTGCAACCTTAAAAGTATTAATTGGGCTTACACCATCCCATTCACCATAATTATAATTTGATGTTGCAACGCCTACTAAATTTGAACCCATTAATAGATATGCACTTACTAATAATGTTTCAATAATTATGGTTGCTGTAATAACAATTTTTGTATAGATAGGTCGCTCTACCATCATTATTTTATAAACGGAAGATTTAGGCCTGAATATATAAATTAAGAAAATTAAGGCAAATGCGGTTAGGAATCGCCACATTACAAATGTAAAAGGGTATGTTTCGTTAATTGAAATCGATTTGATGTAGATTGGATAGTTAACATCTTTTCCGGTAATTTGCATCTGCAAATTTTTCACTTTACCTGTAGCTTGTATAGAAAAGTATTGTGATCTAGGAGCTGCTGAAGACATCATAACTTCAGGTATGCCTACTGTATATTCTGTAGTGTCAAAATATGTACTATGACCGCTATCTGTAAAGTTAAGTTTCACTGCAATTTCTTGTGCATCTTGATTTTTATCAAGCTTTAAATAGATATTGCTTATATTTTCATTGATATCTTTAATTTCTATTGTGTTTTGTGCAACAGAAGCAACGTATCTTCCATCGCTTGTTTGTGGAAGATTAATTTTTTCACTTAGATCAATTGGTTTATTGAAAAGCGTTGTTATAGTTTTAAAATTGAATATAACGCATTCAAAAGTTAGAGCTAATAAAAAGATTAAAAGTACACGAAAAAATATATGTTTTATTCTTGCCCTTTTCGGCTGAATAAACTTACGATAGCCGTATCTTATTGTGTGGAATAAATTAGGCATTGATTAGGCTTTTTACATCTTCATATACAGCAAGAGCATTTTTCTTGCCGTTAGAAACTTTGGCACCGTTTACTTTTTTTAGTTTGCCTTGAGCTTTATAAAAATCGGTTAGAGGAGCAGTGTTTTCTTTATAAACAGTAATTCTGTTTCTAACAGTCTCTTCGTTGTCGTCATCGCGTTGATACATTTCTCCACCACATTTAGGACAAACATATTCTTCAGGATTTTCTACACCAAGAACAGATCCTATTGCGCCACAGCTTTTGCACATACGTCTGCTGCAGATTCTCTCAATTATTACATTATCTGGTGTATCGATTAAAATTGCGAGGTCTACTTGAGTATTCAATTCCTCAAACATATCATCTAGAGCTTCTGCTTGAGCAGTTGTGCGAGGAAATCCATCTAATATAAGACCATTTGAAATGTCATTTTCTTGGAATTTTTCTTTCATAATGCCGATAATAACTTCATCTGGAACAAGGTTTCCAGCATCCATATATGATTTTGCGAGCTTTCCTTGTTCTGTGCCTGCAGCTACTGCTTCTCTCAGTAAATCACCTGTAGAGATATGTAGCATACCAAAATCTTTAATTAAAAATTCAGCTTGAGTTCCTTTACCAGCACCTGGTCCGCCTAACAATACAAGGTTCATTATTTTTCCTCCTTATGATCGTATTCATAAAACTGCCTGTACTTTTCAGACATTTCATATAACAATTGAACATCTTCATACTCTTCAAAATCTCCGAGGTTAACACTTTCAACCCCTTGTTCAATTAAAGGTTTGATATGGTCAATAATAATATTTACAGCAACTTTATTAAATCCTCCTTGAGGGATTAATAGGTTGGCGTTAGTTTTACTTGGTGCAATGTAACGTTCATGCATAGGTTTGACTGTTTCTAAGTATTGTGTAATTACTGAGTCTACTGTACGTCCACGTTCTTCCACATCGCGTCTTAAGCGTCGTAGTATCCTTTCATCGGCATCAACTTGAACATAGATTTTTGCATCTAGTTCTTCAAGTAAACTTTCGTCACAAAGTGCAAACAAACCTTCGCAAATTAAAATTTTGTTTGGTTGAACTGTTTTAGTTTCTTCCAATCTGTCATGAACCTTAAAGTCATAAATTGGTGATTCTACAGGTAACCAATTTTTTAGTTTGATTACATGTTTGATATAAAGCCCCATGTCAATGGCGTCAGGAGTATCGTAATTTAATTTGGCTCGTTCTTCTAACGAGATATCATGATGTTCTTTATAATAGTTATCCATACACAGGACTGTTGTGTCATTTGGATATTTTTCTACAATTTTATCAACAATTTTTGATTTACCGCAACCGGTACCCCCTGTTATACCAATTACATATACACTTTTATCAGCCATTAGCCTCTCCTTGATTTATTTTGTAATTATAGCATTATTTTGAAATAAGGTACTTGTTCAAATTTAAATAAAATCTTAATTTAAATATATTTATTTATGCTACAATGAAAAAGTCAAGAAAGGGGTTAATGTGTTAAAAGAAAATAAATCTATCAGTAAAATTTGGCTATCAATTTTTGTATTTGCAATTACTATGTGTGTTGTTATTGCATGTGTATTCAATGCTCAAGCTGAAGAGAGCAAAGATACAAGCGGTACAACGCCAGCTGAAAGTGAGCAGCCTGTAGTTGATCCAACGCAAGAAAAGTCAAAAGCTGAAGAAAAATCTGCTAAAAAAGAGGTTGTAGTTCCAGAAAAGAAAGCTACTACTGCTGATGTCGAAACAAGTAATGCTAATAACAATACAAAGAGCAAAACACAAGGTCAATATGGATTTGATTTTGAGACTTCTGTGACGGTTAAGCGAGACGGTAAAGATGTTCCAACTGGAATAGTATTATGTTCTGATAAAGGAGAACCTAAACCAGAAATTCATTTTGGTGTTCAAGATAATGAACGCGGTATTACTTTAGATGTTTCTAGTGAGCAATTAGATGATTTGACAATTTGCGGCACTTTTAATTCTGCATTGTTACAACAAGAAAGAAACTTTGAAATTAGCGTAGTAGAAGGTTCATCTAAACTTACTCTTTCTGATAAAATTAATTGCAACAGTTTGGACTGTTCTGATTTAAAGCAATTAATTATTAATTCTGAAGTGCATATAGGTAATTTGCAATTTTTTGGCTCCTATTTTGCTGCAGATAATGCAGATGATGAACTAATTATATCTGGTAGTTCTCCTCGTGCAAAGCTTATAAGTAATAGTGAAGTTGGATATCACGAAGGAGGTTCAATAAGTAATAGTTTGTTAAGTAGTCTGTCTAGCTTGACGATAGATGGTTGT
Source organism: Coriobacteriia bacterium (assembly GCA_030537355.1). Lineage (GTDB taxonomy): Bacteria > Actinomycetota > Coriobacteriia > Coriobacteriales > Eggerthellaceae > Tapirivita. The sequence goes on from JAUNNF010000002.1 coordinate 183,421, forward strand.
GATATAGAAATTGAATCTTCCTCGAGTTTTGATGGTGGACCTATTTTTCTTAATTTTGGTTCAACAATAATAAATAATGCTAATGTAAAGGTTATTGATGTTGCTAATTATCCAGGGACAGAATTAGATGCAGGAGCTTTATTTACTTCTCAACTTTCTGTTAATGAGCATGCTTCTTTAAATTTAACTTCACAAAATGGTTATGCAATATTTATTAACAGTCAAGAAGAAAGTGATATAGATACAAGTGGTCGTGATATTTTATGCCATAAGGAGTTTAAGAAAAGTATTGATGAGTTAACAACAATTGGAATTATAAAAAGTTGCCACTTTAAGTTTGGAGAGGATTTCGAAGGACTGTCTGTTGCTGTAGACGATACTCCTACATTTGCTAAAACTGTATATATTGGAAATAAACCATCTCCTCAACCTGAGCCTGAGCCACAACCACAACCTCAACCATCAGGTGACAGTTCTAGCGCATCTGACCATGTGAGTGAATCTGCTGCTACAGGTGATATGCTTCCATATGCAATAATTGGACTTGCTTGTGTTGCTGTTGTTTGTGCATATGCTTTGAGAAAAGCAAGAAACTAAAAATTGTTTGCATAATTAAAGTTTAAAGGCGAGAAAAATTTCCTCGCCTTCTTTTTTATATATGGCTTTTATTTGCTTGCTATGTATATTATGTGTATGAAATTTAAAGCTTAAATTTTGATAATTGTGTTAAAATTTTTTAGTAAAAACAATGATTAGAAAAAGGAGATTATTGTGGAAACTTTAAAAACTGCAATTGAATTTGTAAGCACTGGAGGAGGCGGTCAAGAAGGTGGAGCAAGTGCTGCATCCACTGGAGATCCGTTACTAATTGTATGTGTAATAGCTGTAATACTTTGCATAGGAGCTTTTTTATTTGCTTTTGCGCAAAGAAAAAAAGCTTTTACAGCTGTTTGTGGTAACCATATGAAATCCGTTCAATTTAATCAAAATCGTCTTAAGATTTCTACAATTATTCTATCCGTAATGATAGCGCTTTCTGTATGTGGCATTATATGTTCTTTTACAACACATAATGCTATTGCAGACAATAACGCATCTGATATGGTTCCAAATAAAATAACAGCAACTGTTGATAACAATACTGGCGCAGTTTCAATAGAAGATGCTTATATACAAAACTCTACAGATAATAGAATATTATTTAAAACGGTAAAGATTGCTAAAACCGAAGCTGATGGAGATTGTACATATACTTTAAAGCTTGACGGAAATGAAATATTTAGAGATAAGGCAGATGTAGAAAAAACTTTCGATACCCCAATAGTTACCGCCAACAAACAAACTCTCCATATAGATACAGACATGAGTTCAGATATTGCAAAAAGTTTCATAGGTAAAACTCCATTATCAATAGAATATGTTTTTGATAAAGATAAAGAAGCAAGTCCACAAAAAAAGACCGATACAGAAGAAGAAATTACTAAAGACGCTGAAACTACAAAAACCGAAATCGATGCACTTAACCTGACACCAGTACAAAAAGAAGCACTTAAAAAATCTATAGATGAGGTCTTAGATAATACTAAAACTGCTATCGAAAATGCTAAATGGGAATCTGAAGTAGATCAAGCTAAAAAAGATGGAGAAAAACAGATTCAGGGAATCTTAAACAATGCTAAAGCTCAATCTCTAGTAAATACAAAAACTGAGACCAAGGAACAAGTAGATAGCGAAACTCAACAAGCATATGATGCCATAAAGGAAATTGTTAATTTAAGTGAAAACGAAAAAGGAATATTTAACAGCGAAATAAAAGAAATAAAATCCGCTACTGATTCTAATATTAATAATGCAAAAACTGAAGAGGAAGTAAAACAACATCTTCAAGTATTTGAAAACAATATTGAAGAAATTACAACTAAGGCTGAAGAGAAAGCACTAGCAAATCTTGAAAGTGCAAAAGAAAGTGCAAATGAGCTGATAGAAGAAAGCTCAACTACAACAAAAGACCAGATTGATTTGCTTAACTTAGATGACGAAGAAAAATTAGTATATAATAATCAGATTAATAAAGAAGCTGAAGACACAAAAGAAGCAATAGAATCTCGTAGCTTAATTACTGATGTAGAAAAAGATAAAGCAGATTTTAAAAAGAAAATTGAAGATATTTTCGCTGAAGCTAAAGCTCAAGCTTTAATTCATACAAAGGATGAAACAAAGGATGCTGTTGATGAAGAGTCCTCTTCAGGACAAGAATATATTAACAACATGGATAATTTGTATGATGATGATAAAAATGGCTTTACTGAACGAATAGAGACAGCTTCATCTATTTGTAAGGCTGGTGTTGACGCTGCCGAGACAGAAAATAATGTAGTTGCTATTCATGAGAAGTTTCAGGAAACTTTGACAACAATTGAAGAGGAGGCCGCATCTAAAGCTTCATTAAATCTTAGTAATAAGAAAGCAGCTGCCACAGATGATGTTATAGGGAAAACAAACACAGCAAAAAATAATGTTGATTTATTAACATTACCAGGTTCTGTTAAAAACACAGCTAAAGCAGATATTGAAAAATTATCTTCTGATAGTCAAGACAACGTTAACGATGCAAGTACATTGAGTGAAGTTGATGAATTATTTAATTCTTTTAAAGCTGATCTTCAAAGTTTAGTAGATGAATATACAGAATTACAAAACTCATATCATAGTGTAAATGTGGGTTCATCAACTCTTGTTCATGGTTCGTTTTCAACAGATGCTGAAGATGATCTTGGAAAAGAAGATGCAACAATAACTATCGTATATACACCTGAAGAAGGAAAAGTCTATACAATTGATGAAGTGAAGGTTACAACTGCCGAAGGAGAAATTACAGTTAAAGTTACTGGTAGGTATGCAAGCTTTACAATGCCCAAAGGAGACGTAACTGTTTCTGTTACAGAAATTCAAGGATATACTGTCACAGTAAACAACGATGGACATGGTGATGCTTCTGCAGATATTGACATCGCTAAAAAAGGAGCAACTGTTCAATTAACAGCTAATCCTCATCAGGGTTATGAATTTGATAAGTGGGAATCGTCTGATGTAACAATTTCAAGTGATAATACATTTGATATGCCTGAAAAAAATGTATCTATAACAGCTGTTTTTAAAGCAGAAGCACAAAAAAGATTCTTGGCTGTATATGATAGTAATGCCACACTTACCTTCTTCTATGATAATCAGCCACATTTAAGTGATGGTTCAAAACAAACTTTTTACAACCTACCAACAAATGCAGCTAAGGAAAATGATTGGCCATATCAAACTACAACTTTACAAGGTGCAATCAAAAAAATAATTATCGATAAATCCATGAAAGAATTCAATGGTTTAGAAAGTACTGCCTATATGTGTGCGGACATGATAAACGCTGAAGATATTGAGGGTTTTGAAAACTTAGATACATCTAATGTTAAAAACATGAGTTATATGTTTAATAAGTATGGTAAATCTGAAATTAATTATCTTGATTTATCTTCATTTACTGTTAATTCTTCCATAAATATTGTCTCTTTACTCGATGGAATGAAAATTAAGTCTTTTTCACTTGGACCAAATTGGAAAGATAAAACTATGCAGGACGCAGGATTAAGGGAAATTGATTGGTATAAATTACCAGATGGGACAGAAGCTTTGAAGCCTGCTCAAATTCCAGGCGGTGTATTAACAGAAAAAACAACATATTCTGACACAAAGCCTGCTCCTCCAGTAACCCCAGATTATTGTGCAATTAATATTGTTGACGAAGAAGCAACAGCAGAAAATCCTGCTACTCTAACAATTTTCAAAGATGACAATGATAATTTATTGAATCTTAACTACAAAATTAATAATGGCGAATGGATTCCTTTCTCTAGCGAAAGTGAGTGGGAAGTACCTAATCTTACATATAATGACGTTGTTTATCTAAAAGGAAACAATTTTGAAGATACAGGTACTTCACATAAGGGATTTAGCACTGAAGATTATTTTAATTCAATTGCAGTAGACAAAAAATTTACTGTAACAGGTGAAGCAACTTCTTTGATATACGGTGACGACACTTCAGAAAAAACAAAAAATATACCAGGGTCTTATTGCTTCGTTAGTTTATTTGATAATGGTATGACATCGAAGCTTACATCAGAGAATTTACTTTCTGTTAGTGCTAATTTTTTGCCTTTTACAAAATTGACTGAACATTGCTTTGAAGATATGTTTTATTCTTGTGAATCTATGAATCCTGAAGAGGGCTTTAACTTACCCGCTACATCCATAGAGGCATGTTCTTATTGCAGTATGTTTGAACACTGTAAAAGCCTTACAAACGTTCCAGAAGAGTTACCTGCATTAGAATTAAAAGATTCTTGTTATTATAGTATGTTTTCTGATTGTGAATCTTTAGTCAAAGCACCTAAATTACCAGCTGGCGTTGAAGAAGGCTGTTTAGCAAAGGAATGTTATCGTCAAATGTTCTATTTATGTACGAGCCTTGAAACCACTCCAGATTTATTAGCGCCAATTGACCAAATGGATAAAGATACAATTTTTGGATGTTACGGTGGCATGTTTTATAAATGCAAAAAAATAGAAAGTATAAAAGTTGGATTTCAGAGATTTCCTTTTGATCCAGTAGGTTCATATCAATATTATTGTACGGCCGACTGGATGACGGAAGGTCCTGCAGACAATTTTATATTAATCGGACCTGAGGATGCACATTATGATGACGCAGATTACAATAATTGTGATGCAATACCGTCAAAAAATCCTAGTCCTTCTAATTGTGTATCAATTACTGTTAAAGATATAAGTGCTACTGATGCCAATCCTGCTAAGTTTACTATTAAAAACACAAATGGCAATAAACCAAATCTATCTTATAGAGTTAATAAACAAGGTGAATTTACAGAAATTGATATGTCTCAAGAAGTCATTACTTTAAATTGTAACTTAAAAAACAATGATGTTTTAGAATTAAAAGGTTCAAACACAAGTGGTTTTAATGGAAATGATAAATACACTACATTTTCTTTAAATAGACTATTTATAGTTTCTGGAAATGTTATGGGCCTTATTGATGCGGATAATCCTCCTTCTGCAATACCATCAGAAGGATGTTTCAATCGCTTGTTTGCGTCTTCTGAAGATAGTGTTAATAAATCTAATTTATCTTATATTAGTCAGAATTTTCTTCCGGCTACAACACTAAAAGCAAATTGTTATAAAGAAATGTTTGCATATTCTCCATATCTACTTACACTAAAAAATGGTATTTTACCTGCTACAGAATTGTCTGAGTCTTGCTATCATAACATGTTCGAACACTGCGATAGGTTATCTTTAACTAATGATTTCTCTTTACCAGCAGGTGTACCTGATGAGCAAGGTCACATAGTTGGACATCTCGCAAAAAGTTGTTATAGGGGTATGTTTGCTTCATGTGCAAGTAAAGATGAAGAAGGACATCCTTTAGGCATAAGAACTGTATCTAAGAATTTATTAAAGGCCACAAACATGGCTGAAGATTGTTATGCTTATATGTTTCAATACTGTACTAATCTAAGAATTTCTGTGCCTGATATACTCCCAGCAGGTAAAGAAAATGGATCTTTGGCAAATACCTGTTATGAAGGAATGTTTTTTGGCTGCACGTCTATTTTTGAGGCTCCTACTTTACCTGCAAGTTATGATCTTATGAATTCAGCTACTGATTGCTATAAGCAGATGTTTAGTGGGTGTTCAAAATTAGAAAGTATTAAAGTAGGTTTTGATAAGTTTCCAAAAAATAACGACGCGTACAAATGTACGGAAAATTGGTTATATGGCGTTTCAGGAAACGGAAAGTTTAATGGTCCAGAAGACAATCAGTACACAGATGATGATTATAATAAAGCTAGTGCTATACCATGGGCTAAACCTTCACCAAAAGATTCATATTTTACAATTACAATTGGACAGATTCCAGAAGGTCAACCTGCTCATTTTATAGTTAAAAATAGCGAGGGTCATCAAGCTAATTTATTGATTAGTTATAACGAGGGTGATACATGGTATGAAATTCCATATGCGCCTACTTGGCAGTCTCCAGAATTGTTTTCAGGTCAAAAGATTTTGTTGAAAGGAGAAAATCCAGGCGGATTAAATCATATTCTAGATGAAGCTGCACCACAAAGTTGGCAATATACTAATTTTGATTGTGATTGTCCATATAGCGCTAGCGGAAACATTATGAGTTTATTATTTGGAGATGATTTTAAGGGTCCTAGACCAATAGAAGGTCCTCCTGGTTGTTTTGGTACGTTATTTAAAAATTCTGTTAATCTAACAAATATTAATAATCTAGTTTTACCTGCAGGTTCTAGAGACCAGCAGGGTCAACCAATGTCGCGTATAAACACGCGTTGTTATATGCAAATGTTTTACAATACAGGAATTAAACAAATTCCAGCTAATTTACTTCCAGCGATAGAACTATTTGAATCTTGTTACAAAGAAATGTTCGCACATTGTACAGAACTTGAAACTATAGATAAATTAATATTGCCAGCTGGTACACCAGATCAGCAAGGTCAACCTCAAGGAACATTAAGTCCTTTTTGTTATGAGTCAATGTTTGAAGGTTGTGATTCACAACAGTTGACAAAAGCACCTAGTTTGTTAGCTATTGATGCAGCATTGGGACCTCATTTTGCAGAATATAAGCAAATGTTCTGTAATTGTACATACTTAAATGAAATTACAGTTGGGTTTCATCAGTTCCCTAAAAATGCTGATCAGTATAAGTCAACTGAAAACTGGCTCCAAGGTGTAGCAAATTCAGGCACATTCCATGGACCTGAAGGTATTGTTTATGACGAGTCAGATTATAATAATCCTAACGCTATTCCATGGCCAAAGCCAACACCAGTAGAAAAGACTGTAAAGGCGGTATATGATGAAAAGGAAGGTGCTAACACTCTTACCTTTTATTATGACGACAGCGATCACTCAGGAGAAGGTAAAGTTGAAACAAACATACCTACACAAGCAGAAGAAGATGAGAATTGGCCATATCATGAATATAGAGAAAGCATAAAAAAAGTTATTATTGACGAGTCTATGCAAGAATATGATGGTTTTGAAAGTACTGCATATATGTGTCATTACATGACAAATGCTGAAGATATTGTTGGTTTTGAATATTTGGATGTATCAAATGTTGTAGATATGAGATATATGTTTCAAAATTATGGAAGTAATAGTCAAATTAGCAGTGTTCCTGATGTAAGCGGTTGGAAAACTTCTAATGTGCAATTCATGAATAGCATGTTTTCTTCCTATGGGAAAAATTCATCTAAACTTAATCAAGCTCCAAAATGTGCTCATGTAGATGATTCTCAAGTATGGGATCTTTCTAAGATTAAGTATATGAGCAATATGTTTCAGTATTACGGACAATTTGCTAAAAACCTTAATGTTGCACCTGATGTAAGTGGCTGGGATTTTTCTTCTAACGCTGAAGGTGTTACGATGATGAATTTATTTAAAAATTTTGCATCAGGGGACAATAGCATAGCAACTAAAATTAGCACTCTTCCTAATGTTAGTAGCTGGAAAACAGATAAAGTTTCGAGCATGAACAATATGTTTGCATTTTATGGACGTTTCTCTAGTGGAAAGCTTGAATCTCTTGATTTGTCCTCGTTTACTGTTTCTTCGAAAACAAATGTTACTGGTATGCTTAGTGATATGCCACTACATTCCTTTTCTTTAGGACCTGGATGGTTTGGCCGTTCAATGAAAGATGCTGGATTAGAAGATAAAAAATGGTATAAATCAGACGGTACTGAATTGACTCCGGCAGATATTCCTGGAGATACTCCACTAACAGAAAAACGACATATACAGATACAAATCCAACACCAGTAGAAAAGACTATAAAGACCGTATACAACACTAATGGTGAGGCTAACACTCTTACTTTTTATTATGACGATGAAAGTCATGAGGGCGAAGGTGAAGTTCGAACAGACATACCTACAAATGCACAATCCTCAACTGATTGGCCGTATAGCGGCAATAGATCAAACATAAAAAAAGTTATTATTGACGAGTCTATGCAAGAATATGATGGTTTTGAAAGTACTGCGTATATGTGTGCCAACATGAAAAATGCTAATGATATTGCTGGTTTCGAATACTTGGATGTATCAAAAGTTACAGACATGAAATTTATGTTTCGTGGTTATGGACTAGGCAGTACTAAAGTTGACACTAAAATTAATAGTGTTCCTGATGTAAGTAGTTGGAACACTTCTAATGTAAGAGACATGAACCATATGTTTGAAAGTTATGGGCAATACTCATCTGAACTTAATCAAGCGCCAATATGTGCTCATGTAGATGATTCTGAAGTATGGGATCTTTCTAATATTACGGATATGAGCAATATGTTTCAGTATTACGGACAATATGCTAAAAACCTTAATGTTGTACCTGATGTAAGTAATTGGGATTTTTCTTCTAATCTTCAAGACGTTAATTTGTCTGGCTTATTTCAATTTTATGCTGCGGGAAAAATCACAACTAAGACAATAATTAGTGTTGTCCCAAATGTAAGTGAATGGAAAACTAATAAAGTTACGAACATGGAAAACATATTTTACACGTATGGTGCTAACTCAAGTGGTAAGCTTGAATTCCTTGATTTGTCATCATTTACTGTTAATTCATCAACAAGAGTTTTCAAAATGTTTACGAGTATGCCACTACATTCCTTTTCTTTAGGACCTGGATGGTTTGGCCCTTCAATGGCTGATGCTGGATTGCGTAATGTAACTTGGTATAAGCCAGATGGAACTGAATTGTTTCCGGCAGATATTCCTGGAGATACTCGACTAACAGAAAAAACGACATATACAGACACAAAACCTGCTCCACCTGTAGAGTGGACTCCAATGACTGCAGCATCGGGAGACGCTAAGCATTCTGTGATTAATTTCTACCCAGCATTTAACGATGCTAAGGAAATTGAAGGCTATGAGTTTGGTGTATACAATAACGGAGAAGTTGTCCGTATTGCACCAACAACTATGCAAGATATCTATAATGAATTAGAATCGCTAGAGGATAAAACACTATATTATAAGAAAACAGATGCAAGTGCTCAAGCACTTAAATGCTACACAGAAATAAATAAGCCTTGGAATGAAGTGTTTTCTAAATCTACTGAAGAAAAAGGAAAAGCAGATGGCTATTACACAGATTTTATAAATAATTATGTAGTTTTTGAAATATATACCGCTGAATTAGGTAAAAAAGTGGATGAGTATTTTGGTGAGTATTGGGATAGTCGAAAAAGGACACCTGATAATTCTCCTACGGTAAATAAAGTTTCCTATAGGGATTTTTGGAGCTGTTATTTCAGGTTATTTTCGGAAGAATCTAATTTTACTTGGGGCAGTTATAAAGACGACCAGCAATGTTGGTGTTGTAACCCAAAAAATAATAAATGGACGATGGCAGAAATTTCTGCAGAAAATAATGGTGTTGTTCTTGCAAAGGAATTTGGTACTTCTTAACCATTAATCTATACAGAAAGTTTTAATGTCGATTGTTAAAAATATAATAAAATAGGAAGATATCAATAATTAAATCGTCGTTGTTTGCGAAGAAGATATAAAAATTACTCAATATAATGATGATAAATATTCATTTGATTAATGAATGAGTAGTATTTGATACGCCCGGCTGAGTGGCGTTTGACAAGCAGGTAAAATAAGTGTAATATACGCGGTCCGCGTGGGCTGGAGTTTAGCATTATACCAGGTCACGGAACTGAAAGGAGAAAAATTAATGCCTACAATTAACCAATTAGTAAGAAAGGGTCGTCAGACTTCTGTCGACAAAACAAAGGCACCAGCATTGAAGAGAAATCCTCAGAAGCGTGGTGTTTGCACAAGGGTATACACTACTACCCCAAAAAAACCTAACTCAGCATTACGTAAGGTATGCCGTGTTCGCTTAGTAAATGGTATGGAAGTTACTGCTTACATTCCAGGTGAAGGCCATAATTTACAAGAACACAGTATGGTTTTAATTAGAGGTGGACGTGTTAAAGATCTCCCTGGTGTTAGATATAGAGTAATCCGTGGTTGCTTAGACTGCGCAAGCGTTGACAACCGCAAGCAGGCAAGAAGCCGCTATGGAACTAAGAAGGAGAAATAATGAGAAGGACTAGAGCTCAACATAGAGAAGTAAAGCCAGACTCAAAATACAATGATAAGTTAGTAACACAACTTATTAATAAAGTATTGCTTTCTGGTAAAAAATCAATTGCAGAGGGTATTGTTTATGGTGCTTTCGACATTGTTGCTGAAAAAACAAAAGAAGATCCTCTAAAAGTTTACAAAGAAGCTATGGATAATCTTCGTCCAAACTTGGAAGTTAAACCAAAGCGTGTTGGTGGTGCTACTTATCAGGTACCAATGGAGGTTAAACCTCGTCGTGCTACAACATTAGCTGTTAGATGGCTTGTTGACTATTCACGTGAGCGTAAAGAACATAGCATGCAAGAGCGCCTAGCTGCTGAGATTATGGATGCTCGTAATGAGATGGGTGCAGCTATGAAAAAACGCGAGGATGTTTTGAAGATGGCCGAAGCAAATAGAGCATTTGCTCACTATCGCTTCTAGAAGGAGATATGAGATGAAAGAATTACCTTTAACAGACACAAGAAACATCGGTATTATGGCTCACATTGATGCCGGTAAAACAACAACTACAGAACGTATTTTGTACTACACTGGTAAAACCCACAAGATTGGTGAGGTTCATGAAGGTGCAGCTACAATGGATTGGATGGAACAAGAGCAAGAGCGAGGGGTTACAATTACATCAGCTGCTACAACTTGTTTTTGGAACTACCCTGGTGGTGCTGATAATGGCAAACCATACAGATTCCAAATTATTGATACTCCAGGTCACGTAGATTTTACTGCTGAAGTTGAGCGTTCACTAAGAGTACTTGATGGTGCTGTTGCAGTATTTGATGCTGTTGCTGGTGTACAGCCTCAATCAGAAACTGTATGGCGTCAAGCAAGCCGATATGGCGTTCCAACAATCGCATACATTAATAAGTACGACCGCGTTGGTGCTGATTACTTCCATGCAATTGATACTATGATTGACAGACTGGGTGCTCCAGCTGTTGCTGCTCAAATTCCAATGGGTGCAGAAGAAGACTTCTGGGGTGTTGTAGACTTAGCTACAATGACAGCTTGGGATTTTAAAGCTGACGATAAAGGAATGACTTATCCAGAAAAAATGGATGCAATTCCTGATGAGTTCAAACAAATTGCTGAGGAAAAGCACAATGAATTGATTGAAGCTGCTGCAGATTGTGATGATGACTTAGCAGAAAAATTCTTGATGGAAGAAGAAATTACTCCAGAAGAGTTAAAAGCTGCTATCCGTAAAGGAACAATTGCATGTAAACTTCACCCTGTATTTGTTGGTTCTTCTTACAAAAACAAAGGTGTTCAGGAACTGCTTGATGCTGTTGTTGAGTACTTACCTTCTCCATTAGACGTACCTGCAATTAAAGGTAAAGTTAAAGACGGCGAGGAAGAGCGTCCAGCAGATCCAAATGCTCCATTCAGTGCTCTCGCATTTAAGATTATGACTGACCCATATGTTGGTAAGTTAACTTATATGAGAGTTTACTCTGGTACTTTGGATTCAGGAAGTTATGCATTAAATGCTACAAAAGACAATAAAGAACGTATTGGACGTTTACTACAGATGCACTCAAATGAGCGCCAGGATATCGATAAGGTTAAAGCTGGCGATATCGTTGCAGTTGTAGGTCTTAAAAACACAAACACTGGTGATACATTATGTGCAGAAAACTCTCCAATTATTCTCGAGAGTATGCAATTTGCTGATCCTGTTATTGATATTGCTGTTGAGCCAAAAACTAAGGCTGAACAAGATAAGATGGCAGTTGCTCTTCAAAAACTTGCTGAAGAGGATCCAACATTCCGTGTTTCAACAAACCATGAAACAGGTCAGACCATTATCGCTGGTATGGGTGAGCTTCACTTAGAGATTATTATTGACCGTCTACTTAGAGAATTTAAAGTTGAAGCTAACATTGGTAAACCTCAAGTAGCTTACAGAGAAACAGCAACACAAGCTGTAGAAGGTGCTGAAGGTAAATTCGTTCGTCAGTCTGGTGGTCATGGTCAATATGGTCATGCAATTATCAATCTTTATCCACAAGAGCCAGGCAAAGGATATGAATTTGTTAACAAGATTGTCGGTGGTGTAATTCCAAAAGAATTCATCCCTGCTGTTGACAAAGGTATTCAAGAGTCAATCGAATCTGGTGTAGTGGCTGGATATCCTGTTGTTGACATTAAAGTTGAACTTGTTGATGGTTCTTTCCACGAGGTTGATTCATCAGAAGCAGCATTTAAAGTTGCAGGTTCTATGGCAGTTAAAGATGCTTTGAAAAAAGCAAACTCTGTAATCTTAGAGCCAATTATGGCAGTTGAAGTTGAAACACCTGAAGAATACATGGGTGATGTTATGGGTAACTTATCTTCTCGCCGTGGAAAAATTGAAGGCATGGGAGATCAAGGTAATGCAAAAACAATTTCAGCTAAGGTACCACTTTCTGAGATGTTTGGTTATGCAACTGATTTACGTAGTGGTACACAAGGTAGAGCAGTTTATACAATGCAATTTGATTGTTACGAGGCAGTACCTAAAAACGTTAGCGATGAAATTGTAAGCAAGGCAGGAGGTTCAAACTAATGGCAAAGCAAAGTAGTATAAGAATTCGCCTAAAAGGTTATGATCACGAGCTTGTTGACCAATCAACAAAGTTAATTGTAGATACAGCCTTAAATACAGGTGCAAAAATCTCAGGTCCAATTCCGCTTCCAACAGAGCGTAATATGTACTGCGTAATCAAATCACCTCATGTTAATAAAGATAGCCGTGAGCAATTTGAAATGCGCACTCATAAACGTTTAATTGACATTTTAGAACCAACACAAAATACAGTTGATTCCTTAATGCGCTTAGACTTACCTGCTGGTGTTGGAATCGAGATTAAGCTTTAAGGAGGTTATCGCGATGATACAAACTATATATGGTACAAAAGTTGGTATGACTCAGGTATTTAGCGAAGATGATCGCTTATATCCTGTAACTGTTGTTAGTGTTGATCCTAATACTGTCTGCCAAATTAAAAATACTGAGACTGATGGTTACAATGCAGTTCAGCTCGGTTTTGGTAAAGTAAAAGAAGACAAACTTAACAAGCCAGAAAAAGGTCATTTCAAAAAGAACAAAGTAAAACCAGTTAAGCACTTAAGAGAAGTAAGAGTTGATGAATCAGAACTTGCTGAACTCAAAAGTGGCGATGAGGTTACAGTTGCAAACTTTGCAGAAGTAAAGAAAGTTGATGTTACTGCAACTTCTAAAGGTAAAGGTTTTGCTGGCGTAATTAGAAGACATGGTTTCGGCGGTGGTCCTGGTGGACACGGTTCACACTTCCATCGTGCTCCAGGTTCTGTTGGTATGTGTGCAACTCCTTCTCGCGTATTAAAAGGTATGCGTATGCCAGGTCATATGGGTGTTGATACAATTACAACCAAGAACCTAGAATTGGTAAGAATTGACGAAGAGCAAAATATTATGCTCATTAAAGGTTCTGTACCAGGAGGTAAAAACGGAATCGTAAGGATTCGTGCTGTTAAATAAAGGAGAAAATGATGTCTACAGTAAAGATTATAGATAAAACAGGAAAGGAATCAGGCAGCGCAAAGTTGCAAGACAACATTTTTGGCATTAAGCCAAATGTTGCTGTTATGCATCAAGTTGTAAGAGCTGAACGCGCAAGCTGGCGTCAAGGTTCTGCTAGTACAAAAGGCAGAAGCGACGTATCTGGCGGTGGTCGTAAGCCTTTTAGACAAAAAGGTACAGGCCGTGCTCGCCAAGGTACAATTAGAGCTGCTCAGATGAGAGGCGGTGGAGTTGTATTCGGTCCACATCCTCGCAGTTATGGGTTCAAAGTTAATGCTAAAGAGGTTAAGCTTGGCATGCGCAGCGCTCTATCTGCAAAGCAGGCTGACAAAGAACTCATCATTGTAAAGGACTTCGATTTTAAAAAGCCTTCTACAAAAGATGCAGTAAAAGCCTTAAAAGCATTAAAAGTTGATGGCAAGCGCATTACTCTTGTTATTAGCGAAGAAGACGTCAACTCTTTCCTTTCTTTCAGAAACATTGAAGGCGTAAATGTTATGCCTGTAACAAGCATGAACACTTACGATTTTGTTGACAACAAGGCTCTTGTTATTACAAAAGATGCTCTTGACCACATTCAGGAGGTGTTAGCATAATGAACTTACAAAAAGATCCACGTGAAGTAATCATCAGACCTGTTATTTCAGAGCGTTCATATGACATGATGGAACAGGGCAAATATACTTTTGAGGTTGCAAAGGATTCAAATAAGATTGAAATTGCTGATGCAATCGAAAAGATTTTTGAAGTTAAGGTTTTAAAAGTTAATGTTAGCACTGTAAAACCAAAACCAAAACGTGTTCGCTACGTTCCAGGTCATACAAAAACTTGGAAAAAGGCAATCGTTAAACTCCGTGAAGGTGATTCAATCGAGCTGTTTGGTAGCAATCAGTAGCTTCTGACCTAAATTCGCCAAAAAGCGAAATTATATCCGAAATAAATTCACCTTCGTTTATAAAAACGAAGGTGTTTTTTATGCTGATTACTTGCATATTAAAACTCGTTACCCAGGTTGTTTGGTACATTTTGTTACAGACTCCTTTATTTTTTTAAGTTCATTTGCAAAATTTTTTAATTTTTGTATTATAAAAATATAATTTCTAGAATAGAAAGGAAGACTATGCTACAAGAGAAAAAAATAAATATCAAATTGATTGGCTTTATGTTTATTGTTGTTGTACTAACAACTTTGTTGTTTTGCAATATACAAGACGCACATGCTGACGTTTACGATTCTGACAATCAATTAATTTTGGGGGACTATGAAGATGAGGCGAATAAAGACCGATTGGATAGAACAAAAGATCCTGATAATGATACTTGTGAAATTTTAATGCAAGAAAGTAGTTCTTCGTATTGTTCTAATGTTTGGCATGTTACTAAAAAGTCAGATTTAACTAGCTGTAGTGGATATAGGACCATCCATACCTATATTGATGGACAGGATTATCCTTTTGATTATCATATACGTGGTTATTTTGGAGATAGAAGCAATGTATATGGAAGAAAAGCCCATGTTCAATTTTTCTATAACGAAGAAACGCAAACTTTAAGAGTATTATGTTTTGGTAATAATATTGGATATGATTATTGTACATATCAATATAATAGTGGAACTAGTATTTTAGAAGACGAACTCAAAATTTATAGTAATGCAAGAGAAACTGCTAATCGAGCTATTGATGCTGGAGAACCAAGTTGTTTGCATCGATATACGCTTGCGAATGAAATAAAACATATTGAAATTGATCCACGTCTTCAAGAAATAAAGAAAAGAGGTTTTCAAAATTCTCCAAAATTAATTGATGTAGATGTAATTGGACAAAGATATGACCTTTCTCAATTAAGACATATCTCTTCATATGCGTTTAGAAATTGTGCTGAACAAAGTGAATATACATATCATGGTGCACACTATATTAAGTTTCAGTTGTTTAATATATACGATAGAAAAAAAGCCCAATTTACATGGGATGGTGACTATGCAGCAGGTTCTTTAACACATTATTACCCACAATAATTATTATTTATCATATTAATTAATTATATCCCGCAAGTAAGCTTGCGGGATATTTTTGTATGCATAATTTCATAATTATTATAATATATTAAAAATAATTTATAAGTATATTTATAGATTTGCTTGGTTTTAAATTGGGATTATTAAGAAATATTAAATAATTAATTAAATATATTTTTCAATTTGTTTCTTAGTGTTTATCTCTATATAATATACATCATCAAAAACGTTAAAGGAGAAAACAATGATTAAAGTAAACAAATTAAAAAAATTCTTTATTTTATTTCTCGTAGTATTTGTATGTGTGGGGGTATTAACATTTTATAATACACAAACAGCCTTTGCAGATGTAAATTCTGAGCAAAGTTCTGACGAACTTGGTGCAAAAGACTATGAGGATTATGCAAACGAAGACAGATTAAGCAGAACAACAGGAGATTCTGATACTTGTGAAGTATTATTGCAAAAAGATGGTTATACAAACCTCGATCATGTTTGGCATGTTACTAATAAGAATTGGTTGACTAGCTGTAGTGGATTTAGGACCATCCATACTTATATTGATGGTCAAGACTATCCTTTTGATTATCATATACGTGGTTATTTTGGAGATAGAAGCAATGTATATGGAAGAAAAGCCCATGTTCAATTTTTCTATAACGAAGAAACGCAAACTTTAAGAGTATTATGTTTTGGTAATAATATTGGATATGATTATTGTACATATCAATATAATAGTGGAACTAGTATTTTAGAAGATGAACTTAATATCTTTGATACTGCAAGTGAAAGAGCTAATGAGTCAAGCAATGCATATATCGCAGGTGATCCTGAATTTATTAAACAATGGATTATCTCAAAGGAAGTAGAACATATCGAAATTGATCCACGTCTTCAAGAAATAAAGAAAAGAGGTTTTCAAAATTCTCCTAAATTAATTGACGTCGATGTAATTGGACAAAGATATGACCTTTCTCAATTAAGACATATCTCTTCATATGCGTTTAGAAATTGTGCTGAACAAAGTGAATATACATATCATGGTGCACACTATATTAAGTTTCAGTTGTTTAATATATACGATAGAAAAAAAGCCCAATTTACATGGGATGGTGACTATGCAGCAGGTTCTTTAACACATTATTACCCACAATAATTATTATTTATCATATTAATTAATTATATCCCGCAAGTAAAATTGCGGGATATTTATATTCATAATTAGTAATAATTTGCTATAATTGCCTGCATGTTTATTTCTAAAACTAAGACCAAAAATACTACAACTTATTATTTGGTTAAATCTTTTAAAGATGTTAATACTGGTAGAGTTTCAACAAAAACAGTAGAGCGAATTGGAAACACACAAGAAATCAAAAGCAAAATTGGCAATAAAGACATAGACAAGTGGCTCAAAGATTATGCAAAGAAAAAAACAGCTGAAGATAAAGATAAAAACAATCCCAAAGTTGTACTCGCTTTTAATAAAAACAATAAAATTTTACGTGAAAATAATGTTAAAAATGCAGGATATGCATATATTAAAAAAGCATGCGAGGAGCTTGGTTTAAAACGAATATGTACAAAAATTTCAAACCTAGAGAGGCTTAAATTTGATTTGTATAATGTGGCTACTCATATTATTTGTAATATAATTTTTGATTCAACAGAGTCTCAACGTACCTCAATATTTCAACAAGACTTAATTGAGGATACAAACTTTAAGAAATCTGAAGTTGTCGAAAGCATGAGAATTTTAGTTAAGTATGCTTATGATATCCAAAAAATGCTGTACAAGTACAAGAAAAAAAATATTAACACTGATAGTACCAAATTATTCTACAGTTGTACAAATTATAGTGATATTAATTTTCAATTTTACAATTCTAGTGACATTGATTTGGCTGATCAAATTATTACTCTGACCAAAGTTTTTTTGACAGCAATGGGTTTCCATGCATGTACATGTCAGACAATAATGTAAATAGGAAGTATAAACAATATGAGGATGTGAAAAAGTTTATTAATAGTAATTTTGGTGATGCTAATTTGTTTGTGTTGCCTGATAGTGTTTATTCGTCATCTGATTCTATTTTCCTCGAACAATTTGATAATACATTTACTATCAGCAATCAAAAGGTTGCAAATTTTAATCCTAAGCTTCTTAATTGGGCAACAGATACTAAAGGATGGCAAAGAAACTATTCAAACAAAATTTACGATATAGATAAGGTAGAACAAAAAATTCTAGACATAAAAACGCCTACAAATGTTAAAACTAAGCTTCAATCTCAGATTTTTTATAAGTATAAAAAAGTTAAAATTTCCATTCCAGGAACAAACAAAAGTATTCCTCAATATATGATTTTGATGTTTAGTTATTCTCTAAAATTATGGCTAAAACAACTTCGCGAGAACGAGCTTCAGAATATCAAAAAGGAAGATGAAGACGTTGTGAACAAATATAGAGAAGTAATACAAAAATCTGAGGCTTATGATGGTTATTATGCTGTATGTGTCAATTCTGAAGAAAATATTATCAAAGACATACTAAACGTCATCACAACAAAGTTCGATCAAGTAGATTTTATGCTTCGTTTTGTAAAAAACGAATTCATTAAAGACAATCAACTTTCTCAGGAAGAGGCCATTGATGCTCATTATTTAACAACTTTTGTCTCTTTAACTATTTTTAAATATATTACACAAAAACTTCGTAATAGCTTTACTAACGAAGAAGTTGTTGAAACATTGAAGAATATTACTTTTGCACGTATTGGTAGTGAAGGCTGGATTCCAACATTTATTCCAGACGCTATTACTGATGCTCTACATAAATCTTTTGATATTGATTTTGACCATGAATTTATATCTGCTAAAGACATGAGAATAAAACTCAAATAAATTATGAATAATTATTAAGATTTTATAATTTTATAATATTTTTAACCTTCAAATAAGTTCATGATTATGAATAATTATTAAGATTTTAGCAAAAAAAATATTTAATAAAATATTAATTTGTATTTAATTTCTATATATAATATTTCGCTATTAATGCGTATGCTAGTCTAAAAATGGCCAGTTTTTAAAAAGATTCTCATTGAAA
>JAUNNF010000010.1:0-2067 GCA_030537355.1 Coriobacteriia bacterium
ATTTTTCAATGAGAATCTTTTTAAAAATTGGCCATTTTTCGCTTGACATTTGCAATTAAGGGTGGTAGGATTTGCTGTTTAGGGCCAGTTGTAGATAGAGTGAAGGCGGCTATTCATTCCCCGATAGCTGATACACAAAATCCGCTGCCTGAACCATTTTAGATATTGCTTTGTTTGGTGTTATTTTTTTTAAGGCAATATTAAAACGATTGGCCCTAAAGTCTAATTTTAGATATGTTATAATAAACAATATGTATATATCAAAAAGTAAATCAAAAAATAAAACTATTTATTATCTGCTTAAATCTTTTCAAAATCCAGATACAAAAAAAGTTAGTACTAGAATTGTTGAGAGAATAGGTACAGACGTTGAAATTAAGAAAAAAATAGGGAATCAAAATATTGATCAATGGCTAAAAGATTACGCCAAAAAAAGACAAAAGAAGAAAAATCGCTAAATAATCCAAAACAAAATATTCAACTTATAAGTAATAGAAGGATTAAAAGAGACGAACTAAAAACACGTAATGGTGGTTATTTGTTTATCAAAAGTTCATGTAAAGATCTTGGTTTAGATAAAATATGTAAGAATATTCAAAAAAAAGAAGCACTTAAATATGATTTGTTCGAGGTTTTAAGTCACATAATTTACAATAAAATTCTTAATATATATGAATCAACGTCAACATATGATTTTTCTCAAACATTAATTGAACTACCAAAATTTACTAAAAAAGATATAGCACAGTCACAAGCAATACTCGCAAAATATAACGTTCAAATACAAAAAAAGCTCTATTCGAACATAACAAAAATAACAAACCCTAAACAAGATTGTATATTTTATGATTGCTCAAATAATAGTATAGTTAACAATAGAATTTTAAACTCCTGTGGAGTAAAGTATCCTCAGGATGTTGTAACATTAAGTATGTTTATGTTCGATTCAAATGCATTTCCGTGTGCCTTCACAATCGAAAGTAATATCAATCAACGTTATTATGAATATTCAGAACTTAACAGATTTATATATAAGTTGTTTAGTGAAGCGGTCATGTATGTTTGTCCAGAAAGTATACATTCCATTAATGATGGCGATCTTTATGGACACTTTCGTAATCACCATGAATTAAGCCTACAACAATTAAGTAATTTTAATCCTGACTTACTAGATTGGTCTATTGATCCAAAAGGTTGGCATATGATAGGCTCAAACAAAAATTTTAATTTGTTGCAAGTCGAGAACAAAATCAATAATGAAAATACATCTGAAGAAATTAAAACAGACCTACAAAATACAATTTTTTATAAACATAAGAAAGTTAAGATATCAATTCCTGATTCAAATAAACATATAACTCAAAATTTAATAGTGCTTTTTAATTTTGAATTACGAGACTGGCAAAATACTCTTCGTGAAAATGAAATCCAAGATGTTCAGAAAAAAGTTGAAAGCAAAATTGGTGGCAAAAACAATAAAGCATTCGCCGAAAAATATAAACATCTGTTAAGGTCAGAAACTGTTAATTTTAATGGGGTTGATACGGAGATGTATTATTTTACCGACAGAACTTTCAGAAAAAATCAGGAATATGATGGTTATTATGCAATTTGTGAAAATTCTGGAGAAGATCATCTAGAACCTATCATAGAAGTTGTTACTAATTGCGAGGACCAGTTAAAGTATTTAATTCAGTCTGTTAAAAAGGATTATGATCCAAAACTAACAAAATCTCAAGAAGACAATATTATTGCTCATTACTTGACTTCAGTAATAAGTTATTCTGCTTTTAGGTATATATTATTCCGCTTGGATTATAAATGTACTTATATGCAACTTTATAATACGCTTCAAAATTTTAAATTTTATAAACTTGCAAATGCTGGTTGGATTCCTGCTTATGTTCCGAACGAAACATCAGATGCATTAAAAAACCTGTTCAATATAGATACTGATTTTGAGTACATTAATAATCAGGATATGAAAACAATTCTTAAAAATATTTAATTATTAAAAGCACGAGACGGGATTCGAACCCGCGACCCTCGCCTTGGCAAGGCGATACT
>JAUNNF010000010.1:2077-63917 GCA_030537355.1 Coriobacteriia bacterium
ATTAAAATATATTATATATATTTATTATAAATTAATTATTATATATATTTTTAAAAGGCCATTATTAATATATATTATATTATTTTATGAATTTATTTTCTAGTTTGCAAGATCTTATTTGTCTCTATATAATTTGCATCAACAAAAACGTTAAAGGAGACAAAATGACAAACTTAAAAGAAAATACAATGATTAAAAAACTTACAGTAATTCTTGCAGCAATCGCAATCGCAATTGCGGCTTATATCGTATTCAGTCCGAATCAAGCTCATGCTGATATTGACCCTATGCCATTGATAGTTGTAGATACATCAACTACTTATTGTGAAACACCATCTCTAGGAATAAGAGTTTATACTGATAGTACAAGTTCTCAATCAAATCTTTCACCAGAATCTATTGAAGAAATGGATATACTTCATGATTCAACAAGTTCAGCTATTTATGGTTGCTAAAAAAACATTAAATAAAATATTTACTCCTACAAGTTATCTTGTAGGAGTTTTTATTTAGTTGGTAATTTTGATGGTCGTAAGCATGTTAGCATTGACAGGAGGAGTTGTTGCTACAAGAAGGGCTAAATACAATAACTAACTTTAAATAAAACATTCCTTATAGGCATCTCCTTCATTATGTGGAGATGCTTTTCTGTAATATAGAAAAAAGACTTCCTAATTAAAAATGAGCAAATATATGTAAATTTGCAAGTAAGGTAGCTTCGAAACAAATGTTTAAAGATTTATTTGCTAATTATGAAATATTATTAAAAGTTTTAAATATATTGAAAAATATTTTAATTTAAAAAAACCATTAAAATTATCTAATTATGAAAAATTATGAATATATTTCAATATAAAAATGTTTTGATAATTACTAAAAAATAGTTTTTTATGTTTATACTAATAAATGATTTATTAAAGGAGACACGATGAAAAACAATAAACCAAGACATTTAAAGAAACAGCCTATGTTAACAAAAAAAATTGTAAGTATCACAGTAGCAGTATCGCTACTGTTTTTAATGGTTCCGGTTTCATTTGCAGAAATACAGGCAATTCCTGAAAGACAAGCCAATGTCTGTCATGAAGCACATGGTTCATGCTCACATCATAGTTGTTGTGATGATCATGCCTGTTCTCATACACATGCAGGAATCGCAACAGCAGAAGCTAATGAAGCTATTAAGGACCACTGCTATAACGAGGTTAAAGATGATTGCAACGAGGTTAAAGATGATTGCAACAAAGAAGAAGAAATCATACGAGATTCAGCTACCGATGAAGAAGTTGTAAATAAAGATTCGTCTTGCAGTGAAAATGATGAAGAACAGGTAGATAAGAGTGATAAAACTGAAGCTAAAAAAGTTGTAGCATATAATTTATCAGAAATATATGAAGAAGAGTGTTACTGGACAGGTGAGGGTAAATTCGAAGATGGTAAATATTATCCTGCAAATTGGTTTGATAGTGCAAATTGGACTACTAGTGGTGATGAACGTGTACCTGGTCCTCTAGATTTAGTTCGTTTTGGATACGATGATGATTATGAAGAGTTTTTTCAAGGAGATTCAACGATTCGTATAAGTAAAGATAAGGGACGAATACTAACTATTATGCTAGATGTAATGTGCTTATATGGTAATGTAAATGTAATTTTATATGCTAGAAGTTCTCAGCCTGTTACAATTGTGCTAGACGATATAGATATAGATGATGAAGAAGGTAGTCCATCATTATATTTAGGAAATAATGTTACTATTAAGAGCACAAAGTCTTATTTTAAAGAATATTTTAAAAATGAAGTTAAGAGTGAAAAACAAACAGACAATTATTATTATTATACAGCAGAACAAACTCAAAAAGAATATAATTGCTCAAATTCAGAGATAGATTGGCATAACCCAGATGACTGGGACGAAGCAACAGGATATATACCATGGTTTTCTGATACGGCTTTTATAAACGATAATACGAGAATTCATTTTAATACGGATGCATACATTAATCAGCTTGCTACAGAATCCTATATTACATTTACGTCTAACAGCAATAGACCATGCTTTTTTGTATTGGAAAGTGAAGAACCATTTGTTTGTCCAGAAAATAGTATAAATATTGAGTCGGATAATATTTATTTTAAAGTTAAATGCGAAGATGTTGACGATGTAATAAAATATTTTGTCCAGTCTTCTAAAAAGATAGATTATTTATATGATGATCCTGATGGATATAAAATTATTGGTGTAGGAACACCAGGACCAGGTCCAGAGCCTACTCATAAACACGATTATAGATATCAATATACTGTTGATCCAACATGTTCAACAGGTGGATATGATGTGCTTAAATGTACAAATGAAGATGGAAGATGCCTTGCACAAGAAATAAAAGCAAATTATACCGACCCTACAGGTGTACATACTTTCATCAATTATAGAGTAACAACAGAACCATCATGTATGTCAGAAGGCATTGAAAGGGGCGAATGTAAAGATTGTGGTGCTATAGATGAAAGAACAATAGAAAAAACTGATCATATTTATGGCCAAACTGAAATTGAAAATTATGAAGATGCAACTTGTTTAGCGGAAGGAAGCTATGATGAAGTTGTATATTGTTTGGAATGCAATACTGAACTTTATCGCAATACATTTATAATAGAAAAAAAGGATCATACTCCTGGTCCAATAGAAAAAGAAGCAGAAATTGAACCAACATGTTATTCTGAAGGAAGTTATGAGGAAATTGTTCTTTGTGCTGTCTGCGATAATGTAATATCTATCGACAAAAAAACTATACCTAAGTTAGATCACAAAAGTGGTGAGCCTGTAAGAGAGTATGAAGTACCTGCATCATGTGCTGAGCCAGGAAGCTATGAGGAAGTTGTTTATTGTAGTGCTTGTGGTGAAGAACTAAGGCGAGAAACCATTGAAATTGAAAAAGTTCCGCACGTTTCTGGTGCATCAATAAGAGAGAATGAAATCCCTGCAACATGTAGTGCGCCAGGAAGCTATGACGAAGTTGTTTATTGTAGTGAATGTGGCGAGGCCTTATCACGAAACCCAAGAGAAATTCCGACTCTTCCTCATAATCCTGGAGAGAGCGTTTGGGAGAATATTATAGAAGCAACATGTACGGCTACAGGTTCATATGATTTAGTAATACGCTGTACAGAATGTGATGAAATTTTAGAGTCTGACTCTCACATTTTAGATAGAGTGCCCCACAAAGAAGGTGATTCTCAAATTGAAAATTATATTGATGCAACATGTACAACAGATGGTAGTTATGATGAAGTTAGATATTGTACTGTATGTAATGAGATGTTATCAAGTACAACATTTTCAATTCCTGCAACGGGACATACTGCCGGTGAAGCAAGCATGGAAGATATGGAAGAAGCAACATGTTCTCATGAAGGTCACTATTCAATGGTAACACGTTGTACAGTATGTAATACTGAACTATATAGAGAAACAGTTACTACAGAAAAACTTCAACATAGTCCAGGTACTCCAGTCAAAGAAAATGAGATTGAGCCTACTCCTACTGAAGATGGCTCATACGATGAAGTAGTATATTGTAGTGCTTGTAATGCAGAGTTGTCTCGTAAAACAATTATTGTGCCTCATCCAGTACAACATAATCCTGGCACAGCAGTAAAAGAAAATGTTGTCGAAAGTTCATGCACTCAAGCAGGTCATTATGATTTGGTAACATACTGTGTAGATTGTGGAATAGAACTTAATCGTGAGTTTATTGAAACGGATATACTTCCACATAATCCTGGAAAAGTAGTACAAGAAAATTATGTTGAAGCTACTTGTGTGGACGAAGGAGGTTACGATGAGGTGACCTATTGCAGTGAGTGTAATGAAAAGATTAAGAGTGAACATAAAACGATTGCAGCTAAAGGACATATAGCAAAAGCACCTGAGAGAGAGAACGAAGTAGATTCTTCATGTACAATTGCTGGGCATTATGATTTAGTAACACGTTGTAGCGTGTGTGATGAAATTTTAGAAAGTGAGTATCATACTAAAGAATTGGCTGAACATGTGCTTGGTGATGAGCATCGTCAAAATGTTATAAATGCTACTTGCACAGAAGATGGTAGTTATGATGAAGTTTTTTATTGTGTGAATTGTAATGAGGAAATTCAACGTACGCCTAAAACGATAGAAGCTTATGGTCATACTCCTGGTGAGCCTGTAAAAACCAACGAAGTTGACTCAACATGTTCAGAAGCCGGACATTATGACATGATTACACGTTGTAGCGTATGCAATGCAGAACTCGAAAAAGAAACAATTACAAAAGCATTATTGCCTCACACTCCAGGAGCAATTCAAAAAGAAAACATTGTTAATCCAACTTGCACAGAAGATGGTAGTTATGAAGCAGTAAAATATTGTACAAAATGCGATACAGAAATATCTCGCGAAACTAAACCAATCAAGGCCTTAGGACATACAAGCGGAGAACCTGTAAAAGAAAACGAAACTGATTCAACTTGTACAACACGAGGGAAATATGATCTTGTTAAATATTGTCAAGAATGCCAAGCAGAATTATCAAGAGAAACCTTCTCTAAAGAGTTGCTTCCTCATACTCCTGGTGAGGTTGTAGTTGAGAACTATGTGAATCCGACTTGTGAAGAACAAGGTTCTTATGATGAAGTCACATATTGTACTGTATGTAACGTCGAAACATCTCGTAATGGACAAACAATAGCAGCAACTGGTCATAATTGGAAAGAAACATTCGATACTGATGAGAATGGACACTGGCATAGTTGTACCAAATGTGATGCAATAAAAGATAAAGGTGATCACGTGTACCCAGACGCATCAGTTGATCATTATATTTGTACAGAATGTATATATAATAATATTCCTGGTGCTAAGAAGGATACTTGTGATGCATTTGATGCAGCCGCTGGTGAAAACCCATCTCCAGTTGTAGCACAATATGTTCAGTCATTAAAAGATCAAGTAAATAGTCTTAATTTATTACAATCAATATTAAATTTACAGAAGAGTGGTGTTCAAGATATTGAAAATCTAAAAACAGATGAAGAAGTGGCAAAAACTTTTGATACTTTAGCTAAAGCTCTTCCAGACGTGACAGACGATACAAATATAGGAAATGTAGAGAATGCATTTAATTATGTTAAAGATGCCTATGATTTACTGACATCTTCACAAAAAGAAAAAATTACAACAGATTCAATTTTTAAAAGTAAATATCTTGCTTTTCAAGATATGCAAGCAAAAATAGCTTATAAAATAATTGAAGTTGAAGAGGAGCTTGATTCGTTGGCAGGAGTTAATCCGTCTGACGAAATGAAAGAGATACTTGCAAATTACAAGGAACAGTTAGAGAGCGTTATGACATATAATGATATAGCTCCAATTGCAGAAGAATCCAAGGCGGCAATAATAACTCAAAAAACTGACGAAGAGGGCGCTGCAAAAGCAGATCAATTAATTGAAGAAATTGGAAACATTGATAAGACTAGCGATACCGCAGTTGTTTCTCCAAAAGTTCAGGCTGCAAGAGCTGCATTTAATGCACTTTCTGATCATGCTAAATATTTAGTTACGAAAAGCGACGTATTAAAACAACAAGAATCTAACTTACAAGAGTTAGAGGCCGAAATTGAAAAAGCCAAAGAAGAAGCACGTGCTGAAATTGAAAAACAAGCTGGACCAGAAGATCAGCGTACTCCAGAAATGAAAGCGCTTGTTGCAAAGAAACTTGCCGAGCTTGATGAACAAACTTCTCTCGCCAAAGTCGAAAAAGTTAAAGAAGAGGTTATAAAAGAGATTAAAGAGCAAGCTGAAAAAGACAAGCAAACACCAGCTCCACAGCCAGATGAAGGTCAAAGTTCTTCATCAGATTCTGCAAAAACATCGGACTCATTAGCTTATGCTTTGATGGTCTTAAGTATGTTAGCATTAGCTGGTGGAGTTGTTGCTACAAGAAGAGCTAAATATAATAACTAACTTTAAATAACACACCCCTTATAGGCATCTCCGTCATTTGATGGAGATGCCTTTCTATGATATAAATATACATATTATGTTAAAATAAGAGCAATGTATATCCAAAAAAATAAAAGAAATAACACTACGTATTATTATCTTTCTAAATCTGTTAGAGATAAAGGTTCTACTCGTCCTAAAACAAAAGTCGTTGAAAGTTTAGGTTCAAGAGAAGATTTAATAAATAAACATGGCGAAAATTTTGAACAATGGCTAAAGGATTATGCAAAAAAACGTACAGAAGATGACGAAAACAAAAAAACTAAAGTTACTTTTGAGCAAAAGAAATTAGATGTAAATTCTCCTCGTCCTAAAAATATAGGATATTTAATAATTAAGCAAATTTGTGAAAAAACTGGTCTAAAAAAAATATGCAAGCATATTGAAGAAAAAGAAAAGCTTAACTTTAATATGTTTGATATGGTTGTATGTATTATTGCGCGTGATTTGCTTGATGTTGAATCAAATAGCAATCTTTTCGTGTTTGTGCAAACTTTATATGGTACTAAAGCGCTTAAACGTGAGGACATAACAACAACAATTAAATTATTGTGCAAATACAATGTTTATATTCAAAAAATGCTATATAAAAATGTATCTAAGAGTAATAGCGTGAAAAGAAACAATTTGTTTTACGATTGTTCTAATTATGGTTCTATTGGTTCTGAAATAGAAAAACTCAAATACAGCAAACATTATTCTGAAAACGTAACTCTTGGAAAAGTTTTTATGGATGACAATTTACTACCTTGCGGTTTTATTCTAGAAAATTCTTTATTTGATTTTAAAGAGGATAATAAAAAAATCCTCGACAATTTAAAATACAGGTTTGACAATGCCACCTTGTATACATTACCAGACTGTATTGAAACCACGTCCGATCGTTCTTTGTATAGAAGGTTTACAAACAATAAACAAATTACATTTCAAACATTAGACAAGTTTTCAGATAAGGATATAAAGTATTTTTTTGATTCAAAAAATTGGAAGAATTTAGTTACTTCAAAGGAAGTAGATTTAGAAAAAATACGCTTAGAGACTATTTCTGATAATGTATCTAGAGAAGAGATAAGTAAGAATTTAGGTTCGTTGTTTGTTAAGTATATAAAAGAAGAAGATCAAACAAAACTATGTGCTTTTAGTTTTGAAATACAATATTGGATGAGGCAAATACGTGATTTTCAATTAAAGAAATTTCAATGGTCTGTAGAGGAAAAGCTCGGTCAAACCGACGCAAAAAATAAAGAGCAAATGGAGAAAAAATTTGATTTTCTTGTTAGTGATATAAAAGACGAGGAAACTAAAATTCATTTTTTTAATGACAGAATTTTCAGACAGAGTGAAGATCAAGATGGATATTTTGTGTTAGCTGAAGATCTTGAAATAGACATACTGAACAATCTATGTAAAGCTCTTTGGCAGAAATATAATGTTTTTGATTTTTGTTTTAAAATATTTAAGCCTGAATTTGTTCTTGATAAAAAATTAACTTTTAAAGAAAGCATGGTTTCCCATTTCTTAATATCGTACCTAACTTTCTTTATTTTACGCTATATGGTTTTTTCATTAGGAGATGAATACTGGTACAAAGATATTGTTTACCAGCTAAGCAATATGAGCATTATTCCAATAGACAATAACATTTGGTCCCCTGCTTATGAAGTGACATCTTTAATAGAAAAGTTAACTGAGCTTTGTAGCTTGGATATTAACTACAACATCATTTCTGACGAAGAATTACAATTATAATTATCTGACTAGGTTGTTTAGTACAGTTTAGTACAAATTTCCTTAAATTTTTGACTTCATTTGATTTAGGCCCTTTTTCGTATTATTATATGCATATACCATTTAGAAAAGGGGTTTTTAAAATGAAAACATTAACAAAAAAATTACAATTAATTTTAGCACTTACAGCAGTTTGTTTTTTCTTAAGCATTACTGTTGTTACAACAAATGCTTATGCAGATGAAGGTGATGTTAGGTATGTTGATAGTTGTGACGGCACAAATTATATTTTACATAAAGGCGCTACACCAGAAGAAAATACAGCTACATTAGTTTCTCCAGAAAATGGAAAGTATACACATACATATTATAATATTCTAGAAAAAGTATCATATGCAGATGTCACTTATAAAGTTGTTGAAATAGGAGACAATACATTCGCCGATTGCGAAAATTTAGAGGGAATATATATACAAAATGGGTTTTTAAAAAGGTTAGGTAATAATGCTTTTTTTAAATGCACAAATTTGGAAAAAATCACTTTATCTTCAAATAAGGATATTATTTTTGATTATATAGGAAAAAAAGCATTTTATGGCTGTAAGAAACTTGAAGAATTCGCAATATATAATTGTACTTTAAAGGCTATCGGAGACCAAGCTTTTTATAGTTGTTCAAATTTAAAAAGATTTCATTTATGTACTACCGAAAAAATCGATTTTGGTCAATGTGTTTTTGGTTGTTCTCCAAATGTACAATTTGAAATGCCTGGTACACCTGATCAGGAAAGTTACTATACTGTATGTGACGGTGGTCTATATTCAGCAGACATGAAAACACTATATGCATATCCTTCTGCAACAGGAACTGTCACAATTAAAGATGGTGTAGAAAATATTGCACCTAGTGCACTTGCGTGCTGCAAAGATTTGAAAAAAATAATTTTCCCTAAAAGTGTAAAATCAATTGGCAAATATGCTTTTACTCCTATACCTGGAAATGTTAAAAAATATGATTTCGAATTTAAAGGTGCTAAACCTAATATAGACAAATATGCTTTTGATAGAGTAACTCGTATTGATATTACATATGATCATAATTATATAGTTTCATGGTACAATTCTAGAGCTAATCTAGGAGGAGCAATTAT
The DNA here is from genome assembly GCA_030537355.1 of Coriobacteriia bacterium. Lineage (GTDB taxonomy): Bacteria > Actinomycetota > Coriobacteriia > Coriobacteriales > Eggerthellaceae > Tapirivita. The sequence continues at coordinate 11,002 of JAUNNF010000010.1, forward strand.
CGTTAATTATAAAATGATTTAATTATCATAACAAATAAAACCCTTTACTCCCGCAGGAATCACTTGCGGGAGTTTTTTTAATTCCATAAGTTTGTATTCATGCATGCAAAAAGCGGAATATTTTTCATCCAGTTTTGTTCTCTGTAATCAGATAATGAAAACCTTAATGCGTTGCAATTGTTATACTTTTTTCTGAAAGCCTGCAAGCTTTTAGACCTTAAGTTTTCTTCGGCTTTTACCTCTATAGCAAATATGTCTTGGCTTTTTTGAACAATAAAATCAACCTCGCCAATTGAATTTTGAGCCGACCAATAATAAGGAGTTAGACTGCAAGAGCCTACTAATTGTTGACATACAAATTGTTCTGTAAGCGCGCCTTTAAATTCCGTAAATAACGTATTTTTGTTTAGGATTGTATTTGGTTCAAGCTCAGACATAGCCCCCAATAAACCAATGTCTAACAAATACACCTTAAATGAAATATTGTCAGTATAACTTTTTAGTGGCATTCCTGGCTTTGATATGCGTTTAATTTTATTGATAAGGCCAGCATTTTCAAGCCACATTAAGGATTCTTCGTACTGCTTTGCTCTAGCCCCTTGACGTATATGCCCAAAAACAAATTTTTTATTTTCTCGTGATAAATGCGCGGGAATAGAGTTCCAAGCTTCATGTGTGTACTTAAGTATTTTTGGAGGTATGTGTTTTGAAAAATCTTGTACGTAGTCGTTGAGTATTTTATTTTGGAGAGTTCTTATTTCATTATAATCACTATTCTCAACAAAGGATTTAACAATTTCAGGCATTCCTCCTACTACAAAATACTGCTTTAATAAATCAATTAACTTATTTCTAAACGTATTGATTAATGAAGTGTCGTCACTTAAGATAAGCTCTGCCATATCATTATTTTTAGTTGCGTTTAAAAATTCTATAAAATCTAAGGGATATAAATTTAAGTAATCAACTTTACCTACAGGCCAACCACTGCCTTCACGTTGCTGTAATCCTAATAGGGATCCTGCAACTACAACTGCGTATTGAGGTGCATTTTCGTAAAAGTACTTTAATGCAGTTAGTGCTTTAGGTGCTGTTTGAATTTCATCTAAGATCAATAATGTTTTGTTAGGCTTAATTTCTTCGTGTGTATGTAGCGATATAGATTTAATGATTCTGTCTATATCAAAATCCGCATCAAAAAAACTTCTTGCAGTACTGTCGTTGTCAAAACTTATATATGCGAAATTGTCAAAACAAAGCCTTCCAAATTCTTTCAGAAGCCATGTTTTACCAACTTGACGAGCCCCATTAACAATTAATGGTTTTCTGTCTTTTTTGTTTTGCCAGTCTTTTAAGTTTTCGAGTAATTTACGTTCCACGATGCCTCCTTTCCCATGAATTATAGCAAAAAATTTGCTTAAGTCCTTAAAAATGTAAAAATTATCACTTTTTAGGACTTAAAAATGTAAAAATTAACACTTTTTAGGACGTAAATATTAAGTATAATATTAGTCCTCGAAGAAACTTCATGTGGGATTTTTTATAACAAAGACTATTTTCTTATATTGCTTAATAAATCTATATGAAAATTATTGTATGATATTTTGAGCTTCAAAATTGCCTGATAACGAGTTTTAGTATATTTTGGTACAAATTATCCAAAAATTCTAAGACGAAATCTTGATTTTGAAAGCAATCATGCTTTTAATGATGGTGGAGCTTTAAAATTATTTGGCCGTGATCAATATATTGACAAATGCAATTTTACAAAAAATAAAGCAGTTAATCAAGGTGGAGCAATATCATTTACAACTGGAACTTTTCCATTAGGTCACGAGGGTGGTTCTATTAATAATTGCGTGTTTGACGATAATTTTCCATCACATAGTTGTTCAGAAATATTCTTAGGAGGATTAACCGATCTAGTAAGCTCAACAGGAAATATAATTTGCTATTATGAGCCTATATTTAATAGGATAAAACATATAAACAAGGATAATAATTTCTTATATCAACCAATACATAAAGAAAATAATAAATTCAATACTTATTAGAACGTGCTTTAATTATCACAATAAACACAACGTTTGCTCCCGCAGGAATCTGTAATGAACTTCTGTGGGAGTTCTTGTTCTACTTGGCTAATACACTTATTGTTAATGCATTTGAAATCGCCTTCCTCGCCAATATCATAATTAGAATTGGAAGTGTCGTTTAAGAGCTTCAAGATAAGAGCCATGCGCATGTGTTTGCCGTTAAGTGTTTGCTCAAAGTACACTGCACGTGGGTCATTATCAACACCCACTGCAATTTCGTCAACTCTTGGAAGCGGATGCAATATATAGCAGTCTGGTTTTGTGAGTTTCATGAGCTCTGGTGTGAGCCTGTATGAATTTTTGAGACGTTCGTATTGATTTTGATCATCAAATCTCTCGCGTTGGATCCTTGTCATATATAAGATGTCGAGTTTAGGTAATGCCTCTTCTAAGCTCGTAGTTTCCTCAATATTGTCAGTTTTCATATATGAAGGTAGTTTGAGTTCATCAGGTGAGATTGCGACAAACTTTACGTTGTCATAGCGCTCCATTGCATGCATTAGGCTATGAACAGTTCTGCCGTATAGTAAGTCTCCACAAAGACCAATTATGAGGTTGTCAAACCTGCCTTTGGTTTTGTAAATTGTGAGTAAGTCGGCCGTTGTTTGTGTTGGATGGCAATGGCCGCCGTCTCCTGCGTTGATAAGAGGTATGCTAGCATTTTTAGCGGCAACGAATGCGGCGCCTTCTCTTGGGTGACGGATGGCTATGATGTCTGCATAATTAGACACAACTTTGGCTGTGTCTGCCATGCTCTCGCCTTTTGCTGTAGACGATGAATCTGCACCAGCGACTGATAGAACATCTCCTCCAAGTTCATGCATTGCCGCTTCAAAACTAAGCCTTGTTCTGGTTGAAGGTTCGAAAAACAGAGATGCTAGTTTTTTGTGTTTGCAAGCATTTTGATATTTTTCTGGATTTTTGCTGATATCAATTGCTGTATCGCAAAGTTCTTGAACTTCTTTTGTTGTAAGGTCTGTAATGTCAATTACACTACGCATTTATCCAACTTTCGTCATCGGGATTATCTCTAAATTTCTTTAGTCTGTCAACATCTTCTGGTTTGATGTAACCTTCTTCGGCAGCGATTTTAGCTATTGTGTCTAAGTTAGTTAAGCTATGATTTGCGACATTTGCTTCATTTAGTCTTTCTTTGCTTTTTTGCATGCCGTAAGTGAAGATACTGGCAATTCCTAAGACTTCAGCTCCAGCTTCTCTTAGGGCTTCAACAACATCAATACAGCTGCCTCCTGTACTGATTAAGTCTTCTATAACGACAACTTTTTGGCCAGGTTCAAGCTTGCCTTCTATTTTGTTTTGACGGCCGTGAGATTTATTTGACGATCTAACATATCCTGCTGGGAGACCCATTATGTGGCCTGTGATTGCTGCATGTGCAATGCCAGCAGTTGATGTGCCCATAAGTACTTCTACTTCTGGATAATTTGTTTTGATTAATTCTGCCAAGCCCTCTTCGACATCTGTTCTGATCTCTGGGGCAGTAAGGGTTAGCCTGTTATCGCAATAAATTGGCGATTTAATTCCACTTGCCCATGTAAATGGTTCGTCAGGACGTAAAAATACTGCCTTGATTTTTAGTAAGTCTTTCGCGATTTTTTCTTGTAAATCCATAGAAGCTCCTTAATTTTCTAAAATTATACAATAAATTGGTTTAATTGACACATTATCTTGCGTTCATAAATTTGAGAAATTTTGTGAACGTAAAATTTTTGCGTTCATAATACCATTTAGATGATATAATAAAATTGGTAGAAAAGGGGTTTGCGTTCATGGACTATATTGAAACTAGCACAATAGAACTTAAAGAACAGTATAGCGATACGTTTTTAAAAACTGTTTGTGCTTTTGCCAATCAAGATGGCGGAAAGATAATTTTTGGCGTTACAGATGATGGTAAACTAGTAGGTATTAAAGATCTTAATATTGTTTACCCTAAAATTGAGAGAAAAATTTTCGATTCTATAACACCTATGCCTTATTTTGACATGGAAATAGACCATAAATTATTAATTATTAAAGTTTTTGTTGAAGCTGGTGATGATAAGCCTTATTTTTATAAAAACAAAGTATATATCAGACGTAATACATCAACTATTGAAGCTGACTTAGTCACAAAAAAGAAATTGATTATGGAATCAAAAGGTATCCATTTTGAGAATCAGACAATAAAGAGTAACAACTTGACTTTTAAAACCTTAAATACTTATCTAAAAAAAAGTATAGGGATAAAAAGCGCCACAAACGATTTTTTAAAAACTGCTGGTTTATTGACTTCTGACGAAAAATTTAACAATGCTGCGCTACTTTTTTCAGATCAAAATGATTTTTCTGGAATTGATACTGTTAAATATAACGAACACACAGAGAGGTTTACTTATAGAAAAAATTTCAGCTATTGTTCTGTTTTAGAACAAGTAAAAAAAGCTACAGAAGTTTTTGAAGATATATGTTCTTATGAGATTATAGAGGGCTTAAATAGAGTCAAGCATTACAGTGTACCAATCAAGGCTTTTAGAGAAGCTCTTATTAATGCGGTCATTCATAGAGACTGGGAGATAAGGTCAAATGTAAAAATTACATTTTTTGATGATAGAGTAGAAATTTTGTCCCCTGGTACGTTACCAAAAGATATTAGCGAAAATGAATTTCTTAATTGTTTTGTTTCGGTTCCTCGTAATTATATAATTTGTAGTTTGTTTAGACGGCTAGGTTTTATTGAGCGTATGGGGTATGGAATATCAATGATTAAAAGGGCATATAGAGAAGAATCAGTAAAGCCTAAATTTGAATTTCTAGATAATTTTGTAAATGTTATATTGCCAGTTGTAAATGAAAATTATAAACTTAGTACTGATATGGAGAAAATTCTTGATTTGTTAAAACGGTCTACTCCACTTAGTAGCTCTGAAATTGCAGGTTTAGTGACAATGTCTAAAACTAAAGTTGTTTCTTTGTGTGGGAGTATGTTAAAAATGGGCCTTATTAATAAATCTGGCAATGGTCGTGGTACAAAATATTATATAGAAAGATAAAAAGTTCCTACAAAAGTGTTATTGCAAAAATTCTTTTACACATCTCTCATAAGCTTTAACTGGATCATCTGCTTGAGTAATTGGTCTACCGACGACTATATAATCGCAGCCATTTTCTTTGGCTTGTTTAGGTGTCATGATTCTTTTTTGATCATCTGATGCTGAATCAGCAAATCTCACTCCAGGGCAAATTGTTAAAAAGTCATTACCACAATATTCATGAACATCCTTGGCTTCATGAGGGCTGCAAACAATTCCATCTAAGCCTGATGCTTTAGCATTTTTTGCATAGTGGATTACAACCTCATCGATTGGTTCATCTATTAAAAGTTGATTAGTTAGAGCTGCCTGGTCTGTTGACGTTAATTGTGTAACAGCAATCAATTTGGCATTGTTGCCTAAGCCTTCTTTTGCGGCTGCCATCATTGCAGATGTGCCTGCAGCATGGCAATTGGTAATATCTACATCTAAGTCTTTAAGGACAGCCATACTTTTTTTGACAGTGTTTGGTATGTCATGAAGTTTTAAATCGAGGAAAATTTTGTGTCCTCTCGCTTTGATTTCTTTGACGATTTCTGGACCACATGAATAATAAAGTTCCATTCCAATTTTAACGAATGGTTTCCTTTTTGTGAATTTTTCTAGAAAGCTTAGTGTGGCTTCTTTGCTATTAAAGTCACAGGCTATTATTACGTCTTTAGGCATTGTCTAGCTCCTCAATAATTTCTTTGCATATATATGGATTTATCAGGTTGGCAGCTCCAATTTCTACAGCTGTGGCACCTGCTAACATCATTTCTTTAACATCGTTTGCGTTTGATATTCCTCCCATACCAATTACTGGAATATTTACTGTATTTGCAACTTCATATACCATTCTAAGCGCCACAGGGAAAATTGCTGGACCTGAAAGGCCACCAGTTGTGTTGGCAAGAATTGGTTTTTCTGTTTTAAGGTCAAAGCGCATTCCCATTAAAGTGTTAATTAGAGAGATTCCATCAGCTCCTGCATCTTCGCAAGCTTTTGCAATTTCAGTAATGTTTGTGACATTTGGAGAGAGCTTCATAATAACAGGCTTGTAGGTTGCACGTTTAACAGCAGCTGTTACTTCAGCTGCACCTTTTGCGGTTGTTCCAAAACTCATGCCACCACCGTGTACGTTAGGGCATGAAATATTGACTTCCATCCATCCGATTTGGTCACACTGGGTTAATTTCTTTGCAACTTCTTCGTATTCTTCTACACTAAATCCGCTTATATTTGCCATAACTGGCTTGTTAAAAACTTTGCTTAGTTTAGGCAGTTCTGTTTCGATAACAGCATCTACACCAGGATTTTGGAGGCCTACTGAGTTTAACATTCCTGATGGGCATTCTGCAATCCTAGGTGTGTCATTACCGAATCTTGGTTTTGCTGTTGTACCTTTAAAACTGAAAGTTCCTAGAATGTTAATATCGTAAAGCTCAGCAAATTCATATCCATATCCAAACGTGCCTGACGCAGGGATTATAGGATTGTCTATATTTATTCCACAAAGGTCTACCATAGTATTTCCTCATGTTCTAATATTGGGCCTTCTTTGCAAATTCGTTTGTATCCTGTGATAGTTTTGCAACTGCATCCCATGCATGCTCCAAAGCCACATCCCATACGCTCTTCAAATGAGAATTGGCCCTTCGTTACTTTGCTATGGACAGCTTTGAGCATTGGCTCAGGGCCACAAGCAAAGGCGTATTCATCGCGATTAATTGTGTCAGTGACAAAACCTTTAATGCCACTGCTCCCGTCCATTGTGGTGATTTTTACGTCACAACCTCTAAACATTTCCTCGTAAAAAATTTCATCTCTATTGTTGAAGCCTAGTATGACATTTGGTTTAATGCCTGCTTTAACAAGTTTTTTTGCGAGCAAGACGAGTGGTGGAATACCAAGCCCGCCTCCTACGATGTATGGGGTGTTTGATGACTTTTCAATATCGTATCCGTTGCCCAAGCCTGAAAGGACATCCAGTTTTTCGCCTTTATCCATTTTTGAAAGAATCTTTGTTCCTTCGCCTACAGTTTTAAAAACAATCGTGAGTTCATCAGCAAATTTATCTGCGATACTAATTGGACGTCTTAAATATTTACCTTCGATTTGTATATTCATAAACTGACCTGGCTTAGTTATTGCTTCTGCGGCAGGTCCACAAAGATGTAGTTCATATACATCAGGTGCCAATTCTCTTTTTTGTGTTATTTCTAAACTTCCTTTAAGCATCTATAGTTGAAACCCTTAATGTTTTATCTTCTAGAACATCTAAAAGAGCTTTGACTGTGTCAAGTGACGTGAATAATGTTACATTATTTTCAGTTGCGAGTTTTCTGATTTCGATACCGTCCATTTCTTCTGCATGCTCGCCAACAGTCTTTGTGTTAATGATATAAGTAATATGACCTGCACGGATTTGTTTTGGAATTTCATCTGCAGTATGTGAAATTTTATTAACACCACGAGTTGGAATCTTATATGCTCGTAAAAATCTTGCAGTACCCATTGTGCCTTCGATGTTAAAGCCTAAGTTATAGAACCGCTGGATTAGTGGTAAGGCTTCTTCCTTATCTGCATCAGCGATTGTAACAAATAATGTTCCGTAATTTTTAAGCTTGGTTCCTGAGGCTTGAAGCGCCTTGTACATAGCGTCCTCCAGGTCTTTATCGTATCCAATAGCTTCACCAGTTGATTTCATTTCAGGCGATAAGTAAGCATCCATTCCTGTGATTTTGTTAAACGAGAAAACTGGTGCTTTTACACAGTATCTTTGTTTTTCATCAGGATATAGACAGAAAATACCTTGCTCTTTCAAACTCTTGCCTAAGAGTACGTCTGTTGCGATATCAGCAAGTGAATATCCAGTAGATTTTGAAAGAAACGGCACAGTACGTGAACTTCTTGGATTTACCTCAATGATGAAAACATTTTCGTCTTTATCGACAATAAACTGAATATTAAAAAGTCCAACAATTCCAATACCGAGACCAAGTTTTTTCGTGTACTCAAGAATTTTACCTTTGACTTTGTCGCTTATTGAATATGCAGGGTAGACACTGATTGAATCGCCACTGTGGATACCAGTACGTTCAACAAGTTCCATAATTCCTGGAACAAACACATCAACACCATCGCAAATTGCATCGACTTCAACCTCTTTACCCATAATATATTTGTCAACAAGAACAGGTTTGTCCTCATCAATTTCTACTGCAGTTTTGAGGTAGTGCTTCAATTGTTTATCATTGCCAACAATTTGCATTGCTCGTCCACCAAGTACAAACGATGGTCTAACAAGTACTGGATAACCAATTTCGTTTGCGATTTTTAAGCCATCCTCGATTTTTGTAACAGCCGCACCTTGAGGCTGTGGAATGTCCAAATCAATGAGAACTTGTTCGAAACTGTCTCTATTTTCGGCGCGCTCAATTGCGTCATAATCTGTTCCAATGATTTTGCATCCTCTGTCGATTAATGGTTTTGCGAGGTTAATTGCAGTTTGCCCACCAAGGGATGTAACAATTCCTTCTGGTTGTTCAAATTCAACAATTGCCATTACATCTTCTGGAGTGAGTGGCTCAAAGTAGAGTTTGTCAGAAGTTAAATAATCCGTAGATACTGTTTCTGGATTGTTGTTGATAATGATAGCTTCATACCCAGCCTTTTTGATTGTGAGTGCTGCATGCACTGTCGAGTAATCAAATTCAACACCTTGCCCGATTCTGATTGGACCTGCTCCAAGTACGATTATCTTTTTCTTTTTTGTTTTTTTAGATTCATTTTTACCAGTGTATGAGCTGTAAAGGTATGGGATATATTTTCCTGTGTGAAGCGTATCAACCATTTTAAATATTGGTTTAATATTCTCTTCATGGCGCATGTTGTAAATTTCAATCTCTTCTTTATCCCATAGTTTTGCAATGTATATATCTGAAAAACCAAGTTTTTTTGCTTCCTTGAGAGTTTGTTTGTCTTGTTTTTTCTTTAACTTGTTCTCCATGTCAACAATTTCTTTGAAGCTTTCAATGAACAGTTCAGTCACAGCAGTTGTTTTGTGGATCTTAGCAATAGGCTCTTCTCTTCTAAGAAGTTCACAAATTGCATAGATGTAATCATCATGGAATTTTTCTAGATATTTATAGATGTCGTTAGTGCTCATATCGTCAAACTTTTCAAGATAGAAATGATTAACACCTGTTTCTAACGATCTAACTGACTTTAAGAAACATTCTGTTAAGCTTGAACCGATGCCCATGACCTCACCAGTTGCTTTCATTTGCGTACCTAGTGTATTTGCAGCCTCGTTGAACTTATCAAATGGGAAGCGCGGGAATTTAGCAACAATATAGTCGAGCTGTGGTTCAATGTCTCCAGTACCACCAGCAACAGGGATCTCATTTAGGTCCATACCAACGGCGATTTTTGCAGTAACACGAGCAATTGGATAACCACTTGCTTTACTAGCTAGCGCTGATGATCTTGACACTCTAGGGTTAACTTCAATCAAGTAATATTCGCTAGATTCTGGATTTAATGCAAACTGTACATTGCAACCACCAGCGATTTTGAGTTCCTTGATAATCTTAATAGCACTGTCGTTGAGCATTTTAAGATCATGTTTATTGAGTGAAAGTATTGGAGCAACAACAACGCTGTCACCAGTATGAACGCCCACGGGATCAACGTTTTCCATACCGCAGATTGTGATGGCGTTGTCCTTATTGTCGCGCATAACCTCAAACTCAATTTCTTTATAGCCTTTAACACTTTTCTCGATTAAAACTTGATTAACAGGCGAGAGTTTAAAAGCATTAGCGCCAAGTTCGATAAGCTCTTCCTCATTATTTGCGAAACCCCCGCCAGTACCTCCAAGGGTGAATGCTGGCCTGAGCACGACAGGATATCCAATTTTTTTTGCTGCTGCTTTTGCCTCGTCAATGTTGTATGTAATTTCAGAAGGTATAACAGGCTCGCCAATTTCCTGGCACATTTCTTTAAAACGTTCGCGATCTTCGGCGCGCTCAATACTATCTGAAGATGTTCCCAAAAGTTCAACATGGCACTCTTCCAGGATGTGCCATTCTTTAAGTTTCATGGCAAGGTTAAGGCCAGTTTGACCACCAATACCAGGGATAATTGCATCTGGACGCTCATGTCTGATGATTCTTGCAACGTATTCTAATGTGAGAGGTTCCATATAAACTTTGTCAGCTATTACAGTATCAGTCATGATGGTTGCAGGATTGCTATTGCAAAGAACAACCTCGTAGCCCTCTTCTTTTAAGGCGAGACAAGCTTGAGTTCCTGCATAATCAAATTCGGCAGCTTGACCAATTACAATTGGGCCTGAACCAATGATTAAAATTTTCTTTAAATCTTTTCTTTTTGCCATACTGTTTTACCTTCTAACTTTGTTAAGTAATTGATTCCGTATAGTTCCCAACCTTCAAATGGTGTGCATTTCCCTTTTGAGAGTAGGTCTTTAGGGTTTACGGTAAATTTTTCGTTTAGAGCCCACTGGCTATATGTGTCCTTTTTTGTTTGTATGTCAAATCTTTTTCTTGGATTGTCTGATATCAGTTTTACTAGCTTGTCTAGAGTAATGATTTTTTCTTTAACTAGTTTTGTGTATAAAACAGGGAAAGCTAATTCTATTCCGGTTATTCCATTGGCTCCTTGTTCTTTGTCTTCTTTGGAATGTGGAGCATGATCTGTTGCAATCATGTCTATTGTTCCATCACATATGCCTTGTAAAAGTGCTTCCTTGTCTTTTTTTCTGTGAATAGGAGGGTTCATTTTATATTTAGGCTCGTCAGTAATAGTTTTTTTCGAAAGTGTCAAATAATGAGGGGCTGTTTCACATGTCACGTCGATTTTTTCTTTTTTAGCCTCTCTAATTAGTTCCACACTTTCTTTTGTAGATATATGACATACATGATATTTACATCCAGTTTTAGCAGCAAGTTCAAGGTCCCTCTCGATTTGTTTATACTCTGCTTTACGGTCTGTGTCTTGGCTGTTGTCTTCGCAATGAGCTACAATAAATTTACCTTGTTTCATTGCAGTTTCCATCAGTACCTTACTTTGTACGCCAACTCCATCATCTGAAAACGCAATTGCGTTAATGTTTTTAATGTCTGTTAGAGCAAGCCCCTTTTCAGCTTGTGTAATTGAAGCATAAGGGTAGACATTTATTACTGCATCTCTGTCAATTATATTCTGTTCAAGCTGCAAGTTTGCTTGTGAATCTGGAACAGGATTTAAGTTAGGCATAGCACATACATCAGTATAACCACCATGTGCTGCAGCTTTTGTGCCCGTTAGAATTGTTTCCTTAAAAGAAAAACCTGGTTCCCGCAAGTGCACATGCACATCGCAAAAACCAGGTAAAGTTGTGAGTTTAGTGCTAATTACTAGCCTCCAATTTTTATTGTTATTATACTAAAGGTGTAGTTTTGTGCGACAACTATTTAGCAGAATCTACAAATGCTTGGAACAGTTTTCGTGACAGTTCAACGTCCATAAAATCTTTTGCGCGTTCATCATTATGATTTGTTAAATAAATAGGAAGCTCTGCATGAAATTGTACTCCAATTGCAAACTTTCTACCAGGGAGTTCAACTGCTTCAATAAAATCTTTACCATTAGTGTTATTTGTTCCTGATGCATAAAGCGGTGTTCGATCAACGCTTCGAATTAATTGATGATGCCAGGATGGGACATTATTAATTGTGTCGGTACCAAATATTTTGTGTAATGCAGAATCGTTAGATCCAATTTTAGTGGCTAAATTTACATCGTGTGGTACAAACCAACGGCCTTCAGTTTTAGGGTCTCTGTGTTTTGCAGCTGCATTTTCTTTTTCTCCGTCTGGACCATAAAAGTCTTTAATGTCGTCTATTACCCCAGCACCCTGACTTATGCAAAACATTTGCATGCCTCGGCAAATACCTAAAAAAGGAATATCATTGTCTATGCAGTAATCAACCAACAATAAATCGCTAACATCATTGGCAGCTTGAAAATTACTTTCTTTTGATGTGCCAGTACTGTCTTGTAGCATAATACCAGGGCTGACATCTTCTCCTCCAGGTATGATAACAGCATCGATGCCTTCCATAACTTTAGATACATTTGATGGATAACTTTGATAGACGCCCATTTCAATAGCGGTATTTAAGTCAACTCCACCTCGGCTGTCCTTTTCATTAGTGGTTAAATCATAATAGTTGCTGCTTCCATAATGATTTTCCTTAAAAATCTTTTCAACTTCTGGACTACTATAGGTTTTGGATTTTGGAGTTTGCTCATATGTATAATAAGATGGCATAACCTGATCTAAATCCACAACTTTTGCACCTGTACTTTCAGCCGCTTCTCTGGCGTACAAATAAAACTCCGAGCAGTTTGTAACATTTGCTATGCCAATGGTTACGTCACTATTGTTTTTTTTGTTTGAACATGCTGTAAAAATGAATGTAGTAGTAATTATTGCAGCAATTATAAAAGTTAGTAAAGTGAAAAATATTAATTTATTTTGTATGTTGAAATTTTTCTTTATCATAGTATTTCCTTTATCTTTCGTCTGCAATTATACCACTCTTGTGAAATATTGTTTAATTGAGAACTTAATTTTGTTTTCGAATAGTATTAAATCTTACTTTTTTGCTGAAAATGTTTCCAAAATGATAGGTTGTGGGGTATTTCTTTTATTTAGATTGATATTTATTTATTAAAATTAAAAAATTTATTTTATACATAAATTTTGTACTGGGCTTTTATGAAAACAAAAACTGTATTAACATTTTCTTTTATTATAAATACCCCTCAACCTATTGTTTTGGAGAAAATTTTGTAATATTTTTAAGTTTTTTAATGGTTTCGTCATCTAAAGTGTCAATAATCTTTGCATTTGACGAGTTTTTCTGATTTGTATGGCTAATTTTCTCTGTTATTTTATCATTCAGTAAATGTTCACAAAAATTGACAGCACTTATGTGAGTAATATGCTTGTTACTAGTAGTATTGCGAATGATATTGTCGCTAGTAGCAATAGTTACCTTAAAACCTTGATCGATCGCTTCATATGCGAGTTTTTCAATTTGCGAGTCAGCGGAAACTCCTGTTGGCGTGAATATAGTATTAATTTTGTTTATATTGATAGATTCTAACTTTGCCATTTTTTTGTGAGAAGGTCTTTTTGCTGCATCATATACTATGACAACTGTATAGTTATATTGTGCGGAAATGTCGTTCAATAAAGCTTCGCGAGCATGGTTATACCACTCATCCGTCCAGTCATCTGTTGGGTCATAAAACCCAGAACTTCTCAATACGTTATAGCCATCAACGATTAATATTTTTTTAGCTAAATTACTCATTGGTTGTTTATAATTCTATATTAGCGGAGAAGAAAATGCTTGAAAAAATTTTTAAACTAAAAACAAATCATACATCAATAAAAACTGAGATTGCTGCAGGTATTACCACATTTATGGCTATGGCATATATATTGGCTGTTAATCCTAATATTCTTGGCGACACTGGTATGGAACCAAGTGCTGTTTTCGTTGCTACTGCACTTGCAACTTTTGTGGCTTGTATTGTTATGTCATTTTTATCAAACTTGCCAATAGCTATTTCCGCAGGTATGGGTTTGAATGCCTTTTTTGCATATACTATTGTTGCTTCGATGGGTTTTTCATGGAAATGGGCTTTGGCAGCTGTTTTTATTGAAGGTGTTTTATTCATTATTCTTACTTTAACTAAGATTCGCGAGCAAATCTTTGATTGTATACCCTTGTCTTTGAAATATGCTCTTGCAGTAGGTATTGGCATCTATATAGCTTTCATAGGCCTACTAAGTTCAAATATTATTGTACCTAGTTCTACAACTGTTTTAACTATGTTTAGTTGGGATAAATTTCATTTTAATACATATGGTATTTCTGTTTTTCTTGCCATTGTTGGTGTTTTATTAACGGGTTTATTGCATGCTAAAAAGGTTAAAGGGGCAATATTAATTGGTATTATTATAATTTGGTTACTTGGAATAATCTGCCAGTTAACAGGTATATATACACCAGGTTTTATTATAGATAATAAATTTTTTCCAATTGATTATGTACCAGCTGCAACAGAGACCGTAACAAAAATGTGGCCTACTCTAATACCAGATTTTAGTGTCGGAATTTTCGGAGGTGTAGTAGAAAATTTCCAAAGTTTAGGTTCAACTTTTGGTCAATGTTTTGTTGGTCTTAATGAGGTTATACAAACAAATTCTTGGTTACCATTTTTAATTTGCTTTTTAGCTCTTTTGTTTGTAGATATTTTCGATACTGTTGGAACAGTTTCTGCTGTAGCAGCAAATGCAGGTATGCTTGATAAAAAAGGAAATTTGCCTGCTATTAAAGGGGCTCTTTTATCCGATGCTATTGGTACAACTTTTGGTGCTATTTGTGGTACTTCGGCTCTGTCTGCTTATATAGAAAGCTCAACAGGTGTTGCCCAAGGTGGCAGAACAGGCCTTACTACATTTGTCGTAGGTATTTTGTTTTTGTTGTCTTTGTTGTTGTCTCCACTTTTTCTTGCGATTCCTTCTTTTGCAATTGGGCCTGCATTGATTGTTGTTGGATTTTTAATGATAGCTACTGTAGTCAAAGTTGATCTTAAAAATCCAATTAATGGAATTCCAGCATTTTTGATGATTATAGGAATTCCTCTTACGTATAGCATTTCTGATGGAATTGGATGGGGTCTTATTTCTTATGTTGTGTTGCATCTTGCAACAGGCAAAGGCATTGGTACTAAAAAGAAAGAAGCTGTTCATCCAGCGTTATTTATTATTGCAATTTTGTTCGTACTACATTTTGCTTTATTAAAATAATGAGCAAGTATATTTATTTAGACACAGCAGCAACAGCAAGTTCTTCAAAGTTTGAAGTTGCAGACAACTTTGCTAACCCAAATTCAACACATGCAGCTGGGCGAGACTCTTTTGAGGCCCTAGAGCATGCTCGCGAAACTATGATGACAGCAATTGGAGCTAAAAGGCCAAGTGAAATTGTGTTTACGTCTGGAGCTACCGAGGCAAATAATATGGCAATCTTTGGAATTGCAAGGGCTACGCGAGGTAGAGTTGCAGTTTGTGCAATTGAGCACGAATCTTCATTGATGCCTGCGCAAGAGTTGAAAAATGAGGGATTTGATGTTGATGCTTTGAGTGTCAATAAAAATGGCTTGTTAAAGAATTCAAATTTTAATAAAGATACTAAGTTGGTTATCGTTCAGCACGCTAATACAGAAATCGGTACTATTCAAAATATCAAATCTATCGCAGAAGAGGCACATAAAGTTGGCGCTTATATCCATAGTGATATGGTTGGCTCTTTTGGAAGGATTCCTGTTAATGTCGAAGATATGGGTGTAGATTCAGCGAGTTTTTCAGGACACAAGATTGGAACTCCTAAAGGCATTGGTATGCTTTACCTGAGGTCTAATACTCCTTTTAAGCCGCTTATTTATGGTGGAGGACAAGAGAGGGGCCTGCGTGGAGGTACACAAAATGTTGCTCTTGCAGTGTCACAGGAAAAAGCTGCAAGTTATGCTCTAAAAGACATGGCAGAGTTAGAATCTCATTACAAAAAAATGAAGCAATATTTGCTTGATGAAATTTCAAATATAGAAGGTGTTCGATCAACAATCAACAATGATTATTCATTATCTAATATATGTCATCTAGTATTCAAAAACAAAGAAAGTGAAACTTTAATTTTGCAGTATGGGAAATATGGTATTGTTGTGTCTGGTGGTCCGGCTTGTTCTTCTGATGAAAAATCACCAAGTCATGTACTACGTGAAATTGGCGTGCCACAAGATGAAATATATGGGGCTATTCGCCTGTCTTTTGGGCCAGATACTACAATAGACGACATTAAAGCTTTTATTAAAGCAACAAAGGAGATCCAAAAATGACAAAAAGCATTATTAAAACAAACACAAATAAACCTGCAGTTAAAAAGAATGCAAAATTGACAATTGCTCAATTAGAAAAAAAGATGCTAAAAAAATTTCCCGCTGAGTCTGCTTGCGAATGGGACAGAACAGGGCTTACTGTTGGTAACAAAAACCAAGAAATAACAAATGTTGCTGTTGCATTGGATGTAACTCCAGAAGCAATTCGTATATCCGAGCAGAGCGGAGCTAACTTGCTGGTAACCCATCATCCTGCATTCGTTGAACCTGTAGAGAGCTTTTATCCAGGAGACAAGGTTTATGAAGCAGCCTCTCGTGGCGTTGCATTGATGAATTTTCATACAGCACTTGATTTAAGCGAAGAAGGGGCAAGCACTCTTCCTCGCCTATTAAGTTTAAAAGATACTGGTAAGATGATGGGATTTGGTCGTATATGTAGAGTAAAAAATATGACACTGAAACAATTAGCTGCAAGATGCAAAAGCGTATTTGGAAAAACTCCTCGTGTTTGGGGTGACTTTGCTACAAATGTCAAAACTGTTGTTACATCATCAGGTAGTGCTGATGTGGATACATTGACTGATAAATTTGATTGTTTAATTTGTGGCGAGATTAAATATCATGCAGCCCTTGATTTAAGTCAAAGTGGAAAGTGTATTATTGATCTTGGTCACGATGTAAGCGAGTTGCCTTTTGTTGGTGTTCTCGCAAAAGAAATTCATGCATGTGGAGTTCCTAAAAAGAATATCATTTTGATTGATCAGACGCATAATTGGACATGCCCTACAAGTATCAAATCTAATTAAGGAGAAACAATGCCAGGTAAAGTTGATGATATTGAAAAGTTAAACGAGCTTCAAGAACTTGATAAAAACATAGACGCTGCATATGCACAAATTCAAAATTCGCCATATGCTAAAAAGATTGAAGCTGCCCGTGCCAAAAAATCTGAATATAAAACTAAGCGCGATCAAATTGATGGTATTTATAAAAAAGCCCGAGCTGAGTTTGAAGAAATAACAGCAAAAGATTCAGAGCTTGCTGCATCACAAACAGAAACTCAAAAGAAAATTGAAGAAACCCAGGGTGATTATAGAAAAGTTGAAAGTTACACAAATAAACTGAATGAACTAACCAACAATAGAAAAGTTATTGACGAGAAATTGGTTAAAGTCGAAGCAAACTACAATAAGATTTCTGAGCTTAAAGGTAAAATTGACGAGGCTATTGGTAAGGTCAGCATGCTTGAAGACGATCTAAACAAAAAATTACAAGAAGAAAATGCTACAGCTCAAATTGAATATAACAAAAATGTTGAGAAGAAAAATGTACTTGTAAAAAGTATTTCTGAAGACTCGTTAAAAATGTATAAACACGCAAGGGAAATTGCGGGAAATGTTGCAGTGGCAGAATTGCTGAACAATTCATGTTCTGTTTGTAGAAATAACTTTTCGCCGGTGACCTTAGACAAAATAAAAGGACAGGCTCCAATAAGTTCCTGTCCTAATTGTCAACGTTTGTTGATAGTCGTTTAAGCTTTTGTAACTTTACCAGCTTTAATGCAGCTTGTGCATACATTAGCTTTGCGTGGTTTACCATTTGCATCAGCAATTGTAATACGCTGGATATTTGGAGCAAATGTTCTGTTGCTAACCTTATGAGAGTGGCTTATGCTTCTGCCAGCTTTTGGACCTTTGCCACATATTTCACATACTTTTGACATATAACTCACCTCTTTAAATTTCTGCGGGTAGCTACTATACCACAAATATCAGGATTTGGCATATATTTTTGATAAATCGTGTATAATACGGCATGTCGTAAAGGAGTTTTTATGAAAGGTATTATACTCGCAGGTGGAGCAGGCACAAGACTCTATCCGTTGACTATGGTAACATCAAAACAATTGTTACCTGTTTATGATAAACCAATGATTTATTATCCGCTATCTACTTTAATGGCTGCAGGTATTAAAGATATACTTGTTATTTCTACACCTGAGGATACTCCTCGTTTTGAGGAATTGCTTGGTGATGGAAGTCAATTTGGTATTTCATTACAATACAAAGTACAGCCTAGCCCTGATGGATTAGCTCAAGCTTTTATTTTAGGCGAGAAATTTTTAGCTGGCGAGGCTGGTGCTATGGTTCTCGGCGATAATATTTTTTATGGCAATGGCATCAAAAAGCGTTTACGTGCAGCAGTTGAAAATGCCGAGAAAAATGGCCGCGCAACAGTATTTGGTTATTATGTTAATGATCCTGAACGCTTTGGTGTTGTTGAGTTTGATGAGAATAAACAAGCAATTTCAATTGAGGAAAAACCAGAACATCCAAAGTCAAATTACGCAGTAACTGGTTTGTATTTTTATCCTCCAGGAGTTAGCGATATGGCTCATGAGGTAAAACCATCTGCACGAGGTGAGCTTGAAATTACAACATTAAACGAGATGTACCTTAATAAAGGTTTACTTGATGTTCAGTTATTGGGCAGAGGCTTTGCGTGGTTAGATACAGGTACTATGGATTCGCTTCTTAGTGCTTCAGAATTTGTTCAGACGATTCAGGAACGTCAAGGAATTGTTATTTCAGCTCCTGAAGAAATTGCCTATGCATATGGTTGGATTGATGATGATAAGATGAATAAGTCAGCTGAAGCTTATGGCAAATCACCATATGGCCAGCACTTGAAGGCTGTTATTGAAGGTAAATTTTATGTAGATTAGAGGTGTGAAATGGGTAATTTTACTTTTAATAAAACTGATATTGATGGGGTTTACATTATAGATGTTAAAACATTTGGTGATAAGCGCGGTTATTTTATGGAAACATATAAACAATCTGATTTTGAAGAAGCCGGGTTAAAGTATAATTTTGTTCAGGATAATCAAAGCAGTAGCACTCGCGGTGTTCTACGTGGCTTGCATTTTCAGAAACAATTTCCACAAGCAAAACTTGTAAGAGTTTTATCTGGCGAGGTTTATGATGTTGCAGTTGATCTTCGTAAAGGGAGCCCTACATATGGTAAGTATGTTGGAGTTTTGTTGTCAGCTGAAAATCACAGACAATTTATGATTCCTCGTGGTTTCGCTCATGGCTTTGTTGTGGTTAGTGAGACTGCTGAATTTGCATATAAATGCGATGAAGTTTACCATCCAGAAGATGAGGGTGGACTTGCATGGAATGATCCAGATATAGGTATTGATTGGCCAGATGTTGGTGAACTTAACTTGTCTGAAAAGGATACAAATGCCCCAACATTAGCTGAATGTAAAATGGAGTTTTAAGGAGAGAAAATGAACGTATTAGTAACAGGTGGAGCAGGTTTTATTGGTTCTAATTTTGTATATTACCAACTTAAAAATCATCCAGAAGACAAGGTTATAGTTGTTGATAAACTTACTTATGCTGGTAATTTATCAACATTAAAACCAATTATGGATAAGATTGTTTTTGAGAAGGTTGATATATGTGACGAGAAAGAAATAGATAGAGTTTTCCGCGAGCATAAGCCAGACGTTGTTGTTAACTTTGCTGCAGAGAGTCATGTAGATAGAAGTATTGAAAATCCAAATGTTTTCCTTGAGACAAACATTATGGGTACTGCAAACATGATGAATCATTGCAGAAAATATGGAGATATCAGATATCATCAAGTATCTACCGATGAGGTTTATGGCGATCTTCCACTAGACAGACCAGATTTGTTATTTACAGAAGAAACACCAATCCATACTTCTAGCCCATACAGTGCTTCTAAAGCTAGTGCTGATTTGCTTGTTGGTGCTTACCTTAGAACATTTGGCCTGCCTGTAACTATAAGCCGTTGCAGTAATAATTATGGTCCATACCACTTTCCAGAGAAGCTGATCCCACTCATGATTGCTAATGCTTTGGCTGATAAACCATTGCCAGTGTATGGTAAGGGTGAGAATGTTCGTGATTGGTTGTATGTTGAAGATCACTGCAGTGCTATTGATTTAATCATTCGCAAAGGCAAAATTGGGGAAGTTTATAACATTGGCGGTAATAACGAGATTCACAATATTGATATAGTTAAAATGATTTGTGAAAAACTTGACAAACCTGAAAGTTTAATTACATATGTAACAGACAGAAAAGGTCATGACCTGCGTTACGCCATTGACTCTTCAAAGATTCAACGTGAGTTGGGTTGGACACCAGCTACAACTTTCCCTGAAGGATTACAAAAGACAGTTGATTGGTATCTTGCTAACAAAGATTGGTGGGAAGAAATCATTTCAGGCGAATATCAAAATTATTATGAAAAGATGTATGGGAATCGATAGATGAACTCAGAATTCTCATCTTAAGTGTACAGAAGGCTTGCTTTCTGTTAATGTAGTTATTGCTAGACTATACAAATAAGGTATGCATACAGATATCGGGTATACATATCTTAATAAAGGAAGAGGGCCAGCAAACAGTGTTATATACATCATGATTGGTAAAATTAATAGTATTAGTAACTTATAATTTTTTTTGTATATAGAGTACATTATTAATATTGTTAATAACCAAAACGGTGCTGCTATTGCAAAAATATTAGATAAGTTAGTAAGTCGAAAATTTGTCATTTTTGATATAGGTTCTATATAGTTTTTTTCTAATAATGGAATTTGTGAATTACGTGAGGCGTGGATTCCGTTTGGATATGTAGAATTCATATATTCTATATATCTATCAGACCCTTCATTAGATAAGGTATAATTAAAACACCAATAACCACGTGTATTATTAAGAAAAGCTATAATATAATTTTTAATGTTTTTTATACCTATAGACATCCAATTTGATAAAAAATATGAAATACCATTACTGTATTTATCAATATTTAATTGTACTCTAATATTATCAGAGTTTGTAGGTCTATACAATTCCGAAAACTGTTGATCGTTTTTGTAAGGGAAGATATTTTTGAACATATTTATCTCTTCTTCGTTAAAAGAATTTTTATTGTTGATATAAGCATAAGCTATTTGTTGTTCTGGAATTGCAAGCATTTCTTTCGTGTTGTCGCTATTGTAGTTGAAAAAGCTGTAAACAGGTCCTATAATAACAAGATATATTGCGATTGTCGTTGAAAATATAATTAATAATTTTTTGCGTGCATTTTGGAACACTATTAATGTAGCAAAAACAAATGGAATTAAGATATATATACTATTATTACGATAAAATAAAAATAATAGTAAGATAATAATCGACAGGATAATTTGCATTGTATTAAAAGGTTTGTTTTTGAACAACAACTGTTCTCCGAATATTATAACAACACACAAAAAAATATATGAATAGAAAACATCTTTTGCACAATTAATAACAAACAATTGGTTAACTGGAAATAAGGCAAAAAACAAAAATATAGAAATACTAATTACAAAGTTTTTCGTATGTTTATTGCATAAATATGTAGTGTATGTAAAAAGAAATGAAACTGAAAATATTTGTATTAATAGATAAGTAAATACTCCAGCTTCCCATGTTCCTCCCACTAATCTTCCAAAATTGAAAAATGTGTACATTATAAGGCTAGAAATAACAGGCTGATTATTTTTAATTTGATTATTTTCAACTTGCCAAATTTGGTGGGGTGCATCATATCCAAATATGCCTGGATATACAGAATACAACATAATAAGATAAATAATTAAAAGACCAAAGAAAACAAAAATAAAAAATTTATTTGATAATTGACGTTTTGTGGGTTGAATTTTACTTAACAGAATAAATATAAAAGCAAATATTAGGAAAAAGACACAGAACAAAATAATAAATTTTAAAATTGGTATTGTAAAAGCCGTAATAGTGTAAGAATCACAATTTAGATTAGAACCTATAATGTGAGTAAAAGCGAAAACGAGAGCTAAAATTACACAAGAAATAATCAATCTGAGTTGTTTAAACGATTTTAGTAAGGTTTTAGAAACAATATTGCAAATATATTTTTTCATATATTAAGTATATCAAAGTTTTTATAGGTTAATATTGTTTAATTAATTATTCAGTTTGTTTATTTTATAGATAAGATGTTATAATAATTTAAAATACGTAAGAAGGTGTTGTAATGAAAGTTTTTGTAACTGGTGTTGCGGGACAGCTTGGCTTTGATGTAAGTGAAAGATTACAAAGTCGTAATATTCAATGTATTGGTTCGGATGTTGTTGACAAGCCTGAATACATTAAAGTTCCATATGTAAAACTTGATATTACTGATTCAAAAGCTGTTGATAAGAATATTCAGGAATCAGAATGTGATGTAATTGTGCACTGCGCAGCATGGACTGCTGTTGATGATGCAGAAAGCAACGAAGATAAAGTTCGAGCAATCAATGTAGATGGTACTCAAAACATCGCTAATACAGCGAAAGCCATTGATGCAAAGATGCTTTATATAAGCACTGATTATGTTTTTGATGGCCAGGGCGAAAAACCATGGGAGCCTGACTGTAAAGATTATGATCCTCTAAATGTTTATGGACAATCAAAGCTAGATGGAGAATTTGCTGTTGTAAATACGCTTGATAAATATTTTATTGTACGTATAGCTTGGGTATTTGGTATTAATGGCAACAACTACATTAAAACAATGGTAAATCTCAGTGAGAAATTTGATGAAATTAAAGTTGTTAATGATCAAATTGGTACGCCTACTTTTACATATGATCTTGCACGATTATTATGTGACATGATTGAAACTGATAAGTATGGTTATTATCATGCAACAAATGAGGGTGGTTATATAAGTTGGTATGACTTTACTAAAGAAATTTATAATCAAATTGGTACTACAACAAATGTTGTTCCAGTTACAACTGCGGAATATGGAGAGAGTGTGGCCGCCCGTCCATTTAATAGCAGGCTTGATAAATCTAAGCTAAAAGAAGCAGGTTTTGAGGCTCTTCCAGATTGGAAAGATGCTGTACATCGTTACTTAAACGCTAAAGGTTTAGTTTAAATTATGAAGAATATTTATATTATAGGATCTCGTGGGTATCATGTTAATTATGGTGGATGGGAAACATTTACCAGCCGTCTTGTAGATCATTACAATGATCCCAATACACATTTTTATGTTACGCAATTAACTCATAATAAAAAAGATACGTATACTGATTCTGACAAGGTTACAGTTATTCCTATATATACTCCAAGAATTGGTGGAGCTACAATGTTTCTGCATACTATACGAGCTTTCAAAACATGTATGAAAATTGCAGAAGAGGGTGAGATTTTTTATGTTTTAGGGCTTAAATTATATAATCGTCTAAAACGTAAAAAGAGGAAGCTAGAAAAATTAGGTGTTAAAGTATTTGTTAATCCTGACGGAATGGAATGGCAACGTAGCAAATGGGGTAAACAAGTTAAAAAGTTCTTTTTAAAGAGCGAAAAATTAATGCTTAATAATGCCGACACCATTATTTGCGACGCAAAGGGAATTAAATCATATATTGACAGGAAATATAAACACTTGAAAGATAAGACAAGATATATTCCATATGGTTTTGAAACCTATAAATTAAATAATGAGAAAGAAGTTTTAAAAGAGCATGAGCTAAAAAAAGACAATTACTGTTTAGTTGTAGGAAGATGTGAACCAGAAAACAATTTCGAATTAATAATTAAAGCTTTCATGAAAAGTAAAATCGATAAACAGTTAGTAATTATTACAAACTTTAGTGAAAGTTCATATTATAAAGATTTAGTAGAATCGACAAAATACATGTCAGATCCACGCATAAAATTTATTGATGGTGTTTATGACAAAGAAAAACTTGCCTGTATTAGGAAAAATGCTTACATGTATATACACGGTCATAGCGTTGGAGGAACAAATCCAAGCCTGATAGAAGCATTATCCTTAACTGATGTTAATGTTTTATACAATGTAAGCTTCAATAGAGATATTGGACAAAAAACATGTTTGTATTTTAAGAGCATAAAAGATCTAACTAAAATTTTAGATAACGACATAGACAAAAGCTTGGGTAAAGAGGCTAAGAAATTAGCTAAAGCAAATTATACTTGGGATAAAATCGTAGATCAATATAAGGCTGTGTTTAATGAAGCCTAGTAAAATCTTATATCTAACAAAAAAAGCAATATATTTTGCTTGGTATCGTCATCATTTCTTAATTCCACCACGTGTGATGTATAAATATGTTAAATCTTTTTTAACTGCTGCAAAACGAGGCAACACTACATCTAATTTAATGCTAGATCAAAATGCTTATGCAAAATGGTTTGAAGAACACATGAAACCATTATCATCACATAAAAATTTCAAGTACAATCCAAAATTTAGTTTTATAGTACCTTCCTTCAATCCAGAAGAGAAGGTTTTTGAAGAATGTATTGATAGTTTACTTAATCAGAGTTATAAAAATTTTGAGATTGTTATTTGCGATGATGCTAGTGACAACATTGATTATTTAAACAAATATTTAAAAAATGACAAAGTCAACATTGTTTACAGAAAAGAAAATGGCATGATATCGCGTTCTAGCAACGATGCTATAGACACCTCAACTGGAGATTTTATCGTACTTGTTGATAACGACGATGCAATTCACGTTGACAGTCTTTATTATTTTGCTGAAGTTTTAAACAAAGATAAAGATGTTGATTTAATTTACAGTGACGAAGACAAACTAGATTATCGTGGCAAACTTATGGAACCACATTTTAAGCCAGATTATTCACCAGATACTCTTATGAGTTTGAATTATATTTGCCATTTAACTTGTATTCGTAAAAGCTTAGTTGATAAAGTTGGTAAATTTAGATCTGAGTTTGATGGTTCTCAAGATTACGATTTGTTTTTACGTTGTATTGAGCAAACAGACAAGATCTTTCATGTCCCAAAAGTTTTATATCATTGGCGCCAAACAAAAACTAGTACAGCTGGTTTTATGGATAACAAAAATTATGCTGTTGTTAATGGCAAAAAAGCTTTGGAAGATTCGCTAAAACGCCGTAATATTAAAGGAGAAGTTTTAAATAGTTCTCGCGTAACTGCATATTTAACCAAGTACCATCATGAGAATGAGTTGATTAGCATTATTATTCCAATGCATGATAAATGCGAACTTACAAAACAATGTATAGATAGTTTATATGAAAAATGTGCATATCAGAATTTTGAAACTATCATTGCTAATAATAGAAGTCAAGAACAGGCTTCAAAGGATTATTTTAAAGAAGTTGTAAACAAGCATGACAATATTAAGATTGTTGATATCGATGAAGATTTCAATTATTCACGCATTAACAATATAGCTGCTAAGCATGCTAAAGGCGATTACTTACTTTTCTTAAATAATGATACAGAAGTGTCTCAGCCAGATTTTTTGGAATGGATGTTAGGCTATGCCAAGCAAGATCATGTTGGATGTGTTGGAATTAAACTCTTATATCCTAATAAACTTGTTCAGCATTGTGGAGTAGTGATAGGTTTTGGTGGTGCTGCTGGACATGTGTTTGTAGCTGATTCCTACGAAGATAATGGTATTTTTGGCAGGCTTGCACTTCCTTACAACTTTAGTGCTGTTACTGCTGCTTGTATGATGATTAAAAAATCAAAGTTTGAAGGTTTTGATGAAAACCTCAAAGTTGCCCTTAATGATGTTGATTTGTGCTTGTCAGTTATGGATAAGGGATATTATAATGTCTGTCTTGCTAACGTAGAGATGATACATCATGAAAGCAAAAGCCGTGGTTATGAGGCGTCAAAGGAAAAACACGAACGCTTTATGGCTGAAGAAGAATATCTTATAAACAAGTGGGGTAAATTAGATAAAGATAAGTTCTTTAGCGAGTACTACTTTTAATCTTCACCTAGTTTAACAATTAGATAATCTCCACAATCCTTTATATAACCTGGATTTGGATAGCTATTCATGTTTTTTGCAATCTGTGTTGCTTCGTTAATTTGTGAAGAGCTAGCTGGATTTAAATCTGTGTTAATAGAACTTGCTTTGAAAACATTTATAAGATTCTCTGTATGAAAATAAGTGTCTGAAATTTGATTCATTTTCTTTTCATTAAGTATTGAAGTATTTATTGTGTCAAAATCTTCTGTAACAAGTCCATTTAGTTTAGGTTGACAATAACCAACAAAAACTACGGGTTTTATATCATATTTATGTAAGTCACTGTTGACTTCATTTAAAACCTGTACATCTTTATCGTTTCTTACATAATCGTTATATAGCATTTTTTCTGTGATTGATATATTTGAAAACAAAACGCAAATCAGCATGATTATTAGGCCTGTTTTTTTAAGGAATTTTACTTTATATGTATTTAAAATATTATAGATGATAAGAATATTACCAGCCATTACATAAGCATATGCTAAGTCACCCCTTGGTGGGATAATGCCTCCACCCTTAACAATGATAATAAAGAAGGTACTTAATTCGAATATGCCTATACATAGCCAAATTAAAAGATATGAATAGTTTTTATTTAGAAGTTTTTGTATTAGGAATATGGTTGCTAATATTATTGTTGCTATAGTAAGGACTGTATAAATAATAGTAAAACAGTAGGGTGGATCAATTAATATTTTTCCAATTGACTTAATGACAGTTAAAATAGATTGATCAATAGGGACCGAGCCCCATGTTATTGTATTGTAGTCATATGATGAATTTGCTCCACTTAAGTTCGCGATAATCCAATTAGCAAAGTACATAAAAATAAACTGTGCAATTAGTATAAGAATTTCTTTTAGATTCCACTTTTTGTTTATGTATCTCAGGACAAAAATTAATAACGCGAAGCTAATGTAAATGTTAAGAAAGGCTTGATAACATCCAAAAGCGATAGTTCCACAAACAATACCAATTAGGCAATATACGGGATTCTTTTTGTATATGAAAGCAAAATTAAACAGAACAGATAATGCTGTTAAAAGAAATCCCATTCCTGTTCCAATCAGCATCATCTCAAAATACAACATATTACAGACCATAGGGCTTGATACAATTAGTAAACCAAACCAAGGCCAGATTTTCTCATTTTTTTGAGTTAGGTATTTTCCAGCAAATCCAAAAATGATCATTGAGCAAATAATTGCGATATAGCCTAATATTTTTTCTAAGAATTTGTTGAAAATCCACCCATTAATAAGACTTTTAAATAAACATAATCCCCATCTTCCAATTTGTGCTGAATCATAATGGACTCCAGGTGTAGCCTCATATAAAAATGTATCGTAATGGATTGGGTTAGTTGCTAGCCATGTAATATAGATAAGAAGGAAAATTATTGAGCTTGCAATTATGGCAAAAAGGTTATTCTTTGTATATGTTTTTAATGAATTCAACATAGATTAATTTTCTTTCCAAGGTTCGTTGCCTTCGCTGGGTTTTTCTGTATCGTAAATACCATATGTGGGATCTCTTGGTACTCTGTTATCTTTTTTACGAGGATTATAATGATGCTTAAGTATCGGCTTTAATAAATGAAGTTTTTTAACTGCGTATATAGTTACGCCTAAAGCCAAAATAAACATAATAATTGATAGAGCCCCTTGAGCTTCTGTCATAACAATTCCACATACAGAAAGAACGGCCGTCCATGCCCACATAATTAATACGGTTTGTCTTTGAGATAGGCCGCTTTGTAATAATCTATGATGGATATGTTGTTTATCAGCTGTTGTTATTGATTTGTGTTCTCTAGTTCTTCTAAGTATTGCAAGTACCGTGTCTAAAATAGGAACACCAGCTGCCAATATTGGTACCAATAAAGACATAAATAAAGCAGTTCTAGCCATTGCTAAAAGTGATGCCATTCCCAATAACAACCCTAGGGTTAAAGATCCTGAATCTCCCATAAAGACTTTGGCAGGATGAAAGTTAAAAAATAAAAATGCAGTACAAGCTCCCATAATGGCAAGAGACAAAATTGCAGCATCAGCTTTGTTTTGAAAGATCGCAAATATAAATATTGTGGTTGCCGATATCAAACATATTCCTGAAGCTAGACCATCTAATCCATCAATAAGATTAATTATGTTTGCAAATGCAACAAGAAACAAAACCGTAATC
Source organism: Coriobacteriia bacterium (assembly GCA_030537355.1). Classification (GTDB taxonomy): domain Bacteria; phylum Actinomycetota; class Coriobacteriia; order Coriobacteriales; family Eggerthellaceae; genus Tapirivita. The sequence goes on from JAUNNF010000010.1 coordinate 39,234, forward strand.
GGATAAGCAAACAAACCAAATTCTATAAATGTACCAGTAAAAGGATTCATGATTCTATAAAATAATAGACCTGATCCAGCGACTATACAAGCCGAGATAAATTGCCATATAAATTTAGTACGAGCTGTAAGACATTTAATGTCATCTACCACACCAAGGCCAAACATTACACAAACGCCAGCTGCAGCAACAAAATAATTTACTTTATCATCATTTGCATATGAAAGAGGAATTTGCCAACCTAGATATTCAACACCAATATATTCTAAAAGGACACATCCTGCAATACCTACAAATATGGCTACACCTCCTAGACGGGGTGTTGGCTTTTTGTGGACTCGTCTATTGCTAGGTTCGTCAATAGCACCAGTTTTGTAGGATAACCATTTAATAACAGGAATCATTGCACAGACAATAATTACTGATGCAAAAAAGAATAATATGCAATAAAGCCAACTCATTGAATTTCTTCTTTATTATAAACTAAACTCTGTAAATATCATTTACAATGTGGTTTCTTTAAAAACAGTTTATTTATTTAGTATTTTGTACTTATATATTACAAGATATAATTTCTTTTATGTATAATTTGTTTAGGTAAAAGATTGATGGCTATTGTATCTGTAATAGTGGTAATATAAATATATGGCAAAAATAGCTCAAATAGGGACTTTCGATGTAGAAAACTATGGAGATTTATTGTTTCCTGATGTTTTAGAATTTAAGCTGCAACCTTCGTTGTTACATTTGTTTTCTCCTATAGGCGGCATAAAACCTTTTACGGATAATCAGAAAGTGTATTCTATTTCTGAACTCGATAATATGTGTACAATTCATAACTATGATGCCATAATAATTGGAGGAGGAGACTTAATTCGTTTAGATACAGATATTGCTTCTGTTTACAGTCAAGAAGTTAAAGATGCGATTTCCATATGGCTTCTGCCCATATTAATAGGAAATAAACACAATATTCCTGTTATGTTAAATGCACCTGGTGTTCCATTTCATTTTTCTTCTGTTTATAGTCCAATTATTAAACAAATTTTTGATGTTGTGTATTATGGTAACGTAAGGGATAATGGTTCAAAAAATCATTTGAATTCTTGCAATGTAAACAATATTAAGGTAATTCCAGATACTATTTTCAACATCAATCAAGTATATTCTCAAAAAATTCTTGAAGACAATTTTAAGTTATTGCAGAATAATAATGTTATTCCAGTTAAAAACAATTTTATTGTTTTACAATGTAATGGCAGTTTTATTTCAAAGCCTTCAGAGATTTCTAAACTACAAGAATTTATGAAACATATAAACAATAACTATAATTTAGATGTTTTGCTAATGCCTATAGGTTATGTTCATAACGATATTCAGATTTTGAATAAAATATACGATCCTAATAATGACATGAATTATTTAATTACAAAAAAATTGTCGCCATTTGATATGTTAAGCATAGTTGCAAATAGTTCTGGTTATGTAGGTACAAGTATGCATGGAGCAATTACTACATATTCGTATGGTAAATTGATTTTTATGTTAAGCACATTAAAACTTACTAAAATTCAAGGGTTTTTAGAGCTTATTGATTTACAAGAAAATCAAATTTTTGATCTTGAAAATATAATTGAACAATTTGATTATTGTTATAAAAATTTCAATTCAAACAAACTTGAAACAGTTAATCGTATTGTTGATGTTCATTTTGACAATATTAATAATACTATTTGCAGTAAAGATAAACAGCAAGTTTCGTTTTCCTTATACGATTTTGTGATTAATATGTTTCAGCAATTACCACAAGCCCATTACTATAAACAAATTATAAGTTGTATCTATTATGATTATGGTAAAGGATTTAATGAACATGATATTGTTTTTGTGGAACATGAATACAATCATAACAAGATTGAATATAATATTTCCATACCTAAAGGTGTTAAAAGTGTACGTATTGATCCGGTGGAGGATTCATATATAATACTTGAAAACATTAAAGTTTATTTAGAGAGTCAAGTCACAGAGTATGAATTAAGTTCTTCTTTTTCCTTTAATGATAATAAGTATTTATTGACAAGTTTAGATCCTCAAATAATCATTCCTTGTAAGAATAAAAAACAACTGAATTTATCTGCTAATATGTATATACTACATCAAGATTGTCTTTCTGCATGTGTTTCTCGTATGTCACAAGATTCGGAAGTAATAAAAAATCAAAATCAAAATATTAAGAAATTAAATGAAAAAATAAATCTTATGACCCAAGAACGAGAAATGCTATATAAGGCTTATAGTAAAACTTTAAGATACAAGTTTGCTCAAATTTATCACAGAATGAGGCCAAAAAAATAATAATGAACCAGATAATACAAAACTTTAAAAAATATCAACCTCTTCTTAAAGAGCTTGTTGTTAAAGACATAAAAATTAGATACAGAAAATCCATTTTGGGTGTATTTTGGACCTTACTTAATCCACTTCTCATGATGGTTGTATTATCTGTTGTGTTTTCTAATATTTTCAAATTTGACATTCCTAATTATCCAGTTTATATATTGTCAGGACAGGTTATATTTACTTTTTTCTCAGAAGCAACAAATACAGCCATGGTTTCTATTATTGGTAATGCTGCGTTAATTAAAAAAGTTTATATACCAAAATATAATTTTCCCTTTGCAGCTATTATTTCTAGTATGATTAATGTAATGGCCTCATTTTCTGCATTAATTATTGTAATGTTGTTTATGAGATCAGAGCTTCATTTTACAATGCTGCTTAGCTTTATACCCATTCTTGCGCTTGTAATTTTTGCAACTGGCATAGGATTAATACTGGCTGCTTATGTTGTTAAATTTAGAGATTTAATGCATTTTTATGGTGTATTTTTAACAGCACTGATGTATTTAATGCCTGTTATATACCCAATGTCTATTTTGGAGGGCAAAATGTGGATTTATAATATAGTAAAATATAATCCACTTACTATGATGCTTGATACATTTAGGGATTTTGTGATGTATGGTACTTTTCCTAATTGGGAGCATTTTCTTATTATATTTGGTGTGGCTTTTGCTGTGTTGATTTTAGGTTTATGGATATTTAGAAGGAAGCAAGATACGTTTATTTTAGAGATTTAATATGGGCAATACTAATAAAATAGTTGAAGTAAATGATGTGTCAATTAAGTTCAATATGGCTTCTGAACGTGTTGATAGTATGAAAGAGTATATCGTTAAACGTTTAAGAGGAAATAAGATTTCTTATAATGAATTTTATGCACTTAAGCATATTACTTTTGAAATTGCCAGGGGCGAATCTGTTGCGTTAATAGGCCTTAATGGTTGTGGTAAATCTACTTTATTAAAAACTATTGCAGGAGTTTTAAAACCCAATACTGGAAATATTAGAGTATATGGTTCTATTGCACCACTTATAGAATTAGGTGCAGGATTTGATCTGGATTTAACCGCAAATGAAAATATATATTTAAACGGTGCTATTTTGGGTTACGACAGAGAAACTATGAGTAAGTATTATAAAGATATAGTTGAATTCTCGGAGTTAGAACAATTTATGGATATACCTGTTAAGAACTTTTCATCAGGGATGATGGCAAGATTGGGATTTTCTATTGCAACAATCGGCCATCCGGACTTATTGATTGTGGATGAAGCGTTGTCTGTTGGTGATTATAGATTCCAAGAAAAATGTTTGAAACGTATTCATCGTATGATTGACAAAGGAACAACATTATTGTTTGTTTCACATAGCATTAATCAAGTTAAAGAAACATGTCAAAGATGCATATGGATTGAACAAGGACGAATTAAAGAAGATGGTCCCACTGAAAAAGTTGCGCCAAATTATGAAAAGGCATACTAATGGTTAAAAAGGTCTGTAAATATATATTAATAATTTTGCTTGGCTTAATGTTGGCTTGTATTTATAGTTTTATATTATATTCGGATTATAATATTGAAACTATTATAGTTTTTATCCTTATGTATGGCTATTTGTTGGTTTTTATGAAATTTTTAATTAGGTTATTTAAGTAGGTTTAATGAGAAATTTTTATAAAATTTTTAAACCAAAAACATATGTTTGGTTATTTAATATTTATAAAAATCATGGTTTTGAAGCTTTAAGAAGAAGGCTTCAAATTTTGATTTTGGGTTATAACCGTTTTTATAATAAATGGTTAAATATTAAGAATCCCAATTTAGAAGAATTAAATTTTCAAAAGAAATATAAGTTTGACTATGAACCTTTAATAAGTATTGTTGTTCCAACATATAATACTCCTAAAAGTTTTTTTAAAGAAATGGTTAAATCAGTTCAAGAACAAACCTATTCAAAATGGGAATTGTGTATAGCTGATGGAAGTACAAACAATGATGTAAAAGCTATAGTTAAAGAGATAAACGATTCGAAAATAAAATATGTTTCACTCAATAAAAATAAAGGGATTTCAGAGAATACAAACAGTGCTATTTATATAGCAAATGGAGAGTATATATCCTTTTTAGATCATGATGATGTAATTGAAAAACATGCATTATTTGAAATTGTTCAATCATTACAAAGTAAACATCATGATCTGATTTATACTGATGAGGATTTTGCTACAAAAGATTTGTCTTTCTTCCATGATCCAGTATTCAAGCCAAATTGGAGCCCTGATTTGCTCTTATCTCATAATTATATAACTCATTTTGTTTGTGTCAAAAAACAAATTGTTGACAAAATTCATGGTTTAAATTCTCTCTATGATGGTGCACAAGATTATGATTTTTTATTTAGATGTATAGAAAATTCCAAGTCAATTTATCACATTCCTAAGGTGCTATATCATTGGAGAGAAAATGATGCTTCAGTAGCCAGTGATTCTTCAAATAAAAATTATGCTTATGAAGCTGGTCTTCGTGCTCTACAGGACCACATTGATCGTGCTGATATTTGTGGCTACGCTGAATCCCTTTCATATCCTGGGTTTTATACGATAAGATATAATACACCAGACAACCCTTTAGTTTCTATAATTATTCCTAATATGGATCATGTCAAGGATATTGATAAATGCTTAAAATCTTTATATGAAGTAAACAGTTATAAAAATTTTGAAATAATTATTGTAGAAAATAATAGTAAAGACAAAGATACATTTCAGTATTATTCAAAAATTAAAGATTTATATGACAATTTAAATATTGTCGAGTATAAAGGTGATTTTAATTTTTCTAAAATTTGTAATTTTGGCGCATCTGTTTCTAATGGTGAATATTTATTATTTTTAAATAATGATACAGAAATGATTGATTCAGGCTCTCTATGCCAGATGCTAGGTAATTGCATGCGTGATGATGTAGGGATTGTTGGAGCAAAATTGTTATATGCAGATGATACTATTCAACATGCAGGTGTAGTTCTTGGTTTTGGAGGATTTGCTGGTCATGTTTTTACAGGAAAGAAAAAAGACAGTAGAGGCTATATGTTAAGGCCTTTAATTAATTGTAATTATAGTGCAGTAACTGGAGCCTGTCTACTTATTAAAAAAGATGTATTTAATGAGGTACATGGATTTACTGAAAAGTTTGCTGTGGGATTAAATGATATAGATTTATGTTTGAAAGTACGTCATTTAAATAAACTAGTTGTTTATAATGCAAATTCTTTGTGGCATCATTATGAATCAAAATCACGTGGTTATGAGGATACACCAGAAAAAAAGGCAAGACTAAATAAGGAGATAAAATTATTTCAAAGTATATGGAAAGAAGATCTAGATAAAGGTGACCCTTATTATTCATCAAATTTTTCTATCGATTATCTTCCATATGAGATGTTGAAAGTGTAGTTGTTATGATTAAGGATGATAAAGTTTATATCGAGGAAGAGGCTTTTACTGAATTTGTACATAATAATTCTGGTACACAATTGGTAGACGAAAATTGTTCTTTATTACATAGGATTGATTTATTTAAAGTTTTTGAAGATTCAAAATTTGGTACATGTATTATGATTGGAGGTTGGTGTATTTCAACTTCAGGAAAGCCATTAAAAATTTCTGTTTATCAAAATTTTAAGCCTATTAAATCTTGTTATTGCAAAATTGGAAGACCAGATTTATATGAAATTAAAGTATCTAATAGCGAATTAAATGAAGATGGTTTTAACATAGCTTTTCCTATACATAAATTATGTATGTATAAAATTCAAATATCTGATAACGAAGCTACTGTAGTTTACAAATATAGTTATGGCAAATTGATGAAACTTGCTAGTGATAAAATTAATAAAAATACTGATTACATGACTTGGCGAAAAATAAATGCTGTTAATAAGAAAGATTTGGCATGCCAGAGAACTAAGAAATTTAAATGTAATCCAAAAATTAGTATTGTTGTTCCATTGTTCAAAACTAATAAAAAATTTTTAAAAAAATTGATAAGATCTATCGAGCAACAAACTTATTCCAATTGGGAGTTGTGTTTATCTGAAGGAAGTGTCGACACATCTTTACAATATTACTTAAAAAAAATTTGTAGGCACAATGAACGTATAAAAATTATATTTAGTAAGGAGCAATTACGTATAGCCGATAATACTAACCAAGCAATAGATCTTATAACAGGTGATTATGTTGGGTTTATGGACCACGATGATGAATTAACTCCCGATGCGCTGTATGAGTGCGTAAGGGCTATTAATAAAAAACCTAATATTGATTTTATTTATACAGATGAAGACAAAACAGATTTGAGAAGTAAAAACTTTTTTGAACCACATTTTAAATCTGATTTTAATATTGATATGTTACGAAGTGTTAATTATTTTTGTCATTTTGTTGTTGTTAAAAAGGCTTTGCTTGATAAAGTTGGATATTTAGACAATAAATATGATGGTTCTCAGGATTATGATTTTAATTTTCGTTGTATTGAGCAAGCAAATGTAATTTATCATATTCCTAAGGTTTTATATCACTGGCGTTCTCATTCAGAATCAACTGCTGAAGACCCTGAGTCAAAGCTTTATGCATTCAAGGCAGGTGAGAGAGCTATACAAGCTCATCTTGATAGACAAAATTTGCCTGCTAAATCAGAAATGACAAAATGGCCTGGCATTTATAGAGTACATTACTACTTAGAAGATAATCCTCTTGTATCTATAGTTATTGCCAACAAAGATCATATTGAAGACCTTGATAAGTGCATTAATTCTATTATCAACATTAACAATTATCAAAATTTTGAAATAATTATTGTTGAGAATAATAGTGAAAATGCTGATACATTTGAATATTATGACAATATTATGGATCCACGAATAAAGGTCTTCAAATGGCCTCATACAGGTTTCAATTATCCTTCTATAAATAATTACGGTATTGAAAAGTCATTAGGAGATTATGTTTTGTTGTTAAATAACGATACTGAAATTATCAATGAAGATTGTATAAGTGAAATGCTGAGTGTTTGTCAAAGACAAGATGTCGGTGCTGTAGGTGCTAAATTATTTTATGAAGATGGTACTATCCAGCATGCTGGAGTGATTCTAGGTATTGGAGGTGTTGCAGCACATACATTCGTAAATGAACCACATAACAGCTTAGGTTATTTTGGTAGAACTGTTATGATGCAAGATTTAAGCGCAGTTACAGCAGCATGCATGCTTGTTAAGCGAAAAGTGCTTGATGAAGTTAACTATTTAGATGAAAAATTAGCTGTAGCCTTTAACGATATCGACTTGTGCATGAAAATCCGAGAAAAGGGCTATCTAATAGTATATAACCCTTATGCTCAATTAAAACATTATGAATCAAAGTCTCGTGGATATGAAGATTCGCCTGAAAAACTTGTAAGATTTAAAAACGAAAGTGACTATTTTAAAAATAAATGGCAGAAAACCTTATTTAAATGTGACCCATATTATAATCCAAATTTGACTTTAAGAGAAACAGGTTTTCAGTTAAAATCATAATAGTTTCATGATTTACAAATACATTGATTATAATATAATTTTTCAGCATATTAGGTTAACTTATAGATTTTATATACATTAGATTCATAAATTGTTTTAATTGAATTAGTATCTGTAGTATTGTTAAATAAATCTCTTCTTGAAACAATATAATTAACATTAAGTTTTTTAAGCTCGTTTGTATTTAGATAAACTTCAAATATATCACCTTGAATTAGTCTAAATTTTGGGATATGTTGATTGTTATCATTAATCAAATTAATTTGAATATGAGCATATCTGTTATAAATTTTTTCATTTTCATGAGTAATATCTATTGAATGCCAACGTTCTAAGGTTGGATAAGTATTGACACAATTAATTGTTTTTGCTCCGTTTAATAGTAAATAATCTCCTCCAATTGTTTCTCCTTCAGCAATCCATACTGAATCAGGATCTTTGTTGACAATATCATGTATGGTTTTAGACAGGCCATGTGAATAAACAGATTGTATTCCTGTACGTATGGGGTTAACCAGAAAACCTGAAGTGAATAAAACAAGCATTAAAAACACAAGAAGAAGTTTAGGACATGAATGATTATTAATTATTAGTGTTATAGTTATAATGCAAATTAATGTAACAAGAACTAGCAAGAATATATATCCGAACATCTTGTTTGTTATATTATTATATGAGTAAAGCAATGATGTTGAAGTTATTATAATGCAGACAATACATATTACAACATAATCTTTGATAGAAAATTTAACATTATATTTATCTATTAAATACACAGATCTAACAAGTATTATTATATTTGTTAATCCAATGACAAAAGTTATACGGTTTACAGAAGTTTTATTAAGCAAAGTTAATTTATAAAAAATATCAGGCATTTGTAAGGAAGTAAAAATTATAAATAGAATGTTAATAGACAACATATATAGAACTAAAAAATCAGGTTTTGCAGATTGTTTCTTTTTGATTAGAAGGAATAAAGCAAGAATATAACTTAAAGGTGCAAAATCTATAAATCTAGCTTCTTCACAGAAGTTATTCGACATATGATTCGTTATTGGCGCAATAATGTTTCTAGGATAGTCGAATAAAGTTGATAAAGTGAGTCCTCCTCCTAGATATTCTCTTTTTCCTGGATATGCTGTGTTAATGATAGTAAGTATTGTATCGGAGGACATAATCAAAGGACGTGCAATTAATAATGCAAAAAATGTCATCGTACATAATGTGGCAATACCCGTTTTAATATTTATATTAAAGTTATGGCGATTATTAAGTATTACCCATATAATTAGCCCTAACAAAACATATGCAAGTAAAATCATAACAGGTGGATACAAGGTTAAAATAAAACAACCAGCGCAAATCATTATGCCTGATGTGTAAATCACTCGCTTAAATATATTATTAGATAACATATATTTATCAAACAATATAATGGAAACTTCAACAGAAATAATCATTTCAATATATCCATTTGTGCTAAACCACCATTGAATTTGCGGCGAAAAAGCAATTAGAATTGCACCTAGTAAGGACATTAATTTTCTTTTTTTTGAAATTAATAGCATAAATTCATATGTAGCTAAAAATAAAGCAAATAGTCTACCACACCAATAAAATGATAACCCTCCTGCAGAGTCTAAGAATAAATAGCCTAGTTGGAAAGGACGGAACACCATAGATATATCATATACAGGTTGACCGTATATCATAAACATATCGGTCTGTGTTGCTCTATCAATGTCGGAAAAATAACCATAATTGTTATACTTTTGCGACAACGCCATTGGCGTAAAAGCTTTCCATTCATCTGAACGAATTTCTCTTGATTGACCCAATAAAACAGTATCATGTATATCAGGGTTGTCATTAACGATATCGTTCCATACTCCAATAGAAGATCCATTAATATTTAAACTTACAAGGAAAATAAAGATTAACAGCGATAACAAATATCTAAATTTATGAAAATATTTTACAATAGGAGTAAATTTACAAAATGTTGTAATTATTAATAACACTATAAACAACAATATTAAAATTTTTTTATTTATATGATAAATGACTATTAATGGATTAATTACTTGTAACTTTACAGCACAAAAATAATACATTATGTATACAGATATAAAGAAGCAACATGTAATTGCTAATAAAAAAAATTTTTTTTCTTTCAAAATCACATCAATCATTAAAATAAATGATATTCTAACATAAAATATAAACCTTAAATGTCAAACTTAGTGCACCAATGTCAAAGTAAATGCACCAGTAAAATTCATAGCTGTGTTTTATATGATTTTTGGTGCACTTACTTTGTCAATACATAAATAAATTAATAAAATGTTTTAAATATCATGTCATTTATATTGATTTTGAACGCACGAAACTATGACTGTCATACCTTATGACAGACTTAATGCACCATTCATGTTTAGCTAACAAATTCTTCTTAAACTGGAAAATAAAATTGATACTTAATTACTTGTTTCTTTTGCTAGCATTGTACATGTTTTAAAAGGTCAGGCTTTAAAAGAACATTTTTGGGTAGGATTTCTTCTATGCCTAACGTATCTAAAAATATTTTGGTACGTACCTTTTAATTCGTTTGATGGGTGTATTTCTATCAAGAGATTTACGTGGGTACGAATTGATGTTACTACACAAAACAGCAACATCAAAATTAGTGAGCAAATCAAAATTTGAGTGCTCTTTGGGTAAAACGCAACGTATATGCTCATGATTTTTCTCTGCGCTACCTTTTTGATTAGGTTGCTGCGGGTCACAGAAATACACCCTACATCTAGTTTTTCCTGCTTCCAAAATAGATCTTTAGATTAAATGGAAATAGTCAAATTCTTTCCCTCTGTCAGCAAGAATCGTTCCAAAAATTTTTTCAAATAGTTCTCTAGAGCCTAGTAGTTCTTCATAATAATCAAAAAGTTTTACAACGCCTGTTGCTTGTCCGCTACCCAATAAGTTAATAAATTGGAACTTACATTTAGGAGAATGTAATGTTAGCAGTGTTTGCCTGTTCCATTTATATCCTTCTACAAAATCAACTTGTAAGACTTTATCTCTTTTTCTAGCAGGTAATTTTAAATTATCATTATACGTTCTACCTGTTCTGTCTACTTTGTCCTTAACAGCAAGTTTAGATTTTCTTTTCTTGTACCTTATTTTTCTTGGCAATTCTATTGCAGGAATATCCATAATCCCGTGTTTCATATATCTGTATAAAGTTCTTACATTAATGTTTATTTTGTTAAGAGCTGTAATTACTGCATAAGGGCTTTGGCCTTTGTTAATTAATGGTCTTATTGATTCTGTTAACTGTTTAAGCTCTTTTATAGTCATATTAATTCCGGTTCTAGAGCTAATAAGCTTATCTTTATATTTTGCTTGTGCTCGTGTGGCTGCATATGAGCTTTTAGGAAACTTACAATTTGAACTTTTAGAACAGTTGCCAGGACATACAAATGGCCATTTGTTAGTATTTGGACATTCTATATATTCAAATTTGATGCATGCTTTGAAACATTTAATTTTTCTACATTTTTTACAATACGTATATGGTGAGGAGCATTTCACGCAAATATTTTTTTGTGCACATGTATTAAAATGTTTACAGTATAAAGATGCATTTGCGTTTCTGGGATTTGGTATTTTTATAATTCTGTTGCGTTTAATTTCTCTTGTTATAGTAGTATGTGAAACATCTAAAACATTGGCAATTTGTCTTGCTGTTGCACCTGAATAAAGCATGTCTCTTATTACGCCACGTGATTCTTCATCTAAATGATTATATGTATTTCTCTTCTTCATAATATTTCCCTCCCTTCCAGTTTAAGAAGAAAGTAATAATATGAACTATTACTAGACTATCTGTGACAGACTTAGTGCAACAGTGGTGCACTTAAGATTTCAATTGAGAAACTAGTTTTATCATAAATTATCAAGTATTTAAACATTCGGATTTGATATAATAATTTTGAAAATAAAGGAGATAAGTCATGTTGTATGTACAAAAAAAAATATTATTTATGGTTATATCTGCCATTATTGTTTCTGTCTTTAGTTTTTCTGCTGCTTTTGCTGTTACAGATTCTAGTTTAAGTAATGATAATATTAAGAATCAAGATAAAAGTACAAAAAAAAGTCCTGATACAGCTGTTAATCAGCTAGATAAAAATATTATGAATGATATACCAGCTGGTACCTATTATATTTCTGTTTCATATAGTTTGAGAAAAGTTGTAAATGTCAATGGAAATAGCAGTGCGAATTGCGCAAATATTAATTTATGGGATGCTCAGATGTCTAATGCGCAAATGTGGACATTATCATATGATTCGGATGGTTATGTAACTTTTACTAACCCTTTTGGAAAGGTTATGGATGTTGATGGAGCAAAATTACAAAATTTTACTAATGTACAGCAGTATTCCAGCAATAAATCTTTAGCGCAAAAATGGATCATCAGTAAAGAAAATAACGGATATAAGATTACAAGTGCATTATCAAACAAAGAAAAAGGAAATTTTTGTTTAGATGTAAATGCAAAAAGTACTGCAAACGGAACAAATATTCAAATAATCGGCGATAACGGTACTGATGCGCAACGATTTCAATTTTATTTATGTAATTCCCAAAAGATAGAAGGTGAAAAATATTAGATAAAGATGGCGAATATACAATCAGGAATTTTGCTAATAATAAATATGTTGTTGATATAGCTGCTGGTTCACAAAATAATTTAGCCAACGTTCAATTATGGGAATATAATGATTCTGCTGCTCAAAAATTTCATTTTACTTATGATAGCAACACAAAGTGTTATACAATTTATTGCGTTGGATCTGGTAAAGTGTTAGATGCTTGTTGTGGATGTACATTACCTTATACAAATGTAGATCAGTATTCATCAAACAATACCGATGCTCAAAAATGGGCATTATCGAAACGAGCTGATGGTTCAGTTCTTTTTACAAACAGGGCTTCTGGTATGGTTTTGGATATTTCTTGTGGATGTATAGCTCCAGGTAGCAATGTACAATTATACTCAGATAATAATACAAACGCTCAAAAGTTTCAATTAACTGAAGCAAAATTGTTAAATAGTGGTGTGCGTAGTATTAAATCAAATGTTGCCAATGATAGATATTTAGATGTTCCTAATTGCTCTCTAAGTTCAAACCAACAGCTACAATCCTATAGTTATAATGGTTGTATAGCTCAAAATTATTTATTTAAGGAAGTTGAAGATAATGTATATACTATTAGGGCTCTATGTTCCAGGTTTTATATTGGAGAGTATAACGGTAAAGTTGTTCAATTAAGTAGTAACATTAGTAACTTGGTGAAATGGACTCCTAAATGGACTGTAAATGGTATTGCGCTAATTAATGTTTCTACGGGTCATGCAATAGATGTCACAGCCGGGAGTCCTAATTTAGGCATGCCCATATGTGCTGTTAGTCCTAATGGAACTAAAGCTCAAGGATATTTATTTCCTGGAGGCGACCCATTAGGAACTGGTTGTACGTATGAAGTATATTCATGTGCAAATACTTCAGGATATGTTAATCTAGTAGGGGGTTCTTGGAATCCATGTACTTCCATTCAGTTGTGGAACGGAGGAGGAGATACTAACTCAAAATGGGTGTTTGAAAAAGTTAACAATACTGATTATAGAATTGTATCGTCAAAGACTGGTTATGTGTTAGATGTAGACGGTGGATCAAAGGCTGATTGCGGTCGTATTCAAACTTATTTTTGGAATGGTAGTGCTGCTCAATTGTGGAGGATTAATGTTGATGATGATGGATGGATGTATATAGTTAATGTTGGATCTAATAAGGTTTTGGATCTTCAGAGAGGACAGACTAGATCTGGTACTCCAATTCAACAATATTCAAAGAATAAAACAGCTGCACAAAAATGGTCGTTTATGCTTTCTAACCCAGTATCCTTATCCGGTAATGGACAATTAGATAATATCTTAAAAAATATATGTCGTTCTCATCCATCATTAGATAGTTGCTTTAATTATGTAGCTTATAATCATGGGTATAGACATGGTGATACATGGCCTGGTGGTAATTGGACTGTGCCATATGCAATTGAGATGGAGTCTACAGGAAGCGGAAATTGTTATAGATTTGCTGCATTGTTTATGTGGTGTGCGCGAGCGTTAGGCTATAGTGCAAACGCAATATGTGGTCAAGTACCTGCGGCAGCAGGGGGCTTAACACCTCACGGATGGGTAGAAGTTTATTTGAATGGTCAAACTTATGTTTGTGACCCTGATTTAGCTCATGAATTACCAGGACATAATTGGTATATGACAACATATGAAGCAGCACCAATTGATTATTATAAGTAAAAATTAATATAAAATATGGTTTTTAGCTCTTTAACATTTTTATGTGTATTTTTGCCTGTTGTTTTTATTGTGTATCAGGTTTTACCTGGACTAAAATCTAAAAATGCATTACTTATAATTGCTAGTTTGTTTTTTTATGCTTATGGGGAGCCAGTATATGTTGTATTAATGATTGTATCTACAATAATAAACTGGCTTTTTGGGTTATTAGTAGTTAACAATAAATATCAAAAATTATTTGTCATACTTTCGATCATTGCAAACCTAGGCTTCTTAGCAATTTTTAAATATGCTGACTTTTTTGTTGAAACAATAAACAATGTTTTTGAAAGTAATTTTGAATTGCCCAATATTGCATTACCAATTGGTATTTCATTCTATACTTTCCAAGCAATGAGCTATGTTATTGATGTTTATAGAGGAGTTGTAAATAAACAAAAAAACTATTTTTATGTATTACTTTATATTTCATTTTTCCCGCAGCTAATAGCAGGTCCTATTGTTAAGTATAAAGATATTGAAAAACAATTAAACGATAGACATGCAACAATTGATGATATCACTTCTGGACTGATACGCTTTTGTGTTGGTCTAGCCAAAAAAGTTCTTATAGCAAATACTATGGGGCAAATTGTTGATGCTATTTATGCTTCAAATCAAAATGAAATTAATATATGTGTAGCTTGGATTGCTGCTTTGTGTTACATCATGCAGATCTATTTTGATTTTTGCGCATATTCTGATATGGCGATAGGTATGGCAAAAATTTTTGGTTTTCATTTTAAAGAGAATTTTAATTATCCATACATTTCAACAAGTATAAAAGAATTTTGGAGAAGATGGCATATTTCACTTTCTACTTGGTTTAGAGATTATTTATATATTCCATTAGGAGGAAATAGAAAAGGTAGACCTCGTACTGCCATTAATAAAGTTATTGTATTTGCGTGTTGTGGGTTGTGGCATGGAGCTAGCTGGACATTTCTTGTTTGGGGTTTATTACATGGTCTCGCTTTGATGTTAGAGGATTATATTCCTATTAAAAAACTTCCTAAAGCACTAGGCTTTATTTATACTTTATTGATTGTAACAATTTTGTTTGTAATATTTAGAGCAGATACGCTTAGCAATGCTGGGTTTATGCTATCTCAGATGTTCACTGGTTTTCATTTTGAAGAATCATGTGTGAGCTTAGGTTTAAGTATGCTAACACCTTTAAATATTACAACTTTTATTTTTGCAATTGTTGCAGCTTTTAAGGTTGGCCAAGTTTTATATGTTAAAACTCTTAAGGGACATGTTTGTATACAATGTATTCTTGCATTAGTATTGTTAGTTTTGTGTATATTGACTCTTTCAGGAGGAGGATACAATCCGTTTATTTACTTTAGATTTTAATTATGAAATGCAAAGTTTTTAAAATAGTATTTGTTTGTCTTATATTTTTGGTGCTATTAATACCATTAATATGTATGCCTTTTGCTAAAACTGAACATTTATCAGGAAGTACAGAACTTGTAAGTTTTCCGAGTTTAGTTAAAGACGACGGTACATATAATGATAGGTTTATTCCCGAGCTTGGTGAGTATTTTGAAGATCATTTTGCTTTTAGGCCACAGTTAGTTACTGCTAATGCGGTATTAAGAAATATCTTATTTAAAGATTCCGGCACTGACCAAGTTGTTGTTGGAAAAAATGGTTTTTATTTTTTTAGTGGTACAATGGATGATTATTTAGGCAAAAATGATTTAAGCGATAGAGATCTAAAGAGCATTGCTAATAATTTGGCAATTATGCAAAACTACGTTGAATCAAATGGTTCAAAATTTGGTTTTACAATTTCTCCAAACAAAAACACATTGTATCCTTATTTTATGCCTTATTATTATTTGCAAACTCAAAAACAGCATAATATAGAACGCTTACAACCTTATTTAGAACAAAAAGGTGTTCATTATATAGATATGTTTAAAATTTTTGATAATGAAGATGTTAATTATTTAAAGGAAGATTCTCATTGGTCAAACAAAGGTGCGCTGAAAGCCGCTAATACTTTATTACCTTATTTTGATAAAGAGCCACTTTATCCAGAAAAATGGGTTGCACGAAATGATAGAGATGGAGATATATACGCTATGATGTATCCAAGCATAATCGGAAAAGAAAAGGAAGATTATGCAGTAGGATACAACGATAAAAACGATCTGTGTGGTGATAATTGGAAATTCAATAAAGGAAAAACAGTTGAAGATAGTTTAGTAATTACAAACTCTAATAGTGATAAATCTTTGTATATGTATCGAGATTCATTCGCAAATGCTTTGATACCATATTTGAGTTCAGTCTACGGAAAAGCTTTTTATTCAAAATTGATTCCTTATGATATGGTTGCAGCTGTAAACAATAAATCAAATGATGTGCTAATTGAGAGAGCTGAACGTCATTTAAGTTATCTTTGCGAGAAAGCTCCATTAATGCCATCGCCAATAGTTGACGTTAACAATGTAGTTGACTCGCAAGACTCCAACAGTTCAACTTTACAATATGAGAAAGATAACAATTATATTAATTTGTTTGGAACTATAGATTTTGACATATTTAATAAAACTGATAAGGTTTTCCTTGAAGTTGAAGGACCAGATAATCAGAAAACTTATCAAGCCTTTTGTTTAAAAGATAATACTTATTGTGTAAGAATAAATAAAAATGATTTTTCTAATATTACAAATGCAAAGATTTTATTAGAACAAAATTCTTGTGTTTATAAAATCAACGAGTATAATTTTTCCATCAAATAAAAGAAAAGTGTTAGATAATGAAAAAGAAATTAGTTACTGGTATATTATCCGTATTTGTTTGTTTGTGTTTTAGTAGGTTGTAAAAGTCAGCCACAAGATAACCAATCCAACGAAAAGAAAATTGATATTAAATCTGGAGTAAAATCAGATACTACAAAAACTTTAACATTAACCAATACTATAGGACAGGATGTTATAGCAGTAAAAGCGCAATTAGTTGGAGATTCTGTCTCAAAAGATTTAGCACCATCAGATAATAATATATGGGCTAATGATGCTACTGCTGAAATTTATCTAGAACAAGAAAATGGCTCAACTGCTAACACTCAAAGTGGTGGAGTTCAGTTAAAGGCTGCTTATGACATAACTATTGTTTTAAAAGGTAATACTTCTACTATTCTTCATAATCTTACACAAGCTGGTGTTGAAGATTGTGCTGACGCTCCAACTCAATAACAACAAGATACTAGCGAAAGCGGTTCTAGTGGTTATGCAGATAGTAGCCCAGGCGGACAAAGCACAAACGATTGCACTGGTGGGAATATTAAGTTAAGATAATCAGATTAGTAATATATATGGTCCATGTCTACTCGGCCATCAATTCCTGATATGCCTCCATTGCTTGTAAATTGCCATACTCTCATTCTTTCTGAATGAGGAACATCAGGTTGTTTACTACTCCATTTTGCAACCCAAAAAGAAATATATGCATTTAGATTGTTTGGATAAAATTTTCCATTATACCAAGATTCGCTAGCGTATACCATTGGTTGATATCCTGCATTTTGTAGTATAGAGCAAAATGCGTTAATCATTGCAGTATTGGTGTTAGCATCTAATTCAGGGTGTTGTTCTAGGTCGAAGGCTATTGGCAAATCGAAATATCTACCATTAAGAATTTCAAGGCATTTTCTAGCTTCTTGTTCTGCTCCTTGAACTGATGTAGCATAACTATACCAGTAACCTCCCACGGGGATACCTTTACTTACGGCTTTTAGATAATTATTTGAAAATTGATAATCTGATCTTTGTGTTCCAAACCCAATTCTTATCATTGCATAACCTACTTGATTACTATTTGCTACAGCATCCCAGTTAATATTTGCTTGATGTTCAGAAACATCTATTCCTTGAGTAATTCCATGGTATAAATTAAATTGTTTACGAATATCCTCTTTTGGAACTTGATAAGATACACCGTTTATGAATTCTTGCAGTCCTGTAGTTTTGTTAAACATATAACAATGAGTTGCAAATTTTCCTTCATGAAAATGACAACGAGCGGAAAAATCTGCAGTCCAAGTATTATCTGAATGTTGCGTTCCTTCATACCATATTAAATCATCTTGACCTTGAGTTTCGCTCCATGTTGGAAATTGGACTCGAGAAGCCGAAGCATGAAGACCTTTAGCGCAAGCTCTATACATTGTGTTGCCCATACGTTTTACACCTAGATAATCATTAGGTTGTATGTTTGTTGAATGTTGTGATGCATTATATTCACAACCATTTTTCATAAACGCATATACATGAATATTGTATGAACCAAATTCAAAATCATGGTCTTTTACGTCAGATATGGCTTTGTAATTTAGAGGATCTAATTTTGTAGCTGTATACCATGTTGCATGGGCACCTGTTTCTCTTGGGGTCCAAGTAGCAACTTTAATGTTTTGAATTGTTAGTGGAAGATGTACGTCGTTTATATTTATATTGAAAGTACCATAATGTCCATCAACATTTTCGATAAGTGTTTGAAAATAGGGTGGATTAATTGTAAATGAAGTACTATCAATAAATTCTAATGTTCCTGATGAGGTAGTTATATAGGCATGAACATAATATCTTCCTAACTGCTTAAAATCACTAATTTTAACATTGTAATTACCTGTGATGTGATCTTTTGTGGCGTTGTACCACATAATGTCTTTTTGCTGTTTAACAGCACTCCATACAGCAAACTGAATTTTCGATGCAGAATTAATTTTACTATTAACTATTCTAAGAGAAGTAATAGTTTCATCATCGTTAACACTATTGTAAAAACCTTCGTGGACTAAATTTATTGGTTCAGTAATAGCGCTAACACGCGTTTCAACACCATTTTTTCCAACAGCATAAACATGAATTATATAATTACCATTTTCGTATTTATGATTTGATAGATACTCTGTAATCTGACTACTATATGTATTGTCTGAATTTAGTGTTGCTTTTGCATTTGTCCATTTAATATCATCTTGGCCACCTTTTTCTGTCCAAACAGCAAACATAAATTTAGATACACCTGAGATTGATTTGACACTTGTTTCGTTAATTTTAAAAGATAAATTACTTTTGTCTTTGTCAGTTATGCTTATTTGTCCAGCAGTTAGCGGTGACACGCTAAACTCGCTAGCTCCCAAAAATGTTTCTTGACCTTGAGGATTTTTATAGTAAACATGGACTGCATATTTACCAGATGCTTTAAAGTCTATGATGTTACATTCGTTTTTAGCTACAGTATATGCATTGTTAGTGTAGTACCATTTTATTGGATTTTGTCCTTTAGCAATATTCCAAACAGCAAACATTACTTGTCCACCTTGAATAATTGGGTTGGAAGCTACTAAAGAGGCTTTTGTTTCGGAGTCATTGAGTGTAGATGAAATATTAGAGTCTACTAAATTAATTGGTTCAGCAATAGCACTGATACGCGTCTCAACACCATTATTTCCAACAGCATAAACATGAATAACATAATTACCATTTTCGTATTTATGATTTGATAGATACTCTGTAATCTGACTACTATATGTATTGTCTGAATTTAGTGTTGCTTTTGCATTTGTCCATTTAATATCATCTTGGCCACCTTTTTCTGTCCAAACAGCAAACATAAATTTAGATACACCTGAGATTGATTTGACACTTGTTTCGTTAATTTTAAAAGATAAATTACTTTTGTCTTTGTCAGTTATGCTTATTTGTCCAGCAGTTAGCGGTGACACGCTAAACTCGCTAGCTCCCAAAAATGTTTCTTGACCTTGAGGATTTTTATAGTAAACATGGACTGCATATTTACCAGATGCTTTAAAGTCTATGATGTTACATTCGTTTTTAGCTACAGTATATGCATTGTTAGTGTAGTACCATTTTATTGGATTTTGTCCTTTAGCAATATTCCAAACAGCAAACATTACTTGTCCGCCTTGAATGATAGAATCTGAAGCCATGAGGGTAGCTTTGGTTTCTGTTTGATTTAAGATAGCCTTTATTTCAGCATTATTTATCGGGTTTATTGTGGGTTTATTAGATTCTGTATTTTGTTGCTTTTCTATAGTTGGTGTTTGAGAATTGCATTCAGTTTTTGATGATGTAGGGTTAGCGAATGCAAGTGATGTAAGTAATGTAATTACTAGGCATATAATAATAAAGGTTATCGCCTTGTATAAACTAGATTTAATAGTTCTTTTTTTCATTATTTTACCTTTTTATTTAATATTTATTTTATTATATCATATTGTTTAAATAAGAATTTTTCAAAATTCTTGTATTTATAAGATTAACGAGTATAATATTTCCGTCAAATAAAAGGAAGGTGTATGATAATGAAAAAGAAGATATTTACTGTAATAATGTCCGCATTTGTTTGCTTGTCTATTTGCGTTTTAGTAGGATGTAAAAGTCAGTCACAAGATAATCAATCCAACGAAAAGACAATTAGCATCAAGTATGGTGTAAAGTCAGACTCTACAAAAACTTTGACACTAACTAATACTACAGGACAGGATGTTACAGCAGTTAAAGTTCAATTAGTTGGAGATTCAGCTTCAAAAGATCTAGCACCTTCAGATAATAATATATGGTCTAATGACGCTACAGCAGAGATTTATTTAGACGAAGGGAAAGGCTCAACTGCAAATACTCAAAGTGGAGGAGTTCAATTAAAGGCTGCTTATGATATTACTTTTGTTTTAAAAGATAATTCATCTATTACACTTCATAATTTAACACAGGCTGGTCTATCAGATTATGCAGATGCAAAGTTATGCATTAATTCTGCTGACAAAATTGGATATATTGAATACAAAGATCCTTCTGGCGCAAGCTTAAATACACTTGCCGGCGAACAAAAGATAGCTGCAGATAAAAAAGCAGCTGACGATGCTGCTGCAAAAGCTGCTGCTGATGCTGCCGCTGCTCAAGAACAAGATACTAGTGAAAGTGGATCTGGTGGTTATGCTGGAAGTAGCTCTGGTGGACAAAGTACAGATGACTGCACTGGTGGAAATATTAAGTTAAGATAGCTAGACAATTTTTTAAATTATAAAATTTAAGCTGAACACAATGCGATACTAATTTAAAGCATTAATTGAATACAGCATGTTATGGTAAAAAATATGAACAAGCGATTTAAATTAATTATACAAAGTATTTGTATAACATGCGTATTTTGTTTAATAGCTGCGGCTTTTGTTGTTCCTGTAAGAAGCTTTAAATCGTATTCAGCTCCGAATGAATCAGCTGTTGTTTTAGATACTAATAGTAATCGATGTATTAAAGTTGAAAATAATAAAGTTAAATTTAATTTGGACGGTATTAACTTTAAGTCAATTGTTGTTGAATATAATTTTTCTTTTGAAAATAATACAAAATTAAACGAGAAAGACATTAATAGTTTGGCTTTGTTTTATAGCGGGAATGAAAGTTTTACTAGTACATGCTTAAATTGGAGCAACATAAAACAAGGAAATCAAATTTATTATGTTAATGATAATAAAAATATTGATAATATTTCAATTACAAATCCTGAAGGTTTAAGTTGTGAACGTATATTGTTATATAATGTGGATTTCAATGAAAGTTTATCTCCTATCTACATTGAATTTAATATTTATGTCATTGCGTTTGTGATAGCATTATTATTGTCTACAATAGTAATCTTTATAGAATATAAAACGCTGTTTTTGGAAAAATTATTATTATGGGTAAAAAGAAATTTACGCTTGTTTGCTTATCTTTCCGTTGCCCTTATATGTTCTTTAGTTTTAGGATGTATATTAGAGAGAATAACTAGTAGTTTAGTTTTTTCAAAAGTATTTAATACAAGTGATTTTAATATATATTTAATGTTGTTTATCTCTTCGTTTGTTTTTATGTGTGTTTGTTTTGTGTATAACAATAGAAAACAAATCCTTAGACCCGAAACAGCATTTGTATTAATTGCTTTAAACGTTGGGTTTTTAATTA
The DNA here is from genome assembly GCA_030537355.1 of Coriobacteriia bacterium. Classification (GTDB taxonomy): domain Bacteria; phylum Actinomycetota; class Coriobacteriia; order Coriobacteriales; family Eggerthellaceae; genus Tapirivita. The sequence goes on from JAUNNF010000010.1 coordinate 61,635, forward strand.
TTTTAATATGCCCTATAGCAAATGCTAACTGGGATATTGATACACATTTTTTAAATACCATAGGAATGTCGAGCATATTTGGGCAATGTTCACTTTCTGATATGAATGTATATACTGCTGATTTAAGGACACAACCTACTGTTGGGCTTCATAGAATTATTAGCAATATAGGATATATGGAAAATAATAATGATTCTGTTGTATATTTTGCAAATAGAAATTTTAGTCTTGAATATTTTCCAGGAGCTGTTGCAGCTGCAATAGCACAGTTATTTAACGCGTCATTTTATTTTAAATTTAATGCGATAAAACTTATTAATTTATTGTGTTATGTTTGCTTATGCTATTTTGCAATTAAAAAATTAAAATCTGGTAAAATAATATTATTAGTTATCGCACTGTTTCCTACCAATATTTTTGTGGCAACTAGTTGTTCGTATGACTGGTGGGTCAATGCATTTTCTTTCCTTGGAATGGCCTATTTTATAGGTGAAATTCAAGATTCCAACAAAAAAATTACCCTAAGAAGCACAATAATTATGTGCGGTGCCCTATTCTTAGCGTTTATTCCAAAACAGATATATATATTATTTATGTTACTTCCTTTGTTTATGCCAAAAAACAAATTTAACACACCTAAAGAACGAAGAAAATATATTTTAATAGTATTGGCTTTTATTCTTTTAATGTTTGTTTTTTTGTTTATAAGATCTATAACTGCAATATCTTCTGTGGGAGATTCTAGAGGAGGCGCTGGTGTTAATCCGTTAGCACAAATAGTTTTTATTTTGAGTAATCCTATACAATATGCTAAGACGCTAATAATGTTTATATATGAATACTTGTCCGTTTCTAGCAGTAATTTATATTCTTGCAATTTTGCTAATTTAGGTGTTGGAATCTTTTCGGCATTTTATATTGTAATAATAATTGTTGCAGTAATTACTGATAAAGATAAATGTGATGTGTTTACAGCAAAAACTCATCTAAGAATTATTGTTTCTATATTCTTTTTAGTTAGTGTTGTTTTGGTTGTTACTGCTTTGTATGTTGATTTTACTCCTGTTGGTTCAAAGGAAATCCTAGGAGTTCAGGGAAGGTATTTAACACCTATGTTATTTCCTTTATTATCTATTATAGGTAGTTCTAAAATTATAAACAAGATTCCAAAAAAACAATATTATTATGCTTTTTATGTAATATGTTCTATTTATTTATATATTAATTTTGCACAAACAATGTTGTTACGTTTTTTATTTTCGTAATTTGGAAATAATAATATTTGAAATTTTATATACTATAAAACCTAGAATTATATCTATTGGCAATGCAAGTGTGAAATTTATTAGTATAGGCATTTGTCCACCCCAGAAATGCACTAATGTTTGTTGTATTGGAAACCCTAATAAATACATTTCATATGAAATATTAAATAATTTAAAATTTTTGATTTTAGGAAACAAAAATGTTAAGCATAAAATAAAATAAGGAAAAAATAATATTATGGCAAAATTCGCAAGTCGCATTATAAATGATATGATTAAGCATACAAAAACAATTATTAACCCTACAAAATGAAGTTTAATGTATTTAGCAAAGTCGTATAAACATGTCCCGATAAAAAAGAAAACAATTGCTCTTATTGCAGAAATAATTAAATCGTTTCCGTATAGCATAGCAATTATTAACAATATTAAATTAATAAACAGAGCAATTACATTTAAATATTTTAGTTTTATTTTGCAGCTTTTATTTGAGGTAAGCCAAAATAAAAGCAAAACTATATAACAAATAAATTCTATTGGTAGAGTCCAAAGTGCTCCATTAACTGTTGGATTATAACAATTGCTTGTAAATACTCCTGGTAAGTTATGAATAGGAATTAGAAGAATATTAAGTAAATAGAGAAATGTTGTTTTATTAATAAAATAGTCAGATATCTTGAAGGTCGTTAGTAATGGACCTAATACAAAGACAGAAAACAGTATTACAATTATTAAAGCAGGAAAAAGTCTTATGCATCTTTTGTATAAGTATTTTCTGGCTTTTTTTGTTCTTTGAATAGACTTATTGATATAAATTCCACTATACATAAAAAAGATACTAACAGCAATCGCACCAAGTGATATTTGATTATTGGTTGCCAAATATAATGGATCTGGTTGGTTTTGAGATAAACAAAATGAATGAGTAGTAATAACAAGAATAGCTGCAATAAATTTTATAACATTTGCGTATGCTAGTCTAAAAATGGCCAGTTTTTAAAAAGATTCTCATTGAAAA
>JAUNNF010000003.1 GCA_030537355.1 Coriobacteriia bacterium
ATTTTTCAATGAGAATCTTTTTAAAAACTGGCCATTTTTAGACTAGCATACGCAATTGGTTTAAAACAAATACGTTAAACTTATATTCAAGCTTTTTATCAATATCTTCTTGGTTGACTTCTCTCCAACAATTCATTATAAAAATATTAATATCATAGGATGAATTTGCTTGGAGAATTTTAGTAATCTTTAATATACCAATTTCGGAAACAGCTATTTTGGCTAAAGAATGTGTTTCTGCGATAAAAGGGCATCCATACTCATAATATACGTTAAACAATTCCTCAAAAGATATGCTAGAGCTTTTAAACACAGTATCTATGTGTTGAGATATACTCCATGAATTTATAGTGTTGGCTTTACAATAAAATCTTAAAATATTAAAACATTTACTAAAGTCATTTAAAGTTACATTCTTTATTATTTGTAAATAATTATTATCATGATTAAAAAATCTATCGTTTATATTTTCTAAAAAAAGAAAATCATACATTATATATTGCAAAAGCTGATAATATAAATTTTTATTTAACTTAGTTATGGTAGCTGGCAATTCAACGTCATACATATCAAAATAAAAATTATATTTACATGCAATTAAATATAGTATTGGATCTTTATCATTGAGGTGATTTAACAAATATTTTTCAATATTTCCATAGTCAAATTTCATAAAATCAACAAATTTTTCATGTCGTAGACCGTTTCTACATACATTAGCAACAACATTAAATATTTCTATATTATTTAAATTATTTAAATATAAATTCAATAATTTAATCCAAGCATGAATACGTAAATATGAATATCTCTCATCTAAAGAAGGTGTTAATGTGGTTAGATTTACAGTTGGAGAATCTGCATTTATCCACTGAGATTTTTCGTATTGTGTGCTTAGTATATAGTCACTATATTTTATGTAGAAAGAGGCTAATTTGCTGTTTGATTGTGCTTTTTGATATAAATAGTCTATTGTTTTGATTTCATTTTCAAAACCTTTATTAAAAGAGAATATCGTCATTGTGCGCATTTTTAGCTCATCAATTAAAAAAGTATTCATTTTAGGATACAAAATATAGATATGCGTTAATAAATCTAAGGATTGTAACAAATTATGTTCACTGCATTCTATACATGCAATTTCAATTATTTTTTTTAGTGTTTCCTTCATAGAATAATCTAAATCAGGTTTACTTTCAACATTAGAAAACTGTTTTATATAATCTCGCAAAGCCGCCAATGAAAAATCAGGAATAAGTTCATGAAATCTATATAAATAATTTATTATGCAGTCATCATTCATAGTTTCAAAACACGCCTTGATAGATTGCTCCATTATTGGAAGGCTTTTCTTTTGCTGGTCTGGAAATACAGCTAAAAGACTATTCACAACTTTAGTTACATATGTATATAAGTATTCATCATTAAATCGAATAAAATCATTTATATTAAGTAGTTGTTTTTGTATAAAAACTAAATAATATAAATAATCCATAAAATTCGTATCTTCCATTACGATACTATCGTTGCTTGCTTCATAAAATATATTCATTTCTAAAAACTTTTCTTTTATTTGCTGTATAGTCTCTTCTGTAAAACCATTCAAAGACAAAAACTCAGCATTCTTTAAAGACATGTTTGGCAAAGATGCGATATATTCTAAAATAATAATATTCTTAAGGTCTGTATCGTCTAAATTTAAATCATATAAAAGTTTATTATATATGTGTTTATACAGCTCATAACTATTATCAAAATTATGCTTTTTACGATTAAGCAGCAGGGTCATGAGCTTAATATTCCCCTTAATAGCATTGAACACAAAGGTAGCATAAGTAGGATTATTAATTTTATACAACTTATTTAATATTGTTATACAATTATCATAATCCAATAATGGACACTTACACATCTTTATATCAGCAATGTATTGAGCGACAAGTTCATATAGTCTATTTTTACAAAACGAATCAATAGATATTAAGATTTTAAAATTTAACGAATCAGAAACATATAACAAATACTCGAATATTTCTTTCAGCTTATCATTAAATAAATTTGGAGAGTCAATGTATATAAAACATTCATCTTGGTTGTCTAGATACATATGTAAATCATCATTAATATCTTTGTCGTTGTCTCTAATTACATACAAGTTTTTAACCGGAGGAACTGTTTTCTTAATTGCTTCAATACACAAATGTGTTTTACCAACACCTGGATTGCCATATACAATACAACATTGATGTTCCTTTAACAGACACAATAAATCATTAAGCTGCTTATTTCTACCTATTAGACAATTTTTTAATGTTGCCTTAAGAGGCATTTTTTTGTGCAATTTAATAAATTTATCTAATTTCATTATTTGACCTGTATCAATTGAAATACCTAAATGATCTTTAGCTAAAAATGGGTATTTATAGGCAAGATCGTGAGCAAGCGTATGAAGAGAAACAAAATCAATACAATAATTGCTGAATTCCTTTTTAATATTTTCTAAATCTTGAGGTCTAATTTCTGCAGTATAAGAACAGATAATCTTTTTCGTATTGACAGAAAGATTACTGGCAAGATTAATGCATGATAATATATCTTTCTTTATCTTAGAAATTGCTTCGGTTCTGCCCTGGTAGGTACCATGCATAATCAATGTATATGTTCCATCATCATATGATATAAAAGAATCCGGATTTCCGGTTATAGTCTTAACAGATCCACTTTTACTTCCAGGTGTGGATACATCTAAATTATACTTATAGGCAATATAGTCATCTACAAGTCGCTGGAAAGCACCACCTTCTTTGATATTCAATATTGCATTTTCTATTTTTACCGTGCGCATGTCCATTTTTTTACTTTACTATAAACTTAAAAACATTGCAAGTCTCATATTTTATCGGTGGTTAAGTTTGACGAGTATACTTTCCTATATTATAATAAAGACAAGAACAAGCCCTAGGAGAAATAAATGGCCATCATTGTTGAATCTTTATCTGACTATATTCGCAAAATTGAAAAATATGATTTATACGAATGTATATACAGAGGAGAAAAATCAGAACATAAAAGTTCAGGAATATTATCTACAATACTAAGAGACAATAAAATGTTTTCCTACAAAAATATTTTATCTGATTTTTATTTCGAAATGGAGCCAACTTTAAAACCCCTCTCAAAAATACATTTTATTGCATATGCAAGGCACCACTCAATACCAACTAACCTCATAGATTTTTCATTTTCACCATTAATTGCTTTGTATTTTGCATGTAACGATAACGTCAACTCTAATGGACAAGTACACTTCATTAAAAATTATCGCCTCGTACCGATAAATGATTTGATTATCGATAATGAGCTTGGATGGACAGGAATGCCTAACTTAATTAATTGTGACGTTGATTTAATCAATAACTTATCAAGCAAAATAAGTTCAATCAATTTTAGTCTAGAACTTCAAAACTTTTTGTACGAATCGCTTATTAAAATACTCTGCGAATTACAGAAATGCGCTAAGGCAGCAAAAGAATATAACGCATATAACAAATTGGATGAAATAATTCATAAACTTAAAGTAGTTACGTCCTCAAAAAATGGCGAGCAAAATTACCATATCTTTAAAAAATTATATAACTTTTTAACTAGTCCACAATCTTTATTTACCCCTTATACAAAAAATAAACTTGACGAGCATAATCCAATAATAGACAATACAAAGCAAATATTAATAAATAACGATTTTTTATTTGGAAACGGTCTTTCAAAATGCATATTAATTACATATTCGCGTATAGCTAATTACTATCGACTCCCGTATAAAAAAAGTCCAATAAATGTAAATTTTCCGTTTATCTTTACTTATACCACACCGTGCATACACGAACGTATTCGAAATCAACAAGGTACATTTGTGTTTCAAATGTATGATGTTTTACTATCATACCAACACATAAAACCAGACCAAACATTCATTATTAATAAAGAACATAAAGAACGAATTAAAACAGAATTAGAACATCTTGGATTTAATGATAAATTTATCTATTGCGACAATGATCACATTGCGCAATATATTATTGAAAAAAATGACCAATCGTACAATAAAGCTAAAAGAAAAGATTTAATTAAGCTTGCAGAACAATCAAAAACAATTGATATTGATTTTTAGTCTTAATTGTTGGATGTTCATCAAGCACACGTCTAATAGCTCTAAACATATTATGCATGGAATCACCAAGGTTTTCGCGTCTATGAGCTGTGATTAATATCAGCCGGCTGTCACTTGCCCATTCTAGCTCAGGATGAAAGAAATCATCTCGTGCAGTATACTTCATAGCATCTATTATTGTGTCGTTTATAACAGATTAAATAATTAGTCTAACGATCGTGTGGCTTGCCGTCTATTGCTAATCGAATATGCTTAAACGCGCTTAGCAAATTTAAATCATCATTAGCCGTGTTCAATAATACATGAATTTTATTGTCTGCCTTTTTCATATCAGAAACAGATAAATCCAAGCCATCTAAAATGATGTTTTTTGTAGCATCAATACTTGATTTACGCTCCTCATAATCTATTTCGGTTATTTTATCTTTAAAATATTTGACCACAACAATGAATTTATCATTATTATCAAGATCTTGCAATATCCATTCCTTAACTTTATCAACCCAAAATTTATCAGTAGAACCTAACGACCAGCCGTACATAAGAATAATGTCTGCATTGTTAATTAATGAGTAAAATTTAGGTATCCTATTTAATCCGTTATTTTCATTGATAATTGTTTTTAATAATGAATGTTGAACATCTCTATTTTCTCGTAAAACAGGATTATTAATCTGATTTTTGTTATCTAAACCAAAAATTATATTTTTGTCATCATTTCTTAATGATCCATGAATATGAAGTACGTCTTTATTGAATATTCTTTCATATTTGCCAAACACCTTGTGGCTTTCTTTTTGAAATCTATATATTTTTTCTGGTTCATTATAAACAAAAACTAATTCATCCAGTAATGAAGTGTAATTAAATGTTACAAAGTTTATGTCCCAGTCACATCTTTGAAAATTATCTGATTTAGGTAGCTTTTGTATTTCACCTGAATCAATATTTGTAAATGATGTAAAAATATTATGTAATTCTGTACAGAATTCTTCAGCTTTAAGAAAGTTTGTTCTATAAGTTTGTATTTTGTTTTCTTGTAAAGAAATAAAATTTATAAATTCATCTTTTAAATACTCATAAAAAGAAAGATATTCACTTGCATTACTAAAATAGCAAGCTACTTGTCCTATTTTTTCTTCAAGACAAAACCATCGATCAGGAGTTTTCATTATTGAATTGCGTACAAAAGAAGGAAATCGACTAGACTCATTCTGTATTGATTTTTGTAAACACTTCAAAAAACTATGAACCGAAGTATCAAGTCCTGATGACAAGTCAAATCCATTTCCAGCGATCATAAGTATGTTTAGTTTTTTATGCATGCTAACAATATTCAATGTTTAATATTATTCTTGAAAATCATTATTATGAAAAGAAAGAAATTTAATTTTTGAATCATCATCATAAATCACAACGGATATAGAACGTTTAATATCTTCAAGATCAAATTCGCTATACAAAGACAAATCAGTTACTGCTGAATGTATAAATTTATTTTTTATCTCATCAGCACTAATGTCTTTTCCATAAAAATATATTAATAAATGAGATTGATTTTTCATTATAGTATGAAAAATATTTTTATACCACCACGAATCTGAAGCTCCTAAAGACATTCCAAAGATTATAAATACTTCAACATTGTCGAAATAATCAAAATACTTTCGATCATACTGTCCTACAAATGATTTAATCAAAAATTTATCATCACACCATTTAGGATAGTTTTCAGCTTCGGTCCCAAATATGTAAGAACGTGGAATATGCTGAACACCATTAGGATGTTCCACTTTTAACATTAAATAAGCGGAGGGAATCCATTCATTTCCCCAAAAACCTGTTAATGTATGAAAAGATAAATTTCTGTCAGATACTGAATATTTATGCGGATCAAACTGTCTTTTATCTAAGCATAGATAGTTATCTAATAAAAAAGTATAATTAAAATTTAGGAATTTAAAATTAATTAAATCTCCATGGTCAACAGAGCAATTAAACGCTCCGCATTCTCCGTCAACGTCAAACAGAAATGATGATAAAGTAATTGATGCTCGTTTATTTTCCGATGAATCATTATTTAACGCCTTAACAATATCATAATCTATCAGCTCGTTTAAATAATAAGAAAATTCGTTCCTGATATCATCTAAATCCTTAGTTAACTGAACATTATCGATATCGACATCACAATATAGCGTAGCAATTGAATTTTCGAAATCTGACCAATTTTCTTTATTTTTATTTTTATCTAAACTCATTTGTTTATAGATATAGTTATCTTTTAAAATGCGTCCTTGTAATTCTAAGTATTGGTAAAAATTTGAATAAGATGAAACTAGATTCGGAAATTGTTTACTTCGAAAATTATTTAAACACGCTATGTCAAATCCATTACCTACCATAACTAGAATATTATGTGTCTTGTTTAGTTTGTCATATTGAGACATAAACTTATCTTTTATTGTTTTGTATTGTTCAATTTCGTAATTTTTAAACATAATTTAATTATACAAAATTATTCTGAATAATCATTATTGTTCATTTGCTGTTGATAAAGATAATCTAATGTTGAAAGAATCAATCCATGAGCATAATTTAAACAATTTGCTTTTTGAGGATTAAAACAATCAAATCTTTCAGTAATATGTTCATCATGTGTTAATGTTATTGTCATACTTGCATTGTATCATTTATTATATATAAATCAGAAAAATAGTTGATGTTGCATTTTATGAAAAATTTGTAATAATTTTTTTGAGAACTTTCTTAATTTGAGGAGGAACTATACGTGACAAATACAATTTTGGATAATTTGTCAATTTAAAATATCTATTTAAACCTTTAGTGCCCTTTCTGAGATAAATATCCATAATTTTGTCTCTATCTTTTGGTCTTAAAGTTGGATGGCATAACTGTCCATTATATTGTTTTGCTTTATCAAAGTCGGTTTTCATTAGGAACAAACCGTCTTTATTTTGATTTAAAAATTTTTCTCCTTTTTTAGTATTAACTGTTAATAAAGAAACTCCTTTTGAACAATCTATATAAGAATTTATATCAGGGTGCACTTTTTCAATACCCCAATAATCTCCTATTGTAATATCACCTTGTCTATATTCGTTTGCGTATTTACATTTATAGCACGACTCACGATAGATTTTTCCTTTTAAAAAATATGTATAATAATACGATTTATTGGTTGGAATAAATTTATTGTCATTTAAAACTAAATTACTAAGCGAATGATTCCAGTCAATATTTTTAGATCTAAATTTTATGTCGTGGACATCAATACTATATTTTTGCTCACAAAGTTTTAGATAATCTTTAAGGAAGGCTAAACTTGGCACTCCATGGCATACAATATCCAAAGATAATAAATTTATATAATCTTTATTTAAATATGAATTAAGTCCGGCAACTTGACATGGTGTTCCAACAAACATTACATAAATACCGTCTTCCAACATTTTTCTGATTTTTTTATAAGAAAATTGAATATCACTTTGTACATATTTAGATCCTTGCATTAACTTAAGTTGGTCAATATTATTTGTGCTGGTATGAAATACATTATTTTTTTTGTCATTAACGGTAGCAAACACAACTCCGTCGTCATTAGTAACTTTTTTAGCAAAATAAATAAATATTCCGCCCGATGAACTTGAAATCAAATCATCTGAGTTTTTGTTTTGTGCTATATAAGTTATTTTTGGTGTGTTTCCATTATTTGCATCTTTTTGAAAATCGCAAACACTTACACATTTCATACAACGATTACAAAGCTGTTTGTCAATAAAAGGAAAAGTAAAACCAAGCTTGTCTTTAGAAATTCTAATGGCTTTTTTTGGACATACATTCATACATGCACCACAAGAGCAACAATTAGATGTAATATTTTTGTAAGGATTATCCATTAAATCAATCCTGCTTGGTCTGTAAGGCCTTTTTTAACAACACCACCCTTTGCATACAAAGTAAAAATTCAGTAGAAGTTCTTAAAATAGCTAATGAAGTTATGCCAATAAAATTAAATTTCCACAAAATAAATATTCCCACAACATGAAAAGAAGAAGCAATAATTATTGTAAATGTAACCTTTTTCTCTTCATCCATTGCACCCAAAACAGGAAAACCAATTAGTTGACCAATAAAAGAAAACAACAATAAAGGCAACAATAATTGCAAAACAAGAATGGCTTCCTCATAACCTGGCCCAGCAAAAACATTAACAACGAATGGTGAAAATACAATGCCAACAATAATTCCAATTATTATAACAGGAACAGAAATTAATATTAATTTTTTTACTAATTTTAAGTCAATTTTTGATGTCATATGAGGATACAAACTATTAATTATAGGATTAAAAACTGCTTGTGCTGCAGTAATAATTTGAAAAGCTAAACTCCAACATGCTATTTGCTCAACAGAAAAATTAAGCAAACCAAGAATAAAAGTATTTGTAGCACCAAACAATGTAGTAGCGAAAGTAGCAACAAAATAAATAGAGGATTTTTTTATTTGAAATAACACATCAGAGATTTTTATAGGAACAAAGCGTATATGGAGAACTTTATACATATGTAACCAAGTAAAAACAACAGCAACGAAAGTGCCTATTATGTTTAAGCAAGGAATTAATATAATGTCGTCCGGAGACTGAACTAACATAAATGTAAGAATAGTAGATATTAATTTAGCTAAAACATATCTAAAAGTAATAATTTCCATCATTTCAATGCCTCTGTAAAGGAAATCAGTTAAAAATATAGTAATAGCCATAGATGCAAAATAAAGATAACACAGTAAGATATTATTTCTTAAAATTTGAACAAACGGAATCATGCATATAAAAATAATAAAAGAAATTAATACGAGAATAAGTTTGGCAAAAATTGTTGCAAAAACAGTCTTACTAATTAGTGAATAATTTGACGAGCATTGAGATATGATTTTAGTTGAAGAAAAATTAAATCCAAAATCAACAAAAATTTGAAAATACGTTATTGTAGCTGTCATAAACATAACTAATCCATAGGCGTCTGGTTGCAATACCCTTGTTAAATAAGGCAAAAGAATTAACGGAAATAAATATGTTGCCACAGTCATTAAATACAGCATACCTGTATTTTTAATAAAAATTTTATCGTTTTTATCTACTTTACTCATATATAAATATCACTCATCACGACATCATAGAAAGATAAATTATATTTTAGGTCATTCAGCGTATTTATTCAATACTTTTGCCTTTATAATAGATCTTTCAAGAAAAATATGGGCTTTGTTTCTTTCTTGTTGAATGATTTTATTAACTTTGCTATAATCAATATCTGTATTAAGCATGCAATCAATCTGATTTTGATTATCAATAATTCTGTTTTCGAGATCTGTAATAGATAATATGTTAGTTAATCTATCCGAGAATTTTGGTGGAGCTATTACGCAAAATTGTTTATTAAAATTTACGGAAAAAACCGTACCATGAAACGAATCCGTAATAACATAACTTGCATGATAAAAATATGTAAGCCATTTATCTACGCTAGGACAAACTATAGTATCCTTATTGAAAATTTTTTTTAATTCCAAAGTAATTTTTATGATTTTAAGTCCTTTTGCTTTAGCAATAATTTTAATAATATTGTCAAAGAATTTATTATTATTGAGTTGGTAGACTAGCAAATACGGCTCATCTGGAAAAGGGTTATTATTGCAAAACTGAAACCAATCTTTGTTGTTTAACATTAAAGTTGGATCTAATATACTAATTGTTTCTCTTATACCAATTTTCTTTAAAATATCTACTCCGCTTTTCTCTCTTACAGAAATAGAATCAAATCTTAGCATATAGGGCTTAATTATTCTAGATTCATGCTCAGGTATTTTTTTACGTCCAAAACTTGAAGAAAATGACATCTTAAATGAGTTCTCTGGCGCAAAACCAAGATAAAACGGTTCAATAAAACCTTGATTCCATATAAAATTCCAAACTTGATCGCTACCTATACAATATATATCAGCAACAACAGGATACTTCTCAAAATCTTTATTATCTAAGTAAAGAGCATTACTTAAGTTTATGTTCTTATCTAAAAAATTTTTAAAAATTCTTAATTTTTTTTTTGTAGAAAGAATTCTATAAGGCAGCTTAATGACAGAAATAAAAAATTTTAAAAAACTAGAGTTATCTAACGAAAAGTTATTTTTATAAATATTATTTATATCTTTTCTTTGAAAATCAATTATCTCGACCTTTAAATTAAACCTATGAAAAACTTCTTGCGTAGCAAATGTCTGCAAAGCAGACCCATAATTCAGAACATTATGCAATGTTAATATACTTACTTTCATATTTTCATTATATCAAATATAATTATAATCACCATATTTTTGTCTAATTATTTGCTTAATTATGTATAATAAAAAAAATGACAATCATAAGAAAACAAAAATTCAGTATTATCATTCCTGTCTACAATATGGAAAAGTATATTCATAGATGTATAGACAGTATATTATGTCAAGATTGTAAAGACTATGAAATGATAATTGTTGATGACGGATCCATAGACAATAGCCCTTCAATTATTGACTCGTATACTAATAAATATCCATACATAAAAGCTATTCATCAAAAAAATCAAGGTCTTGTTTCCGCACGAAAAGCCGGAATAAACATTGCGCAAGGTGAATATATTATTACTATTGATCCAGATGACTACATACAACCATATTATTTTGATAAAATTATACCTATTATAGAAAAATATTCTCCCGATATATTAATGTTTAATTATTCACGTATTGTCGAATCTAAAAAATTTTGTGTTAATGCAATTATCAATGAAGGCCTATACCAAAAAAATGACATCGCTTCATCAATTTTTCCATTATTGATAATGTCTAATACAGCGACAAATATTCCGTACAGTTTATGGTCTAAAGTAATTAAAAAAGATTTATATACAAAATTTTGTAATATAGATCAAAGAATTTCTATTGGTGAGGATTTTGTAGTAACTGTTCCATGTATGATAAACGCTAATAGTATTTATTTTCTTAACTGCGCTTTGTATTGCTATACATATTCTGAGCAATCAATAACAAGTAGAATAGAACCCCTTTCATTATACTACCCAAAACTTTTATACAATCAAATATCCACTTTAGTTGATTTGAAAAAATACGATTTTCAACATCAATTGTATAGAAAAACAACAATTGAAATATTTAATGCTTGTATAAGTCAATTTTATTCAAATAAAAGCTATTCAGATATAAAAAAGATATTAAGGCAAATAAGGTGTGATGACCTTTACAATACTTGCATCATTAACTCTAAATTTAAAAAATCAATATTATCCAAGTTTTACCGATTAATTATTAAAAACGAGTTTTATTTGTTGATGTATTTATATTCAAAAATAAAAATTTGTAAACGTCTTATAAAAAAATTGCTATATAAAATTAACAAATAATTGTCTTTATCAAAAGCATAACTAAATAATTGATTCAATTCGACAGCCTTTACTATTTAATATTAATTTTTGATTTTTTTAGCAATTTTCAATATGCTGATTTTCTACTATAGAAACATCGTTTTTAGTCATAGATATAATAACTATCACTGTAAATAAAAATCTTGAACTAACAATGTCGGGTATTAACATTGATGCTATAGCAATTTGTATAAACAACCATTTATACTTATTATGAGCTGTAAAAGTATCTTTAACAAAAAAAACAAAAGGCAAACAAATTACAATCATGCCTATAAATCCTGTCTGAATTAAATATTGTATAAAAAAATTGTGTGGAACTTTCAACGCTGTATAAAATAACAAATTATCTAACCCTAAGCCGTATCCCAGTAATGGCTTATCAATGATAAAGTTTATTGAATCTATATAATTTTCGATTCTGCCCGCAGAATCAAGAAACATACCTAACCCTCCCCTGTTGCCGGCAACAGCAAAAATAGACACGTAAAACAATGCGCAACACATTATTAATATAATAAAATATCCTACAGGAAAATATCTAAAATTTATTAAATAACAAAGTAGAAGTGCCAAAACAAGAGAAACAATGCCAGTCCTGGATGTATTAGCAACAACGCATAACAAAAGAAAGCAACAAAGAATAAAACCTATAATATTATTTATATTTTTATAAAAAAACATTCTTATCAATATTAAGAAAATTGCTGAAGTAATAAAAAGGCCTGCGAAACTATAATCACCAAACAAACCTGCACATGCAAAACGACCATATGCATACTCAGCGGAAGTTCCAAGGTTAATTCCTGAATTATGAAAGTAGCTTTGAATCAATACTTGTATACCTAAAGCAAACGCACTTGATATATATATATCCATGCTTAAAATTTTATAATTGTTAGATCCTGTAGTGCTAAAATGTTTTATCAATAAAAAAGAGAAAAGAAACAAAACAATAGAAAAAGCCTGCTTTAATAAGCTTATAGGATATTCTACAAAAACAATTTGCAGAGAAGCGATTATGCAAAATAAAATAATACAAATAACATATTTCACGTCAAATTTTTTCTTAAACATTATATTTATAGTTAATAAAAAAATAAAAATAGCATGAAAAGTAATTGGCAACTCTGAATAAGGCGTTCCTAATACAGAAACAAAAGAACTAGGTAACGTAAATATGACAAAAAGTAACATAATTTCAGGGAAAGTATATTTTTTGTAAAGCACATAATAAGAAAAAAAGTAAATTATTATAGAAATAAAAAAATAGACTGTAGCGGGTAAATATGTGTAAAAAATAAGAAGTGAATTAAAAATGGTAAAAAATACAATAAGCGAGGAATTAGTATGCTTCTTTTTTTTAATTTCAATTTTATCCATAAATAGTACCTTACATATACACAAAAACCGTTCCTTAAATACTATCAAATTTTCATTAATTTTTGAAAAAACAATTATTAATTATATCAAATAATAAAATATCTTTTTTAGAAATCATAATAATAATTTATTAACTTAGACAATTCAAGAAGAACATTTAAGAATGACATAAATAAAAATCTGAAAGAAATTTAGTAACTTTACTTATGTCGTATAAATTATTTAGATTATCAATATTTACTTTATCCCTATCAATGTATTTACACTGCATTATTTGATTGCACCAAAAAGATGGGTCTTTTTTTATATCTAAAAAATAGACTCTGTCTGTTAATGCGTTCTCTTCAGTAATCGTTTTTGATAGAAAACAAGGTAATCCTGCTGCTTGGGCTTCAATTGCTGCCACACTCAATCCTTCAAAAAATGAAGGAAACACAAATAAATCAATTCTTTGAAGTAGATCCGGAACATTGTTAACAACGCCAGTAAAAATCACCCTATTGCTAATTCCTAATTTTTTAACTTTAGTTTCTATTGTATTTCGAAGCTCGCCATCGCCTATAAGCAAAAGTTTATAATGATTGTTTTTTTTATAGCATTCATAAAAAATATCAATTAAATAGTCATGATTTTTTTCTGGGGAGAATCTTCCCATATGCCCCATTACAATATCATCTTTACTTAAATCATATTTATCTTGGATTTTTTCTCTTAACATAATATTAAATTTATATTGATTTATGTCAATAGCGTTATGTAATATACAAAATCTCCTTTTATCTAAGCCGATGGATTTTCCAAAATAAAAATTACAAGCATCCTGAGAACATGCCATAAAATATTTAGCAATATGAGTGGTTTTTTTAGCATTATTTTTACGCAAAATGTTTTTTAGAGTAAATAAATCAGGGCCTGCACTATGACTATGGGCAATAGTAAAACATCCATATCTATTTGCTATCTTTAAATAAATATGGGCACTGCCTAATATATGACCATGAACAATACGATATTCTGAATGTTTTTTAAAAAATTCATTAATTTGTTGCTTAAAGGTAAAGTAATTACTGATGGTGTATTTATCAACTCTAAATATTTTTCCACCCAAATCATTAATTTCATTTTCAAAATAACATTTATCTTTTGAATATAATAAATAATCAAATTGAATTATATTACGATTAATATGCCGGTGTAAATTCATAAGCAGCATTTCAATACCGCCACAATTCATGTTGTTAATAACATGCAATACTCTGATTGGCTTCTTACTCTTATTAGTTATTTTGTTAGTCATAATATAACAATCCTTTATTATGTTATTTTTTTATTGTACAGGTTTTACATACTTTGTTTTCTATTTTAATATAATATTTTAAATATTAAATAATTATTTAATACATATTGAAAATTAATTCATATTGTTTTAAACAACATATATGATTTTATTTTAATATTTAATACGGGTGAGCTAAATTTACTTTGTTAATGTAATTTTATACAGTGATTTTATTATTAAATTAACTTTACAATAAGAAAATCTATCAATATCTATATCAGAACTTATATGATATTTATATGGTTGTTTATAGATTTTTTTTATAAGACAACATAGTTCATATTCGTCATCTATATCAAACATATGATCTTGATCCAAAATATCTCTACATCCTCTAATGTCAGAACTAATAACCGTTATACCAGAGGCTAAAGCCTCCAAAACAGCAAACGGTAATCCCTCACGCAATGATGTATGAACGTACAAATCTGAAATTTTTAACAAATCAGGAATATCATTTCTCCTTCCTAACAGTAAAACTCTCTTTTGCAAATTATTTTGTTTAATTAATAAATTTAATTTTTTGTATAAAATTCCATCACCCGCAATAATACAATATATGTCCTGCTTGCTTAACTTGCTAATAACTTCAACCAATAACTTATGATTTTTATTGTAGTTAATTTCACCAACAGACACTATTAAAAAAGCATCTTGAGGTATCCCAAGCTCTGTTCTTTTTTTCTTTACATTAACCTTGCAATTACTAAATTTATCAACATTAATTCCGGCCCCATAAACATATATGCATTTATTAGTAT
Source organism: Coriobacteriia bacterium (assembly GCA_030537355.1). Classification (GTDB taxonomy): domain Bacteria; phylum Actinomycetota; class Coriobacteriia; order Coriobacteriales; family Eggerthellaceae; genus Tapirivita. The sequence continues at coordinate 15,163 of JAUNNF010000003.1, forward strand.
GCAATCGTCTATTTGCTCGTTCGTAATCTTCTTTGTTTATGGTAATTAACACATCTGTCATAAATGAACAAATCCATTCAACAGGAAAATACACCAACCAATTAATCATAGGTGCACCTTTATAGAAATGAAATCCATGTGCTGTATAAATAACCTTTGTACCTTTCTTTCTAGCTTTTCTAGAAGCTAAACGAGCTAAAATACCTCCCATCGGAGTATGGCAATGTACAATATCATAATTGTCGTCGTTAATAATCTTTTTTAATTTAAAATAAGTTCTTATATTATTAAATTTAAATGGTGATCTTTCAAAAGGCAAATCAAATAATTTATTTACATTGTCATCAAAATCTTGACAATTAAATGCTACGTCTCCTTTGCAAGCAACGTCTACTACGTGTCCATCATTATTCAATTCTTTAATAAGCGGCAAATGAAAATAATATATATGACTTTGCACGGTGGCAACATAAAGTAATTTCATTCTACGAATCCTGTTTAACATCGTTTATTGTGTTCAAAGCGTTAGACTCTCCCTCATCAATACCTTTAGTACTACTAGGCTCAAATACTCTTTTTACAGTCAAAAATAAAATTTTAATATCTAAAAACAGATTGTAATTGGCAACATACAATAAATCTTGTCTTAATTTATCATATGGTGTAGTATTGTATTTGGCATTAACCTGTGCCTGCCCCGTTAAGCCAGCTTTTACGTTTGTTCTATAAGAAAACTCTGGAAGAACTTTTTCGTATTCTGCAATAAGTTCTGGGCGCTCAGGCCTTGGCCCAACAAAAGACATATCGCCTTTTAATATGTTAAAAAACTGAGGCAACTCATCAAATCTTGTAAGACGTAAAAATTTACCTACACGCGTAATTCTATTGTCGTTTTCAGTCGTAAGTCGGGCAACACCGTCACTTTCTGCGTCAACTATCATAGAGCGAAATTTAATTATGTTAAAATCCTTGTTATTGATTGTTGTTCTTTTCTGTAAATAAAAAATTGGTCCTCTATCTTGCAATTTAATAAGAATTGCACTAAGCAATATAAATGGAGAAGTTATAACTATGCCCACAATAGAGAACACAATATCAAATAATCGTTTAATTACTTTTTCAGTAAAATCAATACCAGCATTCTTATAGTAAAATATAGGGGAATCCATAACATATATTTCATCAGCACTTCGTGTAATTATGTCTGAAATTTGAGGAACAATATATAATCTCTTTTTTTGTTCATAACAATACTTAATTAGTTTTCCCCTTAAATTAAAATCAATATCACAAACAACAACGTTGTTAAATTTATCAATTTGCTTTATTATTTCGTCCAAAGGTACGTCTGATTTGATACTGCGACGAACAATGTACCTATCTAAGTTACTACATTCCTTTTTTTCTATGTTTTTTGCTAAATCATTTCCATAAACTAATATGGCGCTCTCACCAGAAAAATATTTTTTAAAAATATTTTGTAATACTATATTTGTAATAACATAAAAAATACTAGAAACTATAAAGGACAAAATTAAAGGAAAAGGATCAGCTAATTTTTTTGCTATAAGGGATATAATAAAATACATTATCATATAAGTAATGAATAAACTAACAAATTGAGAAAAAATAATGTCACTGAACTTACGTTTGTCAAACTTAAATCCATCTAAAAACAATAAAAAAATCAAGCACACAATAAAAAAAACAGCAACTAAAACATAATTACCTTTGTTAAAATAATTTAAGTGATCATAACTAATAAACCAGGTGAAAAGAAAACTAGTTGTTGGAACGATCAAAATTAGCAACGAAAAAACAAATACTAGAATTTGTTTTTTGTCAGTGTTTTTGTTGTTATTTATATAATTATTGTTTGCCATAATTATTTAATAAAAAGCCTTTTCTAGTATCTCATCAGCATCTTGTGTATTATACCCAAAACGAGCAGCATATGTTATAGCTTTATTAAATATTTCGTAATTTTGTGTGCAATGAGCATCGCTTGCGATTATGTCTATAAGTCTTTTCTTGATTAATTTTTTAGCGCACTTAAATGTCCTTTGACCGAAAACACTTTTATCAAGGCTTGTTGCGGATAACATTAACATACAATCAGCGTCAATAAACTTATCAATAATTCCAAAGTCTTCATGTACTGCACGGTATCTTTCTGGATGTACAATGATTATTTTTAATCCTTCGCCTTGAAGCTTATACACAATAGTCTCCCATGCACTTGGCAAATTAGCAGAAGAAAACTCTAGTAAAAACAAATTTGATTTACCTAGTGTAAGTTCTTTCATATTGCTAAAGCCCATCTCACTTATTTTTTTCCAGTGGACCTCTGCTCCTAACGCTACATCAATACCAAGTTTCTGAGCGTATGGAAGTAATTGTTCATAAGCTAATTTATGCTGCTGAACTGAACCATAAGAGTGTTTAAAATGCGAGGTGAAAATAATTTTATTGACACCACAACTTTGGGCAGATTTTAAAACGTCATAAGATTCTTCTATGCTTTTTGGGCCGTCGTCACAATTAGGCAATATATGACAATGTCCGTCAATCATTTATTCTTTTGTGTTGGCAATGTGATGTTTTGCATTTTGAAAGTATTCTTTTGCAACTTCTTGAGTATCTGTATTATCATCACTTTGATCAACGGGCTTCATAGGATTTGTGTTGTCAGGCTCAGATACTTCATTAGTCACCATTGATTGTTGCCTGTTTGTGGCCTTACCAAAAGTCTCGCCCTTAAACCATGTGCCTAAATTAGCTCTTGCCTCAGTATCGGTTATGTTTTCTGCTAAATCTTCTGATTTGTTTTTGCTTCTTTTTGATACGCGTTTTCCCTCTTTATTGTAATAAGCATAGTAAAAATAACTTTCTGTTGTGTCTGTTGAGAAAGTTAATACTGTACCTAAAATATTAGCTTTTGCTTGTTTTAACTGCTCTATAGAGTCCCTAACGGCGGCCTTTTTAGCCTTACCCTCGCGTACAGCAAGTAATGTTGCATCTGCTAATGTACCGATAAGAGCACCATCAACAAAAGACACAAGTGGTGGAGTATCAATAATAATATGGTCATATTTATCGTACACAAAATCCAAAAGCGAAGCAAAACGCTTTGTTGACAAAATATCAGATGGGTTAGGAATGCTAGGCTCGCAATCAAGAAAATACAGATTTTGAAATTGAGTTTCTGTAATTGCTTGATTAGGCTTACACCTTCCAGTTAACAACGAATACATACCAAATTTTGTATGAACTTGTAGCATTTTAGCTAACGACCTTTTGCGCATGTCACCTTCTATAAGCAAGCAAGACTTGCCTGAATTTGCAATTGCTAAGGCCAAGTTTGAGGATACAGTACTTTTACCCTCGTCCATACCAACAGATGTAACTACAATTGACTTAATAGGCTTATCAATAGAGGCAAACCTAATATTTGCCAAAAGCGTATTAAAAGAATTTTTAAGGTCTGGATAGTTAAAACTTGCTCTATTTTTTTTAGAATGTTTTTTACTCATAATATAATCCTTATTTTAGTTTCTTAATATACGGAACTTGAGCAAGTATTGGAATATTCACAAGCTCTTTTAGGTCATTTGAGTTCTTAACAGTTGTATCTAACATATCATCTAAAACAATAACAACAAGTGCCAAAAATATACCAGCAAAAAGAGATATAAGGGTAATTAGCATTCTATGGGGGCCACTTGGGTTATCGCTCGGATATGCCTCTTCTATAATATTTACAGCTTCAGCTTTCATTACCTCTACAGCCAATGTTGCTGTTTGTCTAGCGATAGAATTACATACTTGAGCGGTAGAATTGGGATTTTTACCAGTAACACTAATATTAATGACACGATTTTTTTCGTTAGAAGACACTCCAACACTATAGCCTTTTAAATCTTCTATACCAAGCTCATCGCAAACAGCATTAGTAACTCTATTTGTTTTTGCAAGTACAGCGATATCGTTAGATAGTTGCTGTGAAGTTGCAACATCATTTGAATTTAGGTAACCTGGAGCATTTTGATATTCTCTATGATTTAAAACATAAATGGCAACAGAGCTCGTATAATCATTTGTCATAAAACCCCAAGCAAATATAGCTGCTCCTATGCCAAAAATAATTGGAAACAATATCAACAAATGAATTTTTTTCTTTACTATATTTATAAAATAATTAATTGTCATTAAAATTCCTTAACTAAAATAATTTTTATGCGCGAATATTCTACTACATTTATTATTAAATATAATGAAAATTTTTAATTCTCCCTAATATAAAAAGTATCAAGTACCAACTCATATAATTGATTTTGATCTGCATTAAACTCAACTAAACTATCAGGCTGCGTTATCTGACCTGGTACAGACTTAATATCAAAATTTCCTATCCCATGGTTGAGTACATTTTGAGCATAATATGTAAACTCAGGTAAGCCTAAATTTGTGATTATATAATTACTTGCAACGTTGTATAAATCAATTGCAGTTTGCAGGCCATTAGCGCCCTTAAATGCCTGATGGTAAAATTCATTTACATACTGTACTTGTCTTGCGCGTCTCATCTCAGAAGATTCTACGTCATTTTTGTCTCTATACCGCACATAAGCTTTTGCATTGTTACCCATTAAAGTAATGTTTTGACCTTTATAGATTGATGTATTAGGGATTGTCTCTATTGGATTTAAATAAACACCACCTATAGAGTCATTTAGAGGGCCTATACCTTCTAAGTTAAGTGCTGTATAATATTTGATTGGCATATTATAAAGTAAGCGTGAGACGCTGTTTGCAGTGATTTCGCAGGATTTTTCCTTGCCATCCCCGTAACCATAGCTTTTTGCTATCTGCATTTTTGTATTTTTTTCAATGAATGCAGCGCCGGCATACTCACCTACTTCTATCATCGTGTCACGTGGAATAGATATGCCTCTAAGCTTGCCAGATTCTGTATCTAGAGTCATAAGCAACAAAAAGTCAGCCTGACCACTTAAGCCCTCATATTTGTCTTTTTCTGTTTGGTCATAACCAATAATAAGTGTACTTACTATATTTTCGTTATAGTTATATTTATGCCCGTTGTAATAAACAACTTTACCTTCATCATGTACTGGTGCTTTTAGATTTTGCCTACCAAGAGCTGATAAAATACACATAATAATAGCAATTAGAGCTACAACACCAACAATAACACCCAAGACAATGCCTAGTTTTTTTAAGCGTCTGCGTAAGGTATAATTCTTTCTGCGTCTGCGTTTACGCTTGCGGATTAATTCGTCGTGATTTTCGGATTCGTTAGTTTGTTGGTTCGTCATTAGTTAATACTCCAGAAACAATATATCTTTGATTTGCAAGGTTAGGATCGCTCATGCAAGTGGATAATTGAAATAATTTATCTTCTGCTTTTAAGCTAATTCCCGGCCTTACATTTTTAACTTGAGATGTAGGATTGCATACTTCATTAAAGTATTTCATCCTGACGTTAGTATCAGTAAACCCATTATTGGAATTAATGATATGTCTATCGTCGTAGATGTATGCAGAGACTGTAGTGTATGTTAATTTATGTCCAGGCGTATAAACATAAAACTTTTCATTATCTTTAAAGAAGTCTGAGTTCTCAAAAAAGTGTGCTGTAGAAAACATACCATTGTCAATCATATTATGCCCGTATACAACAGTTACAGGATCAGACATATCTTTTTTATTGCAAAGCTGCATATATGCCGCCCCACTTACATCATATTCTGATTGAGCATTGTGATTAAGATAATAAAAATCATTATCTGGATGCTGCACAATAGGAAGTGCAATATTTGTGTTTGGTACATCTAACCAAGCTACGATATCAGGGTATGTTTGACGCAGTTTATTAAAATCATAACCAGCCACCTTTTGGTTAAATATTATGTCTGGATCAGTTTTATACTTAGCTTGATTATCAAAATTTTTGTAAATTAAATATCCTGCAACTGCAAGCACAATAAGAGCCAAAACAATACAAATCGCAATAAATACTTTACGCTCTCTTGGCAATGGTCTTCTTATTTTTTTATGCTTTGACATAAATCTCCTTTATAAAAAACTAGCCGCCATAAATTGACGGCCAGTAAATTTAGATAATTTTATACATTATTAGTATAAACCTGTTTTTGGTGAAGTGTCACCAGAATCGTGGCCACCGCCGCCACCGCCAGCAAAGTTACCGCAGATTGTGAAGTAAGACAGTTTCTCTAGCTGCAAAGTTATAGCACCTGAGTTGTTAAAGTCTCCTTCTTTTACTTCATTTGTGTTGTCATGATGCTGAATGAAAATCTTAGCATGTTGTCCCTGAACTTTTGCAGCATCTTTACCGCCTACAGTCAATGTAACATCTTGATAGTTGCCTAATGAAGAGCCATCAGTTGTATAAATTTCAAAATTTGCAACAATATCTGAACGGCCTTGTGCTTCTTTAGCAACAGTATTGGTAGCTCTTACACGAAGCTTGCTAGCATCACCAACACCAACTTTGTTAATCATAAATACAACACCATTAGATTCAGCTGCTGGAACAACAGGTGAATCAGCAGCATCTGCTGAATTGCTATTATTTGCAAAATTAATGCTAAACATAGCGATTACTGCAAGAACAGCTACACTTAATACAATTGCTAACACAGATTTTTTTGTTTTTAAATTTGTCATTTTTTTCTCCTTAAACATTTAACTACTTTTATATAACTGCGTTCGTGTTTGGTATTTTAACACTGAAATAACAAAAATTTCCAAAAATTTAAAATTTTTTAAATTCTTTTTACAAAGCGTCCATCACGTGTGTCTATCTGGACTTTATCTCCTTGATTAATGTATAGAGGAAGCTGAACTTGCGCACCAGTTTCAAGTGTTGCAGGTTTTGTGCCTCCTTGTACGGTGTCCCCTTTAAAACCAGGGTCAGTCTCTGTTACTTCTAACTCTACAAACATTTGAGGTTCAGCTGAAATTAATTTACCGCCAGCATACAAGAGTTGACACTCGTCATTTTCTTTTAACCATTTTGCAGCATCGCCTAAAACATCATCAGGTATTGTTACCTGCTCGTAACTTGTTGTGTCCATCATGACAAAACCAGAGCCATCGTTGTATAAGTATTGCACAGTTTTTTTATCAATATGTATTGGTTCAAACTTAGTTCCTGAGTTGAAAGTATATTCAACTACCCTACCAGAATTTAGGTCACGGAGCTTTGTTCTAACAAAAGCAGAACCTTTACCTGGTTTTACATGTTGGAACTCTACAATTGTGTGAGGCTTGCCGTCATACTCAATGCACATGCCATTTTTAAAATCTGCTGTTGAAATTGCCATAATGTATCCTTTCTATTTTTTACTAAGCCACTCAGAAAACGTCATTATATAATTATTTTTATAATTTTCCTGAACATATTGATAAAAGTTTCTTGTCATCTCGCTACGTTCTCGAGCAAGAGTATCTTTATATCCATCATCGCTGTCTTGGAAAAGATAAGCTCTGTCGTATAAGGCTTGACGCTTAACTATTGTATCTATATCTATGAGTGGATTTTTTATCATGTCATATATAGCCATAAAGGCTGCTGTCCTGCCAGAACCTTGTTGACAATGAAAATGTAGCCATGCGTCTTGTGGAAGTGACTTTGTAAACTCGATAAAATTATCAATTTCTTGTGCACTTGGCCAAACATGGTCTGTACATGCAAAACGTTTGTAATTAACACCAAGGGACTTACAAACTTCTGCCTCAGTAGTTACAGAATCTACATGTACCGAATTTTTTGTATCGTAATCCTCGTCATTTTTTTCTTTAGAGTACACATCAATATCACTACCAACAAGACCTTTAAGTCGGGTATTTTCATCTCGCATAACTTGTTCTTCAGTGAGGCCTAGGTTTGCCCAATTGTTTTTGCCATACCACGAAATATCATCACCATTTATTAGAGCATGACTTTCTTGGCGCAGGTCAACAATATAGATTGGCCCTGTTGTGTATTGTTTGATTTTGTTAATAACACCATCAAACTGACTAAGTGTAGGTTGTGCACTACCAGAAATGTTTAAGTTTTCCATACCTTGTCTACTAGGCGCAACCTCCACCTTTAAATTTTTGCTATTCAATTTAAAAGAGTCATGCATAGTATATGTACGTTCAGGTAATCCTGCACTATCTTTGTTTTTAACACGAAACTTTACTCCTTCTAAGTAATTAATCTTGTCATTGATTAAAAGCTTTGATAAGGCCTTTGAATCTGTAACCGAATCTGGATTAGCTTGAATTGTATTTTGAGAAGAGCATGCACAAAAACCAATAGCAAGTAATAATGTAGATGCAACTACAATAAATTTTTTCATAATTTCTCCTTTAAAATATCGATTGCTTCAAAATAACCACGTATGCCGTGCCCTATTATAGTACGAGAGCATACATCTGAAAGAACTAATTTTGATCTAAACTCTTCACGCGCGTTTACATCTGTAATATGTACCTCAATTACAGGAAATTTAATAGCTTCAATGGCATCACGTATTGCATATGAATAATGCCCATATGCTCCTGGATTTAGGACTATTGGTGAAGTTGTATTCTGAATTAAGTCAATTATCTCACCTTCGTGATTGGTTTGAAAACATTCAACTTCTGCATAATTTTGTAATTCTGATTCTAAATCTTTAAGACTTGTATACCCATATAATTCAGGTTTACGTTTGCCTAGTAAATTTAAATTTGGTCCATTAATTATTCTGATCATATCCTGCCCATGCCTCCCCTTCTGAATCTTTAACTAAAACAAGTGCATGTTTGCCAATTTGGTTCCAGACTTGCTTAGTCTGTTCTAGGCCGTAAGTTACGTTACCCGCAAGCGAGCAGCAAACATCAACTGTGTCATTGTTCTTGTTAAATCCCGTGAGCAACAACGAATGCTCGTTGATGTAAAAATTATCCTCGCCATATGTAGAGGTTATCTCGCCTGGCACATCCATATACATTGTGACCCAAATTTGGACTGGATGACCATGTTCAATGTAGGCGAAAAGATCCTCGAAATTTTTTTTGGAGATATCGTAAGCGTGATAATCGGAATGCTGGTCCAAAAGATAATTGTTAGCAGTTGTGCGCAAGCCTGGAGGCAAGATTGTCACACCGTCAACCTCGTTATATGGATCCCCCACAAAAGCGTCTCTAAAATTTTCACCATCTCGTGGCAAATACTTATCAGCAATTTCAGTTTTAGATGGCTTATAACCATAAAACTTAAGCTGGTTAGTAAGCGCCACAGCCTCACATCCTGAAGGAAGCTCTGGATATTGGTAATAAAAGTTAGATATGTCTATATGATGCTCTGACTCACCTTGGCTACTTAGATTAAGAATTGCATTGATACTATTTTCATGGCGGGTTTTTGCTTCATTTTTAGCGTCTTGTTTTGCTTGCTCAGCAGCAGCTATTTGTCTGTCTGCTTCAGCTTTTTTGTTGGTATCAACTATACACGAGCCAACTGATACTGAAATGATGATTAAGACAACAGCGAGTGCGCAGAAAATTACTGGGATCCTTTTAAAGCTTGCCATTTTTTTGCATTTCCTGAATTTGTTTTGAAAGCTTGCGCATATCGCCCAAACCCATATTCTCTAAGCCTGGTATGCCCATCATTGAACGACGCTTATTCTTTTTCTTCTTGTTACCCTTTTTGCGTCTGCGATTTTTGCCAGTATATTCTGGAACCTCTTCAAAGTTTGGAATTATTTTTTTGAGCATCTTACGTGTTTGATTAAAGCGTTGTATCAACTGGTTGACATCCTGAACTCTAACTCCAGCCCCTGCTGCTATTCTAGCTCTTCTAGAACCGTTTAGGATTTCTGGCTTCTGCCTCTCTTCCTTAGTCATAGAATGAATGATTACAACCATGTCATCGAGTGCGTGTTCATCAACTTGAGTCTTGTTGGCATTTGGCATGCTCTCCATAATTTTGCCCATACCACCCATCTTGCCAATTTGCTGATTAAATGTAATGAAGTCATCTAGCGTGAGCTTTGCTTGAAGCATGCGCTCTGCTTGTTCTTCTTCAATCTCAGCCTGTTCTTGAGCGACTGCTGATTCGATGAGAGACACCATATCACCCATGCCAAGAATACGCTTGGCCATGCGATCTGGGTGAAATTCATCCAAAGAATCTGGTTTCTCGCCAGAAGAAATGAAGAGAATTGGCTTGCCTGTTACTTGCATAATTGACAGTGCACCACCGCCACGGGCATCACCATCCATCTTTGACATAATAACGCCGTCAAACTCCACTTGCTCTGCAAATGAATTGGCAACGTTTACGGCATCCTGACCAGTCATGGCATCCACTACCATCATTGTTTGGTCTGGACTTGTGGCGTCCTTAATGTTTTTGGCCTCATCCATCATCTGCTCGTCTACATGCAGACGTCCTGCTGTATCAATTATCACCACATCTTTAAGGTTATCAATAGCGTATTGAACTCCCTCCCTAGCAATTTGCACTGGAGTTTTATCTGACTGCCTGTATACAGCAACATCCATGTCATTACCCAGCGACTCTAACTGATCTGCAGCTGCTGGACGGTAAGTATCGCAAGCAACAAGCAGAGGTGTGTGATTTTGTTGTTTAAGTTTGTATGCAAGTTTTGCACATGCTGTAGTTTTACCAGAACCTTGTAAGCCTACTAACATTATTACATGAGGGGTTTTAGCCCCTAATTGAAATTTAGCATCTCCTTGGTCTAGAAGATTCGTGAGTTCCTCTAACACTACTTTTGTAACGTTTTGAGCAGGAGTTAAGGAATCTAGAACTTCTGCTGTAAGACAGCGCTCTTTTGTGTTGTTAATAAAGTTTTTGACAACTTTAAAGTTTACGTCAGCTTCGAGAAGCGCCAACCTAATCTCGCGCATAGCGGAATTGATGTCATCTTCAGTGAGACGACCCTTGCCTCGCAAGTTATCAAAAATTCCAGTTAATCTGTCGGTTAAACTCTCAAACATCTCTATTGTCTATATCTCCTACAAATGCGCGCGCGAACTCATTTGCATCAAAGTCGCGCAGGTCTTCTATTTGCTCGCCTACTCCAATTTTGATGATTGGAAGGTTTAGTTCTTTGGATACGGCCAATGCAATGCCACCCTTAGCCGTGCCATCAAGCTTGGTTACGATAAGGCCATTTATGGCCAAAAAATTGTTGAATTCACGAGCTTGAGCAAAACCGTTTTGACCGGTAGTTGCATCAATTACTAAGATTACATATACTGGATGTGGGCTTTGTTCACGGGTGACGTGACAAACCTTTTCAAGCTCCATCATGAGGTCATCTGATGTGTGCAAGCGGCCTGCTGTGTCAATGAGGATTAAGTCTGCGTCCTTTTCCTTGGCGCGCTGGCATGTCTCAAAGCAAACACTGGCTGGGTCACTACCACGCTCACGTGTAACCATTTCAACATTGGCTCTGTTTGACCAAACCTCAAGTTGCTCGATGGCTGCCGCACGGAATGTGTCAGCGCTACCAAGTATTACGTTTCTGCCAGCGTCTGTGGCTTCCTTAGCAATTTTGCCGACTGTTGTAGTTTTACCTGTACCGTTAATGCCAACAAAAAGAAGTGTGGCAGGTTTACCTTTTAGTATTTCTTCCTCATCCTTGCAAAATTGGTCAGCAAGTTTTTCGTTTAATAAATCAAAGACAGCATATGCATCAGGCAGCGCCTTACGGGTTGCCTCAGCACGCAAAGAATCCACGATGTCAAGTGTGGCTGGAGCTCCGATATCTGATGTGATTAAGGCCTCTTCGAGAGTGTCCCAAAAATCCTCGTCAACTTGTGGACCACGGTCAAGAACCACATTCATGGACTCTTGAAATTTATCACGAGTACGGCCTAGGCCCTTTGCTATCCTGTCAAAAAATCCCATTACTTCTTCTCCAATTTCTGACTAATGACCTTTGACACACCATCTGACTTCATAGAAACGCCGTATAGGATATCGGCCATCTCCATGGTTCTACGCTGATGCGTAATCATAATGAGTTGTGTTTTGTGTCGAAGTTCTTCTAAGTATTTGATAAGGCGGCGCAAATTTGTATCGTCGAGCGCAGCCTCAACCTCATCGAGAATGTAGAACGGAGTTGAACGCGTTTTGTATACTGCAAAAAGCAGGCATAATGCTGTTAAGGATTTCTCGCCACCTGAGAGCAGAGACATCTTGGAGATGTGCTTGCCGCGTGGCTGAGCCTTAACTTCAACGCCTGTGTTTTCGATATCGTCTTTGTCGACGAGTTCTAAGCGTGCTTTACCACCCGGGAAAAGAACGCTGAAAATCTCACCGAAATTGGTGTTTACGATATCAAAAGTTGTAGCAAAATCATCCTTCATGCGCGAATCGATTATGCGAGTGATGTCGCGCAAACTCTTACGTGCGCTACGCAAGTCATCCACCTGTTCGGCCAAGAAATCATAGCGCTCTTTGAGCTCATCGTAATCACGCTTAGCGTCTGGGTTTATTGTACCCATGTTGGCAATGCGACGACGCAGCTTGAATGCACGCTCTTCTTTGCCTGCACGATCTTCGATATCAGGCATCTCTAAGGCCTCATCAACTGTGACGCCTTCAATTTGATCAATGGCATCCACCGCATTTTGAACCTGGACCTCAAGTTTCGCGAGCTCAATATTCATGTTGTTGAGGTTTTCGTTTTCTGTGTCCAGAGACTTTCTAGCCTCAGTTGCTTTGTTCATAGCCTCGTCAGTCTGCTCTTGGATACGCTTTGCTTCCTGGCTTATGTTACCAGCGGCTTTATCAATAACTGATAAATCTCGCTTTGCCAAATCTGAAAGTTTTGAAAAAGTTGCGTTGAGCTCTTCTGTTATTTTTAATGTGAGCTTACTATCTTGAAAATCCTGTTTGTTGGCAAGCTCCCTGTTATCAATTTCTGTTTTTCTTGTATTGGCATTCTCAAGATTGTGTTTTTGAGAATTCAGGCGCTCATTCAAGCTTGTTGACTCAACCATGAGTTGACTATGTTTATTTTTTGAGTCGTTTGTTAACTCTCTTGATTTGTTTAAGTTCTCTTCAATTGAAGATAGGTCCTCAGCTTCTTTTTTGCTTAATTCGTCAAGTTCTTTGAGCCTTGTTCTGCTCTTCTCGATTTCAGGTGCAGTTGAACTGTAAGCGTCTTTTAACTTGTTTTGCTCATCCTTGGCAGCCTCCAACTGTTCTTGTTTTTGTTTTAAGCTGTTCTCTGAATTGCTTTTAATGTTGTTTGCAATATCAACATCCGCTCGAGCCATGGCGAGCTTATGCTTTGCCTCGTAATCTGTATTTTTAAGCTGCTCAATATTAGCGTTGAGTTTATCTAGTTTATCTTTTGATTTTGACAAGTCGCGTTCTAATTTTGTTCTCTCGCGAGTCAATTTTTTGAGATTCTTTTTGTAGCTTAGGATTGTCCTTGATGAATCCTTGTCGAATGCGCTATCAACATAAAAAGCACTGCCAATTAATGTTCTACCATCAGGATAAATGATGGAGCCATCCAAGGATGCGCAAATCAAGTTTTTGTACTTTTTCATAGCCTTGAAAGCCTCAAACGAAGTTTCAAAAACAACGACGTTCGCGAGTGCTCCTAAGCTTTTATTTTTATCTGCCAGTTTGACCTCATCGTAGAGACTAACAGCACCAAACTCTTTAACGCATGCGGCAACGTCTTTGTTCTGAGACCCTTCGCCAACAACCAGACGTACACTACCCTCGGCGTTTTCAGCTTGCTTAAGCGCGTCCTCAACTTTAGCAACATCAGTGTTGTCTTTTGCAATAAAGGATGTTGAGTAAGAACCGAGCAAAGTCTCGACCAGGCTGATGTATTTGTCTGGCACATCAATCTCGTCTGAAAGATTTTTGATACCACCGGCAACATATGCTTTGTTGGCCTCAAGCCATTTGGTGGCCGAGGACGTTTCCTCGTAACTTGATTTGAGGATTTCTTCTAGAGCCATGATTGAAGCGTTTGTGTCAGAAAGCCTGTTTTGAGCCTCTTCAACACCTTCATGCTCTGCGTTGGCTTTGGCTGTGGCAGATTCTAAGTCAGTAGTAATTTTGTTAGCTTCTGCTTCTAGCTTTTCGGCCTCTTTGCTTTTGTTGTTAAGATTAGCGTTGGCCTCCTCGAGCTCAATTTTTGCTGATTTAATTTGACTTGTTAGATCCTCAATTTTTGTTTCAACAGTAGCTGTTTTTGCCTGAGCCTCGACGATACTATCTTGTGCATCGTTGATTTTTTGACGAAGGTCATCTCTCTCTTGAGCATAACTTCTCTGACTACCTGTGAGCTGATCATATGATTGCTGAAGAGAATTTAAGTTCTCCTCCCGCTCGTCAAGTTCATGTTTTGAAGCTTCTAGTTTTGTCTCAACCTGCTTGGCATCGTTTTCTAGTTTTGTAAGCTCAGATTCGATGTTCTCAATCTCTTTTAAGATTGCTTGTTTTTCAGGACTTGCCTCGCCATCGCTGCTGGTTGATAACTTGTCTAGCGTAGCCTGAGCATTACGACGTTTTTCATCCATAAGGAGCGCAAAAGCATCGAATTTTTCAATTGCAGATGCTAGCCTGCGTTGTTTATTTGAGTGCTCCATAATCTGAGCACCCTGGCCTGTGGCTTCTTCACGAAGTTTTGCAAGGCTTTGCTCTGCAGTTGTTAGTGCTGTCTTCTTTTCCGCAACTTGTTCTTTTATCTTGTCGCGTTGCTCATTGTTTGCATCCCATTTTTTCTTTATTATTTTTAGGTCATCAACTGCGAGTTGCAGCGTCAAATCATTTAAGCGCTCACACAAACCATCGTATGCGGCTGCACGTTTTGCTTTAATGCGCAATGGTTTTAACTGGCGTTCAATCTCAGCCATAACATCTGCGATGCGCTCTAAATTTTGATCCATACGCTCAAGCTTGCGCTCACTACGTTGCTTACGTTGCTTATGTTTAAGAACACCAGCAGCCTCCTCAATGAGAGCCCTTCTATCCTCTGGCTTTGACTGCAAAATCGAGTCCAAGTGTCCCTGAGAAATGATTGAGTTGGTGTCAGTTCCAAGGCCGGAGTCATGCAGGATATCCAAGACATCAAGGCGTCTACATGCACTTTTATTGATGAGATACTCGCTCTCGCCACTTCTATAGAGACGACGCGTAACCTCAACCTCGGCAAAATCAAGTGGTAGCGTGCCATCCGTGTTGTCAAGCACGAGACTAGCCTCGGCAACGGACACTGGCTTGCGAGTAGACGAGCCCGCGAAAATGACGTCCTCCATAACAGCGCCTCGCAAAGACTTTGCGTTGCGCTCGCCGAGGACCCACAGGATTGCATCACTTATGTTTGATTTACCCGAGCCGTTAGGACCAACGATTGCCGAAATACCTGGCTCAAGTGCAATTACGCTCTTGTCAGCAAAACTCTTAAATCCTTTTATTTCTAGTCTTTTTAAATACATTTACTTTATTTGTTTAAGAGCGCTCGACGCTGCGGCGCTCTCAGCTTCCTTCTTTGTGTGGCCAGAGCCGCTAGCCAAGACTTTGCCGTTGGCAGAAACCTCGGCCACGAAAGTCTTGTTATGGGCTGGCCCAAACTCGTCTATTATACTATAACTTGGAGCCTTTTTTTGAGCTTGAAGTTTTTCTTGCAAGGCACTTTTTGGATTAGCGTCAGGCGTGAATTGTGCTGCGGTTTTCATGTTGTTTGCGATGCCAGTGATAATAGTTCTATCCACAAACTCCACCGTAGGTTCAATGCCGCCGTCCAAATAAATTGCAGCGACAATTGCCTCGTAAACATTTTCAAGTGCCGAGTGCATGCCTCGATTACCCGTGTTTTTTTCCGTTGTGCCAAAAATTATGCTGAAGCCTAGACCCATGCGTTCAGCCACTTCTGCGAGGTTATCTCCTGAAACAAGCGCAATCTTGATGTTTGTAAGCTTGCCTTCGTCGAACTTTGGGTAAGCCTCAAATGCACGCAATCGCACGATAGCCTCAAGCAACGCATCGCCTAAGAACTCCAAACGCTCGTAGGAATGCGATGTTGACGCTGATGGATGCGTCAGTGCCGCTAGCAAGAGCTTCGGATTTTTGAACTGATAGTGAATTGCGTTCTGTGCGTGGTCTAACTTGTATTCAAAATCCGATATTTTAAGCTCGTCTGACACTTATGTGATTACTCGCTTTTAACGTCTTGCTTATCTAATTTTAGGTTCTCGATTTCTTGAACGTAATTCATACGCGCGAACTCTGCCGTACGTAAAATTCCCGAGCAAATGGCCTTCTCGCTTGACGAGCCATGACCAACACAAACTATGCCTTTAACGCCAAAAAGCAATGCTGCGCCAACAGATTCTGGGTCGAGCTTTTTGATCATGTCTTTAAGCGCGCTTTTCAAAAGCAGAGCTCCAATTTTTGTTTTTAAGCTGCTCATCATTGTTTGTTTTATCATTTCGAACAGACTCTTTGTTGTGCCTTCCAAAGTTTTCAGCGCGATGTTTCCTGCTTCCCCGCCGGCGATGATTGCGTCGAACTCGCCAGTTAGTAAGTCTGAACCTTGAGCATTGCCAGCAAAGGATTTGAGATTTTTACGCATGAGCTCATTTGCAGCGAGCGTGAGGCTCGAGCCTTTCTCGTCTTCTTCACCAATGTTTAGAAGAGCCACTTTTGGATTTTTGACGCCGCCAACTCTAAGTATGGCCTCTGCAATTTGGCCAAACTGGAGGAGGTACTCGGGTTTGCAGTCTGCGTTTGCGCCAACGTCGCAGAAAAGAGTCTTTTTGTCGGGGCGGACTGAAGGCAAGTGAACGGCCAACATAGGACGCTTGACACCTTGAATACGTCCAGTGTATAGAGTTGCAGCTGCCAGGCAGGCACCTGTATTTCCGCCTGAGAAAAAGCCCTGCGACTCGCCATCTGATACTGATTTACAGCCAAGCACAATTGATGACTTGCGCTTCTTGCGAACTGCACGAGCTGGGTGCTCACCCATGGTAATTTCTTCTGGGGCAATTAGTGGCTTGCAGCGCTTCTCGCCATTTGAGCTATCGTTGTGTTCTGCAAGTTCTGTATTCAACTTCTCGCAAAACGGAACGACAACATCCTCCGGACCTGCAAGCTCGACCGCAAGATTTGGATCGGCGGACAGGGCTAATTTAACCCCATCAAGAACAACGCCTGGAGCACGATCTGCTCCAAGCGCGTCTACTGTGATAAGTGTTTTCTCGCTTGACATGCGAAAACCCTAAGGCCTCATGTAGATTTACTCAACATCAAGAACTTCACGTTTGTTGTAATAACCGCAGTTAGGACAAACATGATGAGGAAGCTTTGGCTCGCCACATTGAGAACATGTTGACTTGCCTGGGACCTTGATCTTGTCATTTGCACTTCTGCGTGTTCTAGTTGCGCTGCGGCCTTTTCGTTGCTTAGGTACTGCCATAATCTTCTCCTCACTATCTTTTTATTTTTGTATGTGATTGCTGTAATGCACAATCCCAGCGATCACAAAACCTTTAACTTTGCGGGCACCTATTTTATCAAAAAGTCAACAAAATGCAAGGAAAAGTTAATTTTTTTCGGAATTGTTTGACGCCTCACTTAAAATGCTTCTTAATCTTTTCTTGATCTTTCTAATGCGTGAAATTTTGCATGTCCATGTCGCGGAAGGCCGTGAAAGTTGAATGGAAATTGTCATTGAATTTTTTGCTTTTATTTTTCTTGCTCATGCCCATGGCGCCCAAAATCACGCGAGCAAGATTATCAAATGCAATGATGTCATGGACCTGTTCGGGCACAATACTGATGACTTTCCAGCCGTCATAAAGGAGGCCTGTACTACGCCGTTTATCATGTTGGCCTGGGGCTACACCTTCGTGAAACATTCGGCTGTCGTACTCAATTGCAACTTTATTTTTCAGTGAGCATATGTCAATTTTTGCCCTATCTTGACCAGCGATTTGTGACGCCTCATATGATAGTTCAACCTCTGTGTTCATAGTAAGGCCAAGTATTCCGTACATGCCATGTTTGCGTGGACCAGACAGCATTGCAAAAATCATCGATTCACGCGGTGATGCCGACAAGTTGCCCACACACTCCAACGCATCAATAGCTTTGTTTATGCCTCTTATGTATCCGCTACTTTTGTTACGCTTGAGCAGCGCAATTGTATGCTTGATTTTTTCAACACTTGTTGCCGGCAAGCACTGATCAATAAATCCCTTTTCAGCAGATGTAAAATCAATGCCCCAATCCTGTGCAACCACATAAGTCCCGCAAAGTTCCAGGCCAGCAATAACAAGCTGTTCAAAGCTCAACACTTCCGCCAGTTGAATAAAAGTCAACTCTGGACCCGCAATTGCAACCTGGTCGTTAAACTTAATGAAAGCATTTTTTGGCAATTTAGCTGTACAGACGTGGAAGTTTAGATTAGGAGTTTTGTATTTAGCATTAATTGTTGGAAGTAAAATGTCAAAAGGTAAATTTTCTTTAGCAAAAGCATTCAAACCATCTAAATACCTAACGAAACTATAAGAAGAAACGACCTTATCAGGAAAGCTTATACGATTTACATTTAAATCATATTTGTCATAACTATCATTATAAGCTGGGCTACTTCTTAATTCTTTTATACAATTGAATGCAGTAATATGACTAAAATAAACTTTTTCCATAACTACCTCTTAAATAATAAATATATCATCTATTACGTATCAATATTATATAAAATTACGAAAAATTTTCAATATAAACAACCAAAATGATAGGTTGTGGGGTATTTTATGATTATATAATGATAAAAATCCAGTTAATTTGAATAAAAACACAATTGAACATATATTTATAATTATAAAATTGTCTTTAAAATAGATTTATTCATAAAAAATACCCCACAACCTATCATTTTGGAGCATTTTTTTAGAAATTTTTGTAAATTTATTTAATAATTTGCTATTTTTAACAAATTTCCAACAAAAAAATAAAAATCATTTTATTTCCATCAATTTAGCATCTTAATCTATAATAAACCATATGAACAAGATTCAAAAACAACTATTTAAAAATCAAGACCTTAAATACAGGGACTTTTCTGCTAAGCTCACGCCTACAATTCCAAAAGAAAATTTTATTGGAGTTAGAGTCCCCGTGCTGCGCAAACTTGCAAAACAATTTACCATCGAGGATTGCAAGGCAGAATTTCCACACAAGTACGTTGAAGAAAACACCCTACATGGCCTGGTGATATGCAACACAAAAGACTATGCTGAAACAATCGAGCAGCTCGACGAGTTGCTTCCCTACGTCGACAACTGGGCAACATGCGACATCATCAGCCCGAAATGCTTCAAGAAAAAAGACAACAGGAAAACTTTGGTCAAAGACATCCTACGCTGGATGAGCGACAACAAAACCTACACAATCAGATTTGGGATTGAAATGGCGATGAGCCATTTTCTTGATGATAATTTTAACACGCCTGATGGCAAGCACTTAATGAATGAAATTTCCAAAGTCAGAAGTAACGAGTACTATGTCAACATGATGGTGGCCTGGTATTTTGCTACCGCATTAGCTAAGCAATGGGATGCAACCATTCATTACCTGGAAAAGAAAAACAAGACCAACAATAAAGATTCAACAGCTTATCACCTTGATGGATGGACACACAACAAAGCTATCCAAAAAGCGCGAGAAAGTTACCGCATTACACCTGAGCAGAAGGAATATCTGAATACTTTGAAAGTGCCTCTGGCAAAGCGTCAATAACATCAGTTGCAATTACTGATTGGTCGCCGAATTTTTTCGCAACAATTTTACCAGCTAAAGCATGAATTTGTGTTCCGATTACGGCTGCTTCAAAAACTGAATAGCGAAGACACAGCGAACCAATTATCCCTGCAAGAACATCTCCCGTCCCAGCCTTTGCCAACGCTGGCGTGCCGTCAGTCATTAGGAATTTTTTGTCCCCCTGCACGATCAAAGTATCAGGACCTTTAAGAACAATACATGCACCAGTCGTGTGCGATAATTGGTCTGCAAGCTCACCGCCAGTTACATCATGAGAGATACCGTAAGCGTCTGCGAGTCGTCTGCCCTCACCCATATGCGGCGTCAACACGCAGTTAGAATTATATTTTTGTTTGCTAATAGCGCCACCATCAACCACTACTGGAATGCTTGTTTCGTGAGTAGTTTTAAGAACATCCTCCACATAATCAGGCTGATAAAATCCAGGCCCTATTACGTATGATAGAGGCTTTTTGCTGTTACTTTTTGCCTCTATATTTGTATCTATGTATGTATCAATGTTAAGCTCATTGGAAAGCTCGTTAAAGTCCGCAACTGGAACAGTGGGAACAGCAACAGCAATTGCTTTGACATTGTCGGGATGAGTGTAAACTTGTGTATAACCGCTCCCGCAACGCTCAGAAGCTCGAGCGCATAAGATTGCAGCGCCAGGATATTTTTCTGAACCAGCGACAATATTACATTTACCACGAGAATATTTATTTGCATCCTCTGGTACCGAAGCTAAATCTATGTTTTCAAATGGTTTGTTCATTGTTATTTATTTTTTGTTTTATCATTGTTGTTTGTTTTTTTGTTTTTTGCTGTTTTTATATTGCAATTATAATAATTATTATAAATTAAAGCAACTTCTTGGCTTCTTTGAACTGGGCAGTCAACTCGCTGGCAATGTCTTGCTGCTTGACCTCATCAACTTTGGATCGCGCATACTCATCTTTCATGGCCACAGCAATTGCGACCGCCTCTGTATGTGTATAAGAAAGCGAAATCGGAATGTTAGAAATATCCATTTCATCAGCAATTTTTTTGGCAGGACCATGGAGCACAATATAAGGTGCGCCACTATTGTTGTGGCGGACCTCCACGTCCTTTGGTCCGATGCCGTGCAAAAAACCAGTTCCTAAGCACTTCAACGTTGCTTCTTTTGCGGCGAAATGTGTAGCAAAATGTGTCACGGAATTTCCACGAGCGTTGCAATAAGAAATTTCATCTTCAGTAAAGGTGAAGTTGGCAAAGTTCGAGGTGCGAATGAGAATTTCTTCCATTCGAGCGATATCAACTATGTCTACGCCAAGTCCGACTTGTTTCATTTTTTACCTAAATCTCAAATTGTCAGGTTAACGCTTCTGCACAACGTTGTCTTTATCCTTGAAAATCGAATTTGCTGGAATAAAGCCCCTAACACAGCTAGTTGGATACACAGTAGACCCTGATCCAATTACAGTACCTGGATTGAGTACACTATTGCATCCGACCTCGACATTGTCGCCAAGGATAGCCCCAAATTTGCGAAGTCCTGTTTCCATGCAGGTGATATCACAAGCAATATCAGAGGCGCTATCAGAGGCATTATCAAAGGCATTATCAGGTGCGATACCAGAATTGTCTTTATTCGTAGCATTACCTCCACGATAAAAATCCCTCAAGACAACATTAGTCTTGTCGCTCTTCAAATTTGAAGTGATACCGCCAGCTCCGATGTGTGATTTGTGCCCCAACACAGAGTCACCACAGTAATTGTAATGCGGCACCTGGCTTCCGTTAAACAAAATGCAATTTTTGAGTTCAACGGAGTTGCCAACAGTGGCTCCATCACCTACAATAGCGCTCCCACGAACAAAAGCGCAATGTCTGATTTCAGCGTCGTCGCCCACAATCAACGGACCGGCGAGGCTAGCTGTAGGTGCAATCTTAGCAGACGGAGAAACCCAAATGTCAGGTCCAAACTCCTCCTCAGGTAAATGCTTGTATCCGCGCTCGGCCTCAAGTTTTGGCCCCAGCTCCAAAATAAAATCCTTGATGTGAGGCAAAACCTCCCAAGGATAGGTAAACTTTTCAAACAAAGGCTTTGCGATAGTCTCATCCAAGTTGAAAAGATCAGAAATCTTGCAACCTGGAATTTCGCTATTATTAATCTCTTTATTTTGCATGGCCCTTGTCCTTCATCACGTCAATTACCACATTGCAAGCACGCTCGCAAAGTTCATCAGTCGAGGCCTCGGCCATAACTCTGATGTAAGGCTCGGTTCCACTTGGGCGGACAAGCACACGGCCATCGCCCTCAAGCATCTCTTCAGCCTTGGCTATCGCGTCAACAATATCAGCATCGTCCATAACAGCCTGTTTATCGCCAACAGTCACATTAATTAACAACTGCGGATAGACAACCATCTTGTCAACTGCGTCTACAAACTTCTCTCCAAGCTCCAAGAGCGAATCAACAACCAGCAAACTTGTAAGCATGCCATCGCCGGTTTGTGCAAACTCGCTGAAAATAATATGGCCAGACTGCTCGCCGCCAAGACAGTGGCCATTTGCAGCCATGTTCTCAAAAACAAAACGGTCTCCAACGTCCGTCTTAACATACGCGATTCCACATTCGTCAAGCACCTTATACAAACCAAAGTTACTCATAACCGTGGTCACAAGCGTATTATTGGCGAGGCGCCCCTCGCGCTGCAATCTACGAGCGCACAAAAACATGAGCTGGTCACCCGAAACCTCTTGACCACGCGAGTCAACAGCGAGGCACCTGTCAGCATCACCATCATAGGCAAAGCCGATGTCAAATCCGCCATCCACAACTTTCTTGCACAGCGACTCAATGTGAGTCGAACCACAGTCACGGTTAATGTTCGTGCCGTTTGGATCGTTATGGAACACATGCACGTCAGCACCAAGGTCACGGAACAGGCCACCAGCAATTGCACTGGCAGAACCGTTTGAACAGTCAAGAGCAATCTTTATGCCCTTAAAACTGTGATTTACGCTTGATTTGAGGTGATCAATATATCTTATATGAGCAGCCTTAAAACCACGTGATGTGCCAATATGTTCGTGCTTGGCCAAAACTGCATTTTCAGCACCTGCGTCAATGTAAGCCTCGCACTTATCAATAACATCGTCAGAAAGCTTTTCGCCATCGCAGTTGAGTACCTTGATACCGTTATCCATATAAGGATTATGGCTGGCTGAGACCATAATTCCAAAGCAGAAGCCATAGTCTTTTGTAACAAAGGCAACGCCTGGAGTTGGAATTATGCCTAGCACGTAAGCATCAGCGCCAGCAGCAGTAACACCAGCAGCCAGAGCATTTACATACATATCGCCACTTTGGCGAGTATCCTGCCCTATTACAATTTTTGGTTCAAGCTCGTTTTGATTTGCCGCAAGCTGACCAAAATACGACCCAATTAAATAAGCGTGGGTCGGATTTAAGTCTACGTTGGACTCGCCACGGAAACCATCCGTTCCAAAATATTTACCCATAACAACTCTCTTAGTTTAGAGCAAGCTACCTGCAGCTTCGTCACAGTAAACTGTAACAGAAGGATGAAGTTGCAAAATAGAAGATGGGCATTTTTTAGAAATTTTACCGTAAACTGTCTTCTTGATTGCTTCAGCTTTGTTCTCGCCAAGAGCATATAACACAATGTCTTTTGTGTTCATAATTGTGCGAATACCCATGCAAACTGCATGAGTTGGAACATCGTCGATTGAATCAAAGAAACGAGAATTTACTTCGCGAGTTTTCTCAGTTAGCTCAACAATTTGAGTAAGAGAACCCCATGGAGTGCCTGGCTCATTAAATGCAATGTGGCCGTTTACACCAATGCCGAGAAGTTGCAAGTCGATGCCGCCAGCAAGCGCGATGTCTCTGTCGTATTCCTCGACATTTTCTGGAGTTGTGTGCAAACCATCAGGAACGCGTGTGTTTTCAGCCTTGATATCAACATGATCAAAAAGCTTGTCCTGCATAAAATATCTATAAGACTGTGGATGAGTTGGTTGCAGTCCGCAATACTCGTCCAAGTTAAAAGTGCGTGCATCGGCAAATGAAATTTTGCCTTCCTTGTGCAATTTAATAAGTTCTGCATAAAGTGGTTCAGGAGTAGAACCAGTAGCTAAACCTAAAACAGCATTTGGTTTTTTGGCAAGCAATTCAACATATTGCTGCGCACCTTTCTCTGCAATTTCTTGTGTAGATCCAACGATTACTTTCATAATTATTACCTCTTTTCTTTTGCTAATTTTTTTGTTAATTAATAACGAGGGCGTATTATAGCATAATGTGCTATTATTGAGCGAAAATATTGGTAAATATTAACTAATTAACAGAGGAGAGACCATGTCAGAGAATTGTAATCACGAATGTTCTAACTGCGAGCATGCAAACAATTGCGAAAGCGCCGAACCCATTAAGCTAGAGCCTAACGAGAACTCTAAAATAGCACGCGTGATAGGCGTGGTATCTGGCAAAGGTGGTGTTGGAAAATCGCTTGTATGTGGGCTCTTGGCCACAAAATTACAAAAGAAGGGCAAGTCTGTTGGCATCCTAGACGCTGATATTACAGGCCCATCTGTGCCAAAAATGTTCGGTATTACAGAACAATTAACGGCAACTGAAGGAGCCATGAATCCAGCCGTATCTAAATCTGGTATAAAAATGGTCTCTGCAAATTTAATTTTGGACAACCCATCAAATCCAGTTGCGTGGCGAGGCCCTGTAATCTCAGGCGCAATTCAGCAATTTTTCAACCAGGTCAACTGGGGAGACGTGGATGTACTTTTAGTCGATATGCCTCCTGGAACATCTGATGTTTTCTTGACCGTTATGCAAAGCTTGCCAATTGACGGTATTGTGATTGCCACTACCCCACAAACGCTCGTTGACATGATTGTTAAAAAAGCAACAAGTTTGGCCAAGATGATGAACATTAAAGTGCTCGGCATGGTTGAGAACATGGCTTATTTCAAGTGTCCTGACTGCGACAAAAAGCATTATATTTATGGCGAGCCAGATGGTGATGCCACCGACGAGCTTCCGCTGGATGCAAACTTTGCTCGTATGTGTGATGACGGTAAAATCGAAGACATCGACACAGATGACCTGCTCAATAACATAATCAAGGAGATATAGATGAATCCAATTTTCTTAAAACCAGTTCACATTGATCTTATTTGGGGCACAGAAGATTGGTTGATTTCGTCACATCCACACGGAGACTGCAAAGTTATTGGTACCGACAAACGCTTGAGCGAGCTCTACCCTAATTTCCCACTACTCATAAAAATCATTAAAGCAAATGATGATTTAAGTGTGCAAGTACACCCAGATGAGAAATCTGAATGCTGGTACATTGATGATTGCGAGGAGGGCGCCGACATTGTAATTGGCCATAAAGCAAAATCCAAGGAAGAATTCATTAAGTTAAAAGACGAAAACAAATGGGATGATATCCTAAACATAATACCTATCCACCCAGGTGACTTTTTCCAAATTGACCCAGGGACCGTTCATGCAATCAGAGGTGGTACAAAAATTGTTGAGATTCAGCAAACATCAGATGAGACATATAGAATCTATGACTATGGGCGGCCCCGCGAGCTACATATTGAGAAAGCTTTAGATGTAATTGATTTTTCAAACAAAGAACACAAACCCATAAATTTTAAAGACGTAGACAAGGCTAGAATGATAAAAAATGACAGATACACGGTCGACTTGATGACCATCAAAGGCAAAACAACTTACACTCCAGAAAGCGACATTACTTGTATCAGCGTTTTATCAGGTGAAGGCAGTGTCAATGACACAAAAATAGGCGCTGATCAGTCATTTATAATTACAGATAAAGTTGAATTCGAAGGAAATTTAAAACTTATTATTTCCCATACCTAGCGTGAACGTCCACAAGTTCTTCTGCCAAATCGACAACAGTCAGAGCCGTCATTAGGTGATCTTGGCCATGAATTAAAAGAACGGAAAACTGAATATCCTCGCCATTTGCTTCAGCAGAAATTAAATCGGTTTGGTGATGATGAGCTTCAACAAGCAGTTCGCGAGCCTCGTCAATCAAGCTTTTTGCCATATCGATATTGCCGTCTTTAGCTACAGACACGGCCTCCATTGCTCTGCTTCTAGCATCGCCAGCAAAGCTTACAATTTGAAACGCACTATCTGAAATTTGGTTAGCATCCATAATAACCTCCAAACACAGCAACAAAAGCATTTAGTAATTTGAGCCTGTTGTTTTTGACGGTCTCATCCTTGTCCATAACCATAACGCCCTCAAAGAAATCGTCAATCGGACCGCGTAATTTTGCGAGTTCCTTGAGTGCTGAATCGTAATCTTTATCTTTAAGATACTTAGAAATGTTTTTATTGGCAATATCAATCGCCGAGCTCAAAGCCTTCTCTTCCGGCCCGAAAATTGAACTATCGAAATCCGTGCCAAGTTTTGCGTCACGCAAATTGTTAGCTCTTGCAAATGCAGTTTCCAAATCTTCGAAAGCGTCTGTTTTTCTTGCCTCATCCAAAGCTTTTGCGCGATTAATAAATTCAAGAGGTTCATCCACAGCAATTGCCTCGATACTCTCGTGGGCCAAACCCTCATCTTTAAGCATTACGCGTGTGCGAGTAAGGATGAATTCCATGACATCATCGTAGGCCTCAAGCTTATCGAATAATGACAAAGCAAATTTAACAACTTCTGTAAGCGATACAGGAAAACCAGACCTTATGATATTGAGTATACCGATTGTGCCACGACGCAGCGCAAATGGGTCAGATGATCCTGTTGGCAACATGTCAATTGCAAACATTCCGCACAATGTGTCTATCTTATCGGCAATGGCAACACACTTGCCAGTGTCGTTTGAAGGCAAATCGTCGCCTGCAAAGCGAGGCATGTAATGCTCGGCGATAGCCGCAGACACCTCATCATTCTCGCCTGATGCTTTTGCGTAATAACCACCCATAATGCCTTGAACGGATGTAAACTCGACAACAGCACTTGTCACAAGATCAGCCTTACACAGAAGCGAGGCTCGAGCAACATCTTTTGTGTCGCACATAAACTTAGCGATTTTTTGAATGCGTTCTGCCTTGTCCTTCATAGTGCCAAGCTGTTCTTGGAACACAACCGAATCAAGTTTATCAACATAGTATTCAAACGGATGCTTCAAATCCTCATCATAGAAAAACTTAGCGTCGTAAAGGCGTGCTGCAACAACACGTTGGTTGCCATCTATGATTTGCTCTTCAAATTTAGCGTCGCCATTTGACACTACGATAAACTTATTTGTGAGCTTTCCGTTCTTTGTAAAAAGTGGAAAATAACGCTGATGAACAAGCATCGCATCAACAATGATCTCTTTTGGAACGCTTAAGAAAAGCTTATCGAATTCGCCCACCATACATGTTGGATATTCGCACAAATTTGTAACCTCAGACAAAATAGACTGTGGAGTATCCGCCTTCAGACCAGACTTCTTCTCGATGTCTTTAATTTGGTCAAGAATAATTTTTTTGCGAGACTCCTCATCTACTACAACTTTATTTTTATCTAGTAGAGGAATTAAATTGTCAGCGTCTTTTACTTCATGCTTGCCAGGGCTCAAGAATCTATGAGCATAAGTGTAATTTGAACTTTTAACACCTGCGTATTCTAAGTCAATAACGTCAGATCCAAACATGGCGAGGAGCCATCTGACAGGGCGTGCAAATTCTTCTGGCCTATCCCCCCAACGCATAACTTTTTTCCAGTTTAGACCATCTATTAAAGAAGTCAACAGCTCAGGCAAAATATCAATTATCTTTTGTTCTGGCTGACTTTTAACGGCATAAACATAGCCATCACGCTCAGTCAAGTCATCAACTTCTAAGCCCTTTCCACGAGCAAAGCCAATAGCAGCTTTTGTTGGTTTACCGTCACTAAAAGCAATCTCAGCTTTTGGGCCCTTGAACTCTTCAGTTTTTGCTGGAATTGATTCAGGGACACCAGTAATATTCAAAATTATACGTCTAGGTGTAGCGTATATTTTGATGTCTTCATAATCGAAAATTTTGCCTGGTTGATTACAAACGATTTTCTTTACTTGAACAACTGCATTATGAACCTCATGTGCAGGTAATTCTTCTAAGCCTATTTCGAAAGTTATAGTTTTAAGCATTGATATACGCCTCACAACATGCTTTAGCAATAGTTCTGATTCTCAAGATATAGTTCATGCGCTCGGTAGCAGAAATTACTCCGCGTGCATCAAGTAAGTTAAATGCGTGTGAGCATTTAAGCACGTAATCATATGCTGGAAGTGGTAATTTGCGCTCAAGACAACTCTTGCACTCTGCCTCGTATTTGTCGAATTCCTCAAAGAGAAAGTCAGTATCTGCAACTTCAAAATTGTAGGTAGAAAACTGCTTCTCGTTTTCTAAAAATACCTGACCATAAGTGTAACCTTTGCCATTCCAATCAAGGTCGTATACAGAATCAACACCTTGAATATACATAGCGAGACGCTCTAGGCCATATGTAATCTCGGCAGCTACAGGCTTACATTCAAAACCACCAACCTGCTGAAAATAAGTAAACTGAGTGACTTCCATACCGTCAATCCAAACTTCCCAACCTAGACCCCAGGCACCTAGCGTTGGACTTTCCCAATTGTCCTCAACAAAACGAACGTCATGCTCCTCTGGAGTAATACCGATAACGCGCAGGCTGTCCAAATATAGATCTTGAATATTATCTGGGGATGGTTGCATAATAACTTGGAACTGATAATAATGCTGCATACGGTTAGGATTCTCTCCATATCTACCGTCGGTTGGACGGCGGCATGGTTGCACGTAAGCACAATTCCAAGCCTTGCCATCTAAAGTACGAAGTGTGGTGGCTGTATGGAAAGTACCAGCACCTACCTCGTTATCATAAGGCTGCAAAATAACACAACCTTGCTCACCCCAATATTTCTCGAGATTTAATATAATATCTTGAAAACTTAACATTTACGTCAACACCTTAAAATGATCAGTAGGCCAATAAATTGCTAAAGCATGGCCGATAATGGAACTCATAGGAACAGAGCCATAATACCGCGAGTCCTGAGAGTTAGTTCTGTTGTCTCCCATCACCCATACCTCGTCAGCAGGAATAGTGTAAGGGAATTTAACTTTAGAATTTGCGAGTTGCTTTGTTGGAAGTGCGTTTGTGTAAGGCTCATCAAGCTCCACATTATCAACATAAACTTTATTATTTTTAATGTTTACAGTTTGTCC
Organism: Coriobacteriia bacterium; assembly: GCA_030537355.1. Lineage (GTDB taxonomy): Bacteria > Actinomycetota > Coriobacteriia > Coriobacteriales > Eggerthellaceae > Tapirivita. The sequence goes on from JAUNNF010000003.1 coordinate 44,313, forward strand.
GCCTGTTGCAATAACTCGCTTAATTAAAATGCGTCCTGAAACTTCAGGGTCATTAAATGTGATGATGTCTCCCCTTTTAGGAGGCCCAAAATAGTGAGATACCTTCTCGGCAAAAACAACATCACCGGTCATGATGGTATGCTCCATAGATCCAGATGGAATTTCGTATGCCTGAAAAACAAACTCACGAAGAGCCCAAGCAAGACCAACAATGAAAATAATAGTCAAAACAAGTTTCAAAAAAGTCTTAAAGCTAGACTGACGTTGTTTTGGCTTATAGCTATGTGGCTCAGCACTATGATTTGCGTTTTGAGTTTGAGGTTGATCAAAAATACTTGTAGGCTGAGGACTAGTAAAGCCTTGAGGATTAAAATTTCCTGCATTTTGATTATGCATTTGCTGTTGATACTCATCAAAACTAGGAGTCGATGTCGGCCTTAGCGGTTGTTGTCCATTTATGTTACTATTTTCATTTTCTGCCATAAGATATATCTTAACTCAAATCAAGCAAATCTGGTCGATATTTTTTTGTTCTTATTAAAGATTGCTCGTGCTTCCACTCTTTAATTTTTGCATGATCACCACTAGTCAATACATCTGGCACTTCCATACCTCGAAAATTTTGAGGACGCGTATATTGTGGCGCCTCCAAAAGCCCATTACTGAAGCTCTCATCAGCAACTGCATCTTCGCTTGAAAGCACGCCCGGAAGCTTACGCACAACACTATCAATAACAACCATACTTGAAAGCTCGCCGCTGGTAATTACATAATCGCCAATAGATATAATTTTATCAGCGAGGCTATATGCACGTTCATCTATTCCTTCGTAATGACCACAAATAAATAACAACTCTTTTTTTTGGGCGAGATCAACTGCAATTTTATCGTTGAATGTCTCACCAACAGGCGACAAGAAAATTGTGTAAGTATCATCAGTTTTAATGTCGTCGTAAGCCTTAAATATAGGCTCACACATCATCAACTGACCCGGACCTCCACCATAAGGTTTGTCGTCCGTTGTTTTATGAGGATCACTTGTCCAATCGCGTAAGTTATAAGCATGAAAGTCCAAAATTTTCTTATCTTGTGCAATCTTCATCATAGACGCATTCATGTACGAATCATAAATTTCAGGAAATGTTGTAAGTGCAGCTATTTTCATAAGTCAAGTAAACCTTCAGGTAAATCTACATAAATATCATCTTTAATTGTAACAATCTCATCCACAAATGGAATAATGATTTCTTTGCCATTATAGTCCACAATCAGTTTTTTTTGAGGGCTAGACTCATCAATATATTTTAGTGGACCTAGCTCTCCACGAGTTTTATCAATTACGAGTTTTTGTTCAAGCTCATCTTTTTCTATTAGAGACTCATCACATAAAATGTTTTGATTTTCTGCAAAGTCAAAATCACTGAAATTCCCTCTAGGTTTAATGTATATTTTATTATCTTTAATTTTGTACGACTCAACCTCGAAATTTCTTGTTTTATCGATTTGTGGAGGTACAAGATATAGAGTTTGTCCAGATAAAGAACAAGGTCTTGCTGCAAGTCTCGCAACAAGACCTTCTAATTTGTAATCAACTTTTAAATTAGTGGCTAATCTAGCCCAGCCTAAATTATTTGTCTTCTTCGATAATTTCAACTTCAACACGTGCGTCTTGTCTTGCGCCTAATGCACGAGCAAGTGTGCGTAGAGATTTAATGGTGCGACCTTGCTTACCAATAATTTTGCCAACATCTTCTTGATTAACATTGATGTTTGCATAAACAGCATGGCCCTCGTCAGTAGTCTCCTCACGTACTTCAATATTCAGATCCTCAGGATGGTCAATAAGCTCAGTAATGCATGAAGTCAATAAGTTCTTTACGCTCTCTGTCAATTCCATGTCCTCTTCCCCTTTCGTTTAAATTTGTATTACCGAACTAAATGCTCTACAACAAGATCGAATTATCATTTAGTCTTTATCTTCTTCTTTAGGCTCTTCTTTCTTTGTAGTTTCCTCTTTTGGAGCCTCTTCTTTCTTTGGCTCAGCTTTCTTTGCAGCTGGCTTCTTTGCAGCAGAACCATCATTGCCTTTGATTAGCTTTGAAACGATGTCAGTAGGTTGAGCACCGCGTTCAATCCAAGACTTGATTTTGTCCATTTTCAAGTCAACAAAAGCAGGCTCAACACATGGGTTGTATCTGCCCACTTCATCAATAAACTTACCGTCACGGCTACGTCTTTGGTCCGCAACAACAATCCTATAATATGGACGCTTTTTTGCTCCGTGTCTGCTAAGTCTAATTCTTACCATTCTTCCTCCATAAATTTCATTTTTCCAAAAACAGTGTTATTATATAACTTAATCAGCATTTTTTTTCATATATTTTAATATTTTTTTGATAAAATTATTTATAGGAGGAAAACGATGAATTACGACGTTTTAATAATCGGAGCAGGCCCCGGAGGCATATATAGTGCCTACGAGTTGATTAATAAAAATCCAGACTTAAAAATTGCAGTTTTTGACACTGGATGCGAGTTAAAAAAACGCAGATGTCCTATTGACGGCAAGAAAGTTAAAACATGCATTAACTGCAAAACTTGTGCCATCATGAATGGCTTTGGTGGAGCAGGTGCTTTCTCTGATGGTAAATACAATATCACAAACGATTTTGGTGGAACTCTTCATAAATATATTGGTAAAAACACAGCAATTGAATTGATGGAATATGTCGATAAAATTAATTGCAAGTACGGTGGCGAAAAAACTAAACTCTACTCTACTGCAAATTCTGAGTTCAAACGCAAGTGCTTACAAAGCGACTTGCATCTTCTAGACGCTCAAGTTAGACATTTAGGCACAGATATTAATTACGTAGTTCTCGGTAATTTATACAAAGAGCTTAGCGAGAGAGTTGATTTTCATTTCAATACAAGTGTTGAGCATATCGAAGTTCAAGGTGATAGCAAATACAAGATCACTACAGCAAATGGCGAGTTTACAGGCGATGCTTGCATTGTGTCTGTTGGCAGGAGCGGTAGCGCATGGATTGAGCAAGTCTGCCGCGAACTCGACATTGAAACCAGCTCTAACAGGGTTGACATTGGTGTGCGCGTTGAGATTCCGGCAGAAGTTTTTGCTCACATTACAGATGAGCTTTATGAAAGTAAAATCGTTTATAAGACTCGCAAATATGCAGATCATGTACGTACTTTTTGCATGAATCCACGAGGTGTAGTTGTAAATGAAAACACCAACGGACTTGTGACTGTAAATGGCCATAGCTACGAGGATCCTCGCCTGCATACAGACAACACAAATTTTGCGCTGCTTGTTTCAAAGCATTTTACGGAACCTTTCAAAGATTCAAATGGATATGGCGAGAGCATTGCTCGCCTGTCCAATATGCTTGGTGGCGGAGTTATTGTGCAGCGCTTAGGCGATTTGATTAAAGGCCAACGCTCGACTCCAAGTAGAATTGCCGATTCGTTTACCTCGCCTACACTGGATGCAACTCCTGGCGACTTAAGTCTTGTAATGCCTAAACGCATCCTCGACGATATTATTGAGATGCTCGAAGCGCTCGATAAAATTGCTCCAGGCACTGCTAGCCCAGACACTTTGCTTTATGGCGTGGAAGTTAAGTTTTACAACATGGAAGTTAAGCTTGATAATAACTTGATGACAAAGTATAAGAACCTCTTCATTATTGGGGACGGTAGTGGAGTTACTCACTCGCTATCTCATGCAAGCGCCTCTGGAGTGTATGTGGCTAGGCTTCTGACTCAGTAACATCTGACATATGATGTTCACCTGAAAGGTAATGCTTTCTACATAAAGCTGTGTATTTTTGAGTACCAGATTTATTCTCAATATCTATGGTGGTGTCGCCTATAGGCTCATGAACAACCTTACCGTCTACAATTCGAGCATTAAACTTGGCTGACTTACCACACCAACAAGATGTCTTAATTTCTTCAATTTCGTCGGCCATCTCCATCAGGCGCTTAGCACCTGGAAAAAGCTTAGACGTATAATCTGTCCGAAGACCATAACAAAACACAGGAATGTCCATATAATCTGCAATACGCGCGAGTAGGTCAACTTGTTCGTCAGTCATAAACTGAGCCTCGTCAACAACAATTACTTTATAGGTAGAAAGCTCGTAGCTCTCCATATCCTTTAACTTAGTGACTGGTATAGCGTCCATTTGAAGACCAATGCGCGACCAAACCTCGCAAGTACGAGTATCAGTTTCTGTTTTTAGCAACAAAGCTTTGTTGCCTTTTTCCTGAAAATTATATACAAGCATCAGGGCTTGTGCTGTTTTAGCACTACCCATAGTTCCATATCTAAAATGCAATTTGGCCATGATTGCTCTCCCTAACTTACGACACGAGTCAGAGATTATAGCATAAGAATTAAATTTCCAACTGAAAATACAATAAATGAAACAATCCAGGCAATCACGCATTGGAAGACGACAACGGCGAGCGCGTAGCGAAGCCCAAGTTCCCTCTTAACAGCAGCGATTGCTGCAATGCATGGTGTATAGAGCAACACAAAAATCATAAAGGAAAGGCCTGCTAATGGGGTTAATATAGCGCTCAGTCCTGCAGCTCCTGTGAAAAGAACTGTGAGCGAAGCAATAATGCTTTCTTTAGCTAAAAATCCAGTGATTAGAGATGTGACGATGCGCCAATCGCCAAGACCAATTGGTGCGAAAACAGGAGTTATAAATCCGGCAATTGTGGCAAGAATACTATTGCTCGCATCTGGTGTGTAATTTAGAGTCAAGTCGAAACTCTGCAAGAACCAAATAATGATTGTGGCGATAAAAATTATTGTAAAGGCGCGAGTAATAAAATCCTTGCACTTGTCCCACATCAATCTCAAAACATTTGAAGCGCTAGGCATGCGATAATTTGGAAGCTCCATAATAAACGGAATAGGCCTGGATTTACCTTTCGCAAAAAGAGCTACAATTATACCTACAACAATACCCAACACATACATAAGAAGCATCACAAGTGCGGCACAATCGGGAAAAAATGTAAAGCTCAAAAAGACGTAAACTGGTAACTTGGCAGAACAGCTCATATAAGGTGTTAGCATTATTGTGAGCTTGCGGTCACGCTCAGACGGAAGTGTGCGTGTTGACATAATGGCTGGCACACTGCATCCAAAACCAATGAGGAGCGGCACAATACTCCTGCCTGAAAGACCAATTTTGCGGAGAAGTTTATCCATCACAAAAGCCACTCGTGCCATATATCCAGAGTCTTCTAAGATTGAGAGGAAGAAAAACAGTACAACAATAATTGGTACAAAGCTGACAACTGTACCCACTCCTTTAAAGATAGCGTCAGTAACAAGAGACTGGACAGTTTCACTAACGCCAACAGATATCATGTGTGCCTCAACTACATTTGACAAACTATCGATTCCTAGTGCAATTAGCTTTTGAATGTTGCCGCCAATCACGTCGAAAGTCAGCCAAAAAACAGCTGCCATAATAGCGATAAAAGCTGGGATGCCGGTAAGCTTGCCAGTAAGGAATTTGTCCGCCGCCTCGCTACGACGACGCTGAGAACTAGGCTTGCCTTTGATAACGCAGTTAGATGTTACTCGCAATATAAAATTGTATCTCATGTCAGCGATAAGAGCCGCGCGGTCAAGTTTACACTCTTCCTCCATATGTATCAGGATATGCTCGATTGCAGCTTTGTCCTGTTCATTTAAGTTCAATTTGTCAATTATGGCTTGATCGTTTTCAGCAATTTTCTCAGCAGCAAACCTAATTGGGATTAGGTGCTCATGATTGTTAATGGAACTTTGCGCACAGTGGTCCTCAATAATATGCATAATAGAATGAAGCGCGCGGTGCACCGACCCTCTGTCGCAAAAATCTTGACGAAGCGGCAGCTCCTGATACTTTGCAATATGCATTGCGTGATCCACAAGCTCATCTATTCCCTGCCGAGAAAGTGCGCTAATTGGAACAATTGGTACACCAAGCTCTTGCTCAAGCGCGTTTAGCAAAATAGAGCCTTCATTGGACTCGAGCTCATCCATCATATTTAGCGCCACGACCATTGGATGCTCGAGCTGGAGAAGCTGCATTGTAAGATACAGGGAACGCTCAATACTTGTGGCGTCGATTATGTTAATGATACAGTCACAGTCATCCTCGAGAATAAACTGCCTGCTAACAAGCTCCTCCTTTGAATAAGGACTTAAGGAGTAGATTCCTGGAAGATCTGTGATCTGAGTGTTTTTATTGTTTTTGAACGAACCGTCCTTGCGCTCAACGGTTACTCCTGGAAAATTACCAACATGCTGATTCGAGCCTGTCAGCGCATTGAAAAGTGTAGTCTTTCCGGAATTTTGATTACCCACGAGAGCAAACTTTAAGGTTTTATCAGAGGGTAACGGATGCTCGTGCTTTTTGTTGTGGAAGCGACCCGGCTCGCCAAGGCCTGGATGTTCAGTTTCTTGAGCCTTTTTACATTCCGCACAATTTTTGCTACAAGTTAAATTGTAGAGGTCCTCGGCTTCTTCGACAATGACATGAGCAGCATTAGAGTTACGTAAGGCTAACTCGTAAGCATGAAGCCTTATCTCCATAGGATCACCCAATGGTGCACGCTTAATTACTTTTAAATGAGTACCCGGAATTAGACCCATATCCAGCAGGTGCTGACGGTCCTTGGTCTTTCCGTTGACTTTTGTTACTTTATAAGAGCTACCAATTTGTGCCGCGTCTAGCTTCATGAGATAAATTATAGTTAGCCATGGCTAACTTGTCAAGATAAACTTGAAATTTTTTTTCAGCATGTTAGAATATAGGTATGAAAGAGTCAGGGGAAATGTATTTAGAGACAATTCTTGTTTTAGGCAAGGCACAAGATGAGGTGCACGCCATCGACATTGCAAACAGTCTCAAATTTTCGAAAGCTTCAGTGAGCAAGGCTTTGGCACGTCTTAAGGCGGACAAGTTCATTGTTGTGGATGAGCGTGGTCTTATAGCTTTGACCGAAGTCGGCAGGAGCCTCGCTGAAAAAATTTACAAACGTCACCAGCTCTTATGCAAGGCACTCACCAGTATTGGTGTTAAAGAAGATACCGCACTTGAAGACGCGTGCAGGATTGAGCATTATATTAGCGATGAAACTTACAAGGCAATAAAAAATTACATGAAAGGCAAAAATGGATAAAACTAAAATTTTTGAATCAGACAATTTGAAAATCTATCACACCGTGTTAGGGCTTTTGAGCAATAACGTATACTTGATTAAGGCGGGTGACGAGGCGGCTCTTGTTGACCCTTCTTGCAGGCCTGATGATGTGTTGAAATTTGTAGACGGGAAACTAAATAAAATCCTCATCACCCACTACCACTTTGACCACATTGGAGCAGCGTGTCAAGTCAAAAGTGAAACCGGAGCCAAAACTTACGCATCAGCTATTGAACGCGGATACATTGAGCAAACAACTGATATTCCTGGATTTCATCGCAAGGTAGATCCGTGCACTGTAGATGTTGAAATTCATGATGGGGATACAATAAGCATCGGAAACACAGAGTGGAAAGTCATAGAAACGCCAGGTCATTCTATGGGTTCAGTTTGCTATTATTGCGAGTCTGAGAAAGTTCTCTTTTCCGGAGACACATTATTCTATGGTTCATATGGCCGTGTTGATTTTGTTGATTCTGACCCAAAAGGCATGCTCGCATCTCTTCGAAAACTTGCTAAGCTACCTGCTGATGTTAAAGTATTTCCAGGTCATAGTCAGTTTACTACAATTGGTGACGAAATAGATTTTATTAACGAATTGAATCTCTAAGATTTTGCAACGGTGACATTTTTTTAGGATTGCCCTCTTCTATATTTGAAAGCTCACGCAAGAGTTCCTTTTCTTTCTTTGTAAGCTTCTTAGGAATATCAATATTGACCTGCGCGTACAAATCCCCTCGAGCATTCCTGTTCATGCGTGGCATTCCCATGTCTTTTGCCTTCAGAACATCCCCTGCCTGCGTTCCTTTTGGAATCTTGATCTTGACTTTTTCGTTCTCAAATATTCCATCAAACTCAATAGTTGCACCTAATATAGCCTGCAAGTAAGACACGTTGATGCGGGAGAGGAGGTTGTCGCCATCGCGCTCGAAAAAATCATGAGGCTGAATCTTGCAGGTTACAATCAAATCTCCACTTGAATCCCCCATTACACCAGCTTCGCCATATCCTTCCACACGTAGCTGAGTACCTGGTTTAACACCAGCTGGCACTTCCACAGAAACTCGCTGTCTGTCTGGAACACGACCCTGACCATTGCACTCTGAACATGGGTTTTTGATTGATTTGCCTGTACCGTGACAATCAGGGCATGTGGTGGCTGTTTGCATGCTGCCCAAGAAAGTTTGCTGTACGGTCACAACCTTGCCTTGTCCGTGGCAGGTTGGGCAATCAATTTTCTCGCCACCAGCACCAAGACCAGTGCCGTGACAATCATCGCAAGGTGCAAGCCTGTCATACACAATTTCTTTACTTGTTCCAGTTGCAACTTCTTCTAAGGTTAAGCGCAGACCAACGGTCATGTCTCGGCCTTCAGTACGTGAAGTTGTAGCCCCTGCTCCGCCATTAAAGAAGCTGCTAAAAATATCATTTATGCCAAAACCGCCACCAAAAAGGTCTTCAAAGTCAACATATCCAGCTCCACCACCAAATGGATTTCCGCCGCTAGCAGCTCCTGGAATTGTGCCAAAACGGTCATATTGAGCTCGCTTGTTAGGATCAGAAAGCACATCGTATGCTTCGTTGAGCTCCTTAAACTTTTCTTCAGCGTCATCAAGCTCGGACACGTCTGGGTGCAACTCACGTGCCTTGCGTCTATATGCACGTTTAATCTCGTCGTCGGTGGCGTTTTTATTTACGCCCAATATTTCGTATAAATCATTAGCCATCGTCGCGATATTCTAGCACAATGATTGCTTATAGGTGCTATTTATAATAAATTGGTGATATTTATAATTATTTTGAAAAATTATTTAAGAGCTTCAGAAATAAATAAAAAAAATCTTTATAATATTCAAAAATTTTCAGTATTTTCTTCCAAAATGATAGGTTGTGGGGTATTTTCAAAGTTAATTTGACTCATTTTTATTTTTCTAATAACAAAACACCTGATAAAATTTTTCTGTTTCATAATAATTTGAAAAATTTCTACAAATCTTTACACAAAAACACCCTCAACCTATCATTTCGGATAAATTTCTGTGAGATTTATGGGATTTTTTTATTTTATATATTTTTTTAAGACTATATTTTTTAAGATTATAGGTTAGGCTAAGTCAAGCAACATCAAAAACAGATCGTTTCCGCACATCCAACCACGTTTTGTAGGAACAAGTGCATTTTCCTCCACATCAAGCAAACCTAAATCAATAATGTGCTGCATCTTTTTCTTTGTGTCAGGAATGAGCTTAGTTGCCCTGTCATAAAGATCCATTGAAATACCTGCTTTAGTCCTGGCAGCAAGCATCATGTCTTCTGCAACCATTTGAGCTGGATTTAAGTCATCTTCCACGTGGTTTGCAGTTACACGCATTCGTCGCTCAGCGTTTTGTGTCATTGTAGTGGCCATATAACCTAGGCCTAGATAAGGCTTGCCCTGCCAGTATGACAAATTATGTTTAGACTCAAAACTTGAACGTGCAAAATTGGCAATCTCATAATGCACAAAACCCGCCGCCTCAAGCATTTGCTCAGCAAGCTCCATATGATCTGCCTGCTCATCTTCATTGATACTTGGCATCTGTCCTTTTGCCCAGCGTTTATAGAAAACAGTATTGTGCTCAATAGAAAGTGGATAAATACTAACGTGCTGAACATCTAGGTCGATAGCTTGCTGCAAGCTTTTTTTGAAAGTAGCAATACTCTGTCCTGGTATCCCACACATAAGATCAATGCTGATATTTTTAAACCTCTCCTTGGCAATATCAACAGCTTCAATTGCACGAGCAGAATCATGGGCGCGACCAAGCATGTAGAGCAAGTCATCGTCAAAGCTTTGGACGCCGATAGAAATGCGGTCAACTCCCAGTGCAAAAACATCCTTAACAAGGCCAGATGTCAAGCTCTCTGGGTTGGCCTCCATCGTAAACTCCTTCACCTGAGACAAATTCATAGAGGTTGAAAGCGCATAAAGCAAACTGGTCAGACGTTTAGAACCAATATATGAAGGCGTACCGCCACCGATATAGATAGTCTCAATATCAGATAACTCCTCAGATTTTTTAATGTCGAGCACTAGGCTCTCAACATATTCATCAATTTCCGGAGAATCAAAATCCCTGGCTGAAGTTGCAAAATCGCAATAGTTACAGCGTTGAACGCAATACGGAATGTGAATATATAAGGCCTTGTAAGGGTCGTGCGGCATCTAAAATACCTGCTTCCCAAAATAATCAGAATTATGATCTTGCATTGTCCAATACCTCCAAATAATCATCTAGCGTTTCGCAATTGCAAAAGGCCTCCCTCATACGAGCTGCGCCTTCCATCCCACGTACGTATTTTATGCAATGTTTGCGCATAGCTTTAAGATTACTGCCGTAGATTTCATTATACCTAATTAGGTGTTTGCGTGCCAGCTCAATTCTACTTAGGGGAACTGGCGAGAAAACAGCAGGATTACCCCAGGCTGCGCGACCAATCATAACAGCATCGCAAACATTCAAACGAGATTGAGCCTCATCATAGCTGGTAATATCCCCGCTGCCAATAATGGGCAGATTCGAGTTTTTCTTAATGGCTGCAATTACGCTCCAGTCTGCCTCGCCTCTGTAAAATTGATAAGCATAACGAGGATGACAGCACATAATATCGGCGCCAGATTTTTCCATGAGCTCTGCAAAAGCTAGCACATTTTCATGATTTCTGAATTTGACGCTTGTTTTGACGACCTCAGACACTGCCCTCACAATTTGCGAGGCAAGGTTAGGATTGTCCATCAATGCCGAGCCATCGCCTTTACTCACAATTTTTTTTGCAGGACATCCCATGTTGATGTCAATATATGCAAGGTTGTCACCTAGCGTTTCTTTTACAAATACGGCCTGCTTAGCCATAGTTTTTGCTTCATGGCCGAAAAGCTGCACCACCACACGCTTTTCGTTTTTGCCAAGCTTCAGAAGCCCTAATGTCTTATCGTTTTTATAATCTAGACCTGATGCGCTTATCATCTCAGTGTATGTTAGTTGCGCACCACACTCGATGCAAAGCTCACGAAAAGCAATATCATTGACCCCAGCCATTGGGGCCAAAATTAAGCTTTCCATTGCTCTCCCATTTCTTGCATATAAGCTGAAACGTCCATCTCAAAGGCATCGTCAATCGAATCCACAAATTTGCCTTTGTTTAAAACCAGCAAGTCGTCGCCATATTTTTTTGCAATATTTAAATCGTGCACAATGCTTAACGCAGACACGCCACGATCTTTAATCCAGCTGCCCAAGATCTCAAACAGCTCCTGCTGATGCTTTATATCTAGATTGTTGGTTGGCTCATCCAAAACCAAAATATCTGGATTTTGAGCGAAAAGCTGAGCGAGAAAAACTCGTTGAAGCTCACCACCTGAAAGTGTCAAGACGCTCTTGTTTCTCAAATGCTCAAGATCTGCAAGTTTCAAAACACTAGGATCATACTTGTCATTTGAATACGCTCCCATAGCAACAACTTCCTCAACGCTAAACTCATAAGTTATATGATTGATTTGACTTTGGAATCCAATTATTCGAGCATACTCGCGGGACTTAAAGCTTTGGATGTTAACTCCATCAATTGTGATGTCACCTTTGTAGTCAATAGTTCTAGCGAGGCAGCGCACAAGACTTGACTTACCTGCTCCATTAGGACCCACCATCATAAGCCATGAACCGCTGTCCAACTTAAAACTTACATCGTCAATAAGCTTCTTAGACTCAATCTCGGCTGTCACATGTTTAAGCTCTAAATTCACTTTTTCCTCTGTCTAAAAAATACAAACATAAAAACTACAGCGCCGATAACAGATGTTACAACGCCAATCGGCAATTCTATCGGACTTGCGATTGTACGGCTAAGCAAATCAGCCAACATCAAAAAACAGCTGCCGTAAAAAAGCGATGCTGGCAATAGCTTCTTTGCGTTAGCGCCAACAATAAAGCGACAAATATGTGGCACAATCAAACCAACAAAAGCAATAGTTCCTGCAATGGCAACTGACACTCCGATGAGCACTGCAACACAAACAAGAATGATAATTTTTGTGATACCAACGTTCACTCCAATATGACTTGCATTTTCCTCGCCAATTGACATAATATTGAGCTCGTTAGCGCGGGCCATAAACACGATAAAACCCAAGCACAAAACAACAGCCAGAATGGCGCACTTGTAATAATCAACGCCCACAACAGAGCCAAAAGTCCAAAATGTGATCGTCAGCGCGTTTTGTGGAAAGAGTGCGATAAGCAGGGAAATTATGCTTGATGCAAACATAGCAAAAACAACACCAACTAAAATTATGGTGTTAGTATTAAAGCCTGGGTCAATCCTTCTGGTCAAAGCCAAAATCAGCAAAAGCGACAAAAAGGCAGCGATTACAGCAAACGGAAAAACAAAAGGTATGCCTAATATCATAGCGGCTACAGCCCCTATTGAAGCACCTGAGGAGACACCCAAAGTGGAGCCATCAGCAAGTGGATTCTTGAGGAGCGTCTGCATAGCCACACCACAAATACTCAAGGCCGCACCAAGTAAAGCTACACAGATAACACGAGGCAGGCGCAGGCTTGTAATAATGTCAGTATCCAAACCCACCGAGCCAACACATACGCACACAACAAATACGGCAAGCGTTAGCAAAACTAAAACTATATATTTAACGGTATTCTTCAAAAGCTTCCACCAAGCGAGGCCCAGGCCTCATCATCCGTGGGTCATTATAGCACTCAATTATCAAATCTGGATGGCGAGACTCCAGCTGCTCGGGGCTAACTTGAACCCATCCCTCGACATCACTAAAAACATTGTTAGCTCGCATAACCTCATCCTGGAATGTATATTTACCAGCAACCCAAATCCCTTGGTCACATGGAGCAACGAGCAGACACACCTTTTTTTGGCTAATTGGAGTCTGATCTAATTTCGCCTTCATGCCAGATACCATATTCTCTGCCTCCGACTTTCTGTCAGATATCTCCCCCAATTTCAAAATGTAGTTATACATATCGTTCATTGTATACACGTTATACACATAAGGATTTGGCAGTGCATTTACTTGATTTATTGTATAGCCTGACTGAGGCATTACAATTGTATCGGGTTTCAGTTTAAGTATCGCTTCTGTGTTGAGCGTATCGCCTGAACCAACGTCAGGAATCGATTTAACGCTTTCGGGATAATCGCACATACTACCGCGAGCGACAATCTTATCGCCTGCTCCTAGATCACACAGAATCTCGCAATCTGAAGGACCCAGTGCAACTATGCCGCCACCTTTATTATTTGCCACACATGCACTACAAAAGGCGATCAAGCTCACGCTCAACAGCGCTAATTTTACGAATTTTCGGATCATGAATTATTTCTCCTTTAAAAATTACATCAGTAGGTTTGCGAAGCACAGTTAAGTCTTCCAATGGATTACTAGACACAACCATAAAGTCTGCACTTTTGCCAATATCGACTGTGCCTGTTTCGTCATCAATATGTGCAATCTTAGCATTTACCTCCGTCGCAGTATGAAGTGCAAATTTATTTGTAACACCGCAATACTGAACAAAATAATATAGCTCCCGCCAAAAATCATAATGAGTTGTGTATGGGCAACCCGTATCAGTACCCAAACCTACAGTTATTCCATTTTTTAAACACTCAATAATGCATCGTTGCATATGCAAATGAAGAGCCGAACCATTGAGTTGATCAATATCAGATAAATTCATGAGTTTTGGATCTAACTGAGAAAACGGCATTACAGGAGACAGGGTTGCAACAAGTGCAGAACCGGTTTCACAGAATAATTTTATAACATGTTTATTTGGTTTACCACCATGCTCGATTGTGTCTACGCCATTTTCAAGGGCTACGATCATGCCTTCAGTTCCCTCTACGTGAGCAGCAACAGGATAACCAAGCTCATGAGCGCGGTCGCATGCAGCTTTGACATATTCAGGAGGCATTTTTAATACTCCAGGAGAGCCTGGAACATCAGCATCCAACACGCCACCAGTAATCATAAGCTTAATCAAATCGGGATGTTGTTTGTCTAGCTCGTCAGCCATACGCACTGCTTCTTCTGCTGAATGTGCAGCACGAGCCACCGACCCAACCATATGTCCTCCAGGCACAGAAATTGCAGTATTAGCAGCAAGAATACGAGGGCCACTATCCGCAAATTTATCTCTGAGTTGCGAGTCAAAATCAAGCACACCACCTACTGCTCTAATTGTTGTAGTACCTGAATTCAGTTCAGCCTTAATGTATTTCTCGCACATTTTTTTAATAACTGAACGAGCAATACCCAAGTTTAAAAGCTTTCCTAATTTTTCGTAATCAAGCTTACGTTTTGTAGGCATACCACTTGCAGGAATATGTACATGCAAGTTAATAAGTCCAGGCAATAAATAGGCACCTTGAAGATCAATCCCCTCGCCATTATCGTCAATTATGCCTTTAATCTTACCATCTTCTATGACTATAGCTTTGCCAGGTATTGGTTCCATGTCCTCGTGACCATTCAATATTTTCATATTACGAAGTATCATTCGTCGACCTTTAAAATTGCCATGAAAGCCTCTTGAGGAACATCCACATCACCTATGGCTTTCATCTTTTTCTTGCCTTCTTTTTGCTTTTCTAAGAGTTTGCGTTTACGAGAAACATCGCCACCATAGCATTTGGCGAGGACGTCTTTACGCTTTGCCTTAACTGTCTGACGGGACAGAACTCGACCTCCAACAGCCGCTTGAATTGGCACTTCAAATAACTGCCTTGGAATAATCTCTTTGAGCTTAGCAGTCAAAACTCGCCCTCTATCATATGCCTTATCCTTATGTACAATAATTGAGAGTGCATCTACTGGCTTGCCCGCGAGCAAAATATCAAGCTTAACAAGATTACTTTCTTTGTACTCGTCAAACTCATAATCAAGCGAGGCAAATCCGCGAGTAACGCTTTTGAGTTTGTCGAAATAATCTAGGATCAACTCTGAGAGAGGAATCTGCCAAAGCATCTCAACTGTTGTCTTGCTAATATAGTTCATCGTTTTAAACTCGCCACGACGTGCCACTGTTAAATCCATCACAGAGCCTACATAATCAGGCGGAATAAGGATTTTTGCAGCTAGGTAAGGCTCTTCAATCTTTTGAATATCAGAAGGCTCTGGCATCTCTTGTGGAGACCTAATAGTAAGCACATCTTTAGCTGTATATACTTTATACTCTACGCTCGGAGCAGTTGCAATTAAATTCAAGTTGAATTCGCGCTCGAGCCTCTCTTTAACTACTTCCATATGAAGAAGACCTAAAAATCCAACTCTGAAACCAAAACCTAGCGCGATAGAAGTTTCAGGTTCCCAAACTAATGCCGGATCATTTAAAGACAACTTATCAAGCGCATCTTTTAATGGCTCGTATTGATCAGACTCAATTGGAAAAATGCCAGTAAAAACCATAGGCTTTACATCTCTATAACCAGGCAATGGTTCTGTATCCTGGCCTGAGGTTATAGTATCACCAACTTTAACTTCTGATACATCTTTGAGTCCCGTTACAACATATCCAACCTCGCCTGCATTGAGCGATTCGCAACTTGTCTCGTTAGGACATTTAAAACCAACCTCTTCAATGCCAGCAACCTTTCCCGTGGCCATAAAAGTCACAGTGTCTTTTGCTTTTAGCTGACCCTCAACGATTCGAACAAGTGCTACCACACCTCTATATGGATCAAAATACGAGTCAAAAATCAAAGCTTTCAGGTCATCATCAACATTTCCTTTAGGCTCTGGAACATCATAGACGATTGCCTCAAGAAGATCCTTAACTCCTTCGCCTGTTTTTGCAGAACACAAAATTGCATTGTCAGCTGGAATTGCGATTGCATCTTCAATCTCAGCGCGAACTCGCTCGGGTTCAGCAGATGGCAGGTCAATCTTATTTATAACAGGCACAATCTCAAGTCCTGCGTTGATAGCTAAAGCAGCATTGGCAACTGTTTGCGCTTCAACACCTTGAGTGGCATCCACCACAAGCACTGCCCCTTCGCATGCTGCAAGGCTACGTGAAACCTCATAAGTGAAGTCAACGTGGCCAGGAGTATCTATCAAGTTAAACTGAAAATCCTCGTATTTAACACGCACTGCCTGAGACTTAATAGTAATACCACGCTCTTGCTCAATATCCATTGAATCAAGTAACTGAGACTGCATATCGCGCGCATCAACTGTTCCTGTATATTCAAGTATACGGTCTGAAATTGTTGACTTGCCGTGGTCAATATGAGCAATAATCGCGAAGTTTCTTATATGTGACCTAGAATATTTTTGTGTCAAGGTTGTTTAGGTCTACGATATTAATTTTATTTTGTCTCATGTAAAAACCAGGATTGCTTTCAATGAGTTCCTTTGTTGTTACAAGATCATCTTTAAGCTGTTGAACATAAAATGTAAAGCCAAGGTTATCCTTTGGAATCTCGCGCATGAGCAAGTCAATGCTATGGTTTCTAATTTTGATAAAATCGATTAATTTTAGCGAGTCCAAATACTCCTGAGTAAACTTATCATATTCTAAAACACTTTCGCGAGAATACTTTGCAAGTTCAGTGTTGTTATCCATGTTTGCCGCAAAAAACAAAACTGGTCCTAAATACTGAAGGTGAATTTCATTTCCGTTAGAAAGCTTATAATCTCGAGGAAGTAGCTTCTCATTATAAAGATCTCTCTTGTTGTTGATTTTTACAAGGCGTCCGATAGCGCGAACATGATCAGCACTCAACTCCATAATAAGAGGTTGGCATCTCTCCCCTACAGCTGTACCAAATTCAAAATGGAACTTGTATATCATCTGCAAAATTTTATTGATTGGATCGTCACGTAAGTGGTCATCAGCTAAAATCTTATCCAGATCCATCTCCTCGTATTCTTTATCGTCATCCATGCCGCTACCAGCAAAAAGACAAGCAAGCAAAAACACGAAAATCTCATCGTCATTTAAATCATACAAACAATGATCAATGAGTCTGTCCGCATTTCTCATAATACGTCTTGCATGAGTAAACGAATTTTCATCGCTGTCCTCATATCGCATGCAAAACTCCTCGCGTACAGTTTTATACTTTTCTACAAACTTCCAGTACGTATCGAACAGTTCCGGATTTAGTTCTTCTAGCTCGTCTTCTAATCCATATCTCTCTAACATATGAATCCTTTCACTTCCTTCTCCAACCAATTACACCATGTGTCTACTCCCTCGCCAGTGATAGCACTGATAGGAAAAATTTTAATATCTGGATTACGCATAAGCGCATATTCACGTACCTTGTCCATGTCAAAATTAAAATATGGTGCCACATCGATTTTGTTGATAATGAGAGCATCGCAAGTTTCAAAAATAAGCGGATACTTGAGAGGTTTGTCATGGCCCTCGCAAATTGACAGGATGCAAACATTTTTAATGGCACCAGTATCAAATTCTGCAGGGCAAACAAGATTACCAACATTCTCAAGAATAGCAAGGTCAACATCATCCGTACCAAGTTCTTCAATACCTTGACGTGTCATCTCAGCATCCAAATGGCACATACCACCAGTGTGAAGTTGAATTGTTTTGACTCCAGCATCACTCATGGTTTGAGCATCAACGCTCGAGTCAATATCGGCTTCCATGATGCCAATTTTGAGTTTATCTTTTAGCTGCTCACATGTACGAAGAAGAGTTGTAGTCTTACCAGATCCCGGGGATGACATAAGATTTAAGAGAAAGGTCTTGCTTTGCTTTAACTCATCGCGTAACTTGTCTGCGCGTTCATCATTGTTTTTAAAAACACTCTCTTTTACTTCAATGATCTTGACCATTTAGTTCCCTCGTATCTCTTTAATTATAAGTTCTCTGCCGGTAAGTGGTGTATGCTTTTTATCCTCGCCACATTTAGGGCATTTAAGGTCACAAGCATAAGCGTTAAATTCCTCGCCACAAGAATCGCATCTAACATTACCAGGAATAACGTTCATCTCTAACTTTGTATTCTCAAATCGAGTTTTATAAGTGGCAGCCGGAAAGCACTCTTCCATAAAATGCGGCACAACGCCTGAAAGCTCACCCACATCCAAGACAATTGTCTCAACTGTCGTGAGATTTTCGTCTTTCATAATGTCTTCTACAGTATGGAGAATGGATGTTATGACACCAACTTCGTGCATCTACTCTTTGCCTCCGCTAAGCTTCTTACCAATAATGTTTCCTGTTCGCTTAACAACCTGTTTAGCAACAGCAATTGGAAGTCTCTCAAATTCCATACCCCAAGCATCTGTCTTTTTAACAAGATGTATAGCATCAAATGAACAGCGTGTAGTGCAAAGACCACAACCCACACACAAGTACTCATCAACTTTTGTGCTACCACATTTAAGACATCTTGCTGTTTCTTTCTTTATCTGATCTAGTGTCAAATCAAGACGACCATCTTCAAAAGTCTTAGCTTTTGATTTGTCGCGCTTTACGCTCTGACGTTTTGTGTTGTCAAAACCTGTGCGTTCAAAATCAGCATTGTCTTTATTGAGAGACTTAAAGATTCTGTTGTCGCGACCGTAAAGCAAGTTTTGTCCCGCGTGTACTGCACGATGAAGTGATACAGCAGCCTCGTGTCCATGAGCAATCGCATCTATTGCAAAAGCTGGACCTGTGACCACATCACCACCAGCAAAGATGTCAGAAACTTCTGTCTGTAGTGTTTGTGCGTCTACTGGAATTGTTCCGTTTTTGTTGAGTTTAATATCCTCGCCTCTGAGAACTTCACCCCAATCAATAGATTGACCAACGCTCATAAGAACATTCTTGCATTCAACCTCTATAGTCTCTTTTTCATCATATTTAGGATTGAATTTGCCTTGATTATCAAAAACACTTACACACTTCTTAAACACAATGCCACGAACTTTGCCTTTATCATCTGTGAGGATTTCTTTTGGACCCCAACCATTGTTGACTTTAACGCCCTCTTCTTTAGCCTCGGCAACTTCATCATCTGCTGCAGGCATCTCATCAGCGCCTTCCAAACAATACATTTCTACATCATCATTAGTAACGCGAACTGCAGTTCTTGCAACATCAACTGCTACATTACCACCGCCAACAACAACGGTTTTTCCTTTGAGTTTAGCCTTGCTATCCTGAGCTACAAATTTAACGCCCGCTTGAACGCCTTCAGCATCCTCGCCAGGAATACCGAGTGCGTGACCATCCTGAGCGCCTATTGCAATGAAAAATCCCTTGTAGCCTTGGTCTCTGAGCTCTTGGATTGTCACATCCTTGCCAACTTCGACGCCACATTTAATCTCAGCGCCCATCTCCTCGATGATGTCGATTTCAGCCTTTACAACGTCCTTTTGAAGTCTAAAACTTGGAATGCCGTGCATAAGCATACCGCCAGGGCTTTTAGCCTTTTCAAACACAGTAGGCTTATAACCTTTCTCGGCTAGGAAAAATGCAGCAGTAAGTCCTGCTGGACCTGAACCGATGATTGCAATTTTCTCATCATAAGGCTTTCCAATTTGGTTAACCATAGGTGGAACGTAGCGAGTTTTCTCGTCCAAATCCTTATCGGCGATGAATTTCTTGACATCATCGATTGCGACTGCATCGTCAATACATGCACGTGAGCACTCGGTCTCGCAAACATGATTACAAATACGACCGCAAACTGCCGGGAATGGGTTTTCCTTTTTGATGAGCTTCAAAGCCTCAGTAAAATCACCCTCAGCAGCTTTGCGCAGATAACCTTGGACAGCAACGTGAGCAGGACAAGCAGCCTTACATGGAGCCGTTCCAGTTTCCACTGTGTTTTTACGATTTGTACGATAATCACTGTCCCACTTCTTCTCGTTCCAAGTGGAATTTGTAATTTTTTCATAGCCTTTAGGCTCTGGTGGAAGTTCTTCTTTTGTCTCGAGCTTCTGTCCAAGTAAAAGTGCTTTTCCAGGGCAAGTCTCTACACACTGACCGCAAGCTACACATTTTTCCTCGTCAACTTCAGCTTTGAAGTTTGAACTGATAGCATCGCGGGCACCATATAAAAGACCAATACGAAGGCCAAAACATGAACAAGCACAGCAAGAACAAATTGAGTCAGAATCACCAGGCTCGTGAATATTTGGAATTGAGTGCATAAGTCCGTTGTCCTCAGCGCGCCTGAGAAGCTCTTTGGCCTCCTCTTTTGTGACATAGTGAGCCTTGCCAGTATCAGCATAGAACTCAGCACATGGGCCTAAGTGCAAGCACATATCAGTTTCCAAGTGGCCGCAACCATCGCCCATGATTCTGCGTGATGCTCTGCATGAACAGTCAGACACGCTAAATGTATCAAATTTGTCCAAGTAATAAGAAATCTTCTCGTATTCCTCGACATTTGGCAAGCCTTCAATTGAACGCTCAATTGGAATTACACGCATAAGCGATGAACCCATAGGAAGCGTAGCTGCAAGTTTAGCGCCAGTGTTACCGGTGTACTCGTCAAACGCACGTCCAATTTCAGGATGGGCAGCCAACTGCTCGCGGTTACCGACCATACGCTCGAGGGTACCTGGAGCAAAAATCTCCACATGGCACATCTCCTCGCCAGTTTTCTTGTCTGTCCACATTGTGAACACGCCCGTATCAGCAAGCTTGTGGCAAATCTCGCGAGTCTCCTCTAGTGGATGTCCATACTTTTTTGCAATATAGCCGACAGTACGAGGTTTACGCAGACCCGCACATTGCGCACATTTTGCCATTTCATCATCAAGCACGCATTCAAGGGCATAATACTCAGGTGATTCCTCAGTCAATTTATTGAGTTTACCTGGTGTGCCGCCAATCATGCGAGCAAGCTTCATGATTTCTTTTCTTGGAGCCATTTGTCTTTCCTTTCTAACGACTATGGTGCCCGAGGCGAGATTCGAACTCGCACAGGTTGCCCCAACGGTTTTTGAGACCGCCGCGTCTGCCGTTCCGCCACTCGGGCACAGCTGTTTATTATAGAGAATTTCCTGTAAAATCGGCAGACTATTTAGATTATTTTTAGAAAAAATACTATATTTATTTTAATAATCTTTTTTTCTTATAAGACTTTATTTTGTTAGATTATCTTGAAATTTTCATAAATTTTTGGAAAAATCTTCCAAAATGATAGGTTGTGGGGTATTTTAATGATTTTTGGGTGTTCCATAATATCGAATCTTTAATATTTTTTTTATCAAGAACAACATAATTGGGGTTATTTTAACATATTTTTCTTTTATCTATTTATGCATACCCCACAACCTATCATTTTGGAACTAATTTTGAAATATTTTTGAAGATTTGATGAAATTTAGATACAAGCAACAAGAAAACGATCTTTCTTGTTCAAATCTTGAATAATTTCGACGGAATTAAACCCCTTATTCAAAGCACCTTCCTTTGCGGCGAGTAAACAATCTTCATGCAGCTCCAATATTAATTTTTTAGCATGATCTTTGACAAAATCAAGGATACTATCCAAAAACTTAAGGCCATCTTCACCGCCATCCAATGCAAGTATGGGTTCAAAATCCCTAACTTCCGGACTAAGAGTCTCAATTAAGCCACTTGGAATGTAAGGTGGATTAGAAACAGCTAAATCAAAATTCTCGTCCACAAAAGTTCCTTTTATAAGTTCTACATTCAGCTTATATTTATCAATATTTTTTTTAGCATAACTAAGTGCCTCTTCAGATATATCAGTAGCCACAACATGTGCCTCCGGAAACATTTTTGCCAGACAAATAGCTAGGCATCCTGATCCTGTTCCTATATCAAGTATCGTTTGTGGCGTATCACTATCCTTTGCTACAATTTCCGTAATTAGTTCCGTTTCAGGACGAGGAATTAAAACACCTGGTCCAACATTTAGTTCCAAATCCCTAAAATAAGCCTTACCGGTAATATATTGAATTGGTTCGAAATTGAACCTGCGGTCATGAAACTCATAGAACTTATCAGCATCAATCTTGTCATCTAGGTGCGTGTACAAATCAGTACGAGACAGACCAGTAAGACCAGATAACAACAATTCTGTATCCAAACGAGGAAGTTTAGAGATTGCAAGTGCGTCTTGTATACTACTCAACTGCATCGGCCAGTTTTTGAGCACGGTCAGCAGCTTGGAGTTCTATAATCAAGTTACCTAAATCATTGCCAAGCAAAATACCATTATAGGTCCCATTATATCCAATACGATGGTCAGTAACTCTATCCTGAGGTCCGTTGTAGGTTCTGATTTTTTCAGAGCGATCACCCTTACCAATCTGAGCAAGACGCGCAGCTCCTTCCTCAGCTTGCTGGTCGGCCAACATCTTTTCATAAAGACGAGCTCGAAGCACCGACATTGCTGCAGCTCTATTCTGTATTTGAGACTTCTGATCCTGTGACTGAACAACCAAACCAGTAGGTATATGAGTAATTCGAACAGCACTATCGGTAGTATTTACACACTGTCCACCAGGGCCACCTGCTCGATACACGTCAATGCGCAAATCGTTTTCATCAATTTTAACCTCAACTTCATCAGCTTCTGGAAGTACAGCAACTGTGGCTGTTGAAGTATGAATTCTACCCTGACTCTCAGTTTTGGGTACGCGTTGTACTCGGTGCACTCCGCTCTCAAATTTCATTAGCGAATAAACGTAATCTCCCTTTACTTTGAACTGAATCTCTTTATATCCGCCCATGTCAGAAGCTGACATATCCATTGGCTCAATCTTCCAGCCTTTGTCGGAAATGTAGCGTTCATACATACGATACAAATCTCCAGCAAAAATCGCAGCTTCGTCACCACCAGCAGCAGCTCTAATCTCAACGATAATATCCTTCTCGTCAGCAGGGTCTTCAGGAATCAGCATGAGTTTGATTTCGTTTTCCAAGTTTGGAAACTTAGCTTCAATTTCAGAAATTTCATCTTGTGCGAAGTCATGCATGTCGTCGTCAGAAAGCATTTCTTTTGCGTCGCTTAGGTCATTCAATAACTGCAAATATTCTCGTGCATTTTTGACCAATGGACCTTGCTTTGCATATTCCTTAGCGAGACGCTGATATTCAACCTGGTCAGCAACAACACTTGGATCCCCCATCTTTTCTTGGAGATCCTCGTAAGCATCGATTATTTTTTGCATTTTAGCTTGCTCTAGCATGTGATCTCCTTGATCAGATCATCAATACTCATCTTACCAATATCACCGGCCTTGCGTTCGCGAACAGCGACTTGCCCGCTCTCGATTTCTTTGTCCCCAAGCACAACCATATATGGAACTTTTTGAGCCTGAGCCTTGGCAATTTTAACGCGCATTGGCTCGCTATCTTCATAGACCTCAACTCTGCCGCCAGCAGCTTTAACTTTACGAGCTAGATCATAAGCCGCATCCAAGTGCCTGTCTGCAATTGGTAAAATAGCCAACTGAACTGGAGATAGCCAAACAGGTAAGGCTCCCGCATAATGTTCTATCAAAATGCCTAAGAAACGCTCGATGGAACCAAAAATTGCACGGTGCAACATCCATGGACGCTCAAGCGTGTTATTTTCCGTCTTGTAATTTAAGTCAAAACGCTCAGGAAAATTAAAGTCAACTTGAATAGTGGAGCACTGCCATGTACGTCCAATTGCATCTTTTACTTTAATATCAATCTTAGGACCATAAAAAGCTCCATCGCCCTCGTTAATATCATATTTCAAATTATGAACTTCACATGCTTGTTTGAGAACACTTGTAGCATGATCCCACATGTCATCAGTTCCAATGCTCTTTTCAGGGCGAGTAGAAATTTCAGCTTCGTACTCAAAGTCAAATGTTGTCATAATATGATCAACAAGTTTTAAGATATCAACGACCTCATCTACTAACTGCTCGCGAGTACAAAATACATGAGCATCATCTTGCGTAAAACCGCGTGCGCGAAGAAGTCCGTGAACAACGCCGCTCATCTCATGTCTATACACTGTACCAAACTCAAAGAAACGCAGCGGCAGCTCTCTATAAGAACGCTGCTTAGCTTTGTAGAGCATTACATGACCTGGGCAGTTCATAGGTTTCACGCCATATTCAGAAAGCTTAGGCTCCTCATCACTTCCCTCGTTAATATTAAAGAAATACATATTTCCTTTGTAAAAGTCGTAGTGACCAGAAGTCTTCCAAACATCAGCGTTATAAATATGAGGTGTAATTACTTCCTCATATCCTCGCTCAATCAAATCAGCTCGCAGCCAATCTTGAAGCTTGCGAATAATGATTGCACCTTTTGGAAGGTACATTGGCAAACCAACACCAGCCATATTATCCATGGTGTAGATTTCAAGTTCACGCCCAAGTTTGCGATGGTCACGAGCCTCAGCTTCTTCCAAGTTATGTAAATATTCATCTAACTGCTTTTGCTTGAAGAAAGCAGTTCCATAAATCCTAGTTAACTGTTTGTTGTCAGCATCGCCTTTCCAATATGCACCAGCAATTTTCATTAACTTAAATGCGCCGATTTTGCTAGCATCTGGCACATGAACACCACTACACAAATCAACAAAATTACCATGACGTCTGATTGTTAAGTCGCCATCTAACTCTTCGATATGCTCAAGCTTTAATGCTTGATCTTTGAAAATTTTGCGAGCCTCGTCCTTGCTAACAACTTCCTTAACAAAAGGCTCTCCTGCATCTATTATCTTTTTCATTTGAGCTTCAATTTTCTCAAAGTCATCAGACGATACAGCTTCGGGCAAATCGAAGTCATAAAAATATCCATCTTCAGTTTGTGGGCCAAAACCAATCTGTGTACCAGGATATATAATCTGAACTGCTTCAGCCAAAACATGAGCACATGAATGACGCATGATGCCTAAAGCCTCAGGTGACTTATCTGTCAGAATAGAAACCTTATCGCCATCTGCCACAGCATCGCTCAAGTCAACAAGCTCATCACCTATCTTACCAGCAATTGCAGCTTTAGCCAAACCTGCACCTATAGCAGATGCAACATCAGCAACTGTAGCTCCGTCTTTAACTTCAATCTTTGATTTGTCCGGTAAAATTACATACATAGTTCCTCCTTGCCGCACGGATACAAACACGTGCACAAAATACCTATTTATCTTTTGTTGTTTCTAGATTGTCTTCTTTGAATGGAGAGCTAGCCTTTACGTGACTAGGTCTATCACTTGTAGTTGGGCTTTTTTTAGGTGTGCCACAATAAGCACATATTTTCCAATTGAAAGCCATCAACTTTCCACATTTAGAGCATCTATTTTTTAATTTTTGTCCGCAATTTGGACATATAAAATAATCATCTTTTACAGGAAACCCGCATCTTGAACACTCGCCATATTTCATAAGCTGGCGTTGTTTAAGCGCAATCTCTAACTCCTGCTCGTCTTTATCAATAGCCAAAAGTGGAGGTCTCATTAATACATACGCAAGCACACCAGCAAAAGGAATAAGCGCAATTAAACCCCAGAACTTAAACTTTGCACCTCTAGCATAAGCATCGCGCATAGTCCAGATAATAGATAATACATACAGGGCAACAATGACCAATATGACAACAAATAAACCAATTTGTACTTCTGATGAAAACAAGTTGTTCAATATAGTTCCCTTCAATTAATAATTTATCTGTGTCTATTGTACTATAAATTCAACATTTTGTATGATAAACTATTTAAAAATGAATTTGAATATCGATGACATATCCAAGATAAACCTAATTAGCGATACTCATTATAAATTATCAGAATCGGCATACGATGCTATGCGAGGAGATTTTTCTGCTGATCAAATTTATGACGAGTCTCTTTTTGGCAGTGCCTACTTTATGAAGATAAGACGAGAACTAGACGCAAAAACTCCTGACTTGATTATTCATGCAGGAGATATTGGAAGCCAAAACGTAATTGATAAGCTAGAAGGCATATGTCCAGTGGTGGCCGTTAGCGGCAACTGCGACTTTGAGTCTTACAAAACCCTGCGCGGATGGACAGAAGATTTAGAATTTTTTAAATTTGCTGATATAAATATTGTTGTTGGGCATAGACCATACCAAGTAGAATCATATTGTGACGAGGCAGATTTGATAGTTCACGGGCATACCCACGAATCACACATAAGCCCACTCGACAATGGGCATTTGTTTATCTGCCCTGGCTCTGCTACAATGGGTCGTTATGGTACACCAAATAGTATAGCTAGCGTATATGTAATGGACAAAACGATTATTTTTGCTGAACTTATAAGCGTATAAAAGGAGACTAGATGAACATTATTCCAAACAAAGCTGAACTCAATTTTACAAAGCGAATACTTGAACTTATGGATGTAAGCCCTACCTCTTTCAATGTAATTGACAACAACAAAAAATTACTAGAAGAGGCTGGATACCAAGAACTAATTGAAACAAAAAAATGGAGCATAAAACCTGGTGGCAAATACTATGTAACAAGAAATATGTCTTGCATTGCGGCATTCCAAATACCAAATGCAAAAAATTTGGATGAATTAAAGAAAAAACTGAATGGTTTTATGATTGTAGCCACACATAGTGATCATCCTTGCTTTAAGCTCAAACGTAATCCTGAAATCGAAACCGAGGAATATACTGTTCTTAATACTGAACCATATGGAAATCTCATGTATTATACATGGATGGACAGACCACTTACTGTTGCTGGAAGAGTGTTCTTAAAAACAAAGAAAGGTTTTAAAACAAAATCAGTAATGGTTAATCGTCCATTGTTTTTAATTCCTAGCCTATCAGCTCACCAATCTGATGACGTGAACAATAAAGGCTTTGTAGCAAATGCGCATACTCATATGCGACCACTTTTCGCAGGTCTTAAGAACAATTCGCTATTAGATATTGTTGCCTCTGAAAATAATGTCTCAATTGACGATATCATTGACTATGAACTCTATGCATGTAGAACTTCCGAATCCAAAATTTGGGGTGCCAATTATGAATTCATGTCTGCGCGCGCAATAGATGATCAAACGTCTGTATATTGTTCACTTTTAGGCTTGCTCGAAGCAAAACCTACATACAGCATTCCTTTGCATGTTGTTTTTGACAACGAAGAAATTGGCTCCAGCACAAAACAAGGAGCAAACTCAACTATACTCCCTCACGTTTTGCAGCGTATTACAGAGAGCCTTGGTTTAAGCTTTGACCAATATGTTCAAGCACTCCCAAGTAGTCTAATTGTCTCTGCAGACAATGGTCATGCTTATCATCCAAATTATGGCGAGGCAACAGACAAGCAAATTAAAACTTATCTTGGTCAAGGAATACTGCTTAAATATACTGCAGGATTTGCATATGCTACTGATGGTGTGTCATCTACGCTCACTTACAAATTAGCCGAAAAAGGTAGTGTTCCAATTCAGGAGTATTACAATAAATCAGGCATTACTCCAGGTTCTACTCTTGCAAGATTTATTTCTCCAAAAACAACCATACCGAGTGCAGATATTGGACTACCTCAACTTGCTATGCATTCGAGCTATGAAACTTGTTCGACAAAAGACCTGATTTATTTAAAAGACTTTGCAAAAACCGTATATTCTTCATCTATAAAAATGGAAAAAGATGGAAATTATATTGTAATTTAGCGTATTATATATAGAACAGAGAGAAAGGATACTAACATGGCAGATTTAATTACAGAGAAAATGATTAACTTTAACTTAAATGTTAAAACTAGGGACGAGGCTATCAAAGCATTAGCTGAATCAATTGATTCAGAAGGCCGCATAAGCGATATCGATACATTTATCGAAGATATCTTAAAACGCGAAGCTACATGTACAACCGCAATTGGCTTTGGAATAGCTACTCCTCATGCTAAATCTGCTGGTATTAATACACCTGCACTTGCATTTGCAAGACTAGAAAAACCAATCAAATGGGATGACGAATCAGAAGAAATCTCAATGATTTTTATGATTGGTGTTGAGCAATCAGGTGCTGATCAGCATCTTGAAATCTTAGCTTCTATCTTTAGACAATTGGTTCACAAGAAATTTAGAGACCAATTAAATGCTACTAAGAGTCCACAAGACATCATTGATTTAATCAATAAACTTTAAGTTTTATTTTAGATGCCCTAAAAAGTTTTTGGTTCGTGGATGTTGCGGATTATCGAAAATCTGTGATGGATTTCCGCTCTCTATAATTTTGCCGCCATCCATGAACACTACCCTGTCGGCAACATCACGTGCAAAATCAAGTTCGTGAGTGACCACCAACATTGTCATGCCACGGTCCGCTAATCCTTTCATAACCGAGAGTACATCACGTACAAGTTCAGGGTCAAGTGCACTTGTTGGCTCGTCAAACAACATCACATGAGGATCCATAGCCACAGCTCGTGCAATGGCTACACGTTGTTGCTGCCCACCAGAAAGCTGATGCGGATAATGATCAGCACGGTCTGCCAAACCTACAGCATCTAACAAGTCCATAGCAATTTTCTCAGCCTCGCTAGACTTAGTCTTTAGCACCTTCGTCTGTGCAAGCATTACATTTTTTAGTGCATCCATATGCGGAAAAAGATTAAAACCTTGAAATACCATGCCCATGCGTGCTCGTACTTTATTTATGTCTACACCTTTTGCTGTGATATCCTCGTCTTCAAAAATAATACGTCCACTTGTTGGTGTATCCAACATATTAATACAACGTAGCAAAGTAGATTTTCCAGAACCACTAGGCCCTAAGAAAACAACAACCTCGCCAGCTTCAACAGAAAAATTAACGCCATTTAAAACATTAAGGTCGTCAAACTTCTTGTATAAATTTTTAACTTCAATAATTGGCATTTAAACACTTCCCATCTGATTTGAATCAATACCACCTTTTGGAAACACTTCATGTGAAGCAATTGTGCTTTTATCGGGCTTTTGATCTTTTTTCATTATACGTTTTGGGGCACCTGTTGGCTTATGAGATTTTTTGAACTTTTTCTCCAAATTTCCAACAATCTTGGCGAGCGGAATTGTAATAACAAGATAAAATAGCGCTGCCACAATATATGGAGTAATGGAACCAGTGGATGCAACAATAGTTTTTGCAAACATAACAATTTCCATAACGCCCACACTCGCAAGAAGTGAGGTATCCTTGTATAGTAAAATAAATTCAGATGTCATTGTAGGTATACATACTCTAAATGCTTGAGGCAATACAACGCTCAACATCGTTTGCTGCGCAGACATACCAAGGCTCCTTGCTGCCTCAAACTGACCTTTAGGTATAGACTGGATGCCTGCTCTGAATATCTCACAGAGATAAGCACTTGAGTTCATCGCCAATACTATGAGTCCTAACAAGAAATTTGGTATATTAATGCCAGCTAGCGGGAGCCCAAAAAACGCAATATATATTTGTAAGAAGAGCGGGGTTCCACGAATGATATTTACGTATGTTGCGGCAATGGCTCTGAATACACGTAGTTTAGACAGACGCATCAGTGCCAAAATTAATCCTAGCGGTATTGCCAATGGGAAGGCACAGAGAACAGTTGCCAGTGCCATCAAAAATCCTGTGAAAACAACTGGAATGCTCAACAAGAATATATATGGATTCAAAAATAAATTGAGAAAGGTGTTGCTATTCCACGCTTTTACAAATTCAGTTTCATTGATGTCCTCAGCAAATCTTTGAATCCACGAGGGATTTATAACAGCAATCGATGGCATATCGTTGACCTTATGCGACACATCATCTATAGTATAATAGGTGGCGGCACATTTGTATTCCGTTGCGTAATTTTCCGGGAACACAACATCGTATATTTCTAACCTGAAATAAGCTCCGTACTTTATCTGATTAGGATCTAGAAAGTTAACTTTTATTGTTTGAGCTTCTGCTGTAGCCTTAATTTTTATTGGAGTGCGCGTTAGCAAGTCTTCGCCTGTTAACATTGTAAGCGCTGTATCTTCGACGCCAAACTTCACACCTTCAGGAAGCGTAAATTGAATGCCGTTTAAATATTCATTTTTTGCAGTTTGAGCTTCCCAAGTAATGCGAGTCGGCTTGCCACTCATAACATCACTTGTAGCCTGGGTATTTGCTTTGGCAGTACATTTTATTGTCTTGAGGCTAGTTGTCTCTTCTTTTTCACCACTTACATTAATACCATGTTTAGAAGCAATTTTGTTGAGAGTGCCGTCAGTTTTCATTTCGGCGAGAACACGGTTAATATTAGTGAGCAGTGTTGTGTCACTCTTATTGATGGCGATCCCATACTCCTCGCCGGTAGCCACATTTAGAACTACTCGCATGTTTGAAAATGAGGACTTGAGCATGTCATTAACAACAGCTTTAGTTGAACATACTACGTCAGCTTGATCTGCAAGCACAGCACTAAAACAGTCATTTGCATTTGTGTAGGCCAAACATCTGGCTCGAGGATAATTTTCTTTTACGAATGTTTCAGCTGTTGTGCCACTCTGAACTGCAAATGTAAGCCCGCTGTCGTAAATTTTGTATTTAGCATTTGATGATTCAATGTCAGAACGCTCAGCAACTGCAAAGGACAGATCGGCAGTATAGTAAGGGTCAGAAAAATTCACGCTCTTCTCGCGTTCTGGATCAATTGAAATTCCTGACATGCCGATGTCGCATTGCGTACCTGAGGCAACTGCTGTGATGATTGAATCAAAATTCATGATTTTTTCTTCGAGCTTAAGCCCTAGACGGTTTGCTATTTCATGATAAATGTCAGGCTCATAACCTACTATTTTGTCACCCTGAAGCTCGCAAAAGGGAGGATAATCAGGCGAAGTTGCAACAATTAATTTATCCGATTGGCGCTGCGAATCATTGTTGTCAGCATGACTCTGATTTGGATTTTGCATAAAGATAAAACTTAATAGCGCAACTGCTAAAATTCCAAAAATTATTTTTACCTTTGCTGCTTTCATGAATAAGAAATTATACATTGTTTTTAGGCGTATTTGTGCAGTATTTTGTATAATTAGTGTTATGCAAAAGGCATACGAATACATAGAAGGAAAACGAGCAATAATCGAAGCTCTTGATGCAAATTGTAAAATAAAGAGAATTTTTTGCATGAGCAAACCTGATAAAAAAATCCTCGATATTGTTAAAAATATTGAATATTGCGATAAGCAAAAACTCGATAGTATGTCACACCATGGTTCTCATCAGGGAATTATTGCTGAAGTTGAATCTTTTCGCTATGCTAGCATGAATGACATTCCAGATAACGATAGGTCTTTGGTTGTTGTGCTTGATCACATTGTTGATGCCGGAAATTTAGGTGCAATTATCCGAAGCGCTGATGCGGTTGGTGCTGATGCAGTTATTATCCCTAAGCAAAGAGCTGCTTCAATTACAGCAGCCACTTACAAAAGTTCAGCAGGTGCTGTGTTTAATATACCTGTTATACAGGTGGCTAATTTAAACCAAGCATTAGAGCAGCTTAAAAGTAGAGGATACTGGTCTTACGCTGCTAGTGAACACACAGATACCCTGATTTGGGACGCTGACTTAAAAGGCAAAGTGGCACTTATCATGGGAGCTGAGCATGACGGGGTCTCGCCATTAGTGCTAAAAAATTCCGATTTTGTAGTCAAGTTGCCAATTGACGGAAAAGTCGAATCCTTAAATGTCGCTCAAGCAGCTACTGCCTGCATGTACGAATGGGCCAGACAAAATGCCTAAGGTTTTGGTCGAACTTTCCGGTGGTGTGGACAGTGCTGTCTGTGCACTTCTGCTTAAAAATCAAGGCTACGAGCTAGTAGGCGCTTGTATGGACCTGCATGAAAGCGTAGATGCGCAAGGTGCTAAAAATATATGTAAGCAGTTGGATATCGAGTTTAGGCTAATTGAGGTCAGAAGCGAATTCACCAAAAATGTCATTGATTATTTTGCCAGTGAATACCGCTCAGCTAGAACTCCAAACCCATGCATCATGTGCAACAAAACAATGAAATTTGGGATTATGTATGATGTTGCAAAAGACCTCGCTTGCGACTTCCTCGCCACCGGACATTATGCACGAATTGTTGATGGCCACCTATATAAAGCCACAGACACCGCAAAAGATCAGAGTTATGTGTTGCACTTTTTGACAAAAGAGCAACTCACCAAAACCCTACTCCCCTTAGGCGAATACACCAAAAACCAAATTAGACAGCTTGCCAAAGATGCAAATTTAAGTTGCGCAGAAGCAGCGGAGAGTCAGGATATTTGTTTTTGCGAGGACGGCAAATATGCTGACTACATAAAAGATCACTACAACTATAATTTTGAACCTGGAGATATTGTTGACGAGGAAGGACACGTGCTTGGGACTCACAACGGACTCATTAACTACACAATTGGCCAGCGCAAAGGGTTAGGCGTAGCTCTCGGAGAACCTACATATGTCTGCAAGCTTGACTCCCAGAAAAACCAAGTAATTCTAGGCAACGTCAGCACAAACACAGTGCATGTCAAAAACTTTAAATGGATTGAAAAGCCTCGCAAGACCTGCGAGACAAAACTCAGATACAGACAAAAACAAATTAAATGTCAGACAAAAACCAACAATGATATTATAGAATTACATTTTGATGAGCCAATTACAGCACCTGCCCCTGGACAGTTTGCGGTGCTCTATGAAGGCGATTTAGTTTTAGGCGGAGGAACAATATGTTAAAAATCGAACATCTAACCAAGACCTTTGGCGAAAAAAAAGCTGTTGACAACCTTAGCTTGCATATTAAACCCGGCGAAATCTATGGCTTTATCGGCCACAACGGAGCTGGCAAAACAACTACTTTGAAAAGCGTTGCTGGGATTCAGAATTGTGACAGCGGCACTATCACAATTGATGGAAAATCTATCATTGACTCGCCTACTGAATGCAAACGCATATTCGCCTACATCCCTGATAATCCAGACATCTACGATTATATGACAGGAATCCAGTACCTAAACTTTATTGGGGATATTTTTGAAGTTGATGCAAAAGTTCGCGAGGAACTTATACACAAATATGCAAGCGAGCTTGAGATTGAAGATTCTCTCGCACAGAGCATCTCAGAATACAGCCACGGTATGAAACAAAAACTCACTATTGTTTCTGCATGGATTCATAAGCCGAAACTTATTATTATGGACGAGCCTTTTGTTGGGCTAGACCCAAGTGCAGCTTTCAAGCTTAAAGGCATGATGCGCGATTTGTGCGATGCCGGTGGTGCAATTTTCTTTAGTACGCACGTGCTGGAAGTGGCCGAAAAACTTTGCGACAAGATTGCCATCATCAAACAAGGTAGGCTTATCAAGAGTGGTACGATGGAGGAAGTCCGTGGCGATGAGAGCTTAGAAGAGGTATTTTTGGAGTTGGAAGATGTTAAAGACGCTGATTAAAAAACAATTTTCTGAGCTGTTTAGTATTTACTTTCAGAGAGGGTCTTCTAAAAAGAAGAAAAAATCTTCCGGCAGCAAAACTGGAATTGCTATCCTCATTGCATTAATTGTACTTGTTAGCATGTTTGCTTTTTACGGCATGGCTGAGCTATTGGGCAGCGTCATGTACAACACAGCTAATTGTTGGCTATTTTTCGACATTTTTGCAGGACTTGCTGTTGTTATCGCAGCTTTTGTGAATATTTTTATTAGCTCGTCAATGCTATACAAAGCAAAAGACAACTCCCTACTTTTAAGCCTGCCAATAAAACCAAAAACAATTTTACTATCCAGGATGTCTGTCCTGTATTTTAACTGCACAATATTTACGACAATCATTTGGCTTCCAATATCAATCAACTATTTTGTGCACGTTAGTGCGGGGATTGTATCTGTCGTAAATATTATTTTACTGTTGTTTATTCTTCCACTATCAGCATTAATAATATCCTGCATCCTCGGTTTTTTGGTTTCCCTTATATCTATGAAGCGAGGCATAACTCGAGTACTCGGACTTTTTGGTGTTGCTATTTTAGTTGTTGCTTTTATTGCAATTAGAGTAAACATCAACAGCTCCTTAAATGCTATCACTGACAACGTCGACCAAATTTCCGCTACAGCTAAAGGTTGGGTCTACCCTGCTCAAGCTGCTGGACTTGCAGCCTGTGGCGACGTGCTCGCGATGCTTTTTGTGGTTGGTATCACATTGATAGTATTTGCTCTTTTGTATCTACTTATGTTAAAAACTTTTATAAACCTCATCACCAGCTCAAAAGGTGGCAAAAAGGCTGTTTATAAGGAAAAGGAAGGCAAGCGTAGAAGTGTTGGAGCAGCGCTACTGATCAAAGAATTCAGGCTCTTTTGGGGTACACCAACATATATGATTAACTGCGGATTAGGTGTGGCAATTATGATTATCGGAATTATTGCCGCAATTTGGCAAGCAGGAACCCTGAAGCAGTTTGCCCCATTATTTCAAGCAGTACCTGAGTTTGGCAACGCGCTTCCCATTTGTCTTGTCTCGTTAATTGGATTTGTTATCGGTCTGGACGTAATCTCAACTCCAAGCGTTTCAGTTGAAGGCCGCAAGAACATCTGGATTCTACAAAGCCTGCCAATCGACCCTTACCAGCCCCTAAAGGCAAAAACTTTGTTACACTTTATTGTAAACTCAGTTCCAGCAGTCCTCCTCGCAATTGTGATTTGCATAATTTTGGAGATTAATGTTCTTATCAGTATTCTTTTATGTATTACATTGTTAAGCTTTATCCTGCTGACAGGCATATTCGGCACATTTATATCAGTTAGACGCGCCAATCTCGACTGGATCAATATCGTAATCCCAGTTAAACAAAACATTGGAATCCTATTTTCGATTTTATTTACCTTTGGATTGTCTATTGCTATCTGCATACCTGGTATTTTTGTTGTACCTTATGCTTACTTGCCAGTTATTAGTGTGGTTATGCTACTCTTTTGCCTACTTATTAACAAGTGGCTTAAGAATACAGGAGCTAAAAGGTTTAGTAATTTATAATTAATTTTGTTTGTTTATCTATTTATTTATTTGGTTTATTAAAATAACAAAAGTAGAGAATAATAAAATACAATACCCACAACCTATCATTTTGTACAATAATTCAATAAATTTTGACACAAATTGTCAAATTTAATAGGTTGTGGGGTATAAAATATATTTTTAACACTATATCTACAATAAAATCTATAAGTTGAAGTAATTTCTAAACAATTATGAACTTAATTATAGAAATTTTATATACAAATACCCCACAACCTATCATTTTGGAGTAAATTTTAAAAAATTATTATTATTTTTAGAGAAAATTTGCTTTATTGGATAGGAATATGACAAACCTCTGCATTTACATCAAATCCAGTTAGCTTTTTAAAAGCCTGCTCATAAGCTTTGAGTTGTCCCGTATATTTTGACAAAGTAGTAGAATCAGCGTCGGTTTTGTAATCAATTATGTGCCATTTATTATCTTTAAAATAAACAAGGTCCATAATTCCATTATATACATCTGTCCCATCAACATAGCAAAATGGCAGCTCACAATAGCATTCTGCTCCTTTAAGCTTAGCTTTTAGATCCTCTAATTTGAGAACTGCCTGCTTTAAGGCGCCTTCATACTCTTGCGCATTGAAACTAGAAGTAACTTCTTTAATTGCCGCATCTACATTAACTTTAAACTCAGAAGAAACCAGCACTTCCATCAGTTTATGCACCATAGTTCCTATTAGTGCAGCATCTTCTTTGTTTGTTGGGGTCATAACCGTTGTGATGTCTGGAATCCGCTCCTCATCACTTGGACGTTTAATATGGTACGTTGGAGCATGCTTGCTGGTATCAGTAATAAATTTTGTTTGTTTGTAAAATTCACTACCTGAAAGGCTCTCTGGCTTGTCAAGTGCGACATTCTCAACTTCTAAAACGCTCAATATGTCCTTATGCTGGCAACTTTCAATCAGTGGCCACCAAGGATTCTTGCTCTGTTCCTCAGTTGTATTACACATAATCAAAGCTTGTTTTGCCCTAGTAGCAGCAACGTAGAGCAGCCTGATTTCTTCAGCTTTTAAGGCATCGGCCTCAGCAGCTTGCTCGTCAGCAAATTCTGTTGTTTGCATACCACCAATGTTAAACATATAAGAGTTTGCAGGATTTGAGCTATAGTCAGAACGAGAAGTTGGAGTTGCATTTTTCTCATCAATCTTGTATGGATCGGCGAGGATAACGACAGGCGCTTGCAAGCCTTTGACCTTATGCAAGTTTGCAAGCAAAACTCGGTTTGAACCAGCGCTGAGCTGAGGACAGACTTCTTCACCGGTTTCTCGTGCTGCAATGTCAGCGATATAGCTTGCTGCATCTGTCAAGCTTGCAATGCCCGATGCACGCAAAAGCTCGAGAGCAAAATAAACGTACTCAGCATACAAGCTACCAAGATAATTAAAAATCTGAAAGTCCTCCAAAATTTTTGAGAACACCGAAGCTGGAGGCATTGCTTCAACAGCCAAGGCAAAATCCTTGATATCTTGCTCTGTAATTTTTACACCTGAAAGTTGCGTAGCTGCATACATTGCCTTTTTGTCAGATGGATCAGCAACAGCACTAAAAATAGTTGAAGTTGCATATAGTGCAGGACACTCATCTGTCATGCAATAACCTCGCAGGTCAAAAGGAATGCCGAGCTCGCTTAGAGCCTTCATATAATTTTTCAGGTGATTCTTTTTACGAACAATCACCATAATATCCTTGTATTCAAACTCGGAGTTGGTAAGACCTGCAATCAACTTTGCAACAGTGGGCGCATCGTCGCTCCGATAAGCTTGAGATTTGTATTCAATATTATATGTAAAAGCACCAGAAATCCTGGATTTGACGTTGCGACCCTTGTCAGGAATTGGCGAGAAAGCTCGTTGATTTGCTGTATCTTTTGGTAAAAGCTTTGTAAACATGTCGTTAAAAACGTGACATATCGTATCAGTCGAGCGGAAGTTCCTAATGAGCGGCAAGCGCTCCCCGACCTGCTCTTTGTCAAACAACTTTGCAACATTTAAATACGAGCTCACATCAGCATTTCTAAAGCGGTAGATTGACTGCTTTGGGTCGCCAACAATAAAAAGCGAACCCGGATGCGGAATACATTTAGTCCAATCCACATCTCTAACACGTGAGGTCAAGTAAAAGAAAATCTCAGCTTGAATAGGATTTGTGTCCTGGAACTCGTCAATCAAAAAATAGCTATGACGCTTGTAGATATAATCCACAAGCTTGCCGTCGTTGTGTGCGATATCATCTCTCAGTAAATCACGCAGATAAATCTGGTAATCAAAAAATGAAAGTATGCCTTCACGCTTCAAAGCCTCAGCAACTATATCCGCAACGCTGGCCATATAATCGAGCGCAACACCGCACTTAAAGCTATCAATTTTCGCGAGAAGTGGTGCAAGCAACCCATCAGCCTTATCGATTTCCCAATATGTTTCCTTCCCTGCTGGAGTTGTGTGCTGCTTAAAAAACTGACTTATGTTTGTCACGATATTTTCTGGTTCAGATTTATGGTCAAGCTCCATCTTATTGAGCGCGCTCAACGCTCTTGTAACATCATCAAAGTTTTCATCCCAATCGGAGTTTAGAGCATCAATATTGTTAACGATAACATTCAAATCATCCAAACATTTAGTCTTTACAACATCATGAGCAGGCCCTGAAAGCTCGTTTACAAGACGCAGGACGTCATCCTTAAACACAGCAACATAAGCCTCTAAGCTGCAATCAATCACAGGCACAGAAACTTGAGTATTACGCAGGTCAAGTAAGCTGCCAATTCCATCAGCAAAAATGTCGGCAGCATTCCAGTTGTAATGCAAGAAACGAGTAAGCTTGTCGTCTCCGCCACGACGTCTGAGTTCAGCAAATATACGAGAATAAGCCTCACGCAAATCCTCGTCCAAAGACGTCTCGCTGCTTGCAGGAATTCCAGCCTCCATAGGATGTTCGGACAAAACCATATTACAGAACGAATCGATAGTACCCATAAAACAGTGGTCGATATTAGACAGTGCTTCAAAACACTCAGCCTTGGCTAACTCCTCCTGGAACCGCTCATAAAACTCACCCGCAGCAGCCTTTGTAAAAGTGATAGCGCATATCTTTTCTATCGGAATGCCAGACTTAACCATGTTAACCATGCGATCAACAAGAACCGTAGTCTTACCAGATCCAGCACCTGCTTCAACAAAAATATTGGTGTCTAGGTTGTGCTTTATTTTCTCTCTGTTTATCTCTGGCATATATCCCCAAACTGACAATATGTGCACTTCTCACTTTTAGGAATCTTAGTTTTGGTCTCCCAAGTATTAGAATTTGCACATTTCACAAGCTCCTCGAGTTTCTCAGCAAAACGTGCCTTCATAGCCTCGTCATAAGCACATTCAACTTTCTGCCCCAAACGCAGATACCAATATTCACAATGATCAATATCAATCCCAGCCTGCTCACAAAGCCAAGCATACATAACAACCTGCACGCACCTGTCAATGTCGTCTGTCTTGTGCTTGACGTTCCGACCAGTTTTAAAATCAACGAGCGTGCCATCCTTCTCAACCCTATCAGGATATCCTTTTAGTTTAACACCTGATTCGTGCACAGCAGAATAGCGAGTCTCAGTGCTGATTACCTCAGCTGTAGTGTACGACTTCAGCATTGCATCCATGAACTGCTTTTTTTCGCGAGGAACTTCCGCACCAAACACAGCAGGACGCGTAAGTAAATATTCGTCAAATGCGTGGCTACAATGATCCTTGAATTCATCTTTTGATATATTGCTACCGCTAAGCAGTTCCATCATCTTATGAGCAAGATTTCCAAAAGTCTTAGCGTCTATAATACATAACGGATCCTCTGGTTCATGCGGCCATATGTCGAGCAATCGTTGCAGATAAAAAAGCTTAGGGCACTTGACAAAAGCATCAATTGCGCTGGCCGAATACTCACGATCTTGCCAATCTTTAACATGAATTGCGACTGGCTTATATTCAAACTCTGGAATTATATTTGAGTCGATAAAGTAATTTACCTCTTCAAAGTCATTGCCAAACAAAACAGACGATGGATTTTGTGGCTTGACTTCAGCCAGGTCAAAACTAGAGTATGACAAAGTTTTGTCTTTGTAAAGCGAAATTAAGTTTTCGTAATCTTTAAGTTTTTTGTCCAACACTACATCAGACAATGGAGCGCGATCAGAAAAGTTTTTTAAATCGTCGTCAAGAAGCAAATAGCTTTCACGAACTGAACCTGGGAAGTTGGTAGAACTTAAACCACAAGCATAAAGCTTAGGTCTAACCGTACTCATAGCGCCTGCAATGGTGGTAAGATATACCTTGCCCTCTTCGCTTATAGAATTGCCGTAATTTCTATCGAATATATCAAGAGCAATATCCTTGTAATTAGAACCAGGGTTATAATTCAGGAAAGAGTCTATTGCATTGCAAATAAGATCGAGGGCGGCCTCGTCGTCCACGATGCAGTACTTTCTGATAAAAGCTGTAACTCCTGCCTCCATATCTGCAGCAAAACTCCTGACAAAATCAGTATCAGTGTTGACTTTCTCGTAATCGGAAATGCGCTTATCGTTTGTAGCTTTGTTAAAACAAATTCGCAGGTTACCAATTGCCTCCAAGTATTTTTCGTTGAATAACTCAGTATTAAAAGTGCCTGATTTTAGGATTTTGTATAAGCCATCAATGCCGAAATAATTGCTTGTCTCCCAATTCATTATCAATGAGAGAAGTTTAGCTGGATTAGTAGTAGCAATCGGCTTGCCACACCCAAAAGTAATTGGAATATCGTACTGGACAGCCAAGTCATTAAAAACTTCTGTGTAGATGGCTGGGTTTGCACAAGCAATTACACACTCATCAAGGCTATGATTTTTATAAATATCTTTTAAGATGTACTTAGCTTCGTTAATTTCACCATAAGCTTTTATAGATTTTATGTTATCATTAAATTTAAATATATTTTTTAAAGACCAGTGTTTCGGATTTGAAACAAGCCTAGATTCTATAGGAGCTAGCGGAAATTCGTCCAAAATAACAGCCTCCATAGGAGGCGCCATATGAATAATATCGTCAGCATCAACTAGATTATGCTCGTGTTTGTAGTCTTGATATGCATTATACAATTCAAGTATAGCCTCGTTCTTCTCCTTAAATTGACCTGCCTTCAACGGTGTCTCAACATCATCCACAAGACTGTTCATTACCTTAAAGGCACGTGCAATATTAACTGCATCGACATACTTTGCAGCAGAGAAAAATCCCCCTTTATTTAGTGAATAAATAATATTTGGAATGTCACTGCTAGGAATAAAGTCTGCATCAATGCTGATACCAGACTTCATCAACGAATAACGAACAAACTCAAGAGTGCTCATAATACGAACTCCTAGAGTGTTATATCCCGCCTTCGCACAACTGCGAAGTAACTCTGTAGGATTAGCTCCAGGAGCAAGTATTATAGTTTCATGCATTACTAAGAAATTTTAATAACCGTGCCGATTTGAACCTCAGGCATTGGCTTTGCCTCAACATAAATAGTTCCTGGAAGCTCAACTTCAGTAGCCCCATTAAAACAAATTGTGCAATGGCCTAAGCCTTCTAAAGTTCTCTGGGCCTCATCGCCAATAGCAGTAATCTTATAATCATTATCGTCAAAAGACAATGTCATACCAGCTTCAATTGTCCCATCCACTGGCAACACGTCAATGGTATAACAAAAATCCTTCAATGTGTCAGGAGCATTATCTCCAAACAACACCAACAATCCAGTGCCTTTAAAGTCATCAACATTTGCGCCAATTGCTTTTACTTTATTTGTGTATTTCATACAACCTCCTTATGAGCCCCAAACAGACAATAACCAGAAACTCGCGCCCCATGCAAGCAAAACTCGCAGCCATCCAGTTAAGAATCGCGAGTACATAACTGACAAAACGCCAACCTCAATAGTCTCAGTTTTTGCTTCAGACAAGCCTAAACCAACAGGAATAAAATCGCAAGCTGCTTGAGTATTAATTGCAAAGAGTGCTGGCAATGCTAAATGTGGTGGAATGTTTCCAGCCCCTATTTGAGTACCAATTAATGTACCGACAATCTGAGCGATTACAGCACCTGGACCTAGCAATGCTGAAAGACCAGGAATTGAACAAATAATACCTAGTGCCAAAAGACCCCAAATGTTACCAGCAAGAGGAGTCAAAATATTAGCAAATGCATTACCAAAACCTGTTCCGTTGATGATACCAATAAGCAATGATACAAATGCCATGAATGGAAGCAATGTAACAATGCAAGTTTGTACTGCATCACGGGCAGCTTGGTAGAAAGTGTTTACAACTTTGCCAACGCCTAGACCAATAGATGTAAGCCAGCTTTTCTTCTTGCTTGCAGCCAGCGTCTCAGAAACTTTTTTATCAGCTGTAAACTTAGGTTTATCGTCGTCTTTCTTATCTTCTTTCTTCTTAGTTTCTTTCTTTTTAGGAGCAGGAGCACTCTCTCCATCAGCTAAGCTAACATTATCTGATTTAACTCCAGAAACATAAATATCCTCAGTTATATACTGAGCCATTGGACCACTCTTGCCCACAGGATTTGTATTTACAGTAGGAATGCGTTTTTGTGGATAAATACCACAACGAAGAGTTCCACCGCAATCGATAATTGCAAGCGCAATCTCCTCTTCAGGACACGAAGTCTTAAATCCATTAACGGGGGTGAGTCCTGATAACTCTACAATCTTAGCCAAACATTCAGGTTCGGCACCGCCTCCTGTTATGAATATAACCTTATCTTTTTCCTCAGTTGGTGTGACAACTAATGGACCACCAAAACCGCCTGTACCTTTTTCAATTTTTATCGAATTAAATTTAGCCATATCACACCTCCTATTTCACATGATCGAGTTTAACTTTTCTATCTAGCTTAACACCTTGTTGTTTTTCAACAAACATAGTTGTTAACTCAGTTGCCCAACCTGATATAAAGTTAGCAACAATACCAACAGCCAAGTAAGCCAAAGCTAGAGGTGCAACATCCAAGCCTAAGTCTGTAATACCTTTAGAAATGCCCAACCAAATAAATATCTCCGCTGCATTTATATGCGGAAACAAGCCGCTATTTGTATGTGCATGAAATGCACAAGAAGCATAATAACAAGGCTTATAAAACTCTGGCAAGAATTTACCAATAGAAAACGCCATTGGATTGCCCAGCATAAACATAGCTACAAAAGGTAGAACTAAGTAGCGCAGGAATGGATTTTTGGAGCAAACTTTTCCCAGCTTTTCTACACGTTTATCCCCCACGAGCATAATAATTGCGTTCATAAGCACAAGCAACATCAAAATCGTTGGAATAATTCCAGTTACCCAATTCATGAACTGCTCGCCACCGAGCTTAAACAGATTCATGAACGCATTAGCAAAATCCACTATTGGTTCCATCTACTTACCTCCTTTAATCAGATTCCCAATTTTCTTAAATAGCGATGGAGGATTCTCGATAACTCCTCCACCCTCATATGTATTATAATTGTTTGCGGCATCTGCAATTGCTTTTTTTAAATTTCTATGCTTTTCTGGACCATCTTTTTCAGTCAACTTTGAAATGTCTTTTCCTTCGAAACCCGGCAAGTCTTTAAAACGAGCAAGTACGGTAACACCTTCCATATATTTAGCCTGTTGAATGATACCATCACCATCAATCTGGAACATAACAATAGCGCCCGCAAAAAATGCGCCATTTTTCCTGCCGACAGCCACTCTGCCCTTTTTCTTTAATTTTACAAACTCATGACTAAAATGCTTCATCTGCAACATAGAAAATGCAGTTTGCAAAAGAAAGGCTATACCAAGGACAATACCTAGTGTAATTACAATTTCCAAGTTTAACCTCTAGATTTACCGCCTGATGCATTAACTGTAGTTCCAGAAATATATCCACCGCGCTTACTTGCTAGATAAACACACAAATCTCCAATTTCTGAAAGCTTACCTTCTCTACCAATTGGAATTGACTTTGTGTAGTCTGTATTCATTTCACTTACTTTAATATTTCTTGTATAAGCTAGAGCCTTCTCGTAAGCATCTGAACGTAGCCCTGTAGCTTCCATAATTCCTGGAGCAACTGCCACAACTCTTATGCCAAATTTTCCTAGCTCTTTTGCCCAAGAGCGAGTAGCACTGTCAATTGCACCTTTTGTAGCAGCGTAAATTGACTGTCCTTGACTTCCCTCTTTGCCGCTCTCTGAAGACATATTAATGATAACGCCAGACTTTGCTTTTATCATATACCTAGCGCAAGCCTGAGCACAAAGGAAAGCGCCTTTTACGTTGATACCAAAAATCTTATCGTAATCATCAACATTAAACTCATATTCAGGAGCTTCGCCTCTATCATCAACTAGTAAGCGAGGCAAATTAATACCAGCATTGTTAATAAGAAAATCAATGCGTCCGAATTTCTCATAAACGTGATCAGCCATATCGCTAACACTTTGTGCGTCCATGATGTTACACTTAATGCAATAAGCACCATCAAGCTCATCCCCTGTTTCAACACTAACATCAACAACAACGACCTTTGCACCAGCAGTAACAAACGAATTTACAACAGCACGTCCAATGCCTGATGCGCCACCTGTTACAATTGCTACTTTATCTTCCATCTCTAACCAACTCATAATCTCTCCTCTCACATAGTTGAATTTGGTCCGACTAGTTTATAAAAATCATTGACAAAAGCATCCACTGCCTCGTCAACATCTTTGTTGTGTATAAAATTAATCAGCAAGTCTGCAGGGATTGTGGCAGCGTCCACAC
This sequence comes from Coriobacteriia bacterium, assembly GCA_030537355.1. Lineage (GTDB taxonomy): Bacteria > Actinomycetota > Coriobacteriia > Coriobacteriales > Eggerthellaceae > Tapirivita. The sequence continues at coordinate 88,417 of JAUNNF010000003.1, forward strand.
CAGCTTTGGCTAGAGCCATAACCTGATCATTCCTCTTAAAACTTGCTGCTAAGATCTTTGTTTTTAAATTATTGTTTTTGTAAATCTCTTGAATATTTTTAACAGTTCCTATGCCATCACCATAGAACTTTTCAATGCGGTTGACGTAAGGCGCAACGTATTCAGCTCCAGCTAAAGCTGCCATAAAAGCCTGCTCTTCGGTATAGATTGCTGTACCACATGTGTGATAACCTTGTGCACTCAAATGCTTAATCGCACGAAGTCCCTCGTCAGTTACAGGAATTTTAATAACAACGTCGCCGAGTTTGTCAGTAATGCGTTTAGCTTCCTCGACCATACCATCAAAATCTTTGCTAATTGCTTGGACAAAAAGTAAATCTTTAATTTGCTTTAGTTTTTCTAATAACTCATATGGCTCAGTATTCTCCTTGCATAAAATGCTTGGATTAGTGGTAATACCATCAATTGGAAAATACTTAACTATATGGTTGATTTTCTCTAAATTGGCACTATCAATTAAAATTTTCATATACACCTCGTGTTCTTTTTGATATTATACATTATAAGGCTAACAAGAAAGGTCAAATCATGAAAAATACACTAGCTACAATTATTGGTGCAATTTTCGATTATTTTTTCCAGCTTTTTCATCTTATAGGAGATTGCTTCCATCTGAGATGGACTCCAGAAAACAGAAACGAGAACATTTTAAACCTGCTTCGTGCAGCGCTTGTTGTGCTCCCTATTATCGTGTGTATCATTTGCTGCTGTACATATTACGCAAATCATCCTTTTGTGCCTACAGGCAACTCAATGTTTGGTTTTGATGCAATTGAAAAGTTTTATGTAATCAATTTAATAACTGTTGTTATGCTTCTTATTGCATGTGTTATATTTTTGTTTCTTGTAAGACGCTCACCTGATTTTATGCTTGTTTTGCGTTTATTGTTGTTTAGTTTTATATTCCTACCTATTATTATTTTCTGTGTTACAAACTTGTACATGCTAATAGCTCTAGTTATAATTGTTGTACTTATTATCATACTCGGAAAACTAATATTGAACAGAGACCGTGTTGTTCCTAAAAGAAAAAGGGAGAAACCAGCACAAAAAACACGCGAAGAACATACATCAGAGCCTCCTGAGTTAAATGGTAAACCTTATACAAGCAATCAAGCTGGTACTAAATTCAGAGTAAAAAATATGCATCGTGTAAAAATTTATGTAGGTCAAGAGGGTGAGATGATGGTTGCTACAAATACATTTGGCGAGCCATCTGTAGACCTTGGGCCCGAACGTGATTTTAGAAGCGGAAAATTAAGCTTATTTGACGAGGAAAACAATCAAATTAATCCTCGTCAAATAAGACATATTAAATAGATTTAAGCCTTCCAGAGACCGTGAAGATTACAATAGCAATAAACTGCTACTAATTCATCGTTGTCGCATAATCTAAAGCAGCAATTTGGTTTATCTCCTGGAGCTAGAGTTTTTCTCTGACCACCTAGCTTAGTTTGTATTGCAACCCATTCAATGTAGTGTTCATCTAACATTGGATGATCAGCTTCGCCAATGTTAACGACGACTTTGTTGCCTTCTACCCTGTAGACTGGTACATGCTTCTCAACTGCTGCATCAACTGTATTAGCTACAATCTCATCCATAGGTTGACCGCAGCAAATAATTGGGACTCCAGTTTCCTTGACCATGGCAACAATCTGGCCACATTTTGCGCATTTGAAAAACTTCATTTTGTACCTCCTTAAATCTTAGTAGTTTTCCGGTGAAATCATAAAATAAGCTTGTGGATGAGCACAAATTGGACAAATCTCAGGAGCTTTATTTCCTACACAGATATGTCCGCACTTGCGGCATTCCCAAACTTTAACTTCTGACTTCTCAAAGACAGCTTTTGTCTCAACGTTCTCGAGCAGTTTGCGATAGCGCTCCTCGTGACGTTTTTCTACGGCAGCAACGGCACGGAATTTTGCAGCCAACTCTGGAAATCCCTCTTTCTCAGCAGTACCAGCAAAATCATCATACATGTCTGTCCACTCAAACATCTCGCCATCAGCAGCAGCTTTAAGGTTTTGTGGAGTATCTCCAATTCCATCTAACTCCTTGAACCATTGCTTTGCATGTACTTGCTCGTTTGCAGCTGTTTCTAAAAAGATTGCAGCAATTTGCTCGTAACCTTCTTTTTTTGCAACGCCTGCAAAGTAAGTATACTTATTGCGAGCCTGACTCTCGCCTGCAAAGGCTGCTTCCAAATTTTTCTCTGTCTGTGTTCCTGCGTACTTGTTTGCCATAATTTCCTCCTTTATCTCGACTGGCATTTACTACATACATACTTTAAAGTTAAATCGTATGAATCAAAATCAATATCTGTCGACTCCTTTAAAGTTTTAGACAAATTTAAGTCAATATCCTCAATCTTACCACACGTGCTACAAATTATATGTTCGTGATCGCAGGTGGTCTTATCAAAGATATCAGGCTGACCTGATACGGGAATTTTTTTTAATTGGTTTTCTGATACAAGATCAGCGAGGATTCTGTAAACGCTTGCATAAGAAACTTTAATACCGGACCTTTTGCATTTCATAAAAACTTCTTCGGCGGTATTATGGCCCTCAGCAATATTCAATATGTTACGCTTTAAGTCAGTCATAAGAATGATTCTTAATCTTACAGGAAAAAATTATAAATGTCAATAGCTATTTTATTAGCGAGGAAAACTTTGTGTCAGTATCAATAACTTTAATGCGAGGAGATGTACTAAATTTGATCTTTGCTGTCTCTACTTGATGAGGGCGCACAACCACAACAGCTCGCTTATATTTGAGTCCAACAAGCAATCTACATGCATAAAAAATACCCTTATTCTGCACGAGTTCAAGTGGCCCTAGCTCATCAACAATAACAAAATCCTTAATCTCAATGTGATGGAAATACTCGTTAACTTTATCCATTGCATCAAGATCAAATTTCCAGTTTTTTGAAAAACCAACTTGTCCGCCACCCACTTTATGATCAGCAAAACGGAAACGCTCGCCTTCAGGCAATAAAACATTATCGATGGCGACTTTTTTCTTGCCCTCGAACACGCCAGGAGCCAAAACACCAGTGTAAGTGATACTTTTCTTATCAAGATATTTGACAAATTTTTGGAGGTAAGTAGACTTCCCGCAACCCCGCTTGCCGGAGAGTATGTATAACTTTTGTTCCATATTTATATTATACTACGAAAGCATTAGTGATACAATAAAAACTAAGTTAGTTTTGAGTGGGAGGGAAATCATGAAAACTATCATTAGAAGAAGTCTGCTCTTAGCATTTGCATTGTTTGGCTTGTGTTTTCTGTGCGCATGTCAACAGGGTGGACAGGCAGACGGAAAAATCCACATCACAGATGTTTTAGGTAAAGAGTTCACTTTTGACCAACCGATATCGAAGGTCGTAAGTACTCACAACCCTACGCTAAATCATGTTGTTGTTCTTGGCAATGGTACTTCAAAGTACTTAGCAGGATTTGGCAACAAAGACAAGGCTGATGGTCTCTACAGCAGAATTTTAGATGACTGGAACGAGCTTACTGTAATTGGGAGCCCTGGTAATCCTGTCAACAAGGAAACCATTATCAAGCTTCACCCTGACCTTGCATTAGTTCCAGAGAACTTATCTGCGATGGCCGAGAAAGACTATGAAGGTACTGGAGTTGACACATTTATTGCACTTCCTCAGAATGAAAAGCTAGAGACTATTCCAGAAAGTTCTGCTCGCATTGCCAAACTTTTTGGTGCTGAGGCAGAAGAACGCTCTAGGACTGTAACTGACGGAAGCACAAAAATTGTGGAAGATGCTTATAACGCAGTTAAAGATGTTAAGGATAAACCTAGAGTCTTATTCCTAGGTAGCGGTTACAAAGTTGCTACAAGCGACATGATTCAAACACAAATCATAGAGGCAACTGGTGGCCAGAACGCAGCAGCTGGTCAGTTTGACAGCGGTTTCTTCGCAAATACAGACGCCGAGACAATCGCAAAGATCAACCCTGATGTAATCTATTATGCAAATTATTCAAAACACACAAAAGACGAGATAATGAATGATCCTAAATTAGCAAGTACTAATGCTGTTAAATCAGGCAAAGTTTACGAGTTCCCTTGCAAGCTTGAGCCATGGGATTATCCAACATTCTCAACGGCCTTAGGCATTGCATGGAGTGCCCACACCTTACATCCTGACCTATACAGCAAGGACAAGCTATACAAAAATTGCGATGATTTCTATAAGTTGCTCTACAACAAGACATTTACTCCAGAAGAATTAGGTCTTGAGTAAACTTTATAACAAAACACGTTATGGCGGGGTATTTATAGTCCTCGCCATAATATTAATTGTAGTCACTATTGTGGCACTTTCAATGGGGCATTATTCATACAACCCCATGGATGTTATAAGATCTATTGGAGATTTTATCCTGGGTAAACCTAGCGCGGACACGTCGATGGACATGGTTATAGTCAATGTGAGGTTACCGAGAATCATTGCTGCAATCGTTATAGGTGCAGCGCTATCACTCTCAGGTGCTGTATACCAAGGTGTGTTCAGGAATCCACTGGTGTCTCCTGACTTGCTTGGTGTCTCAAACGGCGCTTGTGTCGGTGCTGCTATCGCTATCATATTTGGTACTAGCATGATTGCACAGCAAGTTTTTGCCTTTGGTTTTGGTATTTTAGCTGTAGGTATCGCGGTTTTAATACCAAGACTTGTTCGTAATACGTCAAATTTGATGCTAGTTCTCGCGGGCATTATCACAAGCGGTTTCTTCTCATCTATTATGGCGCTGCTTAAATTTACAGCTAGCGAAGATAAGGAATTGGCTTCCATTGTGTATTGGCAAATGGGTTCACTCACTAAAATCGGATTTGGTGATCTTGGTGCAATTCTTCCAATTGTGGTTTTGTGTACAATAGTTCTACTCGCTCTTTCCTGGAGGCTTAACATTCTTTCATTTGGCGAGGTCGAGGCACAAACCCTCGGCATGAACGTTAAACGCATGCGAGGCATCATCATAGTTTGTGCTAGTGCGCTAACCGCTGGATGCGTCTGCATATCAGGTACAATCGGCTGGATTGGGCTTGTAATTCCTCACTTAGCAAGGTTGCTCGTTGGCAGCGACCATCGCAAGATGTTGCCAATTACAATATTATTAGGATCAACATTTTTACTAGTTGTCGATACTGCTTGCCGGACCATCTCAACACTTGACATTCCACTATCAGTTTTAACAGGACTTGTAGGAGCTCCGTTTTATGCATGGCTCCTCTGGAGACAAAAGAGCGCCAACCTACTATGAGTAAATGTTTAGAAATACAAGACCTTGCCTTTCATTATCAGAACACTGATAATATCTTTGAAGGTATCAACTTTGAACTCCATAATGGTGAAATCTTGAGCCTGCTCGGCCCTAACGGATGTGGTAAAACTACGCTTTTGAACTGCATTATTGGATTGTGCAAGAACACACATGGCAACATTATAATCAACGGCAAAACTGAACTTACAGGCAAAGAAAAGTCCCAGGCTTTAGGCTTTGTACCACAAACAATGACCGCAACATTTGACTACAAAGTTATCGATTACGTTGTATGCGGTGTGGCACCATATTTAAAGATGTTTAACCGCCCTGGCAAATGCGAATACGAGCGTGCCTGGGAATCATTAGAGACCATGAAGATTACAGACCTTGCTGAGAAAAGCTATGCACAAATCAGCGGTGGCGAGCAACAGTTGGTTTCTATCGCGCGTGTACTCACCCAAAAACCTGACTTTATACTGCTTGATGAACCAACGAGCCATCTCGACTTTGGAAACATCGTACGAACTTTAAAGATTATCAAAAGTATGTCTGACAAAGGTTTTGGAATTATCATGACCACACATAATCCTGATCATGCTCTTATGATGGGAGGCAGCACGCTTATTATGAAGGACTGCGGCAACTTCAAGTTTGGCAACACTAAACAAATTGTTACGCAAGACTCGCTACGTGATTTGTATGGAATTGACCTTTATTTGGAAGAATCATTGAACGCGCAGAGATTAACTTGTGTGGCGCCTAAGCTTTAATTGTTTTTTATCTATCTCGTCTAAATGCTCAAATAATTCTTCTACAGTATAAGTCTCACCGCGCTCATACTGCTTCTGAGATTCCTCTAATGACTCCAACAACTCTTCATCAGTTAAATCGTCCAGTGCAACTGGCTTTGTTACAGTAGTAAGTTTTACAGGAATTTCTCTGTTTCTGACTGCACTTTTCATAATCATATTAAGAGCAGAGGACACAGATAAACCGAGGTCGTTACATAATTCAGAAAAGGTTCTTTTTGTTTCTTCGTCAGATCTAATGTTGATTGAAATTGTTTTTGCTGCCGTTGACATGTTATCTCCTTTTGTATATCAAAATTATATACATATTATATACAAATGGATTATTTTTGTCAACTCAGTTCCATAACTTCAAAACTTGATGTCCTCATGTCAACCATTAAGATTTTATTGCGAAGTACATCTTTATGACCTAACAACACTTTAACAGCTTCTGCTGCTTGAATACTAGCAACAGTGGCTGCAGTAAAAACGAGGTTACCTTCAGTCTCCTTTTGGTCAGTGCCATCCTCCATTGAACCATAAATGTCTACAAACGAAACATCACCTGGGAAGATCGTGCTAACTTGCCCATACCATCCAGCTATAGCACCATAGATGATAGGCATTTCCTTGCATGCATTTGCGAGCCAGAATCTATCTTTAAAATTGTCAAGGCAGTCGATAACTAAGTCATGGTTAGAAACTAAATCTTTAGCATTTGCTCTAGTCAATCTATCTTTGATAGCGTTGAGTTTAACATCAGGATTAATTAATGTAACCCTCTCTTTGGTAACATCAACTTTAGACTTGCCTAAATTTTCTGTTGTTGAGAATGCCTGTCTGTTTAAATTGCTTTCTTCAAAAACATCACAGTCAATAACAGTGATATTCAAAACTCCAATGCGAGCTAGTTCCTCAACAACATAGCCACCAAGACCACCACAGCCAACTACACAAACGCATTTGCTGTGCAGTTGGTTGCATTCGTCTTCGGTCAAAGCGTTTGTATTTCTGATATAACGCTTAAGCATTAGTATAAGTTTTGCGGAAATCTTCAGCAACCTGTGCTTTCTTGCAAGCATCACACAAAGACTCGCCATTTAATTCTTCTGGAGTACCGATTACTTTGCCACACTCCTCACACTTCATGAGCTTAAACTTTTTATTCCAGATAGTGCGAGTATTAGCTGTTTCCTTAAACTCAATTGCCCCTGTTGGACAAACATTAGCGCAGCTCAAGCAACCAATGCAGGAAACAGATGGATTACCGTAAGGAGTGTTCACTTCCTTTTCTGTACCGCGATTAACTGTGCTTATTGCTCCCGATCCTAGAGAATCGCAAGCCTGAACACAAAGTCCACAAAGTATGCATTTGCCTGAATCAAGTGACACTAACCTGTCAAAACCCTCAGGCATCTCAAGGTCTGATTCTGGTGCACGTTTCTTCAACAGTGCATAAATTACTTTTCTCTCTTCCAAAATCTTCTTCGATTTAGTACGAACAATGCAGTCACGCTCAACAGGATAAACGCAAGAAGTCACAATCTTGGTCCTACCGTTAATCTCGACCTCGACAATACAGATTCTGCAGCATGACCTACGATCTTCAAAACCATCATGTCTACAAAGAACTGGAATAAAAATCCCGTTACGCTTTGCAACATCGTAGAGATATTCGCCCTTTTCACATGTACATTTTTTACCGTCTATTTTTACATTAATCATGATTATCTCCCCTTTGTCTCAATAGCGTCGAATCTGCAAGCTTCTCTACATGAACCACATGAGATGCACTTCTTAGTATTAATTTTATGAGGCAATTTAGGTTTGCCTTTAATTGCGTCAGTTGGGCAAGCGCGAGAACAAGCACAACATCCACGACACTTATCTTTATTGACTACAAATTTTGTTAATTTTGGACAAACGCCAGCTGGACATCTGTGCTCTTTGATATGAGCTACATATTCTGAGCGGAAGTATTTAATAGTTGAAAGTACAGGATTAGATGCAGATTTACCAAGCGCACAAAGCGAAGCATCTTGCATCATATTCCCTATGCGCTTAAGCATCTCAATGTCTTCCATCTCACCTTTGCCCTCGCAAATACGAGTTAAAATCTCTCTCATTTGACGAAGTCCCTCGCGGCAAGGAGTACATTTACCGCAAGATTCCTCGCATAAGAAATCTACATAATATCTTGCAACCTCAACCATACAAGATCTATCATCCATAACAATCATGCCGCCTGAACCCATCATGGCTCCATGTTCTGATAATGTGTCAAAATCAACTGGTAAATCTAGGAGCTTTTCAGGAATACATCCACCAGAAGGACCCCCAGTTTGTACTGCCTTAAATGGTCTATCACCGATTATTCCTCCACCGATATCATAGATTAAAGTTCTAAGCGTTGTGCCCATTGGAACCTCAACGAGACCAGTACTTTTAACCTTGCCTACCATTGCAAAAACTTTAGTCTTAGTGTACTTTTTTCCACCATCTTTTAAAATTACAGGGATAGAAGCTAAGGTCTCAACGTTATTTAATACTGTAGGCTGATCCCAAAGACCACGTTGCACTGATCTGATGTATTTAGCTCTTGGTTCACCAACACGGCCTTCAATTGAGGCCATAAGTGCTGTAGACTCGCCACATACAAACGCGCCTCCACCTCTAACAATTTCAAGTTCAAGTTTTTTACCAGAACCTAGAATATTTTTGCCGAGTATTTTTTTACGCTTACAATCATCGATTGCTTTTTGAATACGCTGGCGAGCAAGCGCATACTCGTCTCTAATATATAGATATCCTTTTTCTGCACCAATGGCTAGAGCACCAATAATCATTCCTTCAATTACAGAATGAGGACATCCTTCCATGGTCGACCTATCCATAAATGCACCAGGATCACCTTCGTCGCCGTTGCATACAATATATTTAGGAAAATTATCATAACCAGCAGCTGTCCTCCATTTAATTGCAGTTGGAAATCCGGCTCCTCCCTTTCCCCGCAGGCCACTAATTTCCACTTGTTTGATAATATCTTCTGGCTTCATTTTTAAAGCCTTTTTCAAGCCCACGTAACCGCCAGCTTCAATATAAGCATCGATGCTTTCTGGATCAATTATTCCCATACTAGCAAGAACTAATTTGTGCTGTTTATGATGGAAGGGATTCTCATGCATATGCTCAAAGAATTTTCCATCTTGCCGGTGCAGAAGCCGCTTAACTGGCTCTCCTTCTAATGAATCAATAATATCTTTAGCGTCAGTTGTTTTGACTTTATAATATACAGTATCACGTGGAAGCAACCTTACAATTGGACCTCTTGCGCACTCTCCAGAACATCCTGACCTCTCAACATGAGCAACAATTTTCACTTTACGTTTTTGGCGTTTAATTTCTTTTTCTAGCGCATCAGCAACTTCAAGAGAGCCATTAGCAATACATCCAGTTCCGCAACATACGATTATTTTTTCAGTTTTAGCCATTATTTCCTCCCATACTCTTTTAATACGCGAGGCACATCTTCTAATGTAAGCCTATTATGATATTTTTCATCAACAAGCATTACTGGTGCCAAAGCACAAGCACCTAGGCAATTAACCAGCTCAATTGAGAATTTCCCATCAGCTGTAGTTTCATCTGGATCAATTCCAAGTTCACGTTTAAGACCACTGACCAGGTTCATGCTCCCACGCAGGTGACATGCTGTCCCATTGCAAATTTTAATAATGTGTTTGCCTTTTGGTTTTAGCGACAAAGCTTTGTAGAATGTGGCCATTGAGTATAGTTGAGATTCTGGTATTTCTAAATACTCAGCTAACATTTTTAGTCCTTCTTCTGGCACATAGTTAAACTTAGATTGCATATCCTGTAATACAGCTAGCGCATAGTGCCTATCTTTAGGATAAGCCGAAATTATTTTTTTGAGTTGTTTCTCCATCTCTAACCTCCTGCCATTTGTGGAGTAATAGCTACTACATCCTCGTCAGTCAACTTTGTGTTGATGCCGTCCAAGTGTTGGATGTGACGGCCATTTACCATTATAATCAAATCGGGTCCTAATTGACGCCCTGATTTATCAAGAAGCAAATCTCTGAACTTAGGCCATTTTTTTGAACAGTATTGTAGCAGCTCCAACATAGTACAAGGTGCGGGAGCATCAAAGCTCTCGCACCCAGCAATTGCCCTATATGTGGCGAAAAATTTGACTTTCATTTACAGCTTGTAGCCGTCCAATGAAAGTGCCTTTAATTTAGCCTTAGTTGGCTCACCATCCTTGCTCCAACCACGTTCAGCATAGTATTCAGCAAGCATAGTTTGAAGCTCGTTAACCTTGCCCTTAGCAGGACCAGAAGGTAACTCTTCTCTGAGCAAGCGTGGAGGAAGTGTATCTTTCTCAACGCCAGCAGCCATATTGAACTTCTTCTCCAAGTTCCATACGCGCTCACCTTTGAGCAAGATCTCCTCATCAGACTCGTCACTTCCAACTGCTTCTCTGTATTGGCCAGCAATTTCTGGAAGACCAATACCAAAAGTTGAGAAGAGGCATATTCCAGTTGAGTCGCATAGTGCGGTCAAATCCTGGAACAACTTCAGTGTGGAGGCTTTACCTTCAGTTACGAGTGGGTCCATCTTAAATGGCAGACCTAACACTTCTGGGGAAATCATGTAACCTCTAACGTGGCAGCCCCCACGGTTTGAAGTTGCGTATTCAAGGCCGATGCCTTGGATAGCACGTCCATCATAAGCAGGCATTTCCTGCTTCTTAACGCTCATTGATAGCTCTGGATGGCCATATTTCTCAGCCATTCTGTAAGAACCAAGTGCAAGCGTATTACCAAAACCTTTGCCCTTAGCGGTCATCTCAGCGAGTTTAACCATGCCCTCTGCATCGCCAAATGCAAATGGGAATGGAACGTCAGCCTCAGGAATTGCGCCCATTTCGTAAAGCTCATAAGCACAAGCAATTGTTGAACCCAAAGTAATTGGATCCATACCGTATTCGTTGCAAAGCCAGTTGGCCTTGAGCACAGCCGCTATGTCGTCAACACCGCAAGCTGCACCAAAACTCCAGCCTGCCTCGTATTCTGGGCCCTCGCCCTTGCCTTCAAAAATACCTTGTGGAACCTTTGTTACACGGCCGCAAGCCATTGAGCAACCAAAGCAACCTTGGTTTTTAACAAGGTAAGTCTCAGCGAGCATCTCGCCAGAAATATTGTTGGCTTTATCAAAGCTTGAGCCGTCGCGAGCATTGTTTACTGGAAGCCCGCCAACCTCGTTTACAATATTAACGAGAATCTCAGTACCAAATGCAGCCAAGCCTTCGCCGCAAACTGGATGTTCCATAAGCATCTTACGTGCTTTTGTAACTTCCTTGAGGAACTTCTCAGGACGAGCAACTTTGATATCTCCTGTACCATGAACAGCAATAGCCTTGAGGTTTTTAGAACCCATAACAGCACCCATGCCACCACGGCCAGCAGCACGGTTCTTCTCGTTCATAATAGTTGCGAAAAGAACGCCACGCTCACCAGTAGGTGCGATAGTTGCAATTCTAAATTCTTTACCTAAATCCTCCTGCATCTTGTCAGTTGTTACAGGAACACTCTTGCCCCAATATTTCTTGGCACTTCTGAGTTCTACAACGTCATCGTTGATGTATAAGTAAACAGGCTCTTTAGCCTTGCCTTCGAAAATAATGCCGTCGTATCCAGCAAACTTAAGCTCTGGACCAAAGTGTCCACCTGAGTTAGCTGCACCAATTGTGCCTGTAAGCGGAGCTTTAGAAACTACCTCATAACGGCCACCAGATGTAGCAAATGTACCTGTCAAAGGGCCTGTCATGAAGATAAGTTTGTTCTTTGGAGAGAGTGGGTTAACCTTTGGGTCAACCTCGTCGCAATACATTTTTGTACCAAGACCACGAGCACCAACATAATCATGAGCATCTTGCATATTTAGTGGCTCACGCTTGATTGTGCCGCGAGTTAGGTTAACGCGAAGAATGGTTCCAGTCCATCCGCCTTGTGATATATTATCAGCCATTTTTATTCCCCCTCTCTTGTCTGGAGGGCCGCTTCTTTGATCTTATCAGCCGCCTCTTGTTTTTTATCTGGAGCAAAATCTGTATCCGCAAAAGTAATTGCGTGTGATGGGCAGAATTTAACACACATTGGGTCTCCTCCGCACAAGTCACATTTAAATACATTTTGAACTTTAGGTGAATATGAAATATTACCTAACGGACAAGCACTTACGCATTGTTTACATTTGATACATTTTGAATTGTCGTGCTCGATCACACCATCTTCGTTTCGGTGCAGTGCGCCTGTTGGGCAAACGGCAGCGCAAGATGGCTCATCACACTGCATGCATACAACAGGAACAGAAATCATGTCTTCTTCATAATGAAAAACATTAATCCTAGATAGTGTTGGATTAATGACATCATGATGTCCAAAAGAGCAGGCTAGCTCACATGTGCGACATGAAACACATTTTTTTGGATCAACTACTAGATGTTTTGCCATGTGAATTCTCCTTTCTGAATCTTTGACTTATTATAGATAAATGTAGGAAAATTACAAATACAAAATTTCCAAATTTTAATTATTCTGCCCAAATTTATAAGTTTTTGTGTAGAATAAAAGTATGAAAACTTTTGACTATAAAAAGACTTCTTACAATGCACTTCTTGACGAGGTTCGTAAATGTCAGGGTAAGATGGAATTTGTCCGGATGAGTTTTCCTGAGCTGCTCGAATCCTTGAAAGATTCTGCTGCTTTTGAGGAGGCTTATTTCTCCACTAAAATTGAGGGAATCATTCTCGACTATAAAGGATGCAAGAAACTCATGGACAAACTCGAGCAGGCATCATCTAGCCATGCAGGAGATGTAAGTGACTTCGTGGAGCAGTTTAGAGGATACGCCAAGGTTTTGCTCACAATTAATAAGAGGATTGATTTTTTCAAGGTAGACACCACAAGCATTCTCGCTATGTTCTATGCCCTGTTCAATATTCCGGCAGATTACAAGGAAAGCGTTTATCGCAAGGTCGACTACCAAGACATGATCCAGGATGGCAAAGTTGTAAGCGTGCGCGTGAGCCCGGTTGAGTCCTATGAGACTCCCCTGTATATCGGCTCTGCCACAACAGCACTTTGCGAAGCTTTTGACGAGGCGCCCACATTTAACATAATCAACATTGCTAAATACATGGTCGATTTTATGTGCATAAGACCTTTTGATGCAGGCTGCGGACGAGTGATGAGGCTTTTTGCCTATCTGCTCCTATTGAAATCTGACATTGATATAGTTAAATATGTGTCTATGTCTAAAATCTTTGAAGCCAACGCTTCTGACTATTATGAAACAATGTCTCTGTGCTGCGGGGGCTGGGACGAAGACAAAAACACCTACGAGCCTTTTATTGAATTTTTCTTGAAATGCATAATTAAAGCTTACAACATTTTATTTGAACAAACCAAGTTTAAGGGCGGCAAAAAACTCAAGGGAGCCGAAAGAGTCTTTGAATATTTCAAAAACAACAAGTGTGAGGTTTGCAAAAAGGATCTACAAACAGCACTGCCAGATATCAGCTTATCAACAATTGAAAACGCATTGCATAAGCTTAAATCCGATGGCAAGATTATTCAAGTCGGCGGCGGTCGCTCAACTAGATATAAAATTAGCTAAACTTACTCATTTAAATTTTGTTTCTTTTATTTTTAAACTAGATTACAAAAATTTTACCGAAAACTGACTAAAACAATAGGTTGTGGGGTATAAAATTTAACGAAATTTCACAAAATTGATAAAACACAACCAAAATATTTCAAAATGCTTAAATTTAATTAGAATTAATCAATAAATTAACACAAAATACCCCACAACCTATTGTTTTAGACATTTTGATAAAAGATTTATATAATTTAAATCAAATTGAACTCCGTGATTCAGGCACGAATTTTTAAATCTTTACAAACAATTTTTATTGTTTTGGATGTAATAAAACGCATATTGCTGCATAATTCCTGCAACGTCTCCATAACCAGGTAAAGGATTTTTGCCAGCATAGTAATGGTCAATTATCTTTTGAATCCACGTATCAACAGGCGCACATTCCACTCTCCCGTAAGCAAAAAGCGCAACACAATTGGCCACTTTCATGCCAACACCTTTTATCTGCATTAAAGAATCCAGAAGCTCGTTGGTTGTAAGTTTGTCCAACGCAAACAAATCAGGTGGATTAGTGGCCAGTCCACATATATATCCTTCCCTATAGCCCAAACCACAGTCGCAAATGTCTTTATCGGCAAGTTGATCAGGGCAAGGAAAAAGGTGGAAGTTATCCTGAATATCCTGAATGCCATGATGATTAATTTCAATTCTATCACCATATTTTTGACAAAGCACTTCCACACAAGATTTAATTGCAGGGATACTCTTACGCTGCGATATTACAAAAGACACAAGAGTCTCCCAAGGATCCTGCCGTAATATCCGAATTCCACGAGAATACTCTTCCGCTCGTTTCATGAATTTGTCATTGTGTTTAATATCACGAGCAATACTACCGTAATCACGATCGAGGTCAAAGTACTCAACCCAAAACTTATCCCAGCTTGCGTTTGTTAATATTCTATAATTATTGGATTGTGTAATTTCGCGAACAGGTTTTATATACAAAACATTCTTGCCCGAGACAAATCGGTAATAGCCATTCTCCAAAAGCCGTGCTCTAAAACACTGGCCAGAATCAATAATCATATCCAAGTCAAAATTATCTTTAATTGTAATTTCCTTAGCTAGCATAAATCAATTATAACAAGAAAAAATTTTGATTCTTGCCAAAATAATTTGCACCCTTCAATTCAAATTTTGATAATATAGGCACTAGCCGTTAACTCAAAGTTTAAAAAAGGAGACGCCTATGTCAGAAAACATGTTTGACCCAGATGTTTACTACAATGAACTCCAGAAAAACGTCGAGCAAATTCAAAAAATTACAGATCTAAAACCTGATGTCGCAATAGTGCTCGGCAGTGGACTAGATCACTTTGTTAGCCAACTGGAAGTGGAAGCTGAAATAAGCTTTTCCGAGCTTGACAACTTCCCAGTAAGCACAAACAAAGCACATAAAGGCAAGTTTATCCTCGCCAAAGCAAAAGGCACAAGGCTTATTTGCATGTCAGGGCGTATCCATTATTATGAAGGCTACCCAATGCGAGACGTTGTCAAACCAATCCGCTTGATGAATATGCTTGGGGCCAAAACAATCATTATCACTCACTCAGTGGGCGCCATCAATCCGTTTTACAAAGTCGGAGATTTTGTTTCTGTGCGCGACCACATTTCAATGTTTGTGCCATCACCTCTTGTTGGTCCAAACATCTCGCAGCTCGGTGACGATTTCACAGACATGACCAACATCTACG
Source organism: Coriobacteriia bacterium (assembly GCA_030537355.1). Lineage (GTDB taxonomy): Bacteria > Actinomycetota > Coriobacteriia > Coriobacteriales > Eggerthellaceae > Tapirivita. Next base: position 104,016 of record JAUNNF010000003.1, read on the forward strand.
ACGACGACATCAACCACGTGCTCTACGAAATCGCCCGCGACAACCACCTAAAGCTCAACCAGGGTGTTATGGTTCAATCCTCGGGCCGTCAATATGAAAGCCCAGCTGAAACCAAAATGCTTCATGCACTTGGTGCAGACATCGTTGGCATGAGTTCAACTTGCGAGGCAATCGCAGCGCGTCATGCGGGTATGAGGATCACAGAAATTGCATGCATCACCAATATGGCAGGCGGTCTACAAGATGTTGTCACCGACGAAGAAGTAAAAGCTCGAGCCGTTGCCGTCAATAAAGGTTTCTCTGCACTTGTCAATGGTATTCTTGAATTTTTAAAAGACGAGTACGACCTTAAGCTCACATACAAGCGCTTCAAAACAGCTGAAGCTATAATCCAAATGGAAGAGGAAGAGAATAAACAATCGCCGGATAATTAATCCACACTAGGACTCTCAACGCTCATAATCGCTGTAAAGCCAATATTCTCAAAAATTGTATAGACGCTTTGGCTGACGTTTATTATTCTGATGTCGCCAATTTTCTTTTCATACTTAAGAAAAACGCGCAGGCCCGCAGAAGTAATGTGATCAACCTTCTCAAAATCAATAATCAGACAGTTAGGGGTCTTATCCGCAATCTTAGCCTCGATATATTTATCGACTTCAGAGGCATTGCCTGAATCAATATTTCCTGACAGTTGAATTTGCATGCAGCATATTGTAGCAAAATATTTGTGATATAATCATATTAATGAGGTATTTATGAATCTAGAAGAAAAACAGATAAGCACGCAGCGTGTATACGACGGAGCCCTGCTCAAAGTCAATAAGGACCAGATTGAGCTCCCTAACAAAAATACTACAATCAGAGAGTACTTTAATCATCCAGGCGCATCATGCGTGGTCGCCCTGACAGATGACAACAAAGTGGTTATCGAGCGACAGTTCAGGTATCCATTTCACAGTATTATCACAGAGCTTCCTGCAGGCAAGCTTGACAAGGGCGAGGACCCGTTGGTTGCTGCCAAGCGCGAGCTCAAAGAAGAAACAGGATACACTGCCAAACGCTGGACTTACATGGGAGATTTCTATCCTTCGGTGGCCTACACTGACGAGAACATTCGCCTTTACCTCGCGCAAGATTTGACTCTAGAAGAACAACATCTTGACGATGATGAGTTTGTCGAAGTTGAACTTATAGACTTCCAAGAACTAGTTAATATGGTCATGCAAGGAAAAATTAAAGACGGCAAATCTATCGCCGCAATTCTAAAAGCCGATAAAATTATCTCATAACGCTAGAGTTTTTTGTTTTTTGGATGAGACAAGTGGAACTCGATGACGACAATCCTAATTATCATAATCACCGCAACGGCAATTTTATTGTTTTCTTAATATATGCCTTAAGAATTCAAATTGAGTTAATTACCAATTTAAAAAATCCTTTTTTCTTTAAAACATTAGAAAATTTAAAAATTTCCAACTATTTAAACCAAAATGATAGGTTGTGGGGTATTTTTAATAAAAAATTGATTAGATTTGTTGTTGTGCTCGAAGTTCAAATATACAGAAAACGCTCAAACAGGTATTTTGCAAATAATAAAACTTTGGATACTCTGAAAATCAGAAAAAATGCAATCGTCAATACCCTCAACCTATCATTTTGGTCAAATTTTTGCAAAATTTTTATAAAATAAGTTCAAAATGATAGGTTGTCGGGCTAATAATCAATTTATTTATATAAATTAACTAAATTTTAATCAACATTTTTAATTTATTAAAATTTATCCAGGGTTTTTATAATTATACAAATGTCATTAAATACAATTTAACCCGACAACCTATCATTTTGGTCATTTTTACAAACAATTTATAATATGTTGGCAGCTAATTACAAGTTAGACGTCATGATGTATATAATGTATAATATTAATACAGGAGGCAAGGAAGGAGTAAATCTCATGTCAGCAGTACTTGGTGCCATTATTGGTGATATCGCAGGTTCAAAATACGAGTTCAACAACATCTTTACCACGGATTTTAAGATGTTAGATGATGACTGCTGGTTCACGGACGACACAATACTAACCTTAGCCATTGCCAAAGCTTGCAAACACAATCTAGATTACGCTGACACATTGCGCGAGGTGTGCCGTGCAAATGATTATATTCACAATAAATCCTTTGGACCTATGTTTGTACACTTTGTTGAAACTGGTATCCCTAATAATTCATTTGGCAACGGTTCAGCCATACGTGTTTCCTACCTTGGCGAATACTTCCAAAATCTAGAACAAGTCCTGCAAGAAGCAGAAAAATCCGCAATAGCATCACACACTCACGTGGACGCCATTGCGGGAGCAAAATGCATCGCAGGCGCTACTCACCTTGCCAAAACAGGTGCTAACAAGCAAGAAATCCTTGACTTTGCAAAAACAATCTATGAGATAAACCTTGACGCAATACATCCCAGCCCTAAGTTTGAAGTCAGCTGTTCGGGCAGTGTGCCTATTGCAATCAAAACTGTCATGACCACAAACAATTTTGAGGATTGCATCAAAACTGTAATTTCCTACGGCGGTGACAGCGACAGTACAGCTGCTATGGCAGGAAGCATTGCAGGTGCGCTCTACCCTGCTGAAGTTATCAAATACGAAAAACAAGCGCTCGCTTATTTGGATGATTACCTCACAAATATCTATATTGATATCACTAAAGAACATAAAAAAATCTTAAACAGCACACTCAAATAAGGTACAATATGAATGCTATCAAAGGAGGAACTATGGCTGGTAAATATGATGCATTGGCTCGCATTATTTTGCAAAACATCGGCGGAAAAGACAACATTAATGAATTTACACATTGCGTGACGCGTCTTAGATTTAAGCTAAAGAATGAGTCAGCCGCAAACGACGAGATACTGAAAGACACAGACGGTATTATATCCGTAATTAAATCTGGTGGACAATACATGGTTGTAATAGGAAACCATGTAGGTGACGTATATGACACAGTAATCCGAGTAGGCCATCTAGAAAATTTATCCAACGAGGTTAACGAGAATAAAAAAGAAGACAATGAAGGAAAAAAGAAACATCAAAGTCCGATAAACGCATTTATCAGCGTTGTATCTGGTGTGTTTTTGCCTACGCTTGGCGTACTTAGTGCATGCGGTATTTTAAAAGGATTCTTGGCCCTTTTCGTAGCACTTGGTTGGCTGAATGACACAAGCTCAACTTATAATATTCTATCTGCGCTAGGAGATACAATCTTCTACTTCTTGCCGGTAGCACTTGGCTACACATCAGCAAAAAGGTTTAAACTACCAGTAATGGAAGGACTTATTATCGGCCTTACCTTATGCCATCCTTTTGTAATTGGCGGGGGCAAATACATCTTAGATGAACTTTTTATGATACCAGTAATAATGCCACTTTCTAACAGCTACACAGGAACCGTACTTCCAGTAATTATTGCTGTTGCATTCGCTGCATGGTTTGAGCGCTTATATGCAAAATTTATACCTAATGCAATAAAGATGTTTGCTGTACCACTAATCACATGCTTTGTGACAATTTGCCTTACATTCCTTGTAATTGGCCCTATTGCATCATATATATCTCAAGGACTCGGTGTTTGCTTCCAATGGATAAGCCAAAACAGCCCTGTAGTCTTTGGTTTAGTAGTTGGATTTTTCTGGCAAATACTTACTGTGTTTGGCCTGCATTGGTCGCTCATTCCAATCCATCTAAACAACCTAGCTACAACTGGAACTGACATTATCTGCATTGCCTCATTTGCAACAACATTTGCTCAAACTGGTGCTGTCATTGGTATTATGTGCAAGACTAAAAACAAATCGTTAAAAAGGCTTTGCCTGCCAGCAATCTTATCCGGAATCGCAGGCGTTACAGAACCTGCAATATATGGTGTTACGCTTCCTAAAAAATGGCCTTTCATTAGAACTTGCATAATTTCAGCAATTGGTGGCGCTATCATGTGTGGTATGGGTGTACTCATTTACACTAAAACAGGTATGGGTATCTTCGCCTACACTCAATCAATCAACACTGCTACTGGAGATATGACAGGCATGTGGATTTCAATTGTTGTCACGCTCGCAAGTACACTTGTGTGCTTTATAATAGAACTTGTTTGGTATAAAGACGAAAGGTATGAATAATGTTTAGAAAAGACTTTTACTGGGGAGGCGCAACAGCCGCTAATCAATTTGAAGGCGCATGGGACGCAGATGGCAAAGGTGCATCTCTTACCGACCACTGCACAAACGGATCTGCAAAAAATCCTAAATGGATTACGGAGAAAATTGACGAGGACAAGTGGTATCCATCTCATGTGGGAATTGACTTCTACCACAAATACAAAGAAGACATAGCTCTTGCTGCAGAGATGGGATTTAACATCTTTAGAATGTCCATTAATTGGTCTCGCATTTTTCCAACTGGCGAGGAAGAAACCCCAAATCAAGCTGGCTTGGATTTTTACGATAAAGTATTTGACGAACTAGCTAAATACAATATCGAGCCAATTGTAACACTCTCCCATTTTGAAATTCCATATGCACTAATAGATAAATATAACGGATGGGCAGACCGAAAAGTAATTGATCTTTTTGTCAATTATTCAAAAACTGTAATTGATTACTTTGCTGACAAAGTAAATCTTTGGCTCACCTTTAATGAAATTAACGCAGCTAGTATGCAAAATGGAGTAACGGTTTCTGTCAGCAACTTACAAGGCTACACTGGTCCTATGGATAAAGTTCCATTTAATAAGCAACTAAGCTATCAGTCGCTTCATCACCAACTAATAGGGGCAGCTGAAGTTGCCAAATATATTCACAATAATTATCCAAATAAGAAAATTGGATGCATGAATTTATTTATTACAAAATATCCACTCACCTGCGACCCTGTGGATGTACTAGAATCTCAAAAGCAAAACCGCATTGTTAATTGGTTCTGCTCGGATGTCCAGGTTAGAGGATACTATCCATCATATGCACAGCGTTTCTTTGATGAAAATAATATCAAACTAAACATAACAGATCAAGACAAGCAAATCTTAAAAGAAGGTATCGTAGACTTTTACACGCACAGCTATTACTGTTCCAACTGTGTTACAGGCGATGACAAGCGCAGAGCAGAATCAAAACCAGATGCCAACTTTGGACTCGCTAACCCTCACTTAAAAATCAGCGATTGGGGCTGGGTAATTGATCCTAAAGGACTTCGCTATACATTAAATGAAATTTATGACCGCTACCAAATCCCTATTATGCTTGTAGAAAACGGTTTTGGAGCTTATGACAAATTAGAGGCGGATAAAACAATCCATGACGATTATCGCATTGAATACCTAAAAGCTCATATTGAACAAATGCATGAAGCGGTAAAAGACGGAGTAGACTTACTGGGATACACTACCTGGGGCTGGATTGACATTGTGTCTGCAAGCACAGGTGAGATGGCTAAACGTTACGGTTTTGTCTACGTTGATAAACAAGACGACGGCACAGGAGATTTATCGCGTTATAAAAAGGATTCTTTTTACTGGTATAAAAAAGTTATTGAGTCTAATGGAAAATGCTTATAGTTAATCAATAGAAAAGGGCAAACAATAACAAACAAAGATATCGAAAAATTTATTACTGATTACATGGCAGACCCAAAGCTCAATACCATGAAAAAGCTAGACGGCTTTGCTTTTGACACACCGCTTGTTGGCTTTTCGTCAGCTACCGATGAGCTATATCCATATTACAAAAATCACATCGATCCTAACTTTTATCGCCTACCAGAGGAATGGCTAAAAGGCTACTACAAGCATGACTTCGACCCAAAAAATGTAAGCGTAGTTAGCTGGGTGCTCCCTCAAACAGAAGACACTCGCAAAAAAGCACGCGAGTGCGATGACGCCCCAACGCTAGAATGGGAAAGAGTTCGAGTTTACGGAGAAGAGTGCAATCGCGATATGGCTGAAGCGCTGCAAAATTGGCTTCGCGAGCAAGGTATTGAAGCAATTGCTCCAATAGTATCGCCTGAATTTTCATGGGGAGATAGCGAGCGCTTCTTCCTCATTTCCAACTGGTCGGAACGCCACACAGCTCTTATCTCTGGGCTTGGCACATTCGGACTTTGCGATGGCCTCATCACCAAAGCGGGTAAAGCCGTACGCTACGGGTCTGTAATTCTAAACGCACCACTAACACCAACAAAACGAGAATACACTGAATACAACGAATACTGCCAAGCCAAAAACGGCTGTCGCGCATGCATTAACCGCTGCCCCGCAGATGCAATCACACCAGAGGGAGGCCACAACAAGGCCTTATGCCAAAAATTCCAACAAGAGACAACTGCAAAAATTCTAAAAGAACGCTACGATTATGACGAGTTAGCAGTCTGTGGATTATGCCAGACGGGTGTTCCATGCGAGGCTGGGATTCCTGAAAAGTTGAATTAAAAAACCTGAACTTCTCTTTTGTTCAACTTGTACATATACTTCTTAATTTCTGGCAAATATGGCTTGAGATCTGCCTGATGCTTCTCCCGTTCGGGACTACCTTTTTCAATTATTTTATCTGTACACATAGAAATTGACTTTTCCAGCAAATCATCATGGTCGATAAAAAACGTAGTATCAAACACATCGTTAAATTGGAAAGGCGCGGAATACCGTATTCTATTATTTGTTATTGAATTGAGGTTAATTTCATTGTCGGCATTATATTTCTATAAGGATTTAGGAGCCTCATCAATTGTGTAATAATGGCCAATGTCTTTAATAGCTTCTGCGCGTTCTGCAGCATCTGCGGCACATTGACTCGTAATAAAATTTTAACGTAATTCTTCTTTCCACTGGTCTGTATTATTAATAATCTCTTCCCATCTACTTAGAAGTCTTTTTGAGTTCTACTATTCAAATCTTCGATTGCGTCAAAATAATCTTTTTCAACATCACTTAATATGCGTTGCTTATATTTAACATATTCGCTTTCAGCTTTATTCATAGCTTGCCTATGGGTAACTGAACCCGCATCCATTAACAATTGCTCGCCATTGCTAGTAAGCACTTTATCCAAATGTTTAGACCAGTCTTCCATGGTCATTGCAATGCCACGTTCAGCTTGACGTTCTGCAAAATCCAAATAACCTGAAACAATTTGTCCCATTACCCTAAGTTCTTTTTCATCCAAATAGTTTTTAGCAATTTTTGCTTCATCTAGCGTAGGTTGCTTGCCTCTAAAAACAGTCAAGCCCATAAAAACTTTTTCTGCATCTGCCCTATTAAATATAACCTCGCTTGCAGTATTACCATGGACTGCATAATGAATCTTGTTTTGCACTTTCTTGAAAAACTCAATGGAAATTTCAGCCTGAGGATCATAATCTATACTCGTTGCATAAATTTCTAATACTTGCCTATAAAATACTTTCTCAGAAGCGCGAATATCACGAATACGCTCAAGCAGCTCTTTAAAGTAATTACCTCCTCCAAGCTCTTTTAAGCGATTATCGTCCAATGCATAACCCTTGCGAATATACTCATTCAACACACGTGTAGCCCATTGACGAAACTTAGTAGCTTTTTTGGAATTAACACGATAGCCAACGGAGATTATCATGTCTAAATTATAAAATTGTTTAGAGCGTTTAACTTCTCTATTGCCTTCTTTTTGAACTGTTAAGAAATCCTTAACAGTTGCCTTTTCACCTAGTTCTTTGCTGTCATAAATAGATTTTATATGCATTGAAATATTAGCTTTTGAACTATCAAATAGTTTAGCCATTGCAGATTGTGTCATCCAAAAAGTGTCGTCTTCAAGATACACATCAACATATTGTTTTTCCCCATCTAAGTTGTATAACAATATGTTTTCTGTTTTAACCAACGACACCTCCAGCATCAAAATAATCTTATCATTTATTTGAAAACATTATATCACAAATTTCTACAAAACCGAACAAATATTCTTTTTTATCTCATCAAACTTTTTTTATTTATCGTGATTTGCCTCCCCTAGAGCTTTGATTGTTACAGCATAGTTGAGTGGCGAGGACAAATTAACTCTATACAGAATTTTTAAAAAACCTTACTTCCCTATTTACAAATATACTAAAAGGTGTTAATATAATATCAACTTTTGGACACGCGTTCAGCGGGCCCAACCAAAGGCGGGGAGGTACCCCGCCCTTTTTCTACCCTTTAGGAGGTATATGGCGGGGGTACTATCAAAAATTCAATATTCGTACTGCCGTATACGAATAAATGTCCTAATTAAGGAGGCAACATGAATCAGGCATTCATTGACGGTCAAAACTTAATATATAGCGCAAGAAACGACAAACAATCCTGGGATATAGATTTAGCTAAATTTAGATTTTATTTGCTAAGAAAATACAACGTAGACAAAGCATATTATTTTATTGGTTATTATGAAAAAAAGAATTCTGAATTGTATAACACAATTAAAAATGCTAATTTTCACATAATTTTTAGAGAACACGCAACAGGAATGAAAAGCATCAAAAAAGGGAACGTTGATACCGATATTGTGTTTGAAATAATGAGGAAAATTTCAGACAGAGAAGATTTTGATAAAATTGTACTTGTATCTGGTGATGGGGACTATTATAAAATGGTTAATTACTTAATTAATAAAAATAAATTTATGAGATTACTTGCCCCATCAGAAAAACGTATGTCATCCTTGTACAGAAAATTAGGATCTAATAGATACATGTTTTTAGACAGAAAAGAAATTAAAAAGAAAATCGGAAAAAATGCGGGTTCTGCTTAGGTAGTTAACCGTTCGCATCCCCCGCTTCGTAATACCGCTACTATAACACAATATTTAAGAAATTTCTAGTCCTAATTTTTGAACAGCTTAAAATTACCTCACATGGAGCTTTGATTATTATAGCATATTTGAGTGGCGAGTATGAGATGGCGAGGAGGAGGCGTGCGAGCCCTTAGCTCCCAGCTAATGAATTAGGCTGTAATATATATACAATATTAAATAAACCAAGCAAAGGATGTCCAAAATGATGATCAGCCCAGACATGTATTACGAGAACCTAAAAGACAAAAGCAAAGACCAAATTCTCAAAGAAATCAATGAGCTAAAAGCCAATATTAAAAGCCTAGAGGCCCAAATCGATAAGAACGCTAAAGCAATGGCCGAGTATTCAGAAAATCCAGATAATGCTCCTGAGATATATGAGATGGATCCTTCATATGAGCTTCAATTAGATATGAATCGCGAGTATCTGGATATGGCCAACAAGGCTTATGAGGAGGCGTAGGGCGAGGATGAGGATGGCGAGGAGTTGTAAGCGGCAAGCTAATTGCCAACCCTCACCCAATGCTGTATAATACAACTCACATCCACAAACACTAGACACACTAAAAACAAGGAGTCATAAATGTATCAAACAGTAGACAATCCAAGCTTAAATGGTTTTCTCATGGGCAGCGCTGCCGCCGAAATGGTCAAACGCAACAAAAGCAAACAAATCACGCTCGACAGACTTCAAGAAGTTATTTACAATCTTGTCTTAGAGGACGAAAGCAAACTTAAGAACTTTCAAAAGTGCAGCCTAGACATCCTATACCACATCTGCCAAAACAACTATAAAAAATGCAAGAACCTAAAAGTGTTCGAGCAAAAATACCTAAACTACGACAATCTAAAATCGCTCGACAAACTCAAACAATACACCGACGAAGAAATCTACAACTCAATTGTCGAGATCAAAACCTTGCTCACTTACACTAAACCTACAGAAGTCTAACAAAACCCACAAATGGATTTCATACAACAAATAGGAAATTTTGCGATTCAATCTCCGCTACACACAATTTTAATTGTGGCAATCCTTGCAATAATAGTTCTAATTATCTGCGAGACTCCGATATGTATTTATATCAAACTTAAAAGCATCAAAAAGAAAAAAATCGACGCAATCATACACGCCCTTGTTTTTGAAGAAAAAGAAATTCTAATTGATGAAATCTATAAGTATGCCTCATTTAAAAAAGACTGGACTCAGCCCTCATACCTTATGAACTATCGATTAGTTGGCTTATACATAATCCGCAACACCACTAAAAGCGAGCATCTAATAGGCGCTGGTTACTACATATTTAAAGATGCTTACGAGCAATATTCCTCAATACCAGAAATTATAAGAGATGTACACAAAGGAGATAAATTTACATTAAAAATTTTACCGATGTTTAATTCAGGATCATACAATCTCAAAAATTTTTATGGGAGAGTGGTTAGCGAGTATAGCAATGGTGTTAGCGAGCCCTTAGCTCCCAGCTAATGAATTAGACTATCCTAGAAGCCCAAATCGATAAGAACGCTAAAGCAATGGCCGAGTATTCAGAGAATCCAGATAATGCTCCTGAGATTTATGAAATAGATCCTTCCCCATAGAGCTTCAATTAGATATGAATCGCGAGTATCTGGATATGGCTGTTAGGGTTTATGAGGAGGCTTAAATTAGAATACTAAAAATAAAATAAATTTATAATTTTTTGTTAAAAACCAGCTCACAAAACTTTATAGCTACATCATTAAATTCGTAGCCTGTCATCATGTTATTTTTTCCCGTTGAACCGTCATCTTCATATGTGAAAGTTAACTCTGAATTCATCGGCGTCAACCAGCCATTAGCGTTTAAACTAATTTCTTCAGTTTTCATATTATTGTTCTCAATTGACTTATTCCAATTATTTTTTAAATATAATAAATCTTGATAAGGTGTGTTTTTTGTCATCAACATATAACGCCTAAACTCATTTCTGTTAATCTTTTCTTTCATTAATAAATGAGATAATTTTGAATAAATAGAAATTTTTTCATACTCTTCTGTCTTATCAATAATTTCTAAAATAAACAAATCTTCATGGTAGATTGCATGTTTTTCAATTTTTTTTGAAAATTTCTTTTTATCTTTATCTGTTAATTCAGCATAATCCATAAGGTACAATTTTAATTTATGATAAAACAAATTATCTCTTACAGTAAAGCACAGTTTTCCAAGCTTAACAAGCTTAGAGATAACAGGTATAGTTTGTAAACCATCATCTATGTCGTTAGAAAAATCATCTGAATTAAAATAATCATGCAAACCACTACTGTCAACATGAACAATATCCAGTATTTGATTACTTAAGTCAATTTGTTCAGATTCGCTATTCATAAAAATAACCTATATCTTAGGCAGCTTCCCCTAAGCTAACCCATGCATATTCATAAATCTCACGATTAAGTTTTGCAAAACTATCACTATCATAGCTATCAGGTAATTTACTCCATAAAATATTTCTGATTAGGTTACTTACTTCTGCTTGAGTTTGCTCTTTGTCTCTCCAATGATCGAGTTCAGCGACTTTTGCTTTTAACTCTTCTAGTAACTCAGCAGACAACTCTTTAACTTGTTTAATTTCAGCTTTAGACAAGTCATCTTTAAACACAATCTCATACAAAGCCTGCTCTTGTTCATTCTTAAAACCTTCTTTAATGTATCTTTGCTGCTCGTCATCCAAGCTTTTTGCAAACTTCATTAACTCTTCAAAAGTTCTTTCAATTTCAGATTTATCCTGCTTTTTATTGTATTCTTCAATAATCTTTTGATAGCGCTTATAATAATCAATACGATTTGAGTTTACTTTTAGCATATTATCAAGCTTGAATTCAATAACATCCTGCAAATCTCTTATAACAAGCTTCTTGTTCTTTACACGTTCAAACTCTTTACTTAATAGATCAAAATTGATTTCACTGATATCAAATTTCTTTGTTTCTGTATCGTAATTTAACTCTGTACCCTCTTCTATTTCTATATTTTCACTAATAATCCCATTAATTTTTACCATCAAATCAGTAATATCTGTATGAGACCTCTTCCTCATTAAAGCTGAATGAATTGCTGTAATTGCATCAGATTCCTTACGAGTCTCTTTGCTAATGTCTTCTCTATCTGCATACTTCATCAATGTAATAATCTCGGAGCTGTATGTTGTAAATATCTTTCTATCTTCAACAGGAGAACAAACTGAATTTGCACCTTTATTTACAAGAGCTAACTTATCGAAGTTCTTAGCATCGATTAACTCCTGTAGATCAAACCCTTTATCTTTCAAGAAACTTTTAGCGTCTTTAATAGTTTGCAAAATTTTAGCTATAAGAACTTTCTTGTCGATTGTAGGGTCTACACCACCTTTATGTCCTACATTAGCTGTGTAATCTGCAAGAGCCTTGCGCAATGCTTTTACTATACCTACATAATCAATAATCATTCCATTACTTTTGCCCTTATCAACTCTATTTGCTCTAGCAATAGCCTGCATCAAAGTATGAGCCTTTAATGGTTTATCAAGATATAAACAAGATAGTGGTTTTACGTCAAAGCCAGTAAGCCACATCGCACATACAAACACAACTCTAAATGGATTATCCCTGTCTTTAAACTCTTTATCGAGCTCGCGATTCATCATCTTTGCTCTATGAGGTAATATATCTAAGCCCCACTTTTCAAAAGTGGATATTTCATTTTGCTCTTGACTGATAACCACAGCCATTTCTGTTTCTTCCATCCATTTAATCTTGTCCTGAAGATCATCATACTCATCACCTGACAATGTAGACAATAAAGACTTAAGCCTTCCAATTTCTTCCTCCCAATATTCCTGAACAAGGTTATACATACGCACACAAGTAACTTTGTTGATACTTACAAACATTGCCTTGCCGCTCTTCCACATATCGGAGTAATTCTTAACAAAATCCTTAGCAATTAACCTAAGTCTTGGTTCGGCGGTATAAAGATGAATTTCTTTAGCAAATTCTGCTTCCACCTTGTCCTGCTTGTCAGGATCTAGATCAGCTTCTTCAATAGCATCTAATATTTCTTCAGTAATCTGAGGATTCTTTAAATCTTGTATCTTTTCTCCCCTATTTTCATAGAACAGAGGAACAGTTGCATTATCTTCAACAGCACGCTTGAAATCATATATGGAAATATATCCACCAAATGTTCTAGCAGTAATATTATCTTCAGACAACAATGGAGTACCAGTAAACCCAATGCGAGAAGCAGTTGGTAGCAAATCCATCATATTGTTTGCGTATACACCATATTGACTTCTATGAGCTTCATCCGAAATGATAATAATATCGTGATCAGGCTTAATTGGTTCTTTAACAGGCTGATTAAACTTTTGAATTAAAGTAAATATATAACTAGGATTGCCTTTAAGCTTTTTAACTAAATCTTTACCGCTGCTTGCTATAAATTCAGAAGCTTTAACACTTCCCAACAATCCGCAATTTTCAAACGTATCGCTTATTTGCGTGTTTAAATCATCTCTATCGGTCAGAATTACAAAAGTTGGAGAACCAGCAAATTTACGTTTAATCTTTTGAGTAAGAAATAACATAGAATAACTTTTACCAGAACCTTGTGTATGCCAGAATACACCTAACTTACCTTCTCTAACTTTCCTATTGCTATATGCTCTCATAGCCTCATTAACACCTAAATATTGATGATTTCGAGCAAGGATCTTATTAGTTTTACCACCTGAATGATCAAACAATATAAAATTTTCAATAATATCTAGGAAGTTTTCTTTCTTGCATATACCTCTAAGCATTGTCTGCAATTCAACACTGCCTTCATCTTCTTCAGCTAAACGCTTCCAATCGTGAAAGAATTCATATGGACTACCCAAAGTACCAACCTTGGCCTCGTCACCATTAGAAAGTATAACCATTGCATTGTAATGAAACAATTTAGGAATCGTTCTTTGGTAATCTCGATAATTGTCTATGTAAGCATTCTCGACATCAACATCATTTCGCTTAAATTCAATAAACAACAATGGTATACCGTTAACAAATCCAACAATATCAGTACGTCTATGATACAAATCCCCGTAAATTTTCATTTCTTCTACAGCAAAGAAATCGTTATTTTCTGGATCATCAAAATCTATTAAAATGACGGTTTTAACTTCATCTGTTCCATCTGGCCTCTTTAAATTAACCTTAATACCATTAATAATCTGTCTATACTTTTCTTCATTTATTTGCAAAAGAGAAGAAGTGGACATATAGCTTTCAAACTTTTTAATAACATCATCTATTAGTTCATCGGTTATCCATGGATTTAATTTTTTAATGGATTTCTTTAAATAACGTGTAAGAAGAATCTCTTTGTATGATATACGTCCTAATGTTCCTTCAGACCCTAGCTTTTCCTGGTTGTATGCATATACAACATGCCAACCTAACTCTTGTGATAGTAAGTTACCAGCACTTTCTTGAATTAATTTTGTTTCTGAAAAATCATAACTCATCCAAAACATCCTTTGAAATTGTTGGTTTTACTTTTTCGATCAAATCATTTACATGCATATAATGCCTTTTTAGATATAAATATTTTTCTTTGATTCTTTGAACATTATCGTATTTTATTAACATAGAATCAATATATGTAATTAATCTTTCATTATCATTTTTAAAATTTTTAACATTGTTATTTTCTATGCAATTATATCTATCAAAATCAACATACAATAATAAATTACCAATTATAGGATTCAAAGATTCGTTGCAATTAATTTTTCTTGAAATAATGACACGAGGATATATAGCAACTTCTTTCTCAAGTCTATAAGCTTCAGTAATTGCTGGGCCGAACATAACATCATTTTGACAAAATAATTTATTTTTAATAACAGCACCACGAACAAAAACAGGATTTTTTAATTTTGTCAAATGACTTAATGTTAACGAAGTTGATTCGACAATCATATCTAAAGCATTTTTTTCTGAAGAGTTAATGTAAATAATTATCGTATCTGACATAATATAGAAATGGACTTTATCAAATCGTAAATCCAATTCTTCCCCGTTCATTGTCGCCTTTTTAATCTTTGACCCTTTAATTTGATGAAAGACATCCAGTATTTGATCGCATTCCCGCTTTTCAACAATATCTTGAAAACCTAATATATCCATAAAAGCAACATAGCAATCTTGATAATTTATTTCATTAAAGTTAGACACTGATTTCCCCATTCATAAGTTTAGTCAATAAACGATCTCTGGCCTCAACTAGAAGAATAATTTGATTTTGAAGTATTTTTCTTTTTTTAAATATAGGTTTAACTAAAGCAGTAAAATCATCCATAATTTTTTTAGAAGGAATTAATACCTCCTTGCTTTTTACGACATTAGCACTAATATTTTGCTGACCAGCTCCTTTTGCTATTGCGTTGAACTCATCTCTTAACTCATAGAGTTTTAAATATAACCATTGCCAAGAAACAATTTCCTCATTTGATAATAAGCATAAAGCTGCTTGATTACAGGCTGCTTCACTTGTTAATATACCTAATCTTCCAAGAGTAGGACTGGCATAAATAGCCATTAATATTGTGTTTTCGGGAAAAAGCTTTGCAGATGAACCATTTAATCCATCTATACTAATCATTTCGTCAGATTCAAAAACAAAACAATCTTGTAGCTCTCCAGTTTTAAACCATTTTACTGTTGGATCTTCCCAATAATTCCTTTTTTTTCGACTTGGTGTCCCACCAGCATTAATACGAACACATATATCTTTTATAGGCTTAAAAAACCACTTATAGGGTACACCATCATTAATCATTGTATTTTTATATCCCGGAAAATGCAATTTTACAAACCATTCTTTATATAAACGTTGAATGACTTCCTCAAGAATATTAATTTGTTTTTTACTAACGAATAATAAATTGTCGTATTTTGACAAAATTTCTACTATTTTATTTTGTACATCTAAAGGAGGATGAATTACATTTAGATTCTTTAAGTCGGACGCTCTTATACCAGCTTGAGCACACTGGTTGACAATTGAACGAATTGGAGAAAGACTAGAGTTAAAATAATAAAAATAAAATAACGGATTAGCTTTTTTATTAAGCCTAACACGAATAATATGAGACTCAAAAACAGTTATAGGTGAAACATCCATAACAATACTGCATTTACCAGCTCCCTCCAGCACTAATGATTGACGTGCGAATAATAAATCTCCGACACGTAGTTTAGCATTTTGTTTTTCTTTATCGGTAAGTGGCACAAGCTCCATAGGGATATCGTATATATAATCATTTGAAAACAATTCACCCATGTTAACCATTTTATACCCTTCGCCTCGGATTTTGCTTGGTTTAGTAAGTCCGTTTCGAGAATCTTCAGAATACAATTCACCAAATTTTACAATTGGCCATTTCATGAAATTATCTCCTGAAGATAATTAGATATTTGCTCCATAAGATTATTAGATTCATTCTGCAAATCTAACAACTGTTCATTAGTTTCTTTCATACGTTCATGAAAGTCAACACCATCATCTTCTTCTAGAGCAACACCAACATAAGCGCCAGGAGTTAAAGACCATCTTTTTTCGTTAAGTTCGTCAATAACTGCAGCTTTACACAATCCAATAGTATCTTTATATTCACCTTCGCCAAACTTCTCATAAAGCCATTTGGCCTCTTTAGCTATAGTTAAAACTTCGTTAGCAGTAAAAATTTTATCGTCATAAACTTTTTGAATTTTCTTCTTGTCTCTTCCAATAGTATCGTCAACAATCTTTTTAGCCTCATCCTTTAGAGCTTTTAACTTCTTAGTAAGATTTTCAACTTGTTCATCAAAAGGCTCTTGACTATTTAGCACAGCATGATACTCGTCAAGCAAATCCTTATACTTATCAACTTCGCCTCTATAAAGCCAGACAATGGCATTTAGATTCTTTAATTGCCATTCTGACCATTCATTAAGCGTTCTATCAACTACTGTGTAATAATTTCTCGCATCGATAAATAATACTTTGTCTTTGTTTTCTTCACGCTTATTTTTATCAAAGAACCAAAGACTACAAGGAAGAGATTTAGTATAGAAAAAATTATTTCCTACGCTAATCATCACATCAACATCACCTGTTTTGATTAACTTTTCGCGAATAGCCTTATCTTTACCCTGGCTGTCTGTAGCAGATGAAGCCATAACAAAACCTGCACGACCATGGTCATTTAAATAGCTATAAAAATATGAAATCCAAAGATAATTAGCATTGCTAATTTCTTTATTTTTATTAACAGAAGGCATTCCAAAAGGAAGACGTCCTGCGTTCTCGGTAGTTTCTGCTTTGACCTTATCTACATTAAATGGAGGATTTGCCATAACATAATCGCATTTGTTGTCTAAAAGATGAGTATCATGATAAAACGTATTAGCCTCATTACCAGATTTAACAACTCCTGTGAGCCCATGAACAGCCATATTCATAAGACAAAGTTGAGCATTATATTCAACCTTCTCTTGACCATAAAAAGTCATAGATTTGTTTGCGTCCATACCTTTTTGATTTACAAAATCTCCAGATTGGATAAACATTCCACCGGAACCACAGGCTGGATCTAAAAGCGTACCTGATTTTGGCTCTAAAATATTAACTATCATCTTTACTAATGATTTTGGTGTAAAGAAAACACCATCGTCAGTTGCAACCTGAGGAGAAAACTTCATAAGAAAATATTCATATATTCTTCCTACAACGTCACCACCAATTTCGTCTAATGCATCGTTATTAAATATACGCAGAAGTTCTGCGAGTACATCATCGTCAAAGTCTGTATATGTTTTAGGTAAAACACCTTTTAATTGAGGACTTTGTTCTTCAATTAAATTCATTGCATTATTAACAACTTCACCTAAACTATTCATTTTATGCCCGTCTGCATTTTTAAGGTTAGCTGATGAAATATTTTCAGGTAAGTTAACAAGATAATCATATTGAGCTTGTTCAGGTAGATATAGAGCAGATTTAGCTTTAAAGTCGTTCGCCTCTACAGGAAGTACTTTTCCGTTACGCTTTGGTCTATCTTTTAGTATTTCCTTTTCGACAGATTTGTATCTACTGTAAGCATATTTTAAAAATAAAAGTCCCAGAACTGGCATACAGTATTGGTTTGAAGTTAGGTCGGAGTTAGATCTTAAAAGATCTGCTGATTCCCATAAATCTTTTTCTAGTTTTTTGATGTTTAACAATTTGATGCCTTTCTATATTAGTTATTTTTTATTCTCGCATATTCTTTTATTAACCCATACATTAAATTTTTCTAAGTCTTCTTCAAGCTCTTCTGCATCTACAAAAATTAAAGGGGCGTCATCAGGATGCGAGTGTTCTGGCTCTGAATACTTAGTCATTAAATAATCGATCAACTTACATTCTGCATTAGTTATACTTGCTAGCTTATCAATTTTATTCTTAGTTTTAACATCTTTCCTGAAGCGAACAACAACCTCATTTAATAAAATATCTTCAACACTTTTCTCTATAGCTATACGAAAGTCTTTTGTGATATTATTATATATAGCTTGATAGGAACAATTGTCAGTTGCTTTTTTTAGCCTTGGTAATAATTCATTTTTTATCCGTTTAATCTTTTGGGGAACTCTAGATGTAAAACTAGATGTTGTATCAGGCACACCCGTTCTATTTGGGACAACGGATAATGAAATTTCATTAAAATTTAAACCAGCTTTTTCAATTTTTTCTTTTAGGCAAACGACTAAGCTAATCCTATGAGTAAATAATATAATTTGTCTATTTGCGGCTTTCTCAACCAATCTATCAATAAATGTTTTTTCATAATTATAATCTAATGAAGAAATCGGATCATCAAGGATCATAGGTGCTTGGTTATTGCCTAAGGAAGATTCTGCAAAAAAAGCAGCTAATGAAACAATTTTTCTTTCACCGTCGCTTAAAATATCTCTAGTTTTAACGTTATCTCTTTTTATACCTTGTAGAACAATTTTAAATGGTATTTTACTTTTCTTTGCAGAACATTGTTCAAGACGTACCTTTATTCTATTATTGGTTAGTTTCTTTAATTCATCATCAAAATTATTGATATATTCCTCAGACAAAACTTTAGCCGAAACCTCTTTAGCTTTTCTAGAAATTTTTACTGTCGAAAGACTATTTTTTGCAATATCTAATTCATACAGTATTTGTAATTTTTTAATTTTTTTCTCAATAATTGAATAATTATCGACCAGTATTTTCTTAGCCCTTAATTCTTTAATACTGTCAAATATTTTTTTATTATTATCATCTTCAAGATTTTCTACTAATAAATTATATTTCTCTTTAAGAAAATTTTTGTATTTAGATAATTCATCGCATATATCTTCTATAAAATTAACTCTGGAAAGTTTATCCCATTCTTTAATACTTAAATAACTTTGAAAAGTATTTAGTTTTTTATTTAATTTTTGTAATTTTTCTGTTTCTTTAAAACCAGTTAATTCTAGCAAAGAATTGAAATCCTCATCTGTTTTAATTACAGGAAAATCTATATAATGTTGTGAAATGTTTTCTGAACATTCAATAACGTTTTCACTTGCACAACCATTAACATATTCATTTATTCTTATCATCCTAGTACTTATTTCAGGTTTAATAATTTTTTGATTACAAAGTGGACATATAGTATTAATTTCACCCAATGATTTATCATTCTTTTCGTTAACATTATCAAAATATGACTTTGCGTATTCCCATAGTTTTACCCAGTTAGTATTATTTACATTAATTCGATCGATATCATCTGATTCTTCTTTAAATAACTTCATCGCTAAATCTTTTTCAGCACATGCTTCTTTATAATCAATTAAAAATTCTGCAAATATGTTCCAATTTTTTTCTGCAAAATAAAATTGAAATTGAATCAAATAAGATTCTAATATATTAATATTTTTTATCTGACTTTTAAGTAGTGAGATTTGTTGCTTTAAAAAATCTTCATTAATTGTATTTTCTAAATCTTTTAGCTTTTTTTTATCATTGTCTGACCAGTTACTTTTAAATTCAGAAATAGCAGTTGTTCTCGAAATATTTGTGTATTTTCTATAAGATTCTGTCTGTTTTAATTCATCAGGGAAACAAATATCTTCAATATTAAGTTGCTGTTCTTGGATTACTATCCGATTTTTTATATTTTCAGCAATTTGTACTAAATTTTCAAAATACCTTAAAATGTATGGGATATAAGTTGTTCTTTTACTTCTATCTACATACACATTAGATATATCTGAATCAAATACTGATATGTTAGAAAACATTGCTGGGTACTCTTTGCATTCACCATTAAGATCACAGGCATATTTATTCTCATTGTTATCTACATCCTCAACAAAAATTTCAACACTAGGAGGCTCATATTCTTCTTCGTAAATATTACCTATGATGGTCTGTTCAGTAAATTCAGTAGATGATATGGTTTTAAATATCCTGAAATAACTAGACTTACCTGTTCCGTTATCTCCGTATATTACACACATGTTATTATTATTAAATTCTAGTGGAGTTTCCGATTTAACAGCATTTACACCTTCAACATTACTTAGTTTTCTAAAATAAAATTTAGTATCTTGGCTATCGTAATTAATATTATTGTTTATGTTAAATAACAATTTTTTGTCAGGATGTATAGCAAGACTAGTTAAATCATTAAGCTCTTTTTCAGAAATATCTGTTTTATTAAAAAACATTTCTGAAGCTTTAATAAGCCATGGAGGCATTGAATTTATCCAGTCTATCAATTCTTGTGTTGAATGAAACATAATGTATTATTCCTCTTTATGAAACTTAATTGACTTATGTGTTGTTATTAGACTTATTTTACATAGGTATTCTATAACCAGACGACCAGGTTTATTATTTTTAAATTTATACTCATTAAAGTTTTTCGTTTAGCTTATCTAATCCCTTATTCATTAAGCCTTTGAGTTTTTCATTTCTTTCGACCTTTTTTTGTTGCTTAACCACGTCATCAGGATTCCAATCATAACCACAATCTTGACAAATAGCTAATTTAGATTTAACAATTTTGGATTTATTAGTACCTTTACTTTTCTTCCACACTAAATTTGACATACCAAGAGTAGCAACTGCAGTAAATCCACGAGCTGCATTATTTGCATGGCCTCCAAGACCCACACCTTTTTTTGATGTTTTTATCTTATCATCAACAACCTGAACATTAACGTTTTCGCTATCACAATTAGGACATATCATTTTAGCCTCCTTTTACTGTACGTTATTGTACTACAAAACAAAGGAAATCCTTTAGCTACGAGCTAAATAATAAGAGAGATCTTCACACAGCCTTGCAACCTCCCACTCATCCTCGCCACTCCTCCTCGCCACTAACTACCACAAAGTCTCGCCAACTTAGTCTCGCAACTATATACCCTCAATAATTAACGCTTAACCTTCATCTTACCACAAGTTTTTACGAACTTAATCGAATCTGGACAACCATTAGTAAAATAATAGTGGATTTCCATTGTTTCATCAAAAGCGGCTAATCTCACTTTATCGTCTTTAACTAATGCGTATTGAGGAGTACCGACTATGCCTTTTCGCTTAAAGCCATATACTATATAACCATTAAATGTAGCTTTTCTGTAATAACCATCAGATGAAGAGAATTTTGAATTAAGTTGATCCAGTTGGGATTTGATACTGGTTTCTAAGTGCTTTGAGTTTGTTTGTTTATGAGTTTTGGTTGGCATTATGTATCTTTCTCGTTAATTTTGATTTACCTATTGCTTATAGACAAATAGTGTTGTACAATATCAGTGCTGCCGTGGGAACGGTTAGCCTAAAAGCTTTGACCGCTCACCAATTGTATTGGGAGCGGTCCGTTTTTAATGACGAAGGCTAAGTCCCAAGGTCAATCCGACAGAGAAACAGCCAAGGCATAAACAAAGTGTGCTTATATCCATAAGCTTCACCTCCTCCCTAGACGAGGAACGCCTAAAATGGAGGCTAACCGCTACCCACATACTGGCAGCACCTTGACTCGAGATTTTAGCACGCTTGGTTAGTGAATACAATACTAATTTTAAAAATTTTTACATATCTAGCTGGGCATATATGTTGTTAATTTGTATTTTTGTTGTATAAATTTTAATTATTTTGTGATTATTTTTAATTTCTGATGTATTGTAAAGTAACAATTTTTATGATTGAAATTTTTATTAAATATAAATACTGATAGAATCGTTTTTAAAATCGCAGTTTATTGTAAATGGCACAGTTATAAAATGAAAATCAAAGTGTTAACCACATAGCTCATCTAAAATTTTACAAGAATCTCACAAACCTCCTCGCCACCATTGCCTCGCAATAATGCGAACGGTTAACTACCTAAGCAGAACCCGCATTTTTTTTATCAAAAGTGAAAGGTATTGTGACACCTAAATAATGTAATTGCTACAGGTAAATAACTTATTTTCACAATTACCAATGTAAATTAGTACAAAATAGTACAGATTTCATAAGTATTAATTATAACCTTGAATGTCTTAAATTAAATTAATACAATAACAACATAAGTTAAAGGAGAAAAAAATGTATAAAACAAAACCAAAATTTAAATTTATGTCAATTATTTTATCGCTACTAATTGCATCTAGTCTCGTTATTGGATTTATTCCTAGTGTCTCTTTTGCAAATAGCGAAAATTCTGCTTCTCAAGAACAAACTGAGGCTGGGCACTACGTCAAAAATTCACGATGGAAATTATATGATAGCGACCCTCTAAGCCATGATATAAGAGTAGCAGATAAAATATTGAATGTTGACAGCGTCGGGAATAATCAAGTTCGTAATTTCTTCAGTATTGAAGGGAATTATTATGATGGAGGCTGGAGCATTAATAGAGGTGGATATTTTGATATTGGAAAAGATAGTCCATTTCTAAATAGTATTAATAAAATTAGAATTGGTGTTGCTCTTCAAGAGTGTCCTGCAGCTGCTCTTTATTTTTATCCACTCGGGACAACAGGTCATGACTTTTTTTGTGCTAAAATGTTTAAAAAACTTGGTAACTCATACGTATTTGAACTTGATGCAAAAGAATACCCACAAATCAAAAAGGGTTTTAGAATCTTTAATAAAGACCCAGTAACTTCAAAAGCAATAATCGCATTTATAGATTTTGAAGTAGACGCAAATATTCGTGGTTTTGTTCCTAAACCAGAAATCACAAATCATTTTGTATACAACAGAGACTATCAAAGGGTTCTTGATGCAAGCGAACAATATACTTTAACTGCGGTACAAAAAGAAGGTTATCAGAATGCTGTCATTACAGAAAATGGAGCTGAAATTCTACATGCTGGCAAATATGCAATAAACGTAAAATTAAATGAAGACTATAAATGGGATGAGAGATATGCAGAACACGATAAAGATAATATTACTCTTGAATTAGAGGTTGAAAAACTACATCCTACTATCAAATGCAACAAAAAGCTTGTCGTAATTAATCCTTATACCTGTGGAGAAATTGACATGCAAGTTTCTGAATGTGGACAAATAAAGTATGACGGCTTTTATGCTCCAAATTTAAGATTAGTAAGGGAATATGATACTCCAGACGGTCTTCATCATGTAAGTATGACAGGAAATACACCAGGTACCTACAAGATTACAGCTAAAATAGAAGCAACAGGAGATACAGACGCAGCAGAGGATACATTCACTGTTATTGTTTGTAGCTAGACTAACGCTGCCGTAGGAACGGTTATGACTAAGTTATTGATGGAGCCGCTCAGCAAATTTATTGGGAGCGGCTCTTTGTTATCTGCGAATACTCAACCCCAATGTCAATCCGACAGAGAAGCATACTAAACGTATTAAAGTAAAATTAAAGGGTCATCTTAATAGACAACCCTTTAATTAAAATTATATACTATTAATTAAAATTCTCTTCTTTTACGTATTACTAAAGCGCAAGTACCTAAAGAACATAGTACTAAACAAGAAACAACCACGTATGTCATATCTCCAGTTTGTGCAGAAACATTTTCTGTGCTAGAAGCCTCTTGTGACTCCTCCTGTTTTTTCTTTTCGTCATCTGCACGCTGCTTTTCTACGTCTGACTTAAATTGATCTACAATATCTTGTATGACCTTTTTATTGTTCGCCAAGTTTAATTCATTATCGAAATTGGTGTTATTGATTTTATTTATAGCTTCTGCAGCAATAGCTTTCTCAGTGTCTGAATCATTTTTTTCACTTGACATAAGAGCCTCTACATCATTAGTATATTCATATTGAACAAATTTTCTAATTTCGGCAATCTTTTCAGATTTAAAACTTTCAAACTCTGGAGTTCTTGTTTCTTCAAGAGCTTTTTTGATTTCGTTTGTTGGAGTGTCAATAAGTTCTTTGTTCTCTTTTGGAGATTTTGCCAGATCATAAGTTAGACTATTTAACTCATCAATTTTATCATTAATAGTTTTTGTTGTTTCTGGAGAATCTGATGGATCTTTTAATCCCTCTAAAAGAGCTATACTTGCTTTTTTATTTGCTTCAAAAATATCGAGTCTATCATTATATACATTATTCTCTGCTTCTGTAACACTAGAAATAACTATTTGTTTATTAGCTAAAGGAGTCTTGTTCGTATCATATTTAATATCATTAAGGTTTTTAATAGTATCGTTGATTATTTTTTCCGCATTAGCAGAATCACCTTCTTGTTTCATATTTTCAAGTTCTTGGACTTTTTCAGCTTTAAGATCTTCGAATTCTTGTGTACGTTGAACGTCTATATCTAACAAAGTCCTATCGAAAATGTTTTGTATTACTTCGTAATTTTCTTCAGGAGATAAACTAGCATTATATTCAAGTGCATTTAGCTCAATCTTTGCATTAGCGATAATAGTTTTAACAGCTGCACTATCACCCTCTTTATCAACATAATCTAATGCTTCAATTTGTTCTTTTTTGAAGTTCTCAAATGCTGTTTGATAACTCATAGTCGTAGCTTCTGCAGGAGTTGCACAAATAGCTTCATCATGATTGTCATCTCCAGCATATTTACTATAAATATAATATTTAGTATTGTCTTTTAAACTATTAAATGTAGTACCACTTTGCCATCCAGATGCTGGGGCAGCCTTTGTTTCACTTATTGCATAAGAAGTATCTCCATAACCAGGACCAATAGGAGATATTGTAATATAGTCATAACTTATTGTTTGAATGAAAGGTGTAGCAATATTCTGCGATGCTTTATCAATGGTAAAATCACATTGCGCAATTAAACCACTTACTGCCATAAATGCAGAATAATTTCCTGCATCAACTGGATGATCAACATATTCTCCATCTTTTTGATACGTCAAAACGAGAGTATGTCCTGTGAGTTCTTCAAAATTTTGTTTATTTTTAATAGAGCAATCTAATGCTTCACCAGTATATATAGTAATTTGGGGAGCTTGAATAGTAGCAGTTACAGTTGTTCCACATTTCATACATTGTGCAGTTATTTTATCGCCATCAACTTGGTATGTCAACAGATGTCCTGTATGAGGGATAACAGTTTGTTCTTGTGTAATCTCGTTTTGAGCATCTGCATCGGAAAAATATTTACCACAATTTTTGCAATACCAATACTCTATATTTCCATCTACTGTGCATGTAGCTTCTTTGCTAGAATGGTGTTCAAGATCATGACCTGTTTTTGGAAGAATAGTATCTTCTTCTTCTATAAATTGTGAAGCAATTGCATCAGTAAAGCACATACCACAGGTTAAACATTTCCAGTATTGAGTATTACCGTCAGTCGTACATGTTGGCTCTATTCTAGGATGCTCTTCTAAAACATGATAGTTCCATCCAGATGCTTTAAATTCCACATTAGAGTCGCCCATAGTATATTTTGATCCAGGAGCATATGTTGTTTCTCCATCTGACCAAACAGTTGCATGTTTGCCAACTGTACCATTACTTCCTGGCTGATAAAATGGAATATTTGGTAATGTAATTTGAGTGTTTGGATCAACGGTAATATCGCTAGGAGCTGTACCTTCTGCTCCTTCACCACCTTTAAAGGATGCTGTAACGCCAGAGGATCCTTCGTGTTCTAATGCAAATGAATATATATTAATAGCATTTTCAGGATAAGTAACTGAATAAGTACCTGCTCCTACATTAGCGCTTAAAACAGGATAAATCTTACGTGTTTTAATTTTTCCTCCTTCTTCATATTTCTCTTCCACGGCCTCGCTTTCTAATAAAACGTGATTAATAATTTCCGTACCTGAAGAAGAAGTAACAACAATATTTCTGTCTGTAGCACTATTAGATGCAGTTCTAGCACAAATATGAAGTATTCCATCTTCTTTTACATCCAATTCAAGTTTATTATCAGGAGTAGATTTGCCACCGGTTTTTAGACGTGTTGAAAACAATGTATGACTGCCTATAACTCCAAAATTTGTATCATTCGCATCAACTTCCATATGAGGTTTTGATGCAGTGTCTGTAACGTTTAATATAAATGAACTAGCATCAATTGTTGTGGGTACTTGTCCTTTGCCACATGTTTCAAACGTCATAGTATCTATAGTAGTTTTTTTAACATTAGCATCATCTGATACATTCAATTCCATAGCACCTACAATACTACACGGAATTAAAACAGCAGCAATAGCAATACCTATTAATATATATACCAATGTGCGTTTAAGTGTATTTTGCCTCAGCTGAATTAAACTCGAATGTTGACCTTTCATTATTTACCTCCAAATAGTATTAAGTTTTACATTACGCCATATAATGCTATCATATTAATATATGTTTTAAATATTATTTTATAATTTGAATATTTAAAATTATCTAATCTAGACTTCGTCACCCACGCTCGCGAATAAGCTGCCGAGGATCTCAAAAAGATCATCGTCAATATTGTATATGAGCCTTGCCAACATTTCCTCGCAACTCGTCTTCGCAAATATATAAATTAGTATAAAATAGTACAGATTTCATAAGTATTAATTAAATCCTTGAATGTCTTAAATTAAATTAATACAATAACAACATAAGTTAAAGGAGAAAAAATGTATAGAACAAAACCACTAATTAAAATTACATCGCTATTATTATCATTATTTATTGTTGTTAGCCTTACTATTGGACTTACCCCTATCAAATCTTTTGCAAACAGTGGCAATTGCACAAAAGCAAGACAGTACAACCACAAACTTGATAGCTTTGAAGTTGCAGCTGAAATCGATCGTATTAATCTAACAGATGAAAAACATAATGAAAACCACAGCTATTCACATAGCGATAG
Organism: Coriobacteriia bacterium; assembly: GCA_030537355.1. Taxonomy (GTDB): domain Bacteria; phylum Actinomycetota; class Coriobacteriia; order Coriobacteriales; family Eggerthellaceae; genus Tapirivita. Next base: position 131,270 of record JAUNNF010000003.1, read on the forward strand.
AAGCTGGGATGATTGTTTTGGTCAGCCACAAGATACAAGTCCAGATATACATTTAATGAATGTTATTCATACTTATATAGATGGTACTGATTATCCATTCCAATATACTGTTACAGGTTTTTATGGTGACGAAAGTGGTTCTTGGGGCAGAAAAGCAAATGTTCAATTTTTCTATAATGACGAATCAAAGGTGCTAAGGATTTTATGCTTTGGTGGTGGATCTGAAGGTTTCAATACTTACAACTATCATAGCGGTTCTACAATATTGGAAGATGAACCAGAAATTGAAATTGGAGGTTGGAGGTTCGAAAAATTCCATATATCTCAACAAGTGAAAAAAATCGAAATTGATCCAAAACTACAAAAAATCATGAAAAGAAGTTTTCAAAATATGCCATATCTAGAAAGTGTAGATATTATAGGACAACGCTATGACAAATCTAATCTTAACGAAATTCGTAGTTATGCGTTTAGAGATTGCGGTAAAAAAAATAACAACTTCTATCATGCTGTAAAAATGAATATACTCAAAGTTAAAGAACATCATTCTGTGGATATGGATAAGGATTGGGCCGAAAATACTAATCGTGAAGAATAGACATTCTCTCTACTGAAGCAATAAAGAGCCGCTCACCAATGGAATTGGGAGCGGTCCTTGTATTAATGGCGAAGGCTAAGTCCCAAGGTCAATCCGACAGAGAAACAGCCAAGGCATAAACAAAGTGTGCTTATATCCATAAGCTTCACCTCCTTACCTGACGAGGAACGCCTAAAATAGAGGCTAACCGCTACCCACATACTGGCAGCACCTTAAACTAAATTGTTACATGCTCACATAAAAACTGCAATACTAAATCTAAAATTATTTATTTATCTAGCTGGGCATATATGTTAAAAGTTTGTATTTTTATAGGATAAAATTTTATTAATCTTTTGTAGCACTTAAAACTATCTTTTCAAATCTTGATTGTCTACCTAAAATATTAAAAGTAGAAGACTCCCATTCTGTTGTAGGATTACATATTCTACTAAAAGTAGCATTATCCAAAAGCAAACTAAAAACATGGTTGTGCTCGTCCAAATTATAACAATCACAATTAACATCTACATATTTTGACTGCCATGCTCCATCTTGAACTTGAAAATACCAATCTTTTTCACATCCACTGTAATATGTAATACCCGTGAATTTAATATAAAGGCCTTCATATGCACCAGCATTTTTTATTTCTTGACCTCCTCTACTGAAAACACTTAATTGAGGTCCAGACCAATCAGGAAAATCTCCTCCTTCAGAATACAGTTCAACATCTTTGAATTGAAAAGTTGTATTTATAGTTGCATCTTTAACAAGTTTTCCATGGTCAGGAACACCACTGCAAGAAATATATTTGTGATTATTATCTGGAACAGCGTAAAGTACCTTTGACGTTTCTGTACCTGGTTCTTGAAAAGTGATAGTACCTATGTCTTCGTTAGTAGCATATTTACCATATGTAACTATCGTGTTATTTTTAACCGTAGTTGAGCTTATAGGAGAGTCTGATGATGCTGGATTTGGTGTGGAATATATATTGCCGTGCTGATTTTGAAAATCGACATTTATAGTATTTTTAGTTATTGTAACTTGAGAACATGAAATATTTTTACCATTAAGAACAAAAGTTCCACCCCATCCTTGAGCAGGAATTGATCGAATGGTAGCAAGTAATTCATCTGTAAGAAGTAACGAATAACAATACCCATTAGTTTTTAAATCATAGAAAGTTCTACTTGATTCACCAGGATCATCAGTTATATTTGCAAAAGGCTGTTCAATTGACCAATGTCCTTCTTTTAGCTCTAAGTAATAATATTCTTGAGGGTTAATTGGAGCTAAATAAAAATTGAGATAATCTCCACCATGTGCCGAAGCAAGTTCAGGAGCTCCATCAGTTAACACATAGGCATCTCCCTGTCCCCAATCTGGAGCAAGTCTAGGTGGATTGTATGTGGCCAATATAGTCTCTTCAGGACCTACTTGTTTTGCAAATGTTGATGTAATTTTTGTAGCTTCAGCAATTTTTCCATCAACTGGGACTCCTAAGAATAATGCAAATTTGAAGTTAGCGTTTGGAACAGCATACAATACTTGAGGATTCTCGCTACCAAATGTAATCTGTCCTATATTAGTATCTTCTGAATAAATACCTGCAGTAACAGGAGCACCTGTAGGAACATTTACACTTGTAATAGGCGTATCTGATTCTGTAGGAGTAGGCGTATTGTAGAAACTGCCATTAGGACTTTCTAAAGTAACTGGAATCATCTCTGGAGCTGATGGTTCAACTGTAAAAGTAACATCAACAACTTCACTACCAATTAGAGAAACAGCAGTTTCTTTTGTTGTACCCTTTACTCCAAAATTAACAACTCCTTCAGAAATAGCTTTACATACTGAAACTTTGCCACCAGCAGATTTGTCGTAATACAAAGTACCATCCACACTCACCTGCCAAGAACAATCATCCTCAACCTTAATATCTTTGCAAAAATCTAATGAGATGTCTTTAAGTTGCACTTTTTCAGCAACTTTAGTTAATGCACCGTCTTCAATTGTGATTTCTCCAGAGTCCTTATCAACAAGAGCTTGAACTTTTGGAGTAGATTTAGCAATCTCATTGCCTTCTGATGCGATTGCTTTATGAGTATTAATAACAAGTACTGACGAAAGCAACAATACTGAAACCGTAAACAAAACTACAGAAGCTATTAGTGAAATGTTGCTCTGTAATATACTCTTAACATGCTTGCCACTTACTGTCGTAAGAGATGACTTCCTTTGAAAAACTAATAAAACAATACCAACCAAAGCGAATAATACGGCAATAGCTGCTCCTAGAAAATCTCCTGTTTGCCCAAGTGAACTTGCTGCGTCTCCACTTGGATTTGCCTTATCAGCAAATTCAATAATTGTATGTAAAGCTTCCATTTGAACCTCCTCGTAAACGATTTTTAACATTATACAACAAATCACTTAATTCAAATATAGAATTTGAAATTAGGGTGAAGTAAAAATGAATACGTGTAAGGGCGAGCCTCAAACAGTACACCTCATAGCCCTTATAACCTCACATTTTAAAGCTTAACCATTCCAAGAATAGCACTTAGAGCATAGCTTAGCTTGTCAGCTGGTTCGCGAAAAATGATTGTGTAAACCTTGCCATTATCAGAAAAAAGCCAGACACGTTCGTTATAATGTTTGCCATTTTCCTCGAAATCTAACAAAACGCAGTGTCCATAATCTCTGTTAGAACGCGAATCATAACCAATGCGACAATTGTACTTTTCGCGATACGACTTAAGCTCGTCTACAAAATTACCTTCCTTTGAAGAAATGATTATTTCTGGAATTGGATTTCTGGAAGCTGTAGTATATGTTGTTGTGTCTCCAGAAGTTGTTGACTTTGCTGCCATTGGAATAGAAATTGTAATGTCAGTGTCGCCTACTTTGGTTTCTTGGCAAAAATACATAAAGTCAATCATGACCATGTCCTCGCCATCTTGCACAATCACAGTTTGAGAAATCTTTGGAGCGGCCTGAGCCTGATAAAACTTAACCATGTAGCCGCATTGAGATGCTGGAATCGCAGGACAAACATCATAGGTGGGTCCAATAGCCCAGCTTGTCTCGTCAAGTGCGTAGAAAAGCGCCTCTTGCTGAGTAAATTCTGTAAGAGTTTGATGCTGAGTATTTTTAATATGCCCAATGTGAATGTTTGCTGAAGCGTCCTTGTTTGAGTAGTACTCGTTTTTATAAATGCCGATGATGTCCATGTGCTCTGTTACCTCGTTTGGAACTGTGCATGTATATAAGTCTCCCATTTGAAAATCGGCGGCCTTTGCTTGCGGAAGCGTATTTCCTAGAGGGATCGTGTCAACTTTTTGATCGGTCACCTCTGCCCCCTTTGGTGCTTTTTGTGTAGTTGTATTTTGAGCTACGCATCCAGCTACCCCGAATATAACTGCAAATAATAATGGTATTACTATAAATAATTTCTTCATTGTGACTCCTTTGAACATGAGGATATTATACTATGTGAGCCATTCTATTAGATGTGAATTTGTTTACAAGTAACTTATAAGGTATGTATCTCTACTTCATATTGAAAAATAAAACTTATCTATCAGTATGTTTGGTACATTTTGGTACAATTTTAATTAAAAATTTAAGTACGTTTGATTTTTTTTACATACATATTATAATTACATTATAGTCATACATCACAGATACTTTAGGGGGTTGATCATGATAGTTAAAAATAAAATATTCGTTTTTGTTTGTAGTTTAATTGCTGTCCTAATGTTTGCTTTATGTGTTATCAATATTCAACCTGCTTATGCAGAGCAAAGTAATGGTGCAATGGAGCCAAGAGAAGCTGAAGAAGAACACCATTGTTGGACTTCTTGGGAAGATGATTGTATTGACGATTGCTTAAATCATTTAGTTTATAAGAAAAAAGTTTATTTATATCATGGTGATAGACATGGTATAAGTCCTGTAACACGTATTGTTGATGGTTTTGATGAAGTTAGATTGGATGACAACGGAGGTAGTGGCACTTTTGCATTTGATATAAAGGGTTATTTTGGTAATTGCAGTGATTGTCTGTATCGAGAGCCTAACGTACAGTTTTTTTATAACACCCAAACAAAAGAAATGTTGATTTTAGCTTTTGGACCTTCAAAGCATGATTACGATATTATTAGCTACAATCTATTTGCTTCGACTATTTTTCAGGATGAATTAGAATTTGATAATGGTAAGTTATGTATAGCAAATGAAGTGACAACACTTAGGTTGGGCACAAAAATTAGAGAAATTGGTACTAGAAGCTTTAATAGTTTACTTATGCTTAATAACGTAGATATAATAAATCAAAATTATTCACAGAGTAGATTACAAAAAATCTGTTTTGACGCATTTAATTGGGCGAGTACTGGCTCATCAATTCCCGGTAGAGGTATTGACATGCCAGTTTTACATGCAGGTGATAGTGAATCTTATATAAAAAATAAATCAGATTGGGGCCGATGTATTGATTTTAATTTTAATGGAGTTCTTTATAGGGGAAAACATTGGGATAAACCCCTAACTGGAAAATATTTAACAGCTGTGGAGAATTTTGAGAAGACATTATGCGATAAAATTTTACCTGAGGAAGAAGCTGATAAAGATTCTAAGGACGTATATCATGTTGTAGGTGGTTTTAATAATATAAAAGTTCCAATCGGAGATAAAGAAACAACAATTTCGTACGATATTAGAGGATATTTTGGTTACAATCCTACAACCCTGACTCGTGAGCCTCACATTCAATTTTTTTACAATACAAGTTCAAAAGAATTAAATGTTGTTGGTTTTAACGATGAGCTTATGATGACAACGTATAAATACAACGTATTATTTACTAGTAAAACAATTTTTAATGACACTTTGAAATTCAAGAGTGGTTTTAAGTATATTATTTCAGATAACGCAAAACAAATTTTTGTTGATACAAAAGTTGACACATTAGGGGATCTTGCATTTCAACATTTCAAACATTTAGAACTTGTAGATATTAAAAATAAGGAGTATAACAAAGCAGCATTTTGCATTATTGATTTTCATGCATTTTATGATTGTTCAGAGTTTGTAGACAACGGATTGGATGTTGAGATATTACATGCTAGCAAAGTCGACGAAAACTATTATTTGAACAAAGATAAATTATGGCATAGTGACACTAAAGTGTTTTTAAATGGTAAAACAAACGTTAATCCAGTACAAGGATTAACTTATAAATATGAAGAGTCTCAAGTGGGCATTCCTAACGTAGAAGGGGTAATCCTATCAAATGCAGAAGACCCAAATTATAATACAGCAACAATTACTAACCGAGGTGCTGAAGGTACAAATGCTGGCATATACAAAGTTAAAGCTTCCCTTAAGACAGGACACTGCTGGGAAGATTATTCCACAAATGATAGATTTTATGAATTTAGAATTGAAGGACGAAAATTTGACATAAAACCAATAAGGCTAGTTTATAATTCTACATTTCAGGTAGCATACAAAGCAAATCTTTTCTGCAAATTTGAAAATGTTCCATGCGAAATCGGCTACCTCGATCCACTAATTACTCAAAGAGGTGTTGAAGGTCTTAGTGTTGGCAAATATAAAGTTCGTGCAGTCCCAAACCCAGCATTTACTTGGGAAGACGGAAGCGGAATCGGAAAAGTTGTAGAATTCCATATTACTATAACCGACAAAACAAGTATAAAAGAACCTGCACAAGGATTAGTATACAATGGCAAATCACAACTAGGAGTGGAATCAAATGTAGGCTTTGCCTTAACTAATGAACCATTAGAAGGTTACAGTAAAGCTAATATAACTGAAAATGGTGCAGAAGCCTTACATGCAGGTAAATATGCAATAAGAGCTACACTTTTTCAAGGTTGGAGCTGGGAAGACGGCACTAGAGATGACAAAATTTTAAAATTTGAAATAGCTAAGGCACACCCTAGATTTAATTGCCCAAAAGATCCTATAAAACTTAATGTTTACGATTGCTATTGTGCTGATATAGAAACTGTAGATTTGAGTACAGATATTAAAGTAGAAAAACATGGTGATTGTGGATTGGTAATAACAAATCAAGATGATAGTGAGCCAGGACACTTTAAATTAAACATGTCTACTTACGCACCAGGCACTTACACAATCATTTTAAAAATTGATGCTACAAATGACACAGATGGAGCAGAAGGTTCATTTACAATTGTTGTACATTAATAGAAACTGGCTTTAAGCTTGACATACTCAAAGTATACGACTGAACGCCAGCACAATAACAATTATCTTTGCATTTGTTAACGATATATTCTGTATTGATATATGAAATTATGCCGCGTCTTTTATAGCAGTCATCTTTTATTTGCTTGTTACGTTCATTATAGTGTTCAACAGTTGCTGGGAAAAATATGGCTGTTGGATTAACCATGTCATAGAATGTGCGATTTCCATTTCTGGCCCTGTATCTATCTTGATCGTGCCCGTGATGCGGGACTGTCATAAGCTCACTGTGTAGGATATCAGGCGTATAACGCTTGATAACTTGGTTGATGTTGTAATCTCCAATATCTCCTGTATAGAGTAAGGACTTACCCGTAGCCTCGCTTGTAATTTTAACAAGTGCAGATTCCAAGTTGCCATCAGCTTTACGTTTGGCGGCTTCAGTTTTAACTTCCTCGTCATCTGACTCCTCGCCTATTACCGTAGGACACATATCACTATAGGTTAAAAGTACCTCAAATTTAGCGCCTGGGAATTGAAATACCTGACCTGCGAAAGCTTTGTAGACTTTTGTATTAGGGAACTCTTGCATATCTTCTTTGAACCGGACGTAAGCCTCTTCATTGTCTTTTAAGTGGACATAAGCCTCATCAGTCTCGCCAAAGTTATAGCAGAAGCTCTGGATGTCAAGATTTGGAAATTTTTCTTTGTTTTTGCAGTAGTCATGCAGACCATAGGTATGATCACCGTGGCAATGAGAAAAATACCACATTCTGATGATTATGTGATTTGGGTCAGGAGCTTGATTTTTTAGACAGTCATACAAGTCCTGAAATTGAACCCCAGAGAAACTCTGAATTGCGCAATTGCTGTCTAGGATGATGAAACTGCCATCTATAAGCCTGTATACACAACACTCCGCATCTCCTTTTGAAACGCGGATTTTCATAATGGATGCTGTCTCCTCGCCTGATGGATTGTATGACTCTGTTTCTTTAGGAGGCAATGGAACATTTTTTGCTGTGATCATTCTTATTTCGTTGTTATCGTGAGTAAAGTATATGTATACAAAATCCTCACCTTTGGTGTAAGTGCTAAATAAATTCTCGTTTAGGTTGTTGGAAGTATATAGGCTATAACCATCCTTTTCGAGTTCGGCACATCTAATTTTATAGTTTGTGGCGTCAGAGTTCTCGAAAGTTGTTTGGGTGTATCCCCTACCAATATCAGTTACAGCCTTCTGTTTGTCAGTGGTATGAAGCGTGATATCAAATTCAATTTTAGCGACTGATTTATTGAATAGGAGTTTAGCTTTCTCGTAGTTGAAACCATCAAAGCTTATACTTAATGTGTTGGTTTTATTTAGCTCTATTTTATCGTTGTTTAAAACTTGGTCATTGACCTTGAGTTGGTATTTAAAATCTTTAAAGTTGCCATCTAAAATATCAAGCTTATAAGAATTTAGAGTTCCTTCAGAATCTATATTGAGCTGTCCATCAATTACTTTGTAATCATTGTCTGAAACTTGAACTTGAATATTTTGATTGTCAGCATATGCGAAGGTTGTTAGACAACATAGAAGAGCAAAGCTAGACAATACAAACATGGACTTTCTTAGCTTTTTAAAAAATATCGCAGCGATAATAAAGCAAACAAGCAAAATAGGAAATACAAAATCTCCAGTTTGTGCCAACTGCGTTGGCAAGCTCTGAAATTCGATATATGTTAAACTTTGGATATCCATATACCTTACATATTACAATATTTTTTATGTTTTTATGTATATAATATAGGTTCGTATTTAAGGAAGATTTATGTCAGAAATAGCAAAAAAGTCTAAACGCATTTTATCAGTAGACGTACTTCGAGGAATCACGATTGTATTTATGATTCTAATTGACGATCCAGCCGGGAAAAAATTCGAATTCATGTGTCACCAGTGTGAATTAGGCTCACACTCGTCCTTCTTGCATAGATTATCGACATCAAGGGTCACATAAAGTGGACAACATGCTGCGGAGTTACAGGCCTAGCTTCTGTATTGACCACAGGGCTTTTTGTGCTCGCCTGGTATTTGGTATTGTATGTGCTAGACAAAAAGAAAATTTATATTAGACTATAAACAATACTCGGCAACGTTAGTGAGTTTTTTATCTATACCAGTGTCAATAAATAATTGGCGTTGGAATTTTATACGCTCAATTTTTTACTCAACTTGACAAAATTTTTAAATTTATTATAATAATTATAGCTATAAAGGGAGGAAAATGAAAAAGTTAGAGAAGGCATTTACTGAAGAACTGGAACAAGCAACTGGTGCCGCAAACTTTAGATTAGGAGATAAATCAAAACTTGAACACGCTTATCTTGTTTGTCGTGCTTGCCATCAAAAATATGGTCCCATGACAAGAGATTACGCTGAAATGCTTTTTGATTTCATAAAAGCGAATAGTCATAGAACATGCCCTAACTGTAAAAAATACGATTGGGAACTTAAATAAATACGCAAAACTTTATTTAAAATTCTTAAAAATGGACGAAAAAAAATGCGATAAATGCGATTCTTTAAAGTGGGACCTTAGCAAATAACCACAAATTAAATTCCAAGTTCATAACACTAGTAATTTAGCATACATAGGAATTATATTTTAACGTTAATCAGAACTGATTTATGTATATAATATGCGAGTAACTTTAAGGAGACTATATGTCAGAGATAGCACAAAAATCAAAACGCATTTTATCAGTGGACGTACTTCGAGGAATCACGATTGTATTTATGATTCTAATTGATGATCCAGCAGGGAAAAAATTCGAATTTATGTGCCACCCAATATGGATGGGACTTACTCTCGCCGATTTTGTATTCCCTACTTTTATCACTTTAGTTGGTGTGTCCATGTACTTCTCGCTCAAGAAATATGACTTTAAACCTTGCAAACAGTCCATATTTAGAGTTGTCAGGCGTTTCATTTTGCTCATGCTGTTTGGCTGGGTAGTTGTTATGGTTGCGCACGGATTTTCAGCCGCATTTGCAGGAAAGGATTGGGTGCTTACTGCTTTTGATTTTGCTAATATGCGAATTTTAGGTGTTATCCCCCGTATCGCAATATGTTATTTTATTGGTGCATTAATTATTTTACTCGTCCGTAATAAAAAAGTTATCATTGGCATTATCGCTGCTATTTTAATTGGATATTGCATACTGCTTATTGCAGGCAATGGGTTTGATTTTAACGACACTAATAATATTTTAAGTACAATTGATCAAAGCGTGCTCGGACGCGAGCATATGTACAAAATGGCCATTGACGAGCAAGGCACTGCCACGATCTTCTTTGATCCAGAAGGTCTTGCGTCTACAATCCCTTGTGTAGCACAGGTTTTGCTAGGCTTTTTGATTGGCGGAATTATATGCGACAAGAAAAAAGACAATAATGCAAAAGTAATGTACATGTTTATTGTTGGTTTCAGCTTACTAGCATTAGGCTTTATTTTCAGCCCTGCAGTTCCTATTTTCAAAAAAGCTTGGACAAGCACATTTGTATTAGTTACAGTGGGTAGTGATGCTTGCTTACTTGCCCTTCTTACTTGGATTATCGATATCAAAGGACACAAGAAGTGGACTACATTCTTTAGAGTTTATGGATCAAATGCCATAATTTCTTTTGCTGCAATGGATATCATTTGGGTAATTTTAGCAGGATTAAAACTAACCAAGCTTGCATACAATTTCTTCTTGCCAATATGTTGCGGAGTTACAGGATTGGCTTCTGTGTTAACCACAGGACTTTTTGTACTAGCCTGGTATGTTGTATTGTACTTGCTAGACAAAAAGAAGATTTACATTAGGTTGTAAAACTAGCGTTATAATTTATATTCTGCAACCTTTGTAAGCTTTTGATCTGTACCAGCGTCAATAAATAATTGGCGCTGGAATTTTATGTCTTCATTATTCAAGCAAATCTCTAGTATGCAAAGATAAATTCCAATGTCGATCCGGTTAAAATAGCGTGCGGCTTTTGTTGTCATAATGCCAATTCGTCCAGGCTTTTTATACCTATAAACCACAAGCTTATTATCAATATTCTCAACATACCAAGGCTGCGAGTTGACCGCACTTGGGGCAAACCGAGCGATGTTGGCAACACCTAAATCGTCCCCTCGCCATATGTCTTTTAAATCTTTTCGACGAGCCTTAAACATGTCAATTCTGTACTTGGTCTTATTGCTTACTTTTTTGATATGAAACATAATTACATAGTCAAGCCCGTGATGAGTTTGCTCATCGGGTTTGTCAATACCACACCACAGGCTTGCGATGCTGTTATGTTGGAGATACAAATCCAGCTGCTCGCCAATATAACCTGCATTCATGAGGTAATTATCCGCCTTCTCGCTATAAATTTCTATTTGATACTCAGCGCCTTTTTTGGTGGAAGGAATAATCTTGATTTCAGTTTTAATGTCTGGATAAAGAGGCTCGAAATTATTATATACAGTTCTGATGTTATCTAATTCCTCTCGCGTCAGCTTTTCATCACCAAGATTTCTGAACAGATGAAAAGATTTGCGTTTAAAAATTGTGTTGTAATATTTGTTATCCATATGTAACCCCTTTGCAATTTAATTTCTTGAATATTACATCGGACTGTAATTTTTATATAAATTTACACTATTTTTGAAAAAAGTGAGGGTAATTTCCAAAATAAATGGAAAAATGTTGAGTTGTGTGGTAAAAATACACTATTTTAACCCAAAAACTGAACTCTAAATAAATACGGAATTTTTTGTAAAGCCTCTGAACTGGCATTTTAAATTTAAGATAAAAATTGTTTATTTTTTTACGATAAAAATAAGATAAAAATTACAACGTAACTATAAGTTTTTTTCAAAAAATCATACAAATGCCCTACTTTTAAGTAGTTTTGCGGAAAAAACAAAATTAAATACGTTAGAATTAAGTTTTTCGAAAGGATAATTATGAACACAACAAAAAAATCTAGATTAATATATATTTCTATAGTTGTAACCACACTTGTCGCTATTTTGGTATTTTCCCTTTGCGCCTGTCAAGCACAAAGTTCATACAATGATACAGGTGAAAAACACGGACTTCCCCACTTCGATGGCTACAAACTCAAGCAAACAACTGTGCTCAGCCGTCATAACATTCGCTCCCCCTTAACCGATGGTGGCTCTACTCTTACCAAAGTTACACCGCATAAGTGGTTTGATTGGACATCAAAACCAAGCGAGCTGTCGCTGCGTGGTGGCGAACTTGAAACTGTAATGGGACAATATTTTGCTAAGTATTTACAGTCCGAGGGGCTAATTTCAGAGAATTGGGAACCTAAAGATGACGAGGCTTTCTTTTACGCAAACTCAGCACAGCGCACCATCGCAACTGCAAAATATTTCTCCGCAGGACTATTGCCTGTAGCAGACGCTAAGGTTTACCATAAATATGCACTCGGTGGTAAAGATGACGTATTTTTGCCTCTTCAGGTTTATGTGAACGACAAGATAAAAGAACAAATCAAAAAAGAAATAAATGAAAAATTTGATCTCGGTAATATTAATAAAAATTTAAGTGAAGAGTATAAAACACTTGAGTACGTCCTTGACTTTAAAGACTCTGAATATGCTAAGGAGAAAAACATTACTTCATTTGAGCAAGATATGCCAGAAATCAATATTAAGCAAAACGACGAGATCACAACAACAGGCACCTTGAAAGCCGCTAACGAGGCATGTGACGCGCTCAAGCTTCAGTTCTACGAAGAAGAAAACGACAAGACAGCTGCCTTTGGTCATGACATGACAATGCAGCAATGGACACAAATTGGTAAAATTGGCGACACTTATGAAAACGTTTTGTTTGGTACTCACACAGCAGCTGTTGGTGCATCAAACAGAATATGTGCCGAACTGCTAAAAGACATAAATAACAAAAACAGAAAATTTACATTTTTGTGCGGGCACGATTCTACAATTTTATCTTTACTTACAGCGCTTGATGCAAAAGAATATCATCTACCTAATGCTATTGAGCAAGACACTCCAATTGGTGTCAAACTAGTGTTTAACAAATACTTAGGACAAGATGGTGTCGAGTATTGCTCGATTAACCTCGTCTATCAAAGTATCGACCAGTTGCGTCATAAACAATCAGTTGACATGAATCATCCTCCAGAAAAATGCGACATCGAACTTAACGGACTCACTAAAAACGATGCTGGACTATACAAAATGTCTGATGTTAAGAGCCGCCTTAATAAGGTAATTGATGAATATAGGAATAATGTAAGAAATTAATTTTTTTAGGAGCTATCATGAAAATTAAAGTTTGTTTAATAGGGCTCTTCGTAGTTGTTTGTGCGCTTAGTTTTGTGCCGCGTGATGTTTATGCATCAAGCCCGCTAGTGGAAGCAATACTACAGCAAACAGACAATAAAGAGCGTCATATCGATACAGAACCTAAAAGCTTTCCTGCAAAATTTGACTTACGCTCTTGTGACCTAGACGGAAATGGAGAGCTTAAAAACTATGTTACAAGCACAAAGCTACAAAACACTTGGGGTAACTGTTGGGCTCATGGTGGTATTGCTGCAGCAGAGATAAGCATTCTCGCAAAGCAGCGTCAAAACTCAGTTACAGTTGATGCTACTGGGAAAAAGCGTGACAGTCTGGATTTGAGCGAGCACCATCTCTCGTGGTTTAACTATGCCCCAATGACAGCAGCAGAGACCCCGACACATGCTGGTGAAGGTGCCTATAGCTTTAGAGAAGAAGAAGCAAAAGCCAAAGGCCTAGAATATTGGTGGTCCAAGCGTTTAAACTCTGGCGGAATTGGAATGTCTGTTACCAGCGCCTTTTCTCGTGGAGATGGACCTGTTCGCGAACCTGACTGGAACAATCCCAATTTAACTCCACAACAAAAGCAGCTACTATACAAAGGTAAAAACGAATACAAGGCTAAAGATGTCAGAGGCTTTGACGTTTATTCAGAAGCAGATGATTGGGCAATTGATGATGATCAGCGCAGCAAGAAAGATTACGAACTTAACGAAGCATACATACTGCCAGATGCAGCTACATTCTAAAATGACAAATATGATCAAGAACACGCTGAATATGTCACAAAACTCATGAAACAGCAACTCATGGATGGACGTGGTTTATTTATTACTTACAACTGTGACAACTATACAACAGACCAGAAAGAGACCATGAAGCCTCGCTATATTAATGTTGATACATGGTGCCAATATGCATATCAGCCTGACTTCCCGTCGCACTGCGTTTGCGTTGTTGGCTGGGATGATACCATCCAGCAAGACAAGTTTTTGAAAAAGGGCGCCGACAAAGAAGGCAAAATGGTTGACATACCACTACCGCCAATGCCAGGTGCTTGGATTGTTAAAAACAGTTGGGGTGCTGCTGATAGCATTGGCCAAGGCATCACATACGAGCCATGGGGAGATAAAGATAGTGGTTATTTCTACCTGAGTTACTATGATCAATCGCTTGTTGACGAGGCAGCTTTTGACTTTAATATCAACTTTGACAAAAATAAAATTACTCATCAGTTAAATTACATGTCAAGCGAGAAACTTCACGGTGTTGAACTTGATAATCTAGTAACTACAGCAAACATCTTTTGCGCTGATACAGATGAGGATTTAGTTGAAGTTAGTGGCATGACAAACACCGAAAACGTTGACGTAAACTACAAGGTTTATCTACTTGACAGTAAAGATCAACAAATAGACACTGGGAAGCTTCTGTGTAGCGTTGACCACACATCCACATACAAAGGTTTTCATCGTGTGAGCTTAGGTGGTGCATATCATTTGAATAAAGGACAGTACTTTGCTGTTACCACAACACAGAAGGTACATAACGGAGGCCCATACATTATGTCTTGCTGGTATGACTGTAATCATGATGGTTATGACAAAAAAATGACAATTGACGACTACTTCTGCAAGGCTATTGTAAACCCAGGTGAAAGTTTTGTCTACACCGCATCTGATGGAAAATGGACTGATTTTGCAAGTCTAAAAAGTGAACTTGAAAAAACTGAAAAAGGTAAATACTACACTTATGACAATTTCCCAATCAAAGCTTATGCCACACCAGCGGCTCCATCTCCTGATCAAACAAATAAGCTTGCTCCAACTGGAGATACGCTTCCTTTTATTGAATTGATAATTGTAGCTTTGGTAAGTGGATTAATTGTTTTGAAAATATCACATCTTAAGTATTGCAAAAACAAAAAATCTGTTGTACAATAACAGTGCTGCCGTGGGAACGGTTAGCCAAATTAATGGTAGAGCCGCTCACCAATTGTATTGGGAGCGGTTCCTTTTTTAAAATCGCAACAATGAACAAAAAATCACAACATAAAGCTCAAATTTCAGACATTAAGCACGCCGCCGATACCGATATAGACCGTATCTTAGAGATAATTGAAATTGGAAAACAAACACAATTAGCTAATAATAATCCGCATCAGTGGTGTGACGAGCCTCCTGTAAAAGCTAAAATACTAGAAGATATCAAACTTAAAAGAAGCTATGTCTATGATGACGGGAACATCTATGGCACTTTCATGTTTTCCAACAAGCCAGATCCATCATATGCCAATATTGAAGATGGAGCATGGCTTAATGAAGAGCCCTATGGCGTAATTCACCGCATTGCTAGCGATACTACACATACTGGCATCTTACATACAGCTATTGAGTACGCAAAACAAACTTGCAGCAATATCCGCATAGACGCTCACCCAGACAACACAATCATGAAGCACCTGCTTATAAAGGAAGGCTTTATGCGAGTCGGAATCGTCTACATTGACGGAAAACTAAGGCGTGAAGCTTATCATCTAAGAAGTATTACTTAGCAAGCCCATGCTTAAGTTTTACATTAATGATACGCTTGACATGCTCGTTAATGCTGTCTTGTGATATGCGACCATCATTAACAGCTTTAATTACGCCTTGATAGGCAAGCTCAAAATCTTTTGGCATGAGCAAAATATCAACACCAGCATTAAGTGCCGTTATACATGCAACATCTGATGTATATAATGAGTTAACAGCCTCCATAGCGAGAGCATCAGTAATAACAATGCCTTTAAAACCAAGTTCACCTTTGAGCTTATCTGTAATAATTTCTCTGCTCAAACTTGCCGGATAATCATTACCTGTAACACGAGGATACTCAATATGGCCAATCATTGCAAAATCTGTATCAGCCTCAATTGCACGTTCGAAAGGTATAATGTCAAAAGACTTTAACTCTTCCCATGTCTTGTCAACAACCACAGTATTTTTATGAGTATCTCCTTTAGAGCTACCATCCCCCGGAAAATGCTTCATAGTAGACATAATATTTTTGTCGTGTAAACCGCGAATGTAATTTTGTGCCATATCGCCAACAAGTTTAGGATCAGATCCAAAAATTCGACCCTTATTATTAGGTGCATCATTATTTGGAAGCACATCACATACAGGAGCAAAGTCTAAGTTTAATTTATATTTAGTGAGATAATCTCCAATGTAGGCTGATGCTTCGTAAGCTTTGCCTGGATCGCCAGTAACTCCAATACTCTTCATTCCACCTTCAACATTATTAACACCGAATGTTGGATTATTTGCAATGCGGGCTACCTCGCCACCTTCCTCGTCAATACCCATAAAAAGCTTAATATCACTATTATTTTGAAACTTATCAATAAGTTCTGTAGTCTGATTAGGAGTTGCGATATTTTTGGCAAAAAGCGCAATCCCTCCTAAGTGATGCGACTTCATATTGTTAATCATGTCATCTGAGGCAACCTTAACACCAGCCTCATCAGCCACATTTTCTATCTCAGCTGTTGTAAATTGAGTAGATAGAGCTTCTGGCCTGATTAAGAAAAGTTGCCCTACCTTCTCTTCTAAACTCATCTTATCAACAATCTCATTTGCGCGGTCAACTTGTTGTTGAATAGCACAATTTCTCACTGCAAAAGCAATTAGGCCTAGAAAAACTAAGCTTAACAGCATTGTTATTATTTTTGTGCGACGTTCACTCATGAAGCCTCCCTTACTATCAAAAATAACAATTTGTATTATATACTGACAAACATACAAACAAATTAATAAAATTTTGATATAATAAAAATAATCGAAGGAGGCTATTATGTCTACAAAATTCGGTGGTTATACCGGTTGTATTGTCAAAGTAGACTTATCTACTAAAGAAATTAGCGAGTATCCGTGGACTGATGAGCAACGTGAACTGTTTATAGGTGGCAAAATTGCGGCTGCCAAAATCATTGGCGATAATGTTGGAGCCGAGGTTGACCCTTTAAGCCCGGAAAACATGCTTGCAGTTGTAACTGGACCGTTCACAGGATGTGGAGCTCCAAGTTCTGCTAGATTTGATATTTCAACAAAATCGCCATTAACTGGTTATTTGACTTCTTCTAACTGCGGTGGAAGTTTTGGTTTTCACTTAAAGAAAGCTGGATACGATGCTTTGCTTATAACAGGCAAAGCTAAAAAACCTACATGGCTTGAAATCGATGATGGCGAAATTAAATTTCATGACGCTAAAGACTTATGGGGCAAAAAAACAAGCGAGACACAAGTTGCTCTTGATGAAAAACTCAAGAGTAAAACAGGTAAAATTGTTATCGGACCTGCCGGAGAGAACCTTGTGCTTTATGCATCTATCACGTCTAACGAGCGTTTTGCTGGACGTGGTGGCGTTGGTTGTGTTATGGGTTCTAAAAATCTAAAGGCAGTAACTGCCAAAGGTACTCACAAGATGGAAGTCAAGCAACCTGAAAAGTTCAAAAAACTCACCAAAAAGTGGATTAAATACTTAAAGTCTCACCCACTATGTGGAGACCAATTACCACGCCTCGGTACAGCAGGGCTAATGTCTATCATGCAAGAAAACGGTCAGTTGGCTACCAAAAATTACAAGTACGGACAATTTGAAGATGTAGACAAAGTTAGTGGCGAAACTCTCGCACGTGACCATAACATCACAAATAAAGGGTGCTTAACTTGCCCTATTAAATGTGCCCGTACAGTTAAAGTTGACGGTAAAGAGGTTAAAGGTCCTGAGCTTGAGACGCTAGGACTACTCAGTGCAGGTATACTAAACAACGATATTGAAGCTGTATTTAAGTGGAATTACGAAATTGATGAGCTAGGTATGGATACAATTTCTGCTGCCAACACACTCTCATATGCAATGGAGGCAAACGAGCAAGGACTTTGGGACACAGGTCTCGATTTCGGAAAAATCGATAATATCTCTAAGACTTTTGAAGATATTGCATACAGACGTGGTATTGGTGATGAACTCGCAAATGGTTCTAAGTGGTGTGCCGAAAAACATGGTGGAACAGAATTTGCAGCAAACGCTAAAGGTATGGAACTATCAGCATACGAACCAAGACGTTCAGTGGGTCTTGGTCTTGGATATGCAATATCTAACCGAGGCGGCTGTCACTTAAATGGAGGTTACTTAATTCTAGTTGAGGGCTTATCATTACATGTTAATCCTCAAACACCTAAAGCTAAGGCTGATTTTACTCAAGTATTCCAAAACATGATGGAATTTGTATCTTCGTGTGGACAATGCTTGTTTACAACTTATGGTTTCTTACCACCAATTTTGCTCAAGAAACCTAATGCATGGTATACGCGTGCATTGTGTGGAATTGTGCCTCACATCGGCTGGGCCCTAAGATTTATGAATAAATTCCCAGGTGCCCTCGCAATTAATTTACCAGTTGTTTTCAACCAATCTAAAGCACTCAAATATATCACTGGAATGAAAGTCAATTTTGGTAAGTGTATGAAAATTGGTAAACGTGGTTACAACCTAGAGCGTCACATCAATACAAAATATGGTGTAGATGCCAGTAAAGATACTATTCAATCAAGGCTTACTGACGAAAATCAAATTGAAGGCGACAACACTACAAAAGTGCCATTAGAAAAATTAAAAGCAAAATATTACAAAGGTAGAGGCTGGGATCAAAACGGTATCCCTAAGGACAAATTATTAAGAAAGTTAAAAATTAAGGAGGATTAAAATGGGAAAAGCTTACGCACGCACATATCAAGGAGCATTTAAAATTGGTATGAATTTCATACCTTGGCGCATGCCAGAAAAAATTGAAGGAGCAGGAAAAATTAAGGAACTCCCTAAATTCTTGAAAGACCAAGGAGTAAACAAAGTTCTTGTTGTAACTGATAAAGTCCTAAATCAAGACTTACACATGCTCGATTCTATGTATGAGGCCGCAAAAAAATGCAATCTTGAATGTATTGTCTACGATGGTGTAAAACCAAATCCGACAGACACAAGCATTGAAGAAGGCTTAAAACTCTACAAAGATAATAACTGTGAAGGCATCATCGCATTTGGCGGTGGCTCCCCTATGGACTGCGCAAAAGTCATCGGAGCTCGCGTTGTTAAACCAAATAAATCTGTTAAAAAGATGAAAGGACTGTTTAAAGTTCTACGCAAACTTCCACCTTTTGTAGCAGTACCAACAACAGCAGGAACTGGTTCAGAAACTACAATTGCAGCTGTTATCACGCTTGAAGCTGACCACCATAAAGTAACAATTAACGATATCTCGTTAATGCCTAAATGGGCAGTATTTGATCCTGAACTAACCGTAGGCTTACCTCCTCACATTACATCCACTACAGGCATGGACGCTCTTTGCCACGCTGTTGAGTGCTACACAAACAAAACCTACAACTCAAAACTTGAGGACAAATTATCAAAAGACGCTGTAAAACTCATAAATGATAATTTGTACAAATGCTACAGCGATGGGAAAAACATCAAAGCTAGACAGAACATGCAACTTGCCGCATTCTATGCAGGACGCGCTTTTACACGAGGATGTGTTGGTTATGTACATGCTGTAGGACATACATTAAGTGGTCTATATGGTGTGCCTCACGGGCTTACAATGTCTGTAATATTACCTCATGTTATGCGTCAATTTGGCTCAGCTGTACATAAACGCCTTGCTGAACTTGCAGATGTAATTGGCATTGAAGGCAGAACAGACAAGCAAAAAAGCGACAACTTTATTAAATGGATCGATGAGCTCAATGCAAAGATGGACATCCCTAATAAGATTGAAGGCATTAAGGATAAGGACATTGACCAGATAGTTGAATGGGCTAGCGCTGAGGCCAACCCACTCTATCCTACTCCTGTCTATTGGGGTCCAGAGGACTTTAAGAAGCTAATCGCTTCAATTAGAGCTTAAAGGAAAACGTATACATAATTAAAGTACAGAAAACTCATAAAGGCCAGGACTACCCTGGCCTTTATTTTAAAAGATCTAATACTTTTCTATTACAAGAAATGTTTTTATAATAGTTACCACTACTTTAACAATACAAAAAATAAAATCATAGTATTTAACCTTAAAAGTCATCCTAATTTTGATTTTTTTGCAAAAATGTTAAGTTATGTTGTAAAAATTTCTAAATAAATTAAAACTTTTTATAAAAACACCAGGTGACAAAAATCTGAAATCGCTGAAACGCATAATTTTATTAATAAAATGCCATTTTTTACAACATAACTCAACATTTTTGCTAAATTATTGACTTGCACACCCCCCCTTTTTTTTTGTTTAACATTTAATGTTGTTTAATGTTTTGCATATTATTAAAAATTATAGCTTAAACTAAAGAATTACCTATGTTAGCGCATTGCTCAAATTGGTATTATTCAAGAAAAACACATCATCCACATGCCTAACAACATTTTCGGAGT
Organism: Coriobacteriia bacterium; assembly: GCA_030537355.1. GTDB lineage: Bacteria > Actinomycetota > Coriobacteriia > Coriobacteriales > Eggerthellaceae > Tapirivita. Next base: position 151,914 of record JAUNNF010000003.1, read on the forward strand.
GCGTGACCACAATCACGCACTTCCCCGCATCTGCTAATTCCCTAAAAATTTTCATAATATCATTTTCAGTTTGAGTATCAAGGTTTCCCGTCGGCTCATCGGCAAGTATTATATCTGGATCATACGACAAACTACGAGCAATGGCAATACGCTGCTGCTCGCCACCGGACAACTTTAATACTCTTCGATCGGCTAGAGATTTTTTTAGGCCTACTTGCTCAATTAACTCAACAGCCTTTAATTTTTTATCTTGAACTTTTTTACCATTAATGTCCATAGAAAGCATAATGTTTTCAGCTGCAGTTAAATGAGGGAGCAAGTTATAACTCTGAAAAACTATTCCAATATCGGAGTTTCTGTACTTGTCCAAATTAAGAGTTTTTATATCTTTGCCGTTATACAAAACCTGTCCTTCGTACTTGCTTTCGAGCCCGCTAATTAAAGACAATAATGTTGTCTTACCGGAACCAGAAGCTCCTTTTATTGCATAACACTTACCCTTTTCAAAACTGAAGTTTATGTTTTTTAAACAATATTCATCACGTTCGGCATCTGCATATCTGTATGCCACATCTTTTGTTTCTAATATACTCATTAGCTTCTCTCCTTTAAAATTGTCAATGGTTTAAATCTTACTATCGCGATACACGATGCAATACTGCTGATAAGTGTTAGTCCAATACCAATACCCAACAACTCAGCAAGCACAATAAAGTCTACAACCGCTTCTATGTCTTCAACAGCTTTCATCTCAACCATACCATCGAATTTTTCTGGTTCTGGCTCATCCGGTGGTGCCTCCATACCAGGACCACCAGGACCCATATCTCCCCCAAAGTTTTTATCTATGTTTTCTTTTTGCATTTGAGAATTTACAATTTCTGATTCGAGTAATCTATTAGCAACAGGAGCACTTGTCGCAGCACCTATAGCTGATCCAATCGCTAGTGATAATAATGTAACAATCAATAATTCACACATAAATTGTGTAATAACTTTAAGTTTGCTCATACCGATTGTTCGCAATACTCCAATTTCATATTTGCGCTCTCTAATGTTTATCATATTAATTACAAACAAAACAACAGCGCCTATAATAAGTACAATAAGTAAGAAAGTTTGCGCGAAAGAGCTTATATTGTCTATGCCTTTAGCAGCATCAACCACCTCTTCAAGGTTGTTTGTAACTTCAAAGTTTTCATTTAATCCTTTAGCTTTTACCTCGTTTGCAAAATCTTCAGCATGTTCCTTATCTTTCAATACAAAAGTTGGAGTTACTGTTGCCTTTAGGCTTGAATCAGCTGATAAGAACTTCTTGCATACAGTCTGATTTGTGATTATATTATTAACCGAACTGGAAAACATAGAACCCATATCCTTAGCTTCCATTGAGTTTTCTTTATAAATGCCAGTTACTTCCAGTTCATATGTAAGCGATGTATTCTTTGGATCAACGAGTGTGATTTTTGAGCCTACACTCAAGTTGTTTAAACTGGCTAGTTCTTCGCTAACAACACATGTGTTTGATGTAAAGTCAGAGGTAACCTTGCCTGAAGTAATTGTGTAATTACCATCGATAAAATCACTCATTGAGCTATATGAGTTGTAACCAATTACTGTAAAAGCACCATTTTGAGCTTTGATATTCTCAACTGTCTTTGTAATCTGAGTTTCTTCTTCAGTGGTAGTTTGGCCTTGACCAGGATGTCCACCTGGAGGTGCTTGATGAGTAGTCTTTTTTTCTGTGCGAGTTTCAGTTGTTTCCTTTTGAACATGATCTGTAGCCTCACTAAGACCATTAGCATTCATACCAACACTATATGTATAGTAATAGTTTTTGACATAATCACTATTTCCATACTTATTAATGTCGTCTTCGCTAACCTGCTCCAAGTTAGCAAAATCATTAATCATGTTCTCAGCACTACTGTTCTCGTTCTTCTTAAACGTTTTCATTAAGTTTTCACGGTTCGTGCCAATTGTTGCCTTGCACTCGTACTCATTGTTGTACGCATTCACTATCTGGTTTGCGGAATTTAAAATAGACAGTGCAATAGTCGCGGCAACGGCAATAACAACCACAATAATGCCTATGAGCAGGTTTCTACTCACGTTTCTTGTAATTGAAATCCACGCATTTTTTAAAATATACATAACATCTCCTTCTTTCTGTTGCGATAAATAATAAAAAGTCAAACTTAAAACAAAGTTAAAGAAAGAGAAGATTTTAAGTTTGGTTTAAGATATTGATATAAAATATAGCTCATGAAAGTTTTAATTGTAGAAGACGATGTCAACTTAGCCAAAGCTCTTGGCTATATCCTTATGGAAAACAAGTATGAAGTAGACCTTGTACATAATGGTGAGGAAGGCTTAAACTATGGCAAAAGTGAAAACTACGACATAATTATCCTAGATGTGATGCTACCTAAAATGGATGGCAATGAAGTATGCAAACAACTTCGTAGATCTAAAATTAACACACCAATCATAATGCTAACCGCAAAAGACAGTATAAAATCTAAGATTGAAGGGCTTGATAGCGGTGCCGATGATTACATGACAAAACCATTTGCACCAGCAGAGCTACTCGCCCACTTACGCGCGCTAACACGACGCAAAGGTGAAGTAATATTTGAAGAATTGGAACATCTAGACTTAAAGCTAAACCTTTCTAGCCATGACTTGTCCTGCAAGGCCAAAACAGTAAATTTAAGCTATAAAGAATTCTGTATTATGGAAATATTGATGCAAAACACAAGTTCTGTTGTATCTAAACAAAATCTAATAGATAAAGTATGGGGCACAAACAGTACTGCAGAAGACAATAATGTAGAAGCTTACATTTCATTCTTGCGAAGAAAATTAGAGTTCCTTAAGTCAAAAGCCAAAATCGAAACTCTTCGCAAAGCTGGTTATAGATTAGTGGCTGCCGATGATAAATAAACTTAGAACAAAATTTGTAGTAACAATTGTTGTCATGGTTGGCATAGTACTGGTATTAACTCTGGCTATTGTTCTTACCATAAATTACAACATAAATAACAGACGTGTTAATGAAATGCTTACAAGCGAAATTAACAATACTATTGACTCGCAAATAACAAGAACACAACCAAAAATTGGCAGACCAGACGATATACCTTGTGTTGTATTTGCCTTAAAAGATGGAACCTTGTACAACTATCAAAGCAACGATATTCCAACAGAGTTATTAAAAAACATAAGCCCCATACTGGTCAATGCCAAATATGGATATGGAAACATTCCACAGTATGGTCTTGTATATGAAAAGGTATATAACGGAACATACAGCCTAATAGCAGTTGCTGATGATGTTGCGACAAAAGAATGTTTTGACATCCTAGCTGTATTTTTACCTTTAATTGTGCTTGCATTGGCCGTAATTCTTATTATTAGTATATTCATTTCAAAATGGGCAGTCCGCCCAATAGAAGAGAACCTAGAACAACAAAAACACTTTATTGCTAATGTTTCGCACGACCTCAAAACCCCAATTACTGTTATGATGGCTAACAATTCTATACTCCTAAAAGATGCAAATGGAGAACAAAAACAGTGGATTGACAGCAACCAAAATGAGGCAAATAAGATGCTTAAACTTGTTAACTCGATGCTAGACCTAATAAAAACAGGTGTTAAAGGTGGTAAACGAGAAAAACTCAACTTAAGCGAAATTGTTGAAGCTGAAACTTTGAGCTTTGAGAGCTTAGCTTATGATCAAAAAATCACATACAACACCCATATTGAAAAAGAGATTAATATCACAGCTGTAAAAGAAGATATTGTGAAGCTGATTGCAAGTTTGATCGACAACGCATTTAAACATGCTGCCAACGAAGATATAATAACTATCACCTTAAAAGGAAACAAGTTCACAGTTAACAATAAGAAAACACATATCAACAAGGAAGATTTAAATCATATTTTTGACAGGTTCTACATTGCAGACAAATCTCGCTCAAACAAAAGTCATGGTCTGGGACTTGCCATTGCCTATGAACTCGCAAACAAAAATAAAGCTAAACTAAGCACTACAAGCAACAAGTCAGACGGCACAACATTTACTATTGCGTTTTAATGTTGTGATAACCATCATAGCTATCCAAAAAACCCCAACCATTACTATTCTTAATAGAAAGCCTATTTAGGATGTCTGCAGTAGTCATGTTGTTGTCTCTCATATATGCAAGTTGAGCGTAATTCTTATCGCCTTTAAATAGTTTTTCTTCACTTTTTTCCAACTTAATTGTTGAATTGCTGTTTCTGAATGAGCGCATTCCGTTCTCGTCGCGACCTTGCAAAACATATAAAGTGTCCCCTGCTGCATTTGCAGACTTTAAATCGTAATGCAAATTCTCTTTTTGATAAACAGCAAGTTCGGCAATTAAACCAGCTCCATTATTTACATCTCTGTTTGCCAAATTAAAACAAATAACAAGCTTTAAACTGTCAAACTCTGTACAAAAATTAAAATCACCGCTATTGTCCATAAAACCAGCTAAGGGCCACTTATTGTATATCGGATAAATTGAATTCTTTATAGCATTAACCTTACCTTTACCCTCAGTAACAGTTTTTATAGGATATGAATTTGGTACAAAATTGCCGTTGTCTTTAATATATCCAGGACCCGAATCTACATCAAACTGATCACACATACGTCCCGCATTATCATACTTATAAGTTATGCCTAAAAAACCAGAGACGCTATCTTTGAGATCAAATACCTCAACAGCCGCTCTTACAATTTCTATTGGCGAGGCTGAATTAATCCATACGTCAATTCCATTATTGTTGAGTTCTCGCATAAGCTCTTTAATGTTAGGTGTAACACTAACGCCAACGTCCATACTTGTTTTAACACTACCTATTTTTGACGAAATAGAGCTTGGAGTCTCTATTGCATAAACATATGATTCGACTTTCGAATAGGTTTCAAGTGCCTTTTTTGCAAGATTAAATTCCTCATCTTTAGTCATGTTGTAACAGCTATAACCAACCCAAACATAATCTATTTCTTTAGATTCGTGTTCGCTTATATAATCCATGAAGCTTAAGTATTTACCACAAAACTCTTGCCATTGAGGGTCTGCATGAAGACGGTCAAGGTCACTATCTTTAACACCTTGGCTGTTAAATGGACCATAAGTATTGTATAAATAAGTGTATGACTTAGCAATGTCGTCAGTATAATCGTCATATTTTGGATCGTTTAATTTTAAACCGGACTTAATGTCAGAAGGCCTGTTTGTTGGCGTAACATTAAATGCCATATGCATAAGCTGATAAAAAACAGTTGTATTGCAAATATCGTTTATAGATGTTGTGTTATCAAAATCAAAAACAACGTAACTGTTTTGTTCGTACTTAGGCGACTTACACCCATATTCGTCTATAAAGGTATTTGTAGCAGCTTTTACATCATCAGACCATGTTGGCTCGTTTAAGTGTGAATTTGTACAAGAACATAAAACTACAAGAGATAAACAACTCAAAGCTAAAATAATTTTTTTCATAACACTCCTTTTACGCACAATATTATATAATAAAAACAATCAAAAGAGAGGATTCAAAATGAAAACTAAGCATGTATATAGATTTATTGTTGTAGGAATACTTATTCTATTAATAGCTATTCCAGCTTTTGCTAAAGCAAAAGAAAGCAATGGGACTAAACGAGCGGTTCCGTTTTCAGAAGTTGAGGTGAATGAGGGTTTTATGCATGATTATATGAAGCTTGTTATATGTAAAGTTATTCCTACTGCTATAGAAAATGTCGAAAAAGATGGTGGTGGTATCAAAAATATCAAAAACTGTGCTAAGTGGCATAGAGGAGAAATTGAACGTCCAAAACAAGATGGAGCAATATATGTAGATTCAGACGTCCATAAAGTATTAGAGTCTATGTGCATGGCTCTTGATACTCCAACAGGTGGAGATGCGGAGATTGAAGCTGCACAAGCAACTATTAAAGCTAAACTTGAAGAATGGATACCTTACTATATTGATGCACCTGAAAAAGAAGACGGAACAAACCGTTATAAAGGTTATTTTGATACTTATTGGTCTATATACACCAATGATCAAGGCGAAGAATATCAAAAGTATAGCAACGTTGATAACCACGAATTATATTGTCAGGGCCACTTTATGGAGGCAGCTGTTGCTCATTATCGCTACACAAGTCATGAAGGTACGCCTGATACTCGTCTTTTAAATGTTGCTATAAACAGTGCGGATCATATTGTAAAAACATTTGGCACTGATCAAGGACAACGTAAACAAATTCCAGGACATCAAGAAATTGAGCTTGCTCTGATGAAGCTCGCAAAATTATGTCAAGAAATTGGTGGCGAGTATTCAGTTAAAGCACAAGGTTATATTAACAAAGCTGCCTATTTCTTAGAAGAACGCGGAAACTATGAAGGACGCACAGCTGATCTTACACCAGATAGACGTATATATTATCAAGATCACCTACCAGTAGCCAATCAAACTGAAGCTTTTGGACATGCAGTTCGTGCACAATATATGTATACTGGCATGGCAGAGCTCGCTTCAATTGATCCAAATTATGCAACTAAATATGACAATGCGCTAAAAGCACTTTGGGATAATGTAACTCATAAAAAACAATATATAACAGGTGGTATTGGTGATAAAAGTAACAGTAACGAAGGTTTTGCCGGTAATTACTTTTTACCAAACTATACATCTTATTGTGAGACATGTGCTGGCGTTGCTAATATGTTGTGGAATCGTTCTATGTCAACCTTATATGACGGTTCAAAATATGCAGATCAAATAGAAACAGACTTATACAATAATGTCCTTGGTTGTGTAAATTTTGAAGGAAATAAATTTTACTACCAAAATCATATTTGCGATAAAGACGCTTTTGACCGCAGCTCTTGGTTTGGTACAGCATGTTGTCCACCTAATTTTACTCGTACAATTTTGCAAGTTGGAGGTTATATATACAATACAAGCGACGATGAAATATTTGTGAACCAATACATTTCAAATAATGCTAAATTTGATGTAGGCGGTAATAAAGTAAACATAAATATGAAAAGTACTTTTCCTTATAAGTCAAACGGTGAGATAACAATTACTCCTGAAAAGTCAGGAAAATTTAACGTAAACTTACGAAAACCATCATGGGCAGACAGCTACAACATTAAAGTAAATGGAAGCAAAGTCGACCCACAAGAGAAAGACGGTTATCTTATTATTAATCATGATTTTGGTGTTAATGGCACAAAAATTGAATTTGAATTTGATATGCCACTTAAATACGTAAACACCGATAGCAACATTGAAACAAATGAAGGCCTTGTAGCTCTTCGTCATGGACCTCTGCTATATTGTAGCGAAGGCTGCGATAATGATCCTAATTTTGATTACAACAAAGCAATTATCGATAGAGGCACCAATTACAATTTTGAACCAGTTACTCCATTAGATGGCATGCCAGACCCTTATGGAGTTTGCTCGGTTTCTGTTTTAAAACACGGAGGAAAATTAATTAATGGCTCGGGAACTAGTGATATTACCTGGAAACTTATTCCTTATTATGCACGTTGTAATAGGCAACTAGGATCAATGCGCGTTTTTATGCATGATAGTAACTATCCAATTAAAACACACAGAAGAGCAACTGCCTCAACCTCGTATACTTGGCCTGCTGATACTGTACAAGCCTTAAATGATGGAATTTATGATAAAGATATACGTTGGACAAGTTATAAGGAAGGAGATTACCTCCGTAACCCAAATGTACAATATGACTTTAAAGAGCCTGTAAAATTTAAGGGATTTCGCATTTGGTGGTATGATGATAAAGGTGGCGTACAACTTCCAGATGACATAAGCTTTGTTGTATATAATAAAACAACAGGAGTAACCGAAGAAGTAACTAGCGAGAACTTCGCCATTTCTAATGATAATAAATACACAGTCTACCAATTCCCTAAAACATACGAAGGAAATCAAATCAGAATGACAATCAAAAATGAAAAAAGTGCTCATGCTGCAGGAATTGTGCAATGGGAGCTCATTGACGATGATACATTAGAAGGTATCACAGTAAGCAAAATGCCTAATAAAACACAATACGTAGTAGGAGAAAGTTTTGACCCAACTGGAATGGTGGTAGAAGCAAGTTATCCAAATTATGCAAATAAAGCAAAAAAAGAAATAACAAACTATACTTATAGCCCGAGCAAATTTGAGCATGCAGGAGACCAAGAAGTTACAATTTCATATACAGAAGGAGAAACAACTAAGACAACAAGCATACCAGTAAAAGTTAGCGAAGCACAAGATCAAACTAACTCAGATCTACCTATTACAGGTGATCATATATTATTGATGTTGCTGATTATAGCTTTAATTGCTATCACAATTAAACTTGCATTTTCTTCAAAAAAGATACACTTAAGCAGATAAATATTACTGTATAATATAGCCAGTTGATGCAAGGAGATATATGTCAGATTTTAAAGGTGCAAATTTAAAACCTGTCAAAGCACTCATTAAAGAAAAAACTAAAGATGGAAACTTAAGTGATAGTGACATCAACGATATAATCAACCAAACTAAATCCCTTTATAAAGATACACCTCTTACCAGGCAAGATATTTTGGACTTGCAAAAGACTGTTAATAAAGAACTTGATAAGAGCGTCAATAAAAGCAAGAAAAATCATATAAGTACAAAAATTATTGGTGTAATAATGATTTTTGCTTGGTTAATTTTGCTGCCAAGTATCATTCACGCCTTTGGTTATGTATTGGAAATGATTAAAAACTCTAGTGGCGTTTTGACACCTACAACAACAGTTACAATAATATTATATATGGTATGTGTGTTTATATGTGCAGCCCTATCAATTATCACAGGAATACTAATGCTATTAAACAAACGGGCATGGGCTGGCCGTACATTGTATACAGAAATTGCTATCACGGGCGTATTGCTAATTATTATTGTGTCTTTAGAAGGCGTAAGTGATGCGTTTTTCATTACCGTTGCTTCCATGATTGTTGAGGTTATAATTTCTGTATTTTTACAACCTAAGCTTTATCAAGAGCGAAAATTTAGCAGAAAAATTCAAGACCTTGACACCGAAGAGCGTGCCAAAAGCGGACGTCTAGGAATCTCTGTAGATCAGACTAAAGGTTATATCGAGCTCGATTTCTTTAATCTGTTTTGGATATTTGTTGTTGGCAGTATCCTAGGTTTAATTGGCGAGTATGTGTTCCATATTCTTTTTGTATGGGGCTTTGATCCTGCTAATTGGTACGATCGAGCTGGCCTTTTATTTGGACCATTCAGCCAAATCTATGGTTTTGGCGCACTCTTTATGACGTTGCTATTAAACAGGCTCAGAAACGTACAACCAGTTTTATTATTTATATTTACAACAATTATTGGTGGCGCTTTTGAATATGTCGTTAGCTGGTTCATGGAAACATCTTTTGGAATCAAAGCCTGGGATTACTCGGGATACTTTTTAAACATAAACGGCAGAACATGCTTGTTGTTTGCTGCAATATTTGGAGTTATGGGTTTTGTATGGATTAAATGGGCACTTCCTCTGTTTATGAAACTGCTTGCAAAAATTCCATGGAAGCTTCGCTACCCTATAACATTTATTTTCACAGCATTTATGATTGTAAACTGCATTATGACACTTCAAGCACTTGATTGCTGGTCGCAAAGACAAGCAGGCAAACAACCAGTAACACCAATTGAACAATTCTATGACAAAAACTTCGGAGATGACTTTATGTCAAAGCGCTTCGCAAGTATGTCATTTAATAACGAGAATTCTACTCGTAGCAATTTAGAAAAAGCGAGTAATTAAGAAAGGAGGGTAAAATGGCAGAAGCAATTAAACAAAAGAGTAAGGTTTGGTGGCTATGGCTAATTCTTGGTATTCTTGTTACCGTTTTAGGCGCTACACTATTTGGAAATCTTGCATTTACATTTGTTCTAGCTGAACTATTAGCAGGAATTTTCTTTTTAGTTGCAGGTATTGGTGGCGCAATTGTTACCATTGCAGATAGAAAATTCATTAGCCTATGGGGTTTAAAATTAGTGCTAGAAATTTTAGTTGTAATTGCAGGTATTTTTATGTTAACCAGACCAGCTTTTGCAGCATCATTCATTTGGTTTATTTGCGGCTTTGGTTTCTTATTTAATGGTATTTCATTAATAATGTTATCATTGAGTATCAAGAAATTAAATCAAGGTGCAGGTTGGGTTGCTATTCTTATTTTTGGCATAATCATTTTGTTAGCTGCATTCGGCATTCTCGCAAACCCAATATTGGGTCTCGTATTTGTTAACATTTGCATTGCGATTGATGTACTATTCTTTGGAATCAGTACAATTGTTTACGCAATACAAGTAAAATAAGAAAATTATATGGCTCGTCTATTTTTTAGATGAGCCATATTTTCTTCCAATCGGAATACCCTTCCACTTACCTAAATCAGCTAGTTTAGGATCAGCGTCGCGTCTTAAGAGTCCAATCAATATACAATTTACTACTGCCCCTATAAATGTAGCGAGTATGCCCTTCCAGCAACTGGCTCCCATAACAATAAAGGATATCGTACCTCCTTCAGGAGCAATAGCCTCCATACCAAACAATACACATAATAGGCCACCTACAGCAGATCCTGTAATGCACGAAGCCCAGAACACAAATGGAGAAGCAGCAACATATGGGATTGAAGGTTCAGTGATACCGCAACATCCTATAAAGCAGTTAGCAAGGGCTGGTACACGCTCTGCACGAGTAAACTTTTGAGGGAAAACCCATGTTGCGAATGATATTCCAATTGGAGCTACCATCATACCTAGCAAGTTTGCAGCCATAAGCTGGAACGCAATAGTTTGCATCTCAGATGTTGCTCCTGGTTCTAATGCAGCAGTTACCAAACCCAAAACAAAGAAGTGAGTTGCTTTATTAATTGGACCACCCATATCAATAGCCATAAGTCCTGCTACAAGTGCACCTAAAAGAAGGACCAAATTGGCTTCCTTCAATACCATTAGTCCAGCACTTAAGCCAATGTTGATAAAGCCAAATGGAACATTCAATAAAAACATACATGCTCCAACAAAAGCTGTGGAAATAAATGGTATAAGTAACATATCACGAATTCCCTCAACAGTACGAGGAACGCCATCCATTTTCTTTAGTAAGAATCTAGTAAAATAACCAGCAATAAATCCTGCAAAAATAGCTCCTATAAAACCTGAACTAGAACCGGCCAACATTATTGCATCTTCAGAGCCTACTCCTTGAGTTGCAACAGTCATGTAATACAATAGCGAATAAGTTCCTTTTGTGGCAGAAAATGCTCCAACAAAACCAGAAACTAAACCTGGCTTACCGGCAATAGAGTAAGCAATAAACCCACCGAGTACAGGCAACATTAAACCTAAGCCAAAAGTTGCACCGAGTTCTCTAAATACTCGTGCAGCTATGTTTACAGAGCCAAAAGCGTAAGCTACACCATCAATCGTGGCTCCATCTTTAGGGGCACCACATATACCATCAATTAAATATGCAATAGCAAGAAGTATACCTCCGGCCACAACAAATGGAACCATATGTGATATACCACTCATTAAGTGTTTGTATAATTCATGGGCCTTACCCTCGCCATCAGATACTTGGAACATATCAGAACCACTTGTTTTATGAATAGGAGCATCGCCTGACAATGCCGCCTTGATTAAAGCTTCAGGTTGATTAATTGCTTTGGCTACTGCACATTGAATAACTGGTTTTCCGTTAAACGGATCCATATCAACAAAAGCATCAGCAGCAACAATAATAGTTTTGGCTCTTGCAATCTCGTCTTTAGTGAGTATATTTTTAGCACCACCAGAGCCGTTTGTTTGAACTTTAATTTGAACACCTAATTTTTCGGCAGCTTCTTCTAATGCTTCCTTGCCCATATAAGTATGAGAAACTCCTGTTGGACAAGAAGTAACTGCTAAAATTAAGTCTCCCTCTTCAGTTTTTTTTTGGGGTTCTTCCTCTTCTTCTACGTCGTATTTATCAATAACCTCAATAAATTTGTCAACTGAATCAGCAGCTATCAGTTCTTCGCAAAATTCTTCATGCATTAACATACGAGACAACTTTGCCAATACGTCAACATGTACATTATCTTTTGTGTTTGGAGCTGCAATCAAAAATACGAGTCTGACAGGTTCACCATCAAGAGAATCCCACTCGACCTCGCCTTTCAATTTCATAGCAACAAGACCAGGTGCATTAACAGCGTCTGATTGACAGTGAGGAATGGCTATATGATTTCCAACACCAGTAGTTGAAATTCCTTCTCTTACAAATACGCCTTTTTCATATTCTTTTATATTGTCAATATTGCCTGATGCGTCCATTATTGCAACTGCTTGTTTAATTGCAGAATAGATATTATCCGCATCAGAATCAAGGACAATACTCTCGCGTTTCAATAAATCCAATATCTTCATACTTCCTCCTTTTATTAATTTATTTTAACATAAATAATATATGTAAATTGTAAACAAATCTGTCTCAACAAAATTTACTATTTTAATTGCATTCGCAAATGAAAATATGTTCAACTATATAATTACAAATATGGACAAAATCCAATTAATAGGGTTTACTAATTTTTGCGACCAGGCTTAATGATGTTTTGTTGTTTCGCATAATGGACGAAACCCAATTAATAGAGTTCCAAAATCTTATTTTCGCTATCAATTTGATGAATTACAACTTTTGCAATAGCAAAAGACCAGGTCGAAATTGTCAATTTTTTCTAAGAAACCCTATTAATTGAATTTGATCCATTTCGAAAAACAATTTGCTAACATTTATGCTGTTCACTAAGATTAAATAACCCTATTATTTGGATTTCGTACATGACTGCTATATTTTTAAGTTAAGCATGGAAAACTCGATTAAAGTAAAGAATTTTATCTTTTTTAAACAAAAAAGTGACAAAATTAACCCTCCTCCTAACTAAGTGCCTGTTCTCAATTTTAGTTTAAAAACTTTCCCCTTTAACGGTATTCCGTCGCATCCAATATAGGATCGTATTACTCACAACTTTATTGAGGAACATTTTTACTTGGGATTGGACGGGACATTTTTACTTGCGAATTAGTGAATTTATTTTAACATAAAAAATATATAGCTAATTTTATTTAATTATATTATAATCCTGCATGTGGGCCAAACAAAAAAACATATTTCCTCTCAATTCATAGGAAGTCAATGCAAAGCTATCGTTAAACCAGGTGACAAGGTAAATAATGGAACAGTTATAGCTTTTAATGATGCCGATGATTCTAAGATTTACAGTACAGGCACAGGAATCGTAAAAAAAGTAACAAGTGTTGCTGTAATTATTGAAACAGAAATTGAAATCAAGCCGGAAACTAAACCAGTAGAACCTGCTCCTAAAAAAAAGATCATCAACATCGATGCACTTGATGGTTTACGCACGCTCGCCATTGTATCAGTTATGATTTATCACCTAAATTTTGGATGGTTTAAGGGCGGCCTGATTGGTGTTACGATGTTTTTCGTTTTGTCTGGCTATTTAATTACCGGACTTATTAAAGAAGAAATCGAAACAACTGGAAAACTAAGTTTAAAAAACTTTTGGATACACCGAGTAAGAAGGCTGTTTCCAGCAATTGCAATAGTAGTTATTGTAGTGGCTATATTATGTGTAATATTTAATCACTTACTGCTAACAAAAATGAAACCAGACATAATTCCATCCCTTGTCTGGCTTCAAAACTGGTGGTATATCATACGTGACCTCTCCTATTTTGATGCAATTGGAGACCCGTCCCCTCTTGTTCATTTTTGGTCATTAGCAATTGAGGAACAGTTTTATTTAATTTGGCCATTAATTTTAATAGGTACTTACAAAATCGGAGCTAAACATAAAATCATCCGTAGAGCTTGTTTAGTACTCGCTATTCTATCGGCGCTTAAAATGGCATTTATATACAATCCAGACAGTGACCCAACAAGAGCTTATTACGGGACAGACACTAGAGCATTTTCATTGCTTCTAGGTGCATGGCTCGCTTATGTTTGGCCATGGAAAAGAATGAATTCTGAAAACAGAAATTATAGTAGCGATGATCTATTTAAAACCGATTTTGTAGGAGCCATATGCCTAATAGGGCTTATAGCCATTATGGTTTTGGTTGATGGATTATCACCATTAATGTACTACGGAATTATCTTTTTAGCTTCTGTTTTAACAATGTTCTTGATAGGAGTACTTGTTGTTCCTGGAAGCAAAATTGCTGCATTTTTTGCATTAAAACCTATTGCTTGGATTGGCAAACGTTCTTATGGAATGTACTTATGGCATTTTCCGCTAATTCTTCTACTAAAACCAATTTGTGACGGACTTACAAACACCTGGTGGTTTGCAATTCTAATTTTAGCACTCACCATAGGTATAGCAGCCGTTCAATATAAATTTATTGAAAACCCAATTAGACGTGGCCTTATTGGTAGATGGTACAGCGACTTTAAAGCAAGAAAGCATAAACCTAAAGTAAAAGAAATTGTTATTGCTGTTGTATGTGCTGTAGTAATCCTAGGCACCACTATTGCTGTTGTCGCAACTCCAGATGAAACATATATACCAGAAGGTGCTTTAGATGAAACTGGAGATAGTGAGGACCAATCCAAAGTTATGGAAGGTCATTATTACCCTCTTTTAATTTCTGATTCTATTGCAGGCGAAATTCAACTAAATAAATGCTTCCCTTACGGCATGAACGATAGCGTTGTTGGAAGAACACTGTCTCAAGCTGTAGATGTAATTAAAGATTATACTCAAAAGAATAAACTCGGTAATGTTGTAGTGGTAGACTGTTTTAGTAACCATTTAATTGAAAAAGGCGAGCTTGATAAAATACTGACATCCGTAGGCCCAGACAGACAACTCTTTTTGGTTAATAGCTACTTACAACATCCGACATGTTTTGCAAATAACGAAACAATACAAAAATTTCAGTCAGAGCATACTAACCAAGTACATATTATTGATTGGTATAAAGCTGTATCTATGAATCCTGATGCGTATTTATACAAAGATAATATTCACCCAAATGCCACTGGACAAGTATTATTTGTGCAGCTTCTAGCAAATGCCATAAACGACTTCTTGCCAGATAACGCAAAATGCAACACAGCTACAATTGAGAAAAATCTTGCAAAATAATTATGACTCTTATTATTAGCATAATTGCAATGTTGGCCGTCGGCCTTTTAGCAGGTTTTTTAGGTTCGCTACTTGGTATTGGCGGAGGCATTATCGTGACGCCATTTATAACAATTTTCTTAGGCGTTGATATTAAATATGCAATTGCAGCAAGTATCATTGTGGTTATTGCCACCTCAACTGGTTCAACTATTAATTATCTCAAAAAAAATATACTCAATTTGCGAGTAGCTATGTTTCTTGAAATATTTACGACAATTGGTGCATTGATAGGAGCCCTACTCGTAGGTATTGTGTCCCCACAACTGCTATATGCAATATTTGGCTGCTTCCTGCTATTCTCGGCGTTTAATATGATCAGAAACTTAAAAGATAATTTGATTAAAAAATCAAGTCCTCTAGCATTAAAACTTAAATTAAATGGTTCATATTATGATAAATCTCTAAATAAACAAATAGACTATGGTGTGGAAAAAGTACCATTGGGCTCAGCTGTAATGTTTATAGCTGGAATTGCTTCAGGGCTGCTTGGTATAGGATCTGGACCTTTTAAGGTTATAGCCATGGATACAGTTATGAAACTGCCTCTGAAAGTGTCTACATCAACTAGCAATCTAATGATGGGCGTAACAGCCGCAGCAAGTGCTGTTGTTTATTTTTTTAATGGCCAGATTCAATGTGATATCGTTGTTCCTATTGTACTAGGAGTTGTTGGTGGTTCAATAATTGGAACAAAAGTGATGCCTCATATAAAACCTAAGGTATTACGCATAATTTTTATTCCAGTATTAGTTTTATTTTCAGTATCGATGATAGTAAAGGCTTTTGGTGCATAAGTTAGAAAAGAACATAACACGTGTAATGATTGCAGGTCTCGCCATCTCTGTAATACTGATGCTTATAGGACTCATAATGCTAAATGATGTAATTATGTATATAGGAATTGGTGTTTTAATTGCAACACCTATCATGCGAGTTATCGCATCAATTATTAGTTTTGCAGTTGAGAAAGATAAACTCTATTGTGTAATCACTACTCTAGTTCTATTAATATTAATTGCAGCAATTATCAAAAGTCTGGTATGAAACTAGTTTTTGCCGTATCCCCTTGTTGCCAATAATAATCATCAATACCGAGTTCGTCTGCATAATTAAGTAAGGCTTCATATTCCTCTTCTGTTGCGCTACTATTAAGCTCATCATACTCTAATTTATTACAAGGAGTATATTGATTCATAATTGAATACTTTATCTCATTTCCAAAATTATCATATAAAAGTCGTAGGCACTCTTTTGAATTATCAAGATGTCCTGGCAGGAGTAAATGTCTAACAATAACGCCTTTTGTCATTCTTGCCTCTTCATTAAAAATATCGAATTTTCTCGTATCACAAAAATCTAACATGGTCGATATTGCTTCCAGAGCTATATCCCTATAATTGTCAATCTTATTCATTGATAATTTTTTGCATAAATCATTATCAGAATATTTAAAATCTGTTAACCATACATCGACAATACTAGAAAGTGCACTTACACTAGCTTGAGTTTCATAACCTGAAGTATTCCAAACAACAGGTATGTCTAAATTAGCTTGCCGAACAGCACTTATTATTTGACTTCTGTAATGGGTTCCAGTTACAAAATTGATATTCATTGCACCTTGATTTTGCAAATCTTGGCACATATCAATAAGTTCTTCAATACTGACAATACAACCCGCGCCTTCAAATGAAATCTTGTGATTCTGACAGTAAATACATTTCATAGAGCAATTACTAAAAAAGATTGTGCCACTACCAGACTTACCCGATATGGGAGGTTCCTCCCAATGATGAAGAGAATGTCTGGCAACATAGATTTCGTCATCAGCACCACACAAACCAGAATTTCCTTCTAGCCTGTTTGCTCCACAGGCAAGTGGACACCAATCGCAATGTGTAGGTAATAAACTAGATTTTTGCACAAGGAGGCTCGTAATGTCTTTTATATTCTGACCTTTTAACTTTGGTTACGACATTTTGAACTTGAACTTCGCTATAGCCCAAGAACACAATTTCGTTAGCTGTTTTTTTGTTGTCTACATATTCATGTAAAATGGCATCTAGCGTTGGATAGTCAATTCCTAACGAGGCTTCGTCAGTTTGATTATCAGTGAGCTCTGCACTAGGTGGCTTTGAGATAATACTTTGAGGAATTACATCAACATCCTTCTCGTAAGTTCTTCTTTCCTGCATATTTTTGCAAATGCACATCTTAAAAACATCTGTTTTATAAACATCACCAAGCGGCGCAAAACCACCAGCCATATCTCCATATAAAGTAGAATAACCAGTATAAACTTCGCTTTTATTTGCAGTATTTAAAAGCAACCAATTATACTCATTTGAAGCTGCCATAAGCACAATCATACGCAAACGAGATTGTATGTTCTGTGATGTTATATCCTTAATCTTGACATCATCAGCAGGAAACTCTGCCAAGTTTAAACTGTTAACAATAGCCTCATATGCTGAATTAATAAACATGGTATTAGTTGAAATACCAAGATTCTCAACTAATTGCTTTGCATCCTGCATGGATTCTTGAGATGAATAAGGCCCAGGGAGTATTATCCCGTGTACGTGTTCTGCACCAAATGCATCTACTGCTATTTTTGCTACAAGAGAAGAATCTACTCCGCCTGAAAGTCCTATAGCAACATCACTAAAACCACTTTTCTTAACAAAATCTTGTGTTTGATCAACACATGCATTATATGCACGTAAAATACGTTTTGCATCTTTTCCCGTAAAACACTCTTGCTCGAAATTTTCCAATTGTTTATCTAAAGGTAAAATTTTTGGCATATGAACCACCTAACTTTCTACTTCGATTTGCTCGATGTAAATATCGTGCCCCTCTACATACTTTGTATTTATTGTACTATTTTTACACAAATTATAATCCTCAACTTCGCGCAGTGCATCAAAAGCGTTATCTAGGGCCTCAGCAATTACTGCACGAGACTCGCCAATTACTAAATTGATTGACTTTACTGACTTAGCTTTATTGTCAGTAGCAACTTTTACAACATTATCAAGAACGCCTGTAGCAATACTTAATTCGTGCATTATTCTTCCTGCTCAATTTTTTTAGCGAGGATTATGCGAGACAAAGTTAGGCTTATCTCATATAACGCAATTAATGCTGCAAATAACAACAGCATTGTTACAGGAGAAGCATCTGGAGTAATAATTGCAGAGAACACAAGCAAAACAAGATAAATTACTCGCCATGAAGAACGCAATTTTTTATACGGAATAATACCAAATATTACAAGATAAAATACAATCAACGGAAGCTGAAATGCGATGCCAAAACCTATTTCAAACTTAATTATTATGTCAATATAAGCCGACATCTGAGGCATTATGTCCCCCAGCCCTTGAGATTGGTCAATCAACCACTGAAAAGCCGTTTTTAAAATTATCGTATAACAAAAAATAACACCTAAAATAAATAGTATTACAGCTGCTATAAAAGTTGGTATAAACCATCTTCTTTCTTTTGGTTTTAGTGCTGGCAAGAAAAATGCGAGTATTTGCCAAAATATCATTGGAGAGGTAGCCACTATTGCAGACCAAAAAGCGATTTTAAACCGTGTTCCAAAAGATTCAAACGGAGTTAAAGCATAGAGTTGCATACCGTTATCACTTTGAGGAAGATAATCCTTAATAGGCCAAATAAGAATTTGTCCAATAACAGGAGCTGCAGCATAAAAAACTAGTATACCAACAACAAGTACTACTAAAATACGTACCAGACGAAGTCTAAGCTCTCCTAAATGATCCATTAATGGCATACGTGCTGGACCTATGGCCATCTATTTCTCCTTTGGTGCATCATCAGGCTTATTAGCTTCCTCCATGACAGGATCTACAATTTCTTCCTTCACGACCTTGTCCATTTCAGCTTTAGCTTTTCTGAATTTTTTTATACCACGACCAGCTAATTTTGTGACTTGAGGAAGTTTATCTGGGCCAAAGACCACAAAAATAAATACAATTATAATAAAAAGTTCGAATCCACCAATTCCAAACATATCTATTGACTTTGCTCTTGATTTGCTTGTTTATTTGTAGCACTACAAACTGTTAGCGCCATAGTAGGAATACTTAGGCCTAAGACCAAGATAACACAAACAACAACTGTTACAACTTTTTTTGTTCGCTCCCTTTTTGCTTGAGCGCGTTTTGCAGCTGCTTCTCTTTTTTTAGCAGCTTCAATCTTAGCTTCTTTTTCTTTTGGACTTTGTCTTCTTTTTTTACTCATAACTCATACCTCTTTTTATCAATATTATAATATAAATCTTTGTATATCTTGTCTTATCATAATAATAAATAATAACAAAAATAATGCAATTCCAACAATTGAAATTAGAGTAACAACTCTTTCAGGAACATTTTTACCAGTAATTTTTTGAATTATCTCGACAATAAATTTACCTCCATCCAAAGGTGGAATAGGAAGAAGATTCATTATTCCTAATGACACACTTATCATAGCCATGAATTCTAGGAACGCACATATACCTCTTTCAGCAGCACTTTTAGAAATAACAGCTATGCCAATCAACGATGTTGAATTATTGACAGTCTCTGCTGCAGTGGCGGGGTTAAATAATTTTACAACAGCCTGTATAACAAGCCAAATATAATTAAAACCGTATTGTATAGCTTGCAACGGATTCATTGTGACATGTGCAATTTCACCTGTATCTTGGTACTTAACGTCAAAACCCACTAGTGTATAAAGAATAACAAAAATAATCATCGCAAATAATAAATTAACAAATATACCTGCGAGTAAAATTATGATGCGTTTCCAGAAAGGCAGTGATCTATACTGACAAAAATACTCTTCCTTAAATGTCTTCTTGCAAAACTTATTTATCGTAAATACATCTTTATTCTCACTAACACTACCCCACTGAAAAAGCTCGAACAAACAATCACTTGCTGCTTCCTCGCTAATATTTAGCGCATTAGACACATCATTAGCATTAGCTTTTTTATTCTCTAACATATATTCATAAACACGTTTTAAATGAGGTTTCATGTTTCCGGCTTCCATACCACAAACACGTGCATATCCACCTAATGGTATACATGTAACACCATACTTAGTCTCGCCGTGTTTAAAACCTATATTAGGACCTGGAAGACCTAGCATAAATTCAGTTACTCGGACTCCAAACAGGCGTGATGCTATAAAATGACCGCCTTCATGTATAAACACAAGAACGCTAAGTACAATTACACAACATGCTATTGTTAATAAAATATCCACAATGTTGAAATATTATAACAAAGTTCTTGACATTATAAATAATAATGGTATTGTTTGCGCAGTAAAAATTGAGACAAAGGAGTTTGAATGCCACGTCCAATACTTGAAAAAGATGAATGCACAGCATGTGGAGCATGCGTTGAAGCTTGCCCTAATGACGTTTTAGAGATTGTAGGTACAAGTGTAGACATTGTTGCCGAAGATGAATGTGTAGCTTGCGAGGCATGCATTGAAGAATGCCCTATGGGCGTAATTACTTCTATTGACGAAGAAGATTAAGTATGTCACGCACAGCAGTTTTTGCGTCTAGATTTGCATAAACATTTGTATCCATTACAAATACATCGCAATCAAACTGCTTATCAACTTTATCTTTAAGATATTTTACTTGAGGTCCTAGCACTATAAGAGCTGGGGCTTTTTGTTGTACAAAGTTGTCTGCGAGTGCCACAGAATGAGCCTCAATATCAAGCGGAAGATCATGCGTTTGAACTACTTCCATCATCTTGGCTGTCATGATAGAAGTAGAAATACCTGCGTCACATAAAAAATATACTAAATACTTATCACTCATGACACTAAATTATATATAGCAGCCTTATATATTTCAAGATTTTTTGCCAAATCTTGCTTATACATATACTCATTTGCATTATGGACAACATTTTGTATTGAGCTTCTGTTTTGAAAAGCAGCACCAAATGCTACAGTATTAGGTAAATGTTTAGCATATGTTCCTCCCGTAGAAGAAACAGGTTTTGACATGTCCCCTGTTATATCTCTATAAGCTTTTAATAACTTTTGGGCATTTTCGTTTTCTACATCCATAAACGCTGGAGGAACAGCACGCCTAACCTCATGTGTCGTATTAGGAAAATACTTAAAAATTTTATTTTCAATTTCCGTCTCTGTTACAAAAGTAGGATATCTAATAGAAATATTGACAGAGATAATCCCGTCTTTATAGCTAAGCTTGTATGGAGTGCAAATAAATGTTTGACTTGGATCTTTACTTAAATCAAATTCATCAAGTCCAATACGTCTACCATCATGATTGTCAACAAACCCATTATATAGCGAAGAAAAATATATGCGAACATCTTCATCAACATCAGATTTAGATATAATACCAGCAACTTTGATTAATGCATTTTCGCCACAAAAAGGCCATGCAGCATGAGCACCACGTCCTTTAGCATAAAACTCATGCCCGTCAATAATAACAGTCAATTCTTCTGGAACTCGGTTCCTGTTCATGTCACCTTTAACCTGAACTTTATGATCAAACTTATAATTAATTTTGTAATTGACAATACCCTTCTCAGCATAAGTAATTGGATACTCGCTATCTGGGGTAAAACAAAATTCAGGAGCTTTTTCATGAGCCAGATAATGCTCAATTTCATGACTACCACATTCTTCATTTGTACCAAATATCATCCTAAATTTTTTCTTAGGTATAACACCATCGTCCCGCAAACTCTTCATTGCATAAAAACAGCACATAGTTGGACCTTTATCGTCTAAGACACCACGAGCAAAAAACTTATCGCCTACTTCTGTCAACTTAAAAGGATCTGTGTTCCAACCATCTTTAGGTGGTACAACATCTAAGTGAGACAAGCATGCGACATAATCCTCGCTATCAGGGCCCCAATCAACATAGCCTACTACACCATCGATATTATTGGATTTAAAGCCATAAGATTCGCAAATATTTAACATCTCTTCTAAGCATAATGAACACTTTGCGTTATCTGGAAAGTCTTCATGAGTAGAAATACTATCGATTTCAATTATTCGAGATAAATCTTTTATAAAATCCGCGTCCATGTTTTGTATAATCGTATCTGTCGGGTGATGGCGCAGTTTGGTAGCGCACACGTCTGGGGGGCGTGGGGTCGCCGGTTCAAGTCCGGTTCACCCGACCATTTTATGCACTGTCTGCAAACTGACTATTGTACAGTTTTGCGTACTTTCCATCCTTTGCCATAAGCTCTTCATGGCTACCTACCTCTAAGATATCACCATGCTCCATATACAAAATGTTATCAGCATCTTTAATGGTTGAGAGCCTATGAGCAATAACAAAGCTTGTTCGTCCTTTCATCATGTTATTCATAGCTTTTTGTATAAGTAACTCAGTACGAGTATCAACACTTGATGTGGCCTCATCTAGTATCATAATTGGAGGATCGTTGAGCATAGCACGAGCAATAGTTAATAACTGACGCTGACCTTGAGCAATGTTTGAAGCGCCTTCATGCAAAATAAACTTATATCCACCTGGCAAAGTATCTATAAATCCATCAGCATGAGCAGCTTTAGCTGCAGCAACTACTTCTTCGTCAGTTGCATCCAACTTACCATAACGGATATTTTCCATGATAGTATCGCTATATAACCATGTATCTTGAAGTACCATACCAAATATATTACGCAAATCTGCTCGTTTCATATCTCTGATATCAACACCATCAACCTTAATTGAGCCGCCTTTAACATCGTAAAAGCGCATAATCAAATTAACGAGAGTGGTTTTACCAGCACCTGTAGGACCAACGATTGCAGTTTTTTCGCCAGGCTTTGCAATAAAATTCATGTCTGTAATAAGTGTTTGATGAGGAACATATCCAAACTTAACATGATCAAATTCAACACTACCCTCTAACTTCTCAGGGAACTGCGGATCATCAGTTTCTTGAACCTCTTCCTCCTCATCCAAAAATTCGAACACACGACGTCCGGCAGCTCCAGTCTGTTGCAATATTGAAGTTAGCTCCATAACTTCATTAATAGGAGTAGAAAACTGGAATAAATACTGAACAAAAGCTTGAATCATACCAACAGTAAGACCACCAGCAATTGCCATGAATGCTCCAGCAAAACAAACAAGCGCATAACCTACATTGTTTGCAGACAATGTAAGAGGGTACAAGACACCAGCCAAAAATTGTCCTTTATATGAGTGTTCATATAATTCTTTGTTTGTCCCATCAAACATCTCATCAACGTCTCTCTCACGTCCAAACAAAGCAACAACATTATGTCCAGCATAATACTCTTCAACATAACCATTAAGTTCACCAGTTTTGTCCATCTGTTTATTAAAGTGTACTTCACTCTTAGTTGTAATTTTTGATGCAATAAAGAGCAATATTGGAATTGAAATTAAACCTATAATTGTTAACCAAACATTAATTATAAGCATCATAATAAGAACAACAACTAATGTAAATGCTGCTTTTATAATCTCATAAATACTCTGCTGGAAAGCTTGCGAGATAACTTCTACATCATTTGTTAACCTTGCTAAAATATCACCATATGTTGTAGTGTCATAATAATTAAGTGGCAAAGCATCTATCTTAGTATCAATCTCGTGTCGTAGGTCATAAATTGCATTTTGCGAAGCTATTACAATCAATACGTTACCAATATAAGATATAAGCGAAAATCCACAATAACAAACAATCATTAAGATTAGAAACAAAAAGAAGTTCTCCCAAACTTCATCTGCAGGATTATCATTTAGAATAGTTGTCATATCATTAATTGCAACACCCATAAAGAAAGGAGCTAAGGCATATAACAATACAGCAATTAATACAAGTACAATGGCAAATGTCATCATAAATTTATATTTAAATAAATATCTTATAAGGCGTCCATATACATTCATTTAGGCCACCTCCGATTTGCTCATTTGTGATTCTACAATCTCTTTATATACATCACATGATTTTAACAACTCTTCATGTGTGCCTATTCCCTTTACTTCTCCTCTATCAATACAAATAATTCTATCAGCCTCTAAAATTGTACTTACGCGCTGCGCGACAATTACTGTTGTTGCGTCCTTTGTTTTATCTTTTAAGGCATGACGAAGAGTCTTATCTGTTTTAAAGTCAAGTGCCGAGAAACTATCATCGAATATATATATTTCAGGTTTTCTAACAATAGCACGAGCAATACATAGCCTCTGTTTTTGTCCACCAGAAAAGTTTTGTCCACCTTGTGCAACAGGCTCTTCAAATCCCTTTTCCTTTTCCATAACAAAATCATAAGACTGAGCAATTTGGATTGCTTCTTCAACAGCGTCCTCTGTTGCTTCCTTATCGCCAAACATAATATTTGAATCGATTGTTCCTTTAAAAAGACAAGCTTTTTGTGGAACGAAACCAATTTTTTTACGAAGTTCATCGAGCTTATAATCGCGAACGTCAACACCATCAACAAGTATAGAACCCTCACTTACATCATATAATCTAGGAATCATATTAATAATTGTAGACTTACCCATGCCAGTACCACCAATAATAGCTGTAGTCTCGCCTGGTGCAGATGTAAAACTCAAATCCTTAATAGCAGGCTTAGAAGCGCCAACATAAGTAAAACTTACATTCTTAAATTCTAAATAGCCTCGCTTATCAGGATTATTCTTTGGATCTAGTGCATCTTTAATTAGATTTTCACTTTGTAAAACTTCTTTTGTACGTTTTGCACAAGCAGCTGCTCTTGGCAATAACAAAAATACGATGGTCAATAAAATTACTGCAGCCATAATATTAATAATATAGGAGATGATTGCCATAACCTCACCAGTTGTATATTGAATACCAGCTGTATAGTCAGACCTACATGCAATATACATCAATGCTGCAACTGTCAATGCTAAAATTAAAACAATTACTGGCAACATAGCAGCAACAACAATCATCATCTTTTTATTCATCTTTGTATACTCAACATTGATTTTATCGAATCTTCCTTCTTCAAATTTTGTAGTACCAAATGCCCTTATTACACGAGCACCAGTCAATTTTTCTCTAATAACCATATTGATACGGTCGAGTTTCTTTTGAATCCTATTTGAAAGAGGAATCGCAATACGACCAATTATAACTAGCGCAATTGCAAGCATAGGAATAGAAAAAATCAAGATTGCAGATAAGTCAGGAGAAGTTGAAATTGCCATGATCATACCAACAATACACATAATAGGAGCCATCATAGCAATACTTAAACAAAGTGCCAAAAACAACTGTATTTGCTGAATATCAGTGCAAGTACGTGTAATTAATGACGAAGTAGAAAAGGCGTCAATTTCAGCTTCTGAAAATCCTTGGACTTTATGAAAAACCTTTCCTCGCAAATTTCTAGATACACCCATTGCAACACGAGCTGCTAAATTAGCAGTAAACAAACCGCTCAATAATTCAATACCAACTAAAAGCAACATAAATCCACATACAACAACTACAGACATATAATCTTCTTCAGGAATTGAATAATCAATTAGTGCCTGCATTAAATATGGAAGCCCCATAGCAGTTGTGGTTAAGCCTATAACTGCAATTACCAATCCGACAAACTGCTTCCAAAAATATTTAAACTCACGAAATACTATAGACATAAATTTTCCTTAATCAATAATAGCAGTCCTATCAGCAGCAAAAGCAGTAAGGATAAGTCTTACACCAAAAACTGCTATTGCAATACTTGTATATATGTTCAAAATACTTTCATCAAATTGATATCCAGTAAATATCGCAAGTGCAGTGATGATTTCTGCAATAAAAATAATGAGATACAAAATTGATGTACCCTTTGTATGAGAATATTGTTTGAATTGTACATAGCTATTCATGCACAAAATACCATCAATAACAAGCCATATTATTGATATAACCAATATGATACTCTGTAGCATATTAAATATGTTTTCATAAAAGTTAGAAACAATGAGAAAAAACAGCGCAATAGCTCCAGCAGTAGTTGCAACTATCCCTCTACATATAACAAGTACATCCGCAATTTTGCTTTTGTCTCTTGTAAAATAAGCGAAAAAAGAACATAAGCCCCATGCTAAAACAACAATACCAAAAATCCAACATGAAATATATGGATGAATGTCTGGATACAGCATACAATACCCTGCTCCAAATATGGACATAAATCCTAATATCGAATTAAAAAATCTCATAATTACCTCCTTCTACTATTCTACTATAAGAAGGTGGCGAATTTCTCTTAATTATTAAAAAGGCAATTATTGTATGTCGAAAACTCCACGGTATCTAATGTACTATGCTTTATAGCACTATTTCTAAAATCACAATTACTAAACTTAAAGTTTTTACAATTTACAATTTTGTCATCCTTGGTAGATCCGTGTATTTCGAAATTATCAAATACAAGACCATCAACATATTCAAGGTCAAAAGCCTGAGTTGAACCTAATAATTTTGAATTAGTAAATGTAAAATCTTTGATATAACAATCTGTAATTTCATGGCCTACCTCACAGAACTTTGCAATACATGGCTTATCAAACCCTCTGATTTGCATTGCGTATTTACCACCATGACCTTCTATATTGGCGCCATTTACAGTTAGGTGATCAATCTTAACATTTTTAATAGATGGCATATAAGCTTTTTTGCTGACATCCACATAGCATAAAACCAAAAGCAAAGATCGATAATACTACTAAAATTTTGAACTTCATATTATCCCCTTTCATTGATTTCTGTCACTATACCACAAATCAAATCTTGAAATTTATTTGATACCTTAGCCGTCTCTTCATTCACTTCTTTACCAGTAGGAGGATTATCAACCAAACCAGCTCCCATATTTGAGATACAATTAATATTAATAACACGCATATTTGCGTGTTTTGCACCAATTGCTTCACACAACGAACTCATTCCGACAGTATCTGCTCCTAATTTTTTAAACATTTTTATATCTGCAGGGGTCTCATAAGTTGGCCCTAATGTTTGCACATAAACACTATCATGGAGTGTAATACCATGTTTATCAGCAACTCTGTGAGAAGCTTTAATAAATTCTTTATCGTATAAATCATTTAAACTTGTAAAACGCTCACCAAACTGATCAATGTTTGGACCTGCTAAACTGCTTGTTATAAATTGTGTGATTGCATCATTGGCCACGGCAAAGTCTCCAACATTATAACTTTCATTAATCGCCCCACACGCATTGGTTAGTATGACCTTATTTGCCCCAAGCATATTACAAACTCTAATTGGCACAAGAACACCCCATAAATCCAAATCTTCGTATAAATGAATTCTTCCTTTCATGCAAACTACTTTTGCACCACATAAATATCCAAATATAAGGGTGCCCTCATGTCCATTCACGGTAGTCTGAGGAAATCCATTAATATCTTTATAAGAAATACTTTTGACAACATCAATTTTATTACTTAAACCATCTAGTCCAGTACCAAGTGTGATTAAAATTTCTGGCGTAAAATCAGTTTGTTTTTTTATGGAATCAACACATGTTTCTAATTGTTGGTAATAATCATCAGAATTATTATTTTGATTATAGGTTTTTTCTATCAAATAAATTCGTGATGCTAAAAATATTACGACAATAGAAAGAATTCCAACTAAACAAAAAAGGATAATTTTACTGATGTCTACTTTTTTATTCATTTTGAAATGTTTACTGCACAAACTTTATATTCAGGAATGCGAGCATATTTATCTAGCGCCGCATTAGTCAATATATTTGCATATCCATCTGGAAAGTGAAATGGCATCCATGTCTCCCCTTGGGAAACTTTATATGACACTCTAGCAGTGGTCTTAATAGATCCTCGTCTAGAAGAAACTTTGATTTTGTCTCCATCTTTAATACCTAGTTTATCAGCATCGATTTTATTCATTTCAATATATGATTTGCCCTCGCGTTGCATCAAACCTTTGGTCTTTCCTGTCATAGCACGAGTATTGTAATGATAAAGTATCCTACCAGTCATTAAGATGAATGGATAATCCTTATCTGGAAGCTCAGCACTTGGAACATATTTAGCGGGATAAAACCAACCTCGTCCCCTACTAAATTTATCAACATGTAAAATAGGTGTTCCGGGATGACGCTTACTTGTGCAAGGCCATTGAAGGGTCTCGCCTGAATCTAGACGTTTGTGGCTAATGCCTGCAAAACTTGGTGTTACACTTGCAATTTCATCCATTATTTGAGCAGAAGTCATTTTCTTTTGTTTATATTTCATGCGCTTCATTAAATCAATGAAAATATCTGTATCTAACCTCATATTGCCTTTTAACTCAACAGCCTTGCGAACACGTTGAACACGACGTTCGGTGTTTGTAAATGTACCTTCTTTTTCAGCATAACTAGTACCAGGTAAAATAACGTCAGCATATTTAGCAGTTTCTGTCATAAACAAATCATCTAATACAAAGAAATCTAAACTCTTTAAAGCTTTCTTTATATGGCCCTGGTCAGCATCAGTGACAATTGGGTCTTCACCAAATATGAAGAGGCCACGAATGTCTTTATTAATGGCGGCCCCGAACACATCTGTTGCATGCATACCAGGATTTCTGTTTAACTTTGTTTTCCAAGCACGCTCGAATTTTTTGATGATCTTCTCGTCTTTAACAGACTGATAACCTGGGAAAGAAACAGGAAGTGCACCCATATCACATGCGCCTTGAACATTGTTTTGACCACGAAGTGGATTAACGCCACAACCAGGCTTCCCTAGCTTGCCAACCATCATCGCCATGTTAGACATTGACATAACACCTTCGGTACCGGTTGAATGTTCTGTAACACCCAAGCAATATATGATTGGAGCTTTGTCTGCACGAGCATACATCCTGGCAGCTTCAATAAGTTTGTCCTTATTAATGTTGCAAATTTTTGCAACTTTCTCTGGAGTATAATCTTTAACTATCTCAGCAAGCTCTTTATAACCTTCAGTCCTGGATTTAATAAATTTCTTGTCAGTTAAGCCTTCATTGATCATTACATTCATAATTCCATTAGCAAATGCTACATTTGTACCAGGTTTAAGTTTAATATGAATATCAGCAACTTGTGTAAGGCCAATATCTCTAGGGTCAACGACGATTAATTTTGTACCATTTGCAACAGCATTGCGTATTTGCATACCGATAACTGGATGCGCTTCTTCTGGGTTAGAGCCAACCAACATTATTACATCAACATCATTAGTGATATCCCCTATTGGATTGGTCATAGCCCCTGAACCTAAAGTCATTGCAAGACCAGCCACTGATGCCGAATGGCAAACGCGTGCACAATTATCTACGTTGTTTGTACCAAAAGCACATCTAACCATCTTCTGGAACATATAGCAATCCTCATTTGGAGCACGAGAGCAAGCAAAACCAGCCAACGCATCGGCACCATATTTGCGTTTAATCTCCAAGAATTTACTTGCGATTAAATCTAGAGCCTCATCCCAACTAGCACGACGAAACTTACCATTCTTAGTTTTAATTAGAGGACTTGTCAATCTCTCTTTAGAATGAACAAAATCAAATGATCCGAAACGACCTTTTACGCAAAGCCTTTTATGATTAGAAGGTCCATCTACAGCTTCTGTTCCAACAATTTTATTACCTCTTACAAGTAAATTAAATTGACAACCAGTTGCACAATGTGGGCATGTAGTTAGAACTTTCTTTGTGTATTTTAAATCGTTTTTAGTAGATAGTGCACCTGTAGGACAAGCAGCTGCACAATTACCACACGACTCGCAATCACTTTCCCTCCATTGCTCATCAAATGGAGTTTGAACGTATCCACGCTTTGCCTCTAAAACACCATTACGAGCCAACTTTTTACATGCTGCAACACATCTTTTACAATTAATACAGATTTGAGAATCATAACTTAAAAATGGATTTTTATTTTGCTTGATAGCATGTCCATTAAATCCTGATTTTTTAACGCCATACTTCTTAGCTAGTTTTTCTAGTTCACAATTCCCTTTACTTTTGCATTTTTTGCAATCATGGCCAGCCATAAGAAGATTAAGCATCTTTTTACGAGCTTCAATAACCTTTTCACTATTAGTTAAAATCTTCATATTGGCTTTAACTTTGGTATTACATGCAGTAACAAGATTATCTTGACCTTTGATTTCGACAACACATATTTTGCAAGAGCCGATATTGTTTACGCCTTTGAGATAGCAAAGAGTTGGAATTGAATCTCCAGCTACATCAAGTATAGTAGAATTCTCATCTACTCTTTTTCGTTTGCCGTCTATTGTTATATTAATCGACATGATTACACCCATAAACATCACAACGCAAGCATTTTTTGCATTCCTGCATTGCTTCTTCCTCGCTCAAACCAATTTCTATTGGCTTAAAGTTTTTTATTCTTTTGTCAGCAGCAACAGTACTAATTTCTGACCTTCCAATTAAATCCCTGCAATTAGGATTTGCGTCTGGGATATCAATAATCTCTCCAAATTTATGATGATAACCTAGGTATTCATCAATCTGAACGGCAGTTTCTTTACCTGCTGCAACAGCTTTGATTACAGTAGATGGACCATAATCGCAATCGCCACCAAAAAATACTTTATCGTCCATATATTTAGAAAAATCTTGAGCTACATCTTGACCTATAGCCAACAGTGCTACATCACATTTGATTTCAATATCATCTTTATTTGCAGCAACTACTTTAGGGCGTCCACTTTTATCAAATACAGATACCATTTGAGGCGTTGCTATTAAAGTCTTATTTTTGATTTTCTTAGGAGCGCAAAGAGTCTTGATCTCAACACCCTCTTCAATTGCTCCTTGTATTTCTGCGTCCAATGCAGTCATGTCACATTGGCGTCTACGATAGACGACTGTAACACTTTTGGCATTGCATCTAACAGCACTGCGTGCAGCATCCATAGCAACATTACCACCACCGATAACTACTACATTTTTGCCTTTATAATTTGGAAGCTTTCCATCCCCTATAAGCCCTAACATCTCTACCGCTGAAGTTGTGCCAGAAAGACGAATTTTCTTCCCTACCTGACAACCAATTGCAACAAACAAAGCATCACAATTATCTTTTAGCTTTTTAAAGCTTATATCAGAGCCTACTTTAACACCTGTTTTAACTGTGATATTTTTATGCTTTATAATCATATCGATATCACGTTTAAGCTCAGTCTTAGGTAAGCGATAATTTGGAATTCCGTACTGCAACATGCCACCAAGTTTTTTGTGAGCTTCATAAATTTGAACCTTATGCCCCATAAGTGCTAGATAATATGCACAAGTTAACCCTGCTGGACCAGCGCCAACAATGTTAATTTTCTTACCCGTCTCAACATTTGATTTAGGATTATCTATTCGCATTGAATGATCTATAGCATAACGTTTTAAAGCACGAATGTTGATTGCGTCATCCAAAATATTTCTTCTGCATTTCATCTCGCATGGGTGCTCGCATACATAAGCACATGCACAAACAAATGGATTATCTTTTCTAATTAACCTGACAGCATCATCGCATCTATTTTGCTGGATTAATGAAATATAGCCAGGTATATCAACATTTGCTGGACAATAAGATACGCAAGGTGCACAATCTAAATTGTAAGATGAGCACTTTTTCTCAAAAACATGAAGTTCATATTCATCTTTAAATAAGTCTAAGCTAGCGAGTATGGTATTAGCTGCACCATAACCGACAGCACAGTCAGCAGTTTGATTGATAGTTGTGAGTAAATCTTTTAACGACTTTAGCGAGTCTTCATTTGCTTTAAACTCAATAATAGATTTTAAGATCGTTTCAGCTTGTTTTAGTCCATCCCTACAAGGTACACATTTTCCACATGATTGACTAATGTATGCTTGCAATAATGCAAGAGTTTGAGAAAGTGGACATATACCTGGGATATAAGTGTGTTTAAGTTTGTCAAACTTGAGAGCTGTGTCATCCATCTTCCTATCATTATTATTGGGTTGACAGTGACGTTTCAAATTCATTGTAAATTTCCTCCTAGCTTGACGTCGATATTATAGCATTTATTGAAGCCCTAGTTCTTCAAATGTAAAATCATGATTGTACAATAGCTTATAAAAACTCAACGAATTGCTAACTACTCTATCTTTTGAATAAACTTCCGGATGTAACTTATTGACAAGCCAGCATAAACCAAGGCATGAGGAACATGTAGCATAATCCCAAGGTTCAAGCGCACTTGGAAATTTAAAAACATTTTTCTGCTTAACAGCATCTATATTAGATAGTTTCTTATCATTTAATATATCATCAACAGAATATTTTGCATAACTAGGAATAAATATATATTCAGGGTTTTGTGCATTCAGTGTTTCAGGCTCAACAGACACAAAATAACTTTCGTTATTAACATTAGAATCAATACACCTAGATCCAGCACTTTCTATTAAATCATTTTGAATCATATTTTTAGCAGCTACTGTATACAATTGAGGTCCGAAAAATACTACTTTAGGTTTTGTTTTAACATCCCTAACAGAAGCATTAACATCATTATAAATTTCGTTATACTTATCAATAATTAGACTAGCCCTCTCTTCCTCGCCAAAAAGTTTAGCTAGGTCAGTCAAGCTCAATTTAATACTATCTACACTTTCATCCTGGGGGAAACAAACAAAAGTATCAATGCCAGTACCTTCGTAATCCTTTTCTTTTGCTCGCCAATTTAGTTCAGGTAAAATAATTAAATCTGGGTGAAGCTTTACAATTTCTTCTTTATTAACAGAAGTGCTATCACTGCCAACACATTCAATACTATCCCAATCAGGTAATATTTTACTATAAAGATTAGATGCTATATCCTTCCTGCCAAAACCTGCAATGTATTTAGATGTACCATTACCCAAAACAATTAGATGATTTAATGTAGGGTTATGTGTGGATGTAACTTTTTTTAGCGGAAGATTTAATGAAAACTCATGGCCTACACTATCTTTAATATTACTTGTTGCAGCCTTTGTGTTAACACATGCACATAAGAAAAATAAACAGAACGATAAAATTATTATTTTTAATAGCTTTTGCATAATAAAAAATTTAGCATAATTAGCTCTAATTGCAAGATATAATTTAGTTTTATGGTATCAATTGATGAAATAGGCATTGGGGTTCTCTCGTCGAGTAAAAGTAGACGAATGAATATTAATAAAGCCAATTTAAAAATCGGTAATGAAACTTTTCTAAATCATATATGCAAAAAATTTGAGTCTTTTTCAGAAATTACCATAGCAACAAATGACAGGAGTATAACAGCCAATGCGGTTTATGACGAGCACGAAGGCGTCGGACCTATGGAGGGCATATACCAAATTCTTAAAAGCACAAACAAAAAGTATTGTTTTATTTGTAGTGTCGATATGCCATTTATAAATCAAGATTTAGTTTATTATCTAGTTGAAAAAATAGATAACGAGCATGAATGCTATATTTTCAAAGATGAAGAGAGAGTTCACCCTACCTGCGGAATTTACTCAAAAAATATTGTTCCTGTACTTAAAGATCTTATCGACAACAAAAAGTACTGTTTACTCGAAATTTATGAGCGTTGCAAAACAAAATATATAGATTATAATCTGGATAAAAAGATGCTAATCAACATAAACACAAATGAGGATTATGAAAAATTGTGCAACTAAAATAATTTCAAACAATGGAAAGTCAAGGTCTAGTGAAGTCCAAGTTGTAGAAGAACATAATCTTGACTTATATGTTAACGGACAATTAAAGAAAACTTTTATTTGTATAAACGAAGACCTCGATGAAATTGTAATTGGATGGCTTATCGGTAAGGCCTTAATCAACAATTACTCTGATATTAAAAACATTAATTTTAAAGATAGCGAAGTATTCGTTGAAACAAATCAAAAACTTTCAGTAAAAAAACAAAAGGACGAACTTAAATATAAAGACGTGTGGATATTTGACCTTGTTAATGACTTCCATAAAGGCACGTCAATCCACAAAAAAACAAGCGGTACACATTGTGCAATATTGAGCGTTAATGGAAAAATAACGCAAGTTAGAGAAGATATTGGACGCCATAATGCTGTAGATAAAATAATTGGTTATATATATAAAAACAACATTGACGTTAACAAATGTATTATTTTTACATCAGGAAGAGTATCTTCAGATCTATCAAGAAAAATCGTTAATGCACAAATTCCAGTTTTTGTGTCAAAATCTGTTACAAGCTATCAAGCAGTTGAGATTGCCAAAGGTAACTATCACCTAATTTGCAAAGCCTGGCCTGATAGCTTTGAGGTTTATTGCTAATTAATAGTTTCGAATTTTTTCCAAGGCATATTGATGGTAATGCCTTGAGTCAATAATTCATAAACATGCATTAACAATGGGTATTTATCCATCTCACCTAGTTCACAAACTGCTTTGCCTGTACGTTTTGCAATTACAACAGCCTCTAGGGTCTCGCCTTTAAGTTGTTCTAGAGCCTCGTCAATCGTGTAACCTTTGCCCAAAAGAACACCAACTTTTCGGCTTCTGCCACCCTGAGAAGTTACATGACAATCCCCTGCAGCATACATAATTTTATCTTGAGATCCTCCAAACACAGGAAGCAAATCGTACATCTCTTTAACACCTTGCATGAACAATGCTGATTGAGCATTCCATGAATTTACGCCTTCACGGTTTTCCTTCTCAGCCATTCCAACAGCCAATGCTGTGGCCAATGCATAAGCATTTTTTAGAGCAACAGAAACCTCTAAACCCACAACATCTTGAGTTAAGCTGATAATATAATAATCTGTAGAGAATATCTTCTTAATCTTCTTTAATATCTCCATATCTGGTCCGCAATATGCAACATAAGATGGTACATGATCAGCCAAACACTTTGCCTCGCAAGGCCCACCAATTGCATTTAAAACTAATTTAGAGCCTTCTCTCAGTTGGCTCTTCCAATACTCTGGGTAACAAATCATTTTGCCATCGCCTTGATTCATGAGCCCCTTTGTAACAGAAATCATTGGCACGTTTTCATCTAAGATTGGCAAGATTTCTTTACCGTACCATTCAACACCAAAACTGGACACACCACACAAAACAAGGTCAGCTCCTGTAAGAGCTTCTTTTGCCTCTTCAATCTGATAAAACTTGACACCTTCGTGAACTTTACGTTTTAGATTTAGGTGATAATTAGACTTTCGCAGCTCATCGATAATTTCACGATCTAGGTGCGTACCAACAAGACGCACCTCGTTACCGTTTTCAAAAGCTGGAAAACTTAAGGCTGTAGCCATTTGTCCTGAACCAATTACTGTTACTACACTCATATTTGCTCCTTACTGTTGTGTTTATTATAGTATAAAATATATATAAAGTTGATATATAATAATAAGCAATATGAGAAAGAGACTAAAAAATATCCCAATAAACATATGGATTCCAGCAATTTTCTTTATAGCTTTATGCGTTTTTAGCTTATACAATGGGATTTATTATTTATGGGGTGCTTTTAATGAAGATCTTTTAATAACAGATAGCTTAAATGTTGTTATAGATGGATTAACAAAAACATTCGATATGGCAGAATGGGACTTAGGTGATTTTTCATGGCTTGCAGGGGTTTTAACAGCAGGTGTAGCCATACTACAAGGTATAGTCGGATTTGGTCTGCTTGCTAAAAACAAAATTCTTTATATAATCGCAATAGCTTTCGTGATTTTTAGTCTATTTATGGTTATCACAAAAGCTTTTGTTGTAATTACATTGTTTGGAACAACAAAATTTATTTTATATATAGTTATGCTTGTTTTATTGTTGATACCAAAATCTCGCAATTTTGTATTTAAGAAAAATAACTAATTGCACGCAATAGAGTCTATTTTAAGCAGCTTTAAAATCTGAACTAGAAATATTAGCCTTTGCTAAAAATATCATAAGACATACCAAGCTCTGTAATTTCTTCTGGATTAATTCCTATGACTTCAGTAGAAGTCTGAAAATATTTTATGCTTGTGTGATGGCATATTTAATCTCATTAACGTCCTTAATTATAATATTGTTATCAAAATCTTCTTTACTTAAATGTTTATATTCTTCGTCACTTACTAGCAAAAATGGTTTATCGAGTGGTTCGATACCTATATCAATATTAAGCTTCTCTTTAATCACGGAATCTGCAATGCCTAAGAAATGACCAGGTTTAAAGCCACCAATTGAAACTGTCAGATCACTCTTAACGCATAAGCTTGACTCGCCAGTGTCTCCATTAAGGCCACTGTTTATATCAACGCTTACAACGTATGCGTGGGCTTTGTTAATAGCCTTGATAGCGTCAGCAATATCTCCCCTAACATCTCCCTTAAAGCCAGTGCCTAACATACAATCAACTAAGGTTTTATATTTATTGTAATCTGGATTACAAATTACAGGAATTTTCTTTTCGACACATTGATCAAAGTAATATTTACCATCATCAGAAAATTTTTCTTTAAGCAAAATAATGTCGCAAGGGATGTTATTTTCTTGTAGTTTCAATGCAATAACATAACCATCTCCAGCGTTATTTCCGCAACCACAAACAATGGCAACTGGATCTTCCCATTCTTTTAATGAATTGTAAACACCAGTACCAGCTCGCCACATAAGTTCCTTGCTTGGAACTTTATTAGCAATAGTCCAGGCATCACTCTTTCGCATATTTTCTACTGTTGAAATTTTGTACATATTACTTATCATATAACGTACTATGTGAGCCTAATCGTGTCAGCAAGAGTGTTAAACTATTAGACTTTATTTGATATATTAATAACCAATCAGGCTGGATATGACATTCCCGACACCCTTTATAATTTCCTGACAAATTATGATCTTTATATTTTGCATCAAGAGTTTCTTGATGAATCAATTTGTCTACTACTTCAAATAGTAAATCTAAATTTCTATTTTGTTTTTTTGCTAATTTTATGTCTTTATTGAATTTAGACGTATATTTGACTTTTAACATCTAACACTCCAACGCCTCACGTAAATCATCAACATTAGAATATGCTGGAACATTAGGGTCATCAACTATTTGTTCTGCTTCTTTAATAGCAGCAATGGTTTCAGCATTAGGCTTAGAATCATTAATGACCTTTAACATATGATTAATTAAATTACCTTTAACATTTTCGCCTTTACGCACAATTGTGCTTTTATACTCATTATAAGTATCTCGATCCATAGTGAAAGAACATGTTACTGTACTTGAATTACTCATTTTATACTCCTTTACTAAGTTTACTTAGTAAGCTAAGTATATCATAAAAAAAGTAAAATTTTGAATAACTTTAATTTCTTCTATATTTTATAGAAATGAATTCCAAAATTGAAGAACATTAGAATTCTGCTTATTAAAATCCACTTGGATGAATTTCTAATCTGGCGCGCCTTGAGGGATTCGAACCCCCGACGTCATTAGAAATATAGTGATTATAAGGCATTATGTGTTATTTAATGTCATTTTACGTAACAAACTAACCATAAACAATGGAAATTTATGGGAAATCTTTATTGAAGAAACACTTTATTTTAAAATATCCATTGCCTTTTTATACTTTTCAAGCCGCTCATAATCAAGCTTAGTAGGATTCTTAATTCTTGAAATATCCATATTGTGTGTTAAATCAGCTATCTTTACTGCTAAAGCAAGTTTATTCTTTTTAATATTTCTTACATAATCGAAATAATCTATTGAGGAATCATGAGTCATGGCTTCTACTCCAGCAATTACTTCATCAGAAAAACCTTTAGCTTTTAAGTCTTCAATAGTTATATTAGTATCTTCAACTACATCATGAAGCCATGCTACAGTTTTTTCTTCATCTGTCTTAACTAACGAAGCAACAGTTTTAGGATGATTAATGTAAGGCAATCCAGATCTATCGATCTGTCCGGCGTGGGCCATAATTGCTATATCTTTTGCTAGATGTAATTGTTCTTGTTTTGTCATAAAACATTATTAAATAATACTAAGCACAATACGCAGAATAATTAACTTTAGCTTTAATAGGTACAGAAACTTCTTCGCCATTAAATTTAATTGTGCACTTTCCAAAATCGTCATCAGAAACTGTATATTCATCAACATCTAGCTGCGAAACCGGCATACCACATTCTTCGGCAGCTTCTTGTGCTTCTTGAGTAATACACTCGTAATATCCCCCAACCTCAAAATAAGAATCATTACTTTTAATCTCTTCAAAATCAGCATCGTCTATAAAAAAAGAATTATAGGATTTATCTCCTGCAAATAAAGTAAAGCTACCATCGCCTGTAATTTCACCATCAGCTTGATATTCACGATATTTAGCCTCGGCTTTTTTGAAAAAATAACCTTCTGGATCCTTTTCTGTGATTTCCTTGTCATTATCGAAATAAACTAATTCATACTTCATGAATTCACTCCTGTTCATTTAACTGATATTTATATATTAACATACCATTGAATCAAATTGATTATCATTACCAAAGCTCCTTCTATATAGCATACATACAAACAGAGCAATAAATAGCAAAATAGTTGATGCGACTGCAAAACAAATACGATTTGTAAGCAAGTCTATAATTCCCCAGCAATACAAAATATATGGAAAATCAGCAATAGCATGGAGAACTATACAAACAGGATATACCCATACAAACTTTTTATTTCTTGCCGCATAAAAAACTAAAATAGATAATGCAATATGAAAAACAATTGCAACCATCCGTGCAAAAACCTCTAATTCAAGGTTGCCAGCAAATGTATAAGCAAAATCTTTATATCCGGATAAAATACCTTCATAATTTGTACATACAGCTAAAGCCATCAACATATAATTAAATCCAACTAGATATAGGGCCTCAGCACATCCAAAACCAATTCCAAATCCTATGGCTGTTTTAATATCATCATATTTTTTAAGAACAGTCTTAAACGAAACGAATCGAGCTGTCTCTTCAACAATTCCAATTATCGGAAGAACACACAATGCATCTGCCCACATAGAGCTCATTCTAAAATTTACAATATCTGAATTGACGCTTAAGAATGTATAGTCAGGTAGAACTTCAAACGTCAAACAAAAAACTGCCCAGGCACCAACACCGACTATGACTGGAATTAGACTAAATTTACTAAATATTTTCCAGATAACTACTATAGCAATACAAAGAAGTGTTGTAATCAAGCCTATTGTAAATATGTAATTTGGATCTAACATATAAGACTAACCTACAATCATATCTCTATATTTATTTAATATTTTATTATCGATTTGACGTACTTTCTCTCTTGAACACTCAAGTTTTTTACCGATATCGGCATATGATAATTCTTCTGTATATCGTAATTTTAAGACTTGCTTTTCGTCCTCAGAAAAATTTTCAGAGAACTTCCATAACTCTTTGCGATAAAGCTTATCATCATTATCTTCAATATTTTTATCCTTAAAAAACTCCGCATATTCCTTATCATAAATTTTATTGTTTATGCTAGATATGGGTTTATTTATATATTCTAATAATTTAATTTCTTCTAAATCAATACCCCACCCTTTTGCAATCTGCTCATTGGTTATATGACCCCCAAATTCTTGTTTTGCTCTCTCGATAATGCTTATGTGTTCTTGTTTATGTACAGGTATCTTTATACATCTATCATTATTTTGTATTTCTCTTTTAATAGCAGCATGCACAAATGGATATGCAAATGTAGAAAACTTCACACCCCTTCTAAAATCATATCTGCTAATAGCCTCATCCATTGCTATCATGCCAGCTTGCATCAAATCGTCATCGTCTAATGTGGATGCATAAAACTTGTTTGCTATACTTTTTACAAGATATTTATAAGCATAAATAATTTTATTGCGAGCAATCTCAGAATGTCGAGAATTACTTTCAATTTCTTTAAATAGCCTAATTTCATTTTGTTTACTAATGGTTTTCAATCTCTCTCCTTTGTAATATATAATATTACATACTCTCTTAAAAAATTTTAACTATAATCAAATACTTGATCTCTCAACTCATCTGCTTTTTTACATGTTAGAACATATTCCTCCCTATTCTTTTTAAACTTTGCAACTTTATCTTTATTACCTATACCTCTAACAGGTGCATTGCATAAATCCTTAATTAATAAAGTAAATAACACTGCATCTCCACATATTGCCTCAACGTATTTTTTGAACTGTTTTGATAGTAAATACATTAATACAGCTTCTTTAGAATAATTTTCTTTTGGAGTTATGATTACCAAATTATTAGTAGCTATAAATGGCCTTTTATCATCAGCGTCAATAATGGCAGCGCTAGGATAACCTCCTCTAACCGATAATACTAAATCCTTATCCGGATTTATTCTATAATCGTCAATATTAGTCTTGTCATCGAGAATTACTGCAGAAACATTGTCTCTAATATATGTATTCTTCAGATTGCTCTTACTCAAAGGACAAACAACCTTGTCGTTAGCGTCTTTAAGATCACCATCATACTGTTTTAAGTGGCGAAGTCTATGCATATTGAATCCGTTTCTCAAATACGCTATATCTTCAAATACTACTTTACTATCAATCGAATCTAATAAAGCTCCTGTTTTACGAGGGCTTAAACAATAATCTATATCCTGTATTGTATTAACATCGTATATATTGCTTATGTATTTATTATCTTCCTCATAAGTTAATTTTACTTTCTTGTCTCCATGAGGATCTAAAACTAACAAACTGAAGCGGTCAAGCAAGTAAAATCTATTTCTGTTGTCCTTAAGGTTTGCAACTTCTTCAATGTAACCTAACATGAATAGCAATTTGCGAATAGCCATTATTGCAGAAGAACCTGTAGCAAAAAAACTGTTTCTAAACAAAATAGCACATGGACCTTGAATGTTATTTACTACATATTCTAGCGCAGACAAATCAAGTGAATGAACTTCATCTAAGTTAAACCTTATTGTATAGTTACTTCTATCATATACTCTTTTAGGCCCTTTGCTCCTAGGCATGTCATTAAATTCTGTGATATACAACATTTCATTTGAATCAAAATTAACTTCTTCGATTGTGTCATAGATATTATTATCATTCAAAGAATAGTTTTTCTTTAAATAATTAATTGCTTGTATGTCTTCTCTATCAATCATTGTAATATAGTATATTACAAAATTAAATGTTTGTCAATACTAATAATAAAAATGGCAGAACAAAATTTGCTTTATAAAAGATTATAATATTTCATCTTTTTACAAACTTCTTTATCGATCATACTTTCTATACATTTTGATTGATAACCATCTAATCGCTGATAATTCTTAGATAATTTTGAAAACTCTATTAAACAATTATGTGTTTTATTTGCTGGATCTTTTTCACCATAAGTATAACCGTTTAAAATAAGGTATCTACACCACCTGATATGCTCTAAAGCCCATAATTCTTTTGTCGCATTACTAGGATTATCCATATCGTCAATAATATTTTTCTTGTTTCGAATTGTTTTTTCAATTAACAAATGATCAGCTCTTGCAATATCGGATCCTTGTGAAAAGGCTCTATCTTTTTTGTCTTCTTCACCAACACCTTCCCAATGATCGATTATGTGCTTATCTAAATTATTTTCATTTATCATATTTTCAATATATTTTTGATACGGGGGCATATCCCTATTACTTTCTTTTTTCTTAGTCTCCCACTCATGATAACTATGATAATCATAACTGATGTATTTAGCGCACTTATATAAACTATCATCAATAACAGTATGTTCATTTAATATTGAATCTGGACGACCAAATGGTTTAATATTCTCATCTACATATATATCAGAAAAACTATTATCAGACTTACTGTAATAATATATTCGAGGCAATTTATTTTGTTTTCGTAGGAACAACATTCTTTTAACTAATTCTAACGAATTTTGTTCTTCCGTGCAAATAACGATATCCATATCCATCAATTTGTCAACACATTCCAAGTAATCATCGTCATAAACAAAAGCTTCATCCTTTGAACCGATATCCTTACTTTTGTTAAACACATTATAAATGAACTTTTTTTTATATAACGAACAGCCCCATACATGATAGACAAAATTTTGATTAACGTCATACAAATTGTTTAAAATTGCATATCTTAATATGGCATTTCCAATAGAACCATAACCACAAATAGCGATATTATATTTTTTGTTTTCATCACCCAATTTTTTGAAATTTTTATTTCTGTCCTCAAAAATTTCTTTAATTCTTGTACACCAAAAATCTCTTGCTAACAATTCTTGAAAATTAACAACTTGTAATTTACAATTTCTTTTAATCGAGCTTTCAGTTTGAGAATGTATCAAAAACGAATCTACATTATTAAGTAATAAATATACATTTTTATCTGTAAGATAACTTTCATATCGTTTAAATTCATTTATACATTTATTATCATTATCAAAAACAAAGATATGCCTTTTAGCACCTTTAGATGAGAATCTATGAGGCTTTTTAGAAGTGTCATCAATTTTAACAATATAACTATGCTTAAATTTATCCAAAATAATTGAACCAAACTCATTATCTGTATATATAGCTGTTGAATCTTTAAATCTGTTTGTAATAAAATGGCTAGTAACAGACAATGCCGCAAATAATATAGTCAGAATAATATTTCCAGCAACAATTACGGTTAAAAATTTCGTAAGTATAATTAATAGATTTTCATCACTATTAATTGGATTCATAAAATACAAACATATTGTTGAATATAGTGAATGGAGAAAATCATTACCCTCTATCATATAACCAACAGTACCAAGAAGCAATGGTACCCAACAAAATATATTAATTGTCTTTTGTATTCTTCTTGAAAATTTATCTTCCATAATTCTCTCCTACTCTATGGTATAGCCAAGCTTAATTATCAGTTTAATTGTTTCTAATGCAGTTTTTCTATCATATTCTTTTTCTGATTCTGATAATTCTTCATAAGGCACTAAACATGGTGTTTCTTTCTTTTCGTCATTACGTGCAGGTCCGTATGTCCAACCTTCGTCTATCCGTGCTTTTGCCCAATTATCATGAACGTTTTGAGCGATTTTTTCAACCAAACAATCAAGACTTTTTGGAAGTTTAATGTTATTTGTTTTTACTGGTTTTGGTTTATAAGTCATACAATACTCCAATACACTTGTCCTTATT
>JAUNNF010000014.1 GCA_030537355.1 Coriobacteriia bacterium
TAGTACTCAACCTTAAGAAATATGGTAGCCCGGACCGGATTCGAACCGGCGACCTTCGCCTTGAGAGGGCGTTTAGCAAAATGCGTCTTTTGCCCAGGTCAAAGACTACATACGTAGTAAATTTACTTATAACTCCTTACCCAACACAAACCCCTAACCAGCTGGTATGATGATAATCGAAAATTTCGTTCCTTACTTTTTCCTTACTTTTCGCTTACTTTTTGGGGCATGTCATAATTTGTCATAATTTGGCAACATTTGTCACTACATATAACGTAATCCATTATCTCCCACATTACCAAAAATTCTGTTTAACAAAAATAAAAATTTTAAATTTTGTTAAATAGCAATCTTCTTATATGGTAAAATATACTTAATAATGGAGGAAAATGAAACTTATAAAACGTAAACAATATCTCGATAAGCTGATAAGCGTAAAAAACACTCCTGATATTAAAGTTATTACAGGAGTAAGAAGAAGTGGAAAATCTAAA
Organism: Coriobacteriia bacterium; assembly: GCA_030537355.1. GTDB lineage: Bacteria > Actinomycetota > Coriobacteriia > Coriobacteriales > Eggerthellaceae > Tapirivita. The sequence continues at coordinate 495 of JAUNNF010000014.1, forward strand.
CTTCTGGAAAGCTTTATAAAAACAGAGCTTAAAAAAGACGAATCAGCTAACATAATAAGCTTAAATCTAACAGATCCTACTAATGAATCCTATTTAGAATATCATGCTCTGTATGATTACATAGAATCTCAATATGCTTCTGCAAAAAACAACTATGTGTTAATAGACGAAATTCAAATGTGCGAAGGATTTGAGCATGCCGTTATAGGATTACATAATACCGAAAAGTATGATATTTACATTACGGGGTCAAATGCATTTTTACTTAGTTCAGATTTAGCAACGCTTTTTACAGGAAGAACTTTTGAGATAGAAGTGTTCCCTTTTTCGTTTGTAGAATTTTGCACATATTTTGAATTTGAACCAAACAATGAGTCTCTTAATAAATATTTTAATGAAGGCGGGATGTCTGGTTCTTATGTATACAATAATGAAAATGAAAAATACACTTACTTAAATAATGTATATAAAACCTTAATCCTTAGAGACATAGTACAAAAATACAATATTAGAAAGCCTGTCATTATTGATAACTTATCAAATTATTTAATGGATAATATCTCTAATATAACTTCAATTAGAAAAATTACAAAAGAGCTCACAAAAGCAGGTTTACAAATAAGTAACGTAACTATTGCAAGTTATACGGATTATCTATGTAATGCTTTTTCGTTTTACAAAATTAATAAATACAACATAAGAGGTAAAAAATATTTAAATACTAATTGCAAATATTATTTATGCGACCACTCTTTTAGATATGCAAAATTAGGTAAGCGCAACATGGATTATGGAAGAATTCTAGAAAATATTGTTGCAATAGAATTTTTAAGAAGAGGATATGAGGTATATACAGGCGCACTTTACGATAAAGAAGTAGACTTTGTTGCAATCAAACAAGACGAAAAACTATATGTTCAAGTAAGTAATGATTTATCTTTGCTAACGACTTTTGATCGCGAAGTATCACCATTATTAAAAATTCAAGATGCTTATCCAAAAATCATACTATCAAGAATTAATCAACCGTCATATTCTTTTGAAGGTGTTCATATTATTGACGTTGTTGATTGGCTATCGGATATGCAGTAACAATATTTAATGATGACAAACTATTAGTTCAAAAAAAAGCCTCCGAACATAAAGCCCGAAGACTAGTATTAGATTTTTCTATTTAGGTTTAGAGGTTTAATTAAAAGCCCGAGAGACACACACGCACATATTGTCGTCGTGGCCACGGGTACCGTAGCTCCAATCGCCGCGGTACGAGTACCAGAACCACGCGCTGAGCTCATCGCCCGCTACGCAAGACCAAAACGGCCCTAAGGAGCCGCCGAAACCCAAATCTTTATAAGCATTCCAAATAGCTATAAGCTCTACACCATTAATTTTAGGATGACTTTCATGTTGATCCTCAGTATTCACTAATCGCTCTACGGTTTCCAAACATCCTTCAGCGTTATATACAAGCTTACTTTGAGCCCATTCTGTTCTATAATCAAATGTTTTTGTGCCACCTGATTTTGGTTCTTCAGGATAAAGTGTATCAAAAGAAACATCATTAATACTTCTTACAGCAATAATAGAAGTACCCACAGGAATTCTTGCTTTAGTTATATTTGAATTCATAGATTGATAAGATAGACCACTATTATCATAATAAGTTACATTTTTTTGTACTCTATTAAACACTGGAAAATATCTAACATTAACTTCCTGTTCACCTATTTTTTCCGTACATACAAAAGATATTGTTGTATACGCAACTTCAATAAAAGAAGAGGATATGGTAGTATCTGCTGTTATTATTCTACCTTCAGGAACACCCTTAAACTTATCAAATTTATAATCTATACTAGGTACAGCATAATATGTTTTAGTTGTTTCGCCAGAACCAAAAGTAATTTTTCCAACACATTGATCGTAACTAAAAGTTTCTGTTGAAACAGGAGAATCTTGATGAACACGGATATTCGTTATAGTATCACCATCTCCATAAGGATTATCATAAACAGGTGAATCAAATGTGACTTCAGGCATATACGAAAAAACAGGATTTATAGTAATATTTTCATCAATCTTCAGCGGTAAATCGCCGAATGATACAAAACCATGAATAGTATCATTTGGTACAGCATAATATGTTTGAGCTGAATTTTCTGAACCAAAAGTAATTGTTCCTATGTAATCATTATGACGTCTTGTTGAAACAGAAGCACCTGAATAAATATAGATATTCGTTATAGGCTCCCCAGTTCCATCAGGATTATTATAAATATTACCGTACTCAGATGAGCTAAATGTAACTTCAGGCATAATCGAAAAACCAGGTTTTATAATAGTATCTTGATCAATCGTCTGCGGTAAAACACCGAATGATGTAAATTCATGAATAGTATCGTTTGGTACAGCATAATATGTTTGAGCTGATTTTCCTGAACCAAAAGTAATTGTTCCTATGTAATCATTATGGCGTCCTGTTGAAACAGAAGCACCTAAATGAATATAGATGTTCGTTATAGGTTTACCTTTCCCTTCAGTATTATCATAGATTTTACCATTTTCAGCAGAATTAAATGTAACTTCATAAAATCCCCCATCAGTAAATAAACCTTCATCACCAGAATTTGCATACATTAGAGGATTAGCATTTATATCATTTTCATGATCTTCATAACTAAATTGACCACTGGCTCCACCCGACAAACTCCAACAATTTTTAAATAAATTATTGGAAGAAATTGACTGACCAGTATTCCAGTCAGTTTGATTTTTAAGTGAAATTGTAGTTAAGCGCTCACAATCCTGAAACATTCCCTGAATATTTGTAGCACCTTTTGATATCAACTTTCCTGCTGTAATTTTTTCTAAATTTCTGTCTTGGTAAAACATATGCGAAGCAGATATGGATTTCATATCTGTGAGCCCTAAATCAAGAGATGTAAATTGGGTCGGTTTATGGAAATTATGAGCAAAAGCAAAATCCGTTATTGTAGCTGTTGGTGCAATCGCTTTAGCTATTTTGTTTAAAAAATCATTATTTAAGCTTGTGTAATTGCATATACCTTTAGCATTCTCTAGTTTATTTGACTTTAATATAGAGTCAATAAAATCATCATAATCACCAATATTCTTAATTATATCACTGCCGTTAAACATACATTGAGCATTTGTGCACTCGCTCATATCCAAGTTATCAAGACCATCAATAGTCTCAATGTCTGAAAGGCGGACTTTATAATCACGTATCTGATCATCGCAACCAAACCAACCTGCTGTTGATTTTGGGGTAACTTTACTTATGATTTTAACTTTCTTAATTAAATATTGCTTATTATCTAACCATGGAGCCCTATTTTGTGAATCAAAGTTAGTTCCACCTGTAATTGTATCTTTAGGGCCAATTGTAAGTGTCTGTATACCTTCATCAAGCCCTAAACTATAGCATACATCTAGATCGTCATTCGTTGACGACACATTCTGAAATCCAGAGAACGTAGAATCCACCTCGCAACCCTCTGCTCCTGTACAAGAAAACCTTACTGGATTATTCTTTACGGCTTCGTCTTGAGAAGATTTAGAATTAGAATTGTTAACATATGGCAGGACATTTAAAGAATTTGGTGTTTTTATATCTGGTGAATAAATTGAATTATCAATAGCTGTTTCAGTTATTTGGCCTGAGGCCATTGCTGCAAACGGAAGATTGCTGTTGTCGTCAGAATTTTGTTGATTATGCATGGTGCAAAACATACATAAAGACAAAACCAGAACACTCAATACGCCTGCTATAGCAATTGGTATTTTCTTTGAAAGTATTTTTTTCATGTCAAACCCTCTCCCTTAAAATTAAAATAAATCAAACAATTCATTACCTTGATCACAGCCCGTGCATCCAACACGACTACATAAATCAGCACCAGTGCATTTATCACGACCACATAAAGAAGTAGCGATTACATCATCATAACAGAAATCTATTATTTCGAGATTTGGCTTTTGATAGTCTAAATGTTTATTGTCTTTTAATTTATCTACTTGCAAAATTACCCCTTAAATTTGATACCTATTGTACAATATGTTTGTTATTACCTAGCAATAATATTTTAGTAATGCGAGTATCGTACTCAAGGTTGCAAAATAAAACCGTACGTACGCACACTTTCAAACAGAGATTTTTTCCTGTTAGAGCCACTTAGTGCCACTAATACGCCACCCACAAAGATAAGAATTGATCTAAAACATAGCTGAATCTATGACTTTAGCAATTCCGTTTTCTATTGCTTTTTCATAAGGATAATCTTCATATAACAGTTTTGTTGTGATGTCGTTATAATCTGCAGCATAAAATCGTGTATCTATTATCTCTTTAAGTAAATCAGGGATATTATATTGAGGCTGAGCAGATAAGTTGTTCTTAAGCTTAGACCTATCCTTCCTGACATCTTTTACTAAACGCTTAAAGTCTTCGTTAAAATCAACATAATCTATGAGTTTAGCAATGTCATACAGATGCCTAGAATCTCTGTGCTGCATATCTTGCAACATATAATCACACACAGCAAATACTTTATCAATAAATGTTCTTTCTACAGACTGCACAAGCATTTCTGCTTGACTTAGAGCAATAGGCAAATTTACAGAAATTTTACTATTTTTACAAAAAGCCTCAATAAAACTATTAACTCTATGAACTTCAGAAGGATAAGCATCTATAAAAAAGTTTGTCTCTACAAGAATCTCACCAGGCTCATCACTAAACAAAGACTCAAACTTGAATTCATATATATTGTAATCATGTCTTGAAAAAACCTGGTCTTCATTAACAAGAATAAGCCCTAATGATCTAGCAGTATCTATAATGGTTTTTTTGCTATTCTTTCTTTACGATTCAGTAGGCTTATGAGTCATAGATAAATCAATATCTTCAGAGAATCTATCGATAAGACCATAAACTTTCGACAAAGATGTACCACCCTTAAAAACAAATGGTAGTTCAGATTCAGCTAGATTGCTCAGAAACATTGATTGAATAGCATCTTTTTCGACCATAGTATTACTGCGAGCTGTCTCTGCAGCAACAGTTTCAATCAGTTCTTTCCAGGTATCTTTATCGTCTTTATACCAACTCATTCATTAATCCTCCGTTATATATATTTCTGTATACCTTATCTGGATATTTAGAAATATATTTTTTAACTTCTGAAAAGTCTAATGAAATATTCTTAATAAATTCCTTTAATTTTTTACGTAAATCATCACCTTGCAATTCACTATATTTATCAATAAAAGACATCAAGTCAAGAAACTGCAACGCTGATATATTCTTATCTGTTACTTTAGCAACAGGCTTATACACAATGACGTTATTACCATCAATGTTAAGCTTACGTTGTTTAGTGGTAGCATTATTAGAACAAACTTCATAGATTGATGGGTTTTGCGTAGTAAATCCATATTTATTTGCAAGACCAAGTCCTGTAATATAACCTTCTTCCTTGTTTTTGCTTCTTAGATATCTCTTTTCAATATACTTATCCAAAGACATTTTACCTTCTGTTCCAAGAACAGTCTTATAAGGCAAATAATAAACACCATTACAAAAACGTTTGAGCTCTCCTTTATCGCATAAAGCTTTCATTTGTTGACGTAGATATGCCTTAGAGCTGCTCTTAATTTCATCTAAAAAGATAGGCTCACCTTTACTATATGTATTTTTTAAATTGTCTATTAACATTACTTCCTCTATATAACAAATATGAAATTTATAATTTCAAGTTTATTATACTACAGATTACTGATAATGCAACAAAATATTAAAATACAGTCGCTAAAGCCTCTTATTAAACAACTCGCTAAGATCATAGAGCACAGCTTTCATATCAGCGATATCAGCACAAGCAGTTTTAACATCTTCCTTGTCATAATAATCAAGATCATCAGAATCAAGGGCGATATTAAGCTTGTGAGCAATCTGGTTGATATTAGTACCAAACTTTCTTTCTTCCCAAATAACTTGCATCTTGAAAGCTATGTCTTTGCGCCAAATCTTCTCGACATCATCCTCGCTAAAATATTTGATAATCAACAATTTAAAAAATTCAGTTTTGGAAATGTCGAACTCTTCGCAAAAATTAACGACTAGCGAATTAAGCTTTTAGTCAATACCAAATGAATATGTTTCTTATCATTTTCCATAATACATATTGTAAGCACAAAATGAATGATAAGTAAAGAACTTTACACGCACCCTACATCCATAACTTATTTTAAGCCTTTCTGTAATGTTTGGAGGGAATTTATTATACCAACTCCGCATAATTTTATACCCATGGTAGCGTTCAAACATTCCCTGCCTAGAAGCAACACGTGGGTAGGCTTGCTCGGCAGTTGTAAAACTTCTAATACCTGCATATATTCTTTTAATACGCTGTTTATCTAGAATCATATAATACGGATAAATTTTTATTCCCAAATAAGGAATTCCATACTTAATATTTTGAATATACGTTTTATTTTTGTTTGTTTGTAAATTAATATTAGATAATTTACTTTCTATAAGCTTTTTTGTGAGCTTAAGTTTATATTCTTGTTTATCAACAATAATAAAATCATCTACATATCTAGAATAAGATTTATGTCTGCTTTTAACAATATGATCAATATCATTTAAATATAAATTTGCAAATAGTTGGGAACAAATATTGCCAATAGGGAGGCCATTTGAGTTGTTAAAGAGAGTTTTTCTAGTAGGTAAATTATCCCATTCCTTAATGTCTGTTACTCTTATAGCACCTTTAGTAACATCATTAAGAATAATAATTTTTACAAGAAAATCTAATTCTTTTCTATATTTACCTTCATATTTGTGCCAAATAATATCTAATACTTGATTAAGTAAAATTTGTCTATCTATGTTCATAAAAAATCCACTTAAATCTAACTTTAGAAAATAAGCAGGAAGCGTATAATTTTTTGTTTCGCGCCTAATAAACTTGAATACTCTATTAATGGCAAAATCTGTTCCTTTGCTTTTTCTACAGTTTGCTGCATCAAATATTAATATTTTTTCAATAACGGGATTTAATTCATTGAATACAAAGTGTTGAACAATTCTGTCTCTAAAGCTAGCACAAAAAACTTCACGAATTTTTGGCTCCTTTACAATGAAGCATTCTGAGCGTAGGGGCTTATAAGTTTTATTGTTAATATCTTCAACAATATTAAATACAGCATTAACTTCAAATTTCTTGGCACCAGGTTTATTCTTTTTATTTTTCTGCATGTTAGATATGCTTGATACATGTCCACAAAAAATACTGTTAGTTTTCCTGTGTTCATTTACAAATCCCTGCAAACCAAGACATAATTGTTGTTTGTATTGTCTCGGTTGTTGTTGTTCCAGTTGCTGTTGTTCGAGTTCCAGTTGTACGCGTTATTAGAAGAGTTAGCACACTTGTCACTTATTTTTCAAGTTGCTTACTCATTTAATTTGTTAAAACAAATTTATAAATTTTATTTTAAAAAGCCCTGCAAACCAAGACACAATCGCCGTCGGTATTGAATCGGCCGTCGTCGTGCCAGCCGCTGCGGTTCGAGGCCCAGAAGTACGCGCCACCAGAAGAGCTAGCACACGAAGACCAGAATGAGCCGTACGCCCCACCAAAACCACCTGGGCTATGGCCTGGATTGTAAGCATTCCAGATATCTGTTAGACTTACACCCTCATAGTTCGCTGGTGTTGTTCTTCCTCCATATGGATTACCATTAAGTCTATATACCTGCTCTGTATCCTCTGTACGACCTACAAGATTATTCTTTATAAACGTTTCTTTTACACCAGTAGCATCACATGGGTAAGTTGTAGCTGAACCTTCGTTTTCAATGTAGAATGTATTATTCCATGAGTCTTGTATAGAACGAAGTGTTTTAAATGAACCTGTACCTGAGTAATATGTAGCACCTGTCAAGTCACTTTGTTGATATTTACCATCTTCTCCTGTTTTTGGAAGCTTAGTACCATCAGCTTTATAAAATGTAATATTAGGACTTAAAGATTTACCTGCTACAGGAAAATATTGTTTGCCATCTACAATTAGTGGCTTCTTTGTTGATGTAGAAACAGTAAAGTAACCTTCACTGCTGTCCCCACCATCAATTTTGGCATAAGTTTTATCAGCAGATTTTTTATCGGCATAGCTTGTACCTTTACCACCTACTAATCTCCAGCAATATTTAAACATTTCATCTGAGTTAGTAACAGAGGACCAGTTAGTCAGATCATTTAATGAAATTGTCTTAAGTGCACCACAATCATAGAACATTCTTTCTACATTTGCATCTTTAGAATAAATTAATTTATTAGCTGTTATTGTTTCTAGACATTTATCCTGATAAAACATATAACAAGCATTTGATACTTGACTGCCTTCGTCGTCAATTTCAAAAGATGTAAGATTGTCTTTGTTATTAGCAAATGCCCAAGAAGCATTAGTTGCAGTTTTACAAATCTTATTTGCTAGCTTATTAATAAAGTCATTAAGTAATCTTGTGTAATTGCATATACCAAAAGCATTATCTACCTGTGTAATAGTGTTAAAAAAGGTGTCACTTGCCTCAACAGATTCAATCTGGTTGCTGCCACAAAACATAAATGAAGCATTTTTTACATTTGACATATCCAAATTATCTAAACCAATAATTTTCTTGATTTGAGACAAATGAGCATATTGCCTATTATCTGTTTGGCAACCAAACCAGCCAATTGTGTTAGTTGGAGCTATATCATTCACAATTATAACTTCACTTATTGCTTCTTGTTTTGGAGAACTACTATTAACCCACGGTGCGGGATCTGTCGAATCAAAACTTTTTGTTCCTTCGCCTAAGTCTGAGTTGCTTATTAACAATTTGTAAGTGTTGTCAGTCTTTTTTTCATATTTATAATAGACAATTACACCTGGATCTTCTGAAGAACAAACATTAGCGGGCAACTCATAACCTTCTGCCCACAATTCTTCGTACTTTACAACATTATCATTATGTGTTTCAGTCTTAGGCTTTGTAACTTTATTATCATTGCCGTCAGCAGAATTAGAATCGTTATTTGTATTAGTAACTACAGCATCTGTTTTAGTTAAAGATGGATTTGGCTGCTCAAATGCATTTGCAGCTACAATAGAGGAACTTGTAGAAGCTGGAGATTCGCTATCAGGAGCTTTATAATCATGTTTATTTTGCAGTGAACAAAACAAACATAATGCAATTAATGCAACTCCCAAAGCACTACAAATACCTGTATAAATTTTTTTGTTTAACTTTTTCATTGTCTACATCCTTTCAAAGACTATATATCTAGAGTTGTATTAATATTTTAGTTCTATCCAACAAATGTGCATGTATCACCGTTGCAAACAACAAATGTACATTCGCCATCGGTAGGACAACCATCTGAACCACAGACAGAGGTTGCAATAATATCATTGTAATCAAAATTGATTAATTCAATTCCTGGTTTTTGATATTTTGATCGTTTATTATCTTTTAATTTATCTACTTGCAAAATTACCCCTTAATTAATGACTATTTTACATTATGTTTGTTATTGCTTAACAATAATTTTTTAGTAATGCGAGTATCGTACTCAAGGTTGCAAAATAGAACCGTACGTACGCACACTTTCAAACAGAGATTTTTTCCTGTTAGTGCCACCCTAAGGCAAAATTTGAACATGCGTTCTTTCAAAAATGGGAGTTTATCAGGGGTTTAAGTGGTAGCCCGGACCGGATTGTGATACCGGCGACCTCCGCCTTGAGAGTCACTCCAGAAAATTCTTACGTTACACCAGCTAGATAGATATAAATTCATGTGTAAAATGCCCAAAAGATGGCACTAAGCACACCCCCTACCAGCTGGTCTTTTGTTAAATGCAAATTCCACTTAGTGCCACTTTAGTGCCACCCATTAGAAATTATTATTTATCGACAGATACTGTTATATTATTTTTTATAGCATCAAAGAAACGCTGTTCAATTTTTTTAGACCAGTCTAATGACTGAGCTTCTAGCATAGCGATAAAAGTATCGTAATATTTTTCTAACAGTTTATTGTTTAACGAAATGTGTTTTCGAACTTGTTCACTATTAAAAAAATCACGAATTTTGCTATATTTAATCTTTGTAGCAAATGCTTCATCATTTAATTCTATATCCACATAATCAGGTAATAAAACATAAACTTTTGAATCAGGAAATTCTTCCTTGTATATAGAAAGTTGTGATTTATGTTCATTAGGATTATATGCATTAAGACCAGATTTAATTTTATTTTCTATTACGATACCTGAATCCTCGTTTAATTTTATACATAAATCCATTCTTCCCAGTTTATCTTTAGTTAAACATTCACGATCGATTTTTGGCTTAGATTGAATATTATTTAGTTGCAAGACTTTTTTACAAAATAACTCTAATATACCCTCTATGCGCAAATATTCATATAGGATATTCGTGTATATCTGCTCTTCGTTTTCTTTTCTAATAAGTTTTAAAAAGTCATAATATGATTCTTTACCACAGAACGAATCATCTGGTAGTTCAAGTTTATCAAGAGCAATATTTACCAAATCACTGCCATTAATCCATTTATTAAGTTTATTGTAATCATCTAATAAATTTTTATTTTGTGTTGGACTACTACTAAAATAAATTTTTTGTCTAGAGAAATACTTATCACCACTTAATATAATTGTTTTACAATTATCTTTAACATTCTTTCCAAAGCATAAATATGTATCAACTTTAGGTTGGTAAATTGAACTATCTTCTAATTCTAAAGTCACAGGCCAAGCTCTATCGTCATGATCTTCATTTACCATTTTTATATCATCTAGATAATGTCCACCATATTTAATATTTTTTGAATGAATTTTATTATGTAGGTCCTTTAATTCTATATCATGTTTTACTGGGTCATAAGTAGAACCGCCCATATGAAGTCTCTTGGCATTTTTAGTCTTAAATACTAATTTAATTTTACATTTATCGTTACGAACTCTATCAGTGAAAACAACATAAGTAATATTTTTATGAATATCACTATATCCACCATATGGGGGTATAAAGAGATAATTTTTACCATTGTCTGATGTAAAATAATTTATTATTTCATGTGGAATATTTTGTTCATCAGATTCACCAAAGCTTCCTGAAAATGATTTACAAATCAATATTTCTTCAAAATTTTTCATTCAAAAATATACTTAATGTTTAGTATTAATCTTTTTATAAATCTAATCTAAACGTTTCTTATATAGCACTTTTAAATAATTTTTCTTTAAATCTCTCATAGAGCCAAAAAATATTTTCTCAGAATTGCTTAAGGCTGGTTTCTTAAGATCAATCATCTCTAAAGTGCAAGTTAAGTCTGCAACCTGAAACAAATAATAATCTTGTGGTTTAACCACTCTAAAATCAACATTATTAAAATTATCAAGAAATGTATTAAATAGAATCTTTGTGATTTGTTTTTGTCCTTGATCGTAATATACAATAATCTTGTCATAACTTTGAAAAAATTTTTTATCATTATCCAAAAAATTATTGACTTCATGTTCTATAGATTTTGCAAGTTGATCGCTGCTAGACACATGTTTCTTGTTAATAGCAATTGTCTTAGTTTGTATTTTGCAATATCTCATAAATGCAACAATAGAATTAAAAATACTTTTCCTATCTGTAAGTTTGATATTTTTATAAATTCCCTCACGTCTTATAAGTGGATATGAATGGATAGCATTTGTTTCTTTTTGAGATGATTGAACAATTGTATTTTTTAAATATTGTATTGGTTTTTCTATTTTGTTTGTCTGATTATGAAATACAAAACTTAAAAGGTAATACTTTGAATTTGTTCCAAAATCCCCACTCTCATCAACAAATACTGAAAGTATTTTCATTTAAGCTCCTTAAGATACAAAAATGGCGGGGTACGTCCCCGCCCATTGGGTGGACCCGCTTTCGCGTGTCCAGGTTGCTATTATAATAACATCATGTTTACATTTTGTAAAGCAAAATTTTAAATGGCCAGGGCGCCGTACGCTATCCTGGCCTAGTCATTAATTATTTTAACGGAATAATAAAACAATTGCTTATAAATTTAGTTTTCGGCTATTTTGTAATGTTGTTCCATTTTAGCCGAAATGTAAAACCTATAACAGCAAACCTAGAGCAGCTAAAGCCTCTTATTAAACAACTCGCTAAGGTCATAGAGCACAGCTTTCATATCAGCGATATCAGAACAAGCCGTTTTAATATCTTCCTTGTCATAATAATCAAGATCATCAGAATCAAGGGCAATATTAAGCTTATGCGCGATCTGGTTGATATTAGTGCCAAGTTTTCTTTCCTCCCAAATGACCTGCATCTTAAAAGCTCTATCTTTGCGCCAAATCTTTTCGACATCATCCTCGCTGAAATATTTGATAATCAACAATTTAAAAAATTCAGTTTTGGAAACGTCGAACTCTTCACAAAAATTAACGACTAACGAATTAAGCTTTTCTGTCAGTACCAAATGAATATGTTTCTTATCTTTTCTCATAATACATATTGTAAGCACAAAATGTCGCGAAAGTAAAGAACTTAGCAGTACCAAACAGTCACCTATAGTTACCTATAGCCACATATGACCACATTTGACCACATATGGTTTTCTCAATATTATCTAAATTTTACCAATGCACTACTATTCCGTTATTTTCTTTGATATATTTTTGCAAATCTTGCAGAAGCACATATTGCTGTTTTCCAATTCTAACATGTGGTAACATAGCCATAATCTTTCTTGCTTTTGTATCGCCACAACTACAAAATTTACACAAGTCTTTAATACTCAAATAATTTGTACCAGTAGATGTAACAAAAGTATTGTTTGTAGCTGTGCGTAATTTTTTATTCAAATTGTGTATCTCTACGCGAATATTATGCAACTCTTGCTCAACCCTATCTAGCGTCTCTATTATTATTTCCTCATCCATACAACCTCCAATGTCGATAACATAACATCATGATTATAAGACTCGGAATTTTTAAGGTTCCCCTTAAATTTGTAAGCCTTTTTAGGCTTGCAAATCTCTTTTAAATTGCCGATTTTAGTTGCGAGTATGGCTCTTGCAACATTCCGTTGGTTGATTGATTATATATACGATTTACCAGGCAATTTGAAAGCAAGTGTATGAGATGTTCATATTATGAACACCGAGTACGATACTTGCATTCTAAATTACTGTTT
>JAUNNF010000011.1 GCA_030537355.1 Coriobacteriia bacterium
ATTTTTCAATGAGAATCTTTTTAAAAACTGGCCATTTTTAGACTAGCATACGCATCATCTCTCTTTGATAGTATAAACAATATGATAAAACACCCTTTAAAACCAATTTTTAATAAAAAATCAAGAATTTTGATTTTAGGATCGTTTCCATCTCCAAAGTCACGTGAGGTAGGCATGTATTATGGTAACCCACAAAATAGGATGTGGAAGGTATTGGCGAGCATTTTTGACGAAGAAGTGCCTGTGGACAAGAAAGCTTTCTTGCTAAAACATAATATTGCCATGTGGGATGTGCTTGAGAGCTGCGAGATAGTAGGCTCTGCTGATAGTACAATCACACACGAAGTGCCTAATGATTTAAGGCTTATCCTAGATAATGCCGATATTAGATTAATAGTTACAGCAGGTAATAAGGCAACTCAGTTGTATAAAAAATACAATAATTACGAGATTAAGCATATTGCTTTGCCATCAACAAGTCCTGCAAATGCAACTTGGTCGCTAGAGAAATTAGTAAAAGCTTATTCGGCAATAAAATTGCATATTTAATATAAAGTTTAAAATTTATTGCCGTTATGTTATAATAAAATCATGAAATATTTAAGCACAAAAGACATAGCAAAAAAATGGAATCTATCTGAGCGAAGTGTCAGGAATTACTGCCAAGCAGGTAGAATAGATGGAGCCAAATTTGATGGAAGATCTTGGTTAATACCAGAGGATGCCACAAGGCCTTCTCGCAAAGTAAATTTATTGCAGCGTTTGCGGCAAGAAAAAGACAATAAAATAAAGGGTGGAATTTATCATAAAATTATGATTGATTTTACTTTCAATTCTAATCATATGGAAGGCAGTAAGCTCACTCATGAGCAAACAAGATATATTTATGAAACTAATACAATCGGAGTTAAGAACAAATCTGTAAACGTTGACGATGTAATAGAGACTATCAATCATTTCAAATGTGTTGATTATATTATTGACAGAGCTAACTATAAGTTAAGCGAGAATTACATTAAGCGCATACATGCAATTTTAAAAGATAATACATCAGACAGTAGAAAAGATTGGTTTGCTGTTGGAGATTACAAAAACTTATCTAATGAGGTAGGAGGGAAATGCACTACTAAACCTGAAGATGTGCAGAGCAAAATTTATAGTCTGATACAACGATACAACAAAAAGACAAAACATAATTTGCGAGACATACTACAATTTCATTATGAGTTTGAACGCATCCATCCATTTCAGGATGGCAATGGTAGAGTAGGACGTCTTATAATGTTTAAAGAATGTTTGCGTAACAGTATTACTCCGCTTATCATCGAGGATGATATTAAAGAGTTTTATTATAGAGGCCTTAACGAGTGGAAATACGAGCCAGGATATTTAACTGATACATGCTTAACTGCTCAAGATAGATTTAATGAGAGCTTAAAATACTTTAACTTAACTTAAAAAGTCATCTAGGATTTGCGCTTCAGCTTCTTCTTCAGATAAACCTAAAGTCATAAGTTTGACGAGTTGGTCGCCAGCAATTTTGCCAATTGCAGCTTCATGCACTAATTGAGCATCTTCATGTGCTGCTTCAATTGCAGGGATTGATTTAACCTTAGCCTTACCCATTATGATTGAGTCACATTGAACATGACCAGAACATTTTGCATTACCAGTTACTAGTGGGTTAAAGACCTGTTGAGAGTGGTCTTTTGCAACAGATCTAGATATTACTTGTACGCTAGAACCATTTCCTACAAGCTCAATTTTCATGTTTGAAGTTGCAGTTTGGTTTCCCTCAGTCATAAGTTTTTCTGTGATGATAAGCTTTGCGCCTTGCCCGATGGTAATGTTAGATTCACGAATTGTTGAAGTTACACCACCAATTTGGCTCATTTCCATCTCACATATTGCATTTTTCTCAAGTACTACTTTAGTTTGGGGATTTAAGATTCTTGTGCCGTCTGCAGCTCCATTACCATAGTGTTTTTCAATATATTTAGTGTAGGAGCCTTCTCCACAATAAAAGCTGTGG
Source organism: Coriobacteriia bacterium (assembly GCA_030537355.1). Lineage (GTDB taxonomy): Bacteria > Actinomycetota > Coriobacteriia > Coriobacteriales > Eggerthellaceae > Tapirivita. The sequence goes on from JAUNNF010000011.1 coordinate 2,033, forward strand.
ATACCATCATGTTGAGTGGTTTTGTGTTCGTCATTATGGATGCCGCAGCCTGCGATGATCTCTACATTTGCGCCGCGGCCTATATGAAAGTTGTTATAGACAGTATCAACCATCCCAACTTTTGTAAGTATTACTGGGACAAATATGGTTTCACGCTTTGCATTGTCTTTGACCTTAACTTCGAGTCCACCTTGATCATTAGTCTCGATTGTAACGTTGGCTGAGTTGTTTCTCTCTACTAGTTTTCCGTTTTTTCTAACATTGAATGCACCATTAGGCATTCCATGAAGTCCTGCAATGTTTTCTAGTAAGTCTTTGTCTATTGGTGATAGGTCAACTGCCATTATTCATCCTTAACATGTGGTTGGTATTTCTGTCCCATGCAATACTGGAGGCTCGCTTAACTGACATTCTGGTGTGCCTTTTGCTACAAAGCCAAGGTTTGGCAATATCTCATCTGGAGTGCCAGTTTGAGTGATTTTACCTTGATCAAGTAATAAAATTTCATTTGCGAGTTCAAGTATGCGTTCTTGATGCGAAATAATAATTATTGTTTTATCTGGATTAGATTTGTGTATTTCCCTAAAAGTTTGAGTGAGTCTATCAAAGCTCCATAGGTCAATGCCAGCCTCTGGCTCATCAAAAATTGCAATTTTAGGATTTCTCGCAAGTACTGTTGCAATTTCAATTCTTTTTATTTCTCCACCACTGAGTGATTTGTCGATTTCACGAGTTAAGTAACCAGCTGAGCAAAGTCCAACTTTAGATAAATATTCATTACAGGCGAGCATAGGTAAGCGTTTTCCTGCAGCAATATCAAGTAATTTCTTAATAGTCATACCTTTAAATCTGGCTGGTTGTTGGAAGCCATAGCATATTCCTGCATTAGAAATTTCTGTCACTGATTTGCCAGTTAAATCTTTGCCATCAAGTACAACTTGACCTGAATCGGGTTTTACGATACCCATGATTGCTTTTGCAAGAGTTGATTTTCCTCCACCATTAGGCCCTGTAATAACTATTAGTTTTCCATCATCAATTTTGTATGACAGGTCATTTAAAATCTTTTTAAATTTTATGTTTTTAAGTTCTAACAAAACAGATTAACCTCGTTCATGCCTTTAGGTACTTTATTGCTGAATGTGCATTTTACACCATTTTTTGTAGTCACATCAATATCTTTGGCACATTTATTAATGTCACCTGCAGTTGTGTTTATTATTTGATTTCTGTTAATCTCTCTAAAATCAGGGCTTACATTACTGTAATAATTGTTGTCTTGCAAATTCATTATTTCTTTTATAGGTTTTGGCGCATCGATTTTTGCAACACTGCTAATAATATAGCCTTCAAGTTCTTCTTTTGTGAAGTTGTGTTTATCTAACCATTCGCCAGCTTTTTGATATGTTTTGTAAGTTTGATTTTGATGAGGATCCCTAAATGAGTAGTACTGAATATTTGATTTTGTACTAATTATTACTCCAGATCCGTATGCACCATTTTTAACTCGTACTTCGTTCCATAGGTAATCTAGAGAGATTACTTTTGAAGCTACGTTGTACGGACCTGTATAGTCATTACACAATTTGCCTACAATGCTGTTATATGAAACATCACTCGGAATTAAGAAGGCTTCATTTTTGTCCTCGCATTTAGGAATAGTAAGTTTATTGTTGTGTTTTTCGTTTTTAATATTAGCGATCTGTAGATAAGTATCGTACGCATTATCATTAGCAATGATAGAAATATCTGGTTTTTGTGAAAAGATTTTTGCTGCTATTGATTTTAGCTTTGTATAGTCAATATCTGTTTTTAAGAACTTATAAAAATCAACACCCGTCATCATGTCATAAACTTTACTTGCAGGATTAATATATGACATAGCACGAGATAAGGAGGCAATATGACCAGCGTTGATAAAATTTTGTTCCATGATTACTTTTTGTTGTATGAGTATTGCTTTTATTTTTTCTATGTTGTCATATTTAGTATTAAAAATAATTTCATCAACTAGGCTAGCAAGTTTATGTGTATTTTGAGCGAGCGAAGAGGATCTGATAGTAAATTTGACTTTGACTTCATCTCCGTTAAATACGCTCGTGGCAAAATTTAAGTTTCCAAGATAAGTTTTTTCTAACTGGTTTATGGTCTGAGCGTTGAAGTTTGTTGTGTCTAATTTTCCTAGAATTAACGATATGACTGCAGCATAAGGTAGCTCTTCTACTTTTAAGCATTGCATGTCATAATATCTGTTTACATAACTGATATCAGTGTTATCAACCTTGTATCTTCTAATATTATTGTTTTGTAAGGCGGGGGGCCATTTATTGATTTCTTCAATATCAGATATTTTCATCTTAGGAAGTTTGTTTATGTCCTCTATGCTATCAGGTGTATTTTGTTTCTCTTCTAGCGTTTTACAGAGTTCAATAACGCTATCATCTGGAACCAATTTTTCTTTTTGTTCTTTTTCTGTAGGTACTATTTCTGCTTGAGCATAATGATTATTGTTTACAAAAATTTCATTGGCTAGCTCAATGAAATAATCAGTTGTACATAACTTTTTTGCTCGTTCAATGTCATCGTAATAAAAAAGAGCGTCCATACTTGCATCTTCATCGTAGAGCCATTCTCCAAGTGAGTTAATGGCCATGTCAATGCCAGGTGACATTTCAGGAATTTGTTCTTTTAATGTGAATTCTATTCTTGAAATTGAAGCAGCTAATGTTTGCCTGTCAAGTTTGATGCTTTTGATTGAGTCTTTTATTATTTTATCTAATTGTTTTGCTTTGCCTGGCTTAATCGATTTTGCTGTAACGTATATTGCCGGTTGGTTAATGCCATTGTAAAAGCAGAAATCATAGTCTGATGCAATACCGCTTTTTAAAAGTTTTGCTTTTAGAGGAGATTCGTTTGTGCTTGTAAGAGCATCAAGTAGAATATGTACAGCAAAGTTTTTAAAATGCTCACGCTCCACAACATAGGCACATCCTGCACATGCATTTTCTTTTGAGGTTTTCATCTCATATTGTTTAAAATCAGACACTAGAGGAGTTTGTGTCTCTATTTCTCTTGGTTTATTTGCTTGTTTATTGTTCCATTTACTTAAGTATTCTTTATCTAAAAATTTGAGCATTCGCTCAATATTAAGGTTTCCGTATACTACAATATATGCGTTACTTGGTTGGTAATGGTCATAATGTTCTTGTTTAAAGTCTGTATATGTCAGTTTCTTAATATCTTTAGGTGCACCACCTGATGAGTATTTATAATGAGTGTTAGGGTAGAGGTTTTGCATTAGATACTCTTCTAACATTTCATTTGGGTCAGAGTATGCACCGCTCATTTCGTTAAATACGACACCATTGAAACCGCCATCAGGAGTTTTATGTCCGCCTTCTTGATAGAAGATGTTAATGTCGTCATGCAATTTTGGATTAAAAACGGCATCCATATATACATCTACGAGGTTCATTAAATCAGTCTCGTTAGTGGATGCTACTGGATACATAGTTTTATCAGCGAATGTGATTGCGTTTAAAAACGTTTGCATTGAAGTTTTAAGTAAATTTGTGAAGGGCTCTTTGACAGGGAACTTTTTTGATCCACATAGAACACTATGTTCTAGTATATGAAATACGCCAGTTGAATCTTTTGGCGGGGTTTTAAATGAGATACTAAAAGCTTTTTCGTTATCATCATTTTTAATGTATAAGAGTTTTGCTCCACTTGTGTGGAGCATCTCAATTGCTTCGCCTTTTATTTCAGGAATTGTTTTTTGTTTTACTTCTTTAAAGTTGTATTTCATCTATACCCCATATATTTTTAGCATATTCTCTAACAGATCTGTCTGACGAGAATTTACCTGCGCTAGCCATATTTAGAAATTCTTTTTTGGCAAATGCCCTCTTGTCTTTAGCGTCTTTGTTAGCTTGTAATTTTGCTTCTAGGCAAGATCGGAAGTCTTCAAATACAAAGTATTTGTCTTCATGCATCATGCCACCATATAACATTTCGAAGAATCCTGAACCGCAGTCATCTAGTGTCCCGTTAATAAGAGCATCAAGTACGCGTCTAACACCTGGAGTCTCGCGATAATGATGTCTTGGATTGTATGATTTTTTGATTTTGTTTAGGTCTTCGACACGTGCACCAAATATATAATTGTTGTCTTCGCTTGCTTCTTCAACGATTTCAATGTTAGCACCATCGTAAGTTCCTAACGTTACAGCACCATTAAGCATTAATTTCATATTTCCTGTACCGGATGCTTCTGTACCCGCTGTTGATATTTGTTCTGAGATATCTGCAGCAGCCACAAGCTTTTCGGCATACGATACATCATAATTTGAAACAAATACTACTTTGATGTATTTGCTTACTACAGGGTCGTTATCAATTAAATCTGCGACTGTATTAATTACTTTAATAATAGCTTTTGCTTTTAGATAACCTGGAGCGCTCTTACCACCAAAAATGTAAGTTGTTGGCGTAAAGTCTTTAAGTGTTCCTTCTTTAATCTGAAAGTAGAGTTCAAGTATTGTCAGAATGTTCAAGAATTGTCGTTTATATTCGTGAATACGTTTTACTTGAACATCGACAATTGTATTTGTGTCAAATGACTTGTTGTCTCTTAGCTGAATATATTTATTTAAGGCTTCTTTATTGTGTTTTTTAATTTCGATAAACTCGTCTAATACTTTGTCATCATCAGCATATTTTTTTAATCTTTCTAGCATTGATAATTCGCGTAACCACTCATCAGAACCTAAGAGTTTTGTTATAAAAGCTGAAAGTTTAGGATTGCAAACACCAAGCCATCTACGCTGAGTAATACCATTTGTAACGTTAGTGAACTTGTTTGGATATAAGCTGTAATAGTCTTTAAGCACTGTTGTTTTAAGTAAGCCTGAATGGATTTCAGCCACTCCATTTATGTGTTGTGAGCATGCACATGCAAGATGAGCCATATGTACAGTGCCACCTTGTAATATTTGTAAGTTCTTGAGTCTGTCAGGTTCCACACCCTTATCCTTGAATTCATCTAGAGTGTGTTCGTCAATTTGTTTAACGATTTCCTCAATGCGTGGTGATATGTAATGAATAAATTTAATATCCCACTTTTCTAATGCTTCTGCCATGATTGTGTGATTAGTATAGTTGAAACATTGACAGGCAATATCATAAGCATCTCTAAATACAAAACCGTCCTCCATAAGCAATCTGATAAGCTCTGGAATTGATATTGTTGGATGAGTATCATTGAGTTGAATTGTTATATATTCTGGGAGCTTTTCAAGGTTGTCACCATGGTCTTTCTTGAAGTGTCTAATCATATCTTGTAGGCTGGCACTGCAGAAAAAATATTGTTGTGCGAGACGGAGTATGCGTCCTTCGTCACTTGAATCGTTAGGGTAGAGAACACGTGAAATGTTTTCTGCTGCAGTTTTTTCAGCAACTGCCTCATCATATCTACCTTGATCAAATAGATTAAAATCAAATTCATGTACGGGTTCACATTGCCATAATCTGAGTGTTGAGATGTGATTTGTGCCCCAACCAATTATTGGCATATCGTATGGCACAGCATATACATCATAACCACACAAGTTGACTGTGACAGTATCTGCTGATTGTCTAACGCTCCATGGATCACCAATGCGTCTCCAGTTGTCGATATCCTCATTTTGAAAACCCTTATCAAACGTTTGTTTAAATAATCCGTAACCATATCTGATTCCATATCCATCTAATGGTAGATTGCATGTTGCTGCACTGTCAAGATAACAAGCAGCGAGACGACCTAAACCTCCATTTCCGAGAGCAGCATCTTCAATTTCTTCAAAACAGTTGATGTCAATACCATCTTCTTTTAGAATGTCTGTAGCTTCGTCTAATAGACCAGAACAAAAAAGGTTATTGTAGATTGCGCGTCCCATAAGGAATTCAGCAGAGAGATAGTAAGCTCTCTTTTGTTTATTATGAGCTTTTTGTGACTCTCGCCAATCTTTTGTGATGTTTTCAATAACCGATTTTGAAATGACATTATGAAGTTGTCCTACTTTTAAGTGACCTAGGCCAAACTGGTAGATTGATTTTCTAAGTACGTCAACAGAATCTCTTAAACTATACATCTTATAACCTTTCTGTTTTAATTGTCATATCCTTTAATTTATTACTGTCAAGATAATTAAATTCTTCTTCAGTTAGCTGCCACATCCAATTAGTACCAACTGTACCTGGAGTGTTATTTTTTGCATCTAAGCCTAATTTTAATAAATCTTGTGCTGAATATATACAAGTATTTGCACGACTTTCAGCTATGCTCATTAACATTTTATCGAAAAGCTCATCTATATCATTGGTTTCATAGTATGACATTGCATTGCTTATAACTTCTTCGGGTGCTGAGTTTAACCATCCGTATAGTGGAGGAGTATCATGAGTATCAGCATATACTACTTGGTTTTTTCTATAATTATGTGGTAAGTATCGGTTTTTGCTTTTATATTTATTTTCTTTTGTGTATTCTTCTGATTTTTTGTTGAATCCATATTGAAGAACGCACATGCCATCAAAATTACAGTCTTTTAATAATTTTTCCAGCTTTGGAGTTATTATGCCTAAATCCTCAGCAAATACAGGCAATTCGTTAAAGTGTTTTTTACAGGAATTCCAAAAGTCTATTCCTGGACCAGGCTTCCACTCGCCATTAACCGTATCCCTTGTTTTGGCATCTATATTATAGAAAGATTCAAACCCTTTAAAATGGTCAATTCTGATAATATCATAGAGCTTAAATGCGTCATTGAGACGATTTTTCCACCAAGCATAATCTGTTTTTTTCTGATATTCCCAATCATATACAGGGGAGTCCCATACTTGTCCTACAGCATTTTTTCTGTTTGATTTGTTTGCTGGACAACCAGATAGTACAGATGCATTATAATTTTCGTCAATTTTAAAAATTTTAGGATCAACCCATGCGTCGGCGCTTGTAAGCGACACATATAAAGGAATATCGCCGATAATTTTTATATTGTTTTTATGAGCGAATGTATGTAGACTCTTCCACTGCGTATAAAAGAAATATTGAAGCATTTGATAATATTGGAACGTACTTATATGGGATTCTTTGAATTTTTTTAATGCAGTTTTGTCTCTAAACTTATATTTGTCTTCCCAGTCTGGGAGTTCAGCAAATTTATGGTATTCAAGAAGGGTCATAAACAGCGCATAGTCGTCTAGCCAATCACTGTGTCTTGAGCAAAAGTCCATGTAGTCATTAGGAACTTTATTAAAAAAGTTTTTATAAAGAAAAGAAAAAACCTTTGATCTTGATTCTTTTATTTGCTTGTAATCAATCTTACCTGATGAGATCCAGGAGTCTTCTTTTATGTGTTTTGAGGGTTTTACGTTTGAGGCTTTAACTTCATCTTTTGTAAGCCATCCATCTCCAACTAACCAGTCAATATCAATTAGATATGGATTTCCGGCTCGAGATGAATAGCTAAGATATGGAGAGTCTTCTTTTGCAGGTGGGCATATAGGCAGAATTTGCCAATATTTTTGTCCTGAGCTGGCTAAAAATCGTATAAAATCATAAGCCCCTCGTCCTAATGTCCCTATGCCAGAATCACTAGGCAGCGAGAAAATTGGCATTAATACTCCAGAAGATCTTGTATCGAATACGCTAATAATTTTTCCTCTCTAATAATGTCTTTGTATATTATAATTAAACATATGAAAAATTTTCTAAAAAAGCCAAATGTACCTTTAATAATAATTGTGTCTTTTATAGTTATTTTATGTATTGTTTTTAGCATTGTTTGTATTGTTTTTGTACAGGGTACCAATAGTTTAGCAACGCAACAAAGATGGGCTAGCGGTAAAGAGTCTTTTGATAATGCTTATGAAATTGCTGCTGCCGATAAAGATACTCCAGATAAAACACTCTATATACCCAAATTAACAGAGTTTTTAGGTAAAAATGTTTCTGATGCTGTCGCCAGTTTAGGTAGTGGAGCATCAGTAATTAGTTCAACATCAAACCAGGTTATTGTAAATTTAACAAATGAGGCTGCTAATGTAAAATCAGGAAGTACAACTATTAGCTTTGATTTGAATAAAGAGATTGTTAAATGTGTCCATTTCAGATGTAATACCTGGGCATTAGGCTACGGAGCATTAAGTTTTACTGATCTCATAAACAATGAACATTGTATAGAAAAATCATTAAACGAAGCAGGATTAAATCTTGAATATGGCAGTGTTATAGCTCCAACAAATAGATCAACTTACACTAGTTATGCTGCTGATGGTGTAACTGTAGAAAAAGAAAGTTTTACTTTTCATGGAAGATCAGGCAAATATAATTGGGAAGCTAACATGACTTTCGACTATTCAATTGCTAATACCAAAGGTAATTTGGCTGATACTGTTAGGACTATAGAAATCAGTATTTCTTAATATATTAAGTATTTGCTTGCGACTTATGTATTCTTATTGATTCTTATAATAAATTAGATAAATTTTCTTTCACGTGCCGTTAGTGAAAGGAGAAAATATGTCAAATTTTGTTGAGAGAAGTGCGTGCAGAGGAGCTCATCCTAAAAGTGTAGATTTAAAAAATAAATATGTAAGGGATGAATTAATATCTAGGTTAATGGAAGATCGTGCTGTGTTACGAATTGTTCGGGCACCCAATGGCTTTGGTAAAACTACCCTTATAGGTCAATATGCTGATGTTGTATTTTCTTTTGAAGATGTTTATTGGTTAAATTGTCAAAGTCCATGTTTTATAAGAGATCTAGATTCTGGTTATCTTAATGAAAATATTGAAGAAGCTAGTCTTGTTGTTTTAGATGAAATGCCTCATTTGGATAGTGAGAGAACAAATAAATTATCGAAATTTATTGATTTATTATTGAAGCAAAACATTGAAGTAATATTAACCGTAACTCCAATAAACGATACTATTTCTGAGCATCAAAAGACGAGTTTAATCCTTAATTCACGTGATATGCTAATTAGCGATTCAGAATTTAAAATATTCAGGCATAAAAAAACTATAAAAGGAGATGTCGGGAGAATAATATCTGTTGTGAAATATGGACTGAAAGAAATTTTATCATCGTCTATGACTGAAGATTTTAATGAGGATGTTTATGCTGCTATATTCTATATTTATATTTTTATGGAAGGTGATCTAAGCAGTCTTCGTAAATATAAATTTGTGCAATATTTTGCTCAAGATTATCTATATTTAGGAGTTAATGAGAACAACGACTCTTTTTCTGTTCCTTATGTGTCTGTTAATAATATTTGTAAGATCTATAATAATAAAATTGACAGAATTGCTAAATCTTTTGGATTCGAAAATAAGGATAGTTTTGGGCAATATTTAGCGAAAAAATTTGTGCACCGTGGAAACTATTCAAGAGCAACAGAAGCATTGCAGCATCTTTGCTTGGTTAAGACAAAGTATATGTACTTAAAAAAGTTCAATTTACTTTCTTTTAAAAAAGGAATTATTATTGAAATGAACAATTTGTACAATTCTGTAATGTCTTCAAGAATAAAAATTGATTCTAATTGCGTAACTTATCAGGCATGGAGAAAATATTTACTTGGTGATAGCACAGAAGCAATTAAGTATGCATATAAAGTCATAGACAACACAGAATCTTCAATAATAAACAAGATGATGTCAGCTTTTATCTTTATGTCCTGTGGAGCTAGTCCAGAAAAACACCAGGCTCAAAGATTGATTTCTCAATTGCGTTCAATGTTGCAAGATTCTAACAATATAGGTCGACGAACAAAACGTCTTTTTACATATAAATTGTGTTTGAGTCTAAGTGATATATATTTTGCAATATATCAGAATAGTGAAAATGTATTTGATCTTTTTAATCAAATGGAACCAGGTGACATACAAATAATTTCTGCAATTTGTATCTTGAAACACCTAAAGTATGTACCAGCAAATCAATTTGAACAAATAAAGGTAGCATCATTCTTTCAAAATACCTACAGTATCATAAATGATATGAGTCATAATTTCTATTTCTATTTATTAGTCCAAGCTTATATAGAGGCTTCAAAAATAATTGAGCAGTATGTCGCAGAATTAAATAAAGATATTATTGTAGAGGTAAATCAGTATTTTGAAGAATTCAATAAACAAAAATTTAAGTATTTGAATGTTTCAAATTTAGTCAAAGTAAAAACTAAAGAGATTACTAAAGATTCAAATTTGCCTAAACTTGTGGTTAAACTTTTAGGAGGACTCGAAGTAAACATAGCAGGCAAACAGTTGTTAAATAAGGATTTTGGCAGACAAAATGTTAAACTTCTTCTAGCCCTACTCGTCTTATCCAACGGAAACGAGGTTAGCAAGGATTATCTTGCTTCAAATATTTGGCCAGAATGCGACATTCATAGAGCACGAAGAAACTTAAATTCATGTTGGTGTGTTTTAAATAAAATCATAGGTCAACCATACATAATGAAAAATCAAAAATGCTACAGAATAAATGAAACATTGTTAGATAGTGATGTGTTATCCCTAGATAATTTTTGTTCAGATATGACTATGGGTACAATTGATCCTGATGGTTGGTATGAATCTATAAAAGAAAATAAGAATTATTTTGAGTATGACCTGTTGCCAAGTGAAGATGAAAATTCTATCATTATTAAGAAAAGACAATATTATAAAAACAAAGTTATTGATGCTCTTTTATCTGCATCTCAAAGACTGTTAGAAGTGAACGAAGAGCGACAAGCACTGTGGTTTGCTTATAGGGCAATAGATAGAGACGATAAAAGGGAAGATGTGTATTTGAATCTTATGGATATTCAATTGGCCTGTGGACAGAGAAGTCCTGCTATTGAGACCTTCACAGCATGTAAAAAATTCTTGGACAAAGAATATGGAATTTCGCCATCATTTAAAATGCAAAAAATGTATAAAAAAGCAGTCCATGAATTTTCTTAAATATGGTATATTATGCTGCTAGTAATTAATTATAGAAGGTGAATAAATTTGGGATTTTTATCTAAGATATTAACAATAGGTGAAGGTAAGCAGATGAAAGCTTATCAGGAGATGGCAAGCTATATTGGTACTCTTGAACCTGATATGCAAAAATTAAGTGATGCAAAATTAAAAGCATTAACAAAGAAATTTAAAGAACGTCTTGATAATGGCGAAGATCTAAATGCAATTTTACCTGAAGCATTTGCTGCTGTCAGAGAAGCAAGTGTTCGCACAACAGGGCTTAGGCATTTTGATGTTCAATTAATAGGTGGTATGGCTCTAAATGATGGTCAGATTGCAGAGATGAAAACTGGTGAAGGCAAAACACTTGTTTCAACTCTTGCAGGTTACTTAAATGCCCTGTCTGGTGATAATGTTCATATCGTTACTGTTAATGATTATTTGGCAGAACGTGATAGTATCTGGATGGGGCAAATATATAAAAAGCTAGGCTTAACTGTGGGCTTAATTCAAAACGGAATGATGCCTCAAGCAAAAGTTCCTGCTTATAAAGCTGATATTACATATGGTACAAACTCTGAATTTGGCTTTGATTATCTTCGAGATAATATGGTAACAAATGCAGATGGTAGAGTTCAGCGTGGTCATAGCTTTTGTATTGTAGACGAGGTTGACTCAATTCTTATTGATGAAGCTAGAACACCACTTATTATTTCAGGTGCTGGCACACAAGCGGCTGATACATATAAATTGTTTGCTCGTGCTATGCCCGGCCTACATGAAGGTGAAGACTTTGAAATGGACGAGGCTAAGCATACAATTTTTACCACTGAAGTAGGTCTTGCTAAAGTAGAAGCGTCAACCGGAATAGATGATATTTTCAGTGATCCATCCGGCCAGCTTGCTAATCACCTACAACAAGCCTTGCGTGCACAATTCTTGTTCCATAAGGATGTACAGTATGTAGTTGTTCATGGTGAAGTTAAAATTGTTGATGAGTTTACTGGTCGTATCATGGAGGGCAGGCGTTACTCTGAAGGCTTGCATCAAGCAATTGAAGCTAAAGAAAACGTTCAAATTAGAGAAGAGAACCAGACTCTCGCAACTATTACTCTTCAGAATTATTTTAGACTCTACGATAAATTATCTGGTATGACAGGTACTGCTATGACAGAGGATAGCGAGTTTAGGCAAATTTATAAACTCCCTGTTGTTGCTATTCCTCCTAATAAGCCTGTTATTAGAGACGATAAGAATGATTTAGTTTATCAAAATATTAATGCTAAGTTTAATGCTGTAGCTGATGATATTGAAGCACGCCACAACAACAACCAGCCATGTCTGGTTGGTACAGTATCAATTGAAAGCTCAGAGAGGCTTTCAACTCTTCTTCGTAAACGTGGCATTAAACATGAGATTTTAAATGCTAAGTATCATGCATCAGAAGCTGAAATTATTGCTCAGGCAGGGCGTGCTGGTGCGGTTACTATTGCCACTAACATGGCAGGCCGTGGTACTGATATTTTGCTTGGTGGTAATCCAGAAGGTATGGCAAATGTATTTTTACGAGAAGAAGGTTTTGATCCTGATAGATTATCTCCTGAAGAGGAAGAGGAACGTCGTCGAGAGCAAGAAGCGTTAGGCATTGTTACTGTTGACTCAGATGAAGAAGAAGACGATGAGCGTCCACCAGCTCCAACAAAAGAAGATAGAAAAGCTGCCTATAAAAAAGCCAAAGCAATTACAGATAAAGAAAACAAATTGGTTTTAGAGGCAGGTGGATTGTGTGTTATAGGTACTGAACGTCACGAATCAAGACGTATTGACAATCAGCTTAGAGGTCGTTCTGGCCGTCAAGGCGACCCAGGTGTTACGCAGTTTTACTTATCATTAGAAGATGACTTAATGAGGTTATTTGGTGGCCCTCGTATGGACAGTATTAAAAATATGATGGCAAATAATGATATTCCTGAAGATACTCCAATTCAAGCTGGTCTTGTATCTAAAGCAATAGAGAGCGCGCAGCGACAAGTTGAGAGCATCAACTTTGGCTCACGTAAACACGTTCTTGAATACGATGATGTTATGAACCTACAACGTAGTGCAATTTATAATGAGCGTAATGATATTTTGGATGGTAAGGATTTAGGTGAGAGAGTGAGTGAGATGCTCGAAGATGCTGTTGAGCGCGCAGTTACTCTTCACTGTCCAGACAATGAAAGCCCTGAGGATTGGGACTTTAAATCTCTTAATTTATGGATTCACAATTTTTGTGGTAGGACAGATTTTGATATTGAAAAAATTGATCACGATGAAGATCCAGAGATAATTGCTGAGTCTGTATTGGCTTATCTACAAGCATGTTATGATGAAAAATGCGAAGAATTATCAGAACCTGTAGTTAAAGTATTACAACCACAAATCATGCTTCGAATACTCGACACTAGATGGATGGCTCACTTACAAGATATGGATTATTTGAAACAGGGTATTGGTCTTCGTGCTTATGGTCAATTAGATCCTCTTGTAGAGTACAAACAAGAAGCTTACGCTGCATTTAAAAATTTAACAGAGAGCATGTATGAGGACTTTTTACAGACATTTATGCGATTACAAATGGCAGCTCCTATTAAGGAGGAGAGAAGTGCTCTAAGCGGTAATCTTGATTATTCAAATCCTGAAGAGGCGCTTAATACTAAAACAAAGGCACCTGCTAATGTACCTAAAGCTCCACCAAAAGAGGAGATTAAGGCAAAAACAATTGTTAAAGATAAAGACGATCCATGGCAAAATGTAGGCAGGAATGATCCTTGCCCATGTGGTAGTGGTAAAAAATATAAAAAATGTCATGGAAGAAATAACTAAAAAAGATATAGAAAATTGTGCTAATCGTGTATCAGAGCTAGAATCTATTCTTCATATAGAAGATAAGAAAAAAGAACTTGAAAGTTTAACCAAGCTTACTGAGAAAGCAGATTTTTGGAACAATCAAGAGTCGGCTCAAGACACCAATAAAAAAATTAATTCTATCAATACTATTTTAGATTCTTATTCAGAAATTAAAACTACTTTTGACGATTTGAGCGAGGCTTATAATTTTTCTGCAGAGGACGAGTCTTTTATAGAGGAAGCAAAATCTACATTTAAAAAACTATGTGATAAGCTAGATAGTATCGAAGAGGAATCATTGTTCTCTGGAGAGTTTGATGATCAAGATGCAATAATAACAATAAATCCAGGTTCGGGTGGAAAAGAAGCACAAGACTGGACAGATATGTTATACAAAATGTATACAAAGTTTGCCGATAACTATGGCTATAAACATAAAACTCTAGACATTGTTCCAGGAGATGGTATTGGTCTTGATAAAGTAACTATACAGATATCTGGTCATAATGCTTATGGTATGTTAAAAAGCGAGAATGGCGTACATCGACTCGTAAGAATTTCTCCTACTGATGAAAAGAAACGTAGGCATACAACATTTGCTGCAGTTGAAGTATTGCCGCTTTTACCTAACGATATAAATGTAGAGCTTGATATGAATGACGTTAGAGTTGATGTTTATCGCTCTAGTGGTCCTGGAGGACAAAGTGTCAATACAACTGATAGTGCCGTAAGGTTGACTCATATACCAACAGGTATTGTTGTTACTTGTCAAAATGAGAAATCGCAAATTCAAAATAGGGAAACAGCATTACGTGTTCTTAAATCAAAATTATACGAATTAGAGCTTGAAAAACGTGATGATAAAGTTAATGCAATTACTGGCGATAAAACAGCAAATTCTTTTGGAAGCCAGATTAGAAATTATGTACTATATCCATATAAATTGGTGAAGGATTTAAGAAGCGGCTTTGAGTCAGGAAATGTTGATGCTGTGCTCAATGGACACATTAAAGATTTCATTTTGAGCTATCATAAAAAAATATAAATTCCCAGTTAAAATATTGAATTATTGTGTATAATACACCTCGTTCGCAGAAAGTTGCGATTTATGTCAAGCGGGATTTAAGGAAAAATCCCAAGAGAAAAGAAAGGAAATTAATTATGGCAACACCACCACAATTAACACCGGAACAACGTGCAGAAGCACTAAAGAAAGCAAAAATTGCTCGTACAAAAAGAGCTGAACTTCGTAAAGAGATTACAAACGGCAAAAAAATCTCTGCTGTTTTGAAAAAAGCTAATGATCCAATCATTGGTCGCATGAAGGTAAAGACTCTTCTTGAGGCTGTACCAGGATGCGGTTCTGTTAAGACAGCTAAAATCATGGCTGATCTTAAAATTGCTGATAACCGCCGTGTTCAAGGTTTAGGCGTACGTCAAGTTGAAGGTCTTGTAAAGATTTTCGGTTAATGTCTAACCTATATGTAATTTCAGGGCCATCAGGGGTCGGTAAAGACACCCTGGTGGCCCTTGTTTTTGAAAGAATACCTAATCTGAAATCTTCTGTTAGTGTGACATCACGTCCTCCTCGCAAAGGAGAGAAGGAAGGAAGAGAGTATTTTTTCAAAAGCAAGGAAGAAGTAAAAGAGCTAATCAATAATGGTGGCCTCGCTGAATGGAACGAGTATGCTGGAAATATTTATGGTACCCCCAAATCGTTTATTGATGAGCAATTAAAAGAAGGAAATGACATTTTATTATCCATTGATGTTAATGGGGCTTTTAATATAAAGAAACACTATCCAGATTCTATATTGATTTTTATATTACCTCCAAGTATTGATGAATTAAGAAAGAGATTATTAAATAGGGGAACAGAAACTGAAGAACAAATTGAGAGGCGCTTAAGTATTGCCGAGGCTGAAATTAAAAGAAGTTCGGAATTTACTTATCGTATAGTTAATGATAAAATTGAGGAAGCTGCAAATAAAATTGTAAAATATATTGCCAATGATAATAAATTAGTGTAATATACCCAACTTGCAGAAAGTTAATAGAAAGAAGATGATTGCATGAGTTTAGTTGAACCAAAAATAGATGTCTTACTTGACAATTCAGACAATGACAGATTCTTACTTTGTAGTGTAGCTTCTAAGCGCGCTAATGATTTAAACGATATGATGCATAGTCAGCATGTTAGAGCTCAGGACGTAGATGCAGCAGTTGAGCTTGCTCGCGCAAATCACAATCGTGCTCTTTCTATGGCATTTGAAGAAATTGCTGACAATGAAATCACTTGCGATGAAGACACAATAGACGATATCAAAGCTCATTAAAGCTATTTATCTCATACATTATCACGAAATAGGGCTTAAAGGAGGAAACAGATCTTCCTTTGAGATACAACTACAACAAAACATTAAAAAACTAATCCCTAGTTGCGATACGCATCGTATAAGCGGTCGTATATGTGTTTATTGTGATAGCGATATTTTTTCACAATTAAAAACAATACCTGGAGTTGCAAGAGTTTCTTATGGATATAAATGCAATCTAGATATTGACGAGATGATAGCATGTGGTATCAAAGTTATGGAAGAGGCTAACCCGAAATCCTTTAAAGTAAATGCCAGACGTAATCACACAGATTTTGAAATTAACTCAATGGAGATGAATCAAATTATTGGTGGTGCATTGTCAGATGCATATCCTAAAGTTAAGATTCAAATGAAAAATCCAGATTTGGAAGTACGTGTTGAAGCCATTCAAAATGCAGCTTATGTTTATGGTCAGAGCGAAGCTGGAGTTGGAGGCTTGCCTGTTGGATGTAGCGGTAAATTTGTAGGACTATTGTCTTCAGGTATTGACTCGCCTGTAGCTTTATGGAAAATGGCGAAAAGAGGTGCTACAGTTGTCGGTATTCATTTTTCTGGTGCTCCAATAGTTTCTAATGAGAGTGAATATTTAGTTAAAGAGATAGGAGACGTATTAAAGAAGTCAGGCACACTTAACAAAATATATATTTGCCGCATTGGCAAGTATCAAAAACAAATTGCCGAAGATTGTCCTGAAAAGCTTCGTATAATCTTATATAGGCGTTTTATGTATAAGATTGCTGAAGCCCTAGCTTCGTCTGAAGGAGCTGGAGGTCTTATTACTGGTGAGAGCTTAGGTCAAGTTGCCTCGCAAACATTAAGCAATTTAAGTGTGACAGATGCTGCAGTAAATATTCCTGTGTTTAGACCACTGATTGGTTCTGATAAGATAGAGATAATAGATAGGGCCCAATCGATTGGCACATTTGATATATCATCTAACCAGGCACCTGATTGTTGTACTTTATATATGCCGCGCAAACCTGAGACTCATGCAAAGTTAAAATACGTTGAATATGCAGAAGCTACTTTTGATTATAAAACTTGGATAATTGAGGCACTAGATAATTCTACTAAGGTAGTGTTTGAACCATAATAAATATATTAAGTAATATTATCAATACTGGAAGTTTACTGTAACACGGTATTAGAGTTAAATCTATATTTTCTTTTATTTTAAAGCTGTATATTCTTCTTGATTTAAAAAGTATGAGTCCAAAAATAAAGAAATATAGTGGATTGATTAGTATCAATTGTGATACTAACATAAGAACTATATTCGTGACAGCTTGTTTATGCTCGCCATCTACAAGGTGAAGCTCTATTGTTTTTAATTCGTAAGCTATGAATATACACAACATAGATGCAAGAAAAAGAAGTACATACATTGGATTTGTTGCAAGATATTCGCTAAACTGCATCTGTTCATTCATAGCTCCTAGACCCATAAGTGCGCAATAAGCAATGGGGATTAATATTGAGACGACTTTTGAAATGCTAAATACTCTGCTTAAGAATTTATTGTCGATTTCAGTTCTGAAGATATTAGTTGTTTTATCAATAAAGTCTTCTGTTAATTGCTGAAATGTTCTCATTTTATTGCCTCTATAATAAACAATTCAAAGGCACCTGCAGAGTCACTTGTGCTTTTCATTTTAACTTCGCAATCAAGAGCCAGATTCAATATATTTTTGAGCTCATCCATAGTGTAATTATTTGCCCACCTATAATGATTTTTTACTTGCCAATTTTGTAGTCCTAAATTTTGTTCTCCAACAGTTTTTGTACCTATTAATTCTTTTATTCTTGTACATGTCATAGGAAGCAATATATATTCAGAACCATTATCCATAGAATGAAATGTGTTCAACGCAGTTTTTAAGTCACGTGCTGCAAATGCATTTGTAAAGTCCCATGGTTTTGAAGCAACCGATTTGCTAACATGCGTGTTTACGTCATTAATAGTTATTTTTTTGTTTTCTGTTGCAATTAGTATCTTTTTAATTTGCGAGTCAAGTAAAAGAGTATCCTCGCCAAGAAGCTCAACAAGCCGCTCAGCTGCTGCTTTTTCAATATTATGGAGCTGGCAGAGTTGATCTGCAATCATGTATTTTTTTGGAGCTTCGCAGTTGATGATACATGATTTATCTATTGATTTGTATAGTTTAGAATTTTTATTAAGCTTGTCACATATTAGAGTAAGAATTGTAGTCTTTGTTGGATTTTCTAAATAGCTAATTATTTGGTCTGATTTAAGTTTTTCTGCATTATTGACCTGCACATAACGTATATCTGTCACGAAAGGTATCGTATTGCATGCAGATATTATAGCGTCAGTATCGTCTCCATCAAAAATTGATGTATTCATGCTCATGTCACCATGTTCGCTAAGACGCGTATTTAATCTATCTAGGACTTTTTTTCTTTTTAGCTTATCTGTCCCAATTATGAGATATGCAGGTTTTAAATCTTCCATATAATAAATTTTATCATCTTTCAGTCTTAATATCTATTGAATCTGCATTAAATGTAAGTGTAATAGTTCCGTTTTTATCCGTTCTGTATATTTGCGAGTCTACAGATTCAAGCTTGTCTATAGTAGTTTGAGCAGGATGCCCATATCTATTCTTCTTTCCAACGCTAAAAAGTGAAATCTTTGGCTTAAGCATTTTAGTTGCTTTATCTGTTAGAGCATTTTTTGATCCATGGTGGCCAACCTTATAAATGTCGACATTGTGCAATCTGTTTAACTTTTGCATTGTTTCAATTTGTTCGTATTCAGCATCTCCACACAAAAGAGCATTTATATCTTCGTTTATGTATGCAAGCATAGTTAAACTGTCAGCATTTCCTCCCTCGTCTTTATAACTATCAGGCCATATAACATCTAGTTTTATATTTCCAAATGTAATACTGTCACCTACATTTAAAGTTTCTATATGAGTTGTATCTAGATTGTGTTTCAGTTTTGTACAATTGTTACAGTTACAATCTTGGAGGCCTTGAGCAATATAGGCATTATCTATTTGCACATAATTTTTCAGTGTAGGAACGCATCCACAATGATCATCATCTGGATGAGTGATAAATAGTCCGTCAAGGTGAGTGATATGTTGTTCAGCAAGCCTGCTTTTAAGCAAGTTTTCTTTATTGCCTGTATCAATCATATAGGTCTTGCCCTGGCTCCGCATCACTATAGAATCACCTTGCCCTACATCAAGCATGACAAGTTGAGTTGAATTGTTAGGTAGTATGATAAATATGGCTATAATGCACGTAATCGGCACCAATATGTATTTTGCTTTAGGCCATGTAAAGTAGAGAATAAAACAAAGGAGTACAGTGACAATAATTGCAATATAGGTATTTGCTGTAACTGCAATGCTTGCATACGGTATTGAAGCCAGAAATTTGACTATTAGACACATAACATTAGACACAAAATAAGATATAGGCAATAGCGGTGGAATTAAGGCAGATAACAATCCTAGACTGCACAGTACAGTAAATATTGGCGTGCATATTATGTTTGATATTGGAGATATTAGTGGTAGTTGAGTAAATATACTTACTGATAAGGGTTGTGAGCAAAGGTTTGCAGCGAATGTTAAACCTAAGGTAGATGATATAGCGCTTGGGAGCTTTCTAAACCAAAATTCTATTAGACGCGAAAATAATATTATTCCTATTGTTGAGCCTGCAGATAATGCAAATGAAATAGAGACTGATGTTTGAGGATTTATCGCTATAAGAATAAATATGCATATGCCAATTGCGTTTAGAGACGCAGGTCGTCGTTTGCTAAAAAAAGAAAATAGTGCTACATAAGCCATGAAAGCTGCTCGTAGGGCAGATATTGGAATAGCTGCACATATGAGATATGTAAATATAAATATACTTTGAATAACGATAATTAAGTGTCTTCGTAATCTTAGTTTTCTCAAAAGAAGTAGCAACATTGTTGTTACAAGGGATAGGTGAGCGCCTGAAACTGCCACTAAGTGCGCAAGACCAGCACATTTAAATGATTCATATAGCTTGGATTCTGACAGGTCAATACGCTGTCCGCATACTATAGCGTTTAATAATTGTTCCGCTTCCGGTTTTGACTCGTCATAAGATCTTATCGTATCTATTAAATAATTTCTAAATTTGTATATTTGTCCTATCGGATCAGTTCGTTCTAGTTTTTGCGCATTAGATAATCTTGCCTGTTTAGTAATACCATCATTCCATTCATCTATATCACTTATTTTTGCATCAGCTTTAATTAAATCTCCTGCATGTACTTCCTCTACGTCCTTATCAAATTGTATTTTGATAGATTTACCATTAACTTTTGCTTTGCAGTAATTGCTAATAGAGGTTGATTTTTGATCTTCTGAAGCCTCGAATATATAGTTGTTGTTATCAATAGTAAAATTATTTAGATTGTATGCAGCGAGTATAGATATTAATATTCCTAATAAGGCCACAGCAATATATAGACAAATTCTATGTTTGTAAAAGAGGCATAGAGGAATAATAAGTATTGTGAGGCCAATACATACAGGAATTGTATATTCTAGTATAAATTTACAATTTGTGTATGTTAGTGCTGCTGTTGCCCAAAATATTAATGCAAGTTGTAAAATTAAAGGTAC
Organism: Coriobacteriia bacterium; assembly: GCA_030537355.1. Lineage (GTDB taxonomy): Bacteria > Actinomycetota > Coriobacteriia > Coriobacteriales > Eggerthellaceae > Tapirivita. The sequence continues at coordinate 22,945 of JAUNNF010000011.1, forward strand.
AGATTGTTTTATAGGTTCTTTCATACACAAATTTTGTCTTTAAATTTCTCATAAGTTTTATCTCCAATTCCGCTAACTTTTTTTAGGTCTTCAATAGATTTAAATTTTCCGTTAGCAGATCTGTAATCAATAATTTTTTGCGCTGTTGCAGGTCCTACTCCACTTAGAGTTTGAAGTTGACTTAAATCAGCAGTATTGATGTTTACTTTTCCGTTATCATTGCTCGTTTGTGGTGTTTGAGCGGTATTAGTTTCTATCAGTATCTGCTCGCCATCTTCTACTGTTTTGGCAAGATTAAGCGATGTTTGGTTAGCTTCTGACGTAAAGCCACCTGCTGCATTTATTGCATCCATAATACGAGAGCCTTGAGCTAATTTGTATACACCTGGTTTTGCTACAGCGCCTGCAACATGAACTTGTATTTGAGAAGCTTCTTTTGGCTCATCGTTGTGTTCGACTTTAGTTGTAGTGCCACTAGAAAATGTTGTTATTAGACTAAAAATTATAACGCCGATAATCAGTATTACAATCCCAATGCCAATGAGCTTTTTGTTGTCTATGTTGTATTTTTTAGTGGCTTCTTCTAACCAAGGCAATTTATTTTCCATATTTCCTCCTCGTGTCTGGAGTAAATATAAAATTAAAATTGTTATTTTTCTATACATGCAAAATTAAAAATCTTTACAAATTAATTAATATTTATACACAGATAATTGATAAAATAACAATTTAGGAGATGAGGGTTATTATGGCAGGTAATAAAGATATTTCAGACAAGAGAGGCGAGCTTGATGAACTTGACGAAGCATTATTGCGTATATTAAATAAGCGTGCAGAGTTATCTTTAAAAATCAGAGACCTGAAAATCAAGTCTAATTTTCCACTTTACGACGCTAAAAGAGAAGAGGAAATATTAAATAGGCTTTGCGAGAAAAACGATGGCCCTCTCTATGATGATGATGTTCGTCACTTATATTCTGAGATTTTAAAGGTGATGAGGGGGCTGCCCAATGAATAAAGTGAAGATATTTGCAGGCCCTTGTGCTTTGGAATCAGAAGAACAAATTAATGAAGTTGCTGATGTTATAAAATCATTGGGGCTTTCATGGATAAGATGTGGTGTTTATAAGCCTAGAATTAGTCCTCATAGTTTTCAAGGCTTAGGAGATAGTGGGCTTGAAATCTTAAAAGATATAGATTTGGATATCATAACAGAAGTTACAGAACCAAATCAAATAGAAAAAGTCATGGATACCTGTTCTGCGATTCAAATAGGTTCTCGTAATATGTATAACTATGCGTTGCTTAAAGAGATAGGAAAGCGCACTGGAGATTTTCCTATTTTATTTAAACGTGGAATGTCTGCAACAATTTCAGAGTATTTAAGTGCGTCTGAATATATAAGCTCTGCTGGTAACAAAAATATTATGCTTTGCGAGAGAGGTATTCGGACTTTTGAAGACGCAACAAGGTTTACACTTGACATTTCGGCTGTACCAATTATTCATAAGCAAACTCAGTATCCAATATGTGTTGATGTGAGTCATGCTGCTGGCAGGTCCGATCTTGTGCCTTCAATGGCAAAGGCTGCTATAGCTTCTGGGGCAGATGCTCTCATGATAGAAGTTCATCCAAATCCAATGAAGGCTTTATGTGATGGGCCTCAACAATTGAATCTTGAACAGTTTAAAGTTTTAATTGATGAATTGCGAACTTTTGATAAGGAACTGATTTGATAGATCTGTCCACCTTAAACCCTCAACAAAAGAAAGCAGTAGAGACCACTTCAGGTCCGCTATTAGTTTTAGCTGGAGCAGGCTCTGGCAAGACTCGCGTACTTACTTATCGTATAGCTTATACGCTTGAATGTGGTATATGTAAGCCTTGGAACATCCTTGCTATTACCTTTACAAATAAGGCTGCAGCTGAGATGCGAGAACGTATTTATGGCATGATAGGTGACATTGCTCGTGGTATGTGGTTTTTAACATTTCATAGCATGTGCGTGCGTATACTTAGAGATAATGCCGAATTAATTGGCTTTAAGAAGAATTTTACTATTTATGACGATAAAGACTCAAAACGTCTTGTCAAGCTTATATGTAATGATTTATGTATAAACACAAAGATTTATTCAGAAGCCTCAATAAGAGCAAAAATATCTGCATGCAAAAACGAGTTAGTGGAGCCCGAGGAAGAAGTTGTTGTTGATGTGTATAAGGAATATCAAAAACGTTTAAAAGCTGCTAATGCTTTTGATTTTGATGATTTGTTGTTGTATACATATCTATTATTTAAAAATCATAAGGATATACTTGAGGTTTATCAAACAAGATTTACTCATATCTCAATTGACGAGTATCAAGACACTAATAAGGCGCAGTATGAGATAGTAAAGATGTTAGCTGATAAAAGTAAAAATATCATGGTTGTAGGAGACGATGATCAATCAATTTATTCATGGCGTGGAGCTGACATCAGAAACATTTTGGGCTTTGAGCATGATTATCCAAGCGCTGTTATTATTAAGCTCGAGCAAAACTATAGATCTACCAGTAATATTCTAAATGCAGCAAATTCAGTTATTTCAAACAATAAAAACAGAAAAGAAAAAAATCTATTTACAAAAGGTGATAACGGTAAAAAAATTGGAATCTATGTTGCATCAAATGAACGTGATGAAGGTAGATGGATTGCTACAGAAATTGAGAGAAGAAAGATGCGTGGAGCAAAGCTATCAGACATTGCAGTTTTTTATAGAACTAATGCTCAAAGTAGAGTATTAGAAGATATGCTAATAAGAGCAGGAATTCCATATAAGATTGTAGGTGGTTTAAAATTCTTTGAACGTGCTGAAATTAAAGATTTGATGGCTTATCTTACTTTGATTATTAATCCTGACGATGATGTCTCAGCAAAGCGCGTAATTAATGTTCCTCGTAGGGGTATTGGTAAAACTACAATTACTCATATTGAAGATATTTCAAAGTTAGAGAATTGTTCCTTTTTAAAAGCTTGTAAAATTGCAGTTAGTGAAGATAATATACGTGAAACTACAAAAAAATCTTTGATAGAGTTTCTACAATTATTTGAAGATGGTCTTCTTACAGATGGCAGTTTGAGATACAAAATTGAAGAGTTTATAAAAGCAGCAGGCCTTATTAATAGCTTGAAAGACGAGCATACTACAGAAGCTGATACTCGCATTGAAAATATAGATGAGTTCTTTGGTGTGTGTGATGAATTTTGTCAAACGCATAAAGTTGATGAGTTATTGTATGCTGCTCCTAACGGCGAAGATGAACCAGTAAGACAGCTTAGAGGAGATAATTTAGAGGATTTTCTTGAGTGGGTACGGCTTCGTACAGATCTTGATAATTTAGTAGAGGCTCAGGATTATGTGACATTGATGACAGTGCATTCAGCTAAAGGTCTCGAATACGATTATGTATTTGTGTCTGGGTTGGAGGAGAATGTATTCCCACACGCAAGTGCATATGGTGATTTTGATGAGACCGAAGAAGAACGTAGACTTGCCTATGTTGCTATTACAAGAGCAAAAAAGGAATTATTGTTAACTTGTGCTCAATTACGTCAATTAAGAGGCGTTACAAACGCTAATCCTGTGTCGAGGTTTATAGGCGAGATACCTTCTGAATTTAAAGAGTCTTTAGGTGTTGGAAGCTTAGGTTATAGTGGTTTTGCTCATGAAAAGAGGGGAGACAGACGAGGGCTTGCCGGTTTTGAATCTAAGCATGTTGACTTTTTTGATAATAATAAGGTAGATATAATAAGCACAACGACAGATTTTAATGTAGGAGATACTGTTAATCATAAGATCTTTGGACTTGGTAAAATCATAAAAATAGATGGAGATAAATTACATGTAACATTTACTGAGTCTAATCAAACAAAAGTTTTGCTGAAGAATTATGCACCGATTACGCGTGTTCCCAAACCCTGAGTAGGCAGTATTTTTGTTCTTCGCCTGTTACTGGCTGATCATAGATACTTGCATAAGTTACAATTTTGTTACAATTTCCAGTACTTGCAAGGTAATCTCCGTAGTCATCAGAAGCGTTAGGTCTTTCTAATATGCAATATTTTAAGTTTTCTAAGTCGGCTACACATACACTCATTGTTGATCTTATTACAAAATAGTTATCAGACCAGCATGGTGGAGCAGAAGGAGTTCTCGCAAAATTAAGCCATTTTACCTTATTGTAGTCTCCTTCAGTAACTGGTGCGTACGTACCTAGATTAGATATTCCGCTTCCTGTATTGTAAATTGCGTCTAGCGAAAAATTAAAACCAGTATTTCCATATCCTGCATGGAGAGGTTTGATACTTTGAGGCAGAGTTGCGCTGTCTTTTTTGCTGCCGTCATTTGTAATGTATGTCATAGAATAGTAGATTTGTTTAGAGTCTGCGCGTGGACTTACAACAATACCATCATTGCATGCATATATAGGAGTTGACATTCGTCCATTTGAAGTTATTATTGCATCGATGTCATTGTTGCCAGTAATATCTTCCGTAAGCCTTATGGCTTTTATATTGTTTAGATCCATTTTTTTAACGAACGAATTAATGTTTCCTGATTTGTTTAGGACTTGCCAGTACACACAATTATCGCAAATTGCTATTGTTGGTGTCTCCCAGGCGCTCCCACCTTTATCAATAAGTTTTGGTTCTACATCAAAATTATCGTTTAATTTTGAACAATAAATACGCCATTCGCCTTGAAGGATATTTACTTCAGTCCATATAATGCCTCTGTCGTTAGCACGAGCATCCATAATATCAAAACCATCTTTTTGACTTTTAGCTTCTTTAATTACTACGACACGGTCAAGTTTCTTGTTGTTTATTAATTCAACATTGGCAAGAGGTTTAGGTTTTTTTGTTGGAACAAGGCATGTAATAACATCAGAGTTGTTTGCCCATGCTAATGTACCGTATGGGAGTTTAACATCGCCTGATGTTTTCATAAAGTTTTCTGCTTGTTCTTCTTTTAATTCTTCTGTTTTTACTAAAGAATTGACAGGAAAATCGATAGTTGTTTGAGATCCAGGACCACCAACCACTTTTTCGCCTACAAATTTTAATCCAGCTCCTGCAGCAGCGGCAGCTCCAACACCAATTGCCCCATAAATTAAATGTCTACGTGTGATTAAAATTTTGCCATTATCGTAGACAGTTTTATCTAAGTTGTTTTTTCTTTTTGTGACCATGTCCTAGATTCTATCATTTTATTGACAATTTTTGTTTATAATAAGAATTAAAGATTTTAAGGAGATGCAATGAGTCAGCGTAATCCAATGAACGAAAGATATACTACCGATAAAAAACGTAGTGGCAATACAAGAAGAAGTGCAGCTTCAGCTAAGCCTAAATCTGCTGCAGCATCAACTGTAACTACAGGTGTTAAAAAGAAGGGGAAGGCAGCACCCAAATCAAATAAACGTGAGCAGAGAAGACGTGAGCGAGATAAAGCTTATGCTGCTGAACGTAAATATGGAGATCCGCCTACTAAACAATTTAAACGTATCAGAAAAATTTGGATTGGATTTCTTGTTGGAGCGATAGTTTGTGTTGCCATTTCGTTTGCAGCATCTAAGATAGACTTTTTTCCTGAAGGCTCTGCAATGGTCTTTCTTATTGGAGCATATGCATGTATTATCATAACGTTATATCTTGATTTTGGAAAAATCAGAAAGATGAGAAGAGAATATGCTCAACGTATGGACGCTTCTCAATCTAAAGAATCAAGAGCAGAAGAAAAAAAGCGTAAGGCTGCTGCTCGTGCTGCAAGAAAAGAAGAAGAAGCTAAGAGAGAAGCAGAAGAAAAAGAAAAAGCTAAAATGAAATCTGCTCCTTTAAAAGACAAATTAAAATTATTTTTTACGACGAGGAAAAGATGAAGTTAGTTTCATGGAACGTAAACGGAATTAGGGCCGCCCTAAAAAAAGATTTTCTTGATTCGTTTAAAAAGTTTGACGCGGATATTTTTGCAATACAGGAAACAAAATGTCAGGATGGACAAGTCGAAATTTATACACCAGGATACTTTCAGTATTTCAACTCAGCAGAAAGAAAAGGATATTCAGGATGTGCCGTATTTACTAAAGTTAAGCCTAAAAGCGTTATCAATAGTATATTCGACAAGCCAGAAGAGACTGACAGAGAAGGTAGAATTCTAGCATTAGAATTCGACAAGTTTTGGTTTGTTTGCGTCTATACTCCAAATGCTCAAAATGAACTTAAACGTATTAAACCTAGACTTAAGTGGGGTTCTCAATTTACTAAATTTGTATCATCACTCGATAAGCCTGTAATTATGTGTGGAGATTTTAACGTTGCGCATAACGAAATAGATCTAAAGAATCCAACACAGAACAGAGGAAATGCAGGATTTTCTGACGAGGAGCGCGAAGATTTTACAAAACTTTTAGAGGCAGGTTTTACAGATTCGTTCAGATATTTATATCCTGACAAGCATGATGCATATTCGTGGTGGAGCTATAGGGCCAATTCTAGACCTAGAAACGTAGGTTGGAGAATAGATTATTTTCTTGTGAGCAATTCCATAAAAGATAAAATAGGTGATTCAATAATTAATTCTGATGTTTATGGATCAGATCACTGCCCAATTAGTCTTTTGATTGACCTTGTTTAGTTTTTTGTGAGACATGAGCAAAAATGCCGCATATAACAAAAAGTATCAAGTTAATAAAGTTTAAGCTAAGTAGTGAAACTACAGCTCCTGCAACATCAAAACAAAATACAATCCTAAGTTTTTGAACATTCTTATAAAATTTAATTCCTAAAATTCCTGCTATTAGAGTGTAAGCAGCACATAATAATGAAAATATAGAAATACATAATGTTGCTGTCAGACCAAGACTTAACATGTCTTCTAGCGATACAGAGCTAGATCCTATAACCATGTCTTTGCCCTGAATGAAAGTTTCGTATCCCAAATTTAGTCCATTAGCAAGACCAACGACTAAATCTGTGTTTTGCATTGAATTGTAACCAACACATGTATATATAATGGATAATATAGCCAATATTAAACTAATAGCTGAGACGCATACAATAGCTATGCTTAAGCCAAAGACGGTATTTTTATAATTTTTCATGCAAGGCATATTATCATAAATATTAGTAAAATTTTTGTTTTTAGATGATAAAATACATTTCGCTATGAGCGATGTAAATATGAACACAAAAATGAGCAAGGATTTTCCTAAGGTAATTTTTACCGAGGAGGAAATTGCTAATAGAGTTGCTGAGATTGGTGTGCAGATAACTAATGATTTTTGCGACAAGCAAGAAGACGGCATTGTTGTTATGTGCATCTTAAAAGGTGCTGCAACTTTTATGTGTGATTTATGCAAACATATTGATTTAAAAATCAAAACAGAATTTATGTGTGTTTCATCTTATGCAGATTCGACTCAATCATCAGGAAGACCTCAAATCGTTAAAGATTTAGATGCAGATATTTCTGGAAAACATATCATTATCGCTGAAGATATCGTAGATAGTGGAATAACTCTTGATTTTTTAATTAAGCATTTGTCAGCAAGGGGCGCTAAAACTATTACAATTGCAGCGTTTCTGCATAAGCATATTGCTGTTCGTGATGTTCCAGTTGAATACATATGTTTTGATTGTCCTGATGAGTTTATCGTTGGATATGGACTAGATTATGCACAATATTATAGAAATTTACCTTATGTAAGCGGACTCGGAGAATAATGAAAAATAAAGATAAAGAAAAACAATTTAAAAAAGATACAGAGCTGAGCAATAAAGGTCCAGAAGATCCAAAAAAGCCAAATAAAAAATCTGTAATTATTGCTGTTGCCATTATAATTGCTGTCCTTCTTTTTCTAGGATCGCAGGTATTTGGTACAGCATCTTCACTTGCTACTGATGAAATTTCAACATCTGATTTTATACAGGCAGTAGAACAAGATAGAGTAAAAAATATAATTTTTGATTCAGGTTCTTATCAAGTTAGTGGACGCTATACTCCAAAGGATACTATGGGTTCTACGAGCTCAGGTGCGTTTAATGACGCAATTAAAGCTTTAAATGAAGCAACTGGATTTAATATTCAAACACAAGATATATCTAGCGAGAATAAGGGTATTGAGAGAAACTATAAAGCAACATTTATTGGTCAAGATTCACTTTTAGAACTTGTTCAGAAGCATCCAAATGTGCAATATGAAATAGTACTACCTAGTGCTTTTAAGGATTTAATAGTCTCTATATTGCCTATTATTTTAATAGCTGGACTTCTTTTCTTCTTCTTTAGCCAGATGACAAAGATGAATAATCAACAATTAGGTTTTGGTAAAACTAAAGCCAAGAAAGAAAATCAAGAACGACCTAACGTGAAATTTTCCGATGTTGCAGGTGTTGATGAAGCAGTTGAGGAAATGGCTGAGGTTAAGGATTTCTTAACTAGTCCTGAAAAATATCAGAAGATTGGGGCTAAGATACCGCGTGGTTGTTTGCTTGTAGGTCCTCCAGGAACAGGTAAAACATTACTTGCACGTGCTGTTGCTGGTGAGGCTGGCGTTCCGTTTTTCAATATATCAGGTTCTGATTTTGTTGAAATGTTTGTAGGTGTTGGTGCTAGCCGTGTTCGAGATTTGTTTAAACAAGCAAAAGAAGCTTCACCTTCAATTATTTTTATTGACGAGATTGATGCTGTAGGTAGACACAGAGGCGCAGGTCTCGGCGGTGGACATGATGAGCGTGAGCAAACATTGAATCAGATGCTTGTTGAGATGGATGGTTTTGATCAGAATGATTCTGTTGTTTTAATTGCTGCCACCAACAGAGTTGATATTTTGGATCCAGCTCTTCTCAGGCCTGGAAGATTTGATAGACAAATTGTTGTAGATGTTCCAGATGTTAAGGGTAGAGAACAAATATTAAAAGTTCATTCAAAGAACAAACCATTGGCAAAAGATGTTGACCTGAAGAGAGTAGCTCAATTAACGCCAGGATTTACTGGTGCGGATTTGTCTAATTTAATGAACGAGTCGGCATTGCTTACTGCTAGAAAGAACAAAAAAACTATTTCTCAGCAAGAAGTAACAGAGTCTATGGAACGTGTTATTGCAGGTCCTGAGCGCAAAAGCAGAATTATTGATGATGAGACAAAAAAGACAATCGCCTATCATGAGAGCGGTCATGCTCTTATTGGCCATTTGCTGCCTAAAGCAGATCCTGTTCATAAGATTTCAATCATATCACGTGGACGTGCACTAGGTTATACGCTTTCTATTCCTAAAGAGGATAAGGTATTGCAGTCTTATCAAGAAATGCTTTCAGAGCTTGCTGTATTTATGGGAGGACGTGTTGCTGAAGAATTGTTCTGTGACGACATTACAACAGGTGCTTCTAATGATTTAGAGCGTGCCACAAAAATTGCACGTGCGATTGTCACACAATATGGTATGAGTAAGACATTGGGTACTCAAGTATTTGGTGAGCCTAATCATGAAGTTTTCTTAGGTAAGGACTATGGTAATACTAAAGACTATTCGGAATCTACAGCTAAACGTATAGATGCTGAAGTTGCAAAAATCATGAAAAAAGCGCACGACGCCGCTGAAGAGCTTTTAAAGAAAAATAAAGCCCAGATGGATCTTATGGCTAAAGTATTACAAGAGCGTGAAACTGTTGAGGGCGCGGCATGTGATGCTCTTCTTGACAATAAATGGGAAGAATACCTTAAATCAGAAAAAAAATAATGGCTACTTTTACAGCACATTATTTATCTCCTAATGCCAATACAGCACGCGCAAATGGTCTGTTTGATTTTGATAGTGACAATAGGCTTGGTTCAAAAGCACTCGAAAAAGACGCAAGATTAGCCATGCTTGAGCGTTTTGGTAATGATTCGCTTCCTTGGACAATCGACAAAATCGTAAGGAAGAAGAAAAAATCACAGGCAGATGGTCAAGTAATGTTTGATTTTAGAAACGTTGATCCAGCACCTAAAAGAAAAAAGAAAAAAGGCTGGTGGTAGTCATGAGTGATACTATGATTGCTAAAAATAGAAAAGCCTATCATGATTTCGAGATAATTGAAAAATTTGAAGCAGGTATTGAGCTTACTGGTACAGAAGTCAAATCACTGCGCGAAAATAATTGTCAAATGACAGACGGTTTTGTTTTTATTAGAAGGGGAGAAGCTTGGTTAAATAATCTTCATATTAGTCCATTTAAAAACGGCAATATTAATAACGTAGATCCTGATAGAAAAAGAAGATTGTTGCTTCACAAAAAGCAAATTAGGTATTTGTCTCAGCAAACTCGAGAAAAAGGCAGAACTGTCATACCATTAAAAATGTATTTTAAGGAAGGCAAGCTTGTTAAACTTGAAATTGCCATCGCAAAAGGCCGTAAATTACATGACAAGCGCGAGGCCATTGCAAAAAAAACACAAATGCGAGAAGCTCAAGAATACTTAAAAAGAAAGAATCAGTAGAGGAGGTCTGTTGTGGCTAAACATGCTAAAGATAATTCAGAACTTGATGATGAAGTCATTGAGCTTGAATTTGACGAAGATAGTGTTGCTTACTATATAGTTGATGAAAACGATAAAGAAATTGGTGTTTGTGTGATTGAAAATGGCGAAGAAGTTGAGTATATGTATGATGAAGAGTCGGAGTTGGCTGACGTACAAGAAAAATTGAATTCTGTTAAGGAAGATTTACAAGCATTTAGTGGGGATGCTTTGGTGTCTGTTAAGGAATTGAAACAAACTACTGATGAGCTTCAAAAAGCCTATGATGAAATAATGAATAGCTTTAAGATTTTTGGTAAAAAAAAGTAAGTTTTTGTTAATATAGCTATTCGCAAATAAACATGCCTGCGAGACCGGCGTTTGCTAGTGACCAATTTTGGTTGCAGACAAAGGGATGACCGTGGGCAGAAGACTAACGAACAAAGGAGAAAAAATGGAAAAAGTAAGTATCGCTTCCTTATTAGAAGCAGGAAGTCACTTTGGTCATCAGACCAAAAAATGGAACCCCAAAATGAAATCTTATATCTTACGACGTCGTGGGGACATTCACATCATCGATCTGAAAAAAACGCTTTATGCAATGGATGAGGCATTTTCATTCGTCTCAGATCTAGCTAAAAAGGGTGGAACAATCCTTTTTGTAGGAACTAAAAAACAAGCTCAAGATGCAGTTATGGAGCAAGCTACTCGTTGCAGTATGCCATATGTTAATTCACGTTGGCTCGGTGGTATGCTTACAAATTTTAATACTATAAGAAATTCTGTTAAGCGTATGGAACAGTTAGAGCTCCAGGAATCTGAAGGCATACTCGCAACTTTAACTAAAAAGGAGCAAATTTTACTCAAAAAAGAAATGGTAAAGCTTCAAACTAATTTGAATGGTATTAGAAATATGAAACGCACTCCTGATGCAGTGTTTGTTGTGGATACCACAAAAGAAGAGATTGCCGTTAAAGAGGCTTTGAAACTCGGTATACCTATTATTGGTACGGTTGATACTAATTCAGATCCTGATTTAATTGATTACGGTATTCCTATCAATGATGATGCTATCAGATCTGTTGAATTAGTTGTAGAATTTATGGCTGAGGCTGTTCTTGCAGGTGTTGGTGCTGTCACTGAAGAAGAAATGCTAAAAGAAAAGAAAGCAAAAGAAGAAGAAGCTAAAGCAAAAGAACTAGTTGAAAAAGAAGCTCAGACTCTTGACGAGATTATGTCTGATGATAAGCAAGAAGAGGAGGAGAAATAATATGGCTATTACTGCTAGTCAAGTAAAGGAGCTCCGTGAGATTACAGGAGCAGGAATGATGGAGTGCAAGAAAGCACTTACAGAATCTAATGGTGATATGGACGGAGCTATTGATATTCTTCGTACAAAAGGCTTAGCTGCTGTTGCCAAAAAAGCAGGACGTGCAACTAACGAAGGTACAGTTGTTGCAGCAGTTTCAGACGATGGTAAGATTGGTGCATTACTTGAGCTTAATTGCGAGACAGACTTTGTTGCTATAAATGATAAGTTTCAGGCTTATGCTAACAGAATTGTAAAGGTTGTACTTGATCAACAACCAGCTGACGTTGATGCACTTAAAACATGCAAAGATGGTGACGAAACCGTTGAAGATATCATTACTGATGCAATTCACGTACTTGGTGAAAATATTCAAATTGCAAGAATTGACACTTTAAGTGCTGATGCTATTTCATCTTATATTCATGCTGGAGGCAAAATTGGTGTACTCGTAGCATTTGAAACTGGTATATCTGCTAAGGATTTTGAGCAATGTGGCAAGGATGTTGCAATGCAGGTTGCAGCAATTAATCCAATTTCAGCTACTCGTGATGATGTACCCAAAGATGTCGTTGCTCATGAACTTGAAATTTATAAAGCACAGGCAGCTGATTCTGGTAAGCCAGAGGAGATCCAAGAAAAAATTGCTATGGGTAGAATGAATAAATTCTACAAAGAACAATGCTTAACCGAGCAAGTTTTTGTTAAAGACCCTGACTTGAGCGTTCAGAAATATGTAGATGGAGTTGCTAGTGACCTAGGTGGCTCAATCAAAATATTGAGTTTTAAGCGCTTCCAATTAGGAGAGTAAAAATAAGCCGGCCAAATGGTCGGCTTATTTATTTCGGGATGTAGCGCAGTTTGGTAGCGCAATTCGTTCGGGACGAATGGGTCGCAGGTTCAAATCCTGTCATCCCGACCATATGTGATATAATTATCCTTAAAACAAGGAGGATGAATGGATAACAAACATTTAGCAAAAAAATTATTGGACTTATGCGGTGGGTCTGATAATTTTGTCGAGGCTGAAAATTGTATGACACGTCTTAGAGTTTCTCTTAAAGACGAGAAAAAAGCCGATATTGAAGCCATTAAAAACTCTGAGGATGTAATGGGTTTTGTTGGCGGCGGATCTGAGATTCAGATTGTTTTAGGCCCTGGTAAAGTTGCCAAGGTTGCAGATTATTTTCTTGCAGAGCTAAATAATAATGAATGGAAAAACACAAAAGATGAGCATAAGAAAAAGGTTAATAAAGGTGCATTTCAAGGAGTTCTGAAGAAGGTATCTCAAATTTTTGTCCCATTAATTCCTGGAATTATGGCTGCTGGTTTATTGCTAGGTGTTGCTGAGATTATGCATTCACTTAACGGAGCAGGAATTCTTCCTGATCAAGGTATTGGCGCAACAATTTACCTAATTTTATTATTGTTAGGACAAGCATGTTTCTCTTTCTTAACTGTATTTGTAGGAATTAATGCTGCTAAGGTTTTTAAGTGCACAACTATATTGGGAGCAATGGTTGGAGCTATAGTTATGATGCAAGGTGTAAGTGAATGCTCTCAAGCTATAGACCAACTTGTTACTCATTTATTTAATGTTAATACAAATATTTATAACGAAGCAACTCCAGATGCATCATTATTGTTACAGGGAAAGGGTGGTGTTATTGGTGTAATTGCTGGAGTTTGGATTCTTTCAAAAATCGAACATGCCCTAAGAAAAAAAATACCAGACACTCTAGATTTAATTGTAACGCCACTGGTAAGTTTCTTATGTGTTGGGGTTTTAATGTTATTGGTTATTATGCCTTTTGCAGGTCTTCTTTCTGATGGCATAGCTAATGGCCTACATTATTTAGGTACATCTGATATTGTTATTGTAAAGGCATTGTATGGCTTTTTATTAGGAGCTCTTTATTTGCCTTTGGTTTTATTTGGACTACATCAAGGCTTGTTTCCTTTCTACACAATCGAGATACAAACACTAGGTTATACAATGATGATTTGTCCCCAGTTGATGGCAGGTTGTGCTCAGGTTGGTGCAGCTATTGCGGTCTATATTAAATGTAAGCGAATTCATCATGATAGCTTACGTAAAACAATTGCTGGTGCTCTTCCTGCCGGCATTTTAGGTATTGGCGAACCTTTGATTTACGGTATGTCATTACCCCTAGCTTTTATTTTTGTTCCAATTGGTCTTGCTGGCGGATGTGCTGGTATATGGATTGTACTTAATGGTTGTCAGGCGCTATCTTATGGGCCTTCTGCTTTGCTCGCTATCCCTACTATGGCCCCTGCTAGTATGATTCCTTTTGCAATTGGCGAGGTAATTGCTGTTGTACTTGGTTTTATATTTACTTGGTTTATGATATCCAAGAAAAGATTGCTTGAGCATAAGGAAAATTCTACAGGTGCATCCTCAGATGGAGCTGCTAACTTTAATGAACTCGTGAGATCTTAAGCATATGTTAGAAAAAATTAAATTTGACAACAAGAAAATAAAAAAACAAGATTTTAAAGATCAATATAAGCCATTGATTAATGAACTTGTTGTTCTTCAACAAAAAGCTAGAAGTAAAGGTATTGGACTTGTTGTTTTGTTTGAAGGTTGGAATGGTTCTGGTAAGGGTAGTCGGATATCTGATTTAATGTATAACTTAGATGCTCGTAGTTCTCATGTTTATGTTCCAGCAGACCTAGACTTTTCAACTCTCCGTGAGTTTTCAGGACTTGAGATGGGAGTTACTGGATACTTCCCCTATATGCAGGAATTTTGGCAACAATTAGGTGCTCGTGGCGACATATCTTTCTTTGATAGGGGTTGGTACAACTCTGCTGTTCAACACTTAATTTTTGAAATTTACGGTAAAGATGTACCTCTAGATGAATTAAGCTACCGCGAGCAAAAGCATGTCAGAAAAATGCTTTTTGAAGGTAAGGGCGCAAACAAGATCTTTGATAAATACATTGAAAGCGCTAAAGTTTTCGAGAAACAGTTAGTCGACGATGGATATGTAGTTGTAAAGTTTTTTATTCACATGACCAAAGAAGCTCAGTTCGAAAGACTTACAAAGATGTATCAGGATTCACGAACTCGCTATCGTGTAAATCAAGACAAATTAAGTAATATTGCAAATTACGAGGATATGTATGTTTTTTATGACAAGATTTTAGAGATGAGTGAACAGAAGAATGCTCCATGGATTTTACTTAATGGCGAGGATAAAAGAGATTGTAATTTAACTATTGCAAAAACTTTAGTTAATGCTATTAATGATAAATTAAATGCTCCAGTAGATAAAGAGGCTCTAGCTGCTGAAGCAAAGGCTAAAGAAAATTCTGATGCTACTGTAACAACTTGTGCTGATGGTAAAATTAAAGTTGAAGAATCAGTTCTTAAAGCTAATAAAAAAATAGCTAAAGTTCAACACTCGTTCGCTCCTAAAAAATCTAAATTTCAGATTATTAAAAATTTCCCTAACATAGATAACGCTAAACACGATTTAGTTTTAGACGATGAAGAATATAAGCGTCAAAGAAAGATCGAGCAAAAGCGTTTTCGTAATTTAGAACAGGAAATGTATCGCAGAAGAGTTCCTTTAATGATTTTATATGAAGGTTGGGACGCTGCAGGAAAAGGTGGGAATATTAAACGACTTGCTCAAGCTATTGATGCTAGGGCATACAACATATTCACAAGTCCAGCTCCAACTAAAGTTGAACTTGCTCATCCACACCTATGGCGTTATTGGACTCGTCTTCCTAAGGCTGGACATGTTGGAATATATGATAGAAGCTGGTATGGTCGAGTTCTAGTTGAGCGAGTGGAGGGTTTTGCAACACCTGCTCAATGGTCAAGAGCATATGACGAAATTAATGAATTTGAACATGATCTCGAAAAATGGGGAGCAATTCTTCTTAAGTTTTGGGTTGATATTTCAAGAGATGAACAGTTAAATAGATTTCATTTGCGAGAACAAAATCCTGATAAATCTTGGAAGTTGACAGACGAAGATTGGCGCAATCGTGACAAGTATCCACAATATAAAAGTGCTGTACAAGATATGTTTAGGCTAACTTCAACAAAATATGCTCCATGGATAATTTTGGAGAGCGATAACAAAAAATACGCTAGAATTAAAGCATTGAAAATTGTTAATGAAGCTCTTGAAAAGAGATTAATTGGCTAAATTAAAAAAGACACCTGTATCTGCTGCAATGATTCTTGTTGCCATTGGTGTTGTATATGGAGACATTGCCACATCCCCAATGTATGTAATGAAGTCTATTGTTTCTGGTAATGGTGGTATTGCTAATGTCGATAAAGATTTTATCATTGGTGCACTATCTTTAGTTATTTGGACAGTAACACTGCTAACTACTGTTAAACATGTTTTAATTGCAATGAAGGCCGATAACCACGGTGAAGGTGGTATATTTGCTCTGTATAGCGTAGTTAGAAAATGTGTCAAATGGCTTATTTTACCTGCTATGATTGGTGGAGCTGCATTACTCGCAGACAGTATGTTAACTCCTGCTGTTACTGTAACGACTGCTGTTGAAGGTTTACGCAGTATTCCTGCTATGTATGCTTTGTTGGGAGATGATCAGTTTTTAGTTGTTGCGATTGTTATTATTATTTTAGCTCTTTTGTTTTTTGCTCAACGTGCCGGAACAAGTATTATAGGAAGAGCTTTTGGTCCTTTTATGATAGCATGGTTTTTGTTTTTGGCTTTAGGTGGTATAACAAATATCTTTGGTTGTCCAGATGTCTTTAGGGCTATAAATCCTATGTATGCCATACAAGTTTTGTTTAGTCCAAATAACAAAGTTGGTTTTATGATATTAGGAAGTGTCTTTTTGGCTACTACTGGTGCTGAAGCCCTATATTCCGATATGGGACATGTAGGCAAGAAGAGTATTTACATTTCATGGCCTTTTGTAAAAATTTGCTTAATAATGAATTATCTAGCTCAAGGTGCATGGATTATTCAAAATACAGGAAACCAAGCTCTTTTAGGTATTGATGATTTAAATCCATTTTATTTAATGTTAGATCCAAGTGTTAGAATTTTAGGTATCGCACTTGCTGCTATGGCAGCAATTATTGCGTCTCAAGCATTAATTACAGGTTCATTTTCTATAGTATCTGAAGCCATTAGGTTGGACTTATTGCCACACATGAAAACTTATTATCCATCACAAACGCGAGGACAAATCTACATCCCTCTCGTCAACAATGTTTTGTGGATAGGAACAACAGCCTTAGTTCTGTTTTTTCAGACAAGTGCGAAAATGGAAACAGCATATGGACTTGCCATTACTGTGACATTGCTTATGGTTACGATATTGTTGACTGCATTTATTTATTTCATTTGGAACAAAAAAGTACTATCAGTCATCTTCTGTTTAATTTTTGGGGCTATTGAGATTGTCTTTTTCTTGTCATGTATAGGTAAGTTTTTCCATGGTGGCTATGTAGCTGTATTAATTGCCATATTAATCTTTTTAGTGATGATTATATGGTATAAGGGTACAGAAGTTGAACATATGCAGACCATGAATCTAAAATTAAGTGATTATATTCCAAAACTTAAAGCATTACAGCAAGACAAACATTTACCTAAAGTCGCAAGTAATATCGTATTTCTAACTCGCACAAATAGGAGAAATTCAATAGAGCGAGATATTTTATATTCTATTCTTGATAAAAAAGCTAAACGCGCTAATGCATATTGGTTTGTTAATTTTAGCGTAACTTCTAAACCATATGGTGTAGCATATAGAGTCGAAAATTTTGGTACCGACTTTATTTTTAGAATATCTATTAGAATCGGCTGGAAAGAAGATCAAAGGTTAAATGTTTTTATGACACAAATATTCAATGATCTTTTAACGTCAGGCGAACTTCCTCCACAAGTTCAAATTCATACAATTTTGTCTGAAGAACAAAAAAAGAAATTAAAAAAGATAAGACCAGTTAATTTAGGTTCTGTAAATTATTGCATGATAAGAAAAACTTTAATACCAGAGAGCGATTTGTCCGCATTAGACAAATGGGCTGTTTCATGGAAATACAGAATTCGTGCATTTGCTGGCAATCCTGCAAGATGGTATGGCCTAGAAAACTCTTCTTTATTAATTGAGTATGTTCCTCTATTTATTAATGCTAAACCTAACGCCAAACCAATAAAAAGGATTGAATAGATGAATTTTTACACCAATGAGCTCGATGATATATATCATGAGTTAAATTCATCAAACGTAGGCTTAAGCTCTAAAGAAGCACAAAATCGTCTAGAGCGCTATGGCAATAATAAATTAAAGCGCCAGAAATCAACTCCAATATTTACAAGATTTTTAAGACAGTTTTGTGATCCTATGATAATAATACTATTAGCTGCTGCTGTAGTATCTGGCGTATTGTCCTATGTACAAGGAGAATCTTATGCTGATGTTATTATCATTTTAATTGTAGTTATAGCTAACGCCGTCCTTGGAGTTTATCAAGAGAGCAAGGCAGAAGCTGCCATTGACGCCTTAAATGATCTTAGCAAATCAAAATCCAGAGTTTATAGAGATGGTAAGTTATGCGAAATATTATCTGATGATATTGTGGTCGGTGACGTTGTAATGCTTGAAGCAGGTGATGCAGTTCCAGCAGATGGCAGACTTATTGAAGCTTCTACACTTAAAATTGAAGAGTCAGTGCTTACTGGTGAGAGCGTTCCTGTGGATAAATTAATTTCTGTATTAAATATGAAAAAAGTACCTTTAGCGGATAGGGTAAATATGGTTTATATGGGAACAAGCGTAGCTTATGGCAGAGCCGCATTTATTGTTACCGCTACCGGTATGGATACGGAGATGGGTAAAATTGCAGGTGCTTTATCCGACACTAAAGAAAATAAAACCCCGCTTCAAATAAAGATGGCTCAACTATCAAAGTTGCTAACATGGCTAGTTTTAGCAATATGTATTATTGTTTTTGCTGTGCAACTAGTTCGGGCTGGAAGTTTTGATTTTCAATATATTATTAACAGTTTTATGATTGCTGTGTCCTTAGCTGTAGCTGCTATTCCTGAGGGCTTGCCTGCTGTAGTTACTGTTGTGCTTTCTATTGGTGTTACAAATATGTCAAAGCGTAACGCTATTATTAGAAAGCTTACTGCAGTTGAGACTCTTGGTTGTGCGCAAATTGTTTGTACAGATAAAACAGGAACTTTAACGCAAAACAAAATGTCTGTAGTTGAGCATTTTGGTGATGAGCTTATGTTAAAGAAAGCTGTGGGGCTATGTAATGATGCTGAAGGCGAGGTAGGTGAACCTACAGAGCTTGGTTTATATCAATGGTCTATGTTTAATAAAGATAGTTGTCCTCGCATTGATGAGAAGCCATTTGACTCAGATCGCAAAATGATGTCAACACTTCACAAAGACGGCAACAAAACAATTCAATTTACTAAAGGTGCACCTGATGTTGTATTGAATTTGTGTTCGAACGTCGATAAAAAGAAAGTTTTGAATGCTAACAAAGCTATGGCTGATAAGGCGCTACGTGTACTCGCTTGTGCTTATAGAGAAGGCGATAAAATTGTTGAATCCGACATGACTTTTATTGGTCTTGTAGGCATGATAGACCCAATAAGGCCTGAGGCTAAAAAAGCTATTATCGAATGCAAAGAAGCAGGAATTACACCAATCATGATAACTGGTGATCATATTGATACTGCTGTTGCTATTGCTCACGAATTAGGTATTGAAGGTAGGGCTCTCTCAGGTATCGAGATAAATGATTTGACTGATGAAGAGCTGTTGGATGTAGCTATTTATGCAAGAGTGCAGCCTGAGCATAAGACTCGCATTGTTAAAGCTTGGCAAGATTCAGGCCATATTGTTGCTATGACAGGGGATGGTGTCAATGATGCTCCATCAATAAAGACTGCAGACATTGGTGTTGGTATGGGAATTACCGGAACTGATGTTACAAAGAACGTTGCTGACATGGTGCTTTCTGACGATAATTTTGCAACTATTGTAGGTGCTGTTGAAGAGGGACGTCGTATTTACGACAATATACGTAGGGCTATTCAATTTTTGCTCGCTTCTAATTTAGCTGAAGTGGTTGCTGTATTTGTTGCATCGTTATTTGGCTTTTTAATTTTAAAGCCCGTACATCTTTTATGGATTAATTTAATAACAGATAGTTTTCCAGCATTTGCGTTAGGCACAGAACATGGTGAACCTAATATTATGAAACGTAAGCCTAGGGATACCAAAGATGGCATATTTGCCGGAGGTATGGCTTTTGATATAATGTATCAAGGTCTTATGGTAACGATATTAGTTTTAATTTCATACTATATAGGATTTAATCATGAAGGCGCAAGTAATGGTATTACGATGGCTTTTATTACGATGTCCTTGGCTGAGATATTTCATTCATTTAATATGCGAAGCCAACGTCAATCTATATTTAAGTTAGGGCATCATAACAAGCTATTATGGATAGCTGCTATTATTTCTGTGATTACAACAACTGCTGTTTGCGAAATTCCATTCTTGGCTAATGCCTTTGATTTTGCTAGACTAGAACTCTACGAATATGCGATAGCACTTGGTATTGCGTTTTTAGTTATACCTATTGTTGAAATTGTAAAACTTATACAACGGACGATAGAAAAGAAACACCTTCGGTAGTTTCTTGATCTACATTAAAATAATCTAAGACAGTAGCTGATATATCACAAAAACCTAATCTTGTACCTAAGTTGAAAGGTTTAATTTTATCTCCTGTAATTATCATGGGCACATATTCTCTTGAATGATCTGTAGATTGTATAAATCCCGGATCGCATCCATGGTCTGCAGTTATTATTAATATGTCGTCTTTCCTCATTTTGTTTAAAAATGATGGGAGCCATGTATCAAATTCACTCATGGCTTTGGCATATCCGTCTATATCGTTTCGATGACCGTATTTCATGTCAAAATCTACGAGGTTAATAAAGCAGAGTCCTTCGAAATTTCTGTCAGCCATTTTGAGCGTTACTTCCATCCCGTGTGTATTGCTTTGAGTACGGTTTAGCTCGCTTATACTTTTACCAGCGAATATATCATAGATTTTGCCTACAGATAATGTATCAAAATTTGCTTTTTTCAGTAAATCTAACATGGTTGTTTTAGGTGGCTCTAACGAGAAATCATGCCTGTTTGCTGTTCGCTCATATGGCCATTCTCCTTTGAATGGACGAGCAATTATTCTGCCAACGCTTAACATATCTCTAGCAATTTCACAATATTTATATAATTCAGGAACTGGTATTACGTCTTCATGAGCAGCAATTTGAAATACTGAATCTGCTGATGTGTATACAATTAAATTTCCAGTTTCTACTTGCTCACGACCATAATCTTTAATTACTTCTGTGCCAGAATAAGTTTTATTACATAGAGCACGTTTTCCTGTTTTTTTCTCGAATTCTTGTATGATTTCTTTTGGAAAACCATTTGGATATGTAGGTAAGGGCTTATTTGACACAATACCTGCTATTTCCCAATGACCAATTGTTGTATCTTTTCCCATAGAGCGTTCTTGTAGTCTTGCTATAGAAGCACAGGGATTATCTATTCCGCATTCAACGCCATCAATATTAAAAAGTCCTAGTTGTTCTAAGTTAGGGCAACTAAAGTATTTGCTTTTTCTAATAGAGGCAAGGGTATTGGCACCAACGTCACCAAATTTATCAGCGTCAGGCTCATATCCTATGCCCATACTGTCAAGTACAATTATGAACGCGCGTTTACTCATCGAATGTAATACTGTCCTTCGTTGTTGTAGAACTCTTTTGCATGGTATGACTTAACTACAGTGTCAAGTCCTATTTTTATCATAGAATCCATTTTTGTTTCACGTTCTTTGCTTGACATTATTTCATCTGGGTAGACAAAACTATCACTGACAGTTGCTATAGCAACAGCTTTTTTTCCAAGCCATGCAGCATTGCAATATAGAGCGGCTGCTTCCATTTCGACTCCCAGCACGCCTAAATGTTGCCAAGATTTTAAATGATTGTTTGGTGAGTAGAATCTGTCACTGGATAAGATATTTCCCATTGCAAAACGACACTTGTTGTTAATTAATGATTCGTAAGCAAGTGTTACTAGCATTGGGTTGGCAGTTGCTGCAAACTCTCCATCAATATCATATTGTTTAGAGAAGTTTCCGTTTGTGCTTGCAGACATGGCTAATACCATGTCACCAATATGTAATTTTTTACTAAAACCACCGATGGATCCTATTCTTATGATTGTTTCTACTCCGTAATATTTAAAAAGCTCATATGAATAGATAGCAATGGAGGGTTGACCCATGCCTGAACCCATAACTGAAATGCGTTCACCATTAAAGTAGCCTGTGTAGCCTTGTATGTTTCTAACGTTGTTAACAAGTTTTACATCCTCAAGTGCATTTTCGGCAATGTATTTAGCACGGAGAGGGTCTCCTGGCATCAACACTGCTTTAGCAAAATCTCCGTATTCTGCCTCAATATGAGGTGTTGGAATGTGTGGGTGTTTTTTTGACATTTAGCTCATCTCCTTTGCAATTTTAACTATTCTGCTTGTGCCTAATCTAGAAGCTCCTAAGTTAATAAATTTTTCAGCATCATCTAAGCTACTAATTCCGCCTGCTGCTTTGATTTTTACTTTTGGTCCTACGTGTTTTGAAAATAATTCGATATCCTCAAATGTGGCACCAGCTGTACTGAAACCAGTTGAGGTTTTGATATAGTCAGCATTTGCGTTTGTAACTAGTTCACACATTTTTATTTTTTCTTCTTCTGTGAGCAAACAAGTTTCGATTATTACTTTTAAAATCTTTTCATTTGATATAGATCTTAAAGCTTTAATTTCGTTTTCTACATACTCGTAGTCTTTTTCTTTGAGCTTACCTACATTTATTACCATGTCAATTTCGTTAGCGCCATTTTCAATTGCTTCCTGCGCTTCAAAAACTTTAGCGCTTGTTGTCATGTTTCCATTAGGGAATCCAATTACAGTACAAATATTTAAGTCGGGTTTATATATGTGAGCTGGAGCTACATAGCATTGCGGAATACAAACAGAAGCAGTTTTATATTTGATTCCGTCATCACAAATTTGTTTGATTTCTTCCCATGTTGCAGTCTGTAAAAGTAAAGTATGATCACATTTACTTAGAATTTCCTTAATATCCATAATTTCTCCTATTTTTTTTATTACGACGGGAAAATTATAGCATAATTTAAAATTGATTATGATAAAATTCGTTCCGTCTTTGAGTATCGAAAGGTAGAATGTATATGGATCCATTGTGTTTAGTATTTAACATTGTAGGAATTGCAGTGTTTTTAGGAATCGCGTTCGTTCTCTCTAAGAAAAAGAAAAAAATCCCATGGATTAGTGTTGGTTTAATTATTGCACTAAATCTCATTTTATCATGGTTTTTCTTAACAATTCCTGCAGGTCAAGCTGCTATCCAAGCAGCAACTGATGGCTTTACTGCACTTGTTAATGCGTCCTATGATGGCGTAAGATTTGCTTTTGGTGATGCTTTTAATAGTATTCCGGGGTTACAAGACGCACTAAACGGTGCAGAAAACGTAAAGGCTTTTGTGTTTTTTGCCTCAGCGCTATTGCCAGTTATCGTTATAGTCCCTCTATTTGATATTCTTACTTATTTTGGAATTTTGCCATTTATTATCAAATGGGTAGGTAAGGCAATTGCTGTTGTTACTCGCCGTCCTAAATTTGAAGCATTTTTCGCAATTGAGATGATGTTTCTAGGCAACACTGAGGTTATAGCAGCTTCTCGTTTTCAGATTGTAAAGCTTTCAAAACAGCGTTGTCTAACTATTGCAATGATGTCAATGAGTTGCGTTACAGCTTCCCTTATTGGTGCATATACTCAGATGATGCCTGGAAAATTTATTTTAACGGCAATTCCACTAAATGTATTAAATGCTTTAATGGTTGCTGCCATTTTGAATCCTTATGATGTTAGCAAGAAAGACGATGAAATTGCTACTTTATATGAAAAAGGGCAGAAGAAGGAACCTTTCTTCTCATACTTAGGTAATTCAATTTTAAATTCTGGTAAATTGGTTTTAATTATTGTAGCTAACGTAATTGCATTTGTTGGACTTGCTTCTATTATTAATTTGCTCCTCGGATTATTTAATCCTCTCATCCATATGACAGGGCTTCAGTGGGATTTGTCCCTAGAAAACCTGTTAGGTCTTGTTATGTATATACCGGCATGCTTGCTTGGTCTTCCAATAGGCGATGCAAATACAATGGAACTCGCTAAATATATGGGAACTAAGCTTGTCACAAACGAGTTTGTTGTAATGGGTCAATTACAACCAATTATTGCTGATTTTGGAAACCACTTCCAATGTGTAACTACTGTTTTCTTAACATCTTTTGCCAATTTTTCAACAGTAGGCATGATTATAGGATGCTTTAAAGGTATGGTCGGGGACGATGAAAACGATCATATTTCGAAAAATGTATTGCATATGTTTGTAGCTGGTATATTAGTATCATGCTTAAGTGCTGCTATAGCAGGCTTATGGGTTTGGTAAATTTTAGGGAGGAGATTAACTTATGACTGGTATGACCAAGTCAATGGTTCTGTTTTCAGGATCATGCAACCCAGAATTAGCTGAAGAAATTTCTGATATTTTAGGAGTTCCATTAGGCGATGAAGTTCTAGAGCAATTTGCAAATGGCGAGATTTATGCAAGGTATCCAAAAAGTATTCGAGGCGCAGATGTATTTATTATTCAATCTGTTGCAGGCGAGCATGTAAATGATGCTTTAATGGAATTGCTTGTTATGATAGATGCTGCTAAGCGTGCAAGTGCTAGAACAATAACAGCTGTTGTTGCTCATTATGGTTATGCTCGCCAAGATAGAAAAGCTTCTCCTCGTGAGCCAATTACGGCTAAATTAATAGCAAATCTATTAACAGTTGCAGGTACAGATAGAATTATTACTGTTGATTTACATCAAGGACAAATTCAAGGATTTTTTGATATTCCTGTAAATCATTTAACCGCACTACCAATACTGGTTGATTACTTTAAATCAAAAGATTTTGATAAAAAGTCAATGTGTGTTGTAAGCCCTGATCTCGGGCGAGCAAAAGCAGCTAAGAAGTTTGCTGATATGATGGAGTGCGATCTTGCAATTATGCATAAGGGTCGTCCTAAACACAATCAGGCAGAGATTACTGCTTTGATAGGTGACGTTGAAGGTAAAATTTGTATATTGAATGATGACATGATCGACACTGCAGGCTCTGTCGTAGCAGCTGTTGAGACACTACATAAAAAAGGTGCTAAGGAAGTATATGTTTGTGCAACACATCCAGTTTTTTCTGGTCCTGCATATGACAGGCTAGAAGGATGCCCATATATAAAAGAAGTTGTTGTTACAAATACTATTCCAGTCCCTAAAGAAAAACAAAAAGGTAAAATTCGTGTTGTATCAGTTGCATCTACATTTGCTCATGCAATAGAGCGAGTATATGCTAATGAGTCTATTGCTGAGTTATTTGACCCAGATTTTGTTTTGTAATGATAGCTATTATTGGACTTGGAAATCCAGGCGAGGAATATGCTGACACCAGACACAATGCTGGTTTCAAAGCTATAGATATATTAGCTGATAGATTACATGCAAATTATTGGAAGGATGAATGTGGAGCTCTTGTAGCTCATTGTGACGATATTCTACTTGTTAAGCCTCAGGCGTTTATGAATTTAAGTGGTGGTCCTGTTAAAAATATTACTGAGAAATATGAAATTGATGATTTGATTGTTGTTCATGACGATATCGATATCGCCTCAGGAAATGTTCGAGTAAAGCGAGGCGGTGGAAATGCAGGTCATAATGGTCTTAAATCCATAGATAATAAGCTAGGCTCTAAAGACTACATAAGAGTACGTGTTGGTATAGATAGCCCTCCTGGACGTATGCCTCTTGTTGATTATGTTTTAGGGGTACCTAAGGATGATGATTTTGTATCTGCATGCATTCGCGCTGCTGATGCAGTAGAGTACCTCTTCAACCATTCAGTTGAAGAGGCTCAAAATAAATTTAACCAATCTGTCCAATAGATTTTAATAATTTCTTAAATTCTGGATTTTTAATATTATATGGTTTGCCACCAGCAATACGCTCGAATTCACAAGCACGAATAACATCTTTTTTATTTTCGTCTTGCCCGACAACTCCTCCGTGTCCTTTAATTGCACATTTTACTGCATGCTTGCAACATTTTTTAATAAGTTGTAGGTCGCGTTTGCATGGTGCAGCTGCACGTGAATAATAACCACTCTTTTGAACCATAACTTTTTCAGCACCTATGCGTTTTGCAAATTGTTTTCCGAACCATTCACCAGGATTAACTTTGTCAAGTCTAGGATGGCCAAATGCATCCATCGGCACCTCTTCTCCTGACTTTTTCATTTGCTGGATGATTTCTTTAACGCATGCACCTTCTGAAACAAAAATATTTACACAATCATTTTCTTTCATAACTTTTTTTAAGCGGGTAGCTTCTTTGGCAATGCTAATTTTCATTTCTGGAATGTAGACGGCATGTATATCTTGACGTGCTTTTGTCAAGTTAAACTGTGGTAAAAATTCGATTTGTTCGTTTAATAATTTTCTATATTCCATTGCAGTTTGAGCAGTTAGGTAACCACAATTTCTGCCCATAACTTCATGAATGATAAACATTCTAGGATTTGCAGAGTTCTCTTTTACTACGTTTGCGAAAAATTTTGCACCTTCTTCAGCTGCTGTCCAGGCACCTAAAGATTGCTTAATAGGGTACACATCATTATCAATTGTTTTAGGTAGTCCTACAACAGTTAAATTGTAATTGTTCTCTTTTAAGTATTTTGCGAGATCAGCTGCAGTTAATGACGTGTCGTCACCGCCTATTGTATGTAAGACGTCAACACCATCTTTAACTAACTGGTCAGCGGCAACCTTTAGTGGATCTTGTCCTTTTTTTACGAGTTTTCGATTCTCGCAATCTTTAACATTTGTAAGTTTTACACGGCTATTACCAAGAGGTGAGCCACCGTGTTTTGTAAGAATTAAGGCATTGTCTCTAACCTTTTTTGTAACTTTAATAGAATCTCCAAGTAATAAGCCTTTATAGCCATTTATGTAGCCAATCATTTGGATTTTTGGATCTAGCTTGTTATATTCGTCAATTAAATATCCGATTGAGCTAGATAAACAAGGAGCTAATCCTCCTGCTGTTAAAAATGCAACTTTCATTTTTACCTCCATCTTTAATTGTGCTTCTATTATAATATAAAAATAGGACATGAATATCACAAGAAGAAATTTTTTAATTGGCGGCGCAGCTACACTCGGAGCTTTAGGCTTTTACGCATGCACAAAGAAAACTAATACTAAAAACTTGCGTTGTGCGTTGGCTTATTCTAGTGATAATTTTAGTCCTGTTGCTAATAAGGAAACTCTATCAATTGTTACCAATTCATATGTCTATGAAGGACTTTACAATCTAGACCATAAAACAAATAGAATTTATAATGGCCTAGCCGCACTAGATCCAATAAAAATAGATAGCAATCATTATGAAATTGTTTTAAAAGATAATTTAAGATTTTCAAATGGTGAGGCTTTAACTGCACAAGATTGCGTCAACTCCTTTTCTTCTTTCAAAAAAGATGGTGTATTTAAGTATATGCTAGAGCCGTTATATGATATTAATATCAAAGACAATAAAACTTTAATTGTTAGTACTATATATGATTGCGGAAAAATCTTAAAAGACATCCTTGCTGTTTTTTGCGTTTACTCTAAAGACAATTTAGGCAGTGGACCTTATGCCTATCAAAATATAGATTCTTCGAAAATCGAATTTTGTCCTAATACATATTATGAGGGGAAGTTCCCTCCAGTTTATGAACATATGACATTTCATATTGAAAAGTCTGATACAGAACGAGCTAAAATGCTTATTTCTGATAATGTAGATGTTATCGAAAATTCGCAACCAGATAATATCGAAAAAAATGGAGCAAAATTTGAAAGCAAAGAATCAACCTCGGCTACCTATGTTCGCTTTAATACAAATAAGCATTCACTGGACATTAGACAAGCAATTTTATACTCGATAGACTCGCAAAAAATTATTAACGAGTGCTATTTCGGAAAAGGGAGTGTAGCAGATTCGGTTCTTCCTAAAACACACGAGGCATATAGGAGGGCCAAGCGAACATATACATATAATGTAATAGAGGCTAAGAAATTAGTACCACCAAACTATAAGATCAAATTATCTATAGTAGATGGATTTCCAAAAGCATTTTATGGCATTATTGAGGACAATTTGGCAGATGTTGGTTTTTCTATAGAGTATGACGATACAAATCCAGATGTTGAGATAATTATGGGCGATACTGGTATGTATACAAACAACGCAAGCATCATGATGTCCTATTGGTATGGGGCTGCGTATGCTAGTCTAAAAATGGCCAGTTTTTAAAAAGATTCTCATTGAAAAATG
>JAUNNF010000004.1 GCA_030537355.1 Coriobacteriia bacterium
TTTTCAATGAGAATCTTTTTAAAAACTGGCCATTTTTAGACTAGCATACGCAAATTTTGTACAGAAGTGAGAAATCCGTTACTGTATTATGATTCTTGTGATTCTTTTTGCTGTTCAAAAGTTGATGTTCGCCAAGGCTACTCCATCTGTAGTTACATGCGCCACATATGTTAGCCTCTTCAGGATTGCGAAGCACGTATTTACACGCCCTTAACAGGTAGTATTCGTCATTGATGCAACGGCTGTCGAACCGACCCTGAAACAGATGTCCAAAACGGATATATTTTTTATTGTAGTGCATCGCGTAACATGTTTTGACACACATCATGAATTTTGAAATGTTTGTATGCGGATCTTGAACTATGAGATGAAAGTGGTTGCTCATAATACAATGCGCAGCGATGCCGATTTTATACTTTTTAGAATATTTACTGAGAAGGTTCAAAAAATAAGTGTAATCTTTATCATCTTCAAAAATTATCATTTTTCCAACCCCACGTGATGTTATGTGGTAATATCCACTTTCACAATATTGTCGATTTTGTTTTGCCATAATAGCTCCTTTCTGTCGGAGCTAAGTGTAACTTAGAAATTGTTATTTTTCTATACAGTAAGAATTACTTATCTATACATCAAAATTTGAAAATCATAACAAATGGGGGCAGCCCCTAATCGACGGATTTAAGACTCTCAGCCATATTGATAGCTTTAACTTTTCGTTTTGTAAAGACAATCACAATTAATGTAAAAATTACTGTAATGATACATGAAATGAAATATGAAAATGCGTGTATTGTTCTGCCAAACATAACAAAATCAACCTCGGCAGATTTAATAACAAAACCTTCTAGAAAATAACCAAAAACTAAGCCTAGCAAGATACCTAAAATGCACAAAATAAAAGTTTCTCGGTGTATGTATAACATAGTTTCTTTGCTTGTAAAACCTAGCACTCTTAATGCTGCAAGCTCGCGTCTTCTCTCGGTAATATTTATGTTTGTTAGGTTATACAAAACGATAAAAGCTAGAATAGCAGCACTAATAATCAACACCACAACAATTCCATCAACTGTTTTAAGCATATTTTTATATTTATTGATGACGCCAGAATTAAGTTCGAGAGCACCTATAGCGTCAACATTATGTCCAGCTTTTACAAATTCATTACGAGCGCTTTCGTCATCTGTAAGCTTGCAAAGTATTGTATTGTTCTTTTTGTCGTTAGTTTTATACTTGGTATTTCCCGCGATACACCCTGCACTATTACTAAAATCAGGTTTACTCATATAAATAAAGTTTTTAACATAATTCTCGCAAATTCCCGCAACTTCAACTAAGTAATATTCAAGCTTAGGATCGCCCGTTTTGTCTATTGTGTACACTCTTAACTTGTCTCCAAGATGAAGGTTCATTTTTTCAGCAATTTTTTCACAAACTATTGCTCCATGACGAATAACGTAAGTATCTCCATCCCAATAATTATCATCTATATAATTTGAAGCATTGTAGTCAAAGCGATATTGAACTTGTCCACCGCACGGTCCTTTTTCGGTTCTGCTTCTCATGGTTCGAAAATCCGTAAACTTATTATTGCTAACAAGGCCCATAACAATATTGAAATTTTTACTGTTAGAACTAATATTACTATTGTCATCTTTAGAGTCAAGATTATTACTTTCTTTGGTCTGATCGCTTGCAACTATCCCTTCGTCAGTTTTTATAATGCAATTTTCAGAATACAGAGCCACCTCTTCGTTAACGTAATCTTTATTTCCTACAAGCTTAGCTACGTT
Source organism: Coriobacteriia bacterium (assembly GCA_030537355.1). Taxonomy (GTDB): domain Bacteria; phylum Actinomycetota; class Coriobacteriia; order Coriobacteriales; family Eggerthellaceae; genus Tapirivita. The sequence goes on from JAUNNF010000004.1 coordinate 1,794, forward strand.
AGAAAGTTCTTGTTCACTTGCATTTGGCGAATAGATAATTTGACAATCGTCATGTACAATTTCAGAATAATTTATGTCGATAATGTCATTAATCGAATCGTGCAATCCAAAACCAGTAAGCAGAAGCGCAAAGCATCCTGCAATTCCTATAATTGTCATAAATAATTTCTTCTTGTATCTAAAAAGATTCCTTATTGTGATTTTTGCATTAAAGCTTAAACGTAACCAAAGGAGCTTAAAATGTTCAAGTAATATTCTTTTACCTGGACGTGGAGCTTCAGGTTGTGTTAAAGCTGCCGGAGACTCACGAAAGGTCTTTGAGCAGGCTAAAAAGCTTACAAAAACAGTTAAAAATACACTAGAAAATAAGCTTAAAGTAAAAATTGGTCCGTTTAATTCAATAGATATATGTGGTAAGTAATAAATTATTTCATATGAAGAAATAATAATATACGGCAAAATCACAGATAAAACGCAAATTCCAATAATAGCACCAAAAATGCTAATGACACCTGCATAAAACAAGTACCTTAAACTAATTGTTAATTTTGAAATACCAAGGGACTTATAAGTTCCTACTAAGGTTCTCTCTTCGTCAATCATTCTTGTCATAGAAGTAAGCGTAACTAAAGCAGCTACAAGAAAGAAAAACAGTGGAAATACGAGCGCAATTTTTGCTATCCTCTCTGCGTCTTGACTGTATGAAACAGTAGACATAATTTTAGTTCTGTCTGTTACATACAACTCACAATTCTCAATATTGTTAGCGCTATCACGTACATCTAACAGCGTTTTATAAGCGTCAGCTATCGTATTGATTGCTTTTTCTTTAGACGAGTTATAGGTTGCGAGACCACTGTTATACTGCAGAAAGCCTGATCTAATTTTCGCTTCTTGTGTATTTAGTTCTGATTCAGCAGAGTCAATTGATGATTTAATTTTCGAACAAACGCTGGCCTCTGCTTCGGCAAATTTAGAAAGAGCATCGTGAATTAGTTCTGCACCTTCTACAAATATGACTATTTGAGTGTCATAAATTTTAGGAGAGAGTTTGATAGCATCTATAAATTGTAGCGTAGCTTGAGATAGTTGATCTGCGCTGACTGACAAAATATTTAGGTTTGTTAAAAGTGGTTCAGTTATGGTTGAGTCAAGAGACGAAGACTTAATCAAAGTAATTTGATTGTTGATTATCGAATTCATTTCAATAAGGTAATCTGAATATTTTGTAAGTTTGTGTAAAACAGAATCATCATAAGTAGCAGGTAGACTAGATATGTAAAGCTTTAGTTGATTTAGACAGTGATTGTAGACATCAAGGGACGTTTCTAATTGTTTGTAGTTGTTTGTTAAATTATTTATTTTTACACGAGCCTCGTCAATGCTCGCCTGACCTTTTGTGAGCTGTTTGTAAGAATCATTGAGTTTTGATATTGCAGATTCAAGGTTTGCTTCTGTCTCCAGTTTTTTTGTATCTACGTCTTTGCTTTTAGAATCGACCATATCTGTAATCTCACGCTTTAATTGATTGGTTCTGTCAATAGCTATAGTTGGACATATAAGCTCTATTTTATTTTGAACGCTAGAAATATAATTTTTGTATTCATCAGATTCGTTAATATATTTTTTTGAATCTTTAACAGTAATATAAATCTCTGTATAAGGTAGGTCTGATTTAAACGTGTCGTTAGGAACAAAAACAGCTTGTTGTATGGAGCCTATTCCTATAGCTGATGTACCAAGTGCTACAGAGCAAGTAAACATAGGACTATGAACAAAACCCACAACTTTAAGATTGTTCGTATTAAATATTCTATTGATATCGCCAGCAGATTTAGTGATTTGTATTTCGTCGCCTATATCAATTGGTGTAGTAGTCACAATGTCATCAAGGAGTACACATTCGCTATTGTTCTTAGGCCACTCCCCTCTAGACAAATCAAGGCGATTTATATATGGTCCACTATCTGGATTGCTTATGACCTCTTTTTTTTGCGAGCTTGTATATGACGAGTAAGCTGCTTCAGGAATTGCTTGAATGCGCGTAGTTATGTTAGTGTCTCCCTTGCTTATAATTGCGTCTGTTTCTTTGTTTGGCATTACCTCGTCAATTTCTTCAATGGACGATATTTTGTCTATGTTTTCTTGAGACAAGCCGAGCGTTGAAACAACACGAATATCCATTAAATTGTATCCATCATAAAAAGTATCAGCTGATAATTTCATATCTGGTGAAGCCATGTTGAGGCCAGCGAAAAAGCCAGCTCCTATCGCTATTATTCCGAAGAGCGATAGAAATCTCCCTAAATTTTTTCTAATAGTACGAAAGAAGTCTTTTACTAAGTTTTTGTTCATAAGTTGTATTATACTTCAATATTAGGGGCTGCCCCCAATTGTCACAATATTTAATTAATTTTTAATTAAAAGGCTATAATATCTATTAAAGGAGTGTATGTATTATGAATAAAGTTGTAATATTTTTCGCAAATGGAATGGAAACTTGTGAGGCGCTAAATACAATTGATTTATTGCGACGTGCAAATATCAATGTTGTTTCGGCTTCAATTACGGGTAATCTTAAAATTTCTACTTCTTGTAAGGTTGAGTTACACGCAGATATATTAGCAAACGACATTGATTACGATTCTGTTGACATGCTTATTTTACCAGGTGGGATGCCTGGGACAACTAATCTCGCAAAAAATAAATTAGTTTGCGAGAAATGCTTAGATTTTGCAGAGCAAGGTAAATATCTAGCAGCAATTTGTGCAGCACCAAGCGTCTTAGGTCGCCTTGGCATATTAAAAAACAGGAATGCAACATGCTATCCTGGTTTTGAAGATCAATTAATTGAAGCAACATATATCAATACTGGTCTTGTAGACGACGGCAATATCATCACTGCAAGGGCTCTAGGTAGTGCATTTGATTTTGCTTTAACACTCATTGAAAAATTATGCGGAAAAGAAGCAGCTTTAAATGTAAAAAATTCAATTTATTACAACGAAAATTAAATTTTCTGACAATTGGGGGCAGCCCCTAATTGGTGTTTTTGAGGTTGCAACCTCAACTCCGTAATGGCCTTATTGTTGATAGCATCCACAATTGTGTCAGCGACCTCGTCTGCCGTTAAATAAGCCTCCCTATTATCGGAAACACCAAAATCAGAATGCCTGTATAAGTTTGTATCAGTCATATCAGGCTTAACATCGATAACCCTCACGCCACTTTTTCTAATTTCTGCAAACAAACTTTTAGAAAAGTTAGATAAACCTGCTTTTGTAGCTCCATAAGCACATCCATGTGTATTAACGCCATCTGCAGTGATAGATGATATGTTAACAATTATTCCTTTATTCTTCTTCAAATAAGGTAAGCATAAATTTGTCAAAATCAGTGGAACTTCAAGATTTACTCTAACCATTTCTTCAATTTGTACGGGAGTTAAATTTTCGTGTAAGCCATAATAACCAACGCCTGCACAATTGACAAGCAAATCGACGTTTCCTGTATCCATAGAGCTTAAATCTCCTGTTAAATCACATGTTTTGCGATCGACACCATAAACCTCATAAGAGCTTTTAAGTTTTTCGCATAAAGCATGCCCTATTCCACTTCCAGCTCCTGTAATTATTGCTCGTTTCATTTAGTTTCCCCAATTAAATACTTGTCAATTTTGTCTAAGAGTTGCATACTTTCTTTTTTGTCTCTCGCTTCAATTGCGAAAAAACGCGAGATATCTATATCTGCAATTTTAGCATACTTACACTGCTGATAGAGTCTCGCTTTCATCGTTTCAGTACAGTGCAGCTTGTTTAAATTTAGATCGAATTCGAAAGACTCATTAACAGCGAGCGAACTCAAATATTCGTCAATTTTATCTTTATGACTCAAAATTAAATCATGTACATAAGACTTGTCAAGCTTATTTTCTCCAGCATCAGATACAATTTTAATAAAATGCATTTGGTGAGGGCCTAGATACTTTTGAGCATATTTGTAAATGTTAGAGGCTTCCATGTCATAGAGCATATCGCCATCCACTTCGCTCACTGGCGACGAAACAGTGATCAAATTCCTGCTTGGAATATTGCCAAATACATCAGGATAGTAGGTTTTCTCACCTATAATTTTATTTGCGAGAAAAATCTGACCGACCTCTCTACCTGCACAGATTCCTATATTTATGAGATGGTCAACACCATCAAGACATGGCAATTTTTTAGCACCAACCCCACATATGAAGGTGTTAGGATATATAGCCTCGCAAGACAATGCCGATACTATCATTTCCATAGAAACACCTTATTTCTGGGTAACAAACTACAAACATACTCTTCCATGCTTGCCTGCAATTCGGGTTCGTACTGATAATAGCCATTAACGTTTTTAAAAGGAAAATTAACTAATTTTGACTCGCTGTATTTTCGCATATTTTTTAGATATTGTTGACTAATTCTGAATGAGCCGACGCTAATATCTTCAAATTTTGATACGTCAATTTTGCCCATCATTTCGCTATATTTTTCTTTCCAATCAGCACAATAAATTATAGGGTCAATACAGAGTCTCGTTCTAAATCCACAATTTTGAGCTGTTTCAAAATTTTCAATACGAGCAGCTAGAGAGCTTGTTTTATGTTCGTACATTTTGATTATCGAGTCTGGCGAGACGCTGAAGGCGAATATTACATTAGTGGGTGCTTCCATTTTCCAGACACTCAAATTTTTACATTTTGTTCTTATCTCTAGTGTGATGTCAGGATAAGATTTTGCAAAATCACACCACTTTTCAATATATCCTAAAGTTGATTCAAGCGGAAATAAATCTGTATCATAAGAAACACAAATGTATTTTTTATCATGAATATTCTTAAAATAATCTTCTAGGTTGACATACACAACTAAGTTGCCACTAGGATACATGCCCTTAAGGTAACAATACTCGCAATCGCATATGCAATTCATGACACTCGAGCACCAATAGAATTTATTATAACCAAAATCTTGACAAACTTCTGCTCCAGGATATAAAAAATTATCGTGTTTAACTGCCAATATTAAATTTTGATTTTTATGTTGTAAATAATAATTTTGACGAGGCCTACAAAAAACATCTTTGTAATGATCTACTTCGATAATTTTTTTATAGTCAATTTTTTGTAAAATTTCTGACGTACGTTTATGCTTGATAGCTCCGCTTTCTATGTATACAGAATTAAATTTCATGACAATTGGGGGCAGCCCCTACTTATTAGTCATATTATCAAATAATTCACGAGCAGCAAGCTTTGGACCATTCTTTTCATAGCCCGATACACCTAAACGAGTTCTAATTTGTCCAAGTTTAACACCTTGCTCCATCATCAAATTGAAATATTTATCAAGCAATTTTTCGCATTGTTCTTGTCTCTGACAAGGGCCAAAAGGATTAGCGAAAAAACTTGTTGAGATTCCTTTTTCAGTTGTAGTTCCTTTGGTCATACGCTTACCTGACCTAAATACCTCAATTGCGCTATCTGCATCATCGAAGAAGCCTAAAACATCATCACTGTCTTCATAATTATTAGCATACAAGAAGTAGTCAATTTTGTAGTCTGCAACAATATCACGCCAGAAAGACATTGGAGTAACAATGCGAGCATTAACCTTGTCTGGATTCATAAACACAGATCTGTCAACCTCTCTATAACCAACACCTGTCTCCAAATCATCTAGGCGTACAAAAGCACCAATTTCAGTACCCGAGCTGACTACCTTACCATCGTCTCGAATGTACAAAACGCCCATATCGTCGTATACAGTTTTTATCTCGTTGATATGTTTTTTACCTAAAGCTTTAATTTGCTCAATAGTTTCGCTTTTTCCAGCTCCACTATCCCCCATAATAACGATTGTTTTTTTCTCGCCACTTTTAAATGAAATCTCAACCATAGCTCCATGAACAGGAAGTTTGTCATTGTTTATCATGACGAGATTATGGAGAGTTAAAATCATCTTTTTCATATAACCAAAATAGTCGTATTTGTCATCTTGTGTGATATATCCGACCATAATATTATTTTCTTTATCATGGTAAAAACATTGACGAGGCTCAACGTCCTCGCATCCAAAAACAAATACTAAATCAGGATTACGACCATCATAGTCAGATTTTTCTGCCATAGAAAACAGATTGCAGAGTGATACACCTTGATTCATAAATTTTTCATGAAAGTACACAAAAGCAACAAGGCTTCCTACCCTAATTGGATAGCAATACCACTCGTCCTCGTCAAAATTTTTATCTAAAATCGGATTCTCGAAAACCTCATTAAATACCCCATCACGAGTATTTTGCTTAGAATAAGTAATAAATGGAGGATGAATAGTTACGCGCTCAACCACGGATAATTTGTTTAACTCTTCATATGGCGAAGGTAATTTAATAGATCCTTCATTTAAAGACAAGGCTGCGTTAACGCCAGCAATAATCTGCCTGTAAACATTGTTTTCATGTCCGAGAGAGCGTTCTAATTGTCTATATGTATCAAGTATCAATCGTTGAAAATTTTCTTGAGACTCCAAAAAAGCAGCATCTTCAAGCCCTGTTTTGTGTTCACTATTTGAAATAATGCAATAACGTTGCAGCCGCCTCCAATAAAAATAAACCCCCTCAACTACACGAAGCAAAATACGCAGATCGCATAAATATGGTCTTAGATTTGGGTAGTCAACACTAACTTCTTCTGCATCCATAACAAGCAATAACTTGTATAGCAACAAGCAATCATGTGTCATCTTTTCTATATCATTGTCAGATGCTTCAAGTAAATATTTATAAATATCGTATTTGTTTTCCTTCGCGTAAGTTAAATACTTATCAAATAGTTCAATAAAAGCATCACAAGTTAATAAGCTCTGAGCATCACACACATACTCTTCAGAAAAGTTAAGAATGCATTTATTGTCAAAATATTTATGCTTGAATTTCATCTACTACTCTGTCTAATTCAGCGAGAAAAGCATCAATATCTTCGCGAGTAATACCACCAACAACTCCAACACGTAAGTGAGTTGGTTTAAAATCGCCAAAACCAGTAGCCACAATCCAGCCACGCCTGTCTAGCTCTTTCTTAACTGCTGGAGCACTCATGCCACCACCTAGCTCAAACACAACAAGGAAATTTCCTCTATCCTCAGGAGAAACAATTGATGTGTCGTAACCACGCGCATTTATTTGTTCGCGTAAGTAATCACAAAGCTCCTTATGGTGAGCATAGTAGTTATCCATACCGTACTCATTTACTAAATAATCTAGAACTTCATGCATTACATAAATAAGTGTTGTGTTTGGAGTAAACGGAGTTTCTTGTTCCTCGTAGCGTTTTAAAACTTTTCTATAGTCAAAATAAAAGCGAGTAGAAGTTGAACGGTCAAGTAAGTTAATCGCCTTATCTGATAACGCTACAGTTGCGAGTCCAGGTGGAATTAAAAATCCTTTTTGAGAGCAACCAAGTACACAATCTACTCCCCACTCTGTCATTTTTACAGGATGAACCATCATGCCAGAAATTGCATCTACAACAAGCACACAATCGTCTCTATCGGCAATCAAATCACCAATTGGTTTTAATTTATTTAAAACGCCAGTTGATGTCTCATGATAGGTCATGATAATGCCAGCTAGATTAGGATGCGAATCGACAAAGTCCTTAACCTCGTTATAATCATATGATTTGCATGCTTCATATCCAAGCTTTGTGACATTTAAGTTGTAAGCCTCGCAAATTTGATAGAATCTGTTGCCAAAGTTTCCTACACTGATTACTAAAACTTCATCATTAGGCGAAAAGAAGTTAGCAACACTTGATTCCATAGCACCAGTACCAGAGCAAGTTATTGGAAATGCAAATCCACCATCAAGACCAACAATCTGTCGTAGATATTCACAAGTTTCAGTATAGATTCTGTGAAAATCCTCGCATCTGTGATAGATAACTGGTGTTGACATTAAGTCAACGAATTTCTGATCCCCTTGTGTTGGACCAGGAGCTAAAATAAATTTTTCTTCCATGATTAACCTCTTTTGTTGTCAATTAATTTTATGAGATATTATATTATAAGAAAAAGTTTTTTTACTTTATATTTTGTAAGGTTATAATATTTATTTATGAGCAAAATAAAAACATTTAAAATATACCTAGAGCAAACTCAAGTTAACGGTAAAAAAAGATACTTTTATACAGTAAAAATAGGTATTCGAGCAGCCCTAGCGCATTTTAGAGATTGTCTTGATAGTTTTAAAGATAAAAAAATTTGTGGCTGCTCTTTGGTTAAATATGTGCCTTCGTTATACCGAGAGACAAAAGGCTCAACTGGAACCCAGGCATCGAAGTATTTTGCTTTGGATAAAATCTTTGAAAATCAAAAATTTAGTGCAAATGATAAGTTTGTTGATATTGGATGTGGAAAAGCACGTGTATTGGCGCATTTAATTGATAAAAATTTTCCTGGAAAATTATATGGTATTGAAATTAATCACGATGTGGCAGAGTTTGCAAAAGCCTGGACAGTCAAATATCACAATATTACTATAATAGAAGGTGATGTATTTGAGCACGATTTAGATACATACAATATCTTCTTTCTGGGAAGACCTTTTGAAACTGAATATTTTATTAAGTTTATAGACAAATTTGAAAAAGAAATCACTCGCCCTGTAAAGTTCTTTTATTGGTGGGATAACCAGTCTGGAAATTATTTAGATAATAGACCTGGATGGAAACTAAACAAGAGATCATTTATATACAGAAATAAAATTCTATATGTATCACCTTTTCCGCAAAGATATTCTATTTGGACATATACACCATCGAGAAAAAATGGTGGAGCATAGGGGGCTCGAACCCCTGACCTCAGGCTTGCAAATGCAAGAGGCATAATCAGGCATAACACCTCATAAACAAGCAAATTTCTTGCAAGCATTAACTAATATTGCATAAATGCAATACTAATATCTAGCAGGGATGACAATCCTTTAAAAATACAGATGTCACCAACTTGTCACCACCTGGAAGCGGAGACGGGAATCGAACCCGTGACCTCTTGGTTATGAGCCAAGTGAGCTACCTCTGCTCTACTCCGCGGTATTATACACTAAACTCTTAATATATTAAGAGTTTTTGGTTCTTTTGTGCTTCGCTCTTGACTTTGGTACATTTTTCTGCATTACATCTTTAATATCATCGAATAATCCTATTAGTTCAGAAATCTGTGCTATACACATATACAAGGCATCAATGTTCTTCTCATTGTGTTCATCAGAAACTTCTAGTGTTCCTTTGAAAAACCGCAATTCGATAATAAAAAAGATTAAAGAAAAAATTAAGCACAAGAAAGCACCAATTACCATAATCATTGATATAAATATTGCTTGATCCATAATAACCTACTTATTCTCGCCCACAATGTAGTTATATTCTTCTTGGGTAATAGCACCACGTTCTAAAAGCTTGTTTACGCGATCTAGATCCCAGAGACCATTTTCATAATAAAATTTATATTTTTCAATTGTTTCAGACCAATTTTTGTCATTACCTTTAACTTCGGCAATAAAATCTTCATCTTTTGCAAGTAAATAATCTAAATCTGCTTGCATCTTTATAAGAACGCCTTCAACTACACCCCAGTCTTCAGCTTTTATTTTATACTCTAGGTAATTCCAGCCATTTTCGCCTTGTACTAGATTTTTTCTAATAAAAGTACAAGATTCAGTTTTTTCGATTAATGCTGGTCTGTTGTCTGATTGTGATTTTTGCCACATCTTAGCCTCCTATCATATCTACTTATCTTCTTTCTAATTGCTCTTTTAGAACAATATGGTTTTACCCATTTTTGATAATTGTTATAGACATTGGCATGCTTTGTCCATCCTGCAAAGCTCATAAATTGTCGAGCAGTAAAGATATTTGCACCTTTTTTATTAATAGCTCGAGCTTTACGTGAAAGTCTATATAGTAAGTTTTTACGTAAGGTAACTCTATTTCTATAAAATCTAAAACCCATAAAATCTAAGGAATAATCATCCTCAATACCTAGCCTATTGATAAGCCAGTTTGGTTTAAGCTCTAGATCTAATTTTTCTCTTAAGTATTTACCTACAGCTTTTGCGATTTTGAAAAGCTTACGTTTATTGCTATCTAGCACTATCATGTCATCCATATAACGCATATAGTATCTAGCATGCAACTCTTCTTTAATATAATGGTCAAGTGCCGTTAAATAAAAGTTAGCATACCATTGACTTGTATAAAAACCTAAAGGTATGCCACGCGTTATTATTTCACCATCACATCTAACATCTACGAAGCTACATAAAACCGCTAAAAATTTTTTATCTTTGATAATTTTGGTTAGTTTTGCTTTTAAAATATCATGATTCACGTTTTCAAAATATTTACGAATATCCATCTTCAGATAGTATTTAGTACCCTTGTAATCATTTTTAATCCATTTTTCAAGATACTTACGTCCACTGACGCATCCACGTTCAGGAATCGAACCATTAACGTGTCTATACATTGGCTTCATAAATATTGGCGAAACAACGTTCATAGCCATATGATGCAATATTTGCTCTCTACGTTTTGGCCTTATAATCTTGCGAATTTTTCCACATGATCCATCTTTGATATATTTAGACGTATGATCTTCTATAACACCTTTAAGAGCATAATTACGAGCATTTATAATGGCCTGCTTTGGATTATTGTTAAATAACCTTGTATGCTTATCGTCTTTAGAATTTAAGGCGTAATCATGATATGCAAGTATAATGTTCTCATCTGATAGAAATTTACGCCACAAGTCATTATATGACTTCAATTCTTATCCTCTCACTCGCTGTCGGCTGCTACCTACTGGCGAGGCTTGCTACGAGATAATTTCAACATTCCGCCAGGAAGAGCAATCACATTAAAATAAACGATAAGCTAGGCAGGCACCATAGTTCCAATTCGAATTCGAAAACGCATTGTTCAGGTTCAGGGCGAACGCACCACAATTCAAACCGTTGTTGCACGCACCACCGTGAATCGCTGGACAAAACAGCACCCCACGTGATTGCAATCCCTTATCTTTTATTAATTATATACTATTGAGGGGAGGGATCTCCCCTCTTGTTCGCTTACGCTCACAATTCACCCTACCTAACAAGTGGCTTGCAAGAAAGGCAGGCACCATAGTTCCAATTCGAACGCGAAAACGCATAGTTCAGGTCCAGGGCGAACGCACCACAAACCAAACCGCCGTTGCACGCACCACCGTGAAGCGCATACATATTCGCGCCATTATAAGCATAATCACACTCGTAAGTAGTAGCAGAGCCACCAGCCGAGCTTGGCAACATAGATTCATTAGCACCGTCTAGCTTTGTTATATAGCCATTAGGTACACCTACAGCAGGCTCTAAGTAGCCTGAGCCATTTGAATTATAACCTGTTCCTGTAGAACCATCAGCTGTAGAATACGTAAGCTTCATTTTGTATCTTTTAGAAGCGTCAGAAACTAGACCTTGAAATCTACGCCACTGATTTCCCCACCAGTTCTCTATACCAAATACTTTAACACCAGTAGCAGTATGATCGGCATCAGCACCCCAGAACAAGCCTTTGGTGTCCATTGTGCCAGGATTTAATAGATTAGCAGCAGAACTACCGCCTGTATAATGACCGTAGCCATAAACATCTTGAGTATTGAGATTTTTACCCATTAATATTAATAGGTAATTAATCATATCAACGTCACATTTAACTTCAGTGTTCCATTCAATTTCAGATGCTGTAATATTATTTAATCTAGCACGATCTAACTCTGTTTGACCTGATTGCTGATAACCAATAGAAGTACCTGAAATAGAGCGCATCCTGTTGTTAGAATCATAAGATCCATTATATGCTGCAATGTAGCAGAAATCCATTTCGTTTCCGTTCATATCTAAGAATGGATAGCATTTGAAATCATTGTCAGCTTTATATGCAGCAATATATACACTAAAGCTGTTGTTGTCGTCTTCATCAGGAACTACCTTAATATAAAACTTAGGAAACTCAATCATTAAGTTTCCATCATAATTAAGATTGTTATAGTCAGAAGGTGTTCCGTCAAGCTTTTTACTATAATCATTTGGATTTACATAATAATCACGAGTTCCGTTACGTTTAACCATACATGGCTTACCAAAGAAAAACGCATCTTCCCAAGAACCATAATTGAATATACCAGTTTGAAAATCCATATGTGCTGGTGTTGCACCAATTGCATCCAATAGATAGGTTACTGCTTGAGCAGGGTCTGCTTCCGAACCATTAACATGAAATCCGTAAATACCTGGTCTATCAAAGTATTTCATTTTTAGATCAATGTCACCACCGACACCTGTAATATGCTCATTAAATGGTGCAGAACAACCAGAAACATTTGAACAAATAATCGTATATTCATTTCCAACGGGCAAAGATATGTCGATCGGTACACCGTTATATTCATATGTACCATAAACCGCATGATCTTTATCTTTCTTGATAGTTACTGTTGCGCCTGTAATCGGTGTTTCTTGAGCATTGTTAATAACTAATTCAAGATGCAAAAGACAAGTTAATTGATATTTAGTAAGGTCAATTCTGGCTTTTTTATCTTGGCCTAAAACACTCTCACCATTAACTAAAACATCGTCAACGTTGCCTCCGCCACCACTACCGCCACCCATCGCAGCGGCAAGTGCTAAAGCTTCTTCTGCATTCATTATTTACCCCCTTTATTTTCAGGCGTAATAAACGCAATATCATATGCATAATAATGATCTTCGCTTGGCTGTTCACCATTTGCTACAGCCATTAACTTGTAGGAATCTGTCATATTAAGTTGCTGATTAGAATATTCTTCATAATTGTATGTCTCACCACTTAATGAACCTAAATAGAAGTCTGCTGTTTCGTCATCTGCAGCCAAATCATCTAAATACCATTCTTCAGATGTCTTATCAGAAGCATCAAGTGTTATTGTGCGTGCAGTCTGATCTATTTCAAAATCAATTTCTTCGTGGCCTTCACCCTCTACATTATTTGAAGCTTTTCCGCCAGTAATTTGAGGTTGAGGTGTAATTTCAGCTTGAATTTTAATAATAGCACCATATTCAAGATCATCTTCTCCAGAAGCTTCTGCTCTTTGTCTAACAAACAATTCAATTTCATCATGTAAGTCAACATCAAATGTCACATCTGTTTGTTTTACACCATTGACATATGCATCAAAATCATAACCACTCAGTGAACTATCATAAGAAACTGAAATCTCATAATCTCCAGCATCTTCTTCATATATTGCTGCTGCATTAACTGCATTATAAACAGGAACATTATAATTTTCTGTATCGATAGTACGCTGTTCTGTACCATCCTGTGTCAAAGTAAAAGTATTACTATCTTCGCCAGAAAGTTCGTTTACAGGGTTTTGTAATGTCGGGGTTACTTCTGCGGAACCAAACTCAACCCATCTACTTTTAGAACGATACATAATTTTTTTAGTGTCTAGAATAAGGATTAATGAACCGAAAGCAATTTTTTTACCATAATAAGTATCAGGCAAGTATGCAGAACTTAATGCTTTACCAAAAATTTCAAAAACCTTTTTTCCTTTAATTTGATAGTTATACTCTTCGAGAATAACAAGATATTCCTGATCTTGTAAATAAACAGCATCCTTTTTACCGTATTTCAGTTTGTTTTTCTTAAATAGCCCCATTGGTTTCCTCCTAATCTTTTTTTATATTTAGTGCTTTATATCTTTCATGCAAACTATCTATATGCGAATTTCCTTCGAGATCATGATAGCTTTCATATAGATCATCAATTGATTTAGCTTCAGTAGGCCTAATATGTCCTCGATCTAGACATTCTGTCATCCTATTTTCAAGCTTTTCTCCAGTTATGTGCCGTAGAGCACGTGACATGATTTCTATCTTCTCAACTAAAGCTTTAAAAAATGAACAGCCTTTCTTAATATAGGCAACAACAAAGCCTAGAGCTCCAATACAGACAGCATCGATAATTGCCGATAAAGTATGTTGCAGATCAAACGAAAATTCCATACTATCACCTACTTATTCTCCTCGAGTATTCTCCTTACGTCTTCACGTAACTCTTCTGGTACATCTTCGAGGGTAATTTCTCCACGAATTATTCTGCGGGCATATGCCTTACATATAGCCTTACTATTGGCATTTTTATTTTTCATTTCTTCAGGGATTAGTTCGTATAAGTCACAGATAGCATTATCTGTATCGTCTTCAAAGTCAGGCAATTCATTTAATAATTCCTGATTTTTTCGTTTTCTTTCTATTTCTTTATCGTGTTTTTCTTTTAGTCTTTTGTGTTCTAAAATTTCTGCAGGAGTATAAACATGATAAATTTGTATTTGCTCAACCTGTTTATTTTCTGCTTCTTTAGACCATCCTTCAAATCCTGTTGCCTCAACTTCTTTGTACACACCATTATTATCGGCAAAAAGCCATTTTCCTTTTTCGGGTGTTGATTTTTCTTCATTAATTGTTTTAACAACAGAACCATTATCTAATACATGTGAATCATAGACAATGTTTTCTGGCTGCAATAATTTATATGTAATTATATTATCCTGCTCAGAATTCTTTAAACAACCTTTTGTTAAGTCAGGATTTTGAATTTCTAATCCCGTTTTTTCATCAAAAATTCTCATTAGCTATCCCTCCTAAACATTGCAAGATTCTTCACTCTAGGTAATATATTGATTGCTTGTCCTCCACCTGTCTGAGTTGTATGCCACATCTGACCAAACCAGTGGCCAGGATATTCATGTCCAGAATTTTGTCCAACACCAATACCAGAACCAGGACCTGGAGTAACAAAATCCTTACCAGGACCAGGCGTAAAATTATGTGTGTGAGGAGCAAGTTGATTTACGTTTAACGTTAACGAATCTGAACCAAAGTATCCTATTGGCGTACCCGCTCTAATAACAGCATTTTTAACTTCACTCCATTGTGATCCAACAATAAAATTCCATGGACATCTTGAATCTTGACTGGTAATATCAGTAATAACATCACTAAAGAAAAACGATCCTACAGGGTATAATTTATTGTTGACAATATCAGTAATCTGGTTCTGTAAAAATCCAGCTGTTGTGTCATCAAGTGCAGACTTGATTAAATCAAAGTTTTTTGTTATTACATCTCTCATTTGATCGTAAAGACCAGTAGTATCAAAAGCTTGAAGAGGCAAACTTTCGCCGCAACGTTCTGTTTTTAACCTAGTATCATTAATAAACTGTTGTTCTACTACAGTGCTTGCAGAAGGAATATATATATCTGCTATACCTAGATCATATTGTTGTGCTGTTCTTACAAGAGGAGGTATTGTAGGTGTTTGTGCTGGTGTTCCTTTAATGTATACTGGTTCTATACATCTTTTATTTGCTGTTACATCAAGCCTTAATGCAATTGTATCTATTCTTGGTAAACTCGAATCAGCAGCATCTATTTCTACCGTTACAAGCTCATCGTTATATCCTCTAATTCCGTTAATAAAACAATAACCTGGATTAATAGTTACATATCTAGAAGCTGGGGATGTCTGCAACACCTGGCAACTTGTGCTGTCTATAAGCATAACAATACCATTACCTCTGTCAATTTTGTATAAATTTTGAAGAAAATCAGCTCCTACAGCCCTATCATAAATCGGCTGACCGTGCTCATCTTCTTCTACATTACTTGTAAATGGAAAACCTATAAAAGCCATCTTACCACCTCTTTCTGTAGTTAAGCTTTTTCATATCTCCAAACTGGAGCTTTATTTCACGTGTATGTTTTTTATGCACTTCATCAATACCTATAATTCGAAGAGAAATCGAAACTTCAATTCCAGCAATTACAATCTGTACAATATCTCCAAGATCATAATCAACCATATATTCATACGAATTTGTTGCTGGTTCAAAATTAGCGTTTTCTACAATCTTATGATTTAATAGCTCTAATGATGCTTTTTGTCTTGCAGCCACTCTAGCATCATGATCTGTTGCACTTTTAGTGTCAGAAACTTCAAATTTAATTTTTCGAATTGGTTCATTGTTTTTAGATATATCTACATTAGTATAATCAAAGCGTTCAGGATTGCCACCTCTACTAATTTTAATGTCTGCATAATTCTTGTAATCCGACTGATCATATGAATAATCTAAATCATTGATATTCTTTAAGCGTTCGCTAAATACGCAATGATTTGCACCTTCAACGCTTCTATCTATACCTTGAACAATGTCATAGTAGAATTTTTTAGTACTGTAATCAAAACGCAGCTTTTGAGCATACTCAATACTTGTTAGAAGCTTTTTACATAACAAACCTACCTCAGATTCATCATCAGGATATGCATCTATGTTGCTACTATGGCTTTTAAGATTACCAATCTCTATAGTTGCTGGTAATCGTAGACTATTATTTATAATGCGATTTGTTACCATAGTCCTACATGCCGTAATAACATTAACTGGCACCGTGCCATGATCAACAACTACACCATAGCTTAACCACGATTCACAAAAATAGCCTGACAAGTAGACGAAATCTCCATGCCCTTCATTTTTTGGATTAAATTTATCTATTATAGCTACTTCATTTGTTTTGGTATTCCATATGTATGCCATATCAGGATCATAATCGGCCCAACGAAGCTGCACCTCAAACTCACCGTAATCATAATAACGCCTTTTCCATTGCATGTTTATAGCTGGAACTTCAGCAAGTAGTACAAAATTCTTATCCAATCCTCTAAAAATCATTATACACCTGCATATTTCTCACTATAATTAACAACACAATGAAGCAACTCTTCCCCTTCTTCAGCAGTGCTAGATAAATAAGTACCACCTCTTGGAACTTCCAAAAGCTCGCTATCTTTATCAACTAAGTTCCAACAAGAAACACCATTTTTATATACAGTTGCTGTATCGAAATCGATAAATACAATATCGTCTTCCGTAAACGTTCCGTTAAGTTGAAACTTATGTTCCCTATAGCCTTGGTAAATAACAGGATTAGTTACATTACCTGTAAAATATAAGAAGACGGCAAAACTTGTGTCAACATCACCATTATTTTCAAATCGTACATATTCTCCAAATACATACACTGACATAACAGATGGATGTTCTTCCGTTGAGATATATGGAAATCCAAACATAGGCTTAATCTTTTGCAGATCGTTCCATTCTTCTTCCATTGAGTTAAAAAATGGATCTTCGCAAAATATGCCAACAGTACATTTAGTATATTTGCCATTAGTATCTGTAGGCTCTGCAAATGTCTGAATTACTCCTGTAATCCATCTTGTAATACCATTGAGCGTTACATAAATAACATATAGACCTCTAGCATTAAAAAATTTTCTTACTACTTCTCTTGACATATCTTCTGTTTTTCTATCGAAGAAAGTTAAAGTTATTGGCCGTCCTGTAAAAGAAGCTCCAGTTACTACAGAACCATCTTTAAAAGCTAGAGGCTCTGTATATATGCTCCAATCAGCAAAATCAACACCTACGAGGCCATCAGGAGTTAAAAAATATTCGTTTCCATCGATAAGAAATTCTTTACCATCGTCTCTTACGATTTTAACTATTGCTTCTCTAGCCATAAGACCTC
The DNA here is from genome assembly GCA_030537355.1 of Coriobacteriia bacterium. Taxonomy (GTDB): domain Bacteria; phylum Actinomycetota; class Coriobacteriia; order Coriobacteriales; family Eggerthellaceae; genus Tapirivita. The sequence goes on from JAUNNF010000004.1 coordinate 19,512, forward strand.
GCTAATCCGTATGTGTTTATTTGATTCATCTTTTGTGATATTGCATCTGGACTTGTCTGAACGTCATAAAAGTTAATTGTTTGATTTGGCCTTTTATCTTGTACAGGCTGAGAAGCAGGTGCAATAACATTTAAACTTAAATTTGTTAAATTATTTAATGTTTCAACAACATCTAACTGTCTTACTTTTTCAAATTTTGGTGTTGCTGTTTTCATTAAGCCTTCGCTTGCTTCACGTGCTTTTTTATACATGCTTTGAATACCTTGAATCCATCCTGATCCAAAGAAAGCACCCTCACGTTTTGCAACCTTCGAAGGTGAAGAAATCTCTGCCTTTTTCCTAATTGCTATATCTGCTTGGGCTGCTAAAGCTGAAGCCGCAGAAGCTACATTACCTTCTTGGCTTCTAATACCATTAGCAAGGCCTTCACCTATATGAACGCCAGCCCAATATGCACTATCTCCAATGTTGTTAAATACAGAATTCGCAGAAGCTACAAGCTCATTACATGCTGCAATTGCATTATTTTTAGCTGTATTAAATCCATTTGTAATGCTTCCAACAATTTGATTTGACACACCAAATATCGAATTTGACAGGCCATCAAATGAGCCCTGTATCGCATAAGCTGTACTTGATCCAGTTCCAGCAAGATTACTTAATGCTCCACCTGCTGCATCACATGCTCCACCAATTCCATTAAGTGAATTTGATGCACCTTCAGAAGCTTCGCGCATTCTATTTAACGCATCTGCTACTTGATTAAGTCCCCATGCTTGAACAGCAGAGCCAAGACCTTCAGCAGCTTTTCCTAATCCGCCGATTAGATCACCAATTCCGTTTATTGCAGAACCTATACCATCAACAGCTTTTCCAACACCAGAATTTAACCCGTCAAAAGCATTTGTTACTTGTTGTGTTTGCTGTTGAGCCATACCTGACTTTTCAGCAAACTCACCTAGAGCCCTTACTAGATCAGCTAATGCTGCAACGAGTAAAGCACCTCCTGCCGCTGCTGCGCCCAAACCCGCACCAGCCATTAATACTGCTCCACCGAATGCAAGCATTCCAGGAGCTGCAACATCTAAAGCAGGGCCTAATGCCGCAAATAGCGGAACTAAAATAATCATTGTTGCAGACATAATGCCAAGTGCAGCAATGCCAGGCCCCCCTTGACTTCCTACCAAAGCCGCACTAGCTCCTAAAGCTGCTAAACCTGCAGATGCAATTGCAATAGCACCGCCAACAGCAATTATTCCTAATGCAGCACCTTGCAAGTTTTGTCCAAATAATGTGAATTCAGCAACTACGCCAGCAAAAGTTGCTCCCATAATTGCTAAAGCTGCTACAGCAAGTGGCCCCTGTTGTCCAACAACAGCAGCACCTTCTCCAAACTGACGAAATCCTACACCAGCTAGTGCAACAGCACCACCTATAGCAACAATCTGTAATGCGCTGCCTGTTAGATCCTTAAAACTCTTAGAAGCCTTCTTTGAGCCTTTAGACATTGTATCACCTGCTTGTGATATCGTGTCTCCAGCACCTTTCATAGTGCTTGCGCCCTTGCTGGCTTTATCAGCAGCACCTTTTACGCTACTACCAGTCTCACCAATAGCAACGCCTGCCTCTCTTACACTAGCAAAGCTATCGATAAGTGATTTCGCTGTAAATTTAGCTACAAGTTTTTCTAGTGCTCCTCCAGCAACACTTGCAGCACCTTTTACTATGTCAAAACCTGTCTTTGCAATTTTTGCACCACTAGACAGAATAGAAAAAGCACCTTTTAATGTAATTAAAGTTGCAGCAACACCAGCAATAGCTGGAACTGCTGGCTGAATAACATTAAGAAAATCTGCAAAGACTTTAACAACAGGCGTAATAACGCCAGCTACACTCTTAAAAGTATTACCTATCGTATCGATAATTGAGGTAATATTTTGAGTTCCAATTTCATTAATTATATTTGCAAGTGAACCAGTAATGCTTTTATGCATCATTGTCATTTGCTCTTCGATGGTTAAAGGCATTTCTTTAGCACGTTCTTCTAAAGACTTAAACCCTTCCCCGCCGTTTTTGTCTAGATCGATTATTGCATTCATGAAATCGTCCATAGACAATTTGCCTTTATTTAAAGCTTCAACCATATCTCCGCCAAGCTCAGCAGAAGAATATCCAAGCTTATGTGCAACTTCAGTTAAAGTACCACCCATTGTCTGCAATACTTTTACATAACCACGGGATTGAACCTTTCCTGTTGCATACATCCTCATTAGCATTTGCATAGCAGTGGCTTGTTCTTCAGCACCTGCACCGCCAATACGTAATGCATCATTTAAAGCAAGAAATATGTCTGTGGAACGTTGTAGATCACCATTCATGGCAGCAAACTGTCTAATACTGTTTACTGCATCAACAGATGAAGTTGGTAAGCCCTTTAAGTGAGAATTTATCTGCTCAATGCTCGCTGCTGCTTGCTCGGCAGAAAATCCCATATTTTGCATAATTAAAGGAAAACGCTCGAATGTATCAATTTTTGTTATTGCGCCACTCAAGCTACTAGAAATGGCTCCCATTGCCTTTCCTAGGCCCATTGCAAGTACATTGCCTACCATTACCCCTGCTGTAGAAAATCCCTTTGTAAGGGCCGCAGAACCTGTTGCAGAGGCACTACTACAAGCTTTACCTACTATTTGCGATAAATTGCCTTGCATTTTAGGTATTACTGAGATATACCCGCTACCTAAATTTGCAGCCATATTTATCACCCCTTATTTTTTGTAATGGAATCGCTTGTTAATCTCATCAATGTCTACAGCCATGCCTATAGCATCATCATTTTGTTTTTCTTTTATCTTTTTACGCGATACTGGGGGTAATATAGGTTCAGGCTTTTTTCTGTTCTTTTGACCGTCTTCAGTCTTTTGCCATGTTAATGCATGACACCAGAATTCTATACGAGACAATATGCTTGTCTCTTCATCCCAATCATTATCAGGATTAATTTTTACTGCAACACGCGATTTTCTAGGTAATTGTTCACACAAAATCGCAAGTCGCAGCGTATCATACTGTTCCCAATTAAAAAAATCGAGATTGTAGTATTCTTGGAAGTCGGCTACAGCCTCATCGAAATATAATGCAAGAACTTCAATGAGGCATACTATTTTTTTGTTTCAGGAACTTGTTTAACCATATGCTGGAGAAATGTTTCCAATTGTTCTGGAGATAAATAACCATCGTTTTTCTTTCGTAGTTCATCTTGGATACGTTTATATTCTTTTTCTCCTAAAACAAAAGACCAATACTTATCATTAAGCTCTTGAACCTCTTCTTCTAGATTTATCATTTCTAAAGATTCTGGATCAATTTTTTCTTCTCGTACTTTGGCATGGATTCTCCTAATTTTAGTTGAAATCTTTACCGCATCACGATCGACAATTGCTGCCGTGTTAAGCTTAACTTTAATTCCGTCTACAATGTAAGTATTTGTAGCCATTTTTACTCCTTTACTCCTTAAATTTTTATTTCTTTTTATTTGTTACAGGTGTCCATTTTGCATACAATGTCATATTTGATACAACTGGATCTGTATCAAAATCCCACTCGTTAGTACATGCAGTTTCTTTGAACCAACCTCCAAAAGTAAATCCTGTTTCAGTTGGATCTGTAGGTTCTGTAGCATGTGCTCCAGCTACAACTCTTTGAGCTGCAGGTGCTTTACCGTGACCATTTTTGTCGAAGACAACCGTATAATGAGAAGCTTCAACAATGCGTTTAGAATTTGAAACATGTCCATCAATCTCTGAAGGATAAGATGATACCGTAACACCATATTTAACAGGATCCTCATCTGTATATTCCATGTCTTCAAACTCAGTGATTTGACCTTCTTGAACGATAATACGTTCAATCATGTCATCATTAAGGACAATATCAAATACCCATGTCATAATAGGTAGATCGTCACCACATGAATATACGCTAATCTTACCAGTAGCAGAATCTACTGAAACATTATCGTCTCCGAAATATGCTTTAAGAACTGGAACAATAGTCTCAATTAGACCAAAGCTGTATGTCTCTTCATATTCATCTGACGTGATGCGAACAACATTGCCACCCCAAGCTTTCATTTTATTAGTATTTTTGCTACGAGGATTTTTAAGACCATCAGAGGCACCATAACCAAGGCATGAATAGCCTAGTGCTTCCAAATCGTCTGTTGCTGAACTAGGTAGAGGTGTTCCCTTTGGTGCCAACCATATAGCACCAGTAGCTTTAGGCTTACCTACACCTACATTTGCTGAATTTACTGCCATAATAGCCCCCTTTGTTTAATTTTTAACCTGTTGTGACAACATATGCCACAATTTGATATCTTGGAATTTTTCCTTGCAAATCTGGAAAATTAAGAAAATTTTCTATTTTGCATTTTGACACATAATCGATGTTTACTAACTTTATCAGCTCTGAACATACTCTATGTGCAAGCTTAGATGCATTTACACGTTTATTTGACCAACATTGAATAGCTACAGTAGATTTTGATATAAAACTGTCCTCATTTTTATTCTGTATTTCAACTGTGATGAACTCGTTAGGTCTGTTTTTTTCAGGCGCATCAGAATACGTATGTATATCTTCTATTTCATCGTTTAAAAAATCGATGATAGTTTTTTCTACGTCACGCATTATGCACCACCACCCATTGCTTTTAATAATGTATTGTTTTTTGCATTGTCTCTAACTCCATACAATGAATTTGTATAAACAGCCCCGTGTGCGAACCCTTTCTGGTTAATATCTCGAGCAGACTTATATGGATCACCTTGTCCGTGAACGTCAGTAGCCATTGAATTTGCTCGATTACAGATTTTGTCAGCAGCGTTTCCACATGCATTAAGCATTTCGCTACTACCAAGTATTTGCTTTATTCCTTGCGGATTAGGCTTAAATTTGATAGTCTCAAGTTCCATACTAACCATTTTTAATACCTACCTTTACAGTTCTTCCATATGAATTAGGCGAAGTATCAAAATTACCCGAAGGAAACCTTATCTGCATCCAAACACCATCAAGATAAGCTTCAGAACCTGTTAGATCACGTGTATATGTTTTTGGCAAAATTAGATCATACTTAACTGTAAACCCATTTATATCTACGCTAGAAGCATCCTCTTGTGATTCAGTTGGAGCAACTAAAGCAGGATAAACATTTTCTTCAGTCCATGAAAAAGTATCGTTATTGTAATCATCTTGACCTTCAATAGTTTTGTGCCTCAACTTAACTGTCTTGGCATGAGTAGCTAATTCTGGCATGATACTCCCCCTGTAAGAGAAACATTTTGGATTTTTCCAGTCTTTAATAAACCAAGCATGGATTTTTCGCCTTTTTTAATATATATAGCACCATCTGAGTTGTAGCTATACTGCTCACTGAAAGAGCCTGCAGATGTTTGATACTGCGTATAATCTCCATCAGGAGCAGTCATAGCACGTTTAACAATTGCACAACTAACAGCTTTTAGAGCTTGTACTTGCCCCTCCTCGTCAATTTCTTTATGAGCGTTGGCAAACTCTGCTCTAATTAAAGCTTCTGCATCGTCTAACAATACAGTAGCGCGATCTTTTTCATCAGTTGATAGATTTCTCCACCTTGCCTCAATATCGGTCACAGTTGCAAACGCCATTATTTTACTGCCTTCTTAGCATTCTTGTTGCTACTTGGAGCACTTGTGCTTGTTGAAGGTGCAGGCTCACCACCAGTTAATCTTGCGAAAGCATCAGCAAACTCAATTCCTACTCCAACTTCAACACAATATTCAAGTGCAAACATATGACGTCTAGCCAAATTGAGGTCTTGGCCATTAGGCAATTTAAGAACAGCTTGATCATAAACTCTTGCTTTTATACCGTTAATGAAACCCCAACGCAATTTATTCCAGTCACCCATAATAGCCAACTGTTCTTTAATGCCAGAACCAGCTTCACCTTCTGGAATATACAATCCGTTAGACAGCAATGCTTGTCTACCTCTAATTTTTCCAATCTCAATATCGTTAATAACATCACTAACAAATAATGGACGGCCAATATTGTCTACAGCATCTTCAAAATGAGCTTCACCCTCAGGACTTAATGCAATTCCGTTAAAACGATTTTTTGTAACTTGAATTTTCTTCTTTGCAGTAACAAATCCGTGCCATACATCATTCTGAATAGAAACTTCTTGTACGTTAGAGAATGTATCGAAGTTTTCTCCTACATCATCTTGATCTGCAGTAAATACTGTTTCATCGATACCAGCTCCTAAAATTGCTGGTAAATCTTCTGATATTGACTTATAAAGCATCTCATCATTATCACGAAGCTTATTACTGAATGGTTGTGTAACATAAATTTCATATGGCATAATAGTTTTTGTCTGTACGTCTGTCTCGCTAGTTACACGCTCGTCAGTCTCGTTGCCCCAGTTCCAATGATAAGCAGCTTTTTGATTAATAACTGCAATCTCAGTACCTTTAGCATCTAAAGCCATTTCGCGGCCTAAGCGCATTACGACACTTTCGTCTGTAGTTTTTTTCCATACCTCATCAGATAATTTATGAGGAAATGGAACATAATTTGACCTTGTATTTAAATTTAAACCTGGCATAATAGTCCCCTTTCATTTACTTAATTTGCTCCTTTAGTAGATGAAAATAATTGATCTACATACTCGGAGGCTTCTTCTGAAATAGATTTTTCCTTTTTTGCTGTAACGTGAGAATTTGGACCAAAATCTGTAACAAAAGATCCTAGAGACTTCTGTAATTGTTGTGCGTGTTCTTTTATTTCTTCTTCAGTATCACCACGAATGACATCTACAGGAACTCCAAATTCTTTTGCAGCATTTTCCTTCCATTCTCTTTGTTTTTTTTCAGCTTTTAGAGCATCAAGTTCAGCTTGAATTACGTCTTTGTCCTTAAGCTTTTCTTCATACTCAGCTGTAACAGATTTAACCTCTCTTGCATGCTTTTCCTTTAGCCTGTTGATACGATTTCTAACTAATTCGTCAACTTGCTTTTGTTGTTCATCAGTAAAGGTTTTTCCTGCTTTTTTTTCCGAATCAGTATCATCTTTCATTTCCTCTTCTTCTTCGATTTCAACTTCATCGTCTTTTTCCTGCTCTTCTACAGCAGTTTTTTTTTGGTCCATGATGACCACCTTTCCCGTGTCATAACACGTAATCAGGGAAGCTTTAACAGTACTTCCAAACTTAATTGATATAAAAAAAGACACCTGAACAGGTGTCTTAATTTAGCCTATATAAATAAATTTATCTATGTTCTCTAGCGTATTGGTGTGAAAAAGTTTTATCACCGAATAGTTTACTATGATCAGCAAATCGGCCGTCTCCACGCTCACGTCCTTCTTCCCTCTTTTCAAGAAGCTCATCACGTTGTTTTATATACTCATCATAATAATCATCAGCTTCATTACCTGAATAATTAACATCATCAGCTGGCATTGGAGTACAATTACAATGATCATGAAAAAAGCCATCGTCTGCATAACCGTCTTCATCCCAATGCATTGCTCCCCTTGAAGCCATAGCTAAACAAAACATACAAGCATCAGGGCTTGCTATAATTTGATATGCCATATTATTCTCGCTACAGTTGCGAGACATTGTTTTTCGAGAGCAGCCTCTTACTTGATCTGCAATCATATAATATAGCTGGTTATAGAATTCTTCTATATCATCATCTGCATACTGCATAGCAAGCTGTTTAACCCTACTACTTATTGAGTTCCAATCAATTAGATCGTCATAAAACTGAACAGATACGTTATTTCCTGCTTTTGCACATATTTCATCAAATACCATACAAGATATAAGCTGTGCATTGTCTGAAAAATATGGCAAAACTTCTCTAATTGCATTGTTAGCAACTGAGCTTAACTCACTGGCTGTTCCTGTCCTGCCTTGAAGTCTTTGTCTCACAACATTGACAGCATTTTGAGCTTGTTGCTCGATATTAGCTCTATAATTCGCTAATTGCTGTTGATTTATCGTTATCGACATCTTCAACTACTTCCTTATCGGTCTTTGGTACATTCTTAATATTTTGTCCAGTGTTATTTTCAAGTCCACTATTAAGCTTATAATCTAATTGTGAAATTCTTTCTTCCACTCTGAATTTATGTGCCCTTGAGGCTAATCTTTTTGCCTGCTCATCGTTATATCCACAATTTCTCCAATATTCTTCTGTCTCTACTAACCATTCACATACTGAAGCTTGCTTAACCATCGCATCAGTCTGCGATGCTATACTAGGAGTAAATGGATTTTTCCAATTTACAGAAATATATTTAATTTTGTCATCTAAATTATCGAATGACTTCTTCTCGCTAACCATAAAAACCATATAAGCTATATCACATAAAGTATAGCTATTAGATTCATTTAAGTCTTCTGCCTCTTTACATAAATTTTCCATACTAGCGCGTAAAGCCTCGGCACTACTTGGATTATCGTGAATTATTCCTAAATCCGAAACAGCTATATTGGTCTCTGCGGCAAAACGTGAAGCTAAGTTTCTCATTACATCTAAATGTGGCTGCATACTTGCTGCAGGTAACTGACCATATTCAGGCAAGTCACCATTTTGATCACGTTGAGCCAATAGCATATTAGAAAAATAAGTTTTTCGTTTATCCTGGTCAAACAATTCTTCAGATGCACCTAGTAAATATCTATGCGGAACACTAAATACATCCGAATGCATAGTTGTACGCAACAATTCTCTTTGCATTTCATCAGTAATTCCACGTACGGTTTTACTTATTCTAGATTTACCAAAAGGTCTATCATCATCTGGCTTGTATGACATACTAACCATCATTGGTCTATTGTAGTTATGCTTATATATTTTAGTAATATACCAACGTTCTTCAATATACCTAAATTGTATATTGTAATCATCTGTATATAACTCAACTGTACATGGTCTATCAATTCCGTTTGAGTCTGTATCAAAATCTGTTATTACAAACCCATACTTAATTCTTCTTAAATCATAATCCCATACAGCGGAGGCTCTTGTTGCATTAAAATATCTAATTATTGGATACCCATTAGGTCCGTCAGTAACAGTCCAAAACCCACATCCGTATACTAATTCGCTTGGTAGAGCCATCTTATATGACATTGAAAATTTATTATCTTTTAATATTTTATCAAGATCTTCGTTAGCTTCACCTCTAAAGGAGAATCCGTCATATATTGAACGCATGGCTAAAAGCTCAACACATTTTGCGCTCCATCCTACAGACAAGTTAATGTCTTTGTAATCTTCTGGAACTTCTACACCTAAATCAGAACAAGTATGTTCATCTTTAAAATATGACCATCTAATAGCATTATTAGTTAATCTTTTTCTCCATATATTCACTAATTGAGTTAATATATTCTTATATAAATCATTAAGCTCTTTTTTTTCATTATTTACTAGATAAACAGCATTTGATATACCAGAAAGACGCGAATCTTCGCGTTCTTTGTTCTCTAACATTAGCGTATTCGCCCCTTTCTATTTGGATCTCTTTTTGTTTTTCTACTTGCATAATATGCAAGTGCTACGCTTTCTATGATTGCGCTTGGTGTATCCATTGCATCACACCAGCTCCAACCACCTTGTGTTCCTATAGGCCTTCGAAGACAATTACATGCACTTTCATTCAGGCCTTCTTGGTCAAAATGAGTAATCTCATGTTCGTTTATTGCACTTTCTAACATAGAGCTTGCGGCAATCACTTCACTTGTACTTGCAAGCCATACACATGGTTTTGGAACTCCCATATCTATTAGTCTTTGTGCAAGATCAGCACTTTTATTTTTCCCATCGATAATAATCTGAGCACAACTTTTACTAATCGGTGCAAAGAAATTCAATAACCATGTAAGAGTATCTGTATCTCGATATTTAATAGCTTCTACATGTCTAATTTCACTATTGTTAGGCTTAAGACAAACGGCCAGAGCCCCCATCTGGCCGTTAGCCGCAAACTTAACAGCAAAGCACTTAACGCCTTCTGTAGGCACTTTATCGATAGCGCATTTATCCCAATTTGATTTCTTAATTGGTACATCGCCTTTCACTTTATAATCATACCAATGGCCTAAATATTCTCTATTAAATTCATCTATAGGTGTTTTTCCTGCTTCAGCTCTTATTGTACGTGGCGAGATTAGTAAACCTAAGCTAGGATTTGTTTTGTACCACCATTTCTCTTCACGAGGGTCTTTTTCTTCTTCACAAGACCATTCAACATAAGAGATCTCTTCTGTTGAATTGCCTTCAATAACCCCGTTTCTTATTTTTTCAAAAGCATCTCCTGTTTCAGTTGGATCTGGAGGTGTTCCCGCATATATCGTTAACGCACAATTTTCACCATTTGCAAAAGTAAGAGCATCTATTTGACTTTGTAGAGTACTTGTTAAAGCTTGCGCTTCATCATAAATAAGTAAGCTAACCTTAGATACTCCACGTCCTGTTTTTGGGCTTCTAGTTCTAAACTGCGCTTTAGTAACAGTTACTGTTCCGTCATCATTTGGAATTCTTACAACAATGCATTCTTTTCCGTTCGAACGCATTACTTGAGATATTTCATCTAAATCATCATTAGTTTCAAAAACTTGAGCCACACGCTCATATATCTCATTAGCCGTATCACCATTATGCGCAGTATATAAAACTCTTAAGCCAAGAATAAGTAAAAAATACAGGATTATTACTACAATAATTTCTGTTTTTCCGTTTTGCCTAGGAACGCTCATGCAAAAAGACAAAGCTTTAAAACATCCATCCTTATCTCGTATTAAAGCATATCTAACACAATCTTTTTGCCAATCAAACAAATGTATTCCGTAAGCTTCTCCTAACTCTATTGCTAGATCTCCGTCAGGAGAAGCCCCCTTAGGCACTTTTTTAATTCGAGGTTGCCGACTTCCTATCTTTTTCTTTTGCGGCATCAGCTTTACCCCTTATTAGTCTAAAGCCCCCTTTTGCAATATTGTTTTTGGGAGCTACTTCATCTTTAATTCCTAATTGTTTATTGATTGCTCTAATCTCAGCACTTGCTTGTTTCATAGAACCTAGTTGCGGCCTAGCTTTCTCGTCTCCTATTTCATTCATGTAAGAAACAGAGACGTTTCCATCATCATCTGAGATATCGTCCATACACTGATCTAAAACCATGTACCAATAACAAAGCGTTTTTAATACTGGTATATCTGATTCATCAAAGTCATGATTTGACGTTATATGCACCCATATATCACGCTTTTTTTTGTTCTTTTCAATATCTTCAGGTATATTCAACATATTGATGTCCTTATCTGTTTAGCATGTGCTATAATGAGAAAAATCCCAATCGGGGAGAAAATCACCCTTTGGTGCGTTGAGCTAGGCAACGTAGGGTGGGAGGGTATATCCCCCAGACCATCGCACCTGTTCACGCCACGTATAAAAGCTTCATAGAATTATTTTTTTATTTTGATTAGGCATGCATGCTTAAAAAATAAATTTAATTCCACTTCTGAGAAACTGGTAGCTGATTAAACCTTTTACCATTAGTACATGATGTTTCTTCAGGCAGCATATCACTCTTCTGTCTATTGCAAGTGTTATGAACCATTTGAAGATTGTCCATCTTATATATTTCTCTTGGCGAAGCATTAGCTCCTCCAAGCTTTGACAACGGATAGATATGATCCATTACAGGTGCTAAAGGATGTGGATACTTAAGACTGTAATCCAACTCTTTACCACACAATGCACAATGAGTTGTAGTAGCTCTCAGCCTGGCTCTCGCTTTGTTATACGCTTGAGACTTGACCTTCCGAGGATTAACTTTGGCCATGAGGTACTCCGTACATATATGCTCCCCTACCTTTACATGGGGCACCCCCATCTTCGTAGGGAGGCCACCTATAATCTAACACCCCTGCATAAACATTAGCAAATGGCTGAGCCAAGGAGTTTGGACCCAGCCATAAGCCGCCGTAAGAAGATTAAACGCAAGAGTAAATGCTAAAAGAAAAAGCACCAGCAATACTTGCCAGTGCTTAGTTACTTATCCTAGTTTAGTAATTTACTACATTTAATGTGACATGTCAATAGTTAATTTAAGATACTTTAATTAATGATTCGGCGGGCTGTAATAGTTTTCAGCTAACTTAATTAGGAACAACCTGTGCCGAAGAAACATGGCGAGAAGTAAATAACAGGGTTAAAAATCCTGTGCTTGCTCAGCACTATTAGGAACTTCTTTTGCCATTAAAGTTCAGGCGAAGGGTAAGAACATAGCCTGATCCCGAACCAGAAGTTTTTAGGAACCCTTTTTGCCTGTCCATATTATAACATACTACTCACTTAAAAGTTCTATAAATGTTTCTTTTGATACAGTATCTAATGACAAATCAACTACTTCTTCATCAATCTCTGTCACGATCGCACCGTTACACTTTTTAATTAGATCGTTTAAAGTTAACACACATTCGTTTTTCTTTTGAGATACTTCTCTCATAGCGTTTGCATATTCAACCTTTACTCCTCCGCGACCATTATCTATTTGCTGATTAGACATAATCCATTTGATCTTGTTATCTTCCAGAATCAAAGAACCAATTACTTGCGTATTATTAATTACTGCAGAACCTTTGTATAATATTTCATTTGGGTTAACAGTATAATTTCTGTATTCCCCAACTTCGTGATCTGGCCTAGCAATAATAATTTCACACGGTACATCACCAATACCTCTAAAATCTGTTACAGAAAGGTTCATAGACAAACCATAATTTTTTCCTATGTAAAACCATTCACTAGCACCCCTAGGCTCAGGAGCATCTGTTATGTCACCAGAAAATAAAACCTCATGATCTCCGCTTCTAAAACGCGAATTCCAACTATATCTCTTCCCGTCTTCATCGACAGCATGTAAGTCTAAATCTGTTTGTCTGTTGTCTTTGTTTTTCCAGTGAATTCCAACAAGCAACCCTTCAGCCTTATCGTTTAAAATAATATGTGATCCTTCTGGCAGGTTATCTGAATAAGCTTTTTCGCTTGTAGGTAAACCATAAATGATACCCTCAGGTATATAGAACTTTTTACCTGAAAAAGCAATACGATTATTTATCTCGTTAATAATATATTCCTGCTTAACGTCAATGTCTTTAGCAGCATTATCATTGCTTTGCTCTTTAACAAAAACTTTACCATTTCTGATTCTAAAAATATTATATTCTGTATCAACTTGTTTAAACTGCAATACATTATATAAAGCAAATAGCTTATATATCGTCACCTCACGAAGACGTTTTTCAAATTCATGTGAATCTTTTAAAGTAAATTCTTGGCTTGTAAGCATAGTAAGTATATCTTGTTTTACAGGTTTGTGATACTTATAAGCAAGCTTCCTTATCTTATTGATTAAGCTTTTTGTCTTTTCGTTTTTCATTGCTAAAAACAAAGGTTTGTTTCGATACCATACAGATGCAAGCTTTTGAACACCATAATTACACTGCTGCACATATAAAGACAAATACTTATCCACCTCGTCAATATCAGCTTCTTTAATTCTTTTAATAAGATCGTAGCTTTTAATTTTTAAAGTAGATCCAGTAAGTTTATAAATTACATAGCGAAGAAATGCTTCTGGATTATCTGGTACCTTATCGTTCTTTTCATACCACAAAATCATTAATTCTCTATTATTGATTTTGTCAACGTCTATCTTCTCAATAAACAACGAGACATCATTAATAGTCTGCTGAGATAAGGCAATGCCGCTAGATGTTAACGTTTCGAGTTTATCTTTAAGTTCAGCTTCAGTAATTGGTTTAATAGTAGTGTATGTTTTTAACACTTCCACGATATCTAACTGTTCATTAGGAATATAGCCATCAGGAGTTAATCCTATACTTGCAAATCCATATGTAGTAATATAATGAATTAATTGTTGTATAACCAATTGTCCAATATCTGCTTCAGCTACTGTAGTGTAATCTTTGTGCAAAGTAGCATTAAGCTCTTCATGACTAATTTTGTAAAGTTGCCTTGCGCCATCCTTAACATATTGTGGTGCTGTTTTTGGAATGACTATACCTTCTTTGGTCATGTCTTCATCTACTGTATTACTTGCTCTGCCAACATAAGCCTTAAATAATCGTAATACTGCTATTTGTTCTTCTTTATTTAGTTTCATTTTAATAACCCACTTTCTTTCATTACGTTTTCAACCTTGTTCATTTCTTCGTAATATTCCTTTGCGACATCTTCTTCTGTCACAATTGGTTTATCGTACTCTTTAGCATTAGATTCAAGCTCTTGTTTAACTTCGTTATAAACACTCAAAATACTTAATGCTGTAAGAATTTCAAGCTTTAGATCCTCACGCTTATACGTAACTAAACGAGAATATTGTGGCAAATTAGGATTAAAGAAATATAAGTTACCGCACTCAATATCTGGATCAGTAATCATTGCAGCAACTATCTGCCAACGCTCGTCAAGATCTTCTTTTTTAGCTACGCAGCATTCCATATGGTGTTCTGACATATAGCATTTAATCTCCAGTATCGAATATTTATTGCCTGATTCCCTGCCTGTTTCTATAACAGTATCGCAATTATCAGGTTGTGGAAACGATACAGCATCAGGACTAAAACCTATACCAAGTTCCAAATTTCTAACTAAAACATCATCCCAGTGATAAAATGTTTCTTTATTGTCATGATTAAATTGCTTTATAGCGAACTTTTCAAACCAATGACCACGTGCTGCATCATTAAAACTGTATACATCCAGTGGCTCAACAGATTTCTTTTTAGCCCACATTTTTGCAAACATTGGAAACATACTTGGGTCTTCTTTAAAAGAAGCTTTAAGTTCAGCATTTTCTATTTTTTCTATAGTTAACGGACTTCTTTTTGTGTCCGTTATACCAAACACTTGCTTCCAATTTGTTTTTAAATTTTTGAAATCAGATGCTGTCAATATCTGATGCTCTTTTCTGACTTTTAACCAGTCTTCACTTACTCTATGCTTGTAATTAATCTTCATTGTTTTTCTCCTTAATTGATCTTAAACCTTTAACAAACAACAAAAAGAACGTGACAAATACCATGCTTATTGATAAGCCAATCACAACTATTATGGAACCAACAGTACCAATAAAAACATAATTCAATACATTACATAATGCTTCTGATATAAAATTCCAGTTCATTATTCCTCCCTAATTTTTAAATATAAAAATTTCATGATCAGATAAAATATCATCGGCGTATAAAAATTTTTTGCCACAACCTATACGAAAGTTTCTAAAGATTAAAGAGCCGAACTTATAATGTTCACGTACTCTTTTTGAGCATTTATACCTTATTAAAAATATATAAAACTTTAAACGTTGCATTCGTCCTCCAAATCTTTAATAACCATTCTTATGGTCTTATACACGTCATATTTTCTATCGGTATCACGAAAATTACCGCTGCCATAGAACTTAAGGCTTTCATCAACATAACGCTTTAAGCTTTCCCACTTTTTCTTGTACTTTAGATCTTCCATTTATACCCACTTATCATGACTTAAAGCAATAATGCATGCTATCAATACGGCAATTACACCAATTATATTAACTAGATCTTCTACTCCTGACATTCTGACAACCTCTTATATTCTTCATCCAATACATCATACAAATCGACTAAAGCTTTACGTAATTGTCTCCAGAAGCTTCGGATTGTTATGCCTCTTGCTTCAGCAATTTGAAATCCTGTTGCGTTACTTAAATAATAATCAGACAATACTTCGGCACTAACTCTTGGTATATCTTTTATTATTTCCTTAAAATGTTTTACTTCAGCTTCGTAGCGTTCCTTTTTGTAATTTAGATCTTTCTCAGCTTCTATGTATTCAATTACTTTAGCATCCATAGAATTTGCATGAGTAGAACCAGTTATCTTTTCAGATAATGAAGGCGAAGAAACATTTTCTGACAATCTAATAACCTTAGCATTTGCTTTTTCATAAGAATCTCTTACATTAAGTAATCCTTGTAAATAAGCATTGCTACAATTTTTTTTGACATTGTCAGTAAGCTTCTCTTCAGGATCATAATTTTTACAAACAAAATAATACTGACATAAATATATATGCTTATCTCTACAATAATCATTATCAAACGATTTACATTTAATGCATGTTTTTCTTGTCATTTATATCTCCTTTGTTGTAGCTGTTTCTTAATATGTTCCCCAACTTAAAAACAGCTAAATTTATTAGGGAATCTGGTTTTTTAACTACTTCGTATTGTCTCTGCCTTTCTTTTAACATTACATATACTTCAGTTACTACATTTAATACTTCGTCAAGTTCTCTCTGCTTTCTTGTTAAAGGTGTGCTTATCATTTTTACTCCATTTTTTCTTTTAGCTTATCAGCTATACTTTTTAGCAATTTGCTGTAATCACGTCTAATACTGACAACAGCATATGTATAACTATTCGATTCCATCAACTCCTCCTTTCTCTTCTTTGATAATCTCTGTTGCAAGCGTTTCAATAACACTATCGATATGAGTTATCTGGTTTTCAAGATCATCAATATGCAAGCCATAGCTATCACTAAAATTAGGAAAGCTGTTTCTCATATCTTCTTTTTCTTTTTCTAATACCTTTATCTGCTCTTTTAAATCCTTTTTAGCTTCTTGTAAACCTGCTATCATTTGATGCTTTGAAGGTAAAGCTTCTTCTAGATCATTTATGTTTGGTAAGATCACATTTTCACAAACATCTTGTAAAGCTTCTTTTATTCCAGCAACAGATTTTGTAAGTTTGTCAATTGAATTAGTTAATATTCTTAGTTGTTTTTCTTCCATTATTTTTCTCCTTAATTCCATAAAATAACCGCTTGTTAATTTCGCGAAATGCTATACTTACACATGATGTATGACGATATATTTCAAGTAGATTTACCCTATAATCATCTTTAGCATAACAATGCTTTGCCTTACAATCTGAACAAATCAAGAGATCTATTTCAATGTATTCTTCTCTTATCTTGCAAATTTTGCTCTCTTTTAACTTCATTTGTTCTCCTTATAGTTTTTGCAATATTCACAATCATTCAACCATCCCATATATTCTTTTACGCACTCAATAGCTGCAGATGCGCCATAACAGATATAAGCTTCATAACCTTTTGTGTTAAGCTTTTTAATCCATTTTTTCTGGTCCTCGCTAACAATAGATTTTGATTTATTGCAACGTTTCATTTCAATAAAAATCCCTGCAAAACCTTGTTTTTGTAATTTTTCATAGCGTTTTGACATGTTGCTGGAATTATTAATTCGTATTGCATGCTTAATAGCATCCAATCCAAAATCCATAACTCGCCTTGCCTGTGGTTCACATATGAACAAATCAGGAACACCACGCTTAACACCAATGTACGGCGCGTTCTTTGATGGCCTCATTAATTGGTTAGGAATTGCAAAATAAGTTACATTATGCTTATCCAACCATCTACAGAATAATTGCTGCTCGTACGCCTCTTTATAATTCGGAGAAACACGCTGTTTAGGATCAGATTTTTTTGTTGCTTTTACATTGACCATTACCTAACCCCTTCCTTTTTGTCAAAATCTTTACATGCAAGCGTTTTGATATAGCGTTCTTTATGGTCTATTTCGCATATTCCATGCATTGCATATTTATACGTGATCTTTAAGTGGCAACATTTTTTACAACATTTATATTCTTTAGGCATTAGAGCTCCTTTCCATAGCGTAGAAACGAATGCATAATCTGATTTTCAATTAGCTTATAAACGATTAATTGGCCTTTATACAGCTCAGGATTTTTCCTAACACTATCTGATGGTGTTTTACTGCTTAATTCTTCTGACAACAATTCTATTTGTCCTTGACAATACTTATGTAAATTTCTGACTTCTCCCCAAACCTCGTTGATCTCTCTAGTATGCCTTCTATGCTCTACGTCATACTTGTTATGACAACGCTGGCATAAAGCTCTTAAATTTTCTGGGTCACAATTTTCTGGAACATGGTCAAGATGAGCAATAGTTAATACAACTTTACTACCCCATGAATTAATAGAATGATTTTCTATACCGCAAAACTCGCATTTATTACCTGCGCGCTCTAAAATATCTGCCCTAATTTGCTTCCAATTTTTAGGATATCTATGTCTGTTTTCTTTAAGAATTGGCATTAGAACACCCCACTGGACAATCGATATCAAACCCAAATTTATATACAATTGAATGGATGTCTGCCTCAGGCAATTCAGCTCCAAATCTCTGCATTGCAACACTAATTACCTGAAATAAGATAAAAGAGACACCGTATTCAACTTTAGGACAAGCCTCATCAATCTTTTTACGTGTTTTATTAATATGGTCTAAAGCTTCGTTTAATATTTCCTTATCTTCTACATAAAAACCATTTTTCCAATAGCTTCTGCAGTCTTCGATAAGTTGATCTAGCAAGTGAAGCGGAATACTAACTTTCATTATTCCACCTCAATTCCTGCTTGTTGGAGCTTATTTCTAATTCTATTTCTTATTGCGTGAGAACTTTGTATGTATGCGCCCCAACTAATATATTGCTCATAATCTCCATCTTTGTTATCTCTATAATCATTTCTTTTAGCAGAATATTTTTCTATATCTTTTTTTAATTCTTCGTATATCTCTTTCACAACCTCCCATCCGTCAGGTATATCGGCTTGTTGTTGAAAGTGTTGTTTAAGTTTCTTTTTGCACAGCTCTTTATCTATTGGACTACATACATCATTTGAATTTTCACAGCCACAATCTCTATTCCATATCGGACAATGATTTGCGCAATCACTTTCAAATGTATCCCAATAAATACAATCTAATAAACAATCAAATGCTGTTTTCTTACTCATTTAATCCTCCACCTTCAATTCTCTACATGTCTTTTTATATCTTGGATAAATCCTTGCCATCCAATCGATTGTTGTTTCATCATGACCGTGATCGTTGTATCTCAAATCATCACCAAGGCCACATTCAAACATATAAGCATGTAACAATTCGTGCCTCATGACTTGGTTGTATAGCTTTCTTGGATTTAAAATATCTGCAGGTTCATAATTGTAGATAATGATTTTTCTAGCTGTTTCAAACGTTTGTCCTAATGCATAATCTTTGTCTGTTTCCTCTGTTTCGATAATGGTCCAAGTTTTGCCCATTATTTCTGTTGTAATTTCTTTTTTAAATAAGTCTTGATTCATTACTTCACCTCATTTTTTCTCTCAGCCCCGCAATATTTGCTTTTTGAATTTTTTCTTTAACTTTGTCAACTACTTGAGACAACCCTAAGCATTTACCCCAGTAATAATTTTTAGCATCCTCCCAAGTGCCTTGATAATCGTCAGGAACAACATGCGAGATTTCTGCTTCTATGGCCTTGTTATGACTTTCGTTTGATAAAATTTTTAAATCTTCTAATATCTCTTTTACAACTCCCCATCCACTTGTTATATCTGTGGGATTGTCTTCAACGTATTTTTTTAATTCATTTCTGTATTGTTCTGGAACATAAATCAGCATTGAACCACTTTTGAGCCAAACCAAAAGACCACCAGGAACGTAAGGCACACTAAACATATTCTCTGCAGGTCGCATATCAATATATTTACAATCAACTTCTTTTTTAAAATGCTTAATCACGTCTCCCCATGTTTTTATTTTTTTGCCCATTACTCAACCTCAATTCCATTTTTAATTAATAGATGTTTTATAAAATCCCAACTAGATTGCTTTTTGTCACCGTTATTTTCAATCCAATCTTTAAGCTGATTTAAAATATTCATGCCCTCAGGAATAGTTGCTTCGTTTTTGAAAAATTCTTCCCAAAAATCAGGAGTTTGTCTTTCGTCTCGATATAAATAGTATCGAGAGATTTCTTCACAAGCCAAACGCAAAGCCGTTTTTTTAATTTTCTTTCTTCTACTCATTTATTCCTCCTCACAAACAATATCTGTTGTATCTAGATCGTGTAATATTTCTGTAATCGTCTTTCTCATCTCTTGAAGCTCATAAATAGCATTATTTAGTTTTTCGTAATCTGTAAGACTTTTAGCACTACAAGCCATAAGACCTGGCTGTTTTTTCATTTCACAATCACTATCTTTGTATTTACAATTTGAGCATATATACGGTGTTTCTTCTACACTACACATGAGATACCTCAATTCCGTTCTCAATAGCAAACTCAATCTCTTTGTTCATGCCTTCTGATTGTTTATTAGTACATACAAATAAGATGTCGCAGCGTTTAAGAATTTCTAGATCCGCTTCCAACGCCCAATCTCTTTGAGCTTTGATGCGATCGTCTAAAAAAGGAAACATAAAATGAGGCACAATAGGAACATAACCTTTGTTAGCAATTTTTTTAGCGTAGTCATAGCAAAACGCAATGTGCTGATCTATTGCATGTTCCTTATCTGGTCTAAGCGGAGCACATACATAAGCTAATTTATTCATTGCAAACCACCCAACCCAATACTATCGTGCAATACATACTCATTTTTAAGCTTATGCATGCAATCAAAAGGTG
Organism: Coriobacteriia bacterium; assembly: GCA_030537355.1. GTDB lineage: Bacteria > Actinomycetota > Coriobacteriia > Coriobacteriales > Eggerthellaceae > Tapirivita. Next base: position 40,172 of record JAUNNF010000004.1, read on the forward strand.
TCTTTGCTGCTGTAGATCCTGTATGGTAATAACAAAAACATCCGTCTTCGCACACCTTTTTAACTTTTCCTATCTCGTAAGAATCACCATTTTTGTAGATAAAATATTCTCCTTCTCTAAACTTATTCATAAATATCACCTTCTTTATACAAACAGTCAACCATTGACTTGAGATCAAATATGCAATCATTTAAACTATGTAAACTTTTTGTTTCGAACATATCAGGCATTAACATACATTGAAAATAATCACCTCTCTGCTCCATAATTTTTTCAAACTGTTCTTTTCCTAAATATTCTTCACCAGCTAACATATCAGGAACATCCCAACAGTGATTACAATCAAAACCGATAACAAACTTTTCTGAAGGAGCATTTATAACGTTAAATCCCCACCCTTCAAAAGTAACACCACCATTACATTTGAAATCGTCCATTGCTTCTTGACTAGGTTTATGATCTAATACCACATAACCACATCTGTAAAAATAATCCTTATCAAATACAATCACGCATCTAACGTCTCTGTATTTAAAATCTTTTTCAATCATTTTCCCTAATAACATGCTTACCACCCCACATAGATATCAACAACGCCTGGGCTCTCGCAGTGATCATAAACGCGCCCATAGCATCCATCAGAAATTTCAATAACAGTTCCAATTTCTGCAGTCAATGTATAAGCAACAACAAAATAGCCTTCAGAATCACGCCAAAAACCTTTATCGTCTAAATGCCACTCACTTAATCGATAATGAGGCAATACATTTGAGCTGTAATACTTATGAGCTAATCCTCCAAAGTAATAACAGCCAATACTCGAAGAAATAGGCGGATAAAACACCGTCATTAATAAGCTTTAATTTTGACTGCTCTATTTGTCTTTGTTCTTCAGCTTCTAGGCGTTCTTGCTCAGCTTGATAATTATTCCAATAATCAATCTCTTGCTGAGTGGCGATGTGATCATGTGGAAGTGTCCTAAATTGATCGTCAGCATCATTTACTGGCGGATGACCTTCAATTAAAACTAATACGATATTAGCTACAAGTGAAACAATAATAACAGTCAATACAATAATTACTTTATCTTCAAATTTCATCGTTGATCACCACCAAATTCATCTTCATACCAAGCAACTAATTCTTCTTCGCATTCTTCAGGAAGTTCATTTTCCGCATATGCTTGGCATACTTCTTTTTTTTCGCAATCATGACAAAAATCGTCCTTGTATTTCAAAGCGTTCCACCTTATTTCTTCATATTGTTCTATACAGGCATCACGTCTAGCATCTTCTTCATATTCGCGAAGACGATCTTGTTCTAATTCTTCTATTTCGCTATGTGTTAAAGTTCTAACCATAATTACCTCACAGACAATAAAAATAAGATCGTCATTCCGATTACGATTAAAGAGATCATTCCGACATTAATAAGCTTGTTATGAAATACGTGCTTATTGTACTTTTCTCTCATTTTTTGAGTTGTTTTAGTATTTTCATGAACTGTTTTTAGATATCTTTCTATCATTGTTTAGCCTCCTCGTGCTTTTCTACAAATACCTTGTCAAAGCCATTTAAAGTCTTAATAATTGCTTCTGACATTTGTTTGTTAGCTCTACTCATTAGATAACCGTAGAATTCTTTAATACTTAGATTTGTTGTGATTATTGTGTGTTTTGTGGCAGCACTTCTTGCTCTTATCAGACTGATAAAATGCTGAAGCTTAAAGCTGTGTAAGTCATATAGCGAAACATTATCGATAACTAATACATCGTATGCTTGCAATGTTGATATAAACGCACCCGCTTGGCTTGTATCACTCATTTTGTTAAAAAATTCGCCAAACTCAAGATATTTAGCAGTCTTATTTGTGCGCTTAATAACACTATTGATTACAGAACATGCTGTATATGTCTTACTTGTTTCATCACCACCAATGATAAGTAAGCCTAATGTGCTATGTTCCCTATCATAATTACATATTGTATTAGCAAAAGCTTTAATGTTGCTTTGCATATCATTTACATTAGCTTCACGCCATATGCCAGCAGGAACACCTGCAATCTTTTGTCTTACTGCATAATCTTTAAATGAGATTTTTTTCTTTTTGTCTAGATCACTGCTTGTAGTAAATCCTGCCATATGTGCAAGCTCGATAACTTCTTCCTTGGAAAGTCTATCGTCCAACCAAAGCTTATCGAAGTCTGAAGAACAAGGGTGTGGATAAGTATAACCATCAAGAATTTTTTGTAATTCTTCTTTACTTTTCACTTTTTCTTCCCTCTCTCTTTGTTTTAAGTGTGGATGAATTGTGGAAATCTTCAGGTTGATTAGAAATCTGATTACCTTGTGATAGTGTTCTTGTATTAGTCTTACTTGTTTTATTACTGTCGCATTTATGCAATACTGCATTTGCATTTTTGCAATACTCTTGTTGCACATTTGCAATACTTTTTTCTTTTATATTGCATTTTTGCAATACTTTTTCCACATTATCCACAATGTAAATTTTGTTTTTTAAATGCTTATTATTCTTCCGCGATCTTTTTACTTTGATATATCCATATTGCTCTAATTGTTTGATACAACGTGATATAGTTGCATGATTAACTGAATACCATTGAGAAAGCGTAGTGTTTCCAACGTAACAATAACCTTGTTCATTATTAGCAAGCAACAGGAACTCGGTATAGATCAAACGCGCTAAAGGCGTTAGCCTGCTATCATAACGAATTAAATTAGGACATATCGTAAAATATGTAGGTCGAGAATTAGTCATTAAAACGTTTTAGACCTACTTGCTTTTACTGCTTCCACGTTAAACAATGTTCCGTCTGGTTTATAAACACCATCTGTTTTGTGAGTAGCATTTCCATTGATCTGTGCGCGGTATTGATAAGCATTACCAATTTTTCCAAGAGAAGTAAAAGTTATATTCTTCCCAATTGCTTCGTATACTTCTTCTGCCATTGGATTAATAGCTTTTAAAGCTTTTACAAGTGCTTTTTTACCATTACCCCAAACATTAAAGGCAAACTTTCTTTCTCGTTCGTCTTCATCAATAAGCGTAAGCAGAAACTCTAATTTTGGTTCCCCTTTATCTGTGTATTCGATTAACTTAGTTTCCATATTTTTTAAATATCTATAATCAATTCGAACACAATCCCCTGTTAAAGGACGGTTAGGATCCTTATCCCACCATGTATCAGTTGTAGAAGCCATATTTAACAGATCAAGATCACTTGGCGCATTTTTTACAACCTCTTCCTGTTGTTTATTTGATGGTTGTTCGTTTGTTGTTTTTTGAGGTGTTTTTACCTCTTCTTCTGTTTTTTGTCTATTTACAGCTGCTTGAGCTTGCATAAAACCTTCTTGTGCTTGCTGTTGTGCTTGTTGCATATCCATAAAAATTCCTCCTTAAAACATAAAGCACATTTGTCCAGATTCGATTTGGAACGCATGTGCTTTATTTTTTTCGCATTTACTTGGTTTTTTCTTAAAGTGTAATTCTGGGTATTTCTTTTCGATAATACGTGCTAAGGCGGGTGTAATAGAATTACTAATCTTGACATGATTTTTCCACCGAATTTCAGCACAAATATCCCTTATTGAAATTTCCTTTACGCCTTGATCACGATACTCAAAAGCTCTTGATACAATATCTCTAAATGTATTCTTATGCTTTTTTATAAAGTCATAGGCTTTTTTGACGTTTTTATCGTCCATATTAAGTTCTTTTTCTTGCATTTTCACTCTTCCTTTTGGATTATCTATGCTATAATCCTTGTTAATCACTTACGGCCGTCTGCATAGTTAGGCGGTCTTTTTGTTTGTTGGCTGACGTTCTATCCACTCCAATACTTCATCTTCGAAGTAAGTGGCATTCTTAGTTAGATAGTGTGCTGGTAAAGGGTCTGACTTTCTATTGGTGTAATTTGTTACAGTTTGTTCTGTTTTACCCAATAACTTAGCTACGTCTTTCCTCTTTAATAATTTTTTCATCTTCACCTCCTTTAGTATCTTTAACACACTAATCGAATTTAAAAAAATAAAGCAAAGTAGCGCAATTTTATATATATGAAATGTAATAAAGTAAATCTATTTTAAGAGGCAAAATCAAGCTAAACTAATTGCGCTACCTGCTTTAATTAATAAATGTTAATGTTCTCCTTCCGACTTTTTAGTCTTTCAAGTTGACGATAGTATAGCATAATAGTATGTTCAACGCACTAGAATTTTATCTTTTTTTACATTTTTTTACATTTTTAGTATTTTAAACTAACATATAATGATATAATCAGCTAAAAAAGCAGAGGTAATTATGAGTTCATTTGGTAAAAATTTAAAATCATTAAGGCGTAAAAATGATCTAACTCAAGATCAGTTAGCAGAAAAAGTAGGATTGTCTCAGAATACTATCGCAGCATACGAAACAAGAGGACGGATGCCACGTCCAGACATGAGAGTTAAATTATGTGAAGCTTTAAATTGTAGCGAATCTGAACTTTTTGGATATAGTGACGGTGCAGGCTATAGATTATCCCCGTCTGATCAAGACATGCTTAATATAGGACGATGTGATAATACTGAAGATTCTCCTTATTATGCATTTGTTTATAAACAAGGCGTAAATCATCCAATAGATCACATAGTAAAGGAAAATTACCCAAATGGTGAGTACTTCCCTGTTAAGACTACTACATGCTCAAAATCTATTCCTGTTGATTCATATGCATATTTTGTTCCTATAGAAGATTTAAGCGAAATTGACGGTCATATATGTGTTATAGAAGATAAAGCTTCAAAAATTCCAAAATGGATTGATATTTACAGAATAAAGATAATTGACGATGAAACACTTGTACTAATGAACGAAAGCTATACAGACGGGAAAACAAGGAAGCTTGTAAATATTAAAGATATTAATATTATCGGTAAGGTTGTATGGTTTTCACCAAGCAGTAAAAATTTATAAACGAGGTTGTTATGAAGGAAAAACAAAAAATAGGTTGTGCAGGTATACTTGTATTGTCAATCATTATAGGATTGATAGTTTTTGGTGTAAGGAGTTGTGCTGGATGCAGTGATACTCAACAAACAGAACCTACAAAAGCAAAAACAAATTCAATAGATTTTGAAATATATCAAGATGAAGTAACAGATGATTACGTAGCTTTTAAACTAAAGCATAAAGTAGCTAATTCTTACAATACAATGACTATTACTGAAATTGAAGCTTCAGGATCTAGATTATTACCTACAGGACATGATCCAGATACAAATTCTAATTATTTTTCAAGCAATATTCATATTTATTACAAAGATAACGTAAATATTAAAAATTATTCAGATATGCAAGGAAATCCTAAAATATCTATGAGCTATAACGCTGATGAAGCTTTTATTAAACTATCAATTGATAGTGTTAAAGGAATCGATAACTACAAAAAGCTTACATTTGGTTTTGATGAAACATATTCAGAAAATGGAAAAACTATTAAAGATTCATATTCGAATAGAGCATGCACTTGGGAATAAATGGCTAGATCATCTTTTGGATATATACAAAAATTACCCAATAAGACTTATAGGGTATTCTGGAGTGACAATGGTAAACGATGCTCTAAACGATTAAAAACATATAAACAAGCCACGGAACATTTAGCAAAAATGAGACTAAGAGCAGGCCAATGTGATTATGATATTACATACTACAAATACTATAAAGGTGTTGTAGAAACAACCTATAAAGAGCTGTCACCAAACACAATAAACGAATATAAGACAGCATGGAATACATTAGAACCAAAAATAGGTCATCTAAGAATTTGTGATACAAACTGGAGATTAGTCCAAAATACTATAAATAGCTATAAGTCATGGACAAGACAATTTAGAGCTTTAAAGCTTTGGCGTAAAATAATTAATCTTGCAATGCGGGATGACATAATTAATAGCAACCCTACAAGTGATATTAAGCTCACAAAGCCAAAAAAGGTTGATAAAAAGCTTTATTCTAAAAAAGAGCTAATTGAAGTATTAGAGCAGATCCGCGGAACACGATATGGGCTTGCTGTACTTATGATGTGTATATGCGGATTACGATTAGAAGAGTACTGTGGATTAAATTATAGAGACTTTGATTTTGGAGAAGAAGGTTGGGTCTATGTTAGCGTTAATCAAGCCGTTACAAGTGTTAATGGTACAAAAGTACTTAAAGACGTTAAAACAGCCACCAGTAAGCGTACAGTGGCTCTGCATAGAGATTTTCGCAACTATTTAAGCGAACATGAACAATATATGAAGAACAAAAGAACATTAAAAGAATACTTATGTCCTCAAAGCTTTAATCGGAATTATAGGAAATGGTGTAATAATCACAATGTTCACTATATGCCAATGGGATATATGCGAAGTGTTTACGCAACACTTTCTGCGGAAGCAGGATGTATAGACAGTGTTGTTTCAAAATCTATGGGGCATACTGGAAATGATATACGAGAACGTAATTATATGAGCGTTACAATGCAAATGCTTAAGCTTAACGCAACACAATTAGCTGAATACATTGACTATGACGATATGAGGGATTTCTAACCTCCTTCAAAAAGATGTCACCATTTGTCACCGCTTTTAAGATTTGTGAGATTTATACTACAATCCAAAAATGGATTATATACTGGGAAAAGAAATGGTGGAGCATAGGGGGCTCGAACCCCTGACCTCAGGCTTGCAAAGCCCGCGCTCTCCCAACTGAGCTAATGCCCCACGGCGTCTACTGGAAAAATGGTGGGCCCGAATGGATTTGAACCAGCGACCTCACGCTTATCAGGCGTGCGCTCTAACCAACTGAGCTACGAGCCCTTCCAGCGTTGCTGTATTTTAACAAATACGGCACTATAGTCAAGAAAAAATCAAAAATTTCATAAAAATTTTATAATTTATGTTAGAATACCGCACGGAATGAATAAACGTAGTTTAAATATTGCAAATAAAATTGTATCTGGCAAACACAACAAAGCCCTAATCATCTTTATCTCTATCCTGGTCACAATTGTAATATTATGTTTATTTTTATACACTCCTGCTAAAAATTTCTATACTGCTTGTAGAGAAAACGATAAGCTTACTGCTCAACTCAACGCTATTCAAACAGCAAATAACGATTTATCTGACGAGATCGAGTATCTACAAACCCCAGAAGGCGTTAAAGAACGTGCAAATCAAAGCTTAGGACTTATTGAAAAAGGCGAATCAACAGGCGTTGTCAATGGTACGGCAAAAGATACTAAAGCCGATAATTCTGCTGGCACTACAAGCTCTCGTCTAGCATATAAGGCTGTCAAAGCACCTGTTACATGGTATTCCCCATTCTGTGACGCTATCTTTGGCTATAAGGGATAAAAATATCAAATTTGTAGCTGCTTATGGAGTAGCTCCACAATTACCTAAATCAGAAAAACCTGAAATTGCCTTTGTAGGGCGCTCTAATGTTGGTAAAAGTTCTTTAATCAATAAGTTAACAAAAAACAAAAAACTTGCTAAAACATCTTCTAAACCAGGCAAAACAATTACCATTAATTTCTTTGATGCTGATAATTTTCATCTTGTAGATCTGCCAGGATATGGTTATTCAAGCAAGTCTCAAACAGAAGAATCTCGCTGGTCTAAATTAATTGAGTCATATTTTAACGACAATCGAATGTTTTCGTTAATTGTATTACTTATAGATATTCGTCATAATCCAACAAAGCTTGACATTCAAATGATAGACTATTTATGCGAACTAGGCCTCCCCTTTTGTATAGCATTAACGAAGGCAGATAAATTATCTAAGCAAAAAGTTAATAATATAAACTTAAATATAGAAGTTCCCGTTATTAAAACTTCAGCTATAAGCGGACTTGGAATTGATGAATTAGATAGAACTATCCAATATTCTTTGTTGCAATAATATCTATACCAGTACCTGCAACGTTTTCAATAATAGTATCGCCTATTTTTACAGGATAATCAATTGAGCTACTATTTATAATGTCGACAACTTCTTCAATTTTGTCTTTTGGTATAGGCTTTTCTGTTTTAACACTAACTGGCTCTAAATCAAGGCTCGAATAAATATATGCTGTAACAGTCCTAACAGGATTTGTAACTTCGTGAGCGGCATATTTTTTACCGCGAGGACAAGTGTAGCCTTCTACATTGATTACTTTATCGCCGTCTAAAGTAACAGTTATTAAGCATCCAGCGGGACAACAAGTGCATGTTACGTATTCTTTTTTAGAGCTCGCCATCTTCTGCCTCTACTTTAATCGAATGACAATTTACTACATCGGATCTATTAATTTTAATTTGTACCATCTCGGAAGGTACAGCAATAATTGCCTTTTTCTTAGCAATTACCTCATCTCCAGCAATAACACTAAATTGAGGTTTTTTCATAGAACGTGCAACCCTAAAAGATAATGTTATAGTATCTTGTCCTTCATCGTTTATATATTGTGGAACAACATATCTAACATTGTTACCACAGTCAACACTAGCAGCACGGTTAACGCTTTCTGTTCCGTTAATAATATACTTAGCAGCACTAGCTCCTGCAAGCTCACCTTCGGCACTTGCAAAATCAACAAGATCGTGAATATGAAGAGCGTTGCCACATTCAAAAAGACCAGCAATGCTTGTCTGTAATGAGTCATCAACTTCAACGCTGCCTGTAATTGGGCTCATTTTGGCGCCTGCTTCACGAGATAGGTCGCATTCAGGAATGAGTCCAACTGAAAGAACTAATGTGTCACATTCTATGCGAGTATCACTGCCAGGAATAACTTTTAAGTTTTCATCGACTTCAGATACTACAACTGCTTCTAGTCTGTCTTTTCCTTCGACACTTGTAACAGTATGTGAGAGGTATAGTGGGATTCCAAAATCATCTAAACATTGAACAATGTTGCGTCGCAGTCCAGCAGGGTTGGGCATGATTTCATAGACAGCTTTAACATCCATGCCTGACATTGTCATGCGCCTTGCCATAATAAGGCCAATATCCCCTGATCCTAAAATAACTACTTTTTTACCTGGGATACAACCTTTCAAATTAATCATATTTTGAGCAGAGCCTGCAGTATATATACCCGAAGGCCTGCTTCCAGCAATATTTAGGGCTCCAAAGCCACGTTCACGTGAACCGCTTGACATAATAACCGCGTTTGAATAATAGGCTTTATATCCACTCTCATTTGATACGAAAAGTTTAAATTTATCCTCTTTGCTAATGCTTACAACCATAGAGTTTGAAATAACATCGACATTGTCGGGTAATGTTTGAATTTCCCTGTCAGCGTATTCAGGACCAGCCAATTCCTCGCCAAAATGATGAAGTCCAAAACCGCAGTGAATACACTGTTTTAAAATTCCACCTAATGCATTTTCTCTATCTACAAGGAGTATTTTTTTGACGCCTTCGTTAGATGCTTCTTTAGCAGCAGCAAGTCCAGCAGCTCCACCACCTACAATAATTAAGTCATATTCGGTTGGTGTGTTATAACCTAAATTTTCTCCATCACTTAAAAGATCTAGAAAGTCTTTTCTGTTTTTGCTGAACATCCAAGAATTTTTGTAACGTTTTTTTATGTCTTTTGGTTCAATATTGTTTTCTCGAGCTATGTATTTAATAAGTTCAGGAGTACAGAATCCACCATGGCACCTACCCATTGTAGCTCCTGTCCTCCACTTAAGAGCGTCCAAGCAAAGTACAGGTAGAGGTCCATGTAGGGCATCCAATATCTCACTTTCAGTGACAGATCTACACCTACAAACAATCTTTCCACCCTCGCGTTCTTCGTCGCTCATTTCATAAAAACGTTTTTTAACATTATTGCAAGGATTGAAATTTTTATCTTCTTTAAAATTGTATTTGTCGGCGATTTTACGAGACAAATCAACTGCTACTGCAGGGGCCGAAGATAGGCCTGGCGAATCAAAACCAGTAACATTGTAAAATCCGGGTTCGGCTTCTTCAATTAGAAAATCTCCACCTTCAATAGTAGAACGAAGACCTGTAAAGTTCGTAATCATAAATTTCATATTGAAATTAGGCCAAGATTTTGTTGCCTGTGATTTAATAAAGTCTAGCGACTCTTTAGTTGTAGAGAAATCTTCCTTATCATCCCACGCATCAGCAGATGGTCCAATAAACAAGTTTCCATGTACAGTTGGTGACACAAGAACGCCTTTGCCTGCTGCTGATGGACATTGGAAAATAGTGTTTTTAAACTTATTGCCGTAATCAACATCAAACAAGCAATAATCGCCACGTTTAGGAACTATTTTTATTTTTTTATCAGATATCATATTATTGATTTCGTCAGAATAAAGGCCTGCACAATTAATAATGCAGTCAGCCTCAATCTCGCCATTAATAACATATCCTGGTTTAATATCCTCTACTTTGAAATCGAAAGCAAATTCAACACCGTTGTTTGCAGCGTTTTCAGCAGCCCTATATGCAACTTGATAAGGATCGCATATACCACTTGTTGTAGCATGCAAAGCGCCACGAACGTCTTTGCTCAAATTAGGCTCTAATAAATGTACTTCACGAGAATCAAGAACTTTGAGCCCCTCGACACCGTTTTTAAAGCCCCGTTCATAAAGCGCATTAACAGTCTTCATGTCCTCATCGTCAAAAGCTACAATTAAAGCACCGTTGTTCTCATATTGAAAACCAAGCTCTTCTGACCACTTTGGATATAGATTGCATCCCCATACGTTATACTTTGCTTTATCGGTACCTGGTATCGGATCATAACCAGCATGCACAATTGCAGAATTGGCTCTACTTGTAACGTCAGCTACATCCAATCCTGCTTCTAACACAATAGTTTTTACGTCATATCTAGACAATTCACGAGCTAGACAGCACCCGGCAACTCCAGCACCAATAATTGCTATGTCATAATGTTTGAATTTCATGCTTATATCATATCACAATATACTATAATCTCCTACCATGAGTAAATCAAATAAAAAAATAACCGCATTTAGTTTGGCTTTGATGGGCTTTACTTGCGTATGGGGGTTTGGAAACATCACAAATGGCTTTGGTTATTTTGGAGGAACGCGAGTAATACTCCCTTGGATTCTTGTTTTTGTACTTTATTTTATGCCATATATTTTAATGGTAGGCGAACTTGGTGCTACATTTAAAGACAAAATCGGTGGTGTTAGTTCGTGGATATATGAAACAATTGGCCCTAAAGTTGCATTTTTTTGTGGTTGGATATATTGGGTTGTTCATATGCCTTACCTTTCACAAAAACCTAGCCAAGTCGTTACAGGAATTAACTGGGTTATTTTTCAAAATGGAAGCGTCAGTGATTATCCTGTAGTTACTGTACAGCTTATTAGCCTTGCAATACTCTTAGTATGTTTGTTTATTGCTACAAGAGGTATTAAAGCAATAAATAAAATATCTGCCCTTGCAGGTGCTTCAGCCTTTGTTATGTCTATACTCTATATAATAATGGTTTGGACTGCGCCAGCTATAACAGGTGCTAACTTAAATACTATAGAATTTAAAATTGAAAACTTCATCCCTCAAGACTGGACATTTTTATTCAGCATGTCTATTTTGATATTTGGTGTTGGTGGTGGCGAGAAAATTGCTCCATACGTAAACCAAATTAAAAACCCTGGACGTAAGTTCCCTTGGGCTATGACTGCTAGTATGGTTATGGTTGTTATAAGCGCAATGCTTGGCACACTTGCAATGGGCATGATGTTTGACATAAACAATATCCCATCTGATTTTTTGACGAACGGTCAATATGAAGCTTTTCAGATACTTGGAAACTATTATGGCCTTGGTAATTTTCTTATGATTGTTTATGCTATATCTAACTCTCTTTGCTTTTTGTCTGTACTCATTATTAGCATCGATGCTCCTTTGCGCATAATGTTAGGTAATGCTGATAAAAAGTATTTCCCGTCCAAGCTTTTCAAAACAAACAAATATGGTTCTTATACTCGTGGAGTTTTGATTGTAGGAGTAATTGCCTCAATACTAATTTTGCTTCCATGCCTAGGCATTGGCGATGTTGACGCTCTTGTTAAATGGCTCATAAAGCTAAACTCAGTATGTATGCCAATACGTTATTTATTTGTATTTGCAGCATACATTGCACTTAAACTCGCTATAAAAAAGAAATTTAATTCTGACTATCATTTTATTAAAAACAAAAAATTGGGGATTTTTGTAGGATCATGGTGCTTCTTCGTTACTCTTATTTGCTGTATTATAGGTATGATCAGTGACGACCCATTCATGCTTGTTATGAATATTGCAACTCCAATTGTACTTGTTTGTTTAGGCTTTATTATGCCAGCATTAGCTAAAAGAGAACGAAAAAAATTGGCAACTAAACAAAATTAATGTGTATAATACTCAATTTGCGGGAGCGTGGCGGAACGGCAGACGCAGCGGACTTAAAATCCGCCGGGGCAACCTGTGGGGGTTCGAATCCCCCCGCTCCTACCATTTTTTAAAAAATCTATATTTATAAGATAAAAGTGGTATAATTAAGGACATGGAAAAAACAAAAAATAGTTTTAAACACAAACTTGGAATTGCAATTGGTATTATTTTATGCGTTATCTGTATACCAATTATCATAATCAATTCATTTATAATCATTCAGGGCTTGGTAAATCCAAACCAAGTTCCAAGTATAGGAAACACTTCCCCATTAGTAGTTTTAACAGATTCTATGTATCCTACTATTGAAGGCGGAGATTTAATTTTAGTTGACAAAACTAATCCAGAGGGCATTCAGCAAGGTGATATCATTTCATATTTTGATCCGGCATCAACTAATGAAAGCGCCGTTGTTACCCACCGTGTTACAAAAGTAACAAATGAAAATGGACAGTTAGCTTTTGCTACAAAAGGTGATGCAAATACTGGCGATGATAAAATGAATGTGCCTGCCAATAAGCTAGTAGGAAAATATAATGGTTCACGTTATGCTGGTATTGGTAATTTTTGCATGTGGATGAAGAGTGTTCCTGGCATCATAGTATGTGTAGGTATTCCATTAATTCTTCTTGTTGGTTATGACATTATCAGACGTAGAATGTATGCTAAAAAACAAGAGAAAACTGAGCAAGACTTACGTGCAGAATTAGATGCTCTAAAAAAAGAAAAAGCTAATTCTTAATTTAAGCTAATCACAATTTATTGTATAATTAACTATGCCTATGAATAATATTAAACAATATAGATTAAGTATTGTACTTTTAACTATTGGTATTGCATCTGTAGTATTAATGCTCATTACTACATTTTTTGCATTTACGCAATTTAAAGGTGATAATCCTGATAAAAATATTATTGAGATTCACTCTCCTGTTGCCAAATATGACGATACCACAAACATTCAAGCCAACTTTGATGTACCTGTATTTTCTGCTGAATATTACAAGGACGGCAACATAATTATCAAAAGCGAAAATGGCGATAAAGTTGTAGCTCCAGGTGCCGAAGGCAACGGCAACTTTTCTCTTAAAAACGTAAGCTCTTACAAAGTAAATTGCGATTGTGAATTTATAGGAGACAACAGCAAAAACCTACCTATAAGTTGCGCACTTCAAGATAATACTGGTGCATATATTATTGGAAGTAAAACAGATTATGTAGAGGTTTCTAAATTAAACGAGGCACATAAATCATATACTTTAGAACCAAGTGAAGTTGTTACTTTTAGCCTCCCCTGGAAATGGATATCTAGAGATGACATTAGCGATACCACATTTGGCAACGACTCAAAAATAAATATAAGCGTTGGAATCAGTACAAATGTTGAAATTGTTCCTGAAGAACAAGCTAATTCAAACTTTACAAACTTTTTACCTTGGATTTTTGCAATTGTTGCTATTATATGTATAGGCGCCGGAATTGGCACATATATAAGAAGGCACAGACAATGAAGCTAGCAAAAACACTAAGATATATCGTTTTAGTATTGTTAATACTTGTTGTACTGTCATCTCTTGCAACAACAGGTATATTTGCAAAATTTACATCTTCTGGCACAGGCAACGATTCGGCCCGTGTTGCTAAATGGAGTGTTGATGTAACTGACGAGTTGTCACCACAAACAGGACAAACTATATCAAAATCAATTGATCCAAGTAGCCCTAAAGAGAAATTCGGATTCACTGCTACAAACACTAAAAACGGAGCTATATGCGAGACATTAACTAAATATGGAGTTACAGTTAACGTTGGACAAACACTCCCACAAGGTGTTAGCATATATATTAATCCAGATATTAACGATGATCCTTCAACTAGGATTCAAGGCACACCTGATCCGTCTAATCCAAATATTATCAAATTTGCAAATACAAATTGGCAATTTCAACCAGCTGTAAGTTCAAGTCAAACATTATATCTGTTCTTTGTAATGGACTCATCATGTACAGCAACAGCCACTATTTCTGATATTAGCGTTGTAGTTAATTACGAGCAAGCACAAAGCTAATCATGAAGCGTAAACCAAAAATTCTGCGTATTATCCTGCTTGCCATCATATCATGCGTAATAGGTATAGCCATATACAATATAAACGCCAAAATGCTACTCAGAGACTCTTATCCTATGATAGAAGGCTTTGCTACAAATGTAATATTAAGCGGTAGTATGGAACCAGAGTTGTCCGTAGATGACATGATTGTAGTCCATGAACAAGACAGCTACAATACAGATGATATTGTAGTGTTTATTGACAAAGGCAATGTGCCTGTTGCCCACCGCATTATATCCATAGACGATTCAAACAACGTCACAACAAAAGGAGACGCCAACAATACCCCAGACAAAGCATTTGACGCAAAAAACATCAAAGGCAAAGTAATATTCAAAATACCCAAGCTTGGAATTTTCATAAATGACTACACAAAGATAGGTCTTGTTGTTCTTGTAGTAATCCTGCTTGTTATTTCATTTATCCGCGAAGCCAAAGGCAGAGATAAAGACAAAGATAAAATCAAATCTTTACAAGACGAGATTAATCGATTAAAACAGCAATAATTACTTATTGTTCTGAACCTCAGAATCTTTTGCCCAAACAGCATATAGCGTTATACTACTAGGAGCTATATTTTGTCCTTTATATAACTGTCCAGCAACGTATTGTTGAGCTGTTGAGGATTGGCTAGTTGCCCAGCCTAAAAATTTATAGCCAGTGCGTGTTGGCACCACATTTGTTATTGAATAAGCACTTGGTGTAATACTTTCTTCTAAAACGTTTTTGCCACTATCAAAAACACCGCCATTAGCGTCATAAGTTACTGCAGCAGTGCTTTGCTTAATCTCAAGAGAAACATTATTTGGTGTACTTACATTACTAGCATATTTGGAATTAACAAAACAAGTATATACTACAACAGTTAATATAATTGTTAATACGACTATAATTACGTTTATGTATTTACTTAAAAATGTTTTAATTGTACACTCCAGTTTTATACAGATATTATATTGTAAATCAATTGCTGTGTAAACTTTCTTTTACGTCTATATAAAAATTACTCGAAGGGCCATATCCTCCGAGTAATATATTAATACGTTCATAAAGTCAATAAGCCGTAAGACTTATGGAGCTTTTGGATCAGTATTAATTTGATCTACAGAAACTTTCATGTCTAACTTAATTGTGTTAACGTTAGCTGTAGTATCATTGCCTAATGCAGTATCTTTTGTATTGTCAGCATCAAATGGCCATTCCCATAAAAGACTTGCATCCAAGGTTGGTGCAGTTCCTGGTTCATACTTACCTTCTAAAGTTTCCAAATAATCGTTAATAGCTTGTTCTAATTGCGCTACAGTCGTAATTGTTGTACCATCTTGTTGAATTTTAGAACCATCTTTTTTAGTGAAGACAAGAGGACAATAATCACCAGTCCAAGTACCTAATGTAACAACTTTACCACCCGAAGTAGCTGGATCAATAGTTACATGTGTAGCAACTTCTGGAGTACCTGTTACTTGAACAGCAAGCAAGCTTCCTTTTGTGCCAGGAGCTACAACTTTGGCATCACTCTCACCTTTTACGATAATAGCATCTGTAGATGATGTAGATTTTTCTCCACCTACTTTATAAGCATTAGCAAATGCGTTACCTGTAGCAATTAAGGTAATTCCCCACTTGGCAACTCGAGCTGAATCTGTACCAGTCTCAGAAGTTGTATACTTAGCAAAAGTACCTGCAAGGCCAATCATGCTAACAAGAGCAACTACGGCCATAATTACTCCAATTCGCATCATTTTATTTTTTGTCTGTGTCATTGTGTTTCCCTCCCTTCGATGTATTCATGCTATGAGGCTTATCCCCATAGGCTTGCGTGTCCTGTATCTCGACAAAAACACAAACATCAAGGTTTAATTTACCAGCCATCGAAACTTGTTTCTTACGTCAACGAGACGGCAGCTTCGGAGCTCCACGTTTAATTAGGTCGCTCATAAAACTTGATGAATATACTCTGCCCTGTGCTCTAAAATCATATGGCAACAATAGATACAGGACTGAATACCAAAATAATATTTAATTGTAAATGTTCAAAAGCAAATATCAGCTTTGAATTATTATATCATTTATTTACTACGTTTATAGTCTATAGTTCGATAAATTATATATATACCAATTATAGCTAACAAACTAACAATGTACCAAATAACAATATTGCTAACTTCTAATGTTTTAGCATCGCCGACTACAAGAAGCGTAATTAACAATAATGCTATAACACCAATAGTAATACAAAATACAGTAATAGCCATATGTGAATATGCCTTTGTTGCCTTCTTTGTTTCAGGTCCAGGCTCATCATCAGCATGAGGATCAATTAATTTTTGGATTGCGTTGTATCCCCTACATGTCTTGTTAGTATATTTCTGATAAAGTTCAAAGAATGTTAAAAATACTATTGGCATTACACCGGCTATAGAATCAACTAAGCTTGAGCTTATAACTTCAGGAGGAACGCAAATCTTTGCGGCAATTCCGATAATCCAACAAAGAACAACAGAAATCATTAATTGATTACCTGTGATTCGCTTTGAAAATACACCCCAGATAGCAGGTATAAACAGAGCGCCTAATACAAGGGTAAGGACGGTAACTACAACTTTTTCTGCTCCTCCTAAAAAGGGAACCAACAATGATATTCCAAGAATTACAACCCCGAAAACAAAAGTGAAATTTCGTCCAGCACGTATTTTTTGTTTTTCGGATGCATTTCTGTTCTTTTTAAAATGATTCCATATATCATAGGTAAAAACATTTGCATAAACGTTTAATGTTCCTGATACTGTACTTAAAGTAGCTGAAAGCATAGCTGATACCATCATGCCAAGCATTCCATTCATAAGTACTGTTGAGCACATATTCACATAAGCATGTTCGCCATTGTATGACATAGTAGTAGCATCTAAATTTAGTCCAAGGGATGGCTCTAGAGTCCTGCATACCATAGTTGGAACATACCAAATTAATGGAACAATTAGATATAAAAGAAAAATCAAATAATTGGATTTTTTAGCATCCTTCTTTGTAGGAACGCTAATATATCTTTGCACGTACGGCCAATCACCGCCCACAATTGAACAATTAAGGGCCAACCATAATATTAACCATACCCAATTATATTCATTAGATGATCCCGATAAGAAACCTGGAATTTGCGCCGCTCTTGTCATAAATTGATCAAAGCCACCGACAGCATTAAATGAAAGAGGAACCATAAAAACAACTACCGCAAGCAATACACCAAACTGAACAACATCAGTCATGAGCACAGCTAGAAAACCACCCAGTACAGTATAAACTACAGAGATCACAACAAGAATACCTAAAGCCCACCAAATGCTTAAATAACCTGGTGTTGAATCTCCGGGGAGCCCTGTTGAGGCTAAGAAGCTAAATGGGCCTTCGGGAATAGTTATTAGTGCGCACATAATAATAGCTACAGAATATATTGATGTCGCAGATTGAACAGCTCTAATTACAATACCAATAATTGTATAAAAATTTAGTGTAGTCTTGCCAAACCTTACGGTTAAAAATTCTCCAGGAGATTTAATTGCCATTTCTCTCCACTTACCACTTATCCATTTACCAACAATAAAAGAGGCAACACCAACGAACATTGCAATAATAACTGCCACAATGCCGCTTTTATAAGACACGCCACCCCACACAACAAATGTAGATGCTGAAAATATTGTCATATATGAAGATATACCGGATAACCACCAAGACGAATTACGCCCTGCAATAAACATATCTTCAGAACTTTTAATTTTTTTAGAAACTATAACGCTTACTAAAATAAGACCTATAAAATACACAACAATAATAAGGTAATCTAATCCATTCATAACTTTTCCTTACATATAATCTAATACCTTTTTAAACATATCAGAATTGGCATCAATACCAGTAAAATGCGATATTGCTTTTTCAATTCCGTTATCTTTGATATAGTTTTGCAGCTCAACTGCTTGCTCATCATCATCATTTTTATATTTAAGAGCACAAGCTACACCTTTTAATAAATGAGTATTATCGAGCCCATATTTTTCACACATAAAAGCTGGACCCATAATTCTATCATTTGGGGAAATTTTGCGAATAGGTTCTCTTGCTACACGTGCAATGTCATCTTTAACGCCAGGTGTTGTAAAACGTCTGATAAGCATACCTTCCATATACTCAACTAAATCTTCATGCTTAAAACCATATTCTTGCTCTAGAGCTGATGCTGATTCAAGAACAGCAGCTCTAACCTCTGATTGGATTTCAGGATCGCGTAGAGCATCTTGTAGGATATCATATCCTGCAACAAAACCAAAATATGCACTTAGAGCATGACCACAGTTAATCATGTAGATTTTACGCTGCAAGTATTTACCAATGTCATCTACGTATTCAGCACCGACAATTGGACGAGTGCCTAGAACATCTTCAATAGCGAGTTCAAAGTCTCCCCCAATTTCAATACCGTCTTTATAATCGAACACCATTCTGTCCACAGCAGTATTTGCAAAGTTGGTTACTGTTACCAATTTTTCTTCAGAGATAATACCTGTTTTGAGTAGCTCATCTCTCAATATATTAGTGCCCATAATGGCGTTCTCGCAAGCCATTACAATTGCCTGGTCTTCACGTTCGCATAATCCTTTTGCAAGTATAGGTGCAATCTTATCAAGATTTGTAGCCATAACAGAAGTAGTTATTATCTCAGCTTCTTTAATTGCTTCTATAACACGCTCAGGTTCTTTAATAGACGAAAATGCTTCAACGTTATCAATAATCTTTTTCTCGTGATCTTTGTCTATTAAATACAAATTATATTTGTGTTCTTTATTAACAAGATCAACGAGAGCGTCAACAACATCTACAAATACAATCTTGTAGCCACTATCGTGTAACAATTCGGCAATAAAGCCTCTTCCAATTTTTCCTGCCCCAAAATGTACTGCTGTTTTCATTATTTGTTTCTCTTCCAATCGATAATCCTATATATAACATAAATTGCTATTATTGCACATATTCCAACAATAAACCAAATAACAATGTGGCTTACGCTCACAGTCTTAGGATCACCTGCAATTAACATACCTGCAAGTAATAGTGCGATCACTCCAATAGTAATGCAGAATACTGTGATAGCCATATGAGAATAGAATTTTGTAGCCTTCTTTGTATCAATAGATGGCTCGTCATTAGCTGTAGGATCTTTGTACTCTTGAATTTTGTCAAATCCTGGATCTTCTTTACCTTTGATCTTTGAATAAATTTCGCAAACTGTCAATATAACAATAGGAATAACACATCCACAGATTGAATCCATTAAGCTTGAACTGATAATGTCTGTAGGGACTGTAAACTTAGCAGTAAATCCTAATATCCAAGCAACTACCATAGCAAATATGAGCTGATTACCTGTCAGCCTCTTTGAGAATAAACCCCAAATAGATGGGATATAAAGTGGACACAAGACCATAGTAAGTAGCGTTACCACGACCTTCTCGGCGCCTCCAGCAAACGGAATAAGCATTGATATCAATAATATTGACAATCCGAAAAGGAAGGTAAATCGCCGCCCTATTTTAATTCGTCGTTTTTCAGGAGCATTCTTGTTATCTCCAAGCTTGTTCCAAATTTCATATGTAAATACATTCGCATATACATTTAATGTACCTGAAACATTACTTAAGGTGGCCGACAACATAGCAGCCAACATCATACCTACCATACCGCTCATAAGAACGTTAACGCTCATATTAACATATGCGTGCTCACCGTTATAATTAAGTTGAGTTGCATCTAGGGCCATGCCTAAATTAGGCTCTAATGTGCGTAGAGCCATTGTTGGTAAGTACCAAATAAATGGTGTAACTATATATAAGAAACCAATTAAGTATGTTGATTTCTTAGCGTCTTTAACAGTTGGTACGCTGATATAACGTTGTACAAATGGCCAATCGCCACCAATCATCGCACAATTCAAGAATATCCACAGAAATAACCAGAACCAGTTATAGTCGTTTGACGTACCTGACAAAAATCCCGGGATTTGTGCGGCACGTGTAAAGAATTCTTCAATACCTCCAACAGCATTAAATGAAAGTGGAATCATGAATACAACAACTGTTAATAGCACACCAAACTGAACAACATCTGTCATAAGTACTGCTAAGAAACCACCAAGAACAGTGTAGAGGATGGATATAACACCAAGTATACCTAGAGCCCACCAAATGCTTAAGTAACCAGCCTCAGAATCACCAGGAAGTCCAGTGGATGCCAAGAAGCTAAACATTCCATTAGGCGGAATACGAATAAGAGCACACATTACAATTGCAACTGAATATAGTGCAACAGCAGTATGAACTGCTCTAACAATAATGCCTAATACAGTATAAAAGTTTAGTGTTCTGTTGCCAAAACGTATAGTCAAGAATTCGCCAGGAGATTTAATGGACAATTCACGCCATTTGCCAGATACCCACTTACCTACCATAAACGATGCAATACCAAGACATACTGCAACAGACACGGCTACAATACCGCTTTTATATGCAACTCCTCCCCATACAACAAATGTTGAGGCAGAAAAAATTGTCATATAAGAAGATACGCCTGATAACCACCATGATGAATTGCGTCCTGCAATAAACATATCCTCAGAACTTTTAATTTTCTTTGATACTACAACGCTGACCAAAATGAGGCCGATAAAATAAGCAGCGATAATAATGTAATCTAATGCTGTCATAAGTTAGCTCCAATCTCTTTTAGATCTTCTCTTAGTTTATTTATATCAACATTTTGAACAGGAACATCTTGCGTTGCAGCTACTCCTGCAGCTTGGCCTGTACCCATACAACTTGCTTGCACACGCAGTGACGCAAATGCTTGCTTATCTGCGCTAATGCAGCGTCCTGCAACCAATAAATTATCAAATTTTGAACTATATAGAGCCCTATAAGGCACATAAGCAGGGCTCTCTAAGAATGTAATATTTTGATTTGCGCCATGTGCAACATGAATATCAATTGGATGAGCACCACGTGATACACTATCTTCGTATTCGTATCTGCCAACATACTCCTCCGCTGTAATGGTATGTGCACCAACAATACGACGAGTCTCACGAATTCCGCCATGTGTTGCAATGTTTAATACGTAACTATCTTTAAACTCATCAACATTATCTTTTAAGATTTTTGCCATTCTAAAGCATTCTTCTCGAAGTTTGCATTCAGCTTTTGTAAAATCTCTATTGTCGATTGCATTACCTTCTGTACGAGTCATATTGACGGTCACAACTCCAGGCTGTAATGTAGTACAAAACCAAGGCCCACCAAACTCACCAATATCAAGTTCAAGTAACTTTTCTCTTACTGGTAAGCAATGGCAGTTCTCACCTGTTTTATTATGACACATTGCCTCTTTGAGCATAGGCGAATCCGTATCACATCCACCTAAAATAAAGTAACTAGACATTGGCTGTAATGTATCTCCTGGATCTTGCATATCGCAACCTGCCATATAAGCAACATCAGCATCGCCTGTACAATCAATAAATTTCTTTGCGCTCAGCGCTTCAGTGCCATTTTTATTTTCAAAAACAACATATGTGACACATCTCCCATCAACAACCACATCGCTAATGTAGCTGTGCATATACATGTCAATATTTTCTTCTTGCATATAACGTTGGCATAAAAGTTTATACATTTCAGGTTCAAAAGCAACATTACCTAAAGGCTCCTCAATACGAGCACCTCCCATGTCAGACAGCTTATGCATGAACTCCCAAGGGATACCTCCAATAACTAGTTCACCTTTATATGTAAACACAGAAATAGGAGTAACGAAACTGCTTGTGGCCATACCGCCTAAGAATCCATATTCTTCGATAATGGCAGTCTTTGCTCCTTGCCTTGAAGCTGCAATAGCAGCTATAAAACCAGCAGGACCACCACCACAAACTACAACATCATAATTACCTACAACATTTACTTGTTTTTTAATCTCCAATATATGCTCCCTGATTTACTAATTTTTCTCTTAATTGATCTGTGTTAACATTTTTAGGAGCAATGTTTTCTTTTATTGCCATAGCAGCTGCTGTACCTGCTGCCTCACCAAAAGCCATACAAGAAGGCATCATTCTGATAGCAGATGCTGCCATAGATTCTGCAGAAATAGAACGTCCAGCAACAAATAGATTGTCAACACCTTTAGCAACCAAACAAGGATAAGGTACACCAAAATAAGGACCAGCTGTTGGAGGTACAAATGTTCCTCCCTCGTCTTCTAAATTGTGAGTATCCATGCAAGTTGCCATAACAGCAATATCATCATCATGTAGCTTACAATCTGCAACTTCAGCACCTGTCAAAATGTACTCACCTTCAATATGCCTTGTTTCGCGAATTCCCATAGTATCCGCAATATCCACTATTACAGAGTTCTCAAAGCCGACACAATGTTTTTTCATAAATTCATGAACTTTAAATGCTTGTTGCAAACACTCAATTTCGCCTCGTGTTAAATCTTCTGTTTTTGTACCATCGGCATTATTTATACGAGTAACATTTAAGTGATAAATACCCTCTTCAATATCTTTAAATACACAAATTTCAGCACGAGGAATATCTCCCCAATCATCCTTATGTTCTTTAATAGTCCAACTAAATGGGCCAAAGAAAGGTCGAATTTCATCTTTATGTTCTGCCATATGAGCAGTTAATGCCTCTGTGTCAACATTACCAACTCTCAAAAACAAACTCATAGGTTGGATATTGCCTGTCTCTTCATTGCCGAGTACACATTTAACACCAGCTCTATAAGCAACATCAGCATCGCCTGAACAATCAATCACAAGATCAGCCTCAATTAAGCCCAGACCATCCTTGTTTGAAACAACGATACCAGTAATCTTTCCGTCTTTAACAATAGTATCTACAAATTGAGTATTAAGAAGAATCTCAACACCAGCTTCTAATAATTTATTTGTACAAAGAAACTTAAAATATTCAGCACTAAAAGGTCCAACATTGTTGTGTCCAATACGGAAAAACTGCTGTATGGCTCTCCATTATGAACATCTTTCGGATGAACGGCCTTACCTGCAGTTACCATATCATCTACTAGTTCTTCGAAAATACCACGAACAACCATATTTTCTGCGTTAGCATCAAATGAAGTCATGAAAGGGCCAACCATACCTATGGTTGCCATACCTCCAACACAACCATTTTGGTCAAACAGAAAGGTTTTAGAGCCGTGTCTAGCACTGGCAAGTGCAGCACCAATACCAGCAGGTCCAGCACCTACTACTAAAACTTCAGTTTTTTTAATTACTGGAATTTCTTTTGTGTATTGCATAATTTTACTCCTTACTTAATAAGTCGTGGAACCTACACCAACGAGAATATATTTTAGCATATTCTGCCTTGTGGTCAAAATCAGGTTTAATAACATCATAATTATCATTAGTCATGTTCTTAACGACAGAACTTATGTCCATACCAGCGGCAGAAGCACCGAGCATAGCTGAACTTCTAGCTGTTATGTCTGTTGCATCAGAAATGTAGATTTCACGACCAACAATATTTGCATATTGTTGCATAGCAAATTTATTTTTCTTGGCAATTCCTCCACAAACAATTATCTTGTCAAAATGAATTCCGTTTTCTTCTAAATGATCAATTATTCGTTTATTGCCACATGCAATGCCCTGTAACATTGCACAATATATGTCTTCAGGACGAGTATCTAGAGAGTAACCTATAATTGAACCTCTAAGTGACAGGTCGTTCAATATTCCTCTATTACCGTTCCACCAATCAAGAACCGTTAGTTTATTTTCCCAAGGATTTTTTTGCAGGCAAAAATTAGTTAGACAAGTATGAGGATCTGGATCACTATAAATTTCAGGAACTGAATAAGTCACAAACCAGTCGAGCATATCTCCTGCACATGGTTGGCCCGCATCATAACTATAACAGCCTTCAACAATACCATCTTTTACTACACCATTAATTCCTGTTGCAGCATGTAATTTGTCATTAACAAAAGACATAGCAATGCTTGTACCATAAGTTAGTGCTAGAGCACCAGGTTCATTAATGCAGAAATAAATACCTGGAATTGAACCATCTCCCATAGCAGCTGCCACTGGTATATCTGGATTAAGGCCAAGAGTATTAGCCATCTCAGTGGTCAATGTACCACATGCTTTAAAATGGCTTATAGGCTCTCCCCAAAACTTTTTATCAAGTTCATCAGCAAAACCTTCTGACAGACAGTCTAGTCCTTCTTTTGTAGGCTTCCCATATTCAGGAGTCCACATACACTTAAAACCTAAGGAATATAATGAGCTAGTAAATTTACCTGTAAGCATGCGAGTTATCCACTCGCCTAAGTCGCAAAATCTATAAGTGTCTTGCCAAAGTTCTGGAGCTAATTCATATGTCTCTAAAAGTTTAGGCAATGCCCATTCGCAATTTACTTTTCCTCCATATCGCTCAATTGCCGGAAAACCGCCAGTTTTATCATGAGCAGCTTGAATTCTGTCAGCTTGATCCTGAGCCGCATGATGCTTCCATAATTTAATGTAGGCCATAGGTTCATGAGCATATTTATCATGTTCGCACATAGCATTGCCCTGAGCATCACACGGAACCAATGTATAGGTTGTGGCATCAAGCCCGATACCAATAACCTCATCAGGTTTACAATTGCAGCCTTTAATAATATTGACTAGAGCATCCTTATAATCTTGAGGATGTGCCAATGCATAGTTGTCTGGATAACCATCTTCCATAACGCCGTGAGGGTAAACATAAGTGGAACTACCACATAAAGCTCCTGTTTCTACATCTAGAGCAACCGCACGCGCAGATAAAGTTCCATAATCTATGCCTATTACTTTTTTAGTAGTCATTAGTAAATCCTTACCTCGAAAACGCGAACGTCATCATCACCATTTGTAGACGTGAAGCAAAGTTCAACTTTATCAGCCTCAACCGTTTCTGGTAAATCGAAAATTAAATGACGTTGATAATTACCTTCTACTTTAGTTTCCCATACAACATCATCATTGTTATAAGCCTTGACAGTAAAATCCTTAACAAGTTGTACTGGAACACCAATAGGCTGCTTTTCGATAAATGCCTTAGAAACAGTTATGCATCGCTCTTCTGAAAGGTCGGGATCAAGAGTAACACGAACTTGCTTAATTGACGTTTTATCAAATTCAAAACTTAATGTCTCACCATTAGATGAAATTCCGTCGCTTACCCATTCATTGACTTCTGTATCAGTATTTCTGGCAATACCATTAATTACTTTTACAGCTTCATAACCAGATTTTTCAGAACTAGCGCTAACTTTAGATTTTCTAGCAATATCATTAGGATCTTGATTTTTGCAATCAATAATATAACAGTCATCCTTCAATAACTCTTGACGCAGATCTTCTACATGCTCTTTGCCAAAATCGGTTGGATTTAAACCTAGTTTAGTAGCCATAGCAGCAGCAGTACCAGCAGCCTGACCACCAATAGCGCATGTTCCCATAACACGAGTAGAACCCATAGCAACTTTTGATGCACTAATATTGCGTCCTGCCATCATTAAGTTTTTGATATTTTTGGAGCAATAACAACCATAAGGAATTGAATACAGTCCTGGGAAATTTCTAACCATTGAAGGGATGTCGCCTTTAGCAGCAAAACCACCAGCAGTGTGCTCATCCATTGGCCAACCACCAAAAGCAACTGAATCTGGACGATGTACGCGAGTATCTTCTCTGATGTCATTTTCTGTTAAGACATAATCTCCAATTAAACGTCTTGACTCGCGAGTACCAGAAACATTACCTACCCAAATAAGTTCATAGTTTTCTGCACCATGATCTTCATAATTTTTAATATGATCCCAAACACCATAGATTATTTTGTAGAGTTCCCAGCGGATGTCTTCGGCATCTTTAATGATGTCATCCCAGTCTCCTCCAAGTTCAATCCACCAATAACCAGATTGAACATCATATTTTTCTACGAGCTGATCTGCATGGTCCTCGTAATCCTCACCTTCTTTGAGCACTACTACAGCATCATCAGTATGGTATGTAATTACATTACCATGATATCTGTGAGCAAAGAATGAATCATCTAGAGATGGAGCCCAATCTGGCTTTGTAAACTTAACTGGATGGCCCATATCTTGAGCACAAAAATAAATGGTGTTGCCCATTGTAAAGCCATCTTCTTTCTCCGGTGCACTCTTCTCGTCATATTGAAGTCCACTCTCACGACCGATTGCATATTCAGCACCAGCAAAATAGCCAAGAGTTCCGTGTCCTGTACAATCCATGTAGATATCAGCTGTAAACTTATATCTGTTCTCGGTTGTCATTTGATAGCACTCAACAGCTTGGATTTCATCACCGTCAGCAATAACTCTATCCATTGTCGTGTTCATATAACTATCTAAATTTTTTGTATGTAAAACCTTGTTCCACATAACTCCATCCCATATTGAGAAGTTATATGAATCGTTTAGGTATTTATTCTCGAGTTGAAGTTCCATTAAAATACCTGTCTCAGATGCATTTGTTTTGCCCCAATGGCAAGAAGCACCTGATACATGCATTCTTGTTTCACTGCTAGCGTTACCACCATAAACAGCTCTGTCTTGTACTAAGCATGTGTTAGCTCCGTGACGTGCCGATGCTACAGCAGCGCAAAGACCACTTAATCCTCCACCTATGATTACAACATCATAGTGCTTCTCAATTGGAGGGTTTTGAGAAGGCTTTGGTGTTTCTTGAATAAATTCTCTCATTAGTAAATCCTTACCTCAAATACTTTTACATTTTCATCGCCGTTAGTGGCGTTGAATTTGATCTCAACTTTATCAGCCTCTACATCAGGTAAATCTACAATATTAAGGCGCTGATAATTGTCAGTCACATCAATAGAAGCAACTTCAGCACCATTGTTGTATGCCTTAACTGTATAATCTTTAACAAGCTCAACTGGTACTCCTGGGTCTTGAGCCTCTCTTACAAAAGTAGATAATGAAATGCAATATTCCTTATCAAGATTTGGATCAAAAGTTAACCTTACTTGTTTGATTGTTGTTTTGTCAAATTCAAATGTAAGTTTTTCTCCAGATTCAGATATTCCATCACTAATCCATTCATGGGTTTCGTTATCAGTATTGCGAGAAACACCACTAATTACACGCTTTGCCTCAAAACCTGACTTCTCTGATGAAGCAGTAACTTTAGCTGTCCTAGCAATATCATCAGGATCCTTGTTCTGGCAACCAATAATATAACAATCATCTTTTAATAATTGTTGACGTAAGTCTTGAATATATTTCTTGCCAAACTCTGTAGGATTTAAGCCTACTTTAGAAGCCATTGCAGCAGCTGTTCCTGCAGCCTGACCTCCAATAGCACAAGTTGCCATAACGCGAGTTGAACTCATAGCTGCTTTAGAGCATGAAATGTCACGCCCTGCCATCATTAAGTTGTCAATATTTTTAGAACAATAACAACCATAAGGAATTGAATACAAACCTTCAAAGTTGTAAACCATTGAAGGAATTTCGCCTTTTGCATAAAAACCACCTGGATTATGCTCATCCATAGGCCATCCACCATATGCTACAGCATCGTCTGGTACAGTTCTAGTTTCAGGAGAAATATCGGTTTCCTTCAAAATATAATCACCAATAAGTCTTCTTGATTCACGAACACCCGCAACTGTTCCGAACCAAACAATGTCATAATTTTCAGCACCGTGATCGCCACCATTTTTAATGTGATCCCAAATACCATATACAACTTTAAGCAGTTCCCATCTGAGATCTTCAGCCTCGCCAATAATATCTTTCCAGTCTCCCCCAAGCTCAATCCACCAATAGCCTGAGCAGTTATCGTATTTTTCAATTAATTTATCCTCAGCGTCCTCAATAGGATTTTCTTTTGGATTAAAAACAACAACGGAATCTGGAGTATGATAAGTGCATACCTCACCATGATATCTATGTTCAAAAAATGAGTCATCAAATGTATGAGCCCAAGCAGGTTTTTTAAACTCAACTGGATACCCTACATCTTGAGCAAAAAACATAATTGAGTCACCCATGGTCTCGCCATTGTTCTCATCAGGACCAATTTTTTCATCAAAGATAGATTTTGCTTCAGTACCAATTGCATATTCTGCACCTGCAAAATAACCAAGAGTTCCATGCCCTGTGCAATCAATGTAAATGTCACCGTCAAATATAAATCTTTTTTCGGTAGACATTTGATAACACTGAACAGCTTTAATATTTTTACCGTCAGAAAATACAGTTTCCATTGTAGTGTTCATGTAGTTATCCAAGCCTTCTTGAGCCTGAATAAATCCCCACATAACACCATCCCAAACAGAATAATTAAATGTATCATTGACTAGTTTATTCTCTAGCAAAAGCTCCATCATAAGTCCAGTTTCAGATGCATTCTTTTTGGCCCAATGGCAAGATGCACCCATTATGTGCATACGTACTTCACTAGAACAATTGCCACCATAAACTGACCTATCCTGAACGAGGCATGTTTTAGCGCCATTTCTCGCAGCTGAAACTGCAGCGCACATACCACTTAAGCCCCCACCAATAACTACTACATCATAATGTTTTTTGATTCCAGGATTTTCAGATGGCTTAGGAGTTTCGCGAACGTACTTTAACATAATATACCGCCATTCTCTACAATTGCATCTTGCACTTTTTTAACATCAACTTCAGATACTTTTACTCCATCTTCAAGAGCAATTCTTGCAGCATTTCCAGCAGCCTCACCTAGCGCCATGCATGTTGACATTACGCGAGTACCAGCCATAGCCTCATGATCCATAGAGCTACAACGTCCTGCAACGAGTAAGTTTTCTACCTTCTCTGGAACAAGTACTCTATAAGGAATGTCGTATGCATCCTCGCAAAATACCATTGTACAATCATCACCTGTAGAATGATGAATATCAACTGGATAACCGCCTCTGCAAATTTTATCCTCAAATGGAGCTTGATTAATCATGTCATTTGCAGTCATTACGTACTTTCCTACAATTACACGGCTCTCTCTAATTCCAACAAATGGAGCTCTGTGAGATACCCATGCATCTTCAAAACCAGGAACGTATTCTTTTAAGTAACGAGTTACGTGTTTTAATTGCTCTACTGCTTTATGCTCAGCGCGAGTATAACTTTCAGGCTTTGTAGAATCAGTACCAGTAATACGTGTCATGTTAACCCAAATCTCATCATCGTTTAAGCCTGTAATTAAAATAGTACGAGCAACAGGAACATCAATACTATGTTCTTTAGCCTCGTTAATTCTACCTCTAAGCCCGACTGTAATAAATTTACCTTCAATAAATTGCTCTTTAGGCATTCTATCCATATCAAATTTTTCAGGCTCATTAACAATAGCGTCACGAAGTTTTTGAATGTTAACGCCTCTCATGCAATACATGAGTGTTGGTGGTTGCATACCGCCATTTTCGTCCCCCTTATTACATTCAACGCCAGCACGAAATGCCACATCGCCATCACCCGTACAGTCGATAATATTCTTGGCGAGGATTGCTTCGCGTCCAGCTTTACTTTCAATTATTACGCCCTTTATCTCATTACCTTCCATAATAGCATCAGAAATAAATGTATATAGAAGAACATCTACACCAGACTCTTCCATTATCTCCCAAGCTATAGTCTTAACTTCTTCTGAATCAATAATCGTTAAGCTTTGATGAAGTTTACATGCTTTATGATCACTTGCTCCATTTCTCTCTTTTAATCTATCAATTAACTTTTGAGCACCTCCAGCAATTACCTGATTGCCTTTAGGCCCAAGAAACGCCAAAATAGGTAATCCAATAGTTAAATTACCTCCCATGTAGCTTCTTTGATCTACGAGCATAACTTTTAAATTTTTATCACGAGCAGCAGCTTGTGCAGCCATAATGCCTGAAGGACCACCTCCACAAACAAGAACGTCTACTTCTGCTCTTACTGGAATGTCACGTGCTTCTTCTCTAATTGTTTTCATTTTTTACTTCACCTTCCTCGTTACGTTCAGGATGTACAAAGTACCACAAAATAAAGCAAGCTATAATATGTAAGCATCCCATAACAATAAATAATACTGTCCATGCACTCTCTGGAATAGATCCAACAAACTGATTAAATACAACACTACCAAGGGCTCCAGCTCCACAGCAAAAGCCTAATACACTAGCACCATTTTTAATTGGGAACTGCTCTACAACTGTAAGTGGTGCATTGTATAGCCAAGCATTACATACAGCTGACACAATGCAGAAAATAACAATTACACTTGCTACCCTAATACCGAATTCAAAATCAGCACCAGAAATAAACGGTACTAGAGCAACTAATGGAGCAAAAATTGTAACTGTAATTAAAGTCTTTTTACGAGAAAGTAATGGATCTCCACCGCCTCTAATTAATCTATCTGACCACATTCCAACAAGGAGTCCGCCAATTGCTCCGAATAGATAAGGAAGACCACCAATCCATTGAATCATATCTAAGGTCATGGCTTCTGACAGTCCTTCAGCCTCACCCATTGAGCGCAAAAAGCCTGGCAGCCAAAAACAGCAGAAATACCATACTGGATCACTTACTAATCTAATTAATATTCCGCCCCACATACTCTTACGTTTAAACAATTGCTTAAACTTGAATGGTTTTGGAGCCTTAGCAATATCGCTTTTGTCTCTGTTTACTGTTAGAGCTAATACTTGCTTGTCAGGAGTTCTATAAACAAAAATCCAAACAAAACCAATAACAATACCTACAATACCTGCAAGCCAAAATACATGTTGCCAGCTGTCTAGCACGTTCATTAAAGCAGCAATTACAACAGGAGCAATAACGGCACCTAGGGCACCACCAGCTTGACATAGAGCATTTGGTAAGGCTCGCTCTTTTCGTTCATACCAAACAGAAATTGCAATCATCTGCGCTGCAAAAATTGTAGGTTCTGATACGCCTAGAAGGCCACGACACATTGTAAATAAGCCAACTTGATCTGGAGCACAACAACCACCACCAATACAGGCACAAGACCAGACAAAAATACCACACATAAGTACTTTCTTTGGGCCAAACTTGTCAACTAAAATTCCTGAAATAGGATACATAATTGCATAGCAAATCAAAAAGACATTAACAATCCATGCGTATTCAAAATTGCCAATGCTAAAGTGGTCCAAAATTTCAGGTTTTAAAATAGACAGTAGCTGTCTATCTAGATAGTTGCATACAATTGCTATAAACAATGTAGCAACTATAAACCACCTCCGATTGCTTACCTTGACATATTTACTCATAATTCTACACCTCTCTCCTTTAATGCGTTTTGAATTTCTTTTACATTGACCTCTCTTACTGCTATATTTGATTTAGATGCAAGAGCAGCTGCTATACCTACAGCTTCACCCCCTGCCATACAAATAGACATAACTCTATATGAAGCATGTGCGCGATGAGTTCCTGATATGCAACGTCCTGCTACCATTAGATTGTCGAGTCCTCGTGGTAAAAAACATCTATACGGAATATCGTATGGTTTTACATACTGAATTTTATCATCAGCTTGTCCAGCTCCTTCAGGGTTATGGATATCAACAATAAACTCAGCATCATGCACAACAACATCATCAAATTTAACGCCGTTTATTTCATCTTCTACTTGTAATACGTAATCGCCCATTACTCGTCTACTCTCTCTAACTCCAAGAGTAGTACCACTAGCTTTAATATAACAATTTTCGTATCCTGGTACATGTTTTTTTAGGAAATCAACAATTTGATTCATTTGATGACGAAGTTCAAGTTGTGTCTTAAACAAACTCTGAACTTTTGTATTGTCTACACCATTAACCTGTGTAGTGTTAACTTGACGCTCTCCCACTCTTACTGTTGGGTGAAGCCTTACAGCAGCAAGACTCTCTGGTAATTCACCATCATGTGCGAGCCTCTCACAATAGTCTAGAAATTTCTCATCACCAATCTTAACTTCGTCAACATCGCCGATACAAATAAGAGCACGTTCTTCGTCAACTCCTGAAATTGTAAATTCAAGTGAAACTGGCTGACAAAGACCATCGTCTCTTCCTTTTTCGATATCTGCACCAGCCAGATAACAAACTTTACCATCGCCAGTGCAATCAATAATTGTATGCCCAAGAATAGCTTTAAGGTTTTCATTAGTACTTACAACTAAACCTTTTACTACATTATCTTCTTTTACAACATCGCAAACATCAGTTTGCAAAAAAACATCAATATTGTCCATATCAACAAAATTAGCGAGTAAGTATTTAGCACTCTCAAAATCATGAGCGCGTCCGCTCTCGCCAATCATGTCGTTTTCTGGAACACCTAAAAGATTAACTAGCTCATGCCTCATGCTGCCTGCACCTACCATACCCAGTATTGGGCCCACAAAACCAGTAGTTAGAGCACCACCAACATCGCCGTATCTCTCGATTAGTGCAACACTAGCTCCGGCCAACGCTGCTGATTTTGCAGCACATATACCTGCTGGACCAGAACCTGCAATAACAACATCATAATTGCCTATTACGTCAATTTCATTCTGATATTTCACGAGCGTTTTGGCACCTCTTCAAAATAAGTGGAACAATTACGAAAATGTATACAAGTCTTAGCATTTTGACCACCATTCCAGCTAAGCTTTTATCCATAAACAAATTAAACAGCAAAGTAACTCCACTGTCCCAATAAAATAGTGGAATAACAGCTATTAGGGCTACAATGATGCAAAGCTTAGTTCTTTTAATTTTGTAATGAATGAAATTGTGATTTATCCACCAGCCGATCACAAATCCAAAATATTCTCCGACACCAGCATAACCCGCTGCCTTCATAGATTCTGGATCAACTAATATTTTGCCATCAACATAATCCATAGGATAAGCACGAACATTAATAAACACTATAAAAGCAATACCTACAGCAATTAATATAACTAAAACAATGTTAGACTTTTTAAAGTCTAAGCTGCTTAAATAATCAAAAATTTTAGGAGCCAACAAAACAAACACAACACCAATCAATAAACCAACAATTACATCTTGTGGTGTATGTACGCTTAAATAGAGTCGCGAAAAACATGTTAATAACATAACAATCAGAAGCAAGACTGCAATTACTTTTCTTTTGTTCTTTAGCCAATAAGCAAGTCCACCAAAAAAAGTAGTTGCTGTTACAGCTGTAGTACTTGGAAAAGAATATCCTGCTGCTTTTTTCATAATATCCGCATCTGGCTTGAGTCTCGGCTCTCTAACCCAAGGTCTATATACGCATGCAATTAATTTAGCTACATTTAAAATAAACCTAGAACCAATAAAACCAATCCATAAAATCATGCCTCTTTTAGTACTGTAAATCCAATAAAAGAAAGCAAGAAATATAAAAACCCAAAATGAATCAGTAAAGTTAGACAACTCAACCATAGAAGGAAATAATGTATTAACTGTTCCTTCTCTGAAATTTTGCAATACTAGTAAAAAATCTAAATCCATATTAACCCCTTAATCTGATATTTCATTTGCGTTTTGACACCTCTTTAAAATCAATGGAACAAGAGCAAAAATGTATATTAATTTTAGCGCTCTTGTAATCATTCCGGCTACTCCTTTGGAGAAGAAAGAATTAAACAATAATATGATACCACTATCCCAATAAAATAGAGGGATAATTGCAATCAATGCAACAATAATACAAAGTTTAGATCTGCTTATTTTGTAATGTATAAAATTGTGATTTGTCCACCAACCGAGTATAAAGCCAATGAATTCACCAGCACTTATATAGCCAGATTCTTTCATAGTTTCAGGCTCAACTAATATTTTGCCATCTATGTAATCAATTGGATAAGTTTTAAGATTTATATACACAAGAAAAGCGATGGCTAATGCTAAACAAAAAACTAGCAGAATTGTAGATTTTTTAAAATCTAGCTTATCCATAAAATCAAAAATTTTAGGAGCCAAAAAAACAAATAACAAACCTAAGCCAAGTCCTACAAATACATCTTGTGGAGTGTGTACACTCAAATAATTACGAGAAAAACATACTAGCAACATTGCGATAATGCATAAAATAGCCACCCATTTTCTCTTTCTCCATAACCAATAAGCAAGACCACCAAACAACGAACCGGATGTTACAGCATGTCCACTTGGAAACGAATATCCGTTAGCATGCTTCATTATGTCAGGATCAGGCTTCAGGCGTGGCTCTCTAATCCATGGCCTATAAACACAAGCTATAAGTTTTAAAACATTTAGAGCAAACCTTGAAGCAACAAAACCAATCCATAAAATCATGCCTCTTTTTGTGCTGTATAACCAGTAGAATACAGCCAAAAAAGCAAAAATCCAGAAAGTATTCATAAAGTCAGATGCCTGAGTTGCGATTGGAGTAAAAAAGCTTGTTGTAGCTTCTCTAAAATTTTGTAATGCGAGTAAATAATCGATATCCATTACTACTCCTTTGGCATAGAAATCTTAAATATTCTTGGATCAGGATCTGCATTTGTATTCAAATAGATAAATCCATCTTTTATAAATATGTCTTCAGGCTCCATATTAATATCCAAGTTATACCCTGTGGTAATTCTTTTTGTGTTTGTGTCATATATTCTGATGCGAGGAGGCCTTGTAAGATCATTAGTGTTTCCTACGCCAAAGCAGTAATATATTTTACCATCAATCATATATCCAGCTTGAGTAAAGCAAGTTTCATAAGGAAAAATTGCCTGATCTAGAATATCATCAGCAGTTAAAGTAATGTTTTCACCATCAGATAATTTTGGCAACCTAAATTTGGTAGCGATATATTCATTTTGCCAATTAGCTGTGGTTATTTGTGGAGTAGTACGCTGATATGCAGAGAAAATCCAAAGATCGCCTCTAGTTCTATCAATCATCCAGCTAGGAGCTCCAAAGATTGGAATGTAACCTTTTGCTCTCCAGGTATCTCGATGATTTTCTTCGATCCATATAGTTTGAGCTAATTCAGACTTGAAGGCACCATCTTTTTCTGAAATACTTTCAACATAACAAACAAACTCTATTTTACTGCCTACTTTACCATTAGAAATATACATAAGAGGATAACTAGCGCCTGGCTTAGTTTCTAATCCAAATTCAATATTGTTAACATGATTGTCTTTTTCTGAAGATGCAAGCTCAAATCCTCCTATAGGATCAACAGGATCGTCCCCTTTGTCTCCGTCAGAAAATTTGTAAACATTTACATGTCCACCATCTTCGCCACTAAAAATTAATCCGTTGTAAATATCACATCCCTGCTGAGGCCCTCCTCTCTTGCCTTTTGTCATGAAATTGGAAATGGAATAATTTTCTTGCAGAGGTACAACTTTATCCTTGTAGTGAGCATAAACTGTTATGTCTTCAGTTAACGGGATACTCATATCTATTGCATTACCATTCTTATCATGCCATCCATCAAAATCCCAATAATCAGGAGCTGTTCTTGGAGGAGGTGTTGCACTATTAGGCAACTCGTATGTTTCGCCTTTGTTTATGTAAACAGGCTCGCCTGCTTTTGATTCGTCAACATTTAATAAAGTAACTTTTACTTTTTCTTTTGCGATAAAATTAAATTTAAGAACATCTTTATCTATAAGACTCAGACAAGTATTAGCGCCATATGCAAAACCTATACAAATAACAGATAATAGTAATGGAATACATAATAAAGCTTTATTCTTTCGTTTATAAATAAGAAAAGCTGCCAATAAAATAGCAACTAATCCTAAAATAAAAACAAATGTATAGTCACTTGTGCTGGCTCCTGAACCTGAAATATTCCAAGCTTCTGATTTGCAGAAATGAAGAGTCAGCTCTTGTGTCATATTACATCTCTTTTAAATAAACATTTCCTTGATATTTTGATTTTCCAAAACCAAGCATCATAATAAAGATGAAATTTAAAAAGATAAGGCCAACAGTCCATCCTCCACCATGGCCAAAAGCCTTGCAAAGCCTGTACTCGCTTATAATATAGAATACAAACAAAGCGATGCTAAATACCAAAGTAGCAACAGCGCAAATGCCAGGAATAAGACCAAGCATTACTCTTGGATTATAATTTAGTTGAAAAATTACATTGCATACTACATAACCGCACAAACATGCAATCATAATCCAGAAGAACCTAACATGCCATGTTAATTTGATTTGAACATAGTAGTTATAAAATGGAATTAACGCTTTCCATCCTTTCTCGCCACCTTTCTTAAAAATTTTCCACCATGCAATGATTCTGAAAATTAAGAAAAAAGCAGCAACGCCTCCAGCGATAAAATAATCTGATGCTTGAATAGGTACTCCGTTCATGATTTCTCCTTTCGATATCTTTGTTATTATTATAATATATTTAGTATAATAAAAATATGGATTTTTCAATATTTGACAAAATAAATGAAGTAGTAAAAACTGTATTTGAAACACCGGTTGGTGTCATTATTCTTTTTGTTGCCTTCTTGTTGATATCGTTAATTGTTGCAGCTATTTTAGAAAAGCGTACTAAAAAACAATTTAAGGATAGAGATGAAGATTAAGCGAGTAGCTGCAGTTCATGATCTAAGTGGATACGGTAAGTGCTCTCTAACTATTGCAATACCTGTCTTGTCTTCTTTCGGAATTGAAGTATGCCCTATTCCCACAGGAATCTTTTCTATGCATACAGCACTTGATAATTGGAAGATGTTAGACACAGCAGATTTTATCGAAGAATACATAGATTCATGGAAGCGTGAAAACATTCAGGTTGATGCAATATATTCTGGTTTTTTAACTAATCAAAAACAAGCAGACATCATAAAAAAGCTTTATCGATACAATGAATCAGCTTTAAGATTTGTTGACCCTGTTATGGGAGATAACGGAAAGCTATATAAAACATATGACGAAGAGCTTGTTGAATCTATGAGGAATCTTGTGTCTTATGCCGACATAGCAACGCCCAACCTAACAGAAGCAGAAATACTAACAAAAACAAAAGAGAATATCCTAGAAGAATTGCACAATATGGGAGCTAAAAATATAGTACTTACTAGCAATGTCACAGACGATACTATCTCAAATTTTACCTATGACGGTAAAACGAAAACTGAGTTTAAGTACAAATATTACGATGAACAAATACACGGTACTGGTGATTTGTTTTCTTCATGTGTCCTTGGTATGTACTTAAATGGTTTTAGTTTAAATGAAAGTGTAAAGTACGCATCTGAATTTACGCTCGATGCAATCGAGCTTACAAAAACTCAAGATAACTATTCTTCACGAGGAGTTAGCTTTGAACCTCTACTCGGCAAAAATACAGCAATGATAAGAGACAAGGCGTAAGCCAAAATTGTAGGGAGCAATTCCCAACCTTGTGGTTGCCACTCCACGAAACCACTAATAAAATAATTTGATAAACAAATACACACAATCATTATTACAAAGCCACCAGTTATGCCAAGTATTTTTGCTCCCCTAGATCTAGTTTTAAAAGAAAGTGACACGATAAGAGAACACAAAATCCAACAGATAAGCCATACATAAGTTTGTGGTTGAGCCATCAATTTAAACACGTCATCGGAGATTCCACTGAACATTTTCCAATTGCTTATTACGTCCCAACCAACTAAAGTGTTTGTTCCAAAGGAGGCTAACAAACAACAAAGTAGACCACCATATAATGTATTTATTACAGAATGTAGCGGACAAGAAAAAGTGCCTGATACGAAAGGAGCAAATTGCGTAAATCCAAAAGCTCCAAATAAAGGAAATGATCCTACAATGTTTGCATCCCTTGCCTGCGCTTTCCATGAATAGACACACCAAGGTATAGTAACCAGAACAAATATTATTGCAATAATATAATTACCATGTATAAATAAACTAATACACAATAAACAAACAGAAAGCCCAAAACCAATTACAGGAAATGCGGCTGACATAACAACTATTGGTATAAGACTTAAATAAATAAACGGGTTATTAATATTTACACATCCGATAATTGCGAGAAAAGTTGAAACTAATACACTATATGCACGAGGCAGTACTTTTGAAACCCATGACATATCACGTTTCTGTTTTTTTTCTTCTACTTCTATTTCCTCGTTATCTTTTTTTCTAAGCAAAGCACTAAGTTGTCTTTTACCAGCCTTAGCGCTACCTAAATGTGGAAGCAGATCATCAACAAATTCAGCTACTGTCGAATATCGCTTTTCAGGATCAGGCTGTAATGCGCTAAATATTATGTCGTTAACGTCATCATCTAAGTCCTCCCAGGAATTTGTTGGTAACTCTAAATTAGC
Source organism: Coriobacteriia bacterium (assembly GCA_030537355.1). GTDB lineage: Bacteria > Actinomycetota > Coriobacteriia > Coriobacteriales > Eggerthellaceae > Tapirivita. The sequence goes on from JAUNNF010000004.1 coordinate 79,207, forward strand.
ATCATGGATTTTCTCTAGTGCGGAAGGTATATCTTTAGCTTCAAAGGGATTTTTGCCGACAAGCATTTCATATATTAAACAAGCTAGTGCCCATTCGTCACTTCTTGCATCTAGGCCTTGACGTCGCATTTGCTCTGGTGGCATATAACCTAGGGTCCCAGCTTCAGCAGTACCATAACCAAATTCGTCAGCTAAAGTAGCTAAGCCAAAATCAGTAACTTTAACTTTCCCTTTTGTATCTATTAATATGTTGTCAGGTTTTATATCTAAGTGAAGAACATTCTCGTCATGACCAGCAACAACAGCATGAGAAATCTCTGTAATCAAACTGGTAGCCATGTCAAGTGTCATCTCATCACCATAAGAAAACAAAAACTGTGTCAACGTCATGCCTTCTACATATTCCATGATGATGTAGGCCATGTCACCTTCAATTTCAAAATCATAAACTGTAACAATGTTTGAGTCTTGAATCATGGCAGCAGTACGTGCTTCGGCAAGTCCAGGAACATTTTCTTCCCAATGCTCACCTGCTGCATCGACAATATTGCCAAATGTATTTGTATCAAGCTTAATACACTTAATGGCCACTTTACGATTCACACGAGTATCCCAAGCAGCAATTACAGTTGCAAAACCGCCTGAACCAGCCTCATCTATAGGCTTATATCTATTTAATATCAACTCTGACATCTAACCCCGAAGTTACGGCAACCATAACAGCTGCATGCGCTGGACGTGCATTGCCAATAGCACGCAAAAACTGCATACCTTTGCTGTGAGCCTCTAAACTTAAACTTTTCATATCGTCAGGATGTTCATCTTTAATGTCAAAAACAGCAAGCGACGGTATAGCACCAAATTCAGTAGCGATCGTGTTAGCTTCTGTAATTATAGGTTTATCGCTTACCTGTCGAATTCCCATAAGTGCACATTTCAATTCAGTATCGTCTCTCATGTCAGACAATAAATATGCGTCAAACTTGTGATTCTCAAATATACGAGCAGACTTAACATATTGAACCTTGTTTTCAAGAAGTGAATTTTTAGAATCACCGTCAATTGGCAAACCCGTTGAACCTAGTTCTATAATAGTATGTTGAGGGGACAATGAATTTACGATATCTATGGCCGCCTTTGATATCTCCTCGATTTTATCATCTAGTTTTTTATGAGCGAGAATCGGCTTGAGACAATTTTTAGTATTTGCTACTAAACACTGAACCCCACATGAAATGTAGGGTTCATAATAGTTTTTAATTGTATCAGACTCAATTATGTTGTCTAACTCACTAAACGAAGATGACACATCTCCGCTTAAGACCAACATATCTTTGCCGAGTCTTTTAGCTAGGTCCATTTAAGCCCATTGATCTTCTGCAGGCAATCTGCCGTTATCCTTAGCAAACATTGCCATATTAGTTGAAATCCAAGTTTCTATTGTACCAGTGTCATAAGCCTGATCGTGTCTTACAACCAGTGCATACATTTCTTCTTCGGCAAGTACTGCATCCAATGCGTCTGTTAATTGGATTTCTCCACCAACGCCTGGTTTAGTAGTTTTTAGAAGCTCCATAACCCTAGGGCTTAGTAAATATCTACCTAATACAGCTTTATTAGAAGGAGCCTCATCTACTGGTGGTTTTTCAACTAGCTTGTCGATTTTCCAAACACCATCACCCAGGTCCTCACCAGCAATGACGCCAAATCTATCGACTTTTTCCATAGGCACTTCAACAACAGCAATAACGCTTGCACCATTATGTTCGTCAGAAATTTTCTTCATAGCTGGCAATACATCATTATCAGGACAAATTACATCGCCTAGCATTACAAAGAAAGCCTCATCGCCTGTCTTAGGTGCAGCCATAAGTACTGCATGGCCTAGGCCTAAAGCTTCGTCTTGATAAACATATGAAACGTTTAAATCGCCAGCATGTTTAACAACATCATAAGCTGCATCTTTGCCAACTTCTTTTAAGTGAGTAAGAAGTTTATCATTGCTCGCAAAATGGTTTTCAATAACTTTCTTATCTCTGCTATTAACAATTACAACCTCGTCAGAGCATACTAGCCCTTCTTCCACTGCATATTGAATTACTGGTTTTTCGGCAACTGGCAACATTTCCTTAGGTTGCTCTTTTGTTGCTGGTAAAAATCTTGTACCAAGCCCTGCTGCTGGAATTACTGCTTTCATTCTAAATCCTTTCTTTTGGTGGAGATGATGGGGGTCGAACCCACGGCCTCAGCATTGCGAACGCTGCGCTCTCCCAACTGAGCTACATCCCCAGCTTACTCTTCAGTATCTTGTTTGGCTTCTTCAGCTTTACGTTTCTCGTCAAACTTTTTGCTGAGCTCCATAACAATTTCTTTGTTTTTGCTAGATCTATTTGTTGTTCCATTTCTGTTTGCTTCTGCTTTCATACGTTCAGCAAGCATAGCAACCTGAGTTGAATTAAGTCTAATACGTTGCTCTAATGGCTTAGAAGGTCTGAGACGCTTCTTAACCTTAGGTTGCTTAGAAGGCTCGACAAGTGGAGCATCAGGTTCAATATTAAAAGGTCCAAACATTGGTTTATGATGCTGATATACCTCAACTACGCCTGTTAAGATGTCTGCATATTGAAATGATTGTTTAGCAACTCTGCCTCGTCTATACTCAAGATCGCAGATAAAAACACTAGGATGTGCTTGAACTAGCGTTCCTGTATTCTCATTAATACGAGACCTTCCTAAATTAACTCGCACAAATAGCCTCTGACCTATACTTTCTTGCATTTTTGTTCTTATACTTGAAACAATCTTAGCTTGTTGTTGTAAATCCATTAAATCACCCTCTAATTCACACGGCGGGCTATTATACACTCCTCAAAATTACTTTTCAAGGGGTAAATTAAAATTTTTTGCTATAATTTCGAAAAATGAAGCCGTTTGGAATCAAGAACAAAATTGGATATGCGCTAGGGGAATTTGGGAAGCAATCTCAAAAAACTGATGTGGCGTTAAACTTTCTGCTCGTAGGGACATGTCAATATTGCAATTAGTAAAAGCTTCTTTATATTTATCGTAAACATCAGCGAGCTTTAAATTGTTTTCTATAGTTTTGCGTCTATGAGCAAAACATATATCAACAAGATCACAATATTCTATAGGGGCATCTCCAATTCTGTCTAGTTTAATTACTGTACTGTCAACATGCGGAGCTGGCATAAAGCAATCTGGGCTTACACCAAAAGAACCTACTGACTTTGCATAAAAGGCAAGCTTGACTGTAAAAGCTCCATAATTTTTTGTATTAGGTTTTGCCAAAATTCTATCAGCTATCTCTTTTTGAACCATTACAATCTCGCTATCTAAATTTTTATTTTGTTGAAAATAAGTAATCATCAATGGAGCGGCTATATTATATGGAAGATTAGAAATCAACATTTTCCCTTCTGGAATTATTTTGAGTGCATCACCCTCTAATACCTCAACTTCAGGTAATGTTTCATTTAAAACTTCAACAAGTCTAGAGTCTCTCTCAATGGCTATTACTTTTGCACCAGCATCTAATAAGGCACGTGTTAATGTTCCAATACCTGGGCCTACTTCAATTACTTCGTCGCCTGGTTCTATACGAGATAAATTAATAATCTTATTTAAAACTAGTTGATTAACCAAGAAATTCTGCCCCAACGAATATTTAGCTTTAAGGTCATATTTTTTTAGAAAATTTTGCGTAGCTTTTGGGGTAGCTAAGGTCTCCACAATAACCTCCTTGCATTGTCCATTAATTGATTCAGATCTCTTCCTAAAAAGTTTGCAGTAAATATAACATAATCAGGATAACACACATCGCCTCGTAATGGTTCGGGAGCCATAAATGGTGCATCTGTTTCCGTAACTAATTTATCTTCAGGAATATATTTTAAAGCTTCCCTTACGTTATCACTTTTTTTAAATGTAACAGGACCTCCAAGCGCAATATAACAACCAGCGTCAACCCATGGTTTAAGCTCTTCAGGACCTAAGTTAAAACAATGAAGAAGAGTTCCATATTTACTAAATTTAATGTTGTCGAGAGCTACATCATGAGCTTCTCTTATATGCAAGGAAACTGGAAGTTTTGCTTCTTCAGCAATTTTTAATTGTTTCTTAAAAACTTCAATTTGTACTTCTCTTGGACTTAAATCATAATGAAAGTCTAAACCTATCTCGCCTACAGCTACACATTTAGGATTTTTAATTAATTCGTAAATATCATCATTAAAGTCTTTTGCATAATGAGGATGACAACCAATTATGTACCTAAGTTCAGGGATTTTGGGGTCATCACAAATAGAGTTTTTGTCTTGACAATAATCATCTAAATTTTCTAATACTTTAGGTAGTTCGCTCTTTGCTTTATCATAAGCTTCTTCTACAATATCTATACCGGCCTGACCATCATCAACAGAATCAATTACGCAACATACAAAAGTTACGTTATGAAGAGCGCATCTGATAAATGCCCATGCCGGATCTTCTAACATTTCTAGATGACAATGTGTATCTGCGACAGGTCCTAATTTAGGTGCAGAAACAAGGCGATATTTACCGTGCTTACGTCTCTGGTAAAAGTCAACAGTATTACTCGACGTTAAAGTCAATCTCGTCCTCTTTTAATCGTGGAAATAAGGGCTCACACATATCAATTTGAGTTCCTGGCTCAAGTTCTCCCCAACTTGTGTTAATACTAGTAGCATCTACCTTAAGCGATTTGAGTACTATCTCAGATGTTTCAGGCATAAATGGTAACATATAAAGAGCGATCACACGAATAGACTCTAACATGTTGTACATAACCTGGCTAAGTTCTTCGTTTTTGCCTTCTTTAGCGAGAGTCCATGGAGCACTCTCCTCTACATAATGGTTAACACGCTCTGCAAGAGCTAGTACTTCTTTTATAGCAGCGGTAAAATCAACCTTATCCATAGCTTCATTATATTTTTCGTAAAGTCCATCTACGATATCCTTCATAGGACTATCATCAGATTTAGCTGGAACCTTACCATCAAAGTATTTATTTGTCATGTTAAAAACGCGGGAAACAAGGTTGCCCCATGTGTTAGCAAGGTCAGCATTGTAGACCTGAATCATACGTTCAAGAGAAATTGACCCATCTACGCCAAATTGAACATCACTCATAAAGTAATATCTATAAGCATCAAGACCAAATACTCTAACCATATCTTCAGGTTTTACAGCATTGCCTTTAGACTTGCTCATTTTTTCGCCTTTAGTTAAAAGAAAACCATGACCAAAAATGCATTTAGGTTGAGGAAGTCCTGCTGCCATAAGCATTGCTGGCCAAATAACACAGTGGAATCTGATAATGTCCTTACCAACAAAGTGGTACTGCATAGGCCAACATTCATTAAACTCCTTCTCGTTGTCAGGATACCCAATACCAGTCAAATAAGCCAAAAGCGCATCAGCCCAAACATAAGCTACGTGACCATCATCAAAAGGAAGTGGCACTCCCCAATCGAATGTCGAACGCGATATCGACAAATCTTTAAGCCCACTCTTAACAAAAGAGACGACCTCATTGCGCCTAATTTCAGGACGAATAAAATCTGGGTGTTTTTCATAATAATCTAGAAGTTTATCCTGGAACTCAGATAATTTAAAGAACCAGTTTTCCTCGCCAGTAGACTCTTGTACTGGACGTCCACATTCAGGACATACATACAATCCATCCTCGTTTTTATCTAAGTCAGACTCAGCATAATATGTCTCTTCGTGAACGCAATACCAGCCTTCATAAGCACCTTTATATAAATATCCTTTATCATATAAGTCTTGCCAGAATTTTTGTACAGAACGAGTTTGACGCTCTTCAGTAGTTCTAACAAAGTCAGTATAAGTAATTTTTAGCCTGTCCCACTCATCACGGAATGCTGGCTCCATGCTATCACACCATTCCTGAGGGTTCATGTCATGCTCTTTAGCAGTATCAGCAACCTTTTGACCATGCTCATCCATACCAGTTACAAATGCTACCTTGTTGCCGTTCATTCTCTGATAACGTGCTACACAGTCAGCAGCAATGGTAGTGTAAGCTGTGCCTAAGTGTGGAGCAGCATTTACATAATAAATTGGTGTCGTAAAAGCATAGGTCATAATATCTCCTTTAAATCTTGCGGTAGCTCATCCTTGAACTCCATATACTCACCCGTAATTGGATGATTAAATCCTAACACATAACAATGTAAAAATTGTCTTTTAATATCGTCTTTAAAACTTGAATATAGAGGATCACCTACAACAGGATGTCCAATAAATTCCATATGAGCTCTTATTTGATGTGTTCGTCCTGTATGTAACTTACAATCAAGTAATGTTGTGTCATTATATCTTTCAATTACTTTAAAAGTTGTAATTGCATCCTTGGCTGCAGCGTCATCCCTAACAATCATTTTAGGACGCCCTTTAACGCTTCTGAGAAGTGGCGCATCAATCTTACCAGTATCAGGCTTTACAACTCCATGAACTAGGGCTAGATAATGTCTGTTTGGTTTATGTTCCTTCATGTCTGCCATTAGCTTCTCGCCAGCTTGCATAGTTTTAGCAGCAACAAGTAGTCCTGATGTGTCACCATCGAGCCGGTGCACTATGCCAGCTCTAGTCTTGTCTCCTTGAAGGTCTGGAAGCTCCCCACAATGATAAAGCAAGGCATTAACTAAAGTATGCGTTTCATGTCCAGTCGATGGGTGGCAAACAAGGCCTGCTTGTTTTGAAATTACAATGATATCATCATCTTCATATCTGATATCTAATGGAATTTTCTCAGGACCAAAAACTTCTTCAGGAGCAGGCTCGAAATCAATTATGTCACCAGATTTTAGCTTATAATTCTTATTTACAGATTTTCCGTTAACTGTAATTTTATCTAAAAATTTGGTTGCTTGAGAACGAGACTTATAAGCGCCAATATCTGCTAAGTACGCATCTAATCGAACGTTATCTTTAGAGCACGTTTTTTTCAAGTAGCTTATCTCCATTGCCATATTCTCTATTGACAAAATCTATGTCTTTATCGCCTCTGCCACTCAAATTAACGAGTATGGAGCCTGTTTTCTCTTGTTTGGCATACTTAATAGCGTAAGCTACAGCATGAGCGCTTTCAACAGCTGGAATAATGCCCTCTAATTTAGACAATAAGAAGAAAGCTGTCATGGCTTCCTCGTCAGTAACGTAATCATATGTTACTCTTCCCTTATCACGCAGATATGCATGTTCAGGACCAACACCAGGATAATCAAGACCTGGAGCTATAGAATATACAGGTTGAGCTTCTCCTTTATCGTCAATTTGAACAATACTCTTAAAACCGTGGAGTATACCTTCAGATCCAAATTCCATGGATGCAGCATTATCACCAACGGCCTTACCTCTTCCCATTGGTTCAACACCAACAATATTAACTGGCTGATCTAAAAAAGGAATGAACATACCAATTGAATTTGATCCTCCTCCAATACATGCACAAACAGTATCAGGAAGAAGTCCAGTTGTTGACTTAAACTGCTCTAGAGCTTCAGCACCAACAACTGCTTGAAAATCCCTGACAATTAATGGAAATGGATGAGGTCCAACAACAGAACCTATACAATAAATGCAATCCTTATATTCCTTAGAATAAGCATCGAAAGCAGCATCCACGGCTTCTTTTAAAGTTTTTTGACCATGAGTCACAGGAATTACTTTAGTACCTAGCATCTCCATTCTAATAACGTTAGGATGTTGCTTTTCAATATCAACTTCACCCATATAGACATCGCATTCAAGACCAAAGAAGGCTGCGGCAGTAGCTAGTGCTACACCATGAGATCCAGCCCCTGTCTCAGCAATTATTTTCTTTTTACCCATATATTTAGCAAGCAGAGCCTCACCCATGCAATGATTTAATTTATGAGCTCCTGTGTGATTTAAATCTTCCCTTTTCAAATAAATTTGACATGAACCAAACTTATTTGATAAGTTTTTACAATGAGTTAGAGGCGTAGGCCGACCTTGAAATTCTCTGCGTATACGTCTTAATTCAGAAATAAATTCTGCGCTATGAGCAATTTTTTGATAGGCCTCAGTAATCTCAGCAAAAGCTGGCTTTAATTTATCTGGAATGTATGCACCACCATAATTGCCATAATATCCATTTTTATCTGGCATTAACTTTTCGTGATTAACAAAATCCATATAGTTTTCTGAATTATGAAAATCTTTAATTGTCATGATTTCTCTCTTTCTTCAACAATGCTATTATAAGCAATATTATGCCACATGTAACACCAATATCAGCGATATTAAATACTGGAAAACTAATAAAATCAAAACATATAAAATCTGTAACGTATTTATTTACGAGTCTATCGATGGCATTACCAATACCGCCAGCACAAATAAGGGCAATAGATACCGTATGAAGAATATTAACCTTATCTTTATTTAGTACATAAAGCACAATAAATAGAACAGCTATAAGTATTGAAAACCCAGCGAGAAAATAAGTTGCATCACCAAGCAACCCAAATGCACCACCAGTATTATGCACTAAAGTAAAATGGAAAATACCTAAGAAACTATCCGTAATTTTTTGACCGATAAAGAACTCACCAGAATCAAAATAAATTTTGGTAAGCCTATCAAACAATAACCATATTACAAAAATAGTAGCGAGATAAATGTATTTCTTATTCTTCATTAAAAATCTTTAATACATCGTCTACGTCTTTTGTAGTCTTGAGCGTCTCAATTGTGTCAGGATCGTCTAATTGTTCAGAAATTTTAGCGAGTAGGTCTAGATGCTCGTCTCCTTGTCCGCAAATTCCAAACAAGAGATAAGCTTTCTCGTCTCCATAAGGTACACCTTGAGGAACCTGAATAAACACAATGCCCGCTTTTCTTACATGTGATCTTGCTTCATTGGTACCATGAGGAATAGCAATGCCCATACCCATATATGTTGATGCGACCTTTTCACGCTCAAACAAAGCTTCCGCATATACAGCATCAGCGAGTCCTGCTAAGAACATCTCAAAACCCATTAGCTCTAAAATTTCTTTTTGCGTATTTGCAACAACGCCTAAATGCACACAATCAGCAGTCAATTTCAGATCAGAATTAGCTGTCTCTTCAACAGCTTCAGCATCATCTGCGTCCCCTTTGATTAACTGTTCATAAAGACTATCCAGAGCAGGATCATCCAAAAAATTACCAATAGTTACAAGCTGAGCTTGTGGGGCACTGCTTGCAGCTCGATCTTTCAATGTCGTTTGACAAACAACAATGTTTGCATCTTCTGGTACAGAGTCAACAGAAGAATGAACAACTTTAATATCTGGTCTTTCAGTCTTTAATCTCTTCTTAAATTTTGTAGCACCCATAGCAGAAGAACCCATTCCTGCGTCACAAGCGAAAACTACCTTAGATACCTTACCTGTAATACCTTTACTCTCGGCCTTCATGGCATCTTTCTGAGCTGTTGCTTCTTCTATACTTTTACCCTTTGTTAATTTTAAAATTGGTGAGGAAATAACAAAAGATACCGCCGCAGCAATAGCAACACCTATAGCAGATACCCAAATAGTGTCTCTTGGTGACATCATTATAAAGGATATAATTGACCCAGGCGACGCCGGCCCCATGAGACCTGCATCCATAAAACTAAACCATATAAGAGCACAAAAATTACCAACAATAGGCCCAATAATTACAGCTGGCCTAGATAAAATATATGGGAAATAAATCTCGTGAATACCACCAAAGAAATGAATAATTACCGCCCCTGGCGCACTACGTTTTGCACTTTTATCTGGAGAGAATGCCCAGAATGCAAGCAAGACGCCCAAACCTGGACCTGGATTAGACTCAATCATAAACATGATTGATTTACCAGTATTGGCAACATCATCTGCACCTAGTGGTGTAAAAATGCCATGATTGATAGCGTTATTCAAAAACAAAACTTTTGCTGGCTCTAAAAATATCGCTACAAAGGGTAACAAACTATGTTCTATTAAAAAAGATACTCCTGTAGCTAAAACGCTTAATATTGCATCCATAACAGGGGCTATTGCATAGTATCCTATAATGCAGAGGATTAAACCTAAAATACCAGCAGAGAAATTATTGATTAGCATCTCAAAACCAGCTGGCATATGTTTTTCCATAAATTGATCGAATTTTTTAATAAGCCAACCAGAGAATGGTCCAACTATCATAGCTGCCATAAGCATCGTAGTTTCAGGTTTGCCACATATAACACCAACAATGGCAATGGCACCGACCAGCGAGCCTCGTAAGCCCCCAACCATATAACCACCCTGGAATGCAATAAGTACTGGCAGCAAATAAGTTAAAATTACAGGTACTATAGCATAGAGATTTTCATTTGGAAACCAACCACCCGGAGTTAAGAACATAGCTGTCATTAAGCCCCATGCAATGAACACACCAATCAGAGGCATAATCATTGCAGATAAAAATTTTCCAACTTTTTGTGCTGCAGCTTTCATTATAACACCTCACTACATCTGTCACATACACCGTCATTGTTGAGGTTTCGATAATTCCAGCAACGTGGGCATTTTTCACCATCCGCATCTTCTATTTCAATAGCTAGGTCACCTTGCTTAAACTCAACAGAAGAAACAATAAACAACTCTTCGTAAACTGACTTGTCAAATTTAGGTTCATCTGGCATAGTAATTATCAGTTTAACAGCTTGACTCTGTCTAATGCCTTTATCCTCTAATGCTTTAGTAACAGCATCACGAAGCTCCAGTGCGCTTTCAAACTCATCTATTGCATCCATATTAACCTTTGGCATAAAATCTTTTAGTTCTGGCCAACCAGCAAGCTGAACAGATTCAATGTCAGATTTCATACCTTCTGGATAATGTTCCCAAACTTCCTCGCATGTAAAGCTGAGTATAGGACTCAAAATTCTAACTAACACCTCTAGAACATTTGCGAGTACTGTTTGAGCACTTCTTCTGTTATATGAATCAGCAGCATCAGAATAAAGTCTGTCTTTTGCAACATTCATATAAATTGACGAGAGTTCATTATTGATAAAATTAAATGTAGATCTAAAAATATTATGGAAGGAATATTTGTCAAAATTCTCCGTGACATCATCTAACAATTTAGCTGTTTTGGCCAACATCCAAGAATCAATTGGTAGAAGCTCGTCAACAAAATCATCATTACTAAAATCGTATAAATTGCCGAGCAAAAATCTAAATGAATTTCTTATCTTTCTGTAAGCATCTGTAATACGTTGTAAGATTTCTTTATCAATACCAACGTCTTGAGAATAATCAACACTAGAAACCCATAGACGAAGCACGTCAGCGCCAAATTTATCCATAACTTCATCAGGAGCAACAACATTACCTTTAGATTTTGATTGTTTTTTGCCTTCGCCATCGACGATAAAACCACAGTGCATTACTTGTTTGTAAGGAGCAGTACCATAAGCACCAATTGAAGTTAAGAGAGATGATTGAAACCATCCTCTATGCTGATCAGAACCTTCTAGATACATTTCTGCTGGGAAATGTAGGCCTTCTGACTCACGATGTTTCAAAACACTTGTATGCGAAACACCACTCTCCCACCATACATCTAGGATGTCACGTTCAGGTTCAACTTCCTCACAGCCACAGTTCTGGCATTTTACTGGCGGTAAATAATCTTTTGGATCTGTTGTAAACCATGCATCAGAACCTTTTTCTTCGAAAAGCTTAATTACAGCATCAAAGGTTTCGGCATTAGCTACTGTTTCACCGCATTTGGAACACTTAAATACAGGAAGCGGAACTCCCCAACTACGCTGACGAGAAATACACCAATCAGGGCGTTCTTCAACCATACTTCCAATTCTGTTCTTTGCCCAGTCTGGAATAAATTCAACATCATTGTCAATTGCAGCTTTTGCATCTTGCCGCAAATGTGTTTTATCCATATCAACAAACCACTGGTCTGTAGCTCTAAATATAACTGGCTCATGGCAGCGCCAACAATGTGGATATGAGTGAGAAATATCAACATGTGCCACAAGCACACCTTGTTTTTTTAACCATTCAATAATTTTTGGATTAGCATCGTCAACGTCCAGTCCAGCGAATTCACCTGCCTCATCAGTCAATACTCCATTGTCATCAACAGGCATCAAAACCGGAATATTAAATTTTTGTCCAACTAGATAATCGTCAACACCATGTCCTGGAGCTGTGTGCACTGCACCTGTACCACTATCTAGAGTTACATGATCTCCCCAGATAATTGTACCTTTTAAATCTTGTCTAATCGGACATGTATAAGTATAACCTTCTAAATCGCGACCAGTACAAACACCATCCAATATTTCATACTTGTCCCATCCAGCAGCCTCAGCTACTTCTTCAACCAAATCTCTGGCCATTAACATGTTTTTACCATCAGCCGAAACAACACAATATTCTGCCTGAGGAGCAAGAGAAACAGCAGTATTTGCTGGTAAGGTCCAAGGAGTAGTTGTCCAAATAAGAACATACAACTCATCTACATCAAAACAATCTGGAACTTTATCCATTTTAAAATTAACAAAAATTGAAGGTGAAATCTCGTCGCCATATTCAATTTCTGCTTCTGCTAAAGCTGTATGACAATGTTTACACCAATGAATTGGTTTACGTCCTCGATAAATGGCACCGTCTAAATACATTTTCTTAAATATCTCAACATTGCCAGATTCATAATTTTTATGAATTGTGAGATAAGGATGTTCCCAGTCTGCATTAACACCTAAACGTTTAAAACCATCACGTTGAACATCAACAAATTTTTCGGCATATTCACGGCAAATTTTTCTAAGCGTTGGAGTATCAATTTTAGACATTTTCTCAGGGCCTAAATCTGTTTCAACTTTATGTTCAATAGGCTGTCCATGACAATCCCAGCCAGGAATATAAGGCGTGTAATAACCTTGTTGAGCCTTACTTTTAACTACAAAATCTTTTAGTATTTTATTGAAAGCATGACCTAAGTGAATTGGACCATTTGCATAAGGTGGGCCATCATGTAATACAAAAGGTTCTCCGTCCTTGTTTTTATCAAGAACCTGCTTGTAAATATCCATTTCATTCCATTTATCTAATCTTTTTGGTTCATTAATAGGAAGATTTCCACGCATAGGGAAATCGGTCTTTGGTAAATTCATTGTATCTTTGTAACTTTGTGCCATTATATCTCCTTCATACAAGCAAATAATTGTATCAAAAAAACAAAATAATATAATGTATAATTACAAATAAATTCTAAAGGAGGCCGTAATGGAATCGTCGCTAGACTTTACTATTAATTTTATAAAAGGTGAAAGCTTTAACGTAAGCTCAGGAATCCCTTCAACAGGTGATTTTTTATTTATTTTACTTGCTATTTTATCTGCAATAGCATTGATAATAGCTCTAGTTGCCATTGTTAAAAGAAAAAAAATATTTTCGATATTCTCAACAATTTGTGTAATTGCTCTAATGTGTCCAATATGCATCAGTCTTGCAAGCGCTAATACATTAGTTGCAAATAGTGTTAATGCTGTCGTAGAGACTGACGGAACTCTTGTAATAGATGACGTGCAAATTACAAACAATAACGACGGAGCAACTGTTGTCAATGCAATGTCTGCACAGGAAATTAATAATACAAATAATGCCGAATGGACAACAACAATAGATAACAATACTTATAAATTTAAAGCAGACAATCAAAAGGTTAATACAAATTTTGAAATTGCTGCCAAATCAAGCAAATCAGTAAAGATCTCAACAAATATGGACAGTAATACTGCCCTGTCTTTGTTAGACAAGCCTTCTATTAAACTTACTTTATATATAAGCGAATATGCTGCAGACAGAATCAAATACAGTGGTAATTATGCAAGCGTTAATGGTGCTCTTGCAGGAACTGACGCCTTAGGCAATACACTAACAACTGACAATATATCTTTTCCTAAAGATCCTACGAAAGATGTAGGAATATTTTACTTTTTATGGGAAGGTGCTCACGGAACCAGACTTTATGACAATGACAAAATATACAAAAATGATCATAGCTCGGTTGAAAGTCCTGAAAAATGGATTGCTGCAGGAGGAGGGCCAGAACAAGCTCATCATTTTTGGGGAGAACCATTATATGGATATTACACAACAAAAGATGAATGGATCTTTAGAAAACACTGTCAAATGCTAACCGATGCAAAAATTGATTACTTACTATTTGACACAACCAATAGGGCAACTTATCAAGACAGGTTCGAAATTCTGTTAAATGTATGGAAAGAATATCGCGATCAAGGCTTCAACGTACCTAAACTCGCATTTTACACACATACAAACTCATTAGATACTATGTGTGATTTATACGACAATGTTTATCAAAAACATCCTGAAGCTAAAGATTTATGGTATAGAATAAATGGAAAGCCAATGATTGTTGGCAATAATACTAATGAAGCAAAAGACGGTTTAAAAGTCTCGACAATTAGCGAACCAGCAGAAAAATATAGTGGCAACACTACTTATGACGAACTTAAAGAATACTTTACAATCAAGGATGCTCAATGGCCAAACGAACCAAAAAGAAATAATTCATGGCCGTGGATAGAATTCGATAGATATATGACTAATGAAGCTATATATCAAGATGAAACTGGACAAGATATGGTTGCAAATATTTCTGTTGCCCAGCATAATAAAACCGTTACATTTAGCGCAACAGCATGGTATGGCGAAGACGACAGAACTAGAAGTTTTCATGATGGCAGTAACGACCCTGCACCTGATGCATTCACAAAAGGTTACAACACGGCACAGCAATGGGAATGGTTCTTAAAAAATCATAAAAATGTGCCTCACCTTTTCTTAACAGGATGGAATGAATGGGTAGCTCAACGCCAAAATGCTACAGCATGGAAACATCCAGAATGGCCAATATGTTTTGTAGACTGCGCAGACCCAAACAACAGTCGTGACATAGAACCAATGAAAGGTGGATACAACGATAATTATTATATGCAGATGATTAACTATATGCGCAAATATAAAGGAGTCGAAGATAGAGTAAATGTTGGTGAAAAAACGACAATTAATATAAACGGAGATTTTAATCAGTGGGACAACAATAAAATCACAGCAGAATATAAAGACTTCAAAGGAGATACAAAGCACAGAGATGCGGTAGGTTTTGGAGATATCCAATACACAAACAATACAGGCAGAAACGATATTACTGAGATGAAAGTTGCACATGACAACAATAAGATATATTTTTATCTTGAATGTGCAGATACCATTGTTGAAGGCCCTAATAAAAATGTTTTATTTATAAATACAAAAGATGATCAGGCTAACTGGAATGGCTATACGTACGCAATTAATCTACACGGTGATGGAATCATCAGCAAATGCAATGGGGGCTGGAGTTGGACAGATATCGGACAAGCAGAATTTAAACAAGAAAACAATAAAGTAATGCTTTCTCTAAATTATAGAGATTTAGAACTTCAAAAATATAGAGACGGCCTCATTGATATAGAGTTTAAGTGGGCTGACAACTTCCAAGGAGAAGGCGATATTGTGAGTTTTTATAAAGATGGTGACGTTGCTCCATTTGGAAGAATGAATTTTGTTTATTCAGATGTAAACTAATAATCAAACTTGGCAGGACTATTCATCCATTGCTGGTAGAATTTTTCAAATTCACCAGCAATAATAGCCTCTCTCATCTTTCTGCATAAATCTAACAGAAAATGCAAATTATGTACAGATAATAAAATACCACCTAATATCTCATCATTTTTAATTAAATGTCTAATATACGCGCGAGTATACTGCTTACATACAGGGCAATTACAAGCATCGTCTATTGGACCAAAGTCTTGTATATATTTAGAATTTCTCATATTCATTCTACCCTGAGATGAAAATGCAGTACCCATTCGACCAGTACGTGTGGGCAGAACACAATCAAACATATCTACGCCCGCGTGTACAGCCTCGACTAATGTTGTAGGATTGCCTACTCCCATTAAGTATCGTGGTCTATCATCTGGCAATGATTGAGCAACACGTGGCAAGGTCTCAAACATCACATCGTGAGGTTCACCAACAGAATATCCACCAATACCAAAACCACCAAACTTGTTCTCCCCTTCACACTTAAGCAAATTCTCAATGCTTCTCATACGTAAGTCAAGATGCATACCACCTTGAACAATTCCAAATAAAGATTGGTTTTTATCATAAGAATCGAGACATCTTTTTGCCCACTTACCTGACAAATCTACTGCACGTTCAACAAATTCCCTATCAGCAGGATATGGCGGACATTGATCAAGTTGCATTATAATATCAGCACCAATTTGAGATTGAATTTTCATATTCTCTTCAGGAGTCCAAAAAATATGCTTTCCGTCGTATATACTTATAAACTCAACACCGTCATCTTGCAACTTAACCGTATCAGCAAGCGAGAACACTTGAAAACCGCCTGAATCTGTAAGCATAGGACCATTGTAATTACTAAACTTATGTATTCCTCCAGCCGCCTCTACAACATCTGCTCCAGGCCTCATGGCAAGATGGTATGTGTTTGCAAGTACAACTTGAGACCCAAGTTCATACAACTGGTCAACAGTTAGACCTTTAACGCTTGCGCGAGTACCAACTGGCATAAACATAGGTGTTTCGAAATGACCATGACTTGTATTGTAGCTTAGAGCACGAGCGTGACCATCTGTCGCATCTATTTTACATTTAAAATTTTCCATCATCGTGGTATTATACACATTTATGAAACTACTATTACATGTTTGTTGCGGGCCTTGTGCCTTAGAACCTTACAGAATTCTTAAAAATTCAGGTTATGATATAAGTCTATATTATTCAAACGATAATATTTTTCCAGAATCTGAATTTGAAAGGAGACTATATACATTAAACAAATGGGCGGAGGACAACGATATTGATGTGATATATGATAAATACAATCATATACTTTGGCAAAATGCTGTTGTTGGCAGATGCGAGGATTGCTATAAGTTAAGGCTTGAAAAATCTGCAAATTTTGCTGTCTCAAACGGATATACACATCTATCTACCAGCTTAGCTGTAAGCCCGTATCAACAAACAAAAGTTATTGAAAATACATTAATTAATGTATGCAAAGAATACAACCTTAAACCTGTTTTTATAGATTTCAGACCATATTACAAAGAAGCAACAAAGCGTTCAATTGAACTCGGAATGTACAGGCAAAAATATTGTGGTTGTGAATATTCCTTAAAAGAACGGAAAGAACAGGTAAAACAAAAACAAGAAAATATCAAAAAACAAAAATCAATACAGGAAGCTTCTAAATTAAAAAAAGCAAAAATCAAAGCTAAACAAGACCGCAAAAAAGAATTATTACAAAACTATAAAAGCAATCATTAATCAGACTTTGCCTGTTGCAATTCCTTGTCCTGCTTCAAAACTTTACGTCCACGTTTTTTCCAAAAGTCATATGTGTATCTTAATTGTTTGTGTAGTAATTTCTCTTCTTTGTTACGATATTCAGAGCTACACTCCTCAACAATGTTCGGGCAATTTGCCAGACGAAGACAACTAGGACAATGCTTACACGTTCTGCATTCTTCTTTATATGGGTACAACCTTTCCCATTCTTTAATAATATCCTGATTATAATCATTTGAATAAATGCTACCCCATGTAGGTAAAGCCTCAGTAAAATGTTCACATTTTGTAAGATTTCCATCAGGCAAAATAACGACAGACTGTTTTGAGTCAGCCATACAGTGATTCATCTTTATAGATCTAGGAAGAGCATCTGCAGATGCGAGATGTTTATTAAATAGTAAATTCTGGATTTCCAACTCTCTATCATAGCATTCTTCTAAACTTTTATCAGACATTGCTCTTTTTGTGCCTACCTTTGATATTTCTTGAAATAACGTATGACAGTAAACATGTACGTATTTGTTGTTAGCAAATCTTTTTGATAAAATTTCAATTAAGTCTTTTATATCTTCTTCGTTCTCGGGAGATAAATTAAGACGAATTAAAACTTTAATTTTGGCCTTTATTAATAGATCGATATTGTCAAGTACTCTCGAAAAAGGATCTCGAGTGTCATTTTCATCTAAAACGGCATAAGATTTTGCATTGTTATATACATCTCGAGTCCCATCTAGAGTAATTTGTAGGGACTTAAGATTCCATAAATTAACTGCTTGTTTAATTAATTTTTCATCAAACATATAGCCGTTTGTTATCATAGATGAAGTATAATCGTATCCGTCCCTTGAAAGCTCATTACAAATAATATCAATGGCCTCGTAATTAAAAAGAGGCTCGCCTCCAAACCAAGCTAAATGTATATTTTTTTTATCTTTTGAAGATTTTTTAATAAAATTAGCAACATCAAACGCCATCTGCTTGTCCATTGTTGCTTTTTCGCAGCCGTTTTCATAACAATAATAACATCTAGCATTGCATTCAGTAGTTGTAAGTATAGTAAAACTTGTTAATCCTGTATCAATATTGCTATTTTCATAGACAACATTATAGATATCTCTTACTTGCTGAAATGTTTTTAGCTCATCAAAATTTTTGGGGACCAAGTACCAACCTTCTATAAGCTTTTTAATCGTAGGGTGATCTGTATCTAAATTTTCTAGAGCATCTTTTTCTGATTTGTTTAACACCCAAGCAGATTTTGTAAAATTATTGTAAAGCACAAGGCCTCCATCGTCTGTATCGTCTTGTACTACAAAATTCATCATACGATAATCTGAAGATGGCTTCTGTTTGCCCAAAATAGACTTTATATTGTTTCTTTCGTTATAAATTATTTCCATTGTCTACTCTATAACACCAGCATCAATCATTTGGTTTACAATGGCATCAATATCGCGTCTAGCGGATTCAGCTGACACATCGTAAACTTCTGTAAATTTTTCTACAATATCATCTATGGACTTACCCTCGTCAATCATGTCCCAAATTAATGAAGCTGAAGGGTTAAGTTTAATTATGCCTTCAAAATCCTTACTAGCATCTCCTGTTGGCACAACAACCATATCATCCATAATAGGTCGCTTTACAAAACCTTCTTTGATTTTCATAATTACCTCCATGTCTATAGTATAACACTAATCAGCTCTCCAGGCTTAGAAGCTTTAGGAGAAGCTATAGTATGATAGCTCTCCGTTCTTGAAACCTCTTTTGACTCTACCAAAACAAGTTCTGAAGATCCTTTACGAGCATTAAAATCTTTAATTGCAAGATTTTTTGACAATTCGCGCAGATTTTTTGCTCGTTTCTGTTTAATGTCTTCAGGAATCTGATTAGGCATTATCGCTGCAGGTGTCCCTACGCGAACAGAGTAAGGAAAAACATGAATTTTCATAAAACCGCATTTGTTACACAAATCAAAACTTTGTTTAAAATCGCTAGAGTCCTCTCCAGGAAAACCAACAATTATGTCTGTAGATAGTGCTATTGTTGGTATTTTTTCACGCAACTTATAAACAAGAGAAAGATACTCATCAGCATTATAATGTCGCGCCATTTTTTTTAATATTCTAGAAGAACCTGATTGTAAAGGAAGATGTAGATGCCTACATATTTTCCCATCTGAGTCAGCTATCAAATCAATAATGTCATCTGTTAAATTTTGTGGCTCTATGGAGGATAATCTAATTCTTGTGTCGGAATGTAAAAGCTCTGTTAAAAGACCACATAAATCATTATATGCACCAAGATTCACTCCTGTTAATACGACTTCTTTAACACCAGAATCAGAAAGTTCATTAAACCTGTTTATAATGAATTTTTTATCTAGGGAAACACTTTTGCCTCTAGCAACATGTACTATACAATATGTACATGCATTATCACAACCATCTTGAATCTTAATTGAAGCACGTGTTCTGAATTTTTCATTAGCGAGGATACTTGCACATCCTACATCCAAATCTTTTTTTGAAATAATCTCTATTCTTGAATCAAGCGATTTATAAAAATCTGAGTGTATTACACAAGAACAACCCGTTAATATAATTTTTGCTTTCTTATTTGTAGTACATAAGCTTTTTACTGCTTTCCTTGTTTTTTTCTCAGCCGTATGCGTAACAGTACAAGTATTTATTAAAATCAAATCAGCTTCTTCAGAGGACGAAAACTCCCAGCCATTTTCAAGTAAATAAGCAGCAAAATCATCTGCCTCAGCTCTATTTACTTTGCAGCCAAGTGATTTTATGTAGAATTTCTTAGACATGATTAAACTTTATCAATGTTGTAGCAACAATATTAGCAGTCTCTGTACGAAGAATGTTTGATCCCAGAGAGGCAACATAAGTATTCTTATTAATCGATTTAATCTTATCGACCTCGTTATTAGTAATCCCACCTTCGGGACCAATAACAATAGCGATATTTTTATGTTTTATCTCATGTATAAAATCTAGATTGTCTGCTTCTTCCCAAAACAGATATACAGCATCATATTTTTTTAAAAAATCAAAATTATTTTGAATGTGATGTACGAATGGAATTGAATATCTACCAGATTGCATAGCAGCACTTTTAGCAATTTTTTGCCATCGCCTCTCACGTTTTTGTGACTTGTTGTTATCAAGCTTTACAACACAACGTTCAAATGAAATAGGATAAAAATCGTTTACTCCGATCTCAGTACATGATTTAATTACATCATCGAGCTTTGAACCTTTAGCCAATCCAGGACAAAGCGTAATACTAAAATTGTCGATATGCTTATCGCGTTTACAAACTCTAACATTAAAATCATAATCAAGGATCTCGCACTCAAAATAAATGCCTTTAGCATCTATAACACCAATATGTTCGCCAGGTGCTAACCTTAAAACTTTAGCATGATGTAAGTCTTCATCAGAAAGATTTAAGGTAAAACAACCACCTTCAATAATTTGTTCTTCAAGAAAAAAATGTTGTAGAGACATAAATTATTGAGTATTTGTATGATCGTAAACAGCGCCTTCAACGTCACTCATATTAGCTTGATTTCCAGCGCCTTCAGTTTTAGGTACGGCATCTAAAAGCAAGTTTTTAGCAAGATACTTACTCTCAATTACTCCAAATGTACCATTTTTCTTAAGCTGTTCAAGAATTACAGCAATTTTAGTTTGAAGTAGGACATTGCTCTCATATACACCTACACAATACCCACTTGGATTGCTGAGAAGCCCAATAAGATAGCAGGACACATCAGAATTATTTGCTATATAAGTACCAACTACAGCATCTGCAGCAACATAATCAACTCTATTGTTGTTTAAGGAATCAAAGCATGCAGTCAAATTACTTTCGAGTTTAATATTAGATACGTCTAGCTGATTTTGAGCAGCAAGAGCGCCTGAAGAAGCCATTTGAGCACCGACCTTTTTGCCGTCGCCTTTTTTAGGTAGAGGAGCATTTGCACTTTTTGCAAAAAGAGCGCTAGCAGTATCAACGTATTTCTCAGATTTCCAGCAATTGGCTAAAGTAGCACTTTTATCAACGCCCATAACAATATCAACTTTTTTATCCTTTAGAGCTTTTGCTCCGTTGGTTCCCACATCTTGAATCTCAACATTTAGGCCAAGACCGTCACCAATAGCATAAGCAACATCAACGTCAATACCGCTCATTTTTGATGTCTCACCTGCTAATGGAGGATTGTCTGCATCTACTCCTACCTTTAGCGTACCTGATTGGATAATATTAGGTGTATTAATTTGAGCATTTTTTAATTCTGGTTTATAGTTGCTTGAGCATGAACATAAAACAACAATAAGAGACATAAAAGTAGCTAAAACTACGATTCTTAGTATATTTTTCTTTACTTTAGTCATATATCCTCCATTTAATATCTAGCTTCTTCCCTGACCTAGTCTTTGCCCCCACACTCGCGTGAAAATCACGACTTACATCTAGAACGCGCCATGCTCAGGTTTTAATACCCTTACGTGGGTCCTTTCGACCGCGTCTGCCATGGACTTGAGGAGACTACACCGAATCCTCGCAACTACAGTCGGAAGAAGCATCTATATTCTAGCAAAAAATTATTAAATAATTGTACTTATTTATAGGTTTTTTGCTATAGTATGCACCCGACGCTTAAAATGTATTAGGAGGAAACATGGCAAATATTAAAAGCCAAAAGAAAAGAATTAAAACAAACGAGAAAGCTCATATCAGAAATGTAGCTTACAAAAAGGAGATTAAAACTCAGACTCGTAAAGTTAAAGATGCAGTAGATGCTAAAAAGGCAGATGTAGCTCTTAAAGAAGCCTTAACTGCATGCAAATTACTCGACAGAGCTGCTGCAAAAGGCATCATTCATAAAAATCAAGCCGCTAACAGAAAAAGTGGCATCATGGCTCTAGCTAACCAAATTGTTACTGATAAAGAACGCACAGCATATAAGCCTGAACCAAAGAAAACTCCTGAAAAAAAAGGTGGCACAAAAAAGGCTAAGGCAAAGGAAGAACGCGAGAAGGCCATGAAAAAAGAATCCGAAGAAAAAGCAAAACGCCGTGAAAAGACTCAAAAAGCTCAAAAGGCTGCAGAAAAGAAAAAGGCAGCTGAAGAAAAAGCTGCTGAAGAAGCTACTCCAGAGACAGAGGCTCCAGCTGAGGAGGCTCCTGCTGCTGAAGAAGCACCTAAGGAAGAAGAAAAACCTGCTGAAGAAGCACCTAAAGAGGAAGAGCCTAAAGCAGAAGAACCTCCTAAAGAAGATCCTCCAAAAGAGGAAGAAGCACCTAAAGAGGAAGAGAAAAAAGAAGAGT
This sequence comes from Coriobacteriia bacterium, assembly GCA_030537355.1. Classification (GTDB taxonomy): domain Bacteria; phylum Actinomycetota; class Coriobacteriia; order Coriobacteriales; family Eggerthellaceae; genus Tapirivita. Next base: position 102,083 of record JAUNNF010000004.1, read on the forward strand.
AAAATTAAAGCTCCCGAAAGGGAGCTTTTTTATGAAGCCTCTCTAATAGCTTCATAAATATTTCCAGCAATACGCTCAATCACAGAAACGCAAACTGAATTACCAGCTTGTTTGTATAGTCTAGCATCGCTCATATCTTTAGGCAATTTGTAATTTTTAGGAAAGCCTTGAGCATTAAAACATTCATGAGGAACCATTTTTCTAATTCCAAACTTCGTTTTCACAATACAAACATTGTGTCCGCCTTCTCCTTGATTTGCTGTTAAAGTAGGAACAACACCGCTTTTGTTTTTTCTGACATACTTTCTACGCCATTGGTAAACAGCACGATCGTCATCTATCGAATCTACAAGTTTTTCATAAATATTTCCCTTGTACTTACCTTTTGTGTAATAATATTTGTCATCAAATTTTTTATCAAAATCAATAATATCACTAAGCTTAGTTTCTAATTTAACCGGATATGGAAATTCGAAATTTTTAAATATCTCTTTAGACTTAAAAGCAACAACGTAAATGCGTTCTCTGTTCTGAGGGATATTTCCGTACTCCATAGCATTAAGCACCTGATATTTAACTTTATAACCTAAATTTTGTAATTGCTCTAGAATTACCCTAAAAGTATTACCATTGTCATGACTAACAAGATTTTTAACATTTTCAAGGAAAACAATATCTGGTTCTTTATCTTTTACGATACGAATAAGTTCAAAAAATAAAGTGCCACGCCCTTTATTATCCTCAAATCCTTCTCTAAGGCCTGCCTGAGAAAAGGGCTGACAAGGAAAACCAGCAAGCATAATATCGAAATCTGGTATATCTGAAGATTTAATATCTTTGATATCTCTTGTGTCGACCGAAATATCAAAATTCAATTCATAAGTGTTAGCTGGATAAGAATCAAATTCGTTAGCGTAAACTGTTTTAAATTTACCCGTATTTTCGAAACCTAAATCAATACCACCAACACCAGCAAAAAAAGATGCAACCTTATACATTTAAACTCCATTCGTTAAATTGCGGCACGCCGCGATTTATCTATATATTATACAAAAAAATTTGAATAATTATCTGTTGTCTTCAATAATTTTTACTCTTCTAATGTCAAAAACTACATCTGGAACAAGATTATTCGGCTCGATATAAGACTGAATTAAACTTAATCTAGGCCTTCTGCCTTGTTTACGTTGATCGTCAACTGTTTGTGTTTTACTGGCTTGAAATTTACCTAAATCATGTGAATTTATATGAAAATCGTATACATATAATCGATTTTCTTGGAGATTATAACGCAAAAAAACTAAATCATCAAAAGTGCTTTTTGGTGAAAATGAAGAAAGATCGTTCTCGAAATTTGAAGTAGCTTTAAATTCTATTTTTTTCTTTCCTTCTTTGTCAAAAGCATCACCTGTTTTTCCGCCTCTGTTCCATAACAGCCCTAGGCAAAAACACCCCATTGGTTCGCTAATTGCGTCTGGCATATTTAATCCACGTTTGCTTACACTTTTAATATAAGTATTTAAATCCTTCCATTTGAAATATGCTTCACAAGCTTCATCAATTCTTGCATTATCTATTTTGACATGCCCGACAGTAGCATAGGTAATACTTTCTTTATCTTTACTTGGTTTATTATTTTTTGGATATGTCATGTTCCCCTCCTACAACGCTCTCAAGAAAGCGATTTTTATAATAATATAATTATAATAATATACACCGATTAGTTGAAAAACTTTACTGCAGACTCGAACATCTTATAATCATAATTGCCAGGAACATTTTTATACAAACCACTACACATACGTTCAGCATGTCCCATCTTACCAAAAACTCGGCCGTCAGGTGATGTAATGCCTTCAATGGCAGCAATAGAACCGTTAGGATTAACTTGAATATCCATCGTAGGATTGCCATCGAGGTCAACATACTGTGTAGCAACATTAAGCTTGTCTGGATCCTCGCAAATAAAACGTCCCTCGCCATGGGAAATTGCAACATTGATAATGTCACCAATATTCAACTGCGACAGCCATGGTGAGCTGTTGTCAGCAATACGCGTACGTACAATCTTTGATTGATGTCGAGCAATTGTGTTATGAGTAAGTGTTGGACAAGTCTCATCTGTATCAATAATTTTTCCAAATGGCACAAGCCCAAGTTTAACGAGTGCCTGAAATCCATTACAAATGCCACCCATAAGTCCGCCTCTATTGTCGAGAAGATCTGTAACAGCATCTTTTACTTGAGCATTACGGAAGAAAGCTGTAATGAATTTACCGCTTCCATCTGGCTCGTCTCCTGCAGAAAAGCCACCAGGTATAAATATCATTTGAGAATCTTTTACTAGCTTAGCAAAATTTTCTATTGAACGAGAAATGCCCTCAGAGCTGAGATTATTGATAACAAAAGTTTCAACTTTAGCTCCGGCATCCTCAAAAGCACGTGCTGTATCATACTCACAATTGTTGCCTGGAAATACCGGTATAACAACTTTTGGCTTCGTACCTATTTTGGCCTTTTGGCGAATTTGCTTCGGACTTTTTTTTGCTATTTGGCGAATTTGAGTCTGAAGCGTTTTTGTTGGGAAGATGTCTTCTAATGGTGATTCGTAAGCTTCAAGTAACTCATTCAAATTAATATCATTAATTCGAGGCTCCTCTATAGTCTCACCTATCACATTACTATCAGCATCCTCTACTTCAAGCAAGAAGGAACCATACGCATAATCAAAAATATCTTCTGTCTCGAGTTTAACACCAACACCATTACCAAAACTCATCTTCATAATAGCTTCAGCTAAGCCACCCATGCCTGGCGTATAGCAAGCTAATGGTTTCAAAGCTCTGACTTTATCAAACAACTTTATTAACGATTCGGCTGTAGGCAAGCCATCCTCTCCATATTCAGGACGCAGCCAAACAAGCTTATGTTCAGCAGCCTTAAACTCGGGACTAATAATTTCGTCAACATTTTCAGTTGTAACAGCAAAGGAAACAAGTGTTGGTGGAACATGAATATCCTCAAATGAGCCACTCATAGAATCCTTACCTCCAATTGCAGCAATACCAAGTTCCTTTTGAGCACGATAAGCACCAAGAAGCGCACTTAGTGGCTTACCCCAACGCTCAGGGACACGGTCTAACCCCTCGAAATACTCTTGGAAAGTTAAATAAACATCCTCAAATTTAGCTCCTGTTGCAATCAATTTACAAACAGATTCTACGACAGCCAAGTACGCGCCATGATACGGACTATTTTCAGAAACATAAGGGTTATATCCAAAAGCCATTAAACTGCAATCATCAGTATGACCGCGCTCAATTGACACTTTATTAACCATTGCCTGGATTGGAGTTAACTGATTTTTTCCGCCAAAAGGCATGAGTACTGTACCCGCGCCAATAGTCGAGTCAAAGCGCTCTGACAAGCCTCGCTTACTGCAACAATTTAAGCTACTAGCGACGTAAAGCATTTTCTCTTTAAAACTACCAGAAATTTCTTTTTTCAACATCTCAGCTTTACCAGTCACGATATCTATATGCTTTTCCGCACCATTTGAATTTAAAAACTCACGAGAAATATCTACAATTTTCTTGCCGTTCCAATTCATAACGAGTCGAGGAGATTCAGTAACTTTTGCCACAACACAGGCTTGCAAGTTTTCTTTATCGGCTAGCTCCAAAAACTCATCAACGTTCTCTGCCTCAACAACAACTGCCATACGCTCCTGAGATTCAGAAATTGCGAGCTCTGTGCCATCCAATCCTTCATACTTTTTAGGCACAGCGTTCAGATCAATATTAAGTCCATCGGCAAGCTCACCAATAGCAACACTCACGCCACCAGCACCAAAGTCATTGCATCGCTTTATCATGCGAGAAACACCTGGATTCCTAAAAAATCTTTGAAGCTTACGCTCTTCAGGAGCATTACCCTTTTGAACCTCAGCTCCACAAGTCTCAACAGACTTAGCATTGTGAGCCTTAGAAGATCCTGTAGCACCACCGATTCCGTCACGTCCAGTGCTGCCACCAAGATAAATTACGATGTCGCCTGGTTCTGGTCTCTCACGTCTAACATTACACGCAGGAGCCGCCCCTATTACAGCACCAATCTCCATACGCTTAGCAACATAACCAGGATGGTAAATCTCGTCAACGATTCCAGTGGCAAGACCAATTTGATTTCCGTATGATGAATAGCCATCAGCAGCAGTACGAACAATCTTTTTTTGTGATAGTTTTCCAGGTAAAGCATCCTCATCGCGCGGATCTCCAGCACCTGTTACTCTCATAGCGCCATAAACATAAGATCTACCAGACAGTGGGTCCCTTATGGCACCACCGATGCAAGTAGCAGCACCACCAAAAGGCTCGATCTCTGTTGGATGATTGTGAGTCTCATTCTTGAAAAGCAACAACCAATCCTCGTCATTTACTTTCATCTTAACGGTACAAGCATTAATTTCTTCAGACTCGTCCAATTTATCTGGCTTTAAATACTTAACCGCAATGGTGGCAAGATCCATCAAACAAACTGGCTTTGTTCTTCCCAGCTCTTTGCGCACAGATAGGTAATCTTCATAAGTCTCCTGGATAAGCTCATCTTCAAATTCAACATTATCAATAATGGTAGAAAACGTAGTATGTCTGCAATGATCAGACCAATAAGTGTCAATCATCTTAATCTCGGTAATAGTTGGATCACGATGCTCAGTATCACGGAAATATTTTTGACAAAACTGGATATCTCCTAGATCCATAGCAAGACCGTGTTCGTCAATAAATTCTTGTAAATTACTTAACTCACAAAATCCATCTAAGGTCTCTACTTCAGTTTTAATTTCATAATCAACTTCCAAGGTTTCAGGCACATCAAGACTTGCTTCACGAGAGTCAACGGGGTTAATTACATATTTTTTAAGAGCATCTATATCGCCATCAACAACATATACTTTCGCAGAAGAAACCTTAGGTTTCTCACCTTGGCTTATAATTTGAATACATTGAGCAGCACTATCGGCACGCTGGTCAAATTGACCAGGTAAATACTCGACAGCAAATGAATTAGGCTCATCTAAATCAAAATATACATTATCGACCTGAGGTTCAGAAAACACATATTTAACAGCATAGTCAAATAATTTTTTGTCTACATTCTCAACATCGTATCGGTTAATTACGCGAACAGACTTGAGACCTAGCTCTGCTTTTAAAGCATCAGCTTCATGAGCAAATTCTGGTTTCTTTTCTACATATACTCGATAAATCATAATAACGCACGCTTTCCTATATCGCTTCTCATATAAGCATTGTCAAAATGCACCTTATCAGCAATTGCGTAAGCCACGTCAATTGAACCTTTCAAAGTTTTGTCAATGCCAACACAACCCAAAACACGCCCACCATTTGTTACAAGCTTGTCGTCTTCGAGCTTTGCCCCTGCAATATAAATTAACTCATCTTCAGGATAAGTCAATTCAAAACCTTTGTCATATTTAACAGGATAGCCCGCGCTCGCCATAATGACGCATGTTGCACAATCATCGGTAAACTCAACATTGATTTCGGATAATCTTTCTTCAGTCACAGCTTGCATAATGTCGAGTAAGTCAGTCTTCAACAATGGTAGCACTACCTGTGTTTCTGGATCTCCAAACCTGCAGTTATACTCGATAACCTTAGGGCCGTCATTAGTTATCATTAAGCCAAAATATAGACAACCCTTGAAAGTCCTATTCAAATCGTTCATAGCTTTAATAGTTGGAAGGAAAATTTCTTTCATACATCTATCGGCAATCTCGCTCGTATAATGAGGGTTAGGAGCAACAGTGCCCATGCCGCCGGTATTTAGACCGCGGTCTCCATCCAATGCACGTTTGTGATCCATTGAACTTACCATAGGTACAACAGTTTTTCCATCCGTAAAGGTGAGAACCGAAACTTCAGGACCTTCTAAATATTCTTCAATTACAATTTTATTGCCTGAGTCACCAAATTGCTTATCTTCCATAATAGACCTAATAGCTGCTTGAGCATCTTCCCTAGTCTCAGAAATAATTACGCCTTTGCCTAACGCTAGACCATCAGCTTTAATAACGATTGGAATCTTGCAATCAGAAACATAAGCGAGAGCATCTTCTGCGTTATCGAAAATCTCATAGTCAGCAGTTGGAATGCCGTATTTTTTCATCATGTCTTTAGCAAAAGCTTTAGAACCTTCAATGATTGCTGCCCGTCTATTCGGGCCGAAACAAGGAATGCCAACTTTTTCTAACGCATCAACACAACCCAAAACTAGAGGATCGTCTGGCGCCACAACAGCATAATCTATTCCTTCAGATTGTGCAAACTTAACAATGTTCTCAATATCAGTAGCTGCAATATCAACGCAAGTTGCATCCTCGGCAATTCCACCATTGCCAGGAAGAGCGTAAATGTCTCCTCGCAATGCTTTTATTATTGCATGTTCACGACCCCCACTGCCAATTACCATAATTTTCATTTTTACTCCTTAGTGATGGAATAATCTCATATGCGTAAAGCACATTACCATATTATATTTATCGCAAGTCTCAATAACCTGATCGTCTCTAATAGAACCGCCTGGTTCGGCAACATATTTAACGCCACTTGCAAAACCTCTTTGAATACTGTCTCCAAATGGAAAGAATGCGTCAGAGCCAAGTGCAACATTATCGCAAGTATCAAGATAAGTACGTTGTTCTTCTTCTGTGAAATACTTAGGCTTTTCAGTGAAATACTTCTCCCAATTAGCAACAACATCTTCCTCATTTTTGTTGATGTAAGCATCAATTGCATTGTCGCGCTCAGCACGTTTTAAGTCTGGTTTAAACTTTAATCCCAACACTTTAGGCGATTGACGTAAAAACCAAGTGTCAGCCTTAGAGCCTGCAAGACGAGTACAGTGTATACGGCTTTGCTGACCTGCACCAACACCAATTGCCTGACCATCAACAGCAAAACATACTGAGTTGCTCTGAGTATATTTAAGCGTAATTAAACTTATAATTAGATCTCTAACAGCACTATCTGGTAAATCTTTATTTTTAGTAACAATATCGGCTAATAATTCTCGATTTATTTCAAAATTATTTCTACCCTGTTCAAATGTAATGCCGAAGACTTGTTTATGCTCTACCTCGTCTGGTACAAAATTCGGATCAATCTCTACAACATTATAATTGCCATTACGTTTAGATCGAAGTATATCTAGCGCTTCCTCGCTGTATCCAGGAGCTATAATTCCATCAGACACTTCACGTTGAATAATTGTGGCAGTAACAGCATCACAAGGATCAGACAATGCGATAAAGTCACCAAAAGAGCAAAGCCTATCAGTTCCTCTGGCACGCGCATATGCGCAAGCTAATGGCGAATCATCTAAGCCTTCAATATCATCAACAAAACAAGCACGCTTCAAATCGTCAGACAGAGGAATTCCAACAGCAGCACTTGTAGGACTTACATGTTTAAATGAAGTAGCCGCTGGTAAATCCAGCTCTCTTTTAAGTTCACTAACTAACTGCCATGAGTTAAATGCGTCTAAAAAGTTAATATAACCCGGGCGACCAGATAAAATTTTAATAGGTAAATTAGAGCCATCATGCATAAAAATTTTAGATGGTTTTTGGTTTGGATTACATCCGTATTTAAGCTCTAGTTCTTTCATTTATACACCTGTTTTCTGTCTCGTTTGTTTTTAAGTTTATATATCTAACATAAAGCGAAATTTTATTTTTTGAATCCAACGCATCCCATAATTCATTAGTAAATGCATCAATGTCGTCATTAGTCTCAATTATTTCAGGCTCTCCTTTAAAGCTTGGAATTGGATCACCGTCAGTAATATATGTATGAATAAAATGACCTATGCCAAGTTGACTTGGATAATCAAATATGTATCGTCCACAATTATTGCCATCATTATCAAGACACTTTAATATACTCATTTGATAATTAAAGTCACCGTCATCAAATGTGAGCAAACCTGAAATTCTAGGTGTAAAGTTTGGTGCATCTGGTTCAAACTTTCTTGTTTTTAAAGCACACCTAAAACATTTGTCACGCTCAAGAAAATCATAAATAGTATCTGTTTGATTGCCGTTTGTTACGATTAAATTGTTCTTATATTGTCTAATAGCTGCATAAATAATAAGAGAAGGGTCGTCTACCTTAGATTCGTCATATGGCTCAGTGAATACTTCACCATCTCTCTCAACAAATATCCTATTCCTAGAATTTTCAGATCTGCCCATAATAAAATAAGCAGTAACAGCATATTCTCCGTTGGGGGTTTTCCCAATAATAATTCCGCGTCCTGGATATGGATTTCCCTTAATTAAGTCATTGACTTTATTCATGATTTTGAGCTCCTTCAATTCGTTTTAAATATTCTGTCAATATTACATTGAATTCATTTGGGCGTTCCATATAAGTATGGTGTGCCGCTCCAGGAATAACTGCAACTTCACCATTTGGAGTCTTTGAACAATAATCAAAAGCCGCTTGTGGAGTACCCGAATCATATTGTCCTGATATATACAAAACAGGTACTTTAATTTTATTTAATAGCGGAGTTGAGTCATGATGCTGTAATGTACCAGTACATACAAATTCTGAATTCCCCCACATATAATCATAAACATCTACACCTGCAATTTTTGGGCTAAATACATCTTCATTGTTCATATTAGGTTTGTCAAAACTATCTTGCTTATGACGATCGGTGAAATTCTGAGAATAGATTTCATTAATTTGATTATACCTGTCTGTGTAATTATGGGAACTCTCACACTGAACAACTTCTTGCCACATTTCATCCCCTCCGTCCAGAGACTTGATTAAACGCTCAGCGTCTTTCAGCCATGTATCTACATTCAAAAAAGGACCAATAAAGACAATTCCTTTAAGTCCAGAAGGATTATACTTTGCAGCATATTCAAGTTCTAGCATACATCCCCAAGAATATCCACCTAGAACAAAATTCTTAAAATTGAAATAGTTAACAACAGAATTTAATTCGTCACAATAACGGTCTATCGTGAATAAAGTTTTAACTTTTTCTTCGGTTTGAAATTCGGGAGAAATCTCAGATAAACAACTACCTAATTGGTCGTATAACACTACTGGACGATCCTCAGCTAAACATAATTGCTTATATAAGTAATTATAAGTGCCTCCAGGACCTCCATGAACAAAAATAATAGGCACACCGGGCTTGTCTTTTCCATAAATTCTGTATGCAACCTTACCTCCGTGAACATCAATCATTCCAGTTTCGGAACCAGCAGGCCAATCATAAATCTCTTTACCGTTATCGTCTGTGTACTTATATACAGGTTTATATTTAGTGTCTAGTGAAGAACACGAAATCCCTGAAAGACAAAATACAGCTAAAAGTACAAAAATTCCTTTCTTAAATCTCATAAATCTCCTTTGCTATCTTTTCAATTGCGCGAGGCAAAATAATCCATTCAGCCTCTTCCATAATACGCTTCTGTAGGGTTTCAGGTGTATCACCGTCTTTGATCCTTACAGCCTTCTGTTCGATAATCTGTCCACCATCAGGTACCTCATTTACATAATGAACAGTGGCACCCGACACTTTAACTCCCTTAGCCAAAGCAGCCTCATGTACATGTAAGCCATACATACCCTTGCCACAAAAAGATGGAATCAAAGCTGGATGGATATTAATAATCTTATACCTATCAACAAAATCCTTAGATAATATCTTCATAAAGCCAGCGAGAACAACAAGATCGATTCCTTCTAAATATTTATGTATCTCATTTTCGGACTTACAAACAACAGCTTTTACGCCAGCTTCTTTAGCTCTAGTTAATGCATAAGCATCTTCGTTATTAGAAATAACAATCTCAACACGCGCGTGTTTAATTTCAGGGGATGCGAGTATGGCAGCAAGATTTGTGCCGCCTCCAGAAACTAAAACTGCAACGCTCGCTAACATAAAATAATCTTATCCTCTTGTTTTGCAATTTCTCCGATTATGTAAGCATCTTTTATAATTTCAAGAGCTACATTGACATCATTTGGACCAAGAACAACGCTCATACCAACACCCATATTAAAAGTATTAAACATATCGTGTTCACTAATATTACCTGCCTCTTGAATACGATTAAATATCGGCAATACCTGAATATCATCCTTAAATATTTTCGCACCAAGACCATCCGGAATACTTCTTGGTATGTTCTCATAAAATCCACCACCAGTGATATGAGATATTCCTTTTATTTTAGCCTTCTCCTTAAGTGCAAGTATATCTTTAACATATATTCTTGTTGGCGTTAATAATTCAGCGCCAATTTCTCCTTTGAGTTCATCTTCAGAGAATACAGACCTAACTAGCGAGAAACCGTTTGAGTGAACGCCACTTGAAGGAATGCCAATAATCACATCTCCTTCTTGCATGTCATGATTATAGATCATTTTGTTTTTATCAACAACACCTGTGGTATACCCTGCTAAATCATATTCGTCCTCAGCATAAAATCCTGGCATCTCTGCAGTTTCTCCACCTATGAGCGCACAACCTGATTGTACACAACCCTCCGCTACACCTGCCACAATTTGCTCAATTCTTTCAGGTACATTCTTACCACAAGCAATATAGTCAAGAAAATAAAGTGGCTTAGCACCTACGCAAATTACATCATTAACGCACATTGCAACACAATCAATTCCTATTGTGTCATGCTTATTCTGAAAATGAGCAAGCTTAAGTTTTGTGCCAACACCATCAGTACCTGAAACGAGTACTGGTTTTGTAATACCTTCAAGGTCTAACTCGTAGCAACCCCCAAAACCACCAACAGTCTCAGTTGTAGTTCTAGCAATATGCTTTTTCATAAGCTCTACAGCCCTATATCCAGCCGTAATATCAACGCCAGCTTTTGCATATGCTTCGCTTTTAGATTCCATTATTCTTCACCTGTCCAACAGTAAGTACATAAATCTTCTTTGTTGAGACCAATAGCCTCAATTACGCCTTCTAGGCTTTGGAATTCGAGACTCGAAAAGCCTAGTTTTTCAGCAATGGCACTGCGTAGTTTTTTTCCTCGTTCAGTAGAGCTATCAGCATACTCATCTAAGTGCTTATCGCCTTCCTCGCCTTCTAATTCATAAATTATTTTGCGAGAGATTAAATCTTGATCTTTTGTCATACGTGAGAAATTCAAAAACTTACATCCAAACATGATTGGCGGACAAGCAGAACGCATATGAACAGATTTTGCTCCAGCTTCGTACAAAAATTCGACTGTCTCTTGTAACTGAGTACCCCTAACAATTGAATCGTCTACAAAAAGTAGGTCCTTACCTTCAATCAATTCCCTAACAGGAATTTGCTTCATGTTTGCAGTCTTTTTTGACTCAGATTGCTTTGGTGCCATAAAGCTTCTTGCCCATGTAGGAGTATATTTAATAAACGCGCGTGCAAAATTCATATGACGCTTATTAGCATATCCGATAGCATGAGGGGTACCTGAATCTGGAACACCACCAACATAATCTATATGCGCATCAAAACCTTGCTTGTCATCGTTGTCAGCCATAATTCCGCCATTTGTATAACGCATTTGTTCTACATTTCTACCTTCATAGGTGCTAGTAGGATAACCATAATAACTCCATAAGAAGGAGCATATCTTCATCTTTTTTCCAGGAGGTGTAACTTGCAAAACTTCATTTGGTCTTATTACTACAACTTCACCTGGGCCCAATTCACGTTCATCAACATATCCAAATTTTTCATAAGCATAAGACTCAAACGAAACAGCTCGAGAATCTTGCTTTTTACCAATTTTGATTGGTAACCTTCCAAACTTATCACGAGCTGCAACTAGCTCGCCATCATCTTTTAAAATCAGAATTGATGCTGTACCATAAATTTTTTCTTGAGCATAAGCAATACCCTCTTCAAAAGTATCTTTTTGATTAATGAGGGCGGCAACTAGCTCAACATCGTTTACCCAACCACCAGTCATAGCATCAAAGTGTCCGCGAGTATTAAAAAGGAAATCTTCTATTAATTCACGAGCATTAAGAATAACACCAATCATAATAATGGCAAAGTGCCCGTGTTTAGAACGAATTGTAATAGGTTGCGGATATTTATCACTAATACATCCAATGGCAGAAGTTCCTGAGATTTCATTAAATATGTTTTCAAATTTTGTTCTAAACGGAGAATTTTCGATACTGTGAATTTTACGTTGAATACCAAGTTCGTTATTCCAAGCAGCAACACCAGCGCGTTTCATACCGAGGTGTGAGTGATAATCAACACCATAAAAAACTTCATCCATGCAATTAGTTTTAGAAGTTACTCCGAAAAAACCGCCCATTATAAATCCTTAAGCAAAAAAGATTTCAGAAAGCTTCATTGGCTCAATATATTCGCCATCCTTATATGCACGCATATTGCCTGATGCAATCTCATCAATAAGCATTACAGCACCGTTTTTATCATAGCCAAACTCGAATTTAATATCGTATAAGTCTAAGCCTTTTTCTTTTAAGTCATCAGCAACAATACGTGTGATTTTTTGAGTCATACTAACGATATCATCATATTGTTGCTCAGACATAACACCTAGAGCTACAAGACCTTCCTTAGTAACAAGAGGGTCACCTAAATCGTCGTTTTTAAATGTCATCTCGACATACTCAGGCAAATCTTGTCCCAGCTCACAGTACTCATTATATCTTTTATAAAAAGAACCGACAGCCTTATATCTGCAAATTACCTCAAGGCCATTGCCAAAAACTTTTGCAGGAAGTACTTCCATTGTAGTCTCATCCAAATCACAATCTACATAATGAGTAACAATTCCAGCTTTATTGATTTTGTCAAAGAAATGTTTTGACATGCGAAGATTTACATCTCCAACACCCTCAATGGTCAATCCTACTGAATTCTCGCCAGGATCAAACTTTCCATCTTTACCTGTACAATCATCCTTAAATTTCAACAGGTAATTTCCATTATCTAATTCAAATACGTCCTTTGTTTTTCCGGTATAAACCTTTTTCATAACTTCTCGTCTTTCTTTAAAACTTGTTTTTTTGCTTCAGTTCTTATATTGTTTAATTTAGATTCTAAATCTTTATCTTCAACAGATAATATCTCTGCGGCAAGCAGTGCTGCATTTTTTCCAGCATCTACACCAACTGTTGCCACAGGAATCCCTGGAGGCATCTGCACAGTTGACAATAAAGCATCCATGCCTTCAAATGCTTTTGATTTGATAGGAACTCCGATAATTGGTAGTGTTGTGTTTGCAGCTATAGCACCTGCTAGATGCGCAGCCATACCAGCAAAACAAATAATTACACCAAAACCATTCTCTCTTGCTCCTAGTGCAAAATCTCTAGCCTGCTCAGGAGTTCTATGAGCTGAATATATATGGGTTTCGTAATTTAGATTTAATTCATCGAGAATGGAGGTGGCTTTATTTACAACCGGAAGGTCGCTATCACTGCCCATAATTAATGCAATTTTTTTCATCAATCCCCCAAAAAAAGATTGTTATTATTACGGGATTTTATTGTAGCAAAACTATTCTCTTATGATTCAAAAAATTATAAATTTTAGCGAATATTTCCGGAGCGATCCTTCTTGATAACATCATGAGCGCCACCCTCAACAATACTTGTTGCAGACACAAGTGTTATCTTAGCCTTATCTCTAAGTTCGACAAGATTTAATGCACCACAATTACAAAGTGTAGATTTAATTTTTTGCAGAGAACGCTGGACATTTTCTTTTAAACTTCCAGCATAAGGAACATATGAGTCTACGCCTTCTTCAAAAGAAAGTTTTTTATCTCCTCCAAGATCATATCTTTGCCAATTACGGGCACGTGCAGAACCTTCTCCCCAATATTCTTTGTAAAACTTACCATCAATACTAACTCTGTTTGAAGGGCTCTCGTCAAATCTTGCGAAATAGCGTCCCAACATAACAAAATCAGCTCCCATGGCAAGTGCTAATGTAATATGATGGTCATACACAATACCACCATCAGAGCATACTGGAACATATATGCCTGTTTTATCAAAATATTCGTCTCTTGCTTTTGCGACTTCAGTCAATGCTGTAGCTTGCCCGCGGCCTATACCTTTTGTTTCTCTTGTAATACAAATAGAACCGCCACCTATGCCAACTTTAACAAAGTCTGCACCGCAATCAACAAGATATCTAAAGCCGTCAGCGTCAACAACATTACCAGCACCAACCTTAACATCGTCACCATAATTCGCACGGATCCAATCAATAGTAAGTTTTTGCCACTCAGAAAAACCCTCTGAAGAGTCAATACATAAAACATCAACTCCTGCATCAATTAAAGCTGGAACTCGGTCTTTATAGTCTCTAGTATTTATTCCAGCACCAACAACAAAACGCTTATTATCATCTAAAAGTTCATCCGGATTGGCTTTGTGAGCCTCGTAATCTTTTCTAAATACAACAGAATGAAGATTTCCATCTTTTGTAACAATAGGAAGTGTATTTAGCTTGTGCTCCCAAATAATATCATTTGCATCTTTAAGGCTTATACCTTCTTCGGCACAAACCAACCTATCAAATGGCGTCATAAACTCAGAAACTTGCAAATCTGGACTCATTCGACTAACTCTATAATCCCTGCTTGTTACAATGCCCATAAGCTTACCATGAGCAGAACCATCGTCAGTAACGCATATAGTTGAGTGACCTGTATTTTCTGTAACATTAAGCACATCAGCAAGTGTTGCATCAGAAGAAATATTTGAATCGCTCTCAACAAAACCAGCCTTACATAGCTTTGCCTTTTTTACCATAGCAGCTTGAGACTCTATAGGCTGAGAGCCAAAAATGAAAGAAACACCACCTTGTTGGGCTAGCGCTACAGCCAGCTCATTACCAGATACTGACTGCATAACAGCAGACACCATAGGAATATTCATTGAAATTTTTGGGTCTTCGCCTACTTTGTATTTTACAAGAGGAGTTTTAAGTGAGACGTTATTAGGAATGCATTCCGAACTAGAATAACCAGGAATCAATAAATATTCATTAAAGGTGTGAGACGGCTCTTCTATAAATTCTTTCATTTTTTCTTTTTCTTACCCTTCTTTTTCTTCTTATCCTTGGTGTTATCTTTTTTCTGTTTTTCCTTCTTTTTCTTTTTCTTTTTCTTCTTTTCTCTAAGCTCTACGCTTCCATAAGCTGCACTTGCTTCTTCCTGCAATGATTTTAAAATTTGAGCTCTATCTTCGGCATGTCTTGCAGCCTTAGCAGCAGCAGCCATGGCTGCCTCTTCGGCACGCTTTACAGTCTCTAGCTCAAACTGTTCATTAAGCTGATCAATATGACCGGAAAGCAAGGCATCGTATAGTGCCATATATTTTCTACCAGATTCTTTCCAGCTGAAATCTTCCGACATTGCACGTTTTTGCATGCGAGTCCAATTCTTTTTGTCGTTGTTCCAAACATCAAAGACAGTATCTAGCGCACGTGAAAATTCTTTATAGTTATAGTTTTTAAACGAGAAGCCATTGCATACCAAACTCTTAGGTTGATAATTGTGAACAGTATCACGAAGTCCACCTGTACTTCTAACGAGAGGAAGAGTTCCATAATGCATAGCCATCATCTGGGCAATTCCACATGGTTCAAACTTTGAAGGCATCAGAAGGACGTCTGCACCAGCATATACATTATGTGGAAGATGCGGATCAAATTGCAAGTGAGTTCCTACTGCACCCTTATATTTTTTCTTGAATTCATTAATCTTTTCTTTGTATTTTTTATCTCCGTCTCCCAAGAATATAATCTGTCCGCCACCTTCCATAATCTTAGGAACAGCCTTTATGATTAAACTTATACCCTTTTGCTCGTAAAATCTACATGCGACACAAAAGAGAGGCGCACGAGGATTTTCCGTAAGATGGAACTTCTTTTGTAAGTCGATTTTATTGCCAAGTCTTCTCTCAAGCAGATCCTTAGTATAATGAACGCGAATATTTATATCCCAAGCAGGATTAAAATCAACATAATCAATACCATTTAAAATACCATGCGTAACATCCTTTTTAGTTTTCAATACTGCTTCTAGACCAACTCCATATTCGTAAGTTAGTATTTCTTTAGCATATGATGGAGAAGGTGTTGTTACGCAATCACTTACTGTGATACCGCATTTCATTAAATTAACTTTGCCTTTATGCATAACAGCATTAATTGCTTTTCTATTTTTTAAAGCTAGGACATCCTTTATCTTTTTATAATCAAATTTACCTTGATATTGCAAATTATGAATTGTAAACACAGTTTTAATATCATACTCACCTAACTGTTCCTCATACTCTTCATGTAAATATAAGTTAGTTAGAGCAGTATGCCAATCATTAACATGCAATATATCAGGTTTAAAGTCCTTTAGGCAGCTTATTGTTTCGAGTATAGCTCTGGAGAAAAATGCGAAACGCTCGATATCGTCTTTTTCACCATAAGCACCAGGTCTATCAAAATAATAATCATTTTTAACGAGATAGAATACAACTCCGCGCATTTTGACGTAATATAGGCCAAATTCATGACGCTTACCAGCCGAAAAGACACTATAGTCACCAATATGCTGAAGACGCTTACGGTGTTCATTAGAAATCATCGAGAGATAGGGAATTATTACTCTGATGTCGCATCCATGGCTTGAAATACTCATTGGAAGAGTCCCCGCAACATCACCTAGTCCACCTAGTTTTGTAAATGGAACAGCCTCAAATGCTGCGTATAAAACTTTTGTTTTTTTCTTATCAGCCATTATTGCCCTTTCTCGTCACTTAAATATTCTAGCAAATAATGCTTGGTTTTTTCCATGTTCATTGTTAATTTATTAGGAATTCCGAAATCATCTAATACAATAAAGTTAATATTTCCATTTGTGTTTTTTTTATCATTAAACATATAGCTTAAAACAGCTTCGTCAATATTGATGGCGAGTATGTCATTCAAAACATCATATTGTTTAAATATTTCTCTCTGTTCATGCTGTAATTTATGATTTATATATGCCGCAAAGTCCATACCTCTGGCAATAGCAATCCCATGAGGTATATGATATAGGGCCTCTATTGCATGACCTAAGGTATGACCATAGTTAAGCACTTCACGCTTTCCTTCTTTGTCAAAAACATCCTCATCAACAATAGATTGTTTTACTTCAATAGCGTCTTTAATAGAATCAACTTGCTTGTTGGTTATAAACTTTAATTTTAAGAGTTCACAAACTCCACTTTTTCTGTCTTTTTCCTCTAGAGTGTCTAATAGCCTCTCGTCTATAAATATATATTTTGCATCCCAAAACGTCCCAACCATATTTTTACCTGCTTCTGTATTGATGGCACGTTTACCGCCAATAGCAGCATCTATCATCGCTAAATAAGTAGTAGGAACTGAAGCAAAATCTACTCCTCTCATATAAGTGGAAGCTGCAAAACCAACACTGTCGCTTATTGCTCCTCCACCTACGCTTACAACTAGTGATTTTCTATCAATATTAAATTTACTAAATGTTGCCCACAACAGCTTAACAACTTCTAATTGCTTAGCGTCTTCGCCAGTAGGAATACTAATACTTTTAAATGGAAGCTTTTTTGCGGCAGCTATTTCAAACTCGTTCGAACCACAGACAACAACTATGTTTTTGTAATCATTTAAATAATCAGAAACATTGTTTATGTCTGTAAAATAGATCACTTATTGCTGCAAAATACCTTTTCTGATAAGAACTCGTTTAACTTCTTGAACAACATCATCAAGCTTTTTGCCATCAGTGTCTATTTCAACATTACTGCATTTTTCATATCTGTTGTTTCTCTGAGCGAGAACATTTTCGGCATTTTCTATGTCTTTAAACATAGGTCTTGAAGAAAAATCAATAATTCTATCAGCTGCAGTTTTACTAGAAACATTTAACCACACTACAAAACAATTTTTCAATGCACCTCTAGATACGGCAGATTCAACACATCCACCACCAGTGGCAACAATAATCTTTTTATCACGAGTTACTTCATCGAGAATATCTGCTTCAATTTTCCTAAACGCAGACTCGCCTCTTGAATTAATAATCTCAGAAATTGTTTGCTTACAACGCTGAACTACTAACTTGTCAGTATCAACAAACTCAATACCAGTTTGTTCAGACAATAATTTTGCAACGCTAGATTTGCCAGAACCCATAAAACCAATTAAAGCGATAGGTTTTTTTATATAAAATTGTTGCCCAACTAACATCTTTCCTCCTAATAACAAAAACTATTATACATTATTTGAAGCTTTTTATACGCTGTTTGTAAGCATCAAGTGCATATACAATCTCAGATACAGAATCTCTGCCAAATTTGTTCATATATTCATTGGCGAGCACTATTGCAGCCTGTGACTCTGCTATAACGGCAACATTAGGAACAACACATACGTCGCTTCGCCTTGAAGACTGATGCTTTTCTAATTCGTAAGTATCAAGATTTATAGTAGCCACATTTTTCTTAATTGTAGGAATTGGCCTGCTTAAACAACCAATAACAATTGGCATACCGTTTGTCATGCCACCCTCAATACCTCCACTATAATTTGTGCTACGGGTCAAATCTGACTCTATATTATCAACGACACTCGAACCTACATTTTGGCTCATATATTCAGCATCTCCTAGCATAACTCCTCTTATTGTCGGAATAGATGATATTGCTCCCATAAACTTAGAATTAATTTTATTACCAATACCAGGAACAGTACCAACACCAATTAGCTTAAAACTTCCACCTAATGTATCCCCTGCATCTTTAGCGCGTTCTATTTGAGCAATCATTTTTTTAGTTGCCCCCGCATCAGGACACATAAGCTCACTCATGGCAATATCAGTCATGCTTGGTAGATCTTTAAAATTTGTACTTACAGAGCCTATCGAGGTAACGTAAGAGTAAACTTCACATCCGAGCATGCCGAGCATTTCTTTTGCTATAACACCAGCAGCACATATTCCAGCGGTTTTTCTTGCACTAAACATCTCTGCTACATTATGACAATCGTCAAAGTTATATTTAATTACACCATTTAGGTCAGCATGTCCAGGGCGAGGAAACTTGTCTTCGTCTTCGTCATAATCTCTAACATCGTTATTAATCTCAATACAAACAGGAGAGCCTATAGTTTTTTCATTTATTACGCCCGCAGAGATAAAGCATTTATTGCTCTCGGCATCTTGACGCTCGCTCCTGCCAATACCAGCTGACCTTCTTTTTAATTCATAATTAATAGCTTTTTCTGTTAGTGGAATTCCTGCTGGAACATCTTCAATTATTACGGTAATTTTTGGCCCATGGCTCTCGCCTGCTATGCTATATCTCATTAATCCTCCTCCAAGCTATGTCAAATAATACATCAAAGTCTAGCCTTTTTTTGCAAATTTGCTGAATGCAAAGAATAGCTTGAGAAACCAGCATACCACGACCATCATAAGCACAATCAAAAATATCGCTATAATCGTAGTTATCAAAGTATTTTAAGTCCATAAAAATTTGTTTTTTGTTATAGCAATTTTGGTATTTTAGAGCAGTGTTAACAGGCGTAGCATCAATAAGAAGATCTGCATCTGCTATTAAATTTTCAGGATTTTTATATTTTCTTCCAACAAGTGTAGCTGGAATAAATTTAGATATTTCATGTGCTGTAACACCTGTTCCAAAAATCACAACTTTAGAAGCTAGTGCCTTTTCTCGTTTAAGAAAAGCATATGCGCCCTGACCATCAAAATTAAAATATTCATCTCCGACAATTAAATTAGAATTTTTAAAATATTGTTTATAAGGATAGGTTATATTTGCTGCAACAAATTTATGTGTTGAAATAAAAGACTTTAATTCTTTAATACTTCCAAAATTTAGGGCAGAATATTTAAGATCCAGTCCTAGCTTCTTGTATATTGTATTATGAATTACTGGTGATAGCGACTTGGAAACATTTTTTCCAAACAGAAATACATCGTTAGGACGCTTTTCTGATTTTGGCAATTTTTCCAATGTGTTCATCCCTTTTTGCAGCCATAGCTCTACGTTTAATGTTTTTATTGAATTTTTCAGATTCTCGTTTGAATGAATATTTAATCATGTAGCTAATTCCTACATAAACAGCAAGGCCAACTAAAATTTTCTTTATTGCACGATTCATGCACTGCTCCGTTCTGGTTGTCTGTTTCTTAGTATAACACTTTCTAGACGTCTCAACACTAAAGTATGAATTAAATCAGCTTTAACTAATGGATTTAGTAAATAACATTTAAGACCTACTAAATGAGCTCCTAGGACATCAGTTAATAATTGATCGCCAATCATTAAAGTGTGTTTTTTTTCAGCACCAATCTTTTTCATAGCACGAACAAATGCATGAGGTAATGGCTTTAAAGATTTAACAACAATAGGCAAATTAAGATCTTTTGCTGTATCCACAACATTACTGTGCCAATCGTTTGATATTAAGCAAATTTCAAGACCAGACTGTTGAGCAGCATAAATCCACGATTTAATATCTGTGGGAACAATGGATTTATCCCTAGTTAATATAGTATTATCGACATCTAAAAGAAGATACTTATATTTTAGATTCAATATATCTTTTTTAATACTGATATCAGATAATCTTGTAAAGTATCTGTCTGGATAAAAAAATGCCATTAACGTAATCTAACTATATTATCCTGGTGCTCTTCAAATGTCTTTGAAAATGCGTAATCATTACCTTTAAAAAAGAAGAAAAAATAATCAGTTTCCTCAGGATGACAAACAGCATCAATTGCTACTAGTCCTGGAGAGCAAATTGGTGTTGGAGGTAATCCATAGTTTGTATATGTACTATAAGCATTATCTGCATGAACTTCTTCCGGACTTGGGTCGTGTCCTACATAATATGCAGTTGTCGCATCAGAATTAAGTTGCATGTGAGCAGCTAATCTATTATAAAATACACTAGCAACTTTTTTCTCAACACCTGGCTGAGACTCTTTTTCAACAATAGAAGCCAAGATAACAACATCATAGAAGTTTAAATTTTTGCTCTGAGGATAACTTAAGTCCAAGTCCTGAGTGTCAAGCTTAAATTGATCTAACATCATTCTTACAATATCTTCAACTTTGTCACTAGCTTTATAGTTATAGGTTTTTGGCATTAAGAATCCTTCTAAAGATTTATTACCAGCATCTTTTAAGAATGGGTAATCGGAAGCATATTTTGAGGCATCTTTTGTAGCTTCAATAAAGCTACTTGAACTTATTCTATTATGACTAACATTTTTTACAGTATCTGCAATGTCCTTTAGTCTCATACCTTCGCTTACAACTATTTTTGGCGAAGCCGCATCTGAGCCACTGATAAGTATATCTGCATACTCGTCTACACTCTTTCCTCCTTCAAAATTATATGTACCAATTTTAATTTTTGAAGCAGCGTCCTTTGAATTAATGCTGTCAACAAGCTCTCTTGAACTTAATATTAAACGAGCACGCTCCATATCGTTGCCAACAGAAGACACAGTGGCACCAGCATCAACTGTAATTTCGGCAAATTCGCCGGGCTTTAATAAACAAGAACATCTATAGATATTAAAAATTAGAATAAAGACAGCAACAAAAGCAACTATCGCAGCAATAATTAGAACAGGTCTTTTACGTGACTTATATGTAGTGTGTTTAGCACTTGTCATTACTTTAATTATTTTATCATAAACGGCTAATTCTTGAGCTATAACCATGTAACATTTCTTTAAATACAATATAACTATGTTAGAAATACTTAAATCAGCTATTGTCGAAAACTTATGGCCAACCCGTTGCGTAATATGTGACAGGCCAGGATTGTCTATTTGTAAAAATTGCCTCCGTAAGCTTTTGTACATAGACACAAACAAAACATGCAAGATCTGTGGTGAACCTTATGGTTCCATTCAATGTTGTGGAAATCATGAAAATATAAATAGATGTATCAGTGCTACAATATTAAACGAATTATCTGGACGAATAGTAACTGTATACAAAGATGCTGGCGAACTACAATTAAGCATACTAATTGCGAATATTCTTTTTAGCTATATGCCTAGAAGCTGGAGAGGTCTGCCAATTACTTTCATTCCTTCAACAAAACAAGCTTACAGAAAACGTGGCTATGACCACTCTGAAATACTTGCCAATAAAGTCGCAGAACTTTGTCAAAGTAAGTGCTATAAACTATTCAATAGACCTAAAAGTGCTGATCAACGTATCTTAAACAGAGATGAACGTAAACAAAATATAAAAAAATTTGAACTAATCGACAAGGCAAATATAGAATCTGTTGTAATAATAGATGACGTATACACAACAGGAGCAACACTCAACTCTGCTGCGAATACTTTAAAGAAAGCTAATTACAACAACGTTTATGCTCTTACTTTTACTCGTACTTTTTAACTTTATTAAAAAACTTGTGAATCGCAAACAAATATTTCTCAAAATATTATTTACGCTTTTAATTGTTGGCACATATTACAACTAGTTTAACTATGTAATTACAAATTTGGACAAAATTTAATTAATAGGGTTTACTAATTTTTGCTAACAGGTCTAACGATGCTTTATTGTTTTATAGATGGACAAAACCTATTTAATAGGGTTTACAAATCCTTTTTTTGAGAAAAATTGTAAGAATTACAACTTCTACTATAACAAAAGACCAGGTCGTAAAATTTTATTTTTTTTAAGAGACCCTATTAATTGAATTTTGTCCATTTCGAGAAGCTATTTGCTAACATTTATGCAGATCGCCATAATTATATGACCCTATTATTGGGATTTCGCCCACAACCAATATAAAATTGCATGTCTTCATAATTTTATTGAGGGACATTGTCCCTTTCGATTAAGCGGGACATTTCCCTTACGATTCTCGTACTTTTTAAATTTTATTAAAAAAACTTATATATATTATGTATAATAAACGCCAAACGCCGTAACGAATCGAACTAACAACTAGGGGCATTAGCTCAGCTGGGAGAGCGCA
Organism: Coriobacteriia bacterium; assembly: GCA_030537355.1. GTDB lineage: Bacteria > Actinomycetota > Coriobacteriia > Coriobacteriales > Eggerthellaceae > Tapirivita. The sequence continues at coordinate 125,210 of JAUNNF010000004.1, forward strand.
TGGCTGGCAGCCATGAGGCCAGGGGTTCGAACCCCCTATGCTCCACCATATATAATTGGAGGAATTATGCTAAACAAATTGCTTAAAATTTTTGGTAAAACTTTTATCGATAGCGCAAAAAGCTATTGTGATAATGTAACTGAGTATTACGAAAAAACACAACCAAAAATTATTGAACTTGGTTCAAATGCTGTAAGCTCTGCTATTGAAGGAATCAAAGATCTTGTTACATACAAATCGCAAATTAAAAAAGCAAAAGAAGAAGCAGAGAAGAAACGTCGCGAACAAGTAAATAAGGCAAGATGTGCAACAATAGTAGCAGGCAGTGTCGCACTTGTTGCGGGTGGAGTAGCTGGTTTTTCCTTAGCTAAAAAATGCTCCATAAAACAGAGCGATTATGTGTTTAAAGATTCGGAAGTTTTAAGCTTAGAAGATAATTATTCTAAACAAAAATTTGTTGTCAAACCAAAAATGTTCACTGAAGAGTTTAATGGGTTTAAGCTATCAAGTGACGGAACAACAATGCTAAAGAAGGCTTAAGACAGCTTCTTCTATTACTTTAGAATCTATCCCAACAAGCTCTTTAAGCTCATCTATTTGTCCATGAGAAACAAATTTATTATCTATGCCTAATGACTTAAACTTTGGTTTACAACCCAAACTGTAAAGTTCACAGAGTATGGACTCCCCAACTCCGCCTTGTAAAATTCCATTTTCAACAGTCACAATAACCTTAGATTTTATCTTTTTTAAATCAAGAGGCGACACGTACTTCATATCGCAAACGCCTACGTCCAAACTTTTTTTCTTCAATTTCTTTTGGGCAGCTACAGCATCTGCCACACAATCTCCAAATGCTAAAATGGATACATCATGAGATTTCTTATCTAGTTTGTATTTATTTTTTGGGGCTTCTCCTTTTGGATAACGAATTACATAAGGGCCACCGTGCTCTATTGCTTCATGTAAGGATTCTTTTAAGTCTTGCGCATTAGATGGAGCAATTACTGTCAAGTTAGGAATATTTTTCAAGTTCGCCATATCAAAAAGTCCATGATGAGAAACACCATCAACACCAACAAGGCCTGCTCTATCTACACATATAATAACATCTAAATTAGGCAGAGCAATGTTGGTTATCACCTGATCAATTGCACGTTGCAAAAATGCCGAATAAATCGCTACGACTGGTTTTTTACCTGCTACAGCAAGACCAGATGCCATTCCAAGTAAATGTTCTTCGGCAATACCACAATCAATAAATCTATCCTGATATTTTGCAGCAAAATCTTTAAGTCCTGTACCTCCTACCATTGCAGCAGTCATCGCAACTATATCTTTATTGTGTTTTGCTTCATCAACTATTGCATCACTAAAAGCTTGTGTAAACGTATAAGTATTAGATTTTTTAGGACGTCCAGTCTTAATACTGTAAGGCCCAATGCCATGAAATAACTCAGGGTCATCAGCAGCAGGTGCATAGCCAGCACCTTTTTGAGTTACAACATGCACTAACACCGGTTTGTCTAAGTCAAGTGCTATTGAAACTGTACGTTTTAACTCACCGATATCATGACCATCTACTATTTGTGAGCATAAAATCCCCAGCTTTTCAAACATTAACATATCAGGCATAACAGCATTTTTAACTGACTCTTTAGCCAAATGCACAGCATTATATGCAAAATTGCCAATCTTTCCGTATTTTTTTAATTGTATGGCTGCTCTCCTAGCCTCGTTATATCCATATGACACTCTCATTGATTTTAAATGGTTAGTAAAACCTCCAACATTAGGCGAGATGGACATATTGTTCTCGTTTAAAATAATAACCATAGGAAGCTTTTCTTGGCCTATTTGATTTAGTGCTTCAAACGACATACCACCTGCGATCGAAGCATCGCCTATAAGTGTTACAATTTTTTCATCAGTACCGTTTAACTTTTTAGCTTTAGCAAGACCAAGTGCAATAGATAGCGAATCTGAAGCATGTCCTGAATAATGTATGTCATGCTCGCTTTCAGATGGCTTTGTAAAACCAGATATGCCACCTAGCTGTCTTAAAGTCTTAAAAGATTTATTCCTACCAGTAATGAGCTTGTGAGCATATGATTGATGTCCAACATCAAATATAAATTTATCGTATGGACTATTTATTAAACTATGAACAGCAAGAATAGTTTCAACAGTACCTAGCGAAGCGGAAACATGCCCTCCAACCTTTGAAGTCGTGGTAATAATTTCTTCGCGAATTTCATCAGCTAGAATCTGAAGCTCAGAATTATCTAGCTGACTCAAGTCTTGTGGACTATCTATTTTATCAAGTATTCTATTCATCCTCTTGTGTCTCAAATTGTTTGGCTATGTTTTGCTCCATATTACTTGTTGCTTCCATGCCAATTTTCACAGCTTCTTCGTACAAATCAAGAGACTCATCCAAAGACAATTTTTTGTTTTCTACGGTATCTTGTATTTCTTTTAGTCTGTCATTATAATCAGCCATATTAATCCTTTTCAATCTGTTTTGCAATCTTTCCTAACACGCCATTTACATATTTATGCGAATCATCTTCGGCACAAAATTGTTTTGCAAGTTCAACTGCCTCATTAATTGAGACAGAAATTGGTATTTCATCCATATACATCATCTCATAAACAGTTTGACGCAATAAGCATTTATCCACAATGGGCATACGCTCAATAGCCCAGTTCTCAGAAACATCATCAATAATTTTATCGATCTCTTTTTTGTGAGACTGAGAGCCTTTTGAAATCTCGATAGCATAATCGTCGATCTCCTCAATTTCAGGTATGCTTATTTTGCCATTAATTATTTCATCTACATTTACAAGCGATACTTCTGCACAATATAAAATTTGCAAACTTACTTTTCTAGCAGCGCGTCGTTTTTTTCTAATTTGCATATTCTACACCATCTATATAAACATTCACAGCGGACACACAAAGGCCGCTCTGTATATAAACTGCACTTGACACAACTTCACGAATCTTATAAACAAGATCTTTTACAGATACACCATAAGCAACAGTTATATGAACAGATATTATTAAGCTTTTATTGTCTTTTGAGGTAGCATAAATTGCTGGATGAGGTGCACTCATACCAAAGAAATTCCAGAAGCTGTTTGATGGTCTGCCAACACATACAACACCAGGCAGATCATGTACAGCAAGCCCAGCGATAGTCTCACAAACATTCGCAGAAATTGCAACTCCCCCTATAACAGCGTCTTTCATAATACCTCCTGGCACCTATTATACAATAAACATTGCATCGCCGAAGGATAAGAATCTATAATCTGTGTTCAATGCATGCTGATATGCATGCATTATATTATTGCGCCCTGCAAATGCAGACACAAGCATCATCAGTGTTGATTGGGGTACATGAAAATTTGTAATCATTGCGTCAATTATTTTAAACTTATAACCAGGCAATATAAAAAGAGAAGTTTGAGCTCTTTTGTATGGTTTAACTTCAGAGCTATATACTGTCTCTAAAGTTCTGACACTTGTAGTCCCTACTGCAATTACCCTGTTACCGTTAGTTTTCGTCTGGTTAATTTTATCTATTGTTTTCTGACTTATACTAAATTTTTCTGTATGTATCACATGGTCTTCAGGGTTATCTTCTGTAACTGGCTTAAAGGTATCAATTCCAACTTCCAACTCAACTGTTTCAAAATTTATCCCCTTAGATTTTATCTTTTCAATTAACTCGTCAGTAAAATGTAGTCCTGCAGTAGGCGCTGCAGCTGAACTTTCGCATTCAGAATATACAGTTTGGTACATCTCCATGTTGCCGCTATATCCATGAATATAAGGTGGTAAGGGTGTCTTACCAACATGATGAACAAGATCTTCCCCATATAATTTTACTTTACGAGTACCTCTGTTCGTAAAATCAATAATTTCAGCATAATAGCCAGGTTCAAAATCAACAATTGCACCTGGTTTCAATCTTTTACCTGGCTTGACAAGAGCTTCCCAAATATCATCTTCTTGGTTGAGCAAAAGTATCTCGGCGGCTCCTCCAGTATCTCTCTTGTGCCCTTGTAATCTAGCAGGAATTACACGAGTTTTATTAGCAACAAGTAGATCGCCAGGATTTAAATAATCGATAATATCATAAAAATGTTTGTCTTCAATTTTGCCATTATTTAAAATCAGCAATTTACAAGAATCGCGCGGAACCATAGGTTCCTGCGCGATTTTGTCTTCGGTCAAATTGTAGTTAAAATCAGATGTTTTCACTACTCATCGTTACCCAAAATTTCCTCAGCCAGTTTCTCATCTGTAATTGACGGAGTGTCCTCACTATCAACAAGAATAGAATTATCTGGAGCAAATACAATATCGAGCAAACTTGAAACGTCCTCATCAGTAGCTTCTAAGTCATCCTCGATAACATGTAGTAAGTCTTTCTTCTTGAGTCCAGTCTTGAGCTCTTCCATAGCTTTTACGCCTATACCTTCAATCTTTAATAGTTCTTTTTCGGTATGACCAATTAAATCTCCAACTGTCTCAATACTTGCCTCGCTAAACTTATTAGCCCAACGCTGAGAAACTCCAAGATCGTCATACAAATATAGTCTAGCTTCATCGTTAGTAATCTTGGCACGATCTAAGTATTTACCATTGTCGTAGTATGGAGCACCATCTAAGCCCATATGTAAGTAACCTTCTGAATCAATTGACCAAGAATCGTTCTTTGGAATCATCTTCTCTAAGTCACGCAATGACTCTGGAGCACTCTCTGGAAGCTCATCCTCGCTAAACTCACCAACAGACTCTCCCTTGTACTTAAGTCCAATATTTCTGTAGCGTTTTAAGCCTGTACCAGCAGGAATATGTTTACCCATGCAAACATTTTCCTTTAAGCCAGCCAAACAATCAGTCTTACCTGAAATTGCAGCTTCTGTCAAAACTTTAGTTGTCTGCTGGAATGATGCAGCCGAAATCCAAGAATCTGTAGATAATGAAGCTTTAGTTAAGCCTTGGAGTAAGTCTCTACCTACAGGTACTTCCTTGCCTTGATCAATCATGTCTTGCACAACATCATCAAACTCAAATCTGTTGATAGTGTTGCCAGGAATCAAATCTGAATCACCAGCTTCAAGTACTACTTTCTTGTTTAACATTTGACGAGTAATTACTTCAACGTGTTTATCATTAATTGATACACCTTGCATCTTATAAACATTTTGAACTTCCTCAACAATGTAGTTAAGAGTAGTAGCAGCATCTGTAAGCTCTAACAATTCATGAGGATCAATAGGTCCTTTTGTTAACTGTGTACCAGCAGTAACTGCAGCGCCATTCTTAATACCATCCATTAAGTGAGCTTTCTTAGAAACATCCTTTTCAAATATGTCACCATCATCATTATGAACAGTTAAATGCTTGTTCTCTTTAGTTTCTTTAACTTGGAGCGTACCATTAATTGGCGAGAGAACTGCAACACCTTTAGGATTCTTTCTTGCTTCTAGAAGCTCTTGTACACGAGGAAGACCTTGAGTAATATCCTCATTAGCAATACCTCCAGAGTGGAAAGTTCTCATCGTTAACTGCGTACCAGGCTCACCAATTGACTGAGCAGCAATAATACCAACTGCTGTACCGATGTTTACTGGTCTTGCTGTAGCCAAATCCCAACCATAGCACTTCTGACATACACCTTGTTTTGCATGGCAAGTCATAACAGTTCTAATATTTACTGTTTTAATGCCAGCATCTACAAGTTTCTGAATATCATCTGTGCTTGTAATATAATCATCACGTTTAAACAAATCAGCAACATCCTCATTTAAGCATCTACCAATTAAACCTTCATTGAGTCTGCCCTTTTCTGTTAATACATCATAATCAACACCCTGATGTGTTCCGCAGTCGATTTCACGAACAATTGTATCTTGTGATACATCAACCAAACGACGTGTTAAGTAACCAGACTCAGCAGTACGAAGAGCTGTATCGGCCAAACCTTTACGAGCACCGTGAGTTGAGATAAAGTATTCAAGAACTGACAAGCCTTCTCTAAAGTTAGCCTTAATTGGGCGGTCAATAATTTCACCCTTTGGATTTGACATCAAACCACGCATACCAGCCAACTGACGAATCTGTTTGATATCGCCTCGAGCACCTGAATTCGCCATCATGTAAATTGGATTAAACTGATCGAAATTGTTTGCCATAGCATCGCCTACTTCGTCATTAGCATTCATCCAAATATTTACAATCTCAGCATATCTGTCTTCTTCGTCCATAAGACCCATCTCAAACTGGCCTTCAATCTCATTAACTTTCTTCTCAGCCTCATCTAAGATTTTTTGCTTCTCAGGTGGAACAGTAGCATCAAATACAGATACCGTAAGACCAGCTAATGTTGCATAGTGAAAACCCTTAGCTTTAAGACCATCCAAAATCTCAGGAACATCACTCATAGGATATTTAGCAACTATGTCGTTTACTAAGTCACCTATCTTGCTCTTGTTCATTGAATAGTTTAAGAACTCATGTTCGTTAGGTAAAACATCATTAAATATAATTCTACCAGCGGAAGTCTTGATATGATCACCAGCTTTTTTCTTGTAAGTCTTATCTTCTTCAACAACAACTGTATCGCGTTTAAGACGAACATCAATCTCGGCTTGTAGGTCAAGACCACTTCTTGCCTCGTAAGTGTCAATAGCGTCAGCAAAGTCAATAAACTTTCTACCCTCGCCTGGGAAACCAGCACGTACAGCAGTTAAGTAATACAAGCCAATAATCATGTCTTGTGTAGGAACTGTAAGTGGACGACCATGAGCAGGAGCCTTAATATTGTTAGTAGACAACATTAAAACTCTAGCTTCAGCTTGGGCCTCAGAACCTAATGGAACATGAACCGCCATCTGATCACCATCAAAGTCTGCATTAAATGCTGTACATACCAATGGATGTAGTCTAATCGCTTTACCCTCAACAAGTACCGGCTCAAATGCCTGAATACCGAGTCTGTGAAGTGTCGGAGCGCGGTTTAAGAGAACAGGGTGCTCAGCTACAACGTCCTCAAGCACATCAAATACATAGTCAGGGCCAATCTCTACTGCTCGTTTAGCAGCTTTAATATTAGCAACATAATCAAGCTCTACAAGTCTTCTCATAACAAATGGCTTGAAAAGCTCTAGTGCCATCTGTGTTGGAAGACCACATTGATGTAGTTTTAATGTAGGACCTACAACAATTACTGAACGACCAGAATAGTCAACACGTTTACCGAGCAAGTTTTGACGGAAACGTCCTTGTTTACCCTTTAACATATCAGTTAGAGATTTTAGAGGACGAGAACCTGGGCCAGTAACTGCGCGTCCACGCTTACCATTATAGAATAAGCTATCTACAGCCTCTTGAAGCATGCGCTTCTCGTTATTAACAATAATCTCAGGGGCACCAAGATCTAACAACTTCTTTAATCTAGAATTTCTATTAATAACGCGTCTGTATAAATCATTTAAATCGCTTGTTGCAAATCTTCCACCATCTAATTGAACCATAGGACGAAGATCAGGAGGAATAACAGGTATTACATCTAAGATCATGTCAGATGGTTTATTAGTTTTAGAATCAATAAAAGAGTTAATGATCTTAATTCTTTTGATTGCTTTATCACGCTTTGGACCGCGACCATTTTTAACGATCTTGTCAAGCTCGTCATGAAGTTTATGAATGTCTTGTTGCTCAAGTAAGTCTCTGATAACTTCAGCACCCATGCCACCTCTAAAGTAATCACGATAACATGCGCGCATTTCACGATAAACACTTTCGTCTTCAACAAGTTGCTTAGGTTTAATTTTCATGAAAGTCTTATAAGCTTCACGTCTAAGTTCTTTTTGCTCATCAAACTCTTCTTTTGTGCTCAAAATCTCAGACTCAACTTCTTCTGGAGTGAGACGTTCTTCCTCATATACATCATCAACAATCTCATCTTCATCAGGAGTGTATTCCGTAGATAACTTACGAGTATCTTCAATGATTTTTTCGCATTCTGCATCTAACTCTTCTAAATCTTCTTCGAGCTCTTCAGCGAGTTCGTCTTTGTCTTCTTCGCGAGCTTCCTCGTCAACCCATGTAATCATATAGCTGGCAAAGTACAAAACCTTCTCTAAATCTTTAGTAGAAATATCGAGGAAATATCCAAGACGCGATGGAACCTCTTTGAAATACCAGATATGACTTACAGGAGCTGCAAGTTCGATGTGTCCCATACGCTCACGACGTGCCTTAGAGCGCGTGACCTCTACACCGCATCGCTCGCAAACAATACCCTTAAATCTATTTCTACGGTATTTACCGCAAGCACATTCCCAGTCTCTTGTTGGACCAAAAATCTTCTCGCAGAAAAGACCATCTTTTTCTGGTTTAAGAGTTCTGTAATTAATGGTTTCAGGTTTTTTAACTTCACCATGAGACCAGCTTCTGATATCTTCAGCGCTGGCGAGAGAAATTCTAATCTCATCAAAATTTCCTACATCGTATTCGCTAGCCATTATTCCTCTCCTTTCTCTTCATCGTCTATTAGTAGGTCGCCCTCCAAGTTTAAGTCCTCTTCAAAGTTCTCTAACTCTTCAGTTAGATCTACATCCTCTGTTGTCTCTTCTTGTACAGCGTCAAGCAAATCTTCAGACTTTTCTTGTTCTTCAGGCTGTTCGCCCTTAAGCTCTACATTTAAGCCAAGAGATTTCATTTCTTTAATTAATACTTTGAAACTCTCTGGAACCTCAGCTGTAGGTAATGCTTTACCCTGAACAATATTCTCATATGCTTTAACACGACCTTTTGTATCATCAGATTTGATAGTTAAGATCTCTTGCAATACATTAGATGCACCATAAGCATATAGTGCCCAAACTTCCATCTCACCAAATCTCTGACCGCCAAATTGTGCCTTACCACCAAGTGGTTGTTGAGTAATAAGCGAGTAAGGACCAGTAGAACGAGCATGAATCTTATCGTCAACCATATGGCCTAATTTCAAGATGTATGATTGTCCAACTGTAATAGGCTCACGGAATTTCTCGCCTGTACGTCCATCATAAAGCCACGTTTTACCTGTTTCAGATAATTGCGGAACCATAGTCTCATCAGCGAACTTGCCGTATTTCTTGTTGTGAATTTTAAGCAAATTTTTATTGGCAGCGCCGATTGCAAATTGAATCTCGTTTTCGTCTGCACCATCAAATACTGGAGACGATACATGAATTGGACCATCTGCTATGCTCTCATCTTTTTCGTCATCATTCCAACCCCACAAAGCAGCCCAGCCTAAGTGATTCTCAAGTAGCTGTCCAACATTCATACGAGATGGAACACCAAGTGGATTAAGTATTACATCAATTGGTGTACCGTCAGCCAAGTAAGGCATGTCCTCAACTGGCAAAACATTTGAAATAACGCCCTTGTTTCCGTGACGACCAGATAACTTATCACCTTGTTGAATCTTGCGTTTTTGAGCAACAAAAACCTTGATAAGTTTATTTACTCCTGGAGGTAGGTCATCACCATTGTCACGAGAGAACTCTAAGATATCTACAACATATCCTCCACCACCATGCAATACTTTAAGTGATGTATCTCTAACTTCACGAGCCTTCTCGCCAAATATTGCACGAAGCAATCTCTCTTCAGCTGTAAGCTCTGTCTCACCTTTTGGTGTTACCTTACCAACAAGAATATCACCTGGTTTAACTTCAGCACCAATGCGAATAATACCATCTTCATCAAGATTTGAAATCATTTCTTCTGAAACATTAGGAATTTCACGAGTGATTTCTTCACTTCCTAACTTTGTATCTCTAGCATCAATTTCATACTCTGAGATATGAATTGAAGTTAATAAGTCCTCGCTAACTACTCTCTCAGATACAATAATAGCATCCTCGTAGTTGTAACCTTCCCAAGGCATATAAGCAACCATCAAGTTTTGACCAAGTGCTAACTCAGCACCTTCACATGATGGGCCATCAGCTAAAACGTCACCAGCCTTGATTTTGTCGCCAGGTTTAACGAGTGGACGATGATTGTTGCAAGTTGACTGGTTAGAACGCTTGAACTTAGGCATGATGTATTCGTCGAACTCGCCATCCTTGTTCTCAATAATAATTGTTGAACCATCAACATAGTCAACTACACCATCGGCACGAGCGGTTAATACTTCACCAGAATCAACAGCAATACGACGCTCAATACCAGTACCAACAAGTGGAGCATGAGGCTTCATTAAAGGTACTGCCTGACGCTGCATGTTAGAACCCATAAGTGCGCGGTTAGCATCATCATGTTCAAGAAACGGAATCAGGGAAGTTGCAACAGATACCATCTGACGTGGTGAAATATCCATATAATCCACATCTTTAGGTGCTACCTCATCAGGCTCACCATAATCACCATGAGAACCCATTGTACGGCAAAGAACTTTTTTAGCTGCAACAAACTTGCCTTTATTATCAACACTACCAAACTCACCAGTCTTCTCATCAAATGATTCATTTGCCTGAGCAATAGTATATTTTTCTTCTTCGTCTGCTGGTAAGTAATCAACATCTTTTGTAACTTTACCATCTTTAACTCGTCTGTAAGGAGTCTCGATAAAACCGTAGGGATTTATACGAGCATAAGCAGCGAGTGAACCAATAAGACCAATGTTTGGACCTTCAGGAGTTTCAATTGGACACATACGTCCATAGTGCGATGTGTGGACATCACGAACTTCCATGCCAGCACGCTCACGTGAAAGACCGCCAGGCCCTAGAGCACTTAAGCGGCGTTTATGAGTAATACCTGATGCTGGATTTGTTTGATCCATAAATTGAGATAGTTGCGAAGAACCAAAGAACTCTTTCATGGCAGCCTCAATTGGCCTGATATTTATTAATTTTTGAGGTACGATTTCATCAGGATCTTGAATATTGCTCATCCTGTCACGGATAATACGTTGAGTACGTAAAAATCCCATCCTGAATTGATTTTGAATAAGCTCACCAACTGTGCGAATACGTCTATTTCCAAAGTGATCAATATCATCAATAGTGAATCCTTCTTCTTGCATAGCAAGCGATACAAAGTATTTGATAGATTCAACAATATCACGATCAGTCAAAATTGGAGAGTCAAAATCCTCTTCAAAACCAAGTTTTTTGTTAATCTTGTATCTACCAACTCCTGCTAAGTTATAGCTTGGTCTATTAAAGAACAATCTCTCTAGTAATGACTTAGCAGCCTCAACTGTAGGTGGCTCACCTGGACGGAACTTCTTATAAATCTCAATCAAAGCTTCAGCTTGATTTGCTGTTTTATCCTTCTCAAGAGTATTTTGAATAAACTTGTTGTTGCCGAACATTTTGATAATCTCATCATTTGTTTCAGCAATACCTAAAGCCCTGATAAACTTAGTCATTTCAATTTTGCCGCGTCTATCAATATGAACATACATGCGCTCGTTTTTATCAGTCTCATACTCAAGCCATGCACCATGATCAGGAATCAATTTGGCATCGTATAAAATTGTACTTGAAGTTTTGTCTTTGGCTTTATTGTAATAAACACCTGGAGAACGAACGAGCTGGGATACAACTACACGCTCTGTACCATTTATGATAAAAGTGCCTGATGGAGTCATCTTTGGAAAATCACCGAGGAACACTTCTTGTTCTTTTGTTTCGCCAGTTTCGCAATTAACAAAAGTTAGTTGTACGTACATCGAAACCTGATATGAAACATCTTTGTCTTTGCACTCTTCAATGCTGAATTTAGGCTCATCAAAGCGACATTCACCAAACTCTATCAACATGTTTTTGGTAGTAGACTCAGTAGGGCTCATATCAGCTAATACATCACGAACACCTTGACTCATAAACCAATCGAAACTCTGAGTTTGAACACCGATTAGGTTTGGCATTTCCATGGCTTCAGGGATTTTAGCAAAACTCTTTCTGACCCTAAAATTTGGTTTAGATTTTTTTCTTGCCATAAACTCTCACACCTTCCTAAAAAATCGTAAAAATTGCATAAAAAAATTGCGATTATTGACAATCAACAACCACAAATTTTTATTTTTTAAAAAACAATTAAGTTTAACAAAAAAATTACCTCAAATTTTAATGCACTCACCTGCGCGTTTACCATTTTAGCTACTCTCGCGCAGCAAATTAATTAGAATACATTAAAAATGCAGTTCTGTCAAGGAAAAATGATAAAAAATTTAAATTATTTTTTCCACGAGTCATGCATTGGAGAATTATAACTAACAGCAGCAAATATAATAGCAGAAACAAGACAGAAAATTCCGAAAACAAAGCAGGCTTGACCACTACCCAATATAAGCATTATAGAAAAGAAAACGACCTGAAGAGCATTACAAGCTTCTTCAATTAAATACATAACAGGCTGTAATTGTCCTACGTCATGTCCATTATATTCTGCCATACGCATCCAAAGCATTCTGAAAGGAGTACCAAAGGTACGTCCTGCAATCATAGACAAGAACATAACAACAATCGCCCATTCGATTCTGCTATTTGCAAGAAAAAGAACAAAGATAAAGCCAAGAGCCAACAAACCGTTAATAATTTTTTGTCTGTTTTCAAGCTTACCATTAAGTTCAGAAATTGGATGAATGACAATGTATGTAACCATAGTGGCTAACGCGAATATAACAGAAATTGTTAACTTATCCATACCAACAGATGATGAATATAGAGGAAACAGATAAGATTTGTATCCCTTGACAGCAGCATATGGGACAATTACAAAGAATATAAGTACAAGCATCCTAGGGGAGATTAACCATTTCAAAATTTGTCCAAAACTTAGTTTACGAACATTACTTTTCAGCTTTACTGTTGTGTTTTCAGTTTCTATAAATCCTAGGAAATAAGATCCTTTTGGTATAAATATCAATCCCATTACAACAAAAATTAACGATGCTAATCCAGCAAAAACGTAAATGGAATAATAGTCTGTGACATTAGCAAGATAACCACAGATAAGAGTAGCAATTACTTGAGCTGGCATAGCGGCACGACCTATAGATTGCGTAAGCGGATAGCGCTTCTTCTCATTTTTCTCCTTGGCTGCCATAGAATAAAGTTCCGCTCTAAGTACTCCAGCAGAAAAACCTGATATTAGTTTTGTTGTTGCAAATGCCTCAAATGAACATACAACACAAGCATATGCAGTAGCTACATAACTGAGTATCAACATTATCGAGAATACAACAAATATACTTTTTGCAGTAAATTTACGCTCCAACTTCATGAATAGCATAATGCCGAGCATCAGACCAAGGGCTGCAAGCGTAATTGGTAAGGCTGTCATAAAATCAGAGGCTACATCACCGAGCAGATCACGTGCGATAAGTACGGCCAAAACTGAATCGGCACCCATGGCACTCGCCAAAAATAAACTCATAGGCCTAACTAAATTGACATAGGCAATATCGCTTTTTTTAGCAAGTTGTTTGCGATACCTCCTAACAACATCGCCAAGGTTGTTTGCCTCGACAATACAAGCAAATATAAGCAAACATATTACTATCAAAATCATTATAATTCTAAAAACATCAACCATGTAATTAGCATCTATATAAGATGTATATGCACAAAATACAACAACCCCACCATTAAAAGGAGCACCTGCATAGATAAAATAACCATTATCGTCTGATGCGATTCCTTGAGTATCGTGATTATTGTAGATATCCTGTAATGCCTGATAACTATCAGAATCTACTTTTGAACCATATTGATAAAATTTAGAACTAGAATCAGTCAAAGTGAATTCCTTTGAAAGATCGTCATAGGAGAATATACTGTAAAAAATATTTTTACCGGACTTTTCCGAATTAGAAACGATTTTATCTCCATCTACATTATCTGCACATAAGTTTGCATTGATCTGCAAGTCAGTAAAGGCAGAGGAATATGCATTATCGTGTATAAAGCCAGTAAAATATGCTGAAACTAAAATGATAGCAATAATGATTGAAAGGCCTGCAGTGGCAAGTCCAAGTCTACCCTTTCTTACCTGTTTACGTTCGTGTTTGATTAATCTGACAATAAGGAATAATGCGACAATACAAAGATAAACAAATGCTGCAAATTTTGCAATTATCTTTAAGCTGTAAAACCAGCTAAAATCAGCTCCTTCCCCGATATTAACTATATTAGAATTGCAGTCTAGAAGGGCATTTTCATAAACCTTACCAGCAAGATCACTAACAGTTAAATCGGACACATTACCGAATAAAATGTTTCCTTGATCGTCAATTGACATATTAGATGCATGAACTTGTTTTTTAATTAATTGATTGCCAGAATATAGGTCCCCATAATAACTTGTAATTGCGTATCTATGCAGATTTTCAGAATATGTAGCATCATAAACATATGTATCAATTTGTGTCCTATCTATTAACTTAGTTTCGCCATTTTCAATTTTATAAGTAGAAACATTATAGTTATCGCGAAGGGTAAATTGTAGATTGTTTTTATATTTAAGCTGAGTTATATGCCATGTACCATCCTTTAATTTATCTCCAACATCAAAAACAACAGCTTGGTTCTCGCCATATATATTACATTTTATTATCTTTTCACTTTCAACACTAGTCCCATCACGACTCCAATTGAGGCCTGCTATATAAATATCATCACCGTTAATGCAAACAGCTGTTATCCGTTCAACATCAAAGTCTGTTCCGCTAACAGAATTTTGTGCAATTATTTTGCCTTCATTGTCAAGTACATTAATTCGACGAGAAAATTTATCTACAACAACAGTTTTGTCGTCTTTTGCAACAAGAGTTGGATCTTGCCAAGCGTCAGATAACTTGTAAGGCAGGGGAAATTCTTTCCCAATACTTGACAGAACTAAAGCAAGCGAGGCAACGATCAATACCGCATTGATAATGTATACTGCTCGCTTTTTCATTTACATTCCTTTTAATTTGATTGATTTAGACTTACAAATATAAACCCAAAGGATAACAGCAGCACTTATAAATATAGCACATGTTATTCCGTAAGCAAAAACAAAATCTCCCCATGGTGCACTGGCCACTATCATTCCTATACCTCCAAAAATGGTGTATACAAAATTAATTAGCGCACTAGCACTCCCCGTATCGCCATCATGCTGCTCTAAAAGAATATCCGTTACAAAAGGGCGCTGAAATGAAGTGGTGATGTTATATGGAATAATGCATAACAAAAAAGCAACAGCTGATATATTGCCGATAATAAAAACCATAATGGTACATATTGCACCAATAATTAAATAACCTGTCTGGACACCCATTTTATGATCTTTTTTACTGAAATAAATACAAGCTAGAGGTCCGACAATGGATACAAGGCCATTAATTGCGAAAAACATTGAAAACTCTTGTGGTGATAAGTGAAATACATCTTGATATACAAATGAAGACAATGCTAGATAGCCCATGAATGGAGCAAAGTAACAACTACCCATCAACAAGTAAGTAATAAAGTTTTTATTTTTTGCAATTATAAATATCTGCTTATAAGTATGAGTTATTTTTCCAGTATGAATTTCATCCTTAGGTATGGACTCAATATAGAAAAGAGCCAAAATAATCATTATTATGCTAAACAATCCTTGTACTATAAAGATGGCTCTCCATGAAGCAAAAGTCAAAACCCAGGCTCCAATAATAGGCGCTAATATCGGGCCAACAACAAACATAGATTGCACAACTGATAAGGCAACACCTCGAGTTTTGCCAGCAAAGCAATCTTTAATAATAGCTATGGCTATAGCTGACATGCCTCCCCCTCCAATAGCTTGCAAAACTCTACAAACTATCATAATTTCAATATTTGGTGCGGTCGTACAAGTAAATGAGCCAAAGCCGTAAATTGCAAGGGAAGACAACAATATTTTTTTTCGCCCATATTTATCTGAAATTGGCGAGAGAATCAATATACCTACTGCAGTGCAGATAGTGTAGGCGTACATTGTAGCATCTACAGCACTTGCACTTACATTATAATCACTAGCGATGATAGGCAGCGCAGGCATATACATATCAGTTGAAAGCGGCGCTACCATATTAAGTAGCGTAACAAGTATCAGAATTCCCCATTTATGTAAGTATTTTTGTTCCATTTAAACTAATTTGGCCTGAGCTTTCGAATACCACTTATCAAGTAATTGATAGAAAATAAAGAAACATATACAACCAATTGCTGCAATGCTTACAAATAAACTGATCATATTTTCATTAAATGCTGCAATGTTAAACAGATCACCAAAGAAGACACAACCTAAAATAGTACCACCAACAACCACAATTATTAATCCTGCGCGTATTGGTGTAAATGGAATAGATAGCCTAATAATAAGCATAAACCCGATGGTCGACATCATAAGCACACACATGGTTGATACTTGTTCATAATTCAATCCGTAAACATTATATCCAACAACATTTAATGCAACAATTGCAAGTATTATGACAACTGCACTTGGAATTGAACGCACTATTACGTTAATTAAGAAATGACCTTTAATCCTGTCATGATTAGGTTCTAATGCAAGAACAAAGGATGGAACCCCAATTGTGAATGCCGAGATTAATGTCAGCTGTATTGGTTGGAAGGGATAAGACCATGGCATAAATAAGAATATAGCTGCTAGTCCCATAGACAACAATGTTTTTACTAAAAATAGAGAGGCTGACCTTTGTAAGTTATTTATAGAACGCCTACCTTCAGCAACAACCTGCGTCATAGACGCAAAATCATTATTGATCAACACTAAGTGCGCAACATTTCTAGCAGCTGAAGAGCCTGATGCCATTGCCACTGAACAGTCAGCTTGTTTAAGCGATAAAACATCATTAACGCCATCACCTGTCATAGCCACTGTATGCCCATGCTTTTGAAGTGCTACAACAAATGCTTTTTTCTGTTCTGGCTTTACTCGTCCAAATACAGAGTATTTGTTAATAGCTTCTTCAATATCAGCATCCGTCTTAAGCGTTGTTGCGTCTACAAAGTTTTCAGCTCCAGCAACTCCTACTTGTCTAGCAATACCAGAAACTGTACGAGGGTCATCACCAGAGATAACTTTAAGCTGAACACCTTCGTCAGCAAAATACTTAATTGTTTGAGCTGCAGTATCTCTAATTTGATCTCTGACACATATAAAGCCAATAGGCTCAGGATCCCCAACAATATTACCTTTGTCATCAAAATCCCTAACCTTTGCCAAAAGCAAAACACGTGCATCAACGGCTAATTCCTCTGTTTTGCTCAATGCTTTTTTATCATTAGTTATAAATTGAGTGGCTCCCATAACATAACCAAAATTACCAAACATAGCTCCAGAATACTTTTTATCAGACGAAAACGGAATTACACGTGTAGCTTTTAAGACATCAATGTCTTTATCTTTATAATATTCTTCAATAGCAAGTGAGGTTTCGTTCTTGTCCTCATCGGCAGCAACTAACGATGCAAAACCAGTATCAACATCACCTACTGTTTTCTCAACTTCCATCTTACCTGAAGTTATAGTTCCTGTTTTATCCAGGCATAAAGTATCTACGCGAGCGAGAGTTTCAATGCAATATAACTGCTGAACCAATACTTTATATTTAGATAAACGGACAACACTTACAGCTAAGACAGTAGATGTCAATAGTATCAAACCTTCTGGAATCATGCCTATCATGGCAGATACAGTAGTAAGTACTGCTGGTATCAATTCGATGCTATTTAAGAAATATGCTTTACAGAAAAGAACAGCTCCAAGTGGAAATATGATCATGGAAACAATCTTAATAAGACCATTCATGGTCTCCATAATCTGAGAATTTACAACCTTGTGAGCTTTAGCTTCAGCAGTAATCTTTGCAGCATAGTTGTCTGCTCCAACATGAACAACCTTACATTCAACTTTGCCTGCATTGATAAATGAGCCACTCATAAGCTTTGCATCTTTTGCCTTAGGAATAAGATCACTCTCTCCTGTAAGCAAGCTCTCGTTGGCATCACAAGTACCTGATAGTACAACACAATCTGTAGGAACTTGATCACCGCGACCAAGTTGAATTACATCGTCAACAACAATCTGATCTATTGGAATCTCGGATAACTTACCATCTCTAATTACTTTAACCTTGGCCTCAGCCACAATTGTAAGCTTATCAGTTGTACGTTTTGACCTAATTTCTTGAATGATACCGATGAGTGTGTTGCAGATAATTACACCCATGAAGAGCATGTTTTTATAAGACCCGGTAAGAGCAACAATAATAGCGAGAATTACGTTTACTGCATTAAACAATGTAAATATATTGTCATAGCAAATTCGCTTTATAGAACGCGACTTAACGCTAGCATCAACATTTGATTTGCCCGCATTTATACGCTTCTGAACTTCTGCTTGTGTTAACCCTTTATTTTGCATCAGCCCAATTCCCTCCTACTTCAACATCTACTACAAGTGGAACTTCTAACGCTACAATGTTTTCCATTATATCTTTAACACGTAAACTTACTTCATCTACTTTGTCTTTTGGACAAGAAAAATCAAGCTCATCATGTACTTGCATCATACACTTTGCCGGGACATCAATTGCTGCTCTCATGGCAAGCTTAATGATATCTGCAGCAGACCCTTGCATTGGATGATTCATGGCAGTCCTCTCGCCAAATGCTTGAAGCCGCTTTGATCCCTGCAACTCTGGAATATATCTACGTCGTCCAAACATAGTTTCTGCGTAACCTAAACGTTTAGCATCGTCAACTACCTTGTCGAGATAAGCCTTAACTCGAGGGTAAGTAGTAAAATATCTATCGATTATCTCTTTAGCCTCTGATACGTCAATTTTTAACGCTTGCGATAAACCATATGCTTGCTGCCCATATATAATGCCAAAATTAACAGCTTTAGCTGCACTACGTTGTGCTTTTGTAGGCTCATCAACATTAAAAATACTAGATGCAGTAGTACTATGAAAATCAGTGCCGGACTTAAAAGCTTCAATCAATCCCTCATCTTCTGACAAGTGAGCTAAAAGCCTAAGTTCAATTTGTGAATAATCAGCTGACAAAAATACATCATTATCATTCAGCGGGATAAAACACTCTCTTATTTGATTTCCGAATTCGCTACGTGTTGGAATATTTTGGATATTAGGATCAGATGAAGACAGCCTTCCAGTTGTGGTTTTTCTTTGATGGAAAGTTGTATGAATCAGCCCATCATCAGCAATCAAATTAGGAAGAGCCTCAATATATGTTGATCTGATTTTTGCATACTCCCTGTATTCTAGCACCTTTTTAGGCAAATCATGTAAATTAGAGAGGTCTTCTAATACAGACGCATCAGTCGAGTAGCCAGTCTTGTTTTTCTTTTTTGCCGGCAAGTCTAATACCTCAAAAAGTATATGCGCTAATTGTTTTGGCGAATCAATGTTAAATTCCTCACCTGCTAGATTATATATTTCTGTTTTTAGGTGCTCCAATGTTTCTTTTGTAGAAACACTCAATTTAGACATTTTCTCTGTATTGATCTTGACGCCATTATGCTCAAGCTCTGAAAGTACTGGAGTTAAAGGTTTTTCAATATCGTAGAAAACTTTATCTCCGTCTAGTAAATCACAAATAGGCTTATATAAGGCATAAGTTAGAGCTGCTCTTCTAGCTAAGCGAAGTTTTAAATTATTATTTTTCTTGTCTATATACTTGGAATCTTTCTTGTCAATATCAGCATCTAATGTTGGCAACATTTCGCCATAAAGCTGTTGATACACATCTACAGCACTATATTTTGACATTGATGAGTCAAGTACATATGCAGCAAGGCTTATGTCAAAAACATCAATGTCATATCTTTTCTCATAAAGTATTTCAAATACATCTTTAGAATTTTCTACTATCATTTTATGTTTAGATAATTCATCTAAAACTTCTTCACCCTCATAAACAGCTACTTTATCACCGTCTGATATGGCAACGATTATGTCACTGTCTTCTTCTACTTCTGTATCAAAGATAGAAGCTTGTTTTGGAGGCATTATTTTATGATCAATTGCAATTGCTACATTGTCAAATGATATACTATCTGTATAGTGTTCAAAATTAGCAATATGTGCTGGGGGTTTTAAGCTAGATTCTTTTTTTTCAGAAAAACTGATACTATCATCTAGTTCCTCGCCAACAATCTTTAATACATTGGCGAGACTGCTTTTTAGTCTGTATTTAATAAAGCATTCAGTAACTTTATCTTTGTCGAAAGACGGAAATACAACACCATCTAAGTCCAAATCAAGAGGTACATCTGTAGCTATTGTGGCTGCCTTTCTGCTGATATATGCGGCGTCTTTATTGTTCTCAATATTTTCTTTTTGCTTACCTTTAAGCTTATCCAAATTATCGTATATACCTTCCAAATCATTAAAGTCGTTTAATAACTGAAGTGCACTTTTAGGTCCAATACCTGGAACCCCTGGAATATTATCCACACTATCACCCATCAGTGCCAGAAAGTCTATAAACTGATCAACCCTAATACCGTATTTCTCTTCTACTTCAGCAGGTCCAACAAATTCATTTTTGGATGTAACAATTTTAGTTTTGTCACTAGCGAGCTGATTAATGTCTTTATCACCCGTGACTAAAAGCGTATTGCAACCGCAAGTTTCACATTTTTTAGCGATTGTACCTAATATATCATCACCTTCCCAACCATCAATTTTAATAACTGGTATATCCATAGCTTTAAGCAATTCTTCAATGATTGGAAATTGAACCCTAAGCTCATTGTCCATAGGCTTGCGCTGAGCCTTATATTGCTCAACAGCTTCTAATCTAAATTTTGGAATACCAGCATCAAAGGCAACAATGATAGCATCTGGTTGAGCTTTGTCGTAAAAACTCAAGAACATATTCATAAAACCATGTACAGCATTTGTAGGCGTTCCGTCGGCTAGACTCATTACAGGAGGAACTGCATGATAAGCCCTATGAACCCATGAATTACCATCTATTACTGCAACTGTTCTATCCATGTCTCTAAAAACAATGATGCAGCTATTGCATCAACCTTTCCTTTCATTTCACGCTCGCTTAATCCTTGAGCTCTAAGTATATTTTTTGCTTCTTTTGAGCTTAAACGTTCATCTATAAACTCAAGTTTTAAATTATACTTATTTGCAATACTATTAGCAATATCTCTAACATGCTTAGTTTGTTCAGTTTCCTCGCCATTCAAACCTAAAGGCAATCCTGACAAAAGCATATCAGGCTCATAATCATAAATTACCTCTTTTAATTCATCTATAGATACTACTTTAACGGGATTAGAAACCTTTGTTTTGGTGTCTGCGTACGCGACCCCTATACGCTTATCTCCTATGTCAAGAGCTATTACTCTCAAGATAGCATTTCTCTGGCAGCATTTAAGGCGTCATCAATACCTTCAATGTTTTTGCCACCAGCTTGAGCCATACGAGGCTTGCCTCCACCGCCACCTTGTATATGCTTAGATATTGCTTTTATTACATCAACAGCATTAAAGCCTGCTTGAACCGCTTTATCGGTTCCTGCAGCCAAAAGAAGGGCTTTACCATTATTAATACCACCTACAACACAGGCAATATTATCTCCACCATGATCTGTAAGCAAATCCCATGCCCGTTTAATATCATTACCTTCTAGATTTAAAATATTATGAATACAAAGTTTATATCCAGCTTCTGTTTCAAATACGCTATCCATAACTTCATCAAATGCATCATCAGCAGCCTTACTTGCAATTATCTCAATATCCTTATTCAGGCGCTTAATGTCAGCAATATTTTTTTCTATTCTGTCAGGAACTTGTTTAATAGGACAGCGAAGAATGTCAGCAGAGTTATCTAAAATATTAAGTCTTTCTGTGCAGTAATCATATGCGTCAAATGAGGTAACAGCCTCAATACGTCTGGCATTAGCCCCAACTGACGTTTCAATAGTTACTTTTACGAGACCAATTTCAGAAGTGTTGCTAACATGACAACCACCACAAAGCTCACTAGAAAAATCTCCAGTATTGACAACCCTGACTTCATCACCATATTTCTCACCAAACAGAGCTGTAACTCCTGATTTTCTTGCCTCATTAAGAGATGTATTATAAGTAGCTACACTAACTGCTTCCATGATTTTATCGTTAGCCATCTTCTCAACTTCTGCAATTTGATCACGAGTCATTGCTTCAAAATGAGTAAAATCAAAGCGGAGTCGATCTGGTGCAACATAGGAACCAGCCTGTTTAACATGATCACCTAGCACATTACGGAGTGCCCAATGTAGAATATGTGTTGCAGTATGGTTGCGAGATATACGGCTTCTTCGCAACTTATCAACTTCAAGGCTTACCTTATCATCAACTCTAAGCGCACCTTTTATAACTTTAACTTTATGAGCATATAATGGTTTATCTGGATGGAAAGTGTCTGTTACTTGTAGTTCTACTTTATCGTTGTATATTTTACCTTGATCTCCAACCTGACCACCCATCTCACCATAAAAAGGAGTCTTTTCAACAAACACAACACCAGTCTCACCTGGTTTTAAAACATCCACTCTCTTGTTGTCGTTAACAAGAGCAACAACTTTCGAGTCTGCAGATAATGTATCGTATCCAACAAATTTAGTTGCTGAAATACCTCTGATAAGTTCTGCTGATTCTACATCCCATGCAGCTTCAGCCTCCTCAGCATTAGCAGCACGAGCACGGCTTCTTTGCTCTTCCATACAAGCATTAAAGCCTGCTTCATCTATGGAAAACCCGCGGTCCTCAGCAATTTCTTTTGTAACTTCCATAGGAAATCCATAAGTATCATGTAAGATAAATACATCTTCACCTGGAATTATAAGGTCTTTTATGTCCTCGTTAAGTAAATCATCTAATAACTCTGTTCCTTGTCTTAATGTTGTGCCAAAACGTTCTTCTTCTGACTTAACAACACGAAGAATAAGATCCTTGTTGTCAATTAATTCAGGGTAGACATCACCCATAATGTTAAATATCTCTTCTATGTAATTATTTAGAACAGTACCTTCAAAACCAAGCAGGTATGCTTTAATGACACATCGTCTTAGCAAGCGTCTTAAAACGTATTCACGTCCTTCGTTTCCTGGTAGAATACCATCTGCAATCATAAATGTTACAGCACGACTATGATCAGCAATAATTCTTAAGCTTAAATCAATTTTTTCATCATCGCCATATTTGACGTTAAAAAGTTTTTCGCCAACACCAACAAGAGAACGCAAGATATCAGTTTCAAAATTAGACTGAACTCCTTGCAGTATTGCTGCCATACGCTCAAGGCCCATACCTGTATCGATATTCTTTTTAGGAAGAGGCAATAATGTTCCATCTTCTTGACCATCATACTGGGTAAATACTAAATTCCAATATTCTAGATATCTATCACAATCGCATCCTGGTGCACAATCTGGGCTTCCACAACCAAATTCTGGTCCTTGATCATAATAAAGCTCTGAACATGGCCCACAAGGACCAGTAGGGCCAGCACGCCAGAAGTTATCTTCTTCGCCAAGCTTAACTATTCTATCTTCAGGTACCCCTAAATCTTTCCAGATCTCGATTGATTCATCATCATCCTTGTATACAGAAAACCATAATTTATCGAAGTCTAGACCCATAGCATTTACAGAAAAATCAATCGCCCAGTCACACATCTCGCGCTTAAAATAAGCACCAAAACTAAAGTTACCTAACATTTCAAAAAAGCTTAAGTGACGTCCTGTACGCCCTATAATGTCAATATCATTAGTACGAACACATTTTTGCGCTGTTGTTGTGCCAACATATTTACTAGGTAATTTTTTTTGTTGTAAGAAATATGGTTTGAATTGAACCATACCAGCACTAGTCAGCAATAATGATGGGTCATCGGGAATTAAAGAAGAGGAGTGCATTCTTTTGCACCCCTTATCTTCAAAGTAACTTAAAAACTTCTCTCTAATTTCAGAACTTGTCATATATTTCATTTTTTGCTCTTTTTCTTCAACTTTCCGGAAGTAGCATCATAACGTGGATTTGCGTTATCTTTTTCTTGAGGTTTACCCTTAAAGAAAACACCATCTGGAGAAACAATACGCCTTCCTGTTCTTTTTTCGTAATAATAAACAAATAGGGCTTTAAACACAGCAACAGCCGGAATAGATAATAACATGCCAACAAGAGCACCAATTATTCCACTCATAACACCACCAATTGCTGCACCAACAGTTAAAGCAAACAATGTGAGAGCTGGATGAATATCAACTGCGTTTTGCATTATCTTAGGAGAAACAAAATTATAAACAATCTGCTGAATAACAATAGTACCAGCTAGAGCAAAAATTGCAGCCCAAATAGATGTAAAAAGTCCACCAAGTGCTGCTACCGCACCACCAATCCAAGGACCAATAATAGGAATAATGTTTAGGACACCCGTAATACATCCCAATGCTCCAGAATTGCTAATACCAAGACACATAAATAAAATACCCGATGCAAGACCTATGATAAAACACTGTAAGAATGTACCTTTAATATATCCTGCCATAATATGAGTAAAAGTATAATGAAGCATCTCAGAGTCTTCTTTATACTTAGAAGGGATAAATCTGTTTACTTCTCTACCTAATTTTGGAAGTTCTATTAAAATCCAGAATGCGATAATTAAAGCAATACCAATTGCCATAAAGCTGGTACCTAACATTCCTCCTACTGCAAACAAACCTGATGCAGAAGCTGTTGCAATATTTGAACCAATAGAACTCACTGTTGACATAGCGTCATTAATTGCTTTTTGAGCAGCTTCACTTTGAAGAATATAGCCATATTGATTATGCATCTCACGCATCCAATCACTAACGGCATTTGCATACGCAGGAATGTTTTCAATCATATTTTTAATCTGCTCTCCAATACCAAATGCTGGAGAAAACATAAACAGACCAATCAAAACTACAACAATTAACATAACAATATAAGCTACAACAGAACCCAGAACTCTATTCATGCCCTTTTTCTCTAAACCATTAACTATGTTTCTGAGGAGAAAAACGATAACAGTTGTCCAAATAATAATAGAAACCGGCGTAGATAAAAATCCTAAAACATAATTAAGGATTACACATAATACGCAAAGAGAAATCAATGTTGCGCATACAAGACAACGTTTACCCCATTTTGCTATACTTTGTTCCATTTAAGCTCCTTTTATGTAAACAAATTTAATTTACGGTAATATAAGGATCAGATGTTTTAACTTTTTTAACTTTCTTTTTCTTTTTGACTTTTCTGGTAAAAACTTGACCATGACCTGGCTCACCGTCTTCCAAGTGTCCAGCAACATCGGAATCGTCTAATGTTTTATTGTCATTACCCAAAATACCTTGAATTTTCTCACCAGCTTTAGAGATTAAATCAGCAGGTGCGCTTACAATATTGCCTACAGAAGTTGTAGCATTTGCAACACCTTCTGTAATAACATTAACATTTTCTAATATTTGATCTGCTCTCATTAATTCTAAATTAGCAGCATCAATAGATAAAGAAATTCTCTCTATTAAAGGATCTACTTTTTCGATTGTTGGTTGAACTTTCTTTGTTATTTGTTCAATATTATCAATGGTTGGATTTAATTGTTTATGTACTTCGTCTACTTTTTTGCGAGCTTTGCGAAGAGTCATAATAAGTTCAATAATAAACCAAACTAGGGCTATTCCAACCGCGACTCCTACGACAATTAATGCAATATACAAATAATTTATATCCATTTTTATCCCTCCAAAATATTTTGTGGTACGGGCGAAAGGACTTGAACCTTCACGAGTTGCCTCAACGGCACCTAAAACCGTCGCGTCTGCCAATTCCGCCACGCCCGCATGCATTTTGATTATATAGTAATTATATGGCTTTATACCAAAAAAGTGGAAATTTTTATTAGCTTTTAGTCTATAATGCCAAAAAGCACAATGGTGGGTGTGGCCTAGTTGGTAAGGCGCAAGATTGTGGCTCTTGAGATCGCGAGTTCAAGTCTCGTCACCCACCCCACGGGCCGCTAGCTCAGCTGGCAGAGCAGTGGACTCTTAATCCAAAGGTCCGGGGTTCGAACCCCCGGCGGCCCACCAGCTCAAACTTTACTCGCGCTCTAATCTTTTAAAGCGAGCTATCGTCATAGCAAATACAACTATGGAAATAGCAAGCATTGCAGCAGATGAAGAGAATAACGACATAGACTCATAAGGAAATTCAAACGGTGTAAATAATCCTACGGCACATACAGTATGTAATGCAAGATAAAAAATTATTATTAATACACATAAAACATATGAATTTTTCTTAGGAGATCTACCTAAAGCTAACGCCACAATAAAACCAAACACCATACAAGAAAGCCCAATAAATAATGGGGTGATTACAGGATCAATCTTTACGTTTACGAAAGTAAAAGGTGTAATAGTAATAAATATAGCAGCTAAACCAAAAGTGTTTGTTGCTGTATGATAATAGACATTCCTATTTTTTTTATAACCAAAAATACAATAATGTACTGCAAATATTGCAGATATAAGCATGATTACAGCTGTTATTTTTTCCATAACAACAGATACCGGATCAAACAATACCCTTACATTTAAAACAGCCGTGTAAGCTACAAGCAAAAATGCAAGTATTGAAAAAACATTAAATATTCCTGATTTTTTTTGATTAGACATAATTTCCTCCTTTAAACAAATTTATTATACAACTTATTTATTGACAAAAACTGTTAAATTACTGTCTTTATCAGCCCAATGTTTACCACAAGAATTGTAACCTTTGAGAACAAGCTTTCCTCCCTTGTAAGGTACAGACAATCTAACCAAGTCGTCTTCTTGAAGTGGTAGTACAGTAAAGTTTTTAATATCTAGATCATTTATACTAATACTTGTTAAATTAATTCCTGGGTTAGCTTCGGTATCTATGCCTAGTACAATGTCGCCATAAGATAAGGAAACCTTATCGTTTACAACAGTCTTTTTAATAACATGCCTAGTTTTAAATACAATTTCTTTTATGTCTTTTAACGGCTTATCACTAGTAGTAACTGTTCCCGCTAATGCAGGATATTTTACTCCGTCAATAGTAAGTGTTGTTTTATCGCCTATAGAAGAAGGAATCAAAAGCTCTAGTTTTTTATCAGACGAAGAATTAACTTTTATGTTTACTTCACCATTTGCAATAAAATCGCCATCAATATTAAAACTTGTATCAGGAGTTTTAATTGTTCCTGCATAATAATCATTTAATCGAATATTGTTGTTGATCTCACTCACTGTATCTAGTGACATAAGACCTACAGCAGCAGATGATATGCATGCGCAACAACCATAATATTTTAGTTGAGGATTTAATGGATGCATAAAATATTGAAACCCTCCTGCAGCAACACCATGCTTACCTCCACCAAGTGGCGCATAGCTATCAAAAGGTAGATACACTAGTGGATCTGGGCCCATATGCTCTAAGTCATGAGCTCCTTGATTGTAATAATTAACAGTACTCAAAAAAGCATTGACGCCACTCTTCTTTAAGCCCTCGTAGTATTTTATGTTGCCGGTTGTTTTATATAATAAATCCTGAATTCTCATCCATGTAACAGCAACGCATGTTTCTTGACCAAAACGTTCTGGCTCGACGGTTTGCATTTTGCTTCCATTATTAAACTGTTCTTCGTCATAACCAGCATTACCAACAACAGTCACTTCAGTTATATCTACATCGTCAAAGAACTTTAATGCAGTGGCTTTAAGATAATCATTGTTTGTTACTAAAGCAAACCTATATACTCCCTCGAAGAAAGACATAGTCTCATAAGCCTTAGCTTCAGGATACTGATATGGCATTCTATCTGTATTGCTGCAAATATCTATTAAGTTGCCGTCTTCAGTTCTAATACCACCAGTGTCAACAATATATTTAGCAAAATCAATGTATTTATTATCGCCTGTAACTTCATATAAGTTAACAATTGGCTCTAAAATAGATGCGGAGTTAACACCTAACCAGTTATTTGAAGCATGAGTTATTTCAGTTTTGTTAGATTCATGTCCAATATTAGCAATAATACAATCTGCATGTTTGCAAACTGCTGTTTTGATTTGATCTTTTAAAGCTTGGTCTTTGCATATATCCATAAAACTTAACAGCGATGTCAAGATATATTTTCTACCCCATATATCCCAACCTTTGAACTCGTGTCCTGAAGAATAAGTTGTAAACGCTCCATTTTCGTCTTGCGCGCTAAGTAAATCCCTTACCGTTTCCTCTAATACATTATAAAGCTCGTCAGACTGATCATATTTATAGCACAAAACAGCTCCACGCATTGTTTTGCCCCAATACTCGCATCTCCATGCGCTCTTTTCGGCATCTTCTTTAGTTCTAAAAACATCAACGAATTGTTTCCACATATCCTTGTTTAAAAGTTGAGTTTGTTTTGTGAAATCCATAAGATTTTTGTAAAAACCAGTGTAATTCATAGATATATTAGTAGCTGGCTTACATTCATAATTAGCTTCAATAGGCTTGATTTTTGAACATGCTGTTAACGCAAAAACAGCAACAACTGCAACACCAAGTATAAGAACTTTTTTCATAATAACTCCTTAGTCAATTTTATCAATTAAAAACGAACATCTATTAAATCCTGTAGATTTTAAATAAACGCGACCAGCAAGATACTCCATAAAATTACTTAACAAGTAGACATTTAAATCGTCACATTGCTGATTTACGTTTGTAATATCAAATAAAACGCCATTATCTCGTTCTATTATTTTTACCTTATCATCTTCAATAATTATTGTAAATTCGGCAATAACTTTATTGCGATTTTTTCTAATCACGAGAATCGCAATTTCTTCTATTAAAAGTTCAACTCTGTTAATTACCTGAGTAGAACATGAATATTCGTTTAGAAAAATTCTAGATTGCTCTTGAACAGAAGAGATGCTGTCTTTATTTAATAAAACGTTAATGTTTTTGACATGATTATTGCGGTCTTTAAGTAAAAACGGAAATTTTTTACCATGTTTTATAAGTAAGAAAAGCGCAATAACAAGTGTTGCCGCTAAAGGATAAACGCCGAAACCTATTAAGGTACCATCAAGTCCAGCAATTTCATAACCTAGAACAATACAAAAATACGGCGCTATAAAGTAAATTATTGCAATGAATACAATTCCATAAGCAAATCTTCCTGTTATTAAGTAATATTGTGAAAAACAATAACCTATAGGCAACAAAAATGCTGTTATGGAAAAACACCGAAGAACAAATATGGACTTCTCTACCAATTCTGGAGTAACAACACCCAAAAATGATGTTATTAAATCTGCGCACAAAAAAGTTACCAAAGACAAAATAATACCAGTAACGATAGAAGCTTTAATGGCAAATTTCATGATTGTTTTTATGCCAGAATTGTTTTTTTCTGAATTGTAAATACACACAAATGGCGTTATGGCATTGCCAATACCTTGTCCTACATCGCCTAGTGCATAGCCAAATAAAGCAACATTTAAAATTGGCAGATAAAAATCTCCAAAACTCATAATAAAATATTTATTAAGAATAGTTGTAATTAATGCAGAATACAAATATGTAGACGCTTCCACAACACTATATCTTATTGAATTAAGTAAATATTTAATATTAAATGCAAGCTTAATCTTTACAGAATTACTCTTCTTAAAGAAATGTATTAAAAGTGATAATGTGCTAAGTACAATACAAATAAATGTAGCCATTGAAACACCAGCCAAACCATAACTTTGACATAAAACAAAAGATAAGATCAAGTTAAACACTAACTGTATAACATCAGATAAAGCAGCAATTTTTTCATCTCCGTCATTATAAACAGTCTCATATAATAACCAATATAGTGGATAAACTAAACCAACAAACTTAAAACAACTATAATACTCGTGAGTATATTCTAATAGACCAGGCGAAACACCGAAAAAATTAAGTATTGGATCTTCGAAAACAGTAATTAAAATACATAATACAACGCCCATAATTATTGTACCGAATATTGAGGTACAAAAAGACTTGTAAGCATTATCTTTCTGAAATTTTCCTATAAATCTAGAATAGTATATAGCTCCACCGTCGCCAACAATTACAGAAAAGAAAACTATCACATTATATACCGATGCTACGATTCCTACAGCTGCTAATGCGTTCTCGTTAATAAAATTGCCAGCGATTACATTGTCAACTTCGCCACCTAAAAAACAAACTATCAAAGATAATGTTCCAACACAGAACATACGATAAAATTTGCTTGCACAAAAAAAGACTTTTTTACTTTTATTTCCCAAAATTTATACAGCCCTACTTTGTTAATATTTTACGTAAGCACCAAAAATACCTTAGCACTAGTTAACCAAGGTATTTTTGGTATAAATTATATTACTCAAGTTAAACGCCTTGAGATTGTGCAACAGCAACCGCAACTGCTACAGTAGCACCAACCATTGGATTATTCCCCATGCCAAGAAATCCCATCATTTCAACATGAGCAGGAACCGAAGAGCTCCCAGCAAACTGAGCATCGCTATGCATACGTCCCATTGTATCTGTCATACCATAAGATGCTGGACCCGCAGCCATATTATCAGGATGAAGAGTACGTCCAGTGCCACCACCTGATGCTACACTGAAGTATTTCTTACCTTGTTCAGTGCATTCTTTTTTGTATGTACCAGCTGTTGGATGTTGGAAACGAGTTGGGTTTGTTGAGTTACCAGTAATTGACACGTCAACTCCTTCATGATGCATAACTGCTACACCCTCGCGAACATCGTCAACACCAAAACAACGCACGTCTGCACGCTCTGTGTCTGAGTAAGCTGTCTCTTTAACTACTTTAAGTTCTGATGTAGTATAATCAAACTGAGTTTGCACATAAGTAAAACCATTGATGCGGCTGATGATTTGTGCGGCATCTTTACCAAGACCGTTCAAGATTACGCGTAATGGTTCCTTACGAGCTTTATTGGCATTCTTTACAATACCAATAGCTCCTTCAGCGGCAGCAAAACTCTCGTGACCAGCTAGGAATGCAAAACATTTTGTCTCATCTCTAAGAAGCATAGCACCAAGGTTACCATGTCCAAGACCAACTTTTCTATCCTCGGCTACAGAACCTGGTATGCAGAATGCTTGAAGTCCAATACCAATTTTCTCAGCAGCATCTGCAGCATTCTCAATACCCTCTTTGATTGCAATAGCAGCGCCTACAACGTAAGCCCAACCAGCATTTTCAAATGCAATAGGTTGTACTTCCTTAACAGTTTTATAGGGATCAATTCCAGCCTTATCGCAAATTTCTTTGCATTCTTCAATAGAAGAGATGCCATGTTCTTTGAGCACGCCATTAATTTTATCTACTCTTCTTTCATAACTTTCAAATAATGCCATGACAACCTCCTATTCATTGCGCGGATCAATATATTTTGCCGCGCCCTCAAATTGACCATATGTACCCTTAGCCTTTTCCAATGCCTCATTAGCATCGTCACCATTCTTGATGAATTCCATCATTTTGCCAAGATTAACATACTCATATCCAACAATTTCATTATCCTCATTTAAAGCATTCTTAGTGATATAGCCTTCAGTTAGCTCTAGGTAACGAGGCCCTTTTACCTTTGTACCATAAGTTGTACCAACCATAGAACGAAGACCTTTTCCGAGGTCATCTAAGTTAGAACCAACTGGGAGCCCTCCCTCACTGAATGCAGTTTGTGAGCGACCATATACAATTTGTAAGAAAATCTCACGCATTGCAGTATTGATTGCATCACATACAAGATCAGTATTCAATGCCTCAAGGATTGTTTTACCGATAAGAATTTCAGAAGCCATAGCAGCTGAATGTGTCATTCCTGAACAACCAAGAGTTTCAACTAATGCTTCTTCGATAACGCCATCTTTAATATTAAGTGATAGTTTACAAGCACCTTGCTGAGGAGCACACCAACCTACACCATGGGTTAATCCCTTAATATCTTTGATTTCCTTAGCTTTGGTCCATTCCCCCTCTTGAGGAATTGGTGCAGGACCATGATTTGCACCCTTATGAACTGGGCACATTTTTTCTACTTCTGCAGTATAAATCATCTTTTCTACCTCCCAAAAATTTCGCCTAGTTTTTCTTTATACTCTTCCATATCTAACATGTTTTTGATACCGATAGCGCGCCCTGCTTTCTCAGCAATATGGAGCATATCGTTGGCGCAGACAAATAAGTCAGCAGCACCTGGAATAACATCGTCTATTGTTGAATGAACAACCTCGACGCCGTCTACACCAAACTCTTTTAATGTAGTTTGAGTATTCATCTCCATAATGAGAGAAGTGCCAAGGCCACAGCCACAAAAACACATTATTTTATTTATATCTGCCATTATTTGCTCTCCTTTTTACCAGTTTTTCTGCCTATTGTGTAATTATAAGCTATTGGCAACAAGAACAAAACAATAACTATAACAAATAATCCTGTGCTAGAAACCAACTTGGCAATATTACCAAAGACAATACCAACAACACAGAAGTCTGTATCAGCAAATGTAGTGTTTGCGAAGCCTAAGTCTCCAAGAACTGGCAATAATGCAGCTGCTAATAATGTAATTGCAATACCATGAACGAAGGCACCAGCGATACAACCTTTAAGGCCACCTCGTGCATTACCGCAAACTCCAGCTGTAGCACCACAGAAGAAATGAGCAACTGCACCTGGTAATATTATTGCAACAGCGAGACCAGTTTGACCTAAAAGAGCAAGAACTGCAAGACCAACAATTCCTCCAACAAATGAACTTAAGAAACCAATGAGTACAGCATTTGGTGCAAATGGAAATACTGTTGGGCAATCAAGAGCAGGTTTAGCGTTTGGAACAACTTTCTCAGAAATACCTTTAAATGCTGGAACAATCTCTGCAATCAACATTCTAACACCAGCAAGAACGATATAAATACCAGCAGCAAATGTAATTGATTGTAGTGTTGCATATAAGAACCAATTACTACCCTTAAAAATTGCTGCAGCTTCACCACTATTTGCTCCAAAATTAGCGATGATAGCAACTACAAAGTAGCAAATGAACATGATAATAGAAATTGAAATTGAGTTGTCTCTTAAAAAAGATACACTTTTTGGAAAGTTAACATCCTCAGTAGTCTTTGCTTTTTCAGGGTCACCAATCTTTGACATCAATTTACCAATTTGAGCTGAAAGCCAATAACAGCAAGTACCAAAGTGACCTAAAGCCAAAGTATCATTACCAGTGATTTTACGCATTGTAGGTTGCATAATTGCTGGAAATACACACATGCAAAGCCCAAGAAGAAGCGAGCCTGTTGCAATTAGCATCCAGCCTTCCATGCCGGCACTCTTTAAGATAATTGCAATTAAACATGACATATATAATGAATGATGCCCGGACAAAAATATGTATTTAAGTTTAGAGAATCTTGCGAGGATGATGTTCATAATCATTCCAATCGCAAAGATTGAAGACGTCTCAATAGCGTATTGTGTAAGGCCAAGGGAAGTAATTGCCTCATTGTTTGGTACTACTCCATGAATATTAAACGAAATCTGAAACAAATCTCCAAATGGAATGATTGCTTGCTGGATTACAGCAGCACCAGCATTTAGGATTACAAAACCAAGTATTGATTTAATAGTGCCCTTAACAACAGTTTGAGCATCTTTTCTTTGAAGCAAAAGGCCTATTAAGGCGATGATTCCGATAAAGATAGCTGGGGTTGACAAAAGTTCTTTGATAAATTGCAAAGCTTCCATTTTTGACCTTTCTAATAACTGACGAGACTATTATATATGTTTAATCAAGAAATAAGTCCAAAACCTTTGCAAGTCCATCATTATCGATATCATCACCTACATAATCAGAAACAGCTTTAACTTCTTCACTGCCGTTCCCCATTGCAACACCTGTGCCAGCATACTTAATCATCTTAATATCGTTTTGACCATCACCTACAGCCATAATTTCAGCTGATGAAAGATTATTATGTTTGCAATACCACTTAAGACCTGATACTTTATCGAGACCTTTTAAGGTAACGTCTACTGCTTTTGGATGCCAACGCAAAAAACCAAAACCAGGAAACCTATGTGTATGTTTGGGTAATTCTTTCTCGTCAGCAAAAAATACAGCTTGACAAATCTCATTACCTGTATATTCCATAACTTTTGGAACTGGTGTATTAATGTCTTTTAGAGAACGCTTAACATAATCATTACAAAAATTAACATAGGCTATATCATCCTCAATAAACATAATCGGTATGTCCTTATCGTTAAACACTTTTACAAGAGGCTCCATATTTGTAATAGACTTTTTGAATAATACATTTTTGTTTTTATCTAAAATTAATTGCCCATTAATTGTAATAAATCCATCAAACTGAACACCGTCAATGGGCAAAAACTGCATTTCATACATATTTCTCCCAGTGGCCATAATAAATTCTATACCACGTTTTTGATACTTACGAATTGCATCAACTGCACTAACAGGTACTGAATTAGTGTTATGGGAAAGGAGCGTCCAGTCTATATCTAAAAATACAGCTTTAATCATGTTTTATTAAAATTAGCGAAGCGTCATTAACGTTGGTCCCTGTAGGGCCAGTTATTATTAAGCCGTTAGTTTTCTTTAGGGCATTATAAGAATCGTTATTGGCGAGAGCAGCTTCACAATCAAGTGATTCATAAGTCTTACCATCCACATACCCACCAGCAGCGTCAGTTGGCCCGTCCGTACCATCACTTCCAAAAGAAAACACACAAACATTATCTAGTTCAGAAATATCTTTAGCAGCAGCTAAGGCAATCTCTTGATTGCGGCCACCACGCCCATCACCCTGTAAATGTACAACAGTCTCGCCACCTGCGATAAAAGCGAGATTTTTATCAGAATTAGCATAAGTTTTAGCAATAGCACCTAGAAAATAACCTGCATCACGTGCTTCGCAAGATAAGCAATCTGTCAAAATTAATGGCGAATATCCCAATTCCTTAGCTGCAATAAAAGCAGCATTACACAAATCTGTCACGCTGCCCGTAACAACTGTTTCGGCATTATCTAGAGAAGCTACGGTGTCAACATCAGGGATTTCTATATCATATTTTTTAGCAATAGCCGTAGCCTCTTCATTAGTTGTCGAATCTGGACAAGTAGGACCAGAGGCTATCATGTCAAGTGGATTTCCGATAATGTCTGACAAAACAATTGTAAAAACCTTGGCAGGAGAACAAATTTTTGCAAATTTGCCACCTTTAACCATACTCAATCTTTTTCTAATTGTGTTGATTTCTGTAATGTCAGCACCGCTAGCCAACAGCTTATTTGTAATGTTCTGAAGTTCTCCCCCAGAGACAATAGGCTTTTCGAAAAGAGCACTTCCTCCACCTGAAAGCAAAAACACAACTGTGTCATCCTCCCCTAAATCAGAGACTAAATCAATAGCTTTTTGGGTAGCAGAAAACGAATTTTCATCAGGAACAGGATGACCCGCTTCATAGCAGTCTACGTTGTCAATATCACCTTTAACATGACCATATTTAGTAATAACAATGCCTTGTTTAATATCAAGAATATCACTTGCAGCTTTTGCCATGGACCAGGCTGCTTTACCTACAGAAACAAGATAAACATCCTTTTCAAACTTTTTATCTCGAAGAGCTTTAATTATAGCTTCATTAGGCAAAACCGCTTCTATTGATTTATTTACTATGTAATCTGCATCAGATTTAAGCGTCATAAAGATTCACATACTTTTACAATATGCTCGTCAGTTAAATCATATCTCTCACGTAAATAATCAAGAGGACCAACTTCGCCATATTCATCTTCAATGGCAACGTAACCAAACTTGCATGGAATACCAACAATTGCTTCTGATACTGCACTTGTGAGGCCTCCAATTCTATTATGATTTTCAGCAACTACAACATGTCCGCATTTTTTAGCATATTCTCTAATTAGGTCAACATCCAATGGTTTGATAGTAAACGGATCAATTACAGCAACGCTCATGTCAAGCTTGTTAGCTGCTTGCAAAGCTTCATGAACCATAATACCAGAGGCGATAATTACTACATCATCACCATCACGAAGAACATTACCGCGCCCTACTTGAAATTCACTGTCGTCAGCATAAACTTGATAAGATGCTTTACGTCCAACACGAATGTATTTTACACCAGGCATGTCCTTAGCATTTTTTAGAAAATACTGAAGCATAGGCACATCAGTACAGTCACAGATAATTGAATCTGGGATCTCACGATACAAAGCTACATCCTCAAAAGGCATATGTGTACCACCATTAAAAGCAGCTGTGATGCCAGGGTCTGTTGCTACGACAGTAATTGGATTTTTTGCATATCCTGCTGATAAAAATACTTGATCAAAGCATCTGCGTGATGCAAAAGGAGCAAAACTATGCATGTAAGGTTTCATGCCACTCGCAGATAATCCTGCAGCAATACCTGCCATATTTCCCTCTGCTATACCGCAATTGATATATCTGTCTGATTTACTGTAATTTCCACCAGTACCAGAACAGTTTGACAAATCAGCATCTAGCCAACATGTTTTCTCATCAGATTGAATAATTTCATCAACAGTTTCACCAATAACACTTTTATATGCGCGAGAATCTTGCTCTCCAGTATATACGATATCCATACTACATACCTCCTAACTGAGATTTAAGTTCATCTAGCCATACGTCAAACTTTTCTGGATCAGGCTGCATAGAGTGGTTTAATACAGTCTCTTCAACCTCTTTAACCCCGCTACCTTTAATATTATCAAGAACAATTGCTCTAGGCCTATCTTCAATTGGCTTAGTCAAAGCATTATAAATTGCCTCGACATCATTGCCCTTAACTGTAATTGCATCAAAACCAAAAGCGTTAAATTTGTCTTCAAAGTTGAAAGGTTCAAGTATTTCAGATGTAGTGCCGTCCAATTGTTTTTTGTTCCAATCAATAATCCAAATTAAATTGGTAAGTTGCTTACCTGCTGTAAACATAGCCGCTTCCCAACACTGGCCCTCATTAAGCTCACCATCGCCAACAATTAAATAAGTCTTACGATCTCTCCCTTGAAGTTTATCTCCTAAAGCTATGCCTACAGCCTGACTTGTTCCTTGACCAAGAGAGCCTGTTGTAGCATCAATACCCGGGAGCCGCTTATCGCAATGAGAAGGCAACTTAGTACCAGGCTGATTAAGCGTTTTTAGCTCCTCATAAGGGAAAAATCCACACAATGCAAGAACAGAATAAATGGCTGGGCCTGCATGTCCTTTTGAACATACTAATTTATCACGATCTGTCCAATCAGGCTTTTTTGGATCGTATTTCATGACCTCCTTATAAAGAACAGAAAGTGTATCGCAAATGGATAATGCTCCACCAATGTGACCGAACCCTCTTGATTTAATGGCTTCAACAGTACCAATACGAATTTTTGTAGCAAATTTTTGAAGTTCTAATTTATCCATAATACCTCCTATGAATATAATTATTATACCCCACCATATAAAAAAATAAACCACCCTTTTGGGTGGCTTATCCCAAAATCTATTTTTAAGAAATTTATTTCTTTTCTTCTTCTTTTTTAGACTCTTCTTTTTTTGGAGCCTCTTCTTCTTTCTTTGGCTCTTCTTTAGGCTTGTCTTCCTTTTTTGGTTCTTCCTTCTTAGGCTCCTCTTTAGGTTTCTCCTCTTTCTTAGGAGCTTCCTTCTTAGGTTCTGTCTTAGGCTTTTCTTCCTTTTTAGGATCAGCCTTCTTCTTTGGGGCTTCTTTCTTTGGCTCTTCTTTCTTCTTACCCTCGTTAATAAGTTCCATAATTACCATTGGAGCATTATCGCCTTTACGAGGCCCAAGTTTAACAATTCTAGTGTAACCACTATTGCGCTCTTTGAACATACCTTGTTCAACCTTCTCGAAGATTTCGGCTACTAGATATTGATCACCACGAAGAGCGGCAATTGCGAGTCTTCTGCTATGAAGGTCGCCACGTTTAGCCCAACCAATAATCTTGTCAACATCACCTCTAATCTCTTTAGCACGAGATTCAATTGTGATGATACGATCATTTAAAAACAGCGAAGATACTAAGCTAAATTTCATAGCTTTAGTATGGCTTTTGTCAGTACCTAATTTTCTTCCCTTTTTATAATGTCTCATAATAAACTCCTAAATTAACCTAGGTCCTGCCTTAAAGATAGACCCATTGAAACAAGTTTAGCTTTAACCTCATCAATAGACTTACTACCAAAGTTTCTAATGTTAAGTAAGTCGCGCTCAGAGAAGCCTACAAGTTCTCTAACTGTGTTAATATCTGCTCTCTTTAAGCAGTTATATGAACGAACAGAAAGATCAAGATCGTCAACACGTTTTTCAAGTTCGATGTTTTCCTTTTCTGCTTCTGGAGCAAAGATAGTTTCATCTTTTTCTTTCTCGTCACGCTCAATTAAGTCAAGGAACGCATCCATATGTTGATTAACAATATAAGCGGCTCTATTAGCAGCTTCAGCTGGAGTAATTGAACCGTCAGTTTCGATTTCTAATGTTAGCGAATCAAAATCTGTATGCTGTCCAACACGTGTATTTTCCTTTTTCATTGTGCAGCGTTTAACTGGAGAGAAGTTAGAGTCTATAGCAATGATTCCAATTGGATCATCTTCGCGCTTATTTTGGTCAGCAACAACTCTGCCTCGTCCAACTCCAATACGTAAGTCCATATTTAAGCTACCACCTTCAGAGATAGTTGCAATATGATGGTCTTTATTGATTAACTCGAACTCAGCTGGAACTTCTAAGTCAGCACCAGTTACTGTGCAAGGACCTGTTTTATCCAAATGAGCAAGAGCACTGTAATTGTCTAGGTTTAAGATTGTATCGTAATCAACATTATCATCACCTGATTCAGGATTGTTTGTTGGTCTAAATACAAGTCCTTTAACATTTAAAACAATGTCAGCAATATCTTCAATAACACCATCTGCTGTTGTGAACTCATGATCTACACCTTCAATTTTGATTGCAGTTGCACGTGCACCAGTTAATGAATTTAATAATACACGACGAAGTGTATTACCTAGGGTCTCGCCATAACCACGCTCAAGAGGAGCAACAATAAAGCGAGTCAAATTATCGTTAATTTCAACAGTTTCCAAATTTGGTCTTATAAACTCTGTCATTACTAAATTCCTCCTAAAAATTACTTAGAATACAACTCAACGATTAATTGTTCCTTAATATCAAGATCAATTTGATCACGCTGAGGAACAGAAATAACGCTACCCTGCAAATGTTCAATGTCAGCTTCTAACCAAGCAGGTACAGGAACTGCAATTTCAGCATTATCTATAATAGAACGTTGAATATTGTTTAATTCTTTTGCACCTTCAGCAACGCTAATTAGGTCACCTTTTCTAACCATATATGAAGGGATTGTTACTTTTTTGCCATTAACATTGATGTGTCCATGACGTACTTGCTGACGAGCCTCTGCGCGAGTACGTGCAAAACCTAATCTGTATACAACATTATCAAGCCTGCATTCAAGTAATCTAAGCAAGTTTTCACCAGTAACACCACTTTGCCTGTTAGCTTTTTCATAATATGATCTAAATTGCTTTTCTAATACACCATAAATACGCTTTGTCTTTTGCTTTTCGCGTAATTGAGTTCTATATTGACTCTCGCGAGGACGACGTTTGCCAGCCTCGCCTGGTGCATAAGAATGACGCTCCATAGCGCATTTCTTTGTATAGCATCTAGTACCTTT
The DNA here is from genome assembly GCA_030537355.1 of Coriobacteriia bacterium. GTDB lineage: Bacteria > Actinomycetota > Coriobacteriia > Coriobacteriales > Eggerthellaceae > Tapirivita. Next base: position 165,196 of record JAUNNF010000004.1, read on the forward strand.
TAAGAAAAGCTTACAGCCTTCTCTTCTGCATAATCTACAATCAGGTCCAGTGTATCGTGCCATTTCTTACAATCTCCTCTCTATGGTCTACGTCTCTTGCAAAGTCTACATCCATTATGTGGAATTGGAGTGCAATCTTGAATACTTGCAATTTCCAAGCCTGCTGCCTGCAAAGATCTAATAGCAGTTTCACGTCCTGAACCTGGACCTTTTACATAAACAGCAATCTTGTGAAGTCCATGTTCCATAGCTACCTTTGCACATGCTTCTGCAGCCATTTGAGCAGCAAATGGAGTAGATTTTCTCGAACCTTTAAATCCTTGAGTACCAGCACTTTGCCAAGCAATTACATTTCCTTGTGGATCAGTAATGCTTACAATAGTGTTGTTAAATGTTGATTTGATATGTGCCGCACCTACAGAAATATTTTTTCTATCAGCGCGCTTTACTCTTGTGTTTGTAGTTTTCTTAGTTGCCATTGCTCACCTCTAATTCTTCTGTCCAACTATACGCTTACGACCTTTACGAGTGCGAGCATTTGTGTGAGTACGCTGTCCTCTAACAGGTAATCCTCTACGATGACGCAGTCCTCTATAGCAGCCAATCTCCATTAAACGTTTAACGTTTTGAGAAACTTCACGGTGTAAGTCACCTTCTGTACGTACATGATCATTAATGTAATCACGAAGCTTACTTAAGTCTTCTTCTGTGAGTTCATCACATTTCATGTCAGGATTTACACCAGTTTCTTTTAAAATTTTCTGGGATGTGGTAAGTCCAATACCATAAATGTAAGTTAATCCAATTTCTAACCTCTTATCACGAGGAAGATCTACACCAACTAAACGTGCCATATAAACTAATCTCCTTCTAACCTTGTCTCTGCTTATGACGAGGGTTCTCGCAAATTACGAGTACCTTGCCATTTCGCTTAATAACCTTACATTTGTCACACATTTTTTTTACTGAGGGTCTTACTTTCATAGCTACTCCTATTTATACCTATAAGTTATTCTACCTCTATTTAAATCATATACAGAAAGCTCGACAGTAACTTTATCTCCAGGCAAAATCTTTATATAACGCATACGCATCTTACCAGAGATATGAGCAGTGATTACGTGGTCGTTTTCTAGCTTCACCTTAAACATAGTGTTAGGTAGAGCTTCTACTACCTCGCCTTCTAACTCTATTACATCTTGCTTAGCCAAATCTTACCTCTTACTAAACTGACTCTTCTTACGAGCTTTCTTGAGTCCATATTTCTTACGCTCAACCATACGGCTATCACGTGTTAAGTATCCAGCTTTCTTTAAGGTCTCACGATAATCACCAGCATCCAGTAATGCACGAGTAATTCCATGACGAAGAGCTCCAGCTTGACCTGAAATTCCGCCGCCACCAATATTTGCAACTACATCGAAGCTCTTTTCAGTATCAGTTAACTTTAACGGACTTAGAATATCATCAACCAAAACTTGTCTTGGAAAATATTCGCTAACCTCTCGTCCATTAACGGTAATTTTTCCACTGCCAGAATATAATCTAACACGGGCTACTGCATTCTTTCTGCGACCCGTACCATAATATAAAGCTTCTGGTTTTTTAGCTTTTTTAGTAGCTCTAGCGCGTGTACTAGTTGTAGTCTTTTTCTTTTCTTCTGTTTTCTTAGCTGGCATTTATCCCTCCACCTTAATCTCTTGTGGTTTTTGTGCTTGATGTTTGTGCTGATCTCCAGCATATACATGGAGTTTCATACCCATTTGGCGTCCCAACGTATTTTTTGGAAGCATTCCTTTAATAGCATGCTCAACAACGCGTTCAGGATGTTTCTCCATAGCAAGAGCATAACTCTCTGATTTCATACCACCTGGATGACCACTGTGATGTTTGTATTCTTTGTCAATAGCTTTAGCTCCAGTAACTTTTATTTTGTCAGCATTTATAATAATTAAGTTATCACCAGTATCTACATGAGGAGTATATTCAGGCTTATTTTTTCCTCGTAGGATATTGGCACTAAAAGAGGCTAGACGACCCAAAACAAGGTCTGTAGCGTCAATTAAATACCACTCGTGTTTAATATCTTCTTTTTTGGCATAATATGTTTTCACTTTTTCTACCTCCTACAAATTACGCGCAAAGGCGTATTTTAACAGGTAATCCCTGCTCTTGCAAGAAAAATTTTACTTTTTTTCTACAAATTTAAATTGCCTTGTCTACCTGCACATTTAATATGCGGGCCTAGCATTATAGCTTTTTATTGTGCATTTATACCAATAAATTTAATTTTATTCTGATTCACAAAGGAAAATGTCCCGACCGTTCGCAAGCGAAAATGTCCCACT
>JAUNNF010000005.1 GCA_030537355.1 Coriobacteriia bacterium
GCTGCCTTCGCCATCGGTGTTCTTCCATATATCTGCGCATTTCACCGCTACACATGGAATTCCGCCTGCCCCTACCGCACTCAAGATTTCCAGTTCGGAACCCGACCGGGGGTTGAGCCCTCGGGTTAAAAGTTCCGCTTAAAAATCCGCCTGCGCGCGCTTTACGCCCAATGAATCCGGATAACGCTTGCTCCCTACGTGTTACCGCGGCTGCTGGCACGTAGTTAGCCGGAGCTTCTTGTGTAGGTACCGTCAATTACTTCTTCCCTACTGAAAGCAGTTTACAACCCGAAGGCCGTCATCCTGCACACGGCGTTGCTGCGTCAGAGTTGCCTCCATTGCGCAATATTCCCCACTGCTGCCTCCCGTAGGAGTCTGGGCCGTATCTCAGTCCCAATGTGGCCGATCAACCTCTCAGTTCGGCTATCCATCGTCGGCTTGGTAGGCCTCTACCCCACCAACTACCTAATGGACCGCAACCCCATCTCGCACCGCTACAATAACGCTTTGCTCAAACCCTCATGCGGGGGTAAGAGATTATTCGGTATTAGCAGAAGTTTCCTTAAGTTATCCCAAAGTACGAGGCAGGTTGGTTACGTGTTACTCACCAGTTCGCCACTTTATAACCATTCCGAAGAATGGGTTAATCGTTCGACTTGCATGTGTTAGGCACGCCGCCAGCGTTCATCCTGAGCCAGGATCAAACTCTCCGTTCAAATAAAACTGTGAAGAAAACCTTCACAGTTAATTGTGAGTTTAATTCTGTTTAAAAATAAACGAGTTAGCTTTAATTCTTTTTCTGTCTAAAATAAACTTCAGTATCCAGTTTTCAAGGTGCTGAGAAACGCTTCCGTTTCCCCAGCTCTACCATATATTTTGAGTGTCAAAATTACGGCGCTCAAATGGCGAGCGAAGGAGTATTATAGGGGCATTATCGTCCCTTGTCAAGCAAAATTTAAAAAAATTTCAATTTTTTTATTTTTTTATTAAAAAGCCTAATGAATCGAGCTTTTCATGTAAGTCTAAATAGTGTTTTTTTCCACAAGTCTCAACGCATACATAAATTTCCTGATAATTTACTTCGCAATCCTGAGAAACATTATCAATTGTAAATGCTAATACATTAGCTCCAGACTCTATTAATAATTCTAATACTTTTGCTACAGCATCGGATCTGTCTGGCACTCTAAGGAAAAATTCAACTTTTCTATATCTAGCAACAAGACCTCGCTCGACAATATTACTTACTGTGTTCATATCAATGTTACCACCACTAAGCAAACATACAACGCGGCTTCCACTAAAATCAATTTGTGACGTAAGCAATGCTGCAACAGACACTGCTCCAGCGGGTTCAACAACAAGTTTGCTTCTCTCAAGCATAAACAAAACAGCGCTAGCTATATCACTATCAGACACACATACAATGTCATCTACATACTTATTTATCAACTCAACATTTAATTCACCTGGATTTTTAACTGCTATACCATCAGCAATCGTTGATGAACTTTCCGTACATATACGTTTCTTAGCATTGAAGCTTAAAGCTATCGCGTTTGCATTTTCTGCCTGTACACCTATCACCTCAACATTTGGATTAACCGATTTAATAGCACATGCAGCACCAGCGAGCAGGCCGCCACCTCCAGCGGGAACTAGCACAACATCAGCGTCTGGCAATTGATCCATTATCTCAATGCCAATAGTTCCTTGCCCTGCAATCACGTCCAAATCCTCGTATGGATGCACAAACACACCAGGCAATGAGCAAGCATACTCATACGCATCATCAAAACAATCACCCTCAAGCTTAACGTTAGCACCATAATCCTTTGTAGCTTCAACCTTAGCAATTGGAGCATACTTAGGCATCACAACTGTTGATTTATATCCACAAGCACTGGCCGCATATGCGAGCCCCTGTGCATGATTTCCAGCAGAAGCCGTAACAAAAGTTGTATCTGCTGGCAATTTAGGTTTAAGCTTCAAAATCTTATTAGCGGCACCTCTTATTTTAAACGAGCCAGTCTTTTGGTGATTTTCACATTTTAGATAAATGTCAGCATCAACCCTATCAGACAATGTATGCGAGTACATCAGAGGTGTATTGCGAACAATACCTTTTAATCGCTTATTTGCAGCTTTTATTTCGTCTAAATTTAATGTCATCTTTATATATTATAAAAGTTTTATTTTCAAATTAAACAATTACTATATAATTATGGTATGAAAAAAATCCTTGAAACACTTGAAAATGCTGGCTTTGAAGCATGGGCCGTTGGTGGTTATGTCAGAGATAAAATCCTAGGCAAAAATAGCGAAGATATTGACATTGCAACCAATGCAAAATGGCAACAAGTAAAAAAAATTTTCGAAGACAAAAACTACAAGGTGATAGAGACTGGAACCAAACACGGAACTGTTACTGTTATCAAAGATCATAAAAAATTCGAGATAACCACATACCGTCTTGATGGTGGATACTCAGACTCTAGACATCCAGACGAAGTCGAATTTGTCAACGATATTCGCACAGATCTAGCAAGGCGCGACTTTACAATGAACGCTATTGCATGGCATCCAGAACGAGGCTACTTTGACCCGTTCCATGGTCAACTTGACATCAAAAACAAAACAATAACTACAGTTGGCAACCCTAAGGAACGTTTTAGCGAAGATGCATTGCGTATTCTGCGAGCTTGCAGATTTTCTTCACAATTAGACTTTAGAGTCAACGAAGAAACCTACCTTGCAATTTTAAAGTGCAATAAATACTTAAAAAGAGTATCAGTAGAGCGAGTTAGAGATGAGCTCACAAAACTATTGTGTGGCAAAAATGTTAAACGAATACTTATGTCATACAAAAGAGTTATGTGTACATGCATCCCTGAGTTATCCCCACTAATTGGGTTTGACCAAAAAACCAAGTATCATTGCTATGACATATATGAGCACACAGCTGTAACTGTTGAAAATATACCTACAAATAAATACACAAAAGAGGAAACTGAAATCCTTAAATGGGCTGCTCTTTTACATGATATTGGCAAACCGGAAAAGTTTTTTACAGATGATTCTGGTCAAGGACATTTCTACGACCATCCAAAAGTTAGCAGGCGCATGGCAAAAGGAATCCTCAAGAAATTTAATTTTTCAAAACAGTTTATTAAAACCACTCTCGTATTGATTAGATGGCATGACCATCCAACGCAGGCGACAAAGAGATCTGTAAGGAAAATGCTAAGACGTCTCGCCGAAAAATCCAATAATATCGAAATCGATAAATTGTTTATGATGCTAACTGATCTTAGACGCGCCGATGCACTTGCCCACGCACCTGAATACAGAGACTACTTAAAACAGATAAAAAATATTGAATATGTTATGGAAGAAGTTATAGCTGATAAAATTCCAATTACTGTCTCAGACTTAAAAATTAATGGAGACGATCTAATTAAATTAGGTATAGAGCCGGGCCCAAAAATCGAAGACATATTAAATAAAGTATTAAATTCTTGTATTAACAATGAAGTAAAAAATAATAAAGAAGATTTAATTAAATTTATACAGCATAAGAAAGATTTGCTGGAGGTATAAACTTCTTTATATACATGCTGTTTTTATATTTATCAAATTCAGTTTGATAGATATTTTGACCATTTTCAATTTTTGCATACATTTCAATATTCCGTTGAGTAAAATCCGATAATTCTGAAAGACGAGTAAGAGGCGAGCTACAATGGATTTTATCAACAACTTTAAACATATAAATATAATTACCAGCATCAATCATCTCACTAACATCACCTACATTCAATTCAGTAAGTCTGGTTTTTGCAGGCTCAGGATTTTCAATAAAACAATCATAAATTATATAATCAAAATTGATGCCAGTCTTATCTTGTGAAGTGACCTCAGTACAGGCTTCTTCAAAACTTACTTTACCAGATTTAATATTGTTATAAACATTGGTAGCCTGCTCACGTTTATCACTTGGGAAAATAATTTGATAATAGCCAGTAGAGCCGTTAAATTTATCAGAATATTTAAGCATAGTACGTCCTATATTAGTTGAAGTTAAATCTGCATCAGCAACTAATGTTTTTGCTACTTTCTCATTTATCAAATCTTGACGTAAGACTTCTCTAAAATCAGTATCATTGTTTAGAGATTTGGCCATACTTACCTGATTATCTAATTCTTCATCAGTCACGGTAATGTTTTTAATTTGGGCTATTCTATTCTTAACTTCATCATTAATTAGATTATCGAGAATCTGATCTCTAAAATCATAAGCTGTCATTTTGCTATCGTTTAAATATTTCTTCCACTTAGCATCATCTAATAAATTATTACTTTCACGATATTGCTGAACAGCTTCAGTAACCTTATCTTCCATAATATCTGTTGTTTCTACCCTAGCGGCTATCCCTTGATTGAGAACACTACAACCACAGAAAATCAAACAAGCGACAACCACACTTAAAGAAATAAATAATTTTTTCATTTTTTATCCTTTACAAATATGACTGTCAACACTAATGCTATCACACAAAATAAGCCTTGAAGCGCAAAAGCAGAATCAATTCCATAAACCCCTGCTGTTGCTATATCTGCATTATCTGAAAGCACATACGATATCATCGAATATGTTGATGTTGAAATGGCCGTTCCAAAAGAAACAGCAACCATTCTTGCAGTATTTGAAATTGCACTTGCATGAGGAATGTCTTTTGAATCAAGTGCATTAATTCCCCATGTGTTAATGTTCATTATCACAAAAGACGAGCCTAAATTTCTAATACATAAATAGACAATTAATATGAAAAGTGTGCTTTGAAGACTCAAACAAGACAAGAGTAAGCTTGAAATGACTAAAATAACGAGCCCACTTATGGCCATACCACGTATGCCTCGCTTGTCTAATATATTGCCAGTTATTGGACCCATAATACCCATAACAATGGCAGATGGAATCATAGCCAATCCCGATTCAGTAGCACTATAGCCTAATACATTTTGAATAAGTAGTGGGAACAAAACAATTGCCCCAATAACACTTGCCTGAACAATCATGAATACAACAATAGCTACAGAATATTTTTTATTTTTCAAAATAGTAATTCTGAGCATAGGATTGTCAATATGTAATTGTCTATATATAAAGTAAGCAACAATGACAATGCCAATACATATAGGGATGACTGATATAACTGAAAATCCATTTTTGCCAATTTCAGAAAAACCAAATAATAAACTACCAAAGCCTAATAGAGAAGTCACAAGAGAAACATAGTCAAATTTCTTTGTATTTTCCTCAGCAATATGTTTATGAGAGAGCAAAACAATAGCTGCAATTAAGCATATAATAACACAAAAACCAACTCCAATATAGATCCAATGCCAAGTAAAATTATCCACAACAAAACCTGATACAGCAGGCCCTAAAATTGGAGCAAATCCGATTAGCAATCCATAAACACCTAGAGCTATACCTCTGCGTTCTTTAGGAAAAACATAGAAACATACTGCCATGGTTGTAGGCATCAAAAGCCCATTTCCACAACCTTGTATTAATCTACCGATTAGAACTAATGCAAAGTTGTCACCAAGTCCTGTTAAAAAACAACCTACTGAATAAATACAAAGAGCACATATAATGATTCTTTTGACGCTATACTTTTCTAAAAGATGAGCATTAACAGGTATTACAATAGCTAAGGCTAATGTATATCCAGAAAACAACCACTGAGCAGTTGGGGCATTTACAGAAAAATCATGCATAATTGAAGGTAAGGCAGGATTAACTGTTGTTTGATTAAAAAAAGCTACAAACGTGGAACAAAAAACGATGATGACAAGATGCCAGTTTTCTCTACTAATTCCTAGTTTTGCCATCTTGCTTCTTTCTAATTCTAGCAGCTCTTTTCTTTGTATCAGCAAGACCTGTAAACAATTGGAAAATAATTACTATGAACAATACATATTGATATATACAAAGTGGCATCACATCAAAAGCCGATATAGGACAATCTGCCTTTGCGCAAAACGAAAGCGCAATTAACATTTGAGCACCATAAGGCAAAAGACCTTGTACAATACAAGAAAATGTATCCATAACAGAAGCCATCCTACGTTTAGAGATATTATATAGATCTTTAACATCCCTACAAATAGGTGTAGCCATAACAATTGCTACGGTATTATTTGCTGTAATTAAATCGAGAGCACTTACCATAAAGCCGGTACCAATTAATGCATGTTTCTCGTTATTACATGATTTTCTAATAACTTTCAATATTGTTGTAAAGCCACCATTTTGACGGATTAATGCGGCCATAGCAGATACAATTACAGTAATAACTATTAGTTCATACATACTCTCTGCACCATGAGCCATATTGACCAGCAAATCTGGAAGTGCTACTTTACCAAGTAAAAGCATAATTATCATGCCAGATACTATGCCAGAACCTAAAACAATAAAAACATTTACTCCAACAATACTCAATATCAAAACAATAACATAAGGAATAAACTCAATTAAATTATATGATTCAATAATCTTTTCATCGCAACTCTGATTAATACAAATAATAAACAATATTATTAATGTAATAAAGGCAGCAGGTAAACACATGCGAAGATTGGCAAAAAACTTTTCTCTAGGGTCGACCTCCATTCCGGAACACGCAGCAATGGCTGTGTCTGAAATCATCGACAGGTTGTCGCCAAACATAGAACCACAAATTGCACAAGCCACACACATAGGACCATCTTGTCCGCTAGCATTGGCAACTGAAATTGCAATTGGAACCATTATAGTTACAGAACCAACTGAAGTCCCCATAGCAAGAGACACTAAACAAGACACAACGAATATAACAACAATTGCAAATTGTCCAGGAACAATAGACAGAAAAAAGTGTGCAACACTAGATGCAGATTCTGTACCTACAGTACCAGCAAATATACCGGCTAAAATAAAAATAATTATCATTGATATAATTGAATAATTGCCTATACCGTGGCCAACAGTAACAATTTTTTCTTTTAGAGATATTTTTCTATTTTGAATAAGAGCAGCTATCAGTGCAATAAAAAAAGCAGGTACAATTGGAGCAGTAGAAAATGTTTGTTTTAATGCTGGTATAGTATTAACAGCAATTGCCATTCCAACATACAAAACAATAAAAACAAGCATCGGCAAAAGGGCCCAAGGATTACTCTTGGGCTCTTTGGTTTTGTTTTTATCTTCAGACTCTACAATCAAAACTTATTTTTTTAATACATCGTCAACGATGATTTCCGTTGTGGTTGGCTTCTCCTTCTTTGACAAATCAATATTTAATACAATATCTTTAATCTTTAAAATATGTGATGAAGCCATAGATAACTCATCAATACCCATACGTAAAAACTGTTCAGTTAATGCAGAGTCATTAGCAAGCTCTCCACAAATTCCAATCCATGCATCATTTTCATGAGCAGCATTTGCAGCACGTTCAATCAACGACAATACAGCATCGTGATGTGTATCACAGAATGGAATCAAGTTTGGATTTTGTCTATCACATGCAAGTGTATATTGTGTCAAATCGTTTGTTCCAACGCTGAAAAAGTCAACAAGTGGAGCAAGCTGATCGCTAATTAGTGCAGCGGCTGGTGTCTCAATCATAATACCAATCTCAACATTATCGTCATACTTAACACCTTCTGACTTTAAGTCGGCTTTAACCTGATTACATATTTCAATAAGTCTCTCCACTTCCCAAACATTTGCAATCATAGGAAACATAATTGCGAGGCGACCATAAACACTAGCACGGAATAGGGCCCTAAGCTGTGTACCCAACAATCCATCTCTTGAAAAGCATAATCTAATTGCACGTAAACCTAGAGCTGGGTTTTCTTCCTCATCAAGCTTAAAATAATCGGCACTCTTATCTGAACCAATATCAAGAGTTCTAACAACAACTCTTTTGCCTTCCATCTTTTCTAAAACATTTTTATAAATTACAAATTGTTCTTCTTCTGTTGGATAATCATCAACACCAAGATATATAAACTCACTTCGGAAAAGTCCTATTCCGTCTGCATCGTTTTCGATAACACCTGGAATATCTTCTGGGCCTCCAATATTTGCAGCAAGCTCAACTTCTTTACCGTCTTTAGTGATGGCTTTTTGACCTTTAAGTTCTTGAAGATGAGCAAGATGTTTTTTCTGGGCAATTTCTAACTGTTTTGCCTCAAGCAGAGTCTCTTTATCAGGATTGATAACAACTTCACCCTTCTTACCATCAACAATAACCACACATCCGTTTACAGCAGCATTTGTAAAAACATCACCTAAGTTAACAACAGAGGCAAAACCAAAACTATTTGCCAAAATAGATGCGTGCGAATTTTTAGAACCTTTACCTAGGGCTATAGCCTTAACGCTATCGAGATCCATAGAAACAACTTGGCTTGGAAGTAAATCTTCAGCGCAAATAATTAAAGGAACATCGCTTTCTTCCTCGCCTTCTGCTTTACTGTCAGCATTGCTTAAACAATCTAGTAAACGCCCAGAAATATCTTTAACATCATCTGCTCGTTGTGACATATAATCATCATTTAAAGCTAAAAGCATTGAAGAAAAATTATCGCGAGCAACAATGACAGCATGCTCAGCTGATGAGGAATTATTATTGATTTCATTTTCAATCATCTCTGTAAATTCAACATCATCGAGCATCATTTGATGCATTTCAAAAATCAAGGCATCGTCTGGGCCAACTGTCTCCAATGTTTTATCATGGAGTTTTTGGAGCTCAGTTTTAGCTACTTCTTGAGCTTTGTGCAAACGCTCAATCTCTTTTTTTGGATTATCAGCCTTAACTGGATAATCATCATCAGTATGGTTTACAATAACCTTTGCACGCCCAATAGCAATATAGTCATTTATCCCAATACCTTTGCATGGAATCATTATTACCTCACTTAAAAATCATATGATAGTAAAAAAAGAATTATAAATTCTCTTCTAAAAATTTCTTAACTTCTGCTGCGGCCTCTTCTTCATCCTCGCCATCTACAGTAACAGTAATTGTATTACCGCATTTTACAGCCAAAGCCATAACAGCAAAAAGTTTAGTTGTATCAGCCTCTTTGTCATCTAATTTAATAGTAATTGTGCTCTTCTTTTCTTTTGCAAGTTGAGCCAATTGTCCAGCAGGACGAACATGAATTCCTAGACTGTCTTTAATTGTGTATTCAAAAGTTTGCATTTTGTTCTCCTTATTTTTCGACCTTTAATAAGTCTGCACCAACTTCTAATTGTCCATCTGCAACAGGCTCGATAGTTTTATAATCATCGAAGTTGCAAACAAGAATTGGTGTTGTAACTTTTAAATTTGCCTCTTTAATTGCAGGAATATCAAACTCAATGAGTTTGTCACCAGCTTTTACTTTATCACCAGCTTTGACATATCCTTTAAAGTGTTCGCCTTTTAATGATACGGTATCAATTCCAACATGCATTAAAATCTCAGCACCATTTTCTGCAGTCAAAGAAACAGCATGAAGAGTATCTGGAACAAAGCTAATCTCACCATCGCAAGGCGCAAAAATAACACCTTCACTAGGCTCAATAGCACAACCAGGACCCATCATACCTTGAGCAAATACAGGATCTTCAACCTTTTCGAGTGGAACAAAAGTTCCTTTGGCAAAAGCCTTGCACATAACTTTATCAACCTGATTTTCAGAAGTTGCGGCGCTAGGCTCTTCAGTCTTTTTGAATTTATCAAATAAACCCATCATGTCCTCCTTATTAATAAATTAATTCACTTGCTGTATTTTAGCAAAAAATCAGCGATTTTGTTATACAATTTATCAAAATTGGTGCCAATGTAGCTCAGTTGGTAGAGCAACGCTCTCGTAAAGCGTAGGTCATGGGTTCGAGTCCCACCATTGGCTCCATCCGTACAATAAAGGAGGAATTATGGACAAAAAAGTTTACGAATTAATCAACGACCAAATTAACAAAGAATTGTATTCTGCATACCTGTATATGCAATTTGCGGATTACTACAAAGAAAACGGCTTGAATGGTTTTGCCAACTGGTATGAAATACAAGCTCAGGAGGAGCGTGACCACGCTCTAATTTTCCGTAAATACTTACATGAAAATGGTGAACATGTAGAGCTACTCGCAATTGAGAAACCAGACAAAAGCTTCAATAATTTCTTAGAACCTTTGGAAGCCGGACTTGCTCACGAAAAATATGTCACAGGACTTATCAATGACATTTATGCAGCTGCAGAAAAGGCAAAAGACTATAGAGCAATGAAGTTCTTAGATTGGTTTATCGAGGAGCAACAAGAGGAAGAAGACAACGCTATGACTATGATAGACCAAATGAAATTATTTGGTAGCGATCCAAAAGGCTTATACGATCTTGACAGAGAGAATCAGGCACGTGTATACAATGTGCCATCACCATTGGCTAACGCCTAAAATGTTTTTTACCATAGGCGCTTCCTCTGCGAGAAGATTTTTTCAATCTATCGAGAATTTCTTCTTCTGAAGCGCCTTCAATGGTGGATCTAAGTTTAACTATTTGATCACGCAAACGAGCTGCGGCTTCGTAATCCATATCACGCGATGCTTGTGCCATATCATCCTCAAGCGATGAAATTATCCTTAACACTTCTGTTCTAGAAAGGTCAGCTAGTTCTTGATTAACCTCTTCAGTTGACTTTTCCTCACCAACAAAACTCATAATCGAATTGATAGCTTTACGAATGGTCTGAGGTTCAATGCCATTATCTTCATTATATTTAATCTGGATTTTACGACGTCTGTTTGTCTCGTCAATTGCCCTTTGCATTGAATCGGTAACACGCTCGCAATACATAATTACTTTACCTGATACATTTCTTGCAGCACGTCCTATAGTCTGAATTAAGGACCTATGATTACGCAAAAAACCTTCCTTATCAGCATCAAGTATTGCTACAAGCGTGACCTCAGGCAAATCTAGACCTTCACGAAGGAGGTTAATACCAACTAACACATCAAATTTTCCAGCACGCAAATCATTCAAAATTTCAACACGCTCAAGTGTAGCAATATCACTATGCATATAACGTGCACGCACTCCATTATCAAGCAAGTGGTCAGTTAAATCTTCTGCCATCTTTTTAGTTAGTGTTGTAACAAGTACTCGCTCATCATTTTTAGCACGTTGCTTGACTTCGTCAATGATGTCGTCAATTTGGCTGCGAGAATTACGCACATCAACCTCTGGGTCAAGGAGTCCGGTAGGGCGAATAATTTGTTCAACCTTTGCTTGACTAACTTTTTCCTCGTAATCACCTGGTGTGGCTGAAACGTAGACAAACTGAGGTACACGGCTTTCGAATTCGTCAAACCTAAGTGGGCGATTATCAAGACAGGAAGGTAATCTAAAGCCATGTTCTGCTAATGTTATTTTACGACTCCTATCCCCTTCAAACATACCTCTAATTTGAGGCACAGTTACATGGCTCTCATCAATGATACACAAAAAATCATCAGGAAAATAATCCGTTAAAGTATATGGTGGTTCACCAGGTTTTCTACCATCTAGATGCCTCGAATAATTTTCAATTCCACTGCAAAAACCGAGGGTCTCAATCATTTCTAAATCATAAGATGTACGCATCTCTAGACGTTGAGCCTCAAGCAACTTTCCAGCTGATTTAAACTCTTGAAGACGCTCTCTAAGCTCATCTCTTATGGTATCTAGCGCTGTATCTAGTTTCTTTCTTTCAGTAACATAATGCGAAGCAGGCCAAATTGGTAAACTATCAAATGAATTCAGAACTTCACCACTCACATTATTTATTTCATATATCTCATCAATCTCATCGCCAAAAAATTCAATCCTAATTGGATTATCGTTATAAGGCGGAAACACATCAAGGGTGTCTCCCCTAAGCCTGAAAGTACCACGCTGAAAATCGTAATCATTTCGGTCGTACTGAATCTCAATCAAATCCTTTATGATTTGATCTCTGTCGGTATCTTCATTATTCTTGTCCAAAAATACAGCCATCCCTGCATATGATGCAGGACTACCAATACCGTATATACAAGAAACACTGGCTACTACTATACAATCTCGTCTAGATAATAGCGAGGACGTGGCAGCATGACGTAGCTTTTCAACTTCCTCGTTAATGCTTGCGTCTTTTTCGATAAAAGTATCCGTTGTTGGAACATAAGCTTCTGGCTGATAGTAATCATAATATGACACAAAATAAACAACTGAATTATTAGGGAAAAATTCTTTCAGCTCAGCAGCAAGTTGCGCCGCCAAGGTTTTATTTGGAGCCATCACAAGCGTTGGCTTTTGCACCTTCTCAATAAGCTTGGCCATTGTAAATGTCTTACCAGAGCCAGTAACTCCAAGTAAGGTTTGATAGCGAAGATTATCGTTAACGCCTCTAGCTAGTTCATTAATAGCTTTAGGTTGATCACCTGCAGGTTCATATGGAGACACTACCTTAAAAGAGTTCATTTATAGCTTCCTCTAAATCTTCCAAAGAACCATTGTTTTCAATTACATAATCTGCATACTGTTCCAAATCATGTCTTTGATTATTGTTAAGCTTGTCAAAATTAGGATTCTTACTTCTTTCTTTACGAATTTTTTCATTAGTTTTTACATAAACAACTTTATCTGCATGTTTGATAAACTTTTTTTCGTACACAGTTTGTTCAACAACAATATTGTCTTCACTAAAAGAGTCCATCATTTTTTGATAAATAAATGGATACAAAATCTCATCAAGCCTTTTTAAATCTGCTATTTTTGCAAGGTCTTTTCTAGTATTGAATTTACCAAATTCGGCTTCTATCAAGCTTTTGTTCTCGTCTAGAGCTTCATGCCCCAACTTATCCAAATCAATTAGCTTAGCATTAAGTTTTTCAGAGAGCATTTTTGCTGTAGTAGATTTTCCAGACCCTATATTTCCAATTACAAAAAATTTCATAAATGCGATTATAGCATAAAAAGACCTGGTTATGGATTCTATGGGTTGCTATTTTTCTACAATTTCAAATAATGATGAAATTAGAAACATTAAAAATGGGCAAAAACTAATTAATAGGGTAACGACAAATTTTTATACTGGGCTTTTACAATTTAGTACGTTTCAGAATGGACAGAATCTAATTAATAGGGTTAATTTCGTCGAAATTACATTTAATTTTTTATGATGTGATTTTTTTAATATTATCTCAAAACATATCACCAGGTCACAATACCGTAAACACAAATCAAATAATTATTTATTATAAAACTAAAATTATCGGACCCTATTAATTGAGTTTTGTCCATTTTCTAATAACATAGTTAATCAAAACAGCTGATAAAAAAATTGATTGGACCCTATTAATTGAGTTTTGTCCAAATTGTACTAGTGGCGCAACAATGCGTAAAAATTTTCACGACTATATTTATGAAACTTCTTAGACCTAATTCTTTTATCTTGACCACATGCTTTTAAAATATCTAACGCGAGCTGACAAAAAGAATTGTAATTATTTATTTGAAAGGCAGTAACAACAAACACTTTCCAGCCATCATGTGTTAAAGCCATAATTCTACGTTTATCTTTTTGGTCTTGATAGTTATTAGTATGAAATGCATCACTGTCATATTCAATTGCTACTTTTTTGTTAAGATAAAGCAGGTCTGGAGTAACAGAATTCTGCCCACTTATCTTTATAGCCTCATCACTCAGCTCAATCTCTATATTAAATATTAATTTACGAATCTGAAAAAAACCTAACTTACGTGGTCCACACAATAAAATATACAAATTGGTTTCAGCTGGAGAAACAGACCCGGATGCTGCATAATCTATACACAATATTAAATTCGAATTATTACTAAGTTTGCTATTGCTAAGACTGATTGTTAAATTTTTCATGTTTTTCAAATTAGTTATTAAAGGTTTACATTTTGTGAAACCAAATTGACAGTTAATGTCAATAGCATAATTTCCCATCAGCTCAATTGTCCATTGAAGCAACCTCCAAACAGGCACTATTCTAGACAATTGAAAGATCGCTAATTCAGGACTAACAATAACAATGCTATTAAATAATGTTGTATTCAAAACTTCATCATCGCTTACAATGTTATAAAAATTTTCTGCACTTAAACGATATTTACAACTATGACAATTAATTAAACTATTCCTTGCTTTTTTATTTACTCTATCTAAAAGCACATCCAACTTATATGATTTACCGGTTTGCTTATTAACAAATTGTGAAAGAAGCTTTACCTCATCAACATTTGGGCATCTTGCATTATGTAGAATTTCTTCATCCTCGCACTTTATTAATTTTGCTCCTAAAATGCGAGCATAACGAATCATTACCAATGCTGAATAGTGCGAAAGGATAACTTTGCCTTTTGATTTTTTAATCATTTATCCTCCATTTGTAGTGCATTTTTGCAAGCGATACAAACGATTAATGAATGTATCTTGCGAGTATTATGCATATTAAGTTGTAATTTTGGCTGACTAGATATCAGTCAGCGTCGTCTCGCTACGGCAAACGAGTTTCATGATTTTAACATCATAAAAAATATTTTTCAAGGCAAAATTTTATATATAAGCAAAAATTATATATGTCGCAGAATTATTTTGTACTTTACGATTTTAAACATAAAGCCCAGGTAATTATACCTGAGCTTTTATATTGCAAACGTCAATAAATAAATTATTGACTAAATGTTGAACAATAAGAGCAGCTATCATTTATAATCCCAGTTGATCCTGGATAATACTCTATATTCGTCCTTTCTCCATCTTTTTGCCAAAATTGAAAATGTTTGTATACCCTAATCCATTGACCATGTAAATAAACAGGAGTGGTGTGATTGTAAACTAAAATTGCTTCATATTTTTTACTATTATCTGGAGTCGTAATTATCATGCCTTCATCAGTCACCGTATATTGCGAACCGGCAGGAACAGTAATCGTATAATCAAAACCGTTATGTTGGCCATCATGACCATATATTGGATTTCCATTTTCTGTAAGAATGCCACCTTGCCAAAATCCACCATACCTTAATCGAACTTGTACATCATCTTTAATATCATCTGCATATGCATTTTGCCCAAAACAAATAAACAATGATGCTAAACAAGTAATAATACCCATTAGTATTACAAACATAATTTTTTTACTGTTTACTTTAGTCATATTTCTCCTTTCTTGTAAACCATCGATTAATATTATACATATAAGAAAACTATTTACAAATGTACTAAAAAAAACATGATAATTTGTACTAAACCGTACTAACCTACCATATCAGACAGTTTTGAAAAAACAAAATCCTAAACTAGAATTTTTACGATCTTATAGATTTATTACGGCAATCTATCCAAGTTATTATTATATAAAAAACCTTTGCAAGTGATCCCAAATTGCTTTCATTATACATTTGACCTAATATGTCAACTTTTTCTAATACACCAAAACCTCTCAAACTGTAATCTTTAACTCCTGTAATTTCTGTATCAAGAATAACTTCCTTACATTCTTTAGCTATGCACATCTCTTTACCATTATCAAATTTTACTGTGTCTTCAAATATGTCTGTATCAAAATAAGTTTCACCATAACCCATAGTATCGTAATCAATATCGCAATCATCAGTTTTCATAGCAACAAAAGACCACCACAAAACAAGCCATCAGTCCCATCAATAAAGTTACTTTTAATGTTTTTGTTTTAGTCATAATTCTCTTTGTGCAACTCAATATAAGCTAGCTTTATAAAAATAGATAGTCATTTAAAAACTTAAAAAAAGGCTATTTTATTTAATTGTGTTATAATACAGCTATGTTCATATCAAAAACAAAAACTAAAAACTCAGTAATTTATTACTTAAGTAAATCATATATTCAGTACGACACACATAAACACACCACTAAGATTGTAGAAAAGCTCGGCACAGAAGAAGACATTCGAAAAAACTTTAAAGTAAAAGGTGACCTCAAGAAATGGCTTAAAGATTATGCAAAAAAACGCACAGAAGAAGACAACAAAGAAAATAAAAAACATTTTAATTTTAAATCAGATGATAAGTCTGATTACAAATTAGATGATATTAAAAATATAGGATATTTGTTTTACCAAAAAATCTGCTATGAAATTGGACTCAACACAATACTAGATGACATAGCAAAAAAAGAGAAACTTGACTTTGACTTTACAACCATTATTTTGCACGTAATCTATAACAACCTCACTAACAACACAGAAATTCAAGACGAATTAAGCAATATAAAAACTTTTATCGACCCTTGTGACATTGATTTCGTGGACATGAAACGTGCAGTATACATTCTTCAGAAATATAATGTATATATTCAAAAAAGACTGTTTAACAAAGTTGATAAATTGTTTGAAACTGACTCTAAAAAAGTTTTCTACAGCTGTGACAATCTCAGCTTACTCATTAGAAATCTGCTCACAAATAAAAACTTTAAAGATGTTCCAAATTTAATTTACATAATCAAATGCTTTTATGACGAAAACGGTCTTTTACGTGCTTATACATTAGAGACAAACGAAGATCAAAATCTAGAAACTAACAACAAAATTGTTAAATACTTAACAGATCATTTTAAAGGTGCCTCGCTATATGCAATTCCTAAAAGCATTGCAAGTCCAACAGATGATAAAACTTTCTCTAAATTTGATCGTGCTAGAGCAATAACTACATATCAGCTTAGCGATAAAGATATAGATTGGTTATACAATTTTGAAGATTGGAAAAGCCTTAAAGATAGTGATACTAAAGATGTAGAAAAATTATTTACAAGTATTGTACAAGGTTCTTTTACCATGCAAGAATTCTATACACACTACGGCGATATTTATTATAAATCTAAGGATTATAAAAACAAAACTCTAACTGCTTTCTTGAGTTTTGAATATATGAAATGGCTCAACGACATTGCTGGATATCAGATTATTACATTTAAAGACACTATTGAGCCTAAAATCAAAACCTATAATGAGCTTCAACTAGAGAAATTTACAGACTCAAAAAACAATATTTTAAGAAATGTTAGTGTAGATAGCGAAGAAGGCGAAAAGTTAGATTATTACTACTTTGACGACGCAACAATGCAGGAAAAGCGTGACATATTTAATGGCTTTATTGCAATTCACGACACCATTGATGAAGAAACTCTAAACCAGGTAATGAACATTTGGCAACTCAAAAATATGCAATATGACTACGAAATAAGTTTCGCTAATATGGACATATTAAATAATGATCTACTAAACCCAGAAGAAACCGTTAACGCACATTTGCTCATTAGTTATCTTGCATTGACTGTTTTAAAAGTACTTGAAAATAAACTCGATAACAAATTTTGGTGCAGAAGAATCACAGAAAAAATTCAAGAAATGAACGTGCTTAAAATAGACAAAGATCTGTCTGTACCTTTATTTACGGTGAGTGATCTTACAGATGCCTTATGCGATACATTAAAAATTGATGCGGATTTTAAGTTCTTTGACGATCAAAAAATCCGCAACATCATTAAACAATCTAGGAGGAAATAATCTAAATGGTTTCAGTCCATTTTCCTCTGCCTGAATATTGATTAGATAAACAGCTAAATTTTCTATTTTGTAAAATTAACGTAGCTGATTGATATTTATCGCGACCGATTTCTTGAATATGACCTGTTCCATTTAATCCAAAATAATCATCTAAAAGATTACCGATTTCAGCTTTTTTAGCAAGGCTCTCATCATTAATATAAAATTCTGTCAAATCTGAATTTTGATAAATACAAAATTTATGATATTTAATATCGTTTGAATAAATAATAATAGTTTTGAGACCATGATAATTATCAATAGCATATTTACAAATCTCATTAATGTTTTTCATGCTAATCTTACTTACACAATTTGCTCTATTAAAACCATATGCATTAAGTATGTATTCAATATCGTGCTGAGTAACATCATTGTATTCTGCGACTCCTGTTATTTCTATCTTTGATTCCTCAGCAATGTATTTAATATCAAATTTGTATAATCCCCACTCAAAACCTTTAAAACATGCATAAGTTTTTGTTTTTTTGCTTCCACGAATTAACAATTTAGTCGTATGATATTTTTTCATAGCTAAATTAGAACCATTGTTGTTAAACCATTTATTAAACTTATCTAAATTTTTTATAAACACTTCTACCCTACTATCATCATTAAGAGAATAATGAATGTCTATTAAATTTGAATTAGAATTAATACAATCTGTATCGAATGACGTAACTTTATTATCCATAACAATATGTTTAAGATTTTCAATATTTGAGATAGCACAATAACCCAAACCCTTCACATTTGTTAAGATAATTTTTTTAACTGTTTCGATCTTAAATTGGTAATGACTTTGACTATCAAGAATATCAATTGCATATAAAGGTCTATCTACGCTTTCTCCATTAATTAGAAGTTCTTCACCGCTGTCAATAGACAAAAATTTAAATACATCAGATTTTATCCATACACCAAAATTATTATCTTTGTCTGCTTTAACATTATAAGCTTTTAGGATAAAGTCTTCAGAATCTACATTAAGTTTTGTAAATACAGGATTATTATTCGAATAACAATCAACACCATTATTGCATATATGATTATTTAATGCATTTAAGTTACCAAAGTGACTTTCAGCTGTATCACTATCATTAAATCTAAGTGTTATATGATCTAGTAAAGGATTATTACAAATCTGTTCATTATCATTAGAAAATTGAAGGCCAAGGCCAGATATAGACGACAACGATCTATTATCAAAAATCGCATGTTTTTCTAACAAAGCTGGGCCTAACGGAGACTGTCCAATTTCAATCTCTTCAAGTTCATCAAATCCGCTTAAAGTATCATTGCATATTCTTGTTATATTTTTGATAACTATTGATTTACAATCATATTTTTTAACGGATAAATCATGAAGAATATAGTCCATATCACCTTCATTCATTTGAACAAAATTAAAAGGATTGCCTTCTATACTCAAAGATTTTGATGTATTATTCCATTCGTAGCTAAATCTGCCAAAAGGAAAATTTTCATCATTTTGAGTTTCTGCAAAAGCTTGACCAACGCTTAGTAAGCTCATTAATAAAATTGCAATCACTACAAAAAATTTAAGTTTAAAATTATGTATGGTTTTCATTTTTTCCTCCTTAACGATTGATACCAGTTTATCATGTAAAAACTAATTAGTTAAGAACCAAAACAAAAGTTATTATTTCTGTACTATTTTATACTATTGGATTTTTTGTAAAGAAAAGGCCCATTTTACTGGGCCTTAAAAAATTATTCTTCCTCTTTTGAAGTTTCTTCTTCAGCCTTAGGCTTTTCCTTAGCTTTAGTTTCTTCTTCAGCCTTAGGCTTTTCTTCTTTTTCTTCTTTAGGCTCTTCTTTAGGAGATTCCTCTTCCTTAGGCTCCTCTGCTTTTGGTGCTTCTTCTTCAGCCTTAGGTTCATCTTCTTTTGGTTCTTCTTCGTTAGCGGCTTCTTCGTCAACCTTAGGCTCTTCTTCAGGCTCTTATTCAGCTTTCTTAGTACGTTTGCGTTCTGTAACATCCTCAGGTAAAATTTCTTCTACTTCAATTTCGATTCCTAAGTCTTCAGCAGCATCACGCATACTCAAAGAAATACGATGCTTTTCTTCATTAACACCTGTAACTTTAGCCTTTACAGAATCTCCAACTTTTACAACTTGAGAAGGATTATCAACATGTTTCTTAGCCATTTCGCTTACATGAATTAAGCCTTCAACCTCGTCTGTCAATTTAACAAATGCACCAAATGGAACAAGACGAGTAATCTCAACATCTGCAATTGAATCTACTGGATACTCGCGAGCTAATGCCAACCATGGATCTTCAGTAGTTTGCTTAATACCAAGTGAAATACGTTCACGTTCAAGATCAACATCCAAAACGATAACTTCAACTTCATCGCCAATGCTTACAACCTCTGATGGATGGCTTACGTGATCCCATGAAAGTTCTGAAATATGAACAAGACCATCAATACCACCAAGATCAACAAATACACCAAAATCAACGATGCTTGAAATCTTTCCTTTAAGTTTCATACCTGGTGTTAATTTTGAAAGTACATCAACTT
Source organism: Coriobacteriia bacterium (assembly GCA_030537355.1). Taxonomy (GTDB): domain Bacteria; phylum Actinomycetota; class Coriobacteriia; order Coriobacteriales; family Eggerthellaceae; genus Tapirivita. The sequence continues at coordinate 20,236 of JAUNNF010000005.1, forward strand.
TTTCATTGTGACGGCCTTCTTCCAAGAGTACTTTACGAGAAAGTACAACATTGTTTCTAACTTTGTCCATCTCAATGATTCTAGCTTCAATGCTAGTGTTAAGGTAACCCTCTAAATCATGAACTCTGTGTAAGTCAACTAAAGATGCTGGTAAGAAAGCACGAAGGCCAATATCAAGTATTAGACCTCCACGAACAATCTCAATTACATCACCAGTTACAATTTCGCCCGACTTGTATTTTTCATTTGCTTCTAGCCAAGCTTTCTCATAATCTGCGCGCCTCTTAGATAAAATCAAACGCCCCTCGTTGTCTTCTTTTGTAACAACTAAAGCTGAAATTTCATCACCTAAGTTTACAACTTCTTCTGGATTACAATCTTTTCTAATTGTCAATTCTTTTGCAGGGATAACGCCCTCGCTCTTAAATCCGATATCAACAAGAACCTCATCATGCTCGATTTTAACGATTGTGCCATTTACAATATCGTTGTCGTCAAACTGAATGTTTGCAGCGTCAACTACTTTGTTGATTGCCTCTTCTGACTTTTCAATTCCTGAGATGTCAATAACGGAAGTGTTTTTGATTTCGGCCATTTTAAGACTCCTAATCATGGGTTTCCTTCTACTTGCTCAAATGGCTGAAACCCGTTATGCCAAATTGAGCAAGAGGTATATTAACAAAAAGATTTAATTTTTAACCATCAATTTACCAAAAATAATAAAGAAGAAGCAATAACTATTTGAGCTGCATAATACAACGAAAGACTAAACAATCTCATTGTCGGATGTTTCTTTGGTCCAAAAGCATTATAGACAGTCAGAATATCACTTATAGTAAATACAATAGATGCAACGGCAATCAAGAAAACAGCGAGTCCAGGTGCTGTGTCTAATACAATACCCTCTGCAATACATTCGATAACTTTTCCGACAGAACAAAAAACAAAACTGAATAAAATACAAACATAAACTGTTCCAACAATTTTATAAATGGGTTTTGCTTTTAATATTTTGAAGAAGAAATAAACAAAAATAAGCGCACAAACTACAGCTATAGGAACGCATATAAACCACTGTTCTAGATTAATAATTGCTGAAGCCAAATAAAAAACATGACCACCTAAAAAGCAAACAATTCCTAATAGAAAACTTCCATGATATGGAATACTACCCTTTTTTAAAGTATGCCTAATACCAAGAGCAATATCCCCAACAGCTCCCGCAATAAGACCAAAGCATACAAGTATTGGATAAATAAAATCTCCGTTATATCTATCTAGCAAGAACAAAAATGCGATTAATCCACATCCCGCAAAACAAAAAGAAGCCAAACCTTTCAAAAGTACAGCTGACTTCATATAACCATGCGAATCACATGTAATAAACGAAAGTTGCAAAAAACAACCAGACACTAAAAATAATATGAATACATTTAATAATGTCATCGTCTTCCCATTTTGTTTTTAATAAAATCAATAGCTTTTTGTTTCCAGAATTCCTTAAAGCTAACATTATGACTTGTTTTTACAGCACCATTTTTATATTCGGGATGATGCTTTAAAAATACAGCTCTACAAATTAAAGTTATAATTAAACCTAATGCTGGAACTGCAGCAAAAGACGCAAACAAATCAAGTACTGCTTCATTTTTGTCTAATATTGCATATATACAACTCAAACAAAAGAATGCTAATAGCACAATGTTAATCCAGAAGAATACTTTAATTACAATTTGCTTTGCTCTATTAGGCGAGTATTTTGCCTGTGCTACTAAATAAATAATAAGCCCAATAAATAATATTATTGCCACAAGTGGAATAAGTCTTATCATGCGCACAAAAAACATTTACACCTCACGTGGTCTAATTTTAACATTAGCAAGCGATGTTTCACATGCCCACCAACCCTGACTCTTGTATTTTTCGGCATCGTCATCATAAGCGAAAGTAGCTGCCCCGCTTCCACACAATAATACCTTATCCTCGCCAACTTTACCAGCCATAAATTCTTTAATTTCAGCAAGCTCTGGCATTAACTTTTCAGAAGCTGGAGCTAAATTGTTGAACAAAGGAATGTTGTCAGCAATTGTCAATTCCTTAGATATTGCAGATAAGCTTGTTTTATGGTCTTTTTCATCATAAGTAAATGGAGAATCTAATGACGAGGCTATGTTCATGTCATCAAAAGTTTTATAAACACTTTTTGTAGACAGACCATTTTCACCTTGAGGCTTTACCAAAACAATATCCCTATTTATAGGTTGTATTTTATGATTGAAGACCTCGCCTCTCCCTTTGTATAAAGCACATCCTCCGTTCAAGAAAAATGGAACATCAGAACCTAAGTTTGCAGCAAAGCCAAATAGCTTATCTTCGTCATAATTAAAGATTTTTGCAGCGCCTATTAATGCAGCTGCTGCATCACTTGAGCCTCCTCCAAGTCCAGCTTGATGTGGAATATTTTTTTCAAGTATAACTTTAATGTCAAAATTTTTATGAGAGACTTTAGCAATACTATTTATAGCTTTATATACAAGATTGTCTTCTAATTTAACATCAGGAATAGATATATCAGGATCTTCGCCTTGAAGCATGTCAATAGAAATTTTAGTTTTATGAGCAGGGCTATAAGTCATATATAAAACATCATGTAATACAAGTGTATGCATGACATTAATGACAGGATGATAATCACCAGTTTTTTCTCCTACTGCTAAAAATAAATTAACCTTAGCTGGAGCTATAAGTTTAATTGTGTTTTCCATTAACTCTCCTATTGTGAATGTATGCAAGCAAACTAGCAAGTCCAAATACAACAGTTAATATTACAATAAAAACAATAGGTATAACTGCATTATTTCCTCCAAACGTGAAGGAGTAAAAATCTTTCCAAATGCGCAGAAAAACCACATTCAACAGATAAACAAATCCATAAACAAGAGTTGGAATCAAAGCTAAAATTTTATGTTTCAATGTCAATTTAAAATTGTTTGTTAAAAATCCAAAAACCACAAAGCCTAATATTGGATTTATCAAATGAAAAAACAACATATCTCTCTCAAACATTGACAAATAGCTTTTTCCTGCAAGAACCTGTAATGGAGATAAAAATATAACAACAATCACTAAAGTCAAAGCTACAGTTGTGGCAGCAAACAAATATAGTATTTCTAACCACTTAGGGCAGCGTTTATAAAATAACATTATAGCTGAGGCAATACCTAAAAATAAATTAGATAAATTTGTATAGAATCTGAAAAAATTAATACCATATAAGTCATCTTTTTGAAGAACACCTGCAGGAGCTACACCAAATGGAGCTATCAACAACCCCCATACAAAAATAATTATTGTCGATACAACAATAAAAGCGCAAATGATATTTCTTATTACCACCTTACTCATAGTTCTGGAGCGGGCGACGGGAATCGAACCCGCGTATATCAGCTTGGGAAGCTGATGCCTTACCGCTTGGCGACGCCCGCATTATACAAAAATGGCGGAGGAAGTAGGATTCGAACCCACGGTACCTTGCGGCACAACAGTTTTCAAGACTGCCGCCTTCAACCACTCGGCCATTCCTCCGCAGCGGGCACATATTGTAGCACAAAAGCTTTGACTTTATTATAAAATTAATATCATTATGGATGACGAATATTACATGATGAAAGCCCTTAATCTGGCATTAGTTGCCGCAGCTAGAGATGAAGTTCCTGTTGGTGCTGTTGTTGTCAAGGACAATAATATTATCGCTAAAGCATATAATAGACGCGAAGAAACTAAAGATCCTGCCGCACATGCAGAATTTCTCGCCATTCAAGAAGCATGTGAAAAGCTTAATACCTGGCGCTTAAATGATTGCACAGTTTATGTTACTCTGGAACCCTGCATTATGTGTGCGGGACTTATGCAACAAGTCCGTATTGAACGCTGCGTGTTTGGTGCTTATGACAAAAAATGTGGCGCCTTATCCTCGCTATATAAAATAAATGAAGATAAAAGATTAAACCATACTTTTGAAGCCAAAGGTGGAGTTTTTGGTGCCGAATGCGGACGATTATTAACTACGTTTTTTAAGACAAAACGCTAGAAGCAAGCTTATCAGCTTCTTTTAGGCTGTTCATGGCAGAATTATAAGACTTCTGAATTTCAGCAACACGTTGAGCTAAAACTTCATTTGTAATCTTTCCTTCTTTTTGATCTGTGAAAACCTGGATATAATCGCTAAAACATTTTTGCATAGAATTTAAGCCATCAAGATATTTAGCTTGTACATCCTTACAATTTTCAGGAACATCAAGCTTATTGATTTTGTCAATTGTGTTTTGAGTAGCATCTAATGTTTTTTTCATTGCGTCAATATCTTTGTTTTTAACAGTATCATTAAAGCCATCTAGTGAGTTGTTAATCTCGCTCATTAATGAGTTAAGAGAAGACAAATAATACGACTCTGGAGTGCTATTTTGAACAACACCCATCATGTCACTTGTGCTACCACAACCAACAAATGCAAACATGCAAAATGCACATGCACATGTTGCAATTACAGCAATTATTTTTTTAGTCATCCTTGACATACTCGACTATTATATAAAAAATTTAAATTTTTGTTGCTAATATTTAGAAAAACCGCTATACTAGCGTCTCACCGCGGGGTGTTAGCTCAGTTGGTTTAGAGCGCCGGCCTGTCACGCCGGAGGTCGAGGGTTCAAGTCCCTTACATCCCGCCATTCTTTAAAGCCTCAGCAAACCTCATGTTTATATCACTTAACTTATAAAATCCATCTTGATTTTTACTCAAACCTTCTAGCTCCAAAGGGTAAGCTACCGGGCCATCATCAAGATCAATTACAGTACCAAAGCGTATTTGATTTGTGCTTTCATAAACATGAAATAACTTGCAGAATTCCTCGCCGTTTTTATTTTTATATTTGCTAATCACAACTTTTGCGCCAATAGGAGCAAATTCGGTGAATGTGTTAGAAAATGTACTATCCTTAACCTTCAAAGCTGTCAACAGAGCTGTAGTTGTTGTATCGTGGCCACATAGGAATGTAAATTTTCTTGTATTGTTGTTAATATCCTTACTTAACTCTTGAAGTAATGGCTGTATACCATTGCAAACAAGCGTATATGTCCCTGCAACCACTCTCATATTTGCAGAAAGTATTTTCGAAATCAACTTCATTTGATCATATGTTATCGGCTCCCAAAACCTGCTTTAGCATCATCAGGCTCCTCTAAATACTGAAAAGCAAGAGTGTCTGCAAATTGATTTGCAAATTCAAGAAAATCCTCATGTTTAAACTCTTTACCAGCCACTATTATAGGATTTATATCCCCACTAGGCATATGTTCAATGTTATGAGACTTAGCGTATTCTGAATTTTTAAAATCGATTACTTTTTCAAGTTCATCGATACTTGGTTTTAAATAATTGTAAATTCCTTGTTCGCCAAAACTTTCATCAATTTCTTTTTTAACCTGAGCTTTAAAAGCATCATCGTCTCTTGTTGGAGTGACAACAAAAAAGTTATCTTTGTTTGTGGCCATATCCTTGTGATTAATTTTTACATTTGCAACTGGCATCATACCCGATGAAAAATACTGCGCAGTAGCAATTGTTCGTTGAATGCAATTGGAATAGAAAAAAGCTTCATCATCTTTGGAATCCAGTTTTCAGGTATCATATTTTCTAGCTCGCAATATTTTCTGAAATATTGACCCATATAAGTTTCTACTTGACCACCCTTTAAAGATAGTTCACCAGGACCACTTGTTCAATCAAACCATTGATAAGGGGTGCCTGTGCTGATTGCGGAGCCTGGGTTTATTATAGGAGACCTAACTCCATGCCTGCTCACAATACTCATCTGCTCTAGTTGATAATTATCATTGTAGTCAAAACCTTGAAATTGAATTTCTTCTTTTGTGTTTTGAACACAAGATGATAAAATTATTAGAATTGATATTAATATAAATGAAGTAAATAGATAGAGAATAGATCTCCTTTTTGTCATAGCAACCTCCATTTTTAAATAAACTATTTAAGGTGTTTATAATGCGTCCATAGCTGGACAACTTTTACATTTTTATCTTCTACTTTATAAACTAATCTATGTTTTAAATTGATTCTCCGCGAATAAAAACCTTGCAGATTATCGACTAATTTTTCATATCTAGGTGGGTTCGCAAATGGATCATCTTTTAAAATATTGATTAATTTTTTAACTTTGGAATCTAATCCTGCTTGTTTAATGTTCTCTAAATCCTTTAAAGCTTGTTTTGTAAAATAAACTTTATACATTAAAGGTTAATATCCTCAACAGGCGTACATTCTTCAATTGATGTATTTCCTTCTTTAATGATTGACTCAGCAACTCCAGGAATACTATTCAAATACATAGTCTCCTCTATAGATCTCCAATCATCTTCAGATATTAAAACAGCATTTTGCCCTTTTCTGTTGGTTAGAAGAGCAGGTATACTTGAATCATTGACTTCTTTAATTAAATTATATAAATCACTACGAGCTTCTGTAACACTTACTGTTGTCATGGTCTTGCCTCCTCTACAAAATTATAACGTACGTAAAGGCGTCTGTCAAGAAAATTTATAAACAGTTGCTGCAATATAACGTTGCTCAGGACGTAAAATTGTATTAGGAAAATGAGATACATTAGGGCTGTCTGGAAAGGCCTGTGTTTCTAAACACGCAGCACAATAAGGCCCGTAAGCTATACCTTCTTTACCAATGATAGAACCATCCAAATCAACTGCATCATAGAATTGAACACCTGGCTCTGTTGTATAAACATCCATAGTAATATCACTTACAGGATTATGTAAGCTGGCAGCATATATCAAAGGTACAGAGTAATCCATGTTCTTGCCTTTAGTATCAATAATAAAGTTATGGTCATATCCATTACCTGCTTTTATCTGATTGTCGTCAGCTTTGATATCCTTACCAATTTTTTTAGGCTTACTGAAATCAAATGGACTATTTTCTTTGATTAATGCAATTTCACCGTTAGGTAGAGTTTGATCTCCTAAAACAGTCATAAACTTCGCGTTAATTTGCAAGTCATCATCTAAAACATTATTATTAGGATTTCCTTCGAGATTAAAATATGCATGATTTGTCATATTGATTGGAGTAGGCATCGTTGTTGTAGCTTCATACTCGATCAATAATTCATTATTGTCAGTTATTGTGTATTTAACAGAAGCATTAACCTCTCCAGGAAATCCAGCATCTCCATCTGGAGATACAATTCCAAATTTTATAGAATCAGAACTACGATCAATAAGATTCCAATCTTTGTAAGCCCAACCATCAGGGCCACCATGCAAACAATTATCTCCATTGTTTACAGGAAGATTATATGTATTACCATCTAAAGAAAACTTGGCACCACCAATTCTGTTGGCATAGCGACCAATTACAGCACCAAAAACTTGATCTGTGTTTTTGTAATCTTCAAGATCATCAAAACCTAAAACTAGATCTTTGCCTTTGAATATAAGTGAAACAAGTCTTGCACCATAAGATATAAATGATGCTTCCATCCCCTGATCGTTTTTGATAGTGAACAAATCCATGGCTATATTATAACACTTCCCTAAATAAATGGCCTGTGGTTGTATGCTTTAGTTTATCTTTTACACCGCTCATTACTTTACCTACAGCTTGGGCTGCTTCTTCCATTGTCATAAAAGTTGTGTCAACCATAAAAGCGTCTACACCTGCTTCTTTCAATTGGTCTATGCAATAAGAAACATCCAATTGAATGCTATTATAAATATGGCTTCTACCTTCAATATCTGTCATTACAGGAAACTTATAACCTTTTCTATCTTCTATACAATGAAGAGTCATACGGCGAGGGCAAGTACTGCATTCTTGTTTGCATTCACCCATGCTCATTAAAATACAATGTTTAGTTACCATTAACTCCTGCCTACCTAAAACATACAATCCAAAAGATATATCAGTGTGTTTTAGAGTTATATCCTTGATCTGATCTAAACTTAATTCTGGAGACAACCAAATTCTTTTGATACCTTTGCTTTTAAAATAATCAACTGTATAATTATTAACAACAGGTACATGAGGGTCTAACTCATCAAAATCTGTATGTTCATTTCTAATCAATGGTGGCAAAATATTTATCTTTTTAGGATAATTTGCTTGACTTATCTGATCTGTTGAACAACCTGCATAAGTAGCAGTTCCTCTTTTGTAGTTGAACTTAGGTATATATATTTTATCTGCTTTTACCCTTCTAGCAACATCAGGATTTGTACATAAGGCACATATTTCTATTTCTTTTTCTTTTGAGATGTTTTTTCTTTTATTAAGTTTAACTTTTTTGATATTTCTTCTAAATTGAATCTTAAGTTTTTCGACAGCCTCTTGTCTTAGATGGTGTAATTCTGAAAAAGATAGGCCTACATTATGGTCAAGATTTACTTGAATATTGTTGAGTTCAAAATCAGTTCCGCCAAACCTATCAATATGTTTAATTACTTCATCTTCTGTTATTGATTTAGTTCTTGCAGTTTCTACAATATTACCTTCCGCACAAACACTGTTTAGCGTAAGTTTTATTTTTTTTCCTAAATATATGTCAACAACGGCATCGACTTTTATTTTTGGTTTATGAGCATCGTCAGTGAAAGTATATTCAGTATTTCTAACTCTAAATACTCTGTCTCCAACTCTTATACTTCGATGTTCCTTATTTTTAAAATCCAATTTTAAATTGTCATATACAAATGTTGCCCTACCTGCACTTGTCCAAACTTCTAAAACATCGCCTTTATGAAGATTAGTTTTTGTTTTTATTTTTAATGTTTTATCAACTGCATTCACTCGTCCAATATTTACTCCCCTATTGTTTGGACGTTTGTAGCTCATAATCTCATTACCACGTTTATTTTTTATATATGCTTCACTAAATCCTCTACTAAACACTTCTTCTAATTTATTTTTATCTTCTTTGGTTACTTGATAATTATTATCAAGAGCTTTTCTGTATACACTTACAACAGAATAAACATACTCTGGAGATTTCATTCTGCCTTCAATTTTTAATGATTTAACTCCTGCGTCTACTAATTCTTCTAAGCAATCAATTGTGCATAAATCTTTTGGCGAAAGTAAGTAAGAGTCTTTTACTCCTGGTAGGCTATATTCTAATCTGCAGGCTTGAGCGCAAGTTCCTCTGTTTGCAGACCTGCCTCCAATCATAGAAGACATTAAACATTGTCCTGAATAACAAATACAAAGTGCACCATGCGCAAAACATTCAATTTCTATATCATGTTTACACATATCTTCAATTTGAGACAGAGATAATTCTCTAGCCAATGTAATCCTATCTGCACCTAAGTCTTTTGCAAGATTAACTCCGTCTTCATTGTGAACATTCATCTGAGTTGAAATGTGTAATCTAACATCTGGAATATATTTTTTAATCAATCTTGCAAGCCCAATATCTTGAACAATAAAAGCATCTACACCAGCATTAGCTGCATCTATAGCTAAATCTAAGGCTTGTTGAATTTCTCTCTCAAAAACAATAATATTTAATGTTAAATATATTTTTCTTCCGCGTAAGTGAGCATAATCGCAAGCTTCCTTCAGCGTTTCAATAGTAAAATTGTCAGCTCCACGCCTAGCATTAAAATGATTCAAGCCAAGGTATACGGCATCTGCACCCGCAGTAATTGCTGCATGTAAGCATGTCATATTTCCGGCAGGAGCCAAAAGTTCTATTTTTTTACTCTTAATCACAAATGCCGATTATACAACATAAGTGTGTTAAAATATATATTCGTGAAAATTCGTAGAAAAATAAGACATAAAAACCCAGGTGCTTTGAAAATTATTATGCTAACTTTGGCTACGTTTGTAGCTATTATGGCAATATTTGTAACTTTCAATGTAATTTCAACTGTCAACAAAATCAATAGTGCAATACCTGATATTACAAACGCCAAACTGTTTAATATGGCGTCTAAATCCAAAATATTAGCTGCTGATGGCCAGACTGTGTTAGCTGAACTTCAATTAGAAAACAGACAACCAGTTTCCTCGCTAAACGAAATATCTAATTATACTATTAAAGGCACAATATCCACTGAAGATGCAAGATTTTACGAACACAAAGGCGTAGACCCAATATCTATTATTAGAGCAATAATTGCCACTATTACAGGACATCAAACGCAAGGTGGATCAACTATCACAATGCAATTGATGCGTAATACCATACTTACAAAAGATGCACAAACTATATCAATTGAACGTAAAATTGCAGAGATTGTCTTATCCTCTCGTATGGAAGAAATTTATTCCAAAGACGAAATATTATTGATGTATTTAAATACTATCAATTACGGCGATGGATGTTATGGAATAAAAGCAGCCGCAGAACACTATTTCTCTAAAACACCAGACAATCTAACACTTTCAGAAGCTGCATCACTTGTTGGCATCCCACAATCACCTACTTACTTAGCTCCAACAAAGAACCTAGCAGCTTGCCAAGCAAGACGTAATGATGTATTGGGAAGAATGCTTGACGACCATGTTATTACTAATGCAGAAGCAAACGCTGCTATGTCACAACCAATTGAACTAAATTTGACCTATGCAGATCTTAACAGTCAAGTTAAATATCCTTATTTTACAGATTATGTTAGACAACAATTATTTAATAAATATTCAGCAGCTGAAATTTTTGAAGGTGGTTGGCAAGTATACACAACACTTGACGTACACACACAAGAAGCAACTGAAGCAGGATGTAATAGAGCTAATCAAAGCTTAGAAAAAGATGCTGAGTCTGTTGCTGTATCTGTTAGTCCTGAAAATGGATATATTTTATCAATGGTTGGTGGTAAAGATTATTCACAAAACCAATTTAATATTGCAGCAGATAAAGGCAGACCTACAGGCTCGTCTTTTAAAGCATTTACTTTAGTTGCATCTATCGAGGATGGCTATGACCCAAAGAAAACAACTGTCAACTGTTCAAGCCCTATGTACATAGGAAATACCAGAATTGAAAATTTTGATAATCAAAGCATGGGGACACGCACCATTCAATCAGCTACAGCAGCAAGTTCAAACACTGGATTTGTAAGAATACAACAAGCTGTAGGAACAGATAAAGTAATTACTACTGCTAAAAAGATGGGAATAAAAAATGCTAATCTTCCTGAAGTTTCAACCTTAACATTGGGAGTTGCTGATGTTACTCCATTGGAAATGGCAAGTGCATATGCAACTCTTGCAAATGGTGGTACATATCATGAACCTATAGCAATTGAACATATCGAAACATATGATGGTGACATTATATACCAACACGATCCTGTTAAAGATAAAGGTGAGAGAGTTTTATCTCCTGAAGTTGCAGGTGCTACAACAAAAGTATTAGAAACAGTATTTACATCTGGTACAGGAACTGGTGCAGCACCAAGCAACGGACAGCCAGTTGCTGGCAAAACTGGTACCTCCGAAGATTTTAGAGACCATACATTAATCGGTTATACTCCAAAAATTTCCTTGGCAACATGGATTGGAAAACGCAATTATCAGCCTACATCATCTTATGTTAGCTGTAATCAGTTATTCAGATGCATAATGGATGGCATCTTGCAGAATAAGCAAATTATTGAATTTCCTGAAACTAATGAACCCAAATATACTAAAACTAAAAATATAGAAGGCGACAAGAGAACTGACCGTGACAATCAACAAGATAATTATTATTATGGCGATGGTCAGTCTAGGAATTCTTCAACACAGCGTCGCCAATAACATCTGCAGCATGCTCGCAAGCATCACAACAATCTTCAAATAACTCAAATATTGCGCCCCAAACAATAACTCTCATAGGTTTATCATTGTGCTCAGTAAACAAATTTCTCATTGAATCAACATATAAGATATCAGCTTCTTCTTCTACATCATTAACTTCAATAATTGCTTGACGTACTTTGTCTCTGTTCTTTTTGTATTCACCAAAACTCTTTGTGCAATTATGAAGAGCTTCGCATGATTTTTTAAGAAGCTTAGCAAATTCAATACAATCAGGATGCATAACATGTACATCATAAATATAAAAATGTTGAATAATATCCTCGATATCGTCAATTAAATTATCAAGAGCACCAGCAAGTTCCATTAAGTCTTCTCTGTCTATTGGAGTAATAAAATCAAGAGTAATGTTTTTTCTAATTTTGTGGTTGATCTCATCACCTGCATGCTCAATGTCATGTGCATGTTGCATAGGTTCATATAGTTTTGAAGCATTGGTAAAATTTTCAATAATTTCAATTAATAAATCAGCTTCTTTAACAGCGAGTGCAGATTGTTGATGAAAAGAATCAAAATAATCAAACTTTTTCTTTTTTGCCATTCTTACCTCCAAAACTTAAAGGCTTTTCCTCGCCTTTAACAAGCCTTACAATATTGGTTCTGTGCATAAATATTATAAGACAAGCCACGCATATTGACGTAATAAAATAAGGATTATGTAAGAAAAATGTAGCTACAGGTAAAACAACTGCGGCATAAATAGAGCCTACAGACATACGCTTAGTAATAAACAGAAGTGAGAGTCCAACAACTAAAACAATAAGACCTATACGCCAATCAACAGCAAGCATTGCACCAAGCCCTGGAGCCACACCTTTACCAGCCTTAAATTTGTGAAATATAGGAAAACAATGTCCCAACAATACAGCAACACTAGCCCAATAACCAGCAATATCACCTACTAAAAATAGAGGTGCAAGCGTTGCGATAACTCCTTTTAAAACATCAAGAGCAAATACCATAGCAGCATATTTTGGGCCCATAACGCGTAATACATTTGTAGAACCAGCGTTTCCGCTGCCCTCTTTCATAATATCAATTCCGTATGCTTTTGATATCCGTATTGCAGGAGATATACTGCCTAATAAATAGGCAAATATAATGCATATGACAATCTTAACAATTTCCATGTAGCACCACGCATTTAATATCGAGGTTCTTATCAACAAGGACCATGTTTGCAATTTTTCCTGGTTCAATAGAACCATATTTATCATCTACATCAATTGATCTGGCAGGATTAATAGTGGCAGCAGCAATGGCTACTTCTAAATCTATATCAGCATCAAAATGAGCATGTTTCATACATTCAAATAAGTTAGTAGTACTTCCTGCTAATGTATTTGTATTTTTTAGAAAAGCGGCTCCATCACGCTTTTCAATTGGCTGACCACCTAAAGAATACTTACCATCTGGCATACCAGCTGCCTCGCAACTGTCAGCAATAAGTACCATTTTATCCCACCCAAACATTTCAAATGCAAACCTAACTGCTGCATAATGAATATGATGACCATCACAAATAATTTCTGCATCAGCACCAGCCTCTGCAGCAGCAATAATCGGACCAGGCTCTCTATGAGTAATTCCTGGCATTGCATTAAATAGATGAGTCATATGACGTGCTCCATACTCGAAAGCTTTAACAGCTGTCTTATAATCTGTGCAAGTATGAGCAATTGAAATAACAAAATCATTAGATGCAGATTTAATGAAATCTAAACCTCCGTCAACTTCTGGTGCAACATCTACAAGTTTGATTAAACCATTTGCTTTTTCTTGAAGGCGAAGAATCATGTTATAATCTGGTTTTATGACATATTCTGGATTTTGAGCACCAACCTTGTTTGGACTTATAAAAGGGCCCTCCATATTGATTCCTATTAAGTCAGCACCCCTTGCATTTTTGTGATTTGCGGCAGCTTCCATAATAGGTGTTAATATATCTTCAGTATATGTCATAGTTGCTGGACATATTTGTGTAACTCCAATGGATGCTTGATAGTCACAAATCTTTTGGATTGCTTCCTCAGTAGCGTTACAAAAATCCTCGCCAACACAACCATGAAAATGAACATCAAGGAGGCCCGGAATTAAATAATTGCCCTCACAATCAAAATCACCTTCAACATCACCTAATATGACATCTTTAATAATTCCGTTTTCAACGCAAACTGCGCCTCTTTTAAAGACACAGTCTGCTGTATAAACATTAGCATTTGAAAATATCATATAACCTCTACATGTATTTCAGAACATCGCCAAACGATTCAATATAGAACTTGAATTTATCAAATACAAATTGTACGTTTGTTCCAACGATAATCTGAACTGCATTCTTGCCAGGTCTAATAACTCCAGTTGCGCCAGCATCATGAACAGCATCCTCATCAACCTTATCTGGATCCTTTAATATTAAACGTAAGCGAGTTACACAATGATCAAGCTCTTCAATATTTTCAGATCCACCAACAGCATCAATTAGTCTCAAAGCATAGATTGAATACCTATCTTCCAAAACACTGTCTTTAAGTTTATCATCAGCGTCATCAGCAGCTAAGTCATCACCTGGAATTGGGATCTTAAATGCTTTACAATAAAAATAAAACAAAAGGAAGAAAACAACAAATGCACCAATACCCAATGGAATAATCATCCATGTATTTTGGGCAGCTGGTAATTGACTTGATAAAATAAGATCGATGCAACCCCCACTAAAACTAAATCCTGCTCTAAAGCCAACAAAACATACGATTATTCCCATAATGCCATACAAAATAGAATAAATTATATAAAGCGGAAAAGCAAGAAACATGAACAAGAACTCAAATGGTTCTGTAACTCCGCATAGGAAGGCACAAAGTGCAACTGAACCAACTATTCCAAATGTTGCCTTTTTGTTCTTAGAACAAACTATAAAAGCAAGTGCAGCGCCAGGAACACCAAACATCATACATGGGAAGAAACCAGACATATAAATACCTAAGTCCCAACCAACATCTGCAGATGTTTCACCAGCCCAGAAATGAGTAATATCACCAATACCAATTGTGGTAAACCAAAATACATTGTTTAGGGCATGATGCAAACCAACAGGAATAAGCAATCTGTTGCACATCATATAAATACCTACACCCCATGGTCCTAAATTTTTAATAAAGTTACCGAATGAAGAAAGTCCAAGGTAAATATATGGCCAAGTAATTAACAACAACACTGAAATTATTACTGCAAGTCCTGCTGTAACTATAGCTACAAACCTCTTACCACTAAAAAATGCAAGAAAATCTGGAAGCTTTGTATCTTTAAATTTATTGTAGACTCCCGAACCTAAGCATCCACATAAAATACCAACAAAAGGATTTTGTATATTTTTATAAGCAATAAACATAATGTCTTCACTAACACCTGGTAGGGAATTAAGTGCAAGGGATCCAAATGAGCTGTGAAATTCTTCAGCTGTACTAAAACCAATCATTGCAACTATGATCAACCAAGCAACAAGCGATGAAATAGCAGCAGTACCATCATTGTTTTTAGCCATACCTACAGCAACACCTATCGCAAATAAAATAGCTATATTATTAATGATAGCTGATCCCCCTGTAGTCAAAATATTAGCTATACTGTTAATAAAAACATTTGGATTTGCTGGAACACTAGATGCCAAAGTAGATGGATCCAAAGCATAACCAATACCCATTAATATTGCACAAATTGGCATAACTGCAACAGGCAACATTAATGATTTACCCAAACGTTGGAAATAAGAAAACATACGACTCCTTTCTCAAGCCTATTTAATTATAGTGTAAAAAATGATTTTACAACCTATAAACATTTATTACGCCATCAATGGTTTTTAGCTCGTCAATAATGTCACCGATTAAATTTAAATCTGAAACTTGGAATAAAAACTTCATTTGAGATGTACCGTCTTTATGAGCATTTGCATTTACAGTTACAAAGTTAGCTCCCATAGTACTCAATTTTGTTGTTATGTCACTGAGCAACCCCATTCGATCAATTGTCTCAATGGCAATTTCTATATTATAAGAAATATCTTTAGAAGGCTGACTATCCCAATTAACCTCAATTATACGTTCAGGGAATTTTTCTAATTCTTCTGCGTTGGGACAATTCAGACGATGAACAGAAATACCTCGACCTCTAGTTACAAAGCCAATAATCTCATCTCCTGGAACCGGATTACAACATTTGGAAAGTCTTACTGCAACATCGTCTATTCCTTTAACCACAATTCCATTACTTGTGTGAGCAGCTTTTTTTGTAAGTTGCTGAGTGTTAGTTTGCATTTTTAGCTCTTGCATTTGTGTTAGTTGACTTGCTTTTGATTCTTTAGCCCCATCATCAACCATCAACTTTAATAATTTGTTTGCAATAGCCTTAACGCTTTCCTTGCCATTACCAATTTGAATAATTAACTCATCTGGATCATTAAATCCTAGATTATGAGCAAGCTCACGGACACATCGTTTTGCTTGCGTGCTTGACAAACCCATACCATGCTTTCGCATTTCTGTAAGTAATAACTCATGTCCAGTTTGTAAGTCATCATTACGAGTTTGTTTTGAAAAATACTGCCTGATTTTACTTCTAGCAGATGGGGTCTTAACAAAACTCAACCAATCCCTAGATGGTTTAGAAGATTTCAAAGTCAAGATTTCAACACGGTCTCCAGTTTTTAACTCATAATTAAGAGGAACAATATTGCCGTTTACTTTGGCACCAACACATGTATGGCCAACTTGTGTATGAACGCTATATGCAAAATCTACGGGAGTAGAACCTGCACGCAAACTCTTTGCCTCACCTTCTGGAGTAAATACAAAAACTTCGCCTTGTACTAAGTCAACTTTTAACGTCTTTAGCATTTCTTTGGAATCAGGTGTGTCATCTTGCCAATTTACCATCTCTCTAAGTATGGCTAACTGTTTATTTAGAGCATCGTTACCTGCTGTAGATTTTTCTTTGTACCTCCAATGAGCTGCAACGCCATACTCGCTTGTTTTATGCATTTCCTCAGTTCTAACCTGAACTTCCAATGGTCTTCCTGTAGGACCAATTACACTAGTATGCAAACTTTGATACATATTGTTTTTTGGCATTGCAATATAATCTTTAAATCTACCAGGGATAGGGGTCCAGAGAGCATGTACAGCACCAATTGTGCTATAACAATCTGGAACAGAATTTACAATAACCCTAACAGCAATCAAATCATAGATTTCACTAAAACCTTTACCCTTATTTTTCATCTTGTTGTAAATTGAATAAAGATGTTTAGGTCTTCCCATAATGTGTCCGGATATGTCATTTTTCTTTAATTCTTTCTTTAAAATTTTAATTACATCCTCAAGATATTTTTTACGTTCATCTCTAGTGTCCACAACCATTCTTGATATCTGTTTGTATTTATTAGGCTCAAGATAATAAAAACTAAGGTCTTCCAATTCCCATTTAATAGAATCAATTCCTAACCTGTGTGCAATAGGAGCAAAAATCTCTAAGGTTTCATTTGCTTTAAAAATTCTTCTGTCTTCTTTTAGAGCATATAAGGTTCTCATATTATGAAGTCTATCAGCAAGCTTAATAACAATTACTCGCAAGTCATTGCTCATAGCAACAAACATTTTTCTCAATGTCATTGCTTGAGATTCAGATACAGAACCAACTTCAATTTGTGTAATCTTTGTAACTCCTTCAACAAGAAGAGCAACATCAAAATTAAACTTTTCTTTAATTTCTCCAGAAGTAAGCTCAGTATCTTCAACAGAATCATGCAGTAGTGCCGCACATAAAGTTTCGATATCCATACGAAGGTCAGAGAGAATAATTGCAACTTCTATTGGATGTATCACAAAAGCCTCGCCACTTTTTCTAACCTGGCCATCATGACAATCTTTTGCAATTTTGTAAGCTTTTTCTAATAATTGCATATCCTTTTTATCTAGATATGCGCATTTCTTTTTTAAATCCTTAAAACGCTCATCCGGTTCTACAATTTTTGGTCTATTTTCCTCAGGTAAGGCAACTCTAGCACGGCTATAAACAATATTTGAATCTTTGTCACTCATATTCTTTTATTAATATATCAATAGCGTCTGCCATCAAGGAAATCGTTTGAATTAAATTAAAAGCGAGTAATGGTTCAACAGATTGTCCAGCTACACTAGCCATAGAAATTGTTAAGTCGTTCCCGCTAACTTGATACGCAACTTGAGTAACACCAAGATTGGAAGAGTTAATTTTTGAAAGATTTAACATACATATCTTTAAAGTTGATGAGGTTTCTGCATATGCATCAGTATTTTGTACAAAATCACTAGGATTATCTACAACGTACAAAGGTTTTTTACTGAATCTTGCAAGGTACTCAACAAAGTGCAAAAGAAAATTACTATCGTTACTTTTTAGATTAATACCGCATAAATTATGACGAACATTTTTAATTCTGGACAAGTCACGCCTTAAAACAGTTGAATATGTTTCAAACTTACTCCCGCGGTTCTCAATAGTAAATATTAAACTTTCAAGTTTGTCTACTAATTTATCGAGTTCCATCATAGAAGCAATACGTGAAGTGACAGAATATATCTCCTCGTCTTTCTGAGACATATTGACATCTTTTTCAGAGGTTCCAGATTTTTCCGCAATAACTTTATTTGCAATTTGATTTACAGATCCGCCTAAACCATTGTCAATAGAATCAACAACAAACAAATGATGCATATTATCATTTTCTACGATATCTTTACATGCAGCAATTATTGCTTCAGCTGTTTTTTTATCTAAGTTCTTAGAATCCATATTGGCTTTTGCCGCAGCCTTTTTAGCTATAGCCATACCTATAATTAGTGTTTTTTCAAGTTGAAATTGCATATTTTAGCCTTTAACGATTTTTACGAATTTACGCTTACCAACTTGAACGATTGATCCATCTATAGCTTCTGGTTCAATATTGTATGACTTAGGAGCTAAGGCAACAGAATTTATCTTTACGCCTCCACCGTCAATTAAACGGCGAGCATCACCAGTACCATTTGCTAGTTTTACATCTACTAACAATTTAGCTAAATAAACCTTGCCTTCATCGTTGACTTCCAATTGTGTTTTATATTCAGGAATATCATCTGGTACTTCCTTTGCTTTATGGACCTTGTCAAAACGAGCTTCTGCTTCTTCAGCTTCTTCATCATTATGATAAGCTGCAGCAATATTTTTTGCTAACATTCTCTTGATATCATTTGGATGTAAACTATTGTTTTTAAGACCAGCTTCAATTTCCTCAATTTTCTCAACTGGAACAGTTGATGCCAATCTAAAATACCTAGACATAAGCTCATCAGGAATAGACATAACTTTGCCAAAAATCTCTGAGGCAGATTCACTAACTCCAATATAGTTACCATAAGTTTTACTCATCTTTTGAACGCCATCTGTGCCTTCGAGCAAAGGCAGTGTCAAGCAAACCTGTGGTTCCATATCCATTTTTTCCATAAGCTCGCGTCCTGCTAAAAGGTTAAATAATTGGTCTGTACCACCAAGTTCAACATCAGCTTTAATCATTACACTGTCATAAGCCTGCATAACTGGATACAAAAACTCATGTAAGCTAATTGGTTGATTTTTTGTATATCTATTATGAAAATCATCACGCTCTAAAATCCTAGCTACAGTAAAATTAGCAGTGAGCTCAAGTAAGCCTTTTAAATCAAGAGACAACAACCATTCAGAGTTGTATCTAACATCAGTTTTTTCCTTATCTAATACTTTAAAAGCCTGATCGATATATGTTTGAGCATTAACTTTAATTTGATCCTGAGTAAGTTGAGGACGAGTAGTATTCCTGCCACTCGGATCGCCAATTAAAGCTGTACCATCACCTATAATCAAAGTAACATGGTGACCTAAATCTTGAAATTGACGTAATTTACGTAGTGGAACAGCATGCCCAAGATGAATATCAGGAGCAGTTGGGTCAACCCCTAATTTAATATTCAAGCTACTCTTTTTCTTTAATTTTTTAACTAACAACTCTTCAGGAATAATCTGAGCTGTACCACTTTTTATAACTTTTAATTGTTGTTCTAAATCCATTTTTACACCTCGTATTTGAGTGCTAATTATAATATAATTTTTGCTATAATAGCCAAAACATTGAGGTGATTATATGGACGCGTTATTTAACGCATTAATAGAGATATGTAAGAAGCTACAAGTGGTTTCTGATTTCTTATGGGAATTCCCTTGTAACCTAGATTGGTACGCAAATATTCCTATTCTAGGAAATTTTAGTATTGCTATTATTTTACTTGTTGGAACAGGTATTTTCTTTACATTCAGATTCGGTTTTGTGCAATTCAGATACTTTGGCGCTGGAATTAGAACGCTATTTGGTTCTGTTAAAAAAAGACGAGGAATCTCTCCTCTTGCCTCGTTTTTATTATCTTCTGCGATGCGTGTAGGTCCTGGTAATATACTAGGTGTTACAGGTGCTATAAGTATCGGTGGTCCTGGAGCACTACTTTGGATGTGGGTTTCAGCTTTATTTGCAATGGCTACTTCATTTGCTGAATCTACACTATCTCAAATATTTAAGGAAAAACATGAGAATGAATATGTTGGTGGTATGGCATATTATGGACGCAAATTATGTGGAGGATTATTTGGTGTTGGTGTAGCACTCAGTCTTTTATATATTATATATGCTTTTCTTTGCCTACCAGCTCAAGGTTTTAATACCATTTCAGGAATTTTATCATTAGGACAATTATTTACAGGCGAGAGCTTTGAAGGAAACTCTCCTGTTGGTTGGACAGCATTTATCATTATGATGATATTTATTGCAATTTTAGCTTTTGGAGGAATTAGAAAGATCACAAAATTTACAGATATTTGTGTGCCTATCATGGCTGTTGCATATTTCATAACATGTTTTATTCTAATTGCCATCAACTACAATAAAATCCCATGGTTTTTCTATGCTGTATTTACTGAGGCATTTATGCCTCAAGCTATTTTTGGAGGAGCATTTGGTGTAGCACTAAGCCAAGGAATTAGACGAGGATTAATGAGCAATGAAGCTGGACAAGGTACAATATCAATGCCAGCCGCCGCAAGTGATGCTAAACATCCATGCGAACAAGGTAATGTCCAATCTATTGGTGTTTTCTTTGATACGGTTGTTATTTGTACACCAACTGCTTTTATTGTCATTATGTCACAGGCCTGGCTAACCAATGGCTGGTTTGATTTAGGCAAGCTTGATAAGTTTGTAGCTTCTTGTGGAATCATGTCTGGAGGCGATGGTATAGGCACACAATTCGTATTTCTTATAGTATGTGTTTGTTTCAGTTTATTCGCAATTACAACATTAATAGGCTTTATCTCGTTTACAGAAATATGCGCAAAACGCATAAGCACATCTAAAATATTTATTTTTATTATTAGGCTAATCTGCTTATTTGTAATTGTGTTTGGTGTTTTATGTAATTTTGCAGGCCTTGATTTAAGTGCTCTTTGGAATCTAAGCGACATGGCGAATATATTGATGGTTTACTGCAATATACCATTGCTATTTTTAGGTCTTAAATATACTGAACGAGCGTTGAACCATTACAACGTTTATCACAAATTCTTTGATGCAAAAGACAATATAGTTAAATACGAACGCAGGAAAAAAGCGCTTGAAAAACAATGCGAAATTACTAATCAAGATCCTCTGGGCAATACATCCTATATGCGATTGTTAGAAGCAATTGAAGAAAACAAAGCATATGTTAAAGAACATGAACATGAATACTGGAGATTTACAAGTGAAGTAGCAGGAGTAAGTTTACCAGTATGGGACGAGAAAAGAGAAAAAGATGAGCTCTAAACAACTATCCGAGTGGATAAATCAGGGAAACGTAGTATTCTTTGGTGGTGCTGGCGTATCAACTGAAAGTGGCATTCCAGATTTCAGAAGCGAAGATGGATTATATAATCAGAAATATAAATATCCACCAGAGATGATAATTTCTCACAGTTTCTTCATGAAAAACACGGAAGAATTCTATAAATTTTATTTTGATAGAATGATCCCAGGAGAAGACATAAAACCAAATACCTGTCACTATAAACTTGCGGAGCTTGAAGAGAGAGGTTTGTTAAAAGCAATAGTCACTCAAAACATTGATGGATTGCATCAAGCTGCCGGGAGTAAAAATGTACTAGAAGTTCATGGATCTGTTCAAAGGAATTACTGCATGACGTGTCATAAATTTTACGACCTTAGCAGCTTAAACAAAGATGGTATTCCAAAATGTGAGTGCGGTGGAATAATCAAACCTGATGTTGTTCTTTATGAAGAACCTCTAGATAACCACATTATGCAAAAAGCAGTTGAAGAAATTTCTAATGCAAAAACTCTTATAGTAGCTGGAACTTCACTGGCTGTATATCCTGCTGCTGGTTTAATTGACTACTTCAAAGGTGATCACTTAATAATTATAAACAGAGACGCAACACCTCGTGATAAACAAGCAGACCTTTGTATCGAAGGTAATGTTGGCGAAATTTTTGCAAATGTTTAGTAGAACTATTGACATCCTAGGTAGCAAATCTTTTAAAAAAATAAACAATTCAACAATAGTCGTATGTGGACTTGGAGGTGTTGGGTCTTATACAGCAACATCACTCGCCCGCTCTGGTGTGGGAAGTTTAATTCTCGTTGACTTTGATAAAATAGACAAATCAAATATCAACAGACAAGAATTCGCATATATAAGCACAATTGGTAAATACAAAACTGATCTTGCTAGAGAAATAATTAAAGACATTAATCCAGAATGCAATGTCACATGTATAACGGAAAAAATTACGCAGCCTACCTTTGAAGCTGATTTTGTAATTGATGCCATCGACGATGTTCCCGCTAAAATTAAGTTAGCAAAAGCATACAATGGAAAAATAATTTCTTGTATGGGTACAGCACAACGAATAAATCCAGAAAAACTCACCTACGCTGACATATATGAAACAAAAGTTTGTCCGTTGTGTAAAGCGTTTAGAAAAGAAGCTCGCAAGGCTGACATTAAATCACTGCCTGTTGTTTATTCTACTGAAACAGCAATAAAAGGAGAAGGGTTAGGCTCTACATCTTTTGTACCGCCTGTGGCAGGTTTTATGCTAGCATCTTATGCTGTAAGGCAATTAATATGAATATAGACGATTACACATATGATAAATACTTAAGTGGAGACGCTGAACTTATTGATGCTCACTGTCATCTTCAGCTTATGGACCACCCAGAGAGGGATTTCAAATGTCTTTCTTTTGGCTTACTACCAATAAAATATGATGAAGATAATAAAATTGTGAAAACAGCTCTGGGATATCATCCATGGTTTGTGTTTAGCGATTCTAGTGAAGATCAGTTGAAAAGCTTTAAAGAACAAATTGATAAAACTGATTTAATTGGCGAGATTGGCTTAGATTTCTCACCAAAACATGAAACAACAAAAGATATACAAATAGAAGCATTCACTGAAATATGTAAATCTATAAAAAACAAAACTGTGTCTATCCATGCAGTTCACGCTTCAAAAGAAGTCCTCGATATTTTAGATGAAACAAAAGCAGGAAAACATAACACAATAATTATGCATTGGTTTACAGGAAATAACGAAGACCTTAACAGAGCAATCGATAATAATTATTATTTTTCATGTGGCCCACGCATGGCACATACGAAAAAAGGTGAAGCTTATATAAAACAAATTCCAGAAGAAAAGCTATTAATTGAAACTGACTTGCCTTGGGACGATAAAAGCATTACATGCGAAGAACATTATAATTTACTTAATGATTTTATGATGAGCTTAAGGGACATAAGATGGATGCAATAAATTTAACTTTAAAATTTGTAAATCAAACTTCTAGTACAGCAGCTCAAACTGGTGATTTTAATATTGTTATATTCATGATATTAACGCTGCTCACCTTAACTGCTTTGATTTTATTTAAGAAAAATAAAAGAATTGCAATAATAACTTTATCCGTCATTGGCATTTGTTTAGTTACAGTTCCAGCATTTGCGCAAAACACAAACAAAATTTTTACTACAGATAAAGACATAATTACTACTGTAAAAACAGATGAGGCAATTAAAGTAGAACCTTGCACATTAACAAACGTAAGTGATAAATATTACACAACTGAAAATGTAAAATTTAAACTTACAGAAGAAGCTCAAAAAATAAACGGTATTGAAAACATATCTTTTAAAGTAACTGGCCTAGAAAATAAAGATATTGCACCAGGAGAATCTACAGTGCTTAATTTTGAGCTATCAAATATCAATAATCAACTTGCAGAAAAGCTGAACGGTATTAATTTATACACTATATGCATAACACCTGTATTATCCAAAGAATATAAAGTTACATACAATAGCGGCAACACTCCATATAATACTGAAATTAGAGGACATGTACCTGTTGATAAAAACTTTTATCATAGAGGAGATCAAGTTACTATAGCTGATAAGAACACTCTTGAATCCTATGGTCTAGCTTTTAATGGATGGTCCACAGATCCAAAAGCCAAAACCGGAGAATTCAAAGCAGGTTCGACAGCAACAATCGAATCAGACATGACATTATATGCAATATGGAAAATAAAATATGACGCTCACAGAGGCTGTCAAATATGGGGACCTGAAAATTCTATAGCATCATTTGAAGCTGCAGCTGCACGACACTTATGGGCAATAGAGACAGATTTTAGAATGTCAGCTGATGGACAAGTTTATTGTATACATGATTCATCTTTTAATAGGACTGTTGTGGAAAGACATACACATACTCCAGTTAGCGGCTATGTGAAAGATTATGATTCAGAAACCATAAAAAGAATGGAAGTAGCTGCAGTTAATAGCCCTAAACCAGATTATCCAGATTTCAAGCCGTTATATGATTATGATAAATTAGACGAGAGACAACGTAGTATTCCAACAATGGATGACTATTTTAGAATTTGTTCTGAATCTGGTTGCTTTGCTTTTGTAGAACTTAAAGAAAACGTTGTTGTTCCAGGATACGATCCAATTATCGTACAAATGAATAAATGCATTGAAAAATACAACATGAAAGGAAAAGTAATAATATCTTCAAGTGATTTCGACTTACTTTCGGCATATAGAGACACAGGTGGACAAGATTTAGTACATCTTATTTTTGGTAAGGCAACAGATATTGACAAGATGAAAGATCTCGGAAATTCTGCCATAGCATTTAACTATCCAGATTTAGATGCACCAATTGATGACTTCGAATATCAGGGCAAGAAATATACAACTCATAAAGAAATTGTTGACTTGATGCATAATTTAGGTATGCAGGTTTGCTTTAGAGCTGTAGACAATGAACAGATGTTAAAAAAATCATTCGAACTTGGAATAGATTATTTTCCAACTAATTCGCTTTGGTAATTTTTGCCCGTGGATGAGCCATAGCATATTCTTCTTGGATATGCGACCTGCTTACATGAGTATAAATTTGAGTTGTGGATATATCTGCATGCCCCAATATATCTTGTATAACACGCAAATCTGCGCCACCTTCTAACATATGTGTTGCATATGAATGCCGCAATGTATGAGGATGTAGGCCCTCTTTTCTGATTGCAGTACCTGCATCACTCACAATTTTATGAACACTTTGGCGTGAAAGACGCCCTCCGTGAACATTAAGAAAAACAGCCGGGTCACCTTTATCAAAATTTGTACGTCCTGCTTCTAAATACTCTTTTAAAGCTAAAATGGCACTTCCTGAAATTGGCGAAATTCTATCTTTTCCTCCTTTACCATGCACAAGCAAAAAACCTTCTTCTAAAACACAATCGTTTAAGTTTAGTCCACATAATTCACTAACACGTAAACCGCAACCATAAAGTACTTCCATTATCGCTCTATCACGTTTGGCAGATGGTGTTGAATCAGGCATCATATCAAGAAGCTTATTTACCTCTTCAATTGTTAAAACATCTGGTAGCTTTTCAGGAGGCTTTGGCAATGTAATACTACTTGCAGGGTTTTTATCAATATCTCCTTCACGAAGAAGAAATTTATATAGCCCCTTTAACGTGGAAACTTTTCTTTTAACGCTACTCGTTTTCATATAAGGCACGAGCTCATTCTCGTATTTAACAATATCATCACGAGTCACTTGTGTGATGTTTTTATCGTCTAAGAACTTTTCAAAATGCTCTAAATCACGAGTATATGCATCAATAGTATTAGACGCAACTCCGCGCTCTATACGTAAGTAATCTATGTAATTTCTAGCGTAACCTTGCACGTACTTGCTTCCACTCTGGATAATATTTTGTTAACTTTGATTTAAATTTTGGGCCATGATTATGATACTTTACGTGGATTAGCTCATGTAAAACAACATAGTTCAAACATTCATTATCGTAAGCTAAAAGCTGCGTATTGAGAGTTATTGTTTTTGTTTTAGGACTATAGGATCCCCATCTACTTGTCATATATCTTGCTCGAAGTTTTTTAACTTTCAAACCAGTTGAATTTTGCCATTTTTCAAGTAATGGTTTAGCATTATCTATCAATAAAGTTTTAGATTCTTCGTTATTATATTCATCATGTTCTATATGTGGCTTAGATAAAGCTTTTTTAATCCATGATTCTTTTTCTTTTAAAAATTTAATAGCTTTTTTCTCGCTACATAAATACGGATAAGAAAGCTTAACAACACCGTCTGATGAAATTCTTATATTAATGTGTCTGACGTTTTTACGAGTAATTTCTACAGGTATATCGTTTATGATTTGCATAATTCAGGATGTCTATCATAATATTTCTTAATATGATAATTCCAAATTTCTCCAGTGCGAGGATGTAGAATCTTTCCTTTTCTAATAACAGCAACTGTAGCCTCGCCATATACTTTAACAAACAAATCTTGTAGAGACACTTTACCGATTAATTCTACAAGCTCATCATATTCAGGATAATTACGGCTTGGATCCAAAGCATCTGCAATATAAATTATCATATCAAGTGCGCTCATATGAGTATCAGCTGTTGTATGAACCATAACAGCACGCAACACATCAGATGGAATTTCAGGATATTTAATACCAAGACCAAATGCAGCCGTTAGGCCATGAAGAGTTCTTGGCATATCCTCTATTACTTCTGGAGTTGTTTGAACATCAGCACCAACCTGGTATATACGCTTACGCATCTCCTCGTCAGTATAACATTTATCCCAATCATGAAGTAATGCAGCTAGACGAGCTTTCCCAATATCAGCATGATATTCTTCAGCTAAAATTTGAGACATCTCAATAACGCCCATTGTATGAGTAAAACGCTTTTGATCAACACGAGATTTTAGTTCTTCCAAGCGTTCTTCATAAAAATCATCTCTATAAGGATTTTTAGCATCTATATTTTTTTTAATACGTCTTCCCTCAAAGTCAAAAATATCCTTAAACATTTCTAACCTACCTTTGTGCCAATCTTTTCACCAGACAACACTTTTTTCAGATTTCCTGATTTGTTCATATTAAAAACAATTACTGGAATATTGTTATCCATACACATAGAAATTGCAGTTAGATCCATAACTCTCAACTCACGAGAAAGCACATCTTCAAAACTAATTGTGTCGAATTTTTTTGCATCAGGGTTATTTATTGGATCACTGTCAAATACACCATCTACCTTTGTAGCTTTCAGTACTGCATCACACTGCAACTCACATGCTTTGAGCGATGCATTAGTATCTGTTGTAAAGAATGGAACACCTGTACCGCCACCTAAAATAATGACTTCACCATTTTCTAGATGCTTTCTTGCTTCTCTGATTTTATATGTGTCACAAACTCTCTCCATTGGAACTGCACTCATGGTACGTGCTTTGATTCCCTGTTTTTTAAATGCTTCAGTCAATGCTAGTGCATTAATAACAGTGGCCAACATGCCCATATAATCGGCAACAGAACGGTCCAGTTTTCCATCTTGGGAGGCAATACCGCCTCGAATGATATTTCCACCACCTACTACGATAGCAACTTGTGCACCAGATTTTGTGACAGATTTTACCTCGCTAGCAATTTCATCCAATAATTTAGGATCATCAATTGCCTCGCCAGATAATTTAAATAAGACTCTCTTGTATTTCATTTAAGCCACTTCTCCTTTTTCGAAATCTAAAATTTCCCAATCATTTTTCTTAGCATGCTTTCTCAATGTTTTATCAGGATCAACTGCACATACATAATTTGCTTGATTGAGCAGGTCTAAGTCAGTATAATGATCAGCAAAAGCATACTCTATTACCCAATTATTAATTCCAAATGTGTTGTCTGCATATTCATAAAGCCTACGCAATTTTTCATCACCGGCAACACATTCGCCTTCTACTTTACCTGTATAGTTGCCTTTCTCATCTACACTCATTTCAGTGCCTACAATATGAACAAAACCATGTCGTTTAGAAAAACTATTTAAAGTAGACGTAAAAGCCGCTGATAAAATTACAGGTTCATAACCATCTTGTTTAAGTTCATCAGCAATTTCAATCAACCTAGTACGTACAGTTTTATCCAAATTTTCAGAATAAAAGTTGTCAATATATTCATTAACTGCTTCTGTGTTTTTACCAGCAAAAGGCCTAAATATGAGCTCCCTAGGAACTCGCTCTTTATATGGAAGATGGGCTTTATAACGCAAACCCCAAAAAATTAACCTAATAGCAGTACGTTTATTCAATTGTTTAGTCTTAAGTAAATCAAGGGACAATTTCATACCAGACTGTGACGGAATAATGGTTCCATCAAAATCAAACACTGCCAATTTCACTTTCTCACTCATATAACAAATTATTATATCATCTCTAAGAAACAATATATATAAAATGTTGTCAGAAACAAACGACACGAAATTGATTTATGTTTTTGTTGCTATAAGTTTATAAAAAATACAAATTTTGCTTAGTTGTGTGGTAAAAATTTAGCAAAATTTCAAGCATTTAATAATTAATATTTTTTTCAAGCTTGTCTATCTGCATATATAAAATAACAAAAAATTATTAGATTAAAAAAGTAATCAAAATTTGATGATTTCTACCACACAACTTAACATTTTTCACTAAGTTACTATATTGAGGGTATATAAACAATTGATTTAATTATAAAAGTACTATTTTTTGCTTGACACAACACACTATAAGTATTAGAATTCTGACCTGGTAAAAAGCAATAAATTGATTAATTTTTAGGAGGAAAAATTATGGGAAAGCCACAAAGCGATTTTTCATTAATCAAAGACGTTTTGGATGAATATGGCGATGTCGAAGGCAGCTTAATTACTATCTTACAAAAAGCTCAAGAAGTTTATGGTTATCTTCCAAAAGACGTCATATATCACGTTGCGGAAAGAATTGGCTCTACACCTGCTGAAGTGATGGGTGTTGCTACATTTTATTCGCAATTCCGCTTAACACCAATTGGTAAGTATTTAATTATGTCTTGCCAGGGAACAGCTTGCCATGTAAATGGAAGCGAACGTGTTAGCGAAGCTGTGTCTGAGTATTTAGGCATTGAAAATGGCGAAACAACAGAAGACGGTTTATTTACCCTCGAGAATGTTGCTTGCTTGGGTTGTTGCTCACTTGCCCCTGTTATTATGATTAACGGCGAGGCTCACGGTAACTTAACACCTGATAAAGCCATTGCAGTATTAAAAGATATTCAAGCAAAGGAGGGATGCTAATGCGTGTTGTAATAGGTGAAGGCTCTTGCGGAGTTGCTGCTGGTGCTGCTAAAGTACACGAAGCTCTTGATGCTCTACTTACAGGCAATGAAAACTTCGAAATTGGAAGCACTGGTTGTATCGGAATGTGCTTTTTAGAGCCAATTGTTGATTTATATGATGGAGATAAGCTAGCTCGCAGATTAGTTCATGTTAGCGCTGATAATGCACAAGCTATTTATGATGCTGCTAACACTGGCGACTTATCAAAAGTTGATGACATCACTATTAAACCTGAAGACGAAGAATTCTTGAACGGTCAAACTCGTATTGCACTTCGTCACTGCGGTTTAATTGATCCAACATCTCTCAATGATTACAGAGCTGCTGATGGTTATGAGGGCTTGCAAAAAGTTCTCAATAACATGAGCCCAGAAGATGTAATCGAAGAGATTAAAACATCAGGCTTAGCTGGTCGTGGTGGTGCAGGCTTCCCAACTTGGTTTAAATGGAATGCTGCTCGCCAAAGTGAATCAGAAGAAAAATACTTGATCTGTAATGCAGATGAAGGTGATCCTGGTGCTTTCATGGACAGAGCTGTTATTGAGTCTGATCCACATAACTTAATTGAAGGTATGCTCATTGGTGCTTATGCAATTGGCGCAACAGAAATGATTGTTTATGTTCGTGCTGAGTATCCACTCGCAATTAAGCACTTAGAAGAAGCTATGAAACAGGCAAGAGAAGCTAACTTGCTAGGTAAAAACATTCTAGGTACTGACTTTTCTTGCGACATGCGCATTAAAGCTGGTGCTGGTGCGTTTGTTTGCGGCGAGGAAACAGCACTCATTGAGTCATTAGAAGGTAAACGTGGTATGCCAAGATTGAAACCACCATTCCCAGCACAAGTTGGTTACATGAATGAACCTTCTAACATCAACAACGTTGAAACTTTTGCAAACGTTGCTTGGATCATGAATAACGGTGGCGAGAAATTTGCTGCTATGGGAACAGAAGACAGCAAGGGCACAAAGGTATTTGCCTTAACTGGTAAAATCCGTAAAGGTGGCCTTGTCGAAATCCCAATGGGTAAAACACTCCGCGACGTTATCTTTGGTATTGGCGGTGGCATCCGCGATGACAAAGAATTCAAAGCTGTACAAATGGGTGGTCCATCAGGTGGTTGTATCCCTAAAGACTTACTCGATACAGTTATCGATTACAAAGCATTAGGTGCTACTGGTGCTATCATGGGTTCTGGTGGTATGGTTGTTATGGACGAATCAACTTGCATGGTTGGCATGGCAAAATTCTTCCTAGACTTTACAGCTTCAGAATCTTGTGGTAAATGCGTTCACTGCCGTATCGGTACAAAACGTATGCAAGAAATCTTAACTCGTATTGTTAATGGCGAGGGTAAAGAGGGTGACATTGAGCTTCTCGAAGACCTCTGCACTGCTGTTAAAGATGGTGCACTTTGTGGTCTTGGACAAACAGCTCCTAACCCAGTACTCACAACAATCAGATACTTTAGAGATGAGTATGAAGCTCACATTAACGAGAAAAAATGTCCTGCAAAAGAATGTACTGCACTTCTTACATACAGAATTGATGCTGATAAATGTAGGGGTTGTACACTTTGTGCTAAGAAATGTCCGGTTAGTGCAATTGATGGTGAGAGAAAGAACCCTCACAAGATTGACCCAGAGAAATGTATTCGTTGTGGCCAGTGCATAGCAACATGTAAGTTCGGCGCAATCGTTTGTGAATAGAGGTAGATACTATGGAACAAATTAAAATAAAAATAGACGGAAAAGAAATTGTAGGAAACAAAGGTGAAACTATTCTACAAATTGCCATGAATAATGGTATAGAAATTCCTAACCTTTGTTATCACAGTGAATTAAAACTTTATGGTGCTTGCGGGCTTTGCGTAGTAGAAGCTGAAGGTATTCCAAAATTACTTAGAGCTTGTGCTACTGTAGCAAGTGATGGTATGGACATTCACACAGACACTCCTCGTGTTGTAAAAGCACGTAGAGTTGCTATTGAGCTTATCATGAGTGATCACGAAGGCGATTGCAAAGGCCCATGTGTTTTAAATTGTCCAGCTCATACAGATGCTCAAGATTATGTAAAGAAAATCGCTGAAGGCGATGACCGTGAGGCAGTAAGAATCATTAAAGAAAAAGTTCCAATTCCTGCTTCAATTGGTAGAGTTTGCCCTCACCCATGCGAGACTCACTGCAGACGTGCTCTTGTTGAAGAGCCACTTTCAATTGCTTATCTAAAAGCTTTTGCTGCTGATAATGATTTAAAATCTGACAATCCATATGTGCCAGAAAAAAAGGAAGCAACAAACAAAAAAGTAGCAATCATCGGTGGAGGTCCTGCAGGTCTTGCTGCTGCATATAGACTCGCAGTTGGTGGTCATGATGTAACAGTTTATGACATGATGGAAGAGATGGGCGGAATGTTACGTTACGGTATTCCAGAATATCGTCTTCCAAAAGCAGTTCTTGCTCAAGAAACAAAAGCAATTGAGAACTTAGGTGTTACATACAAGAATGGAGTTAAGCTCGGAAAAGACATTACTCTAAAAGAACTTAGAGACAACAACGATGCTGTACTTGTAGCTGTTGGTGCATGGAAGGGTTCTGGAGTTTATTGTCCTGGCGAGGACAAGGAAGGTGTACTTAGTGGTATCGACTTCTTACGTGAAGTAAACCAAGGTGCTCGCCCAGATCTAGGCAAAAACGTTATTGTTGTTGGTGGCGGCAACACTGCAATGGATGCATGCCGTACAGCAAAACGCTGTGGTGCTGAAAACGTTTACGTTGTATACAGACGTACTCGCGAAGAAGCTCCTGCAGAAGACCTCGAGATTACAGAAGCAATTGAGGAAGGTGTAGAATTTAAGTTCTTAACTAACCCAGCTGAAATCTTAGGTGACGGCAAAGTTGAACAAGTTAAACTTCAAATTATGGAACTTGGCGAGCCTGATGAGTCAGGAAGACGTCGTCCTGTTCCTGTTGAAGGTAAATTTGAAACAATTGATGCTGACACAGTAATCGCTGCTATTGGTCAAAAATGCTTACCAGATGGCTTAGATGATATTGAACTTACAAAGAAAGGTACAGTTGTTGCTGATGAACAAAGTGCACTTACAAATCTTGACGGTGTATTTGCAGCAGGTGATGCAACTAACAGAGGAGCATCAATAGCTATCGATGCTATCGCTGAAGGTAACCGTGCTGCTGAAGCTATTGAACTTTACCTCGCAGGCAAACCATTGGAGTTCTATGAGCCATATGTTTCTGAGACTGAGAAGACTGCAGAAGACTTTGCTGACAGAGAGAAATTACCTCGTGCAGTTATGGCAGTTGAAGATCCTAAACAAAGAGCAACTAATTTTGATTCTGTTATCAAAGGATTTACTGATGAGCAAGCTAGAGCCGAGGCAAAACGCTGCTTAGAATGTGGATGTCATGATTATCATGATTGTAAATTAATCCGCTACGCTCAAGCAGAACCAGTTGATCCTCACAGATTAGATGGTAAAAAACATGAATGCTACAAAGAGCAATGCTTAGTCACAATCGAGCGTGACCAAGGTAAATGTATGTTATGTAACCAATGTGTACGTACATGTAAAGAACGTATTGGTGAGGGCTTACTTGGTCTTGTTGGACGTGGCTTTAAGACTGTTATCAAACCTGAATTTGAAGGAACTGATGCAATAGCAGTTTGCAAAGATTGTCACCAATGTGCTGATGTTTGCCCAACTGGTGCTTTGAAAATTTTAAGTTAGGGGCGTGGTTATTGGAGCCAAACGGCACTAAAGGGACACCCTTAAAAAAACAAACCCCTAGTTTATCTAGGGGTTTTCTTTATCTTTTCAAAATAGATTCTATACGGCACTTAACTTTATCTACGAAAATAAATCCTTTAATGTATAGGGCTATAGCAGTAAAGCGTTTTTTGAAAAAGAGTTTAGCCAAAAAGCGCTCATAAGGTTTAAAAAACTTATCATCAAGACTATGATTGTTTATCTCAAGTTCATATTTTTCATAATATTCCTTAAGACTTTCTTTAAGCTCTTTAAAAGACTTATTAGTATTGGTTAACAACACTACAGGCAATAAGATTACTTTATAGATAAAATTATAGTTTGCC
Source organism: Coriobacteriia bacterium (assembly GCA_030537355.1). GTDB lineage: Bacteria > Actinomycetota > Coriobacteriia > Coriobacteriales > Eggerthellaceae > Tapirivita. Next base: position 54,093 of record JAUNNF010000005.1, read on the forward strand.
TCTTCGTCATAACTATCAAAACCCCACTTTTTTGCATATTTTGAATGTTGTTTTTCATGTCTCTCAAAATCTTCTTTAAAACGATCATCTTGATGCATAGTAGAGCTTATAGAATCTGAATTAATGCGATAATTGTAATAAACATTATTTGAAAACTTAATTCCTGAAGCAGCATCAAGCAAATCAAGGAACATATAATCGTCCTCGAAATATCTCATATACATATCAGGATCAACGTCAATCTTATCCAATAAAGATTTTCTAAAACTATGTATAGTAAGTGAATTAAATACGTGTTCTTCAAAAATAATTTTCTTTAATAAATCTATGCCTTCTTTTGGACTAGCATTTATAAATTCATCTGGAGTTACTATAAAAGGAGTATTTGCATCTGGATTTCTTGTGTAATTATACCTAATAATGTCAATTTCAGGATTTTCAAACGTTTTAGCTAAAAAGGTAAAAAATTCAGAATCAACATAGTAATCATCAGAGTCAGGTGTAACAATAATGTCACCAGTAATTTTTTTATAACATTGCCATCTGGCAGAATATGTACCAATATTTCCTGTACGAATAAGCTTAATATCGCATTTATATTTTTTGATAATCTCATCTAATTTTTTTTGTTCTTCTTTTGTAGAGTTATTATCACAAATAATAATTTCCCAATTTTTATAAGTTTGAGCTACTATTGAATCAATAAGATCAGAGATTAGATCTCCCATATTGTGATAAGCAATGCATACGCTGATTTTCGAATTATTTTGCATTAAATTTCCTTTCTGTCTTCAAGTGCTCTACCTAATGTAACTTCATCAGCAAATTCCAGATCTCCACCAACAGGAATTCCGCTTGCAGGACGGGTAATTTTTATACCAAGAGGTTTAATCATTCTAGCAAGATAAGCTGCTGTTGTCTCACCTTCTACGTTAGGATTTGTTGCAATAACAACTTCGTCAACATCCACAAGCCTATTCATGAGTTCTGCTATGTTTAAATCCTCTGGTCCAACACCATCAATAGGTGAAATTTCCCCGCCTAAAACATGATAAATTCCATTAAAAACGCAGGTGCGTTCTATTGGCGGAATATTACGAGGCTCACAAACCACACAAATGATTTTATGATTGCGAGAAGGATTTGAGCAAATCTCACACAGGTCATCTGTCGCATAATTAAAGCATTTTTTGCAAAAACGAACATCAGATTTAACTGTTTTAATAGTATCAGCAAGTTTATTTGCGGAGTCGGTGTTTAAAATCCAATATGCAATACGTTGGGCAGATTTAGGCCCAATTCCTGGCATTTTTTCTAATTCATGTAACAGATTGTCGATTTTTTCAGACACTACATCAAACCTGGAATATTCATACCACCTGTAACAGCTCCAAGTTTTTGTTGACTTATAGCAGACATGCTACGAATAGCCTCATTAACTGCAGCTACAACCATATCTTGTAGCATTTCAACATCTTCTGGATCTACTACGTCTTTATTAATTTCTAAACTTACAAGCTCATTTGTTCCATTAACAGTTGCTTTTACCATACCACCGCCAGATTCTGCTGTTGTTTCCATTTCAGCAATTTCTGCCTGAGCAGCATCTAAGTTTTTCTGCATCATTTGAGCTTGTTTCATCATTTTTTTCATATCCATAGGTATACTCCTTTAGTTTTCTGTAATATCTGTTGCACCAAAATTACTCAATATATCTTTAACGTCTTTTTTTTCTCTTCTAAAATCACTTGTAAAATTTGGTTCAAATGCTTTTTTATCTTCTGACTGAGTTCCTAAATCCAAGCCAACATTATCACCTACAACTGCTTTAATTTCTTGATGTATTTTTGACATTGTATCTGGCTTATTTATTGCATTAATTGCAAACTCATTACTCTCTGGAAACTCAAGCACAAATTGATTTGTCTCCTCATTAAAAGCAGGGGTTGCTGTAATAAGAATAGCTCCATATGCTGGATACTTTTTCTTAATGCTAGCAAATGCAGCATGCCATGCTTTATTAAGTGATTCAGTATTTTTCAAATTACACATGGACTCAATTGGAGGAATATCATCTAACTTCATAGATCTTGTACGTTGTTCACTAACTTCTGTTGTATTAATGTTTGGAACATCCATTTTTGTCTCATGAGTTTCAGTTGGTTCCTCCTCAACCACAGGTTCAAAAGACTCTTCCATAACAGGTTCAGGAGCAGATGTAACTTTAGGTATCTCCCTAACTTCTACAGGAGAGACAATCATCTTTCCTTCTTCAATATCTGAAATTCTTTCAGCTAACGATTCTAAAGTTAAATCACCATCAGGGCGAGCAATTCGTGCCATTGCAATTTCAAAACTGAGCCTTGCATTAGGCGAAGTCTTAAGCTCTGTATTTAAGTCTCCCATAATTACCATCATGCGATGAAGTCTATCGTTTGAGAAGCTTTCACTTCCCTCTATGTATAAATCCCTGATTTTTTTAGTTAATTGAAACGTAAGATTTTCAAAATCAGCACCAGTTTCACAATAATTTTCCACCCAATCAAAACTTGCTCTCAAATCACGTTGACTTAAAGCTTCAAATAAAGCTGTTAGATCAATATTTTCATCTGTTACATCAGCAACAGAAATTTTCCCATTAGAATAAGAAATTAATTGCTCAAGTTGAGTCAATGCATTACGCATAGCACCTTGAGCGTTCTCAGCAATCTTTATCAAAGCTGCACTCTCTGCCTCAATACCCTCAGCATCACAAACATAGCTTAATCTATCAGCAATGTCTTCAACACTGATGGCTTTAAAATCAAAACGCTGACAACGAGAAAGAATTGTATCAGGTACTTTCTGAGGGTCAGTTGTACATAAAACAAATATTACATGTGATGGAGGTTCTTCCAATGTCTTCAACAATGCATTAAAAGCAGCAGTCGAGAGCATATGAACCTCATCAATAATGTAAATCTTTTTTGTACCGCGAGTAGCAGCAAAGCCAACTCGCCCTATAATCTCTTCCCTAACATTATCAACACCAGTACGTGACGCAGCATCCAACTCATAAACGTCAGGATGCTCGCTTTTAGCAATGTCAGTACATTCCTTACATTTACCACAAGGAGACACAGTTGGTATAGTTTCAGCTTCAGCACACAAACAAGCTTTAGCCATAAGCCTAGCCATGGTAGTTTTACCAGTACCTCGTGGACCACAAAATAGATATGCATGGCTCAACTTATCGTTAGTAATAGCATTCTTAAGCGTCGTCAAAATATGCTTTTGTCCAACTACATCATCAAACACAATTGGTCTATATTTTCTATAAAGAGCTTCAGCCATTTTTTCTCTTGTTTAATATTGCTTTTATAACACCTATTATAGCAGGTAATACAGAAACAAGAATTATTCCTATTACAATTAAACTAAAGTGTTGTTGAACAAACGGTACTCCACCAAAGAAGTATCCAAGCAATGCAAAAACTGAAACCCATGCAACACCACCAATGATGTTAAATATGGTAAATTTGCCAAATTTCATAGCACCAAGACCACTTACAAAAGGTGCAAACGTTCTAAAGAAAGGCATGAATCTTGTAATAATAATTGTAGAACCACCATACTTTTCAAAAAAGCTGTCCAACTTGGCAATTCTCTCTGGAGTAAATCCTTTAATCTTTCCGGAACGTACAATCTTATCGCCAAAGAGTCGTGCAATCCAATAGTTAGATGTATTGCCGAGTATTGCTGCAGCATAAAAAACAATTAAAGTCATAAATATATTTAAGTTTTGACCACCGTCAGGAATATTACCTTCTGCACTAAATACACCAGCAGCAAAAATTAAAGAATCACCTGGCAAAAAAGGAAAGAATACAACACCAGTTTCAATAAATACAACTAAGAACAATGGGGTAAAAACACCAATAGGACCAAGTACGGCAATCCATCCAAGTATCACTGAACGTGGATCCTTAATTAAGGTGATAAGAAAATTGAATATGTTCTGTATAACTTCCATAATACTTCATCAGCATTATACTAGAAATTATAGAAAAAGCCCCAGGAGTTTAATCCTGAGGCTTCAATCATCAAAACTTCATAATATTTTAATTAAAAACAATGTTTAAATGTTTATTGCTGTCAGTACTAATCTCTTTTGATGTAAATGTTTTACCCTGATAGGTAGTACGTACTTTAATTGTTTTCGCTGTATATTGTCTATCTTTAAATAATTTAAAATTATAATCGCCGTTCTCGTCACTATGTATTGAAGTAATTACATTATCATTCACGTCGAGAATTTGTATTTCATGATTTTTGATTGGAAGTTTTAAACCGCAATCATAGCACTGTCCAGTTAACTCAAATGCAGTTAAATTAATATAATTAATATGGTCAGCATTACCTAAATGTATTTCAGAGGTATCCCAGTTTGTTCCTTTAAGAGGACAATGCAAATTAAATTTCATATCCTTAAATGCATTAACGTAAATATATCCATGATTACCATAAAAATACATATCCTTTAAATTACTACAACCTGCAAAAGCATCATCTTCAATCCATACTTTCTCACCACGGAACGTAATTGATTCTAGTGCGGAACATCCTCCAAATGAATGGTCACTAATGTGTTGTACGTTATTTGGAATAGTGATTGTTTTAAGGCTATTGCATTCACTGAAAGCATAATCAAATACTATTTCTAGTTTATCAGGAAGGATAACTGTTGTTAATGAAGAGCATTTAGTAAATGCACCTACTGGAATATTATTCAATTGACTATTAGGAGGAAATATTGCTGATTTAATCCCGCACTCATAAAAAGCTTCTTTCTCGATTTTAATTAAAGTATCTGGAAATATTACTGAATCAACAAAAGGACAACCAAAGAAAGCATCTGTTTTGATAGATTTTACTTTGTATTCTTCACCGTTATAAGTAACGTTTCCAAGAATGTGAACATCTCCAGCATATTGTGGCATACATGCATCAACAATTGCATCATGATTATCTAAATCTAACCTATAACTAATCTCATTAACAGAATGCAATATACTTTTATTATTAACTTTTTCTTCTGCATAAGATGTGTTAGTGAAACAAAATACTGAAACAAGAATACTTATAAAGAATAATCCTGTAAATTTTTTAATAGTAATAATTTTCATTTTATACCTTCCTCTCTTTTTGATGAATTTATTTTACGATAATTAAAGAAATAAATAAATGGATAAAATGAAACTTGATAAAAATAGGCTATTTTATTTAGTTTGATTTTAGAAGGGTTGTAGGCGCTCACTAGAGGCCCCTTATGGCTGCTACCTCCCGGTCCTGACCAGGTTCAGAGCTTATTGCCGCCCCAACCCCACAAACATTATACTAAAAGCACAATAATTTGAGCCGAAATTTATCATGTAGATATCTAAATATGGTAATATAGTAAAATATGAAGTATTATTTTCAACTGGGAAAACGATTAATAAAACTGAATCTTGATTATGTGCGAATCTTACGTGACATTCATTATGCAACTGTACCACTACTAAAAAAATATATGATTAATTATTCTGAATTCAATGATCACTCATATACCCACACTGAACGTGTTATTGCAAATTCCGACAATCTAGTTGCTCAAAACTTAAGACGTCTAAATGTTGATGAAATATTTATTTACTTAATTGCTTGTTATTTCCATGATACAGGAATGGGCATTAATGACGAATTTTATGATAAATATGCTGAAGAGGTATTGGCTGACCTTGATACAAAAAACATGTCAAAAAAAGAGATCATACGAAAATATCATAATGAATTTAGTGCAAAAATATTGGAAATGCTTCAACCCAAAATTAATAACTTGCCTAAAGAAATATCTGACGCTGCTCGGATTTTATGCAAAGGGCATAGAAATTACGATTTATTCGACACAAATAAATTCCCAAAAGAAATTATGTTATCAAACGGCAGCGTTGTTCATATTGCGTACTTAACAGGCCTGCTTAGATTTGCTGACCATATGGACTTAACACGTACTCGTACAAAAAATATATACTACGTTGATGACGACAAATTTTTAGAGGGCTACGTTAACGCATCTAACAAAATCAATTCTGTCAAGTACCTTGACGACAAAATAGTTGTTAATATTAGTGAATACCCTAAAATGGACTATGGATTTAATCATTTTATTGACGAAATTTACGACGAATTTATTGACTTTAAAAATATTGTTAAAACACGAACAGACTTCATAGTCTTTCACGAAAATATCATTTTTAATGTTGTATAATTATGCTCATGTTTGTTGACTGTTTAATAGACGCTATAAAAGATACGATCTACGTAATTCCGTTTTTATTGGTAACCTACCTACTAATGGAATGGATTGAGCATAAGTTATCGGACAAAGCACAGGAAAGCATTAAACGTGCTGGAATGCTAGGGCCTGCCGTTGGCGCACTATTAGGTGTAATTCCACAATGTGGGTTTAGTGCTGCTGCTAGTGTTTTTTACGCAGGCAGAGTTATCACTCTTGGAACATTGTTCGCAGTATATCTTTCAACATCAGACGAAATGATACCTATCTTTATTGCAGGTGGAGTACCTATAGAAAAAATGATAACTATTATTGGCATTAAGCTTGGCTTAGGCATGGTTTTTGGTTTTATTGTTGATGCTGCCAGAAGAATTGCACGTGTTAATCATAAACATGTACATATTCATGAGATGTGCGAACGTGATGGTTGCAATTGCGAGCATGAGCACAAATCAATAATTAAATCAGCAATTATTCATACACTACAAATAACAGCATTTATATTTTTGATTACTCTAGCTCTAAATCTAATAATAGAATTTATTGGTGGAAACGATGTGCTAGCACAATTTGCAAGCGATAATAAAATTGCATCTGTATTTGTAAGTGGACTTGTAGGGTTAATACCAAATTGTGCTGCGAGTGTAGTAATTGCTCAATTATATGTTGATGGAGTATTAGGGCTTGGAGCATGTATATCAGGGTTGCTTGTTGCAGCAGGCGTTGGAATTCTTGTTTTGCTAAAGACCAATAGACCAATGTCAGACAATATCAAAATTATTGTTACCTTATTTATATTTAGTATAATATGTGGATTAGGTTTATGTTTAATAGTATAAAAAAATTTATTTTACCCATTATTTGTTTGTTATTGCTTCCGCTAATAATTACACAATTTGGTAACGCTACTGAAAATCCAAAAAATGTAAAACTATTTATGACAAGCGATATTCATTCCTATTTTTCTGAAGATTATGATATCGACTCCAATAATCAAATTATTGAACATGGCAACTCTGCAAAACTTGCCACATTATTAAAACAAAGACGTGATAATACAAGCTTGTATCTTGATGGTGGAGATTTTGCAATGGGCACGCTTTTACAATCAGGATTTACAGACCAAGCTTATGAGCTTAGACTTTTAGGGCAACTTGGCTGTGATGTTACAACTCTAGGAAATCACGAATTTGATACAGGCCCTGAAGGACTCGCTTCAATGTTAAATAATGCAAAGGCTAAAAGTACCAAATTACCTGAAATTAGCCTCGCCAATATTAATGTTACCAACGATAATTTGAAAAAAGCCTTTGATGACTATGGCGTTAAACCATATACCATAAAAGAAGTTAATGGAGTTAAGGTTGGAATATTTGGTATAGAAGGCGAAGACAGTATTGACAGTGCCCCTACAAACGATCAAAACTGGTCAAATTCATTTGAAACAGCAAAACAGATTGTTGCCGAGCTCAAAGATAAAACAGATTTAATTGTTTGTTTATCGCATAGTGGAAGTGATGAAACTGGTGAACACGGCCCCGATATTGATCTCATTAAACAAGTTCCAGATATCGACATTTGTCTTTCGGCACATTCTCATTATTCTTATAAGCCAATTAAAATACATGACAGCTATATAATTGGAAATGGATGTTACTTGCAATATTTAGAACAATTAAATTTAAAACAAAAAGACAATGGTAAATGGGATTTGGAACATTATGAAAAAATCCCAATTGCGGGAAATGTTCCAGAAGACCAGGAAATTGGCAATCTATTAACACAATTTGATCATGAGATTAAACAAAACTATCTGACTAAATATTCTGGAAACGAAAATGCCTATGATCAAATAGCTTATTGTCCTTATACTTATGCGCCAGTACCATCAATGTTAAATAGCGATGAAGAATATCCAATGCAAGACATCATTGCAGATTCCTATATGTATGCAGCTAAACAAAACGATATTAATGATATTGATTTTTCTATTGTTGGCATTGGAACAGTTCGTAGCAATTTAATAGAAGGACCAATATATACAGAGCATGCCTTTAAAATTTGTTCATTAGGTATAGGGAGTGACGGCTCTGCAGGCCATCCTCTATGCATTGCTTATGCAACAGGAAAAGACATTAGACTGTTTGTTGAAATTGAAACTTCTTTAGGAAAACTTAAAGACGGTGTAAAAATGGCTTACAATGGTCTGCAAGTTACCTGGAACAGTAACCGTATGATTATGGATAAGGTTACCGATATCAAAATTAAACGTGAAGATGGTAGTTTAGAAGATATTGACGATAATAAACAATATAAGTTCATTGCTAATTTATATGCATTAAATATGCTAAAAAGCGTAAACAATTTAAGTAAAGGTTTAATCAAAATAGCAGCAAGAGACAAAGATGGTAATGAAATAACAAATTTTTATGATGTTGCTGCTAAAAATAAATCTGGAGTAGAACTAAAAGAATGGGTAGCTTTAAAAAATTATTTAGAGTATTTAAAAGTAATTCCAGAAAAATATAGTGGCCCTCAAGGCAGAAAAATAAATACACAAGAAACTGGTCTTGCAGCAATAGCAAAACCAGGGCCTGCAACTATAGCTGTAATAGTTATATCTCTTCTATTTATATTAGTGATAGTGCTGATTGCGCGAAAGCTATTTCGCCACTTTAGAAAACACTGAGCCTTGCATCATTTTTGCTGGGGAACTTAAAATTGCTCCTATCTTCCCGGCTTCTGGTACTCTCATAATATAAACATCGTTAATAGATTTTCCTTCGTCTGGAATGTCTTCTTTAACAGACTTTGCAATTAAGCAATCAATTTTATCAACTACTTCTAAAACTTCTTGCCTTGGAGCTACAATAATTAAAATATCGGCTTTGTTATTAACACGCAAATTCGTAATATAGTTTTGTATGTTTTTCATTTGTATGGTTGGATTTTTAACAGAAGTTTTATGAAGCATCTCTTCTGTAATACCAGGATTTTCCACTTTCAATTGTGCATATTTACTGGCGAGAGCTTCTTGCAAAGTAGCCTCATTAATTGAAAGTACACCAACTTTTTGATTACCTCTCTCATATATCTGTCCACGAGAATAGGCATCGTAATCTCCTACTTTAAAATTGTAAACTTTACAATCTTTGTCTTTAAATACCTGATTAACATTTGTAACATTGGCAGCAACAGTATCTTTATCGTTTTTCTTTTCTTCTTCCTGATTTAAGTTTAATAAGTTAGATGCCCTATCAAGAATTCTGTCAACATTGCTTTTGTTTTTTTGGCGTGTTGTATTGTTTCCTTCAAACACAAAAACTGAATAACCTTCCAAATTTCCGACGGAATTATCAATACTGGTTGCAGTTAAATCAAGTGAGTGGCTAATGGTCATATAAGCAAAAACAGCTGCGAATATACCGATAATTGCAACAATAAAAACAATCATTCCAGCACGTTCGCGCCGCGCCTGCGTTCGTTCATCTATTTCTACAATATCTTCCGTAAAAATTCCCCTGTATATGATCCTTTAATTTTAGCAACCTGTTCAGGTGTGCCGCTAGCTATTATTTTACCACCACCATCGCCACCTTCAGGACCTAAGTCAACAATATAATCTGCATTTTTGATAACGTCTAAATTATGCTCAATCACAAGTACTGTATTACCGCTATCAACAAGCCTGTTTAAAACATTTAACAGTTGACGAACATCCTCAAAATGAAGCCCTGTAGTCGGCTCGTCGAGGATGTAAAAAGTCTTACCAGTCTGTACACGCTGAAGCTCACTGGCAAGTTTAACTCGCTGTGCCTCGCCACCTGAGAGTGTAGTAGCTGGCTGACCTAAGTGAATATAGCCAAGCCCAACATCGTATAAAGTCTGCAATTTTCGTTTAATTTGAGGGATATTCTCAAAAAACTTTAAAGCTTCTTCAACAGTCATGGCGAGTATGTCTGCAATATTTTTACCACGATATTTTACTTGTAAAGTTTCGCGATTATATCGTGTGCCTGCGCATTCCTCACAAGGTACATAAATATCAGGAAGGAAATGCATCTCGATTTTAATCTGACCATCACCTTTGCAAGCTTCACATCGCCCACCTGGAACGTTGAAGCTGAAACGCCCCTGTGCATAACCGCGTGCTTTACTGTCTGGAGTGCTTGCATATAATGCTCGAATATCATCCCACAATCCAATATATGTAGCTGCATTAGAACGTGGAGTACGCCCAATTGGGCTTTGATCAATGTTGATAACCTTATCAATACCACCAAGTCCAGTTAACTTCTCGTATTCACCACAACGTCTATGTGCATGGTTTACCCTATTAGCCAACGCTGGGCTTAAAGTATCACTAATCAACGAACTCTTACCAGAACCACTAACACCAGTTATAACTGTAAAAGTTGAAAGTGGTACTTCCAAAGTTACATTTTGTAAATTATGCTGAGTAGCTCCAGTTAGCGTTAACTTCCTGTTCGATTTACGACGAGCCTCGGGAGTTACAATTTCTTTCTTGCCAGAGAGGTAAGCACCTGTAATTGACTTCGTTGACTTCTCAATTTGTTTAGGAGTTCCTGCACAAACTACATAACCACCATTTTCTCCAGCCCCTGGGCCCATGTCAACTACATAATCTGCACTGCGAATTGTTTCTTCGTCGTGTTCTACTACAACAACCGTATTACCTAGGTCTCGAAGATGCTCTAATGTATTAATGAGTCTTGTATTGTCGCGCTGATGAAGCCCAATGCTCGGTTCATCTAAAATGTAGAGAACGCCTACAAGACCAGCACCAATTTGAGTTGCGAGACGAATTCGTTGAGCCTCGCCACCTGAAAGGGTTGCCGTGGCGCGTTCTAGAGTTAAATAATCAAGTCCAACATCAACCAAAAACTGAAGTCTAGCCTTTATCTCTTTAATAATCGGATCTGCAATTTGATGCTGTGCATTTGTAAACTTTTGATACTTCTCTATATCCTTAAAGAAATCAAGACAATCAGCAGCACTCATAATAGTAACATCATAAATAGATTTACCGCCAACTGTAACGGCTAATATCTCTGGCTTTAAACGTTTACCATGACACGTCTCACAAGCTTGCTTTGCCATATATTTCTCGTACTTTTCTTTCTGACGGTCAGACTTTGCTTTTTTCATTCTGTGCTTTACAGCACCTGATATACCTTCCCATTCAATGTACCAATGTGTATGCCTACCATCTACTGTAATGTAGTCTACCTTAACATCCTCACCCGGTATACCATACATTATTTTATCGCGAACACGTTTAGGTAAATCTTCCCATGGTGTATATGGGTCAGCACCTAAATGTTTGCAAACACAAGGTATAACTTGAGGATAATAATTTCCACTTGTAAAAGGAGCAACAGCACCATCCATAATTGACATAGAAGGATCTGGAATTACCAAACTAGGATCAACATCTTCTCTACTACCAATTCCCAAACAATCAGGACATGAACCATAAGGTGCATTAAATGAAAAATCACGAGGCTGAAGTTCATCCATGCTATGTCCATGTTCTGGACAAGCAAGGGCCAAACTATATAAATGCTCATTCTCATCAAAACCACCTGTTGCACCACTGCTTGTTGTTTTATCTTTATTTGAATCAGTCACTAATACTCTACCGTCAGATAACTTGGTAGCAAGCTCAACAGCTTGTGCGATACGACTCCTTGCATCTTCTTTAATTTTCACTCTGTCAATAACAACTTCAATGAAATGTTTGACTTGTTTATTAAGGCGAATCTCCTCACCAGTGAGCTTGGTAATCTTTCCATCAATACGAACACGACTGAAGCCTTCTTTTAATAAGCCTTGGAAAAACTTAGTATACTCACCCTTTTTGCCAGTAACTACTGGTGCTAAAATAATCGCTCTATCAGATTCAAGCTTTAAGATTTCATCTGTAACTTGGTCAGTTGTTTGAGCTTCAATTACACGCCCACATTCTGGACAATGAGGAATACCAACTCTTGCAAATAACAATCTTAGGTAATCATAAATCTCAGTAGTAGTACCAACAGTAGAACGAGGATTTTTTGAAGTTGTTTTTTGATCAATTGAAACCGCAGGAGAAAGCCCGTCAATACTGTCCAAGTCAGGCTTACTCATCTGGCCTAAAAACATACGCGCATAACTCGAAAGACTTTCGACGTATCTACGCTGTCCTTCAGCATACATTGTGTCAAAAGCAAGGCTACTTTTTCCACTACCAGAAAGTCCAGTTATCACAACGAACTTATCGCGAGGAATATCAATATCGATATCCTGCAAGTTGTGCTCTCGTGCGCCCTTAATACGTATTTGCTTCATATTGCTCATTTTCGTAACTTCTAATTGTATAACAAAAAAAGGGAAATGCTATTGAAACATTTCCCTTAATTTTATATATTAAATATTTAATTAGTGTTTAACTTTAAAATTTGCTGTCAAAACTATTTCATCACCAATTTCACTATCCCATTCTTTGCCATCGCTTCGAGTCCACTCAACAAATGTATAGCTAGGATCTAAACAAACTGCCTGAACTTTTTCTTGAATTGATGCATTGCTTGAATTTAGGGGAAGCTTACCTGTATAAATAACTAAAGTTGGATCGTATTGATTTGAAAGTTTAGAATTCTTTGGAATCCATGGAGAAGAACAAAGTATTTCAACTTTACCATATTGTGGATTATTTACTTGAACAGTAACTTTTGCAAAATCCTTATTATGAAAATTCGCTACAAATTCCACATCAGAATCTATATCAGCATAAAATTCCTTTTTGTCACTTCTAGTCCAGGTAACAAAATCGTAATTATCGTTAGGGACAGCTTTAATTTCTGTTGTGGACATTGGGCCAAATTCAAACATCTTTAACGTTGACTCATTTGCTTGTGATACAGGACCACAGTCACCATAGCATTTATATTCCGTTGGACCTTCAATATGTCCATTACCTGATGCTGCTTTAAAAGTAATAGTATGCTCACCATTATTTGCCGAATCACAATTTTCTGCATGAGCATTAACTCCCGTAAAGCCAACAGAGGCAATTAAGCATGCAATACTAATTAAAAATATAGGTAAAAATTTTATCTTTCTATTAGTCATTTTTTCCTCCCCTAATCTAGACTATATAGTATAGAAATAATAAAATAATTCAAATTAGCTTAAAAAAATCTCTAATTTTGTACTAAACTGTACTAAACTAACTAATAGAAAGGGAATCATTATTCAAACGATTCCCTTATTTTTTTTATTAAAAATTATATTAAAAATTGAACAAATGTTTATCGTACAATGTGGATGATGTATAAATTCCTTCACCATCTTTAATATACTTTTCGTCATAATATGGTATACATCCATTTGGATCCTTAGGCCTAAAAGAAGCAACGATCTTATCATTATATATTACCTGTACGTGTCTAATGCAGTCACCTGAACAATCAAAGTGCCATATGCTTCCCTCTGGAACAACATATCTTCCATAATCATCAGGAAAAGAAAATAGATCTGTACTAATTCTTACATACCCAGGATTCAGTTTAAAACAAGCTAGAAATGCTACATCAGTCGTAATATCAGCATTAAAATCCTTACCGTCGCCTCTTGACCAATGGTCAAAAGAGAGATTCTCTCTAGGAACAGCTTTTATTTCTATTGTTTCCATAGATCCAGGATTAAAAATCTTGAGAATTGAATCATCTGCATTTGTTAATATTCTACTATGATTCTCACACATATAATCCGTTGATCCTTCAATTTTACCGCAATCGATATGTTCTACAGAAAATGTAACTTTATGACTTGTGTCATTTACCGAATTATCGTTGTCAGCAAAAGCATTAACACTTGCAAACCCTAGCGAAGCTACTAAGCATAAACATGCAATTAAAAATACTGGTAAAAATTTAATTTTTCTCTTTGTCATTTTTCCTCCCCTTTAAACGACCTTAAATTCACAATATATATCGCCTCTATCTTCATCATCCATCCAGACATATCCTGGTTTAAGTTTAGCGTATATACCATATACACCTTGTTGGCTTCCTGCATAACCTATTTCAGTAATAACACCATCATCTCTTGTAGGATTAACAAAGGTATAATATTCATTATCTAGTACGTATTTACTAGAAAGAACACCAATATAATGTGCTCCATCATATACTGGTTTTTTTAGAACAAATGGTTTAATAATTTCACCAAAAACATCAACGTCAAAAGACTTCGATACACTTTTATAAGTATCATCTTCAGTTGAAGTAACAGTAATTGTAGTCTTGCCTATCTTGTGGCCTTTAATCAAAACAGCATCCTCATCATTGCATGTTTTAACAATAGAAACTGAGGCTATACCCTCATGGCTTGATTCAGCTATAAGGTTAGACTTTGATTTTCTGAAAATAACTTGATAACAATCCTTTGGAGATTTAGATGACGAATTCTCATAGTAATACGCCTTTTGAGGAGAGAAATCCTTCATTTCAGGATCAAGTTTACCAAATTCGAAATGTGCAACAAACTCCACATCGGTATTAATATCAGCATCAAAATCCTTTTCATCACTTCTTGTCCAAACAACAAAATGGCTACCACAGCTTGGAACAGCTTTTATTTCAATTGTTACCATTGGGCCAAATTCAAACATCTTTAACGTTGACTCATTTGCTTGTGATACAGGACCACAGTCACCATAGCATTTATATTCCGTTGGACCTTCAATATGTCCATTACCTGATGCTGCTTTAAAAGTAATAGTATGCTCACCATTATTTGCCGAATCACAATTTTCTGCATGAGCATTAACTCCCGTAAAGCCAACAGAGGCAATTAAGCATGCAATACTAATTAAAAATATAGGTAAAAATTTTATCTTTCTATTAGTCATTTTTTCCTCCCCTAATCTAGTCTATATAGTATAGAAATAATAAAATAATTCAAATTAGCTTAAAAAAAACTCTAATTTTGTACTAAACTGTACTAAACTACCTAATAGAAAGGGAATCATTATTCAAACGACTCCCTTAATTTTTTATTAGAAATTATATAAAACTAACTTAATCGTCTAGATACAATCTAGATGATTTATTAATTACATCACCTTCTTTAATAGGACGTAAATCATAATATGGTTTCATCCTACAGTCATCAGGTATAAAAGAAGCAACAATGTTACCTTTATATATTACCTGCACTGCTACAAGTAAATCATTTTGTGATTGAGAATATATTAAGTGCCATGTACTTCCTTGTGGAACAGGCTTTGGACCAACATCATGAGTAAACGTAGTATTATCAATGTAAATGTTAATAGCGGGTTTTATATCAAAAGTCATATAAAAACATTCTATACGTTTACCATCAGCCCATTCATAATCATTATCTAATATAACATATAATCTATAAGTTCCCGCCTCACAACCACAAGCGTTACCATATTCGTCAATTGTAGTGTTTTTATATGGGAAACGAAGGGGAGCAGCTTCTAATCTATAACCATGATTAGCTTTAACTCCTATTTGTTCTTTATAATTTTCAGAAATATCTTCAGCTTGTGGACGCTTAACAGGAATTCCATGAATTACAAATTCGGCATCTTTATGGCCCCATACATAATTAGAAGTTAATTCTGTATAATTGGTTTGTGCTCCAACATAATCATTTCCATGAACATCTTCATCTCCAGTTCTAAATACATAATAATCAGTACCTTCAACAGGATTTTCTCCATCAACTAAACCTTCAAAATGAGCATAAAGTTTGGGGTCTGGCTCGCCATGCTTCTTTGAGGCTGGTTCAGCAACAATTATTGCATCTTTATGAGCTATTTTAAATTGAAATACATACTCATCTGTAGATCCATCATTCCAAGCATAACCAGGTAATAATGTTGCTTTAACACCATATTTTCCAGCTTTTTTACCATAAGCATTGCCGTCAATACGAGGCTCTAATTCCTCACCACTATAACTTAAACTATAGCCTTCACCTCCAGCAACACCCATCATTTCTTTACCCGAATATGTACTAGTGATTGGCTCTGGTTTTTCAATTTTTATCGATTCAGTAACATCAGCAGAGTTCACATTACCTGATGCAAACGCATTAAAAGTAACAAAACCTAGTGAAGCTACTAAGCATAAGCATGCAATTAAAAATACTGGTAAAAATTTTGTTTTTCTATTTGTCATTATTCCTCCCCTTTAACAATTCTAAATTCATAATATTTACTGCCGCTTGTGTTGTCTTCCCAGTAATATCCTGGTTTAAGATCAATATATCCAGCATATACTCCTATGTTTGTTCCTTCATAGCCTTTTTCAGTAATAACACCTTCTTGAAAAGGAATTCCTGTAGCTTTCTTTAAAGTATAATATTTACTAGATTCAATTCCAACTTGAGATGCTCCATTGTACTTTAAAGTTGTATGTACAACTGGAAGTGGAACTTTACCAAAAACATCAACGTCAAAAGACTTTGTTGCCTCTTCATAAACATCATTACCAGTTGATGTAACTGTAATAGTAGCCTTGCCTACATTATGACCACAAATCAAAACAGCTTCCTGGTCTTGTGGTGTTTTTATAACAGAAACTGTGGCTATATCCTCATTGCTTGATTTGACTACAAGTTCAGTATTTGATTTTCTAAAAATAACCTGATGACACTCACATGAGCTACCATCTATCACATGAAAAAACGCATCTCGACTATCCAAATTTTTCATTTCTGGATCTCTTTTTCCTGGTTTAAAATGTGCTGTAAATTCCACATCAGAATATATAGAAGCGCTAAATTCCTTACCATCACTTCTTGTCCAACAATCAAAAGCATACCCAGGAATAGGAACTGCATTTATTTCTGTCGTCTTTGACTCAACAGCAAATTGAAAAATCTTAAATGTTGACTCATTAACATTTGATGTAATACTACAATCTTCATTGAATTCATATAACGTAGTACCTTCAATACTTCCATATTCTGAATCTGCTTTAAAAGTTAGTTTAGGCCAATCGTTACTTGCCGAATCACAATTTTCTGCATGCGCATTAACTCCTGTAAAACCAATAGAAGCTATTAAACATACAATACTAATCAGAAATACTGGTAAAAATTTCAAACATGTTTTTTTCATTACTTCCTCCTTTAATAAAGTAATTAAATTATAAAAAATATTGAAATTTTTTCAAATCGACTGAAAATAATTGATATATTTGTACCAAAATGTACCAAACAACCATGTTGAAGAATTTTATAAACTTAAATCTCGAATATAAAATTATGCATTCTCAAGCATCAATTTAATACGATTCAATTGATTAACAGCACTGGCTGATGGGTCATAGTCAACGGCAACAAGATTCGCTTGAGGATAAAGCTCTTTTACTTTTTTGAATATACCCTTGCCAACAACATGATTTGGCAGGCAGCCGAATGGTTGAACACATACTATGTTATTAGTTCCATTATCTATTAAGTTAATGATTTCACCAGAAAGGAACCATCCTTCGCCGCTTTGATTACCAGTTTGCATAACTTTTGATGCATGACGTTGAATGTCTCTGATATCATGTTTTTTGTGAAAATGTGTAGACTTCTCTAATTCTTTGTCGATTGGTTTTTGTAAGAATTTAATGCCACGCAATGCACCCCAGCCCAATGCTGAACTTCGCTTTCTACCACCTAAGTACTTACGTTTATAAAAATTGTCTAAGAAACTGAACTCGAAGAATCCGACAAAATCTGGGACAATTACCTCGCAACCTTCACGCTCAAGCAGTTCTGCAAGATTATTGTTTGCAAAAGGCATGTACTTAACAAGAATCTCTCCTACAATACCAACTACAGGTTTCTGTTCGTCAGTTACAGGAATGGCATCAAACTCACGAATAATGTTTGTACAATTCTTACGGAAGCGTTTAAAGTTTAACTTTTCTTCTTTTAGCTCCTCAACCAATTGGTCATGCCATTTTTTGTAAAGTTTATTAGTCTCGCCTTTTTTCTTTTCATAAGGTCTAGTATGAAGAGTTACTTTCATAAGTATGTCACCATAGATACTGGCGAGAGCCATCTTTGCCAACAATTTTGGTGAAATCTTGAAACCAGTGTTTGTTTCCATCTTATTAAAATTGAGAGATAAAACCGGTATGTTAGGATATCCAGCATCGATTAAAGCTTTGCGAATAAAACCTACATAATTAGATGCTCTACACCCACCACCAGTTTGACTCATAACAACAGCTAATTCATCAGTATTGTATTTTCCACTTAAAACTTCATCAATAATTTGACCTGTAATAATTGTTGCAGGATAGCAAACATCATTATTCACAAACTTAATACCTTTGTCTTTGGCTTCTTGAGTGTTATTTTTCATCAATACAGCATTGTATCCAGCCCCCTGCATAACAGCAGCCAGGTAGTCAAAATGAAATGGCGACATATTAGGGCAAAGTAATGTGTATTTTTTCTCTTGCATCTCTGCGGTGTATTCAGGGCGCTCATAAGTATAGGCTTTTGTAGAGGCGCATTGACGCTGTGCTTTCATTCTGATAGCAGCAATAAGAGACCTTATACGAATTCTCGCTGCACCTAAATTGTTAACCTCATCAATCTTTAGAAGTGTATAAATTTTATTTCCTGCAGCTAAAATTTCTGAAACCTGATCAATTGTTACAGCATCTACACCACAACCAAAAGAATTGAGTTGGACTAGATTCAAATCATCACGCTTAACAACAAAATTTGCAGCTTTATAAAGGCGAGAATGATACATCCACTGATTTGTTATGCGTAAGTTTTGCTTTTCTTTCCCGAGTTCAGAAACACTATCTTCAGTAAGCACGGCAAAACCGTATGACGCAATCATCTCAGGTATGCCATGATTAACTTCTCCATCAACATGATAAGGCCTACCTGCCAGAACAATACCTAATTTGTTATTATCTTCCATCCATTTTAATGCACGCTTGCCTTCTTCTTGAACATCAATCCTTGATTGAATAAGCTCTTCCCAGGCTTTATGCGAAGCATCCTTGACTGCTTTTTTATCAATGCCAAACTCATCTTTAAAAAACATTACGAGTCTATCTGTGATTGTTTTCTCATCTGTAAAGGCAACAAATGGATTGTATAACTTAACGTTTTTCTCATCCAAATCGTCAACGTTATTCTTGATGTTTTCAGGATAAGAAATAACCATAGGACAATTGTATTTATTTTGTAGATTTTCATCCTCCATACGTTCATAAAAGACGCAAGGATAGAAAATCGTTTTGACACCTTTGTTGATAAGCCACTGCACATGACCATGTGCAAGCTTTGCTGGATAACACTCACTTTCACTTGGTATTGTATCCATACCTAACTCATAAATACGCTGACTAGATGGTGGAGACAAAACGACTTTATAACCAAGTTCAGCAAAAAGGGTTGCCCAAAATGGGTAATCCTCATAAATATTAAGTACGCGAGGAATACCTATAACTTTATCTGATTTGATAGGTTTGTAATTGAAAATGCGTTTTTTCTTGTATTCGAGCAGATTAGGGACATCTGAAGATTTAACATTGCCTGTCTGCAAGCCCTTCTCGCATCTATTACCTGAAACATGTTTATTGCCGTTACTAAACTCGTTAATGGTTAACTTACAAGAGTTAATACAGCCTTTACAATGTGTAGATGTGGTTTTATACTCTAAGTTAATAATTTCGTCCAAAGATAATATCTGTGACTCATCACCATTATCTTTTGCAATAAGTGCTGCACCAAATGCTCCCATAAGTCCAGCGATTTTAGGTCGCACAACTTTCGCACCAGTAATCACCTCAAAACATTTAAGCACAGTATCATTGTAAAAAGTACCACCTTGACAAACAATGTGTTTTCCCAAGCTTTCAGCATCTGTTAATTTGATAACTTTAAAAAGTGCGTTTTTAACAACAGAAAAAGCGAGGCCTTGTGCAATGTCCTCTACAGCAGCGCCTTCTTTTTGAGCTTGCTTAACATTTGAATTCATAAAAACAGTACAACGAGTACCTAAGCTTACAGGGCGTTTTGATTTAACAGATAGTTTTGCGAACTCTTCTGCGGTATATCCTAGTGAATTTGCGAAGCTCTCTATAAAAGACCCACAAC
Source organism: Coriobacteriia bacterium (assembly GCA_030537355.1). Taxonomy (GTDB): domain Bacteria; phylum Actinomycetota; class Coriobacteriia; order Coriobacteriales; family Eggerthellaceae; genus Tapirivita. The sequence continues at coordinate 74,575 of JAUNNF010000005.1, forward strand.
CTGACGAGCAAGCCTCGTTTAAAACAATGTCTTCTACAACACCATCATTAACTTTGATGTACTTCATGTCCTGCCCACCAATGTCAATGATGCTATCAACTTCTGGCTCAAAATAATGTGCAGCATAATAGTGAGAAATTGTTTCGACCTCACCGAGGTCTAAATTGAAAGCTTCTTTTAAGAGCGTCTCTCCATAACCCGTAGAACAAGCATGGTTGATTTTAATATCAGGTTTTATGTCTTTTAATTCCTTAAAAGCACCTTTTAAAACCTCAATTGGATTACCTTTATTGCTGCCGTAAAACTCATAAAGAATTTCATTATCTTCTGAAAGTAGCACCATCTTAGATGTTGTAGAGCCTGCATCAATACCTAGATAAATCTTTCCGTCATATGATTTTAGATCAGCATACTCTGCCTTGTACTGATCTTGTCTTTTAACAAAATCTTCATAATCGCCGCTAAATACAGGATCTAACCTGGTAGTTTCTGTCAAGCTATCATCCATATTTTTTAGTGAATTTATTAAATCTTCAAGTTTAATATTGTTAGGCTCAACACTCAATGCGGTCCCATATCCTGCAAATAGATGTGAATCTTCTGGAGATATGATTTCATCATCTTTAAGCTTTAAAGTTCTAACAAACGCAGCTTTTAGTTCTGACAAGAAAGTTAGCGGCCCACCTAAGAATGCAACTCTGCCTTTAATCTTTCTACCACAAGCAAGGCCTGATATAGTTTGATTTACAACTGACTGAAAAATACTTGCCGATAAATTTTCCTTACTAGCACCATCATTAATTAATGGTTGTATATCACTTTTTGCGAATACACCACAACGTGCCGCAATCGAATAAAGCTCATCGTAGTCTTTTGCATATTCGTTTAAGCCTGAAGCGTCAGTTTGAAGTAATGCTGCCATCTGATCAATGAATGCTCCTGTACCTCCAGCACAAATCCCATTCATGCGCTGCTCAACTCCATTAGTCAAGAAAATGATTTTGGCATCCTCGCCACCTAATTCAATCACCACATCTGTTTTAGGTTCAACTTCTTGAATTGCATTTTTTACAGCAATAACCTCTTGAATAAATGGAATATCTAGTTTATCAGCAAGTGTTAACCCACCACTGCCTGTAACAGCAACACTAAAGCTTTTATCTTTGAATTTTTTATTTGCTTCTTCTAAAAGCTTAGTTATGGTTTCTCTAACGTCAGAAAAATGACGCTGATAAGTCTTATAAAGTTTCTTGCCAGCATCATCAATCACAACTACTTTAATTGTAGTTGAACCAACGTCTATGCCCATTCGTAAATTAGTACTCAATATTAATCACAGTATCTCTTAATGTTACGTCCTTCTTGCCTTCAGTTATATTAACTGCTTTTAATTGTTTTGAATTGCATACAGTAACAATAATTTCATTGCCTAAATTGGCCTCAGAAATCTTATCAAAATCTACTTTGACTATTGGATCACCTGGCAACACAAGTTCGTCTTTTCTTACAGCACATTCAAAACCCTCACTATGCAAATTAACAGTATCAAGGCCAATATGAACCAAAATAGCAGCTCCATTAAATGTGGTAATAGTATAGGCATGCTTGTCTTTAGCAATTGCTGTTACTCTACCACTTACCGGAGACACAATTTGTTTTTTACCAGATGGATTATCAGGAATTATAGCAATACCTTCACCAAAAATCTTCTTGCTAAATACTTTATCGTTAACACTTTCTAAATTCTTTGTTGTGCCTGCGATAGGTGAATTTAAATATTCCTCATCATATTCAGTAAACTTTGTACTATTTGCCTTTTCTTTAATTTGTTCTGTCGATAGTGTCATATATTCCATAAAATCAAAGAGTCCTGCTTGTTCAGCTGCATTAGCAAGACGCATTTCTTCTTTTTGTTCTTTTGTTCTGTAATCAAACACAAATATAATTATTGCTGGAACTATGAAGGCTACTGCAATTGATACGGCATATACCCACATTTGATCAAATACAGGGATAGTCAATAAACTAGTAAATGCAAAAGCAGTAGTGGTTACGCCAGCAACACCATTTGATGATGGGAACATTAAACCTAAAAATCCGATAGTTAATGCACCGACAACACAACCTATAATCATAATAGGATAGGCGCGTTTATATCTAAGATGAATACCATAAAGTGAAGGCTCCGAAATACCACCTAAAAGACCTGCTGCTACAGCACCACCAGCAATTGATTTCATCTCCTTGTTGTTCTCGCGAATTGCAATGAGCAAAACACCAAATGATGCACCATAACAAGCAAAATCATAAATACCCATAGGCCCTTGAATGAAATCGTAACCTAAAGTAGATATATTTGATATCATCAATGCATTTAATGGCCAATGCAAGCCCAATGGAACCAAGAACGGATATATCATTGGTATTATAAAAACTAGGAGCAATGGCACATGTGTATTTAACCAAGTGAAACCCTGACCCAATAAGGCACCAGCAAGCGTACCAATAGGTCCAATCAAAAAACCGGTAAGTATTGCCATAACAACAATACAAATTCCTGGTACAAAAATTAAATGCAAATTAGATGGAATTACCTTTTTAACAAACCTGTATAGAATAGCTAGAATTGGACACATAAGTAAAGGGACAAATACATTTCCGGAATACTGACATTGAATCATAGGTATGCCCATAACATATGTAACTTTATCAAGACCAAGTGAAGCCAAAAAACCAGTAGTAGATTGAGCATTTAAAACATTTTGTGCCTCTTCAGGAGAATTAAATATTTCTGTAAAGTCAGCTGGTGCACCTAAAGCTAAGTACTGATTTCCTAAGAACACGAGCATTACAGTTACACCTAACCATGGGTCGACCTTAAGTTTTTTACAAGCATTGTACGCAACAAAAACACCAATAAAATTAAACACACTTTGACTTATACACTTAAAGAAAAGGACTGTAGAATTGGCAGTATCGCTTTCAATTATATGTAGAGCAATACAAATATTTATACCTGCAATAACAAGTGAAGCTGCAAGCAAAACGCCAATAATTGGACGGAATGAATCTGACAAGTATTCAAAGAACGAATCAACCCATTTTTTACCTCTTACTTTACTTCGATGCTCAGCCTTAATATCCTCAATTGTTCTGTCATCCCGTACAGGAGCAGTTTTTTTGTTACCGTCCCCCATACCAGGCAGCTTTTCAATTTCTTTTCGCATGTCCTCGACGGCAGGGCCAATAACAACCTGAAAGGATTTTTCACCTTGTTCAATTGCTGCTAATACTCCAGGGATTTTTTCAATTTTTGCTTTATTAGCTTTACTTGCATCAAACAAAGTAAAACGAAGCCTTGTTGCACAATTAGTTAAAAGTTCAACATTTTCTGCTCCGCCAACTTCCGCCAATATTGCTTCAGCTGATTTTGCATCTGCCATTTTTCCCCTCCTTCATCTTTTATTATTATACTACAAATAAAATATAGCATACGTCGATATGTTATTGTGTAAATTATCAAATCTATAAATGACGTTTATTGTGTTAATATAAACAAAAAAAGGGGTCAATTATGAAAAAATCCATAACAATTGTAGGTAGCATTTTACTTTTACTTCTCTTAATATTGCCTGCAGCATTCGCAAATGCAAATTCTAACGATATAGATAAACAGGCTGAAGATATCTACAACAACATGACTGATCAAGACAAGATTTCTCAAATATTAGCAGTGCACGCACATAAATGGGAAGGAAAAGATGCGAATATTGTTACGTCAGACATGGCCAAAATATTTCAAGATTATCATTTTGGTGCTTTCGTTATGTTTGCAGATAACACCTCTACAACAGAAGGCACTTTAAAATTTGTAACCGATCTTCAATCTAACACCATCAATTCAGGTGGACTTCCCTTATTTATGACACCAGACCAAGAAGGTGGTGTTGTGTTCAGGTTCGATAACTGCACAAATCATCTAGGTAATATGGCTGTTGGGGCTACAAAAGATCCAAATGTTGCAGCACATGCAGGTAAGATTACCGCAACTGAACTTAACGCTTATGGAGTCACGGGAAATCTTGCTCCTTGTGTAGATGTAAATACAAATGCAGGCAATCCAATTATTGGTCTTAGATCATTTGGCGATGACAAAAATCAAGTTGCTCCAATGGGCGTAGCATTCATGAAAGCTACACAAGACAACAATGTCTTAGCTTGTGCTAAACATTTCCCTGGACATGGTGATGTTGCAACAGACTCACACATTGGACTTCCTTGTAATGAAAAAAATTACGCTGAACTTACTAACTCAGATTTAATACCATTTAAAGCATGTATAGATAATGGACTAGATGCAATAATGACTGCTCATATTCAGTATCCAAATATCGATGCTACTAAAGTTACTCCTGAATTTGCCCATGGCGAAGGAGACATTGTTGTTCCAGCTACCCTCTCTAAAAAATTCATGACAGATATTCTTAAAAAAGATTTAGGATTTAACGGACTTGTTTGTACGGATGCACTTACGATGAATGGTATTGCAAAATATTTCTCACCATCTAAAGCAATCATCTTAGGTCTTGAAGCAGGCATTGATATGTTTGCAGAGCCTGTATATCGCAGAATTGAAAATCCTGAAGAGGGTGGACTTTATTCAGACTCAAATATTACCGCTAAAGAATTTAAAGAGAATACAGATAAAATTATTGCTGACATAACAACGTGGAAAAATGAGAAACCAGAAAATGATGCTCGCTTAAAAGATGCATGCTTGAAGTCAATCAAAACAAAGATCAAAACAGGCATCATCAACTACAATCCAAGCGATTACACATTAGATCGTGCCAATAGCATTCTTAGAAGCCCAGAAAACTTAGCTACAGAATACGAAGATGCTGCAAAAGCGAATACTGTAGTACAAAACAATGGCACATTACCTATTAAACTTCAAGAGAGCTCTAAAGTACTTTTTCTTGTTCAAAATGTTAACGCAAGAAGCGAAGAAGGAGTATGTGCAATTGCATGGAACAGACTCAAAGCTAACGGACTAGTACCAGAAGGTGCTAAAGCTGAATATTTCACATTCGACGGAGACACGGATATAAACACAATGAAAACAAAAATTGATAATGCGGATTATGTAATAATAGATTCAGGTACAAATGGCAATAAAGCTATGACTACATGGGGAACGCAAACTCCTGTACAATTAGTTAACTATTGCAAACAAACAGGTAAAAAATCGATTGTTCAAAGCATAAGACTACCTTACGATTGTGGACTCTTTCCAAATGCGGATGCTGTTATTGTCACATACAATCATGTAGGAACACTTTTACAAGACAGACAATTTATCGAGGACCATAACATTACTACGACTGATGACTCAGCAGGCCCTTGCACAATCGAATCTATAGAAACTATTTTTGGGAACATTGGCGCACAAGGTAAATTGCCAGTAACTATACCAGAATGGGATGGCACAAAATACACAAAACAAATTGTTTTCCCTAACGGTCATGGTGTTGAATATGGACAAGTGTTTAACATTAATAATGTAGACATAAATACAAACAATGGAAAAATTACTATAACTACCAACAACAACACAATTACATATAGTTCTGGCAATGATACAAACTTTACAATTCCTATGGCAAGAGCTCAAAGGACATTTGAAGAAGGTAAAGACTACACTGTTTCCTATGAAGAAGGAAAAACAATTATTACTGGCATAGGAGATTTAGTAGGTACTAAAGTTATTAACACACCAACGCCTGTTGCTCAAACTGGAGACAATACTTTAACTATAATAATTTGCTTATTATTAATCGGAATTTCATCATTAAAGATAAGTAGAACTAAATTCTAATATATCTTTGATTTTTACTGCTAGGTTTATCAGGTAATGACATTTTAATATAGCCCAAATCCAATGCAGGCCGTAAATAATTTATGCGTAACGTATCTTTAGATTTCAAATTTAACAATTTAAGTAAATTTTTTGATGTATATGGAATTCCAATTTCCATATGTTTAAGTAATCGTTTAACATATTCGGTCGTTTCAAGATTATCCTCGTTGATTTTTTCTATTAACTCATCAAGTGTCTCGTTAATTAATTCAAGTATAAACTCAATAAAAACATCTGAATTACCGTTCTTATGACATGTTTCTATTGAATCATAATATTTTTCTTGATATTTTTCAATTTGACTCTCTATAGGAATAAACTCAAATATATTTCGCCATTTATATAAAATAGCTGTATTCCAAAGCCTTGCCATTCTTCCATTTCCATCAGAATAAGGATGAATAAAAACAAATTCGTAGTGAAACACTGATGACAAAATTAGAGGATGAATATTTTTTTCGCTTTCTTTTAGCCAGAGTAATAACTTTTTGATTAAACTAGGTACATTTTTTGCTGGAGGTGCAACAAATATACATTTGCCATTTTGGAAAACACCCTCTTCGCCACTTCTAAACTTGCCTGATTCTTTAACTGTGTTATGAGTCATTATACCGTGCAGTTTATTTAGGTCATCAATGCTAAAAATATTAATTTTAGGAATCATTTTGTATGCTGAGAATGCATTTTTAACTTCTTGTATTTCCTTTTTATCGCCAATAACAATATTTCCTTCAATTATGTCTTTTACTTGATTTAGCGATAAAGAATTAGCTTCAATTTTTAATGATGAATGAATCGACTCAATTCTGTTGTTTCTTCTAAGGTGTGGCCTACTTTCAAAATTATTATTAAAAGAAACCTTTCCTATCTTTTCTGAAATAGCAGAAATTAAATCCAGCATTCTAGCATTAATATTGTATGGAGGTGTATAGTTGTCCAAAATTCAACCTTTCATCCTACATATTATCCTACATGTTATCCTACATATAGCATAATTTCAAGTAAAAAAATACTAGCAGTGTAAACTGCTAGTATTAAAGTAATTGATGTTTAATGCTCTACATTAAGTTTCTGTATAATTCTTCAATCTCTTCAACAGAGCAATCACGAGGATTACCTGGGAAGCAAGCATCAGCATGAGCGCTCTCTGCCAAGAAATGAACGTCCTCGTCTTTAACAATTTCTTTCAAATCTTGTGGAATTCCAACATCTTTTGAAAGTTGAGCAACAGCATCAATTGCAGCACGTCTATACTCTTCTTGACTCATATCGTCTACACCTTTAACGCCCATAGCACGAGCTACTTCTCTGTAACGCTCACCAGTTTCTGGAGCATTGAATTCCATGATAGATGGAAGTAAAATAGCATTTGCAACACCGTGTGGTGTGTCATAAAGAGCACCAAGTGGATGTGCCATTGAGTGTACAAGACCTAGACCTACATTTGAGAAACCCATACCTGCAACATATTGACCAAGAGCCATTCCTTCACGGCCTTCATCAGTATTGTCACATGCACCACGAAGATCACGAGAAATAATCTCGATAGCTTTTAAGTGGAACATATCAGATAATTCCCAAGCACCATTTGTAATGTAACCTTCAATTGCATGAGTTAGAGCATCCATACCAGTAGAAGCTGTTAAGCCTTTAGGCATACTTGCCATCATATCTGGATCAACAATAGCAACAATTGGAATGTCTTTAGGGTCCACACATACCATCTTGCGGTTTTTCTCTGCATCGGTAATAACATAGTTAATTGTAACCTCTGCAGCTGTACCAGCTGTAGTTGGAACAGCAATGATAGGAACGCATCTATTCTTTGTGTCTGCTACACCTTCCAAGCTTACAACATCAGCAAATTCAGGATTGTTAATAATAATACCAATGCCTTTTGCTGTATCCATTGAAGAACCGCCACCAATTGCGATAATGCAGTCAGCGCCACTAGCTTTAAAAGCTTCAACACCACTCTGAACATTCTCTACAGTTGGATTAGGTTTGATATTTGAGTATAACTCATATGGAAAATTAGCTGCTTCTAATACATCCAAAACCTTCTGTGTTACACCAAACTCTACGAGATCAGGATCTGAGCAAACCAAAGCTTTGCTAAGCTTTTTTGCTTTTACCTCATCTGCAATTGCTTGAATTGCGCCTTTTCCGTGATAAGATGTCTCATTTAATACAAATCTGTTCATAATTTTTTCCTCCTTTGTCTCTATGAACTATTTTATTGGCTCTAACATTGCATCGCCAAATTTTTCACGCCATAATGCCAAAATTTCATCATGCTTCTTTGGTCTTACTAACCAGATACCATATATAATCATCACAACACTCCAGACTATAAGAAGTATTGTACCAATATCGAGAGTAAACGCCTGAGTTTGAACACCTCCTTGTTCAAGTGCGGCTGGAGCTAAAAATGCGGCTGTGTCAACTAAACCATGGCAAATAATAGAAGCCCATAGGTTTCCAGTTCTAAGCAATACAGCAGCAAAAGTTACACCCAAAGCAAACGCATAAAATACTTGAAAACAAGTAGTGCCCATATCTGCACCAGCTAAAACATTTGCCATATGAATTAGGCCAAAAATGCCTGCAGACACAAATAAAGCAATCCAGATACCTGCTTTTCTATTATATATACGTATTAGATTTGGAACTATCATTCCTCTAAATCCAACTTCTTCAATAAAGCCTGGAATAAAGCCTAAAACAATAACTCCAATAACCCACATTACACCACGTTGAAACTCAGGAACTTCTCCCATAAAATAACCAAAACAATTAAAGCCCACCACTACAAATGCCGGCAAACACAACAATAATGCCTTACCAAACTTCTTTGTTGTTAAAACACCTTTATAGTTAGAATGTTTAAATCGCAGTGCAAACCACCACAAAATTAAAACTGAAGTAATAATTGTTACAAGGCCAACAATAATTTGATTAATGTCACCTGCGTTAGCAACTTCCCTGGCGCTTTGTTGTATTAATTGTTGGATAGCGTCATTAGTATTTGTTGGCATCTTAGGAATTTCATTTTCCAACAATTTTTTAACAGGATCTGACAATACAGTCATAAAGTTAGTGCCTATGATAAGTAAAAATACCGTACTCCAGAAAGGCCTGTTAAACAAAGAACTATCTCTACATATTATCTCTTTACGTCCTTGATTAAAACTGAGTTCAATCAATCTATTATTATGATGCTGCATCAAGCCTAACACAAGGAAACTTGACACATAGAAAAATAATAAACCAAAAATTGTAAATAACAATGTTGCAAATATAGTTGCAGCGCCTATATCACCGCCTGTAACAAAGAACATACATAAGGATAAAGCAAGAGCAAGTATCCAACCAATAAGTAAAATTACTAGATATAAAACTCCTAATTTTTGTTTCTTAATGCCACTACTTAAATAAAAACTACTTTGTTTTTTACCAATTGAATATACCCAATAAATATTGTATATACCAAAAGTAATTATTGTTAAGAAAACAACAAGTGAAGGGGCTGCACCTCGTTTTTGTTTAGTAATAGCTTTAGATTCTTTATCGATTTCAAAAATCCAAAACAATTCATAAACAACAGTAACAATAGAAAATAAAATTTGTAAAAATATATTACGTTTATAAATTTTACGTGTTCTAACTTTCTTTCCATTTGGTTTTATAATAGGAGGTTCGGACTCAACATTTTCTTCAGATTTTAATTTTGTCTCATTTAGAGGACTTGGAGCAGAATGTCGAGCTTCAACATCCGGTTTTAAAACGGGAGTTTCTTTCTCTTCCATTTACGTTCCTTTCTATTGGAAAATTATGAAAAGATTATACTATAATTCAACTATAAATTATCAATAAAAAGGAGAAAACATGATTAAGTTTAGTACGAAAAATGCAGGGCTTTTAGAAGGCGAATTAGAAAAAATACAACCTCAAGTAGAAGCAGCATACAATACCCTTATGAACAGGTCAGGTGCTGGGGCTGAAATGCTTGGTTGGTTAAATCTTGCAAACGAATATGACAAAGAAGAATTTGCAAGACTAAAAAGTGCTGCCAAAAAAATCCAAAGTGATAGTGATGTGCTAGTTTCTATTGGTATTGGTGGAAGTTATCTTGGTGCTCGTGCTGGAATTGAGTTTGTATTTGGTCCATTCGCAAATCAACTTGCAAAAGATAGAGATGGTGTTGAAGTTTACTTTGCAGGAAGCAATATAAGCAGTTCATACGTTCAAAACATCTTTGATATTATTGGCGATCGTGATTTTTCTGTAAATGTTATCAGTAAAAGCGGAACAACAACCGAACCAGCTGTTGCATTTAGACTTTTCAAAGAGAAACTTGAAGAAAAATACGGCAAAGAAGCTGCAAAAGATCGTATCTATTGTACAACTGACGGAAACAAGGGTGCTCTCCATGACATGGCAATCGAAGAAGGTTATGAAAGATTTGTTGTACCTGATGCTACAGGTGGACGTTTCAGTTGCTTAACAGCTGTAGGGCTCTTACCAATGGCTGCAGCTGGTATGGACCTTGATGAAATCATGAGAGGTCTTAGTGATGCTACCGAAAAATACAACAATCCTGACTTCATGACAAACGACGTTATGAAATATGCTGCCTGCAGAACAATCATGTTGTCAAGAGGAAAAGTCATAGAAATTCTCGCTAATTACGAACCATCACTTACTATGTTTGGTGAATGGTATAAACAGTTGTTCGCAGAGAGCGAAGGTAAGGAGCATAAAGGAATATTTCCTGTATCTGCTAATTTTTCTACAGATCTACACAGTATTGGTCAGTTCATTCAAGACGGTGCTAGAAATATGTTCGAAACAGTTATCTGGGTTGACAAACCTCAAACAGACCTAACAGTTCCAAACGACGAGGCAAACGTTGATGGCTTAAACTTTGCAAGTGGCAAGACAATGCAATTTATGAACCAACAAGCTATGCGAGGCACAATGCTTGCTCACGTTGATGGTGGCACACCAAACTTAACTGTAAACTTAGATGAACTTTCATCTTATACATTTGGCGAGCTTGTTTATTTCTTCTGGAAAGTATTAGCATTATCAGCTTATATGCTTGGTGTTAATCCATTTGATCAACCAGGTGTTGAAGCCTATAAGAAAAATATGTTTGCTCTTCTTGGTAAACCAGGTTTTGAAGATATGAAAGCTGACTTGGAAGCTAGGCTTTAGGTTTAGGGGCGTGGTTATTGGCGCCAAATGGCACCTTTGGGACACCCTTAATTAATCACCCGCATCAAGCAATATTTTGCGGGTGACAAAATTCCAAACCATAACAATTGCAGTTGCAACAATCTTTGCAACATTGTCCTTTAAGAGTTGAGCTACTTCAAACGGCCATGGTATACCATGAGCTACTCCCCAAACAACAAAATTATTTATAGCAAGTCCAATAATTGACAATACAACAAAAATTATAAATTCTTTCGCACGATTCATGTCTTCTTTATGTTTGAAGACATATTTCATGCTGGCAATATAATTAAAAATAACAGATACGGTAAAACCAGTTGTAGTGGCTACAAGTGTAAACCATTCTTGAGATGCAAATTGTTCGCCAGCAGATATTGTACCAGCAATTAAAACAACATTAAAAATGCCCCAGTCTATAAAAAAAGCAATAATGCCAACAACACCAAATTTTGCTATTTGAGCCAACAGTTTTTTCATACTTTTAACTATTTTTCTTGCCTAAAAACACAACCAAACATACAATTATAGCACCAATCAAACATATAATTGTACCCACAAGTAAAACAACAGTAATTCCTCCACTAAAACTCATTAAAAAACCACCAATTGTGCTACCTAAAACACTACTTATTGTATCTGACCAATTCATAAAAGTCTGTCCTGTTACTTCATCTTCTTTATCTACAACTTCGTGAGTATAATAAACTCTTGCTGCGGCCATAATTCCAAAACTAGTTAATTGTAAGACCTGTGCTAAATATACAATCCAAATATTTCCAGCTAAACAAAAAAGTGTTCCTTTTAAAAAAAATGAAAATCCTGAAAAAATAAGAAGTGTTCTAGTGGATATATGCTTATTAATTTTTGTATACAAAAACAAAGCTGGAATTTCTAAAACTGCAGCAATACTAATGGCTATACCCATTTCGCTAGCACCACACCCAACATTTTCAACAATACGAATAAAATACAACATAGACATATTGTGAAACAACATAATAAGGGTAATGCCCAAAAGCATAACAAAAAATAACGGATACTTTTTAATAAAAGCTCCACCGGTAATCCTAGTTACTTGATCTGAGGAGTCAATTTCTTTAAGTCCAAATAATGGCTCATTAGGCAATATTCGAAAAGCCAATATAAAAATAACAAAATTTAAAATTATTGAAGCAATAGGAATAACATTTGCTCCCCAAATACCTGTACAACGCCCTAATGCAAATGTTGTTATTGCAAAGAACAATGAACCAAAACCTCTTGCTATACCAAAATCAATTTTAATTTCCTTTTTGCCATACTGAAAACTTACTGCATTTAATATAGGCATAATCAAATACACATTCATAACAAGCACGCAATAAATGATGCTTGTAATAAACGTTGGTACGTTAAATAATAAAATTACCGAAACAAGAATTTGTAAAGCAGACAAAATTACTATTAAAGTTTTTGAAGATATTCGACGCGATTTGTCAGCTAATCTACCTAAAACAGGCGCAATAAGAGTAGCAGTTATATTTGCAACAGCAACAATTATTCCAGTTTCATAATCTGAAACTCCCCTACTAAATAAGAAAAAAGTAGCATAACTTGCGGCGATACATGTAGTTGCAGTAAATAAACCAGTTATTAATCTATATTTGTAATTTTCTAATTTACTGTTCATTTTTTTTGTCATTATAACAAAAATAAGTTAAAATATAGATTGTTAAGAAAGGATATGTATGAAAAAAGAAAAAATTGCAGTAATTATTCCTTGTTACAACGAGGCTATGACAATTGGTAAAGTAATTGACGACTTTAGGAAAGAATTACCTGATGCAGATATTTATGTTTATGACAACAATTCTAGCGATGACACTTCAAAAATTGCAAAAGAACACGGCGCAATTGTAAGAGTCGAAAGCCGTCAAGGAAAAGGTCGCGTTGTACGCCAAATGCATAGAGACATTACCGCAGATTATTATGTAATGGTTGATGGTGATGATACATATCCAGCAGAATTTGTCCATGATATGTTAAAACCCTTGCGTGAAAACAAGGCAGATATGACTATTGGTGACAGATTGAGCAATGGTACATATGGAAGCGAAAATGATAGAGCCTTCCATGGGCTTGGTAATAACCTTGTAAGATGGATGATTAAAGTTATTTATGGCCACAACTTTAAAGATGTTATGACAGGATATCGAGCATACAACACTGTATTTGCAAAAGCTATGCCTGTTTTGTCTCCTGGATTCCAAATTGAAACTGAGCTTTCAATCCACGCTGTTGATAAAAGCTGGAGAGTAATGGAAGTGCCTATTGACTATAGAGATCGTCCAGAAGGCTCAGAAAGCAAGCTGTCAACATTCAGCGATGGCTTTAAAGTAATCTCAATGATTATGACATTATTTAAAGAGTATAAACCAATGGAGCTATTCGGAATTATTGCTGCAATATTTTTAATTGTAGGCCTCATATTTGGTATACCAATTATTGTTGAATATGCTAATACCGGCCTCGTACCGCGATTCCCAACTGCAATTTTATCTGTTGGCTTAATCTTTATTGCAATACTTAACTTTGTAACTGGTTTGATTTTAGGATCTGTAGTAAAAGGTCAGCGCATGCAATATGAAATTGAAGTTAATAGGATTTATGATATGTATAGATAGGGGCGGAGTTATTGGCGCCAAATGGCACCTTTGGGACACCCTTAGAAACACATAGATTCTTTGTTCACGTATACATCTATTGCATTAGGTATAGCTTCAATATCAAACTCGGTATTTTCATATCTCTCGCCATCAATTTGGCAAGGTACAATTTTATCAATTATCAAGTGCAACTTTTTAGCTTGGGCAAATCTAATACATTTTCTATTTACGTGTTTGCCTTTGGAAGCAAGGGCGAAAATGGCAAGAGCTTTTTTTCTCGACATATGTCCTACCGTATAACAAATATTCAAAATACCATCATTTAGTTTAGCATTTGGTGTAATTGGAAAACCCCCACCATATGAACGCCCATTTTGAATGGCTAAGATATATGATTCGTTTTCAATTACCTCTCCATTGTCAAGCTCTGCTTTAAAGTTATAAGATTCAAAATGATGGGCAATTTGATTTAGTCCACTTTCAAAATAAAGCAGCAATCCCTTTTGACCAGTTTTTTTACGAAGATCCATAGTGCCTAACGCAATCCCTGCATCAACACCAAAAGATAATGTTTCTACAAAATACTGATCGTTAACTTTGCCAATGTCTGCGCTCTTGACCTCAGCTTCCATAAGCTCATTAATTGCTTTATCTACTTTAGCTGTAATTGCAATTGATTTAGAATAATCATTTCCAGAACCTACTGGTATTAAAGCAAGCTTTGGACGATCCTTTTTTTGAATGCGCATCAGACCTGTTGCAGTTTCGTGAACTAAACCATCGCCACCTACAATAACAACAGTGTCATAATTCATCGAACTTGCAGCTAAATCTATACCATGGCCTTCGTGTTTTGTATATTTAATTTCGACATCTTGTTTATACTTATTTTTTAATTTCTCGTAAACACTTCTTCCAGCCTTGTTACCTTTTCCACTTTGAGCAACAGGATTTACAATAATTAGGGCTTTACCAAGATTGTTCATCGCTCAACTTTCTCATATGGATGACCACATGTCATTTTACCTTCAGGACATTTTCCTCGTATACAATCAGGACCTGCATCCATAAATATATATGGGGCCGTTGGTTTTACAAGCTCTAGCATTTGCCATGCAAGATCTCTGATTTCCCATTGTGCTCTATTGCAACATCTAAGCGAGAAAAAGTGAAGTAACTCACGGATGTTCATAGTTACAACTATTTTTGTTTCTGCTGCGTTTGGAAGGATATAGCGAGCATCCTCGGCAGGAACTCCTGCATCCACCATCTTTTGATAAGCGTATTCACAAGCTTTAATAGCCTCGTCAAACGCATCGTTAGCATTTTGTTTTACAGTATCGGGTTTGATTATTGGCAAGTCTTCGCCTGCTTTAACATAACGTTGAGACTGCTGATTAAACGATGCCATTCTGTGACGAACTAGCTGATGAGAACATGCTCTACTTATACCCTCAATGGCAAAAGTATAACTTGCATGTTCAAGTGTTGAATTATGCCCACTCTTAAGAATAGTTGCGAGGACGCGTTCAGCCTGCTCATCACCCATATTTTCCATCAAATCAGCAGCACCAACAGGACTATAACAAAGACGCGCAGCAGTAGCTACTGCCCTAGCTGGATTTTTTGTGTGATACAAAAGTTTTACATTGATTTTTGTTTCCATAACCTCTCCTCAAGTCCTCAAATATTTTACCAAAATAAAGGTAATAATGGTATAAAATACTCGGACATGAGAGAATTTTTTGACAGACTAAATATAAGAATTGCCGAATTTATGGAAGGTCGCAATGGTATTGATGACCTTAACAAATTTTTACTAATTATTGCCATTATTGTTGTGGCTATTCAACTGTTTATCCCTCACCCTTTGATTTCTGCAGTTGGATGGGTATTTATTATTGTTGCTTTAATAAGGGCGTTATCTAGAAATTTAAGTGCCAGACAAAGAGGTAACGATAGATTTTTAAAAATAATTAAAGAACCAAAAGCATGGGGTTCTCGTATGAAAAAAAGAAAAACTACTCTTTGTTTCAAATGCTCTGATTGTAAAACTAGACTTTCAGTACCTCGCGGCAAAGGTAAAATCCGTATCATCTGCCCTAAATGTGGGAAGGAAATTTTTAAAACCACTTAATGTTTGGATTTATCACACCAAATTTTAATACTCTTAACGAGAAAGAAAAATCACGATATACAAGTATTTATTGTGGTCTTTGCCACAGTATTAGAGATAATTACAACAACATTTCTAGATTAGCACTAACCTACGATTTAACTTTTTTGGTTATGTTATTAAGTTCAATTTACGAACCAACAGAACACAATGAACCATGTAATTGCATATTTCATCCTGGTAAAAAATACACTGTTTCTAGAAATGTTTATAGTGACTATTGTGCAGATTTGACTGTGCTTCTAGCCTATCATAAAATCAAAGATGATATGCATGATGACAATACACTGCGAGCAAAAATTGGTGAGACTGCTCTTCGTTCTCAATATAAAAAAGTTAAAAACAAACATCCTGAATTGTGTAAATTCACAGAAGATCAGATGGCAAAAATACGAAAACTTGAAAAAGACGAATCTCCTGATAATGGCGATATGATTGCAAAAGAATTTGGACTTATTCTCAGCTATATGTTTAGCGTTAACAATGATATTTTTTCAGAAAATCTTGCAAAGTTCGGTGGCAACCTAGGTCGTTTTATCTACTTTATGGATGCCGCAATTGATCTTGAAAAAGACGAGCAAAACTACAATCCATTTAAGACAATGAATCCTCCAACCAAGGAAGATCTGATGATTCTCGCTGGTAATGCTACTAAATATTATGAACTACTGCCAATTGTTAAAGATTCACATATACTCGACAATATATTATATGAGGGAATGTGGATAACTTATAATCAAAAAATGGACAAGTTAAGTTAAAATAACAGCCTATGGCAATGAATCCATATGAAATATTAGGTGTACCCGAAAGTGCAAGCCAAGATGAAGTAAAACGTGCTTACAGAAAAAAGGCTCGCGAGAATCATCCTGATTTAAATCCAGGGGATGCAAATGCGGCAAAACGCATGAATCAAATTAATGAAGCTTACGACAGAATTATGAATCCTGATAAGTATGCCACTGAGGACGCCAGACGTGCTGCTGCAGAGGGACGAGCTAACCCTCAGCAACAGCAACGTTACCAACAATATCAAGGTCAGCGAAGAACTGGCTGGCAAGGTGATTTTGGTTTTGACCCATTCGAAGAAATCTTTGGTGGTTTCACTACAGTTGGCCCAATCCATCCAGAAGCTCAGGTCAGCGACTCGCCTGAAATTAAACAAGCAATTAGTCTCATAAATAATAAACAGCCAAAAGAAGCTAGCAAAATTTTATACACTGTTAAAAGCGCTGACCGTAATGGTCGTTGGTATTATATTGTTGCTCTTGCCAATCAGGGTATGGGCAATACAATGCTTGCAAATGATCAAATTAAAAAAGCGCTAGATATGGAACCTAATAATCAGGAATATATAAATGCTGCCCGCGTAATTGCATCAAGTGGCAGAACTTATCAACAGACAAGCCAGCGACGTGGATTTTCTACTGGATTTATGGATCCTGGCATGCTTTGTTGTATGTGCATAATGATAAATATGTGTATTGGTGGCGGCTTTGGCGTGCCAATGTGCGTACGTTTTTAAGGAGTGATATTAATGAGTATGGCAATTGGTATAGATTTAGGAACAACAAACTCATGTGTAGCTGCTGTTGAAGGCGATAAACCCACAGTTATTGCAAATGCCGAGGGTATGCGTACACTACCTAGTGTTGTAGCTTTTACTAAAGATGGCGAAAGACTCGTTGGAGAGCCTGCTGTTAGACAAGCTGTCATGAACCCTGACCGCACCTTTGCTTCTGTCAAGCGTCACATGGGAACTGATTGGCGTGCTCATGTTGATGAACGTGATTTTACTCCTCAAGAAATTTCTGCAATGTTACTTCGCAAATTAAAAAATGATGCTCGTGCATATTTAGATGATGAAAGTATTTGTGATGCTGTTATTACAGTTCCTGCCTATTTCAACGATATGCAACGTCAAGCTACTAAGGATGCTGGACGTATTGCTGGTTTAAATGTTCTTCGTATTATTAACGAGCCAACGGCTGCAGCACTTGCTTATGGTCTTGATAACGAAATGAAACAAAAAGTTATGGTTTACGATCTTGGTGGTGGAACCTTTGATGTTTCAATTATTGATATCAGTGAAGGTGTTATTGAAGTTATGAGCACAAGTGGCAATAATCACTTGGGTGGTGATGACTTTGATGAAGTTTTGGCAAAACATCTTGCTGACGTTTGCAAACGTGATTTCAATTTTGATTGTAAACGTGTTCCTGAAGCATGGGCAAGAATTCGCGAAGCTGCTGAAAAAGCCAAATGCGAATTGTCCAGCGCAGACAAAACTGAGGTCAACCTACCATTTTTAGGACAAGGAGCTAGTGGTGCAGTTAACTTTGCTTGTACAGTTACAAGAAGTGAATTTGAGAGCATGATTGCTTCTTTAATTGAGCTAACTACAGAACCTGTCGAACAAGCATTATATGATGCCGGAATAGCCGCAAGTGAACTTGATAAAGTTTTACTTGTTGGTGGAAGTACCAGAATTCCTGCAGTAGCCGCTAAAGTAAAAAGCATGACTGGTAAGCCAGCTAGCCAAAGCATCAATCCAGATGAATGTGTTGCACAAGGTGCAGCTATTCAGGCTAACACGCTGGCTAATGCTGCAAATTCTTTAAGCGTACGTGGTGGAGATATATTGCTTTTGGATGTATGCCCATTGAGTCTTGCTATTGAAACTGTTGGTGGCGTTGCAACACGTTTGATTGAGCGCAACACTACATTGCCTACACATTACTCACAGATTTTTACAACTGCTGCTGCTTTCCAAACCAAAGTTGAAATTAAAGTTTTACAGGGCGAGAGACCAATGGCTGCTGATAACAAGATGATCGGTAACTTCCAACTCAAAGGCATTAAACGTGCTCCTGCTGGCGTTCCTCAAATTGAGGTTTCTTTTGATATTGACGCAAATGGTATTGTAACGGTGTCTGCTAAAGACCTGGGTACTGGTAACGAACAGTCAATTACTATTGAGAACGATCAACGTATGAGCGATGCTGAAATTGAAGCAGCTATTAGAGATGCAGAGACATATGCTGCCGAGGATAAAGTAAGACGCCAAAATTGGGAAGATTATAATGAAGCTGGTCGTCTTGTTCGCGAGGTGGATGCTGCCATTGCTAGGCAGGGTAAGACTATGGACAAGGAGAAAAAACGCGAAATCAAAAAAGCTGCCAATGAACTTCGCCGTTATGTAAGCAAAAAACAAGAGAAGCTTACCGATGCCGATAGAGCTGCTATGAAAACAGCTGCTGATTCTTTATCCAACTTAGCTTCGGATATAATTTCTCCAAAAAGCGAATAAATGTCAGAAGCAAATTAGCTTTCTGACATTTCTCGCAAATGAAAAAACAGAACTTTTTTCATTCCTCTGTTACAAATTTTTGCTTATGTAAGCATTATTTCAAGCGTAATCATACAATTTACTGCTGTTATACCACTATCACAAAAATAATATTTATATATAAGTATGCTAATCATTAATGTATAGAAAAATAATTGTCCAAATATTACAATTTTTATAATATTTTGACTAGTACATTTAGACATATAAGCACTACTGGTTATTATCATATTTATAATCGCGGTAATAATAAAATGATAATATTCGAAAAAGATCATGATTATAAAGTCTTTCTAAACATGCTTTCAAACAAATGTAAAAAATTTGAAATTGAAATTATTGCATATACATTAATGCCTAATCATTTTCATATAGTTTTACTTGATAATAAAAAATCACTTTCTAAGTTTATGAAAAGCCTCTCTATATGCTACGTTAGATATTTCAACTTTTCATATAATAGAACTGGGACATTATTTGAAGGTAGATTTCAATCACGATGTATAAATAATCACGAGTATCTTATGACAGTAATTAGATATGTACTCAGAAATCCTGAAATCGCCGATATATGTAATTTAGAAAAATATGAATATTCAAGTTATAAAGAATTTCTTCAAATATCGAATAACAACTATTGCAATATGAAAATATTATCTAAAATATTTCCAGATAAAAAAACATATAGGACATATATATCCTGCAACAAATATGATATTAAATCACAAGAAATAGAAGGAAAAAATCATTACAATTTAAACGAAACAATAAAAATATCCAATCAAATATTATTTCCACATAATTGTACTACAATACAAAGCTTTAATATAAAAAAACGAAACAAGTTAATAAATAAATTGCTTATAAACAACATATCTGTAAACGACATTAGTAAAATTACAGGTATTAGTAAAAATATTATTTACAAAATAAAAGCTACTTAAAAAAACCAAAACAAGTCTGAAGCAAATTCGCCTTTTGGCTAAATTAGATACGAAGCTACTCTAAAACATTCAACTGGATTTCACCAGTTGAGCCTGGGTTGACGCTCCCACGAGCTTTTTTGTTTTTCTCCATTGCAGCTTTAGCTGCTTCTAGGTCGTTTTCAGCTTCCATCTCTTTATAAGCAGCTCGACGTCTATTGTGACCAGCCATCTCTAACTTATTTTGCAAATCTTTATCTTTATCAATGCGCTTCATAAACTCTGGCCAAATACGCATAAACTCAAAATAGTTTTGACAATTGCGTTGGGCATAAATATTTGCCTCGCCTGCGGCGGCCCAAGCAGCATTACGATATTCCTTTTTGTCAGGACGTCCAAAACTACGAAAACGAGCTGTCCATAAAATTCTCTTTTCAATTCCAGGCTCCAAAAAAGGACCAGGATATGGTTTCATATCGCTCGCTTTTAATTGCAATAAATCAATCTGAGTACGGCTATATTCTAATTTTCTAAACTCATATAACCACCTAAAAATATCCTGTCTAAAACGAACACCTTCACTCAGAATCTCAGGTGGCAAGTGCTTGACAACCAATTGATTATCAAACCAAATATCACTTCCATACATTCTCAAATTTAGCATGTAATCTAAATCTTCACCACGCACAACCCATGGATCAAACGCCAATCGCATAAATGCTTGTCTATGGAGTGCCATACATCCACCACAAACATGATTAGAACGAGATAAGCGAGGCCCTTTTATAGCTTTTGAGATCCACTGATTAAAAGCTCGACCTTTCTGCCATAATCTATCATGCCAATATGTTTTATGACGAGATAGATAAGAACCTTTACTGTTAAGGTAATAACCTGTCTTCGCAATAATTGGAACACCACTCTTTGTTAATTTACCAAGACCATACACAGCATTGGTCATGAAGTTTGGATCTTCGACTACTTCGTCGTCATCAAGAAAAATCACAGAATCAAATCCGAATATTTGAGCAACGGTTAAACCAACATTCCTTATAGCGCCATAACTTGTAAGTGCAACTTCTTTAGTTATGCTAGGAACTCCAAGTTCTTGTGCACGTTTGTGAATAGCACTAAGTTCATCTGCACCAATAACCATAGTACTAAATTCTTTATACTGCATTGTCAAACGCTCAATTTTGACTGCAGCTGGTTCAACAATTGTTTTTTCAGCAACAACCAAAACAACAACGTGAGTAACATAATCAACTTTTTTTAGCGAATCAAGCAAGCGAGGTAACTCACCAGGCTGGCTCATTGATGTTGTATGATCATAAGTTGTGACAATACTATCGCCCTCTTTTTTTTGGCGAGACGAAATAAATACTGGTATGACAATTAATGGGTTCATTTATTCCTCTTTTCCTCTACCTATATTGTACCAAAAAATGAATTTATGCGTGATATAAACTATGTCTCTCGAATTTCGGCTCGCAGCACACGTTTATGCCGAGTTTTTTATATAAATTCTCGTCAGTATTAGAAACAATTACACTAAAGAAAGCATCGCAACCTCGTAGTTGATCCATAGCTTCAATCATGCGTTTAGCCCTCTCATCAGCAGCACTACTTATAGATAGTGCAATCAAGGTTTCGTCGGAATGAAGACGCGGATTTTTATTGTGCAGCGCATTAATTTTTAACATACTAATAGGTGTTATAGCCTCGTCAGTAATAACTTCAACATCCTCAACATTTGCGACAATTTTTAATGCGTTTAACAAAAGTGATGAGGCACATCCTAACAAATCCGTTGTTTTACCAGTTATAATCTCTCCGTTTGGCAGCATCATAGCACCTGCAGGATGGTTTGTTGTCTCTTCTCTTTTTAAAGCAGCAAGGCGAAGTGGATGCTTCTGAGGGTCCATTCCAACCTGTTTCATCAGCAATTTAAGAGCTGCAACTTCTTCACGTCCATTACCCTTTTTAACATCTTTTACAGATGCCTTATAATATCTGCGAACAATCTCATTACATGCAGCATTGCATACAATATCGTTATCAACAATTGCCATTCCAACCTGATTAACTCCCATATCAGTAGGCGATTTATAAGGGCATTTACCAGAAATTCGATTCATCATTTCTTGCAAAACAGGGAAACTTTCAACATCTCTGTTGTAATTTACTGCTGTTTTCCCATAAGCTTCCAAATGAAATGGATCAATAGCATTGCGATCTTCCAAATCTACTGTTGCAGCTTCATAAGCAATATTTACAGGATGTTTAAGTGGCAAATTCCAGACAGGAAATGTCTCAAACTTAGCATAACCGGCCTCAATGTCTCGCAAATTTTCGTGATATAGCTGGCTTAAACAAGTTGCCATTTTGCCACTGCCAGGTCCTGGAGCAGTAACAACAATAAGCGGACGCTCTGTTTCGATATACTCGTTTTTACCAAAACCATCCTCGCTAACCAAATGGTCAATGTCGTATGGATAACGCTCAATAGTATGATGTTTA
The DNA here is from genome assembly GCA_030537355.1 of Coriobacteriia bacterium. GTDB lineage: Bacteria > Actinomycetota > Coriobacteriia > Coriobacteriales > Eggerthellaceae > Tapirivita. The sequence continues at coordinate 97,349 of JAUNNF010000005.1, forward strand.
TAACTTTTAACACCAAGATCATCCAAATGGCTAATATAATCGTCAACCTCAGATTGTCCTGAATAACGTGTAATAACAACACTTCCAACGTAAAAGCCAAGCCCATGAAAAACATCAATTAAGCGGAGCACGTCCTCTGAATACGGAATGTCAATATCCGAACGAGTTTTGTTAGTAACAATGTCAAGGGCATTAATTATTATTACAATTTCAACATCATCCTGTAACTCTTTAAGCATACGAATTTTAGAATCAGGTTGAAATCCAGGAAGAACACGAGAAGCGTGGTGATCGTCAAATAACTTACCACCAAACTCCATATAAAGTTTACCGCCGAATTTATCTATGCGTTTACGAATTGAAGCCGCTTGAAGATTAATATATTTCTCGTTATCGAAACCGATGTTCATAACGGAACTATATTTTATCATAAATTTTTATTCATAGAATATGTTTTGAATTTTAAGTATTTTTAAAACAAAAAGGTTTTGACTCTGCAGAACCAAAACCTTTTTTGTATTAATTATGTCAATAAAATTTTAGCAAATACGTCTGCGTAAAACAAAGCAACCTGAAATTAAAGCAAACAGTCCAAGACCAATAATGGCAAACCCTGGTAAGCTATCACCTGTTTGAGCGCTGTCAGAACCGCTGCTATCGCCATCACCTGAAGGTGCTGGAACAGGCGAAGGAGAAATATTATCTACATTATAATCTTGGTTTTCATGACTTTCGCTCATGTACTCAGCAGATAAATATTTTTCTAAAATTTGTAAGCCATCTTTTGTAATTATTGTTAATTTGCCAGCCAGTCCTTTAGTTATATTATTGATTTTCCAAAATCCTTCTTTGTCTGTAGTAGTGGAATATACTTTATTCGATTCTTCAGTTTCAAATTTTACATCTACCCCAGCAATTGGCTCTTTAGTTTTGCTATCGTAAACATGTCCTGATAGAGTAACAGTCTCAACTGGAACAGCTGTCCAATGAGCAGTTAATGTTAAATCTGATGTAATTGGCGTGGTAAAATTGAAAGGGATTGTTGTACTAGCATCTTCATTAAACCAGCCTGCAAACTCAAAACCTTCCTTGGTTGGTGCTGTAGGTTCTATAGCACATTCACCATCTTCTACTGTTTGTGGGTCAACTGCTGTTCCACCTTTAGAGTCAAATGTAACTGTGTGTGTTGTTGTAGGAACAACTGAAGTTGCAGTTATAGTTACATTGCTTGCAGGCATTGTAAACTGACCTTGATCTCCCTCTATAACAATTGGAGTGCCGCTATCAGGTTTAATAGTAATGCTATTTATTTCATAACCTGATAGAGGAGTTGCTGATACATTAACCGTTGTTCCAGCTGCTGCCGCTGTAACTTCTGTACCTTCAACTTGTGCTGATATGCTAGCAACGCCTTCTGTTGTAGTCTTAGTAATAGTATAAGTAGTTGGAACAGCTGTCCAATGAGCAGTTAATGTTAAATCTGATGTAATTGGCGTGGTAAAATTGAAAGGGATTGTTGTACTAGCATCTTCATTAAACCAGCCTGCAAACTCAAAACCTTCCTTGGTTGGTGCTGTAGGTTCTATAGCACATTCACCATCTTCTACTGTTTGTGGGTCAACTGCTGTTCCACCTTTAGAGTCAAATGTAACTGTGTGTGTTGTTGTAGGAACAACTGAAGTTGCAGTTATAGTTACATTGCTTGCAGGCATTGTAAACTGACCTTGATCTCCCTCTATAACAATTGGAGTGCCGCTATCAGGTTTAATAGTAATGCTATTTATTTCATAACCTGATAGAGGAGTTGCTGATACATTAACCGTTGTTCCAGCTGCTGCCGCTGTAACTTCTGTACCTTCAACTTGTGCTGATATGCTAGCAACGCCTTCTGTTGTTTCATCTTTAGTAATGCTATAAGTAGTTGGAACTTCAGTCCAATGAGCAGTTAATGTTAAATCTGATTTAATTGGCGTGGTAAAATTGAAAGGGGTTGTTGTACTAGTATCTTCATCAAACCAACCTGCAAACTTGTAACCTTCCTTGGTTGGTGCTGTAGGTTCTTTAGCACATTCACCATCTTCTACTGTTTGTGAATCAACAGCTGATCCACCTTTAGAGTCAAATGTAACTGTGTGTGCTGTTGTAGGAACAACTGAAGTTGCAGTTATAGTTACATTGCTTGCAGGCATTGTAAACTGACCTTGATCTCCCTCTATAACAATTGGAGTGCCGCTATCAGGTGTAATAGTAATGCTATTTATTTCATAACCTGATTCAGGAGTTGCTGATACGTTAACCGTTGTTCCAGCTACTGCCTCTGTTACATCTACCCCTTCAACTTTTACTGATATGCTATGAACACCTTCTGTTGCAGTCTTAGTAATAGTATAAGTAGTTGGAACTTCAGTCCAATGAGCAGTTAATGTTAAATCTGATTTAATTGGCGTGGTAAAATTGAAAGGGGTTGTTGTACTAGTATCTTCATCAAACCAACCTGCAAACTTGTAACCTTCCTTGATTGGCGCTGTAGGCTCTGTTGCACATTGACCATCTTCTACTATTTGAGGATCAACTGTTGTTCCACCTTGCGAATCAAATGTAACTGTGTGTGTCGTAGGCTGTACCACACATTTTCCTGTAATTTTACATGCATCACCAAGAGTAAGTTTAGCTTCTATCTTTATGTCTCCCGAACCAGTGTTATAGTAGAATCCTTCAAAACTATAACCTGATACAGGGTTACATGTTAGTTTTGCAACATGAACTTCTTGATCATGAGTAAACGATATCGTAACTTTATGAGAGCCTTCATCAAGTGTTACGATGTATGTTGTATCAGCATCAACATCTAATGGGGTAACCACTTGTTGTTTCTCATCATCTAAAGTAAAATCATATGTACCGTGATCTGCATCACCAAAAGTAACTTGATAATACTGACGTGCTTCATATACTGTATATAAAGTAGTATCTTCTGTAATAGGGGTATTATTAAAATCGAATGCAGTGTCTCCATCTTTTGTCCAATGTTTAAATACTTGACCAGCTTTTTGTGGAGGTTCTACGTATGATGCACATTCACCATCTACAACTTCCTGTGTAGCAATAACCTCACTACCATCATGAAAAGATACCGTGTGTTTAGTTGTTGTCTGCTCCTTAAAGACTGCTCTTATATAAATAGTACTTGTACCAGTTGGAAGTGTCGTCTCCCCTTCTTGAATAGGTATATAATCTTGTTCTGCATTATTGTAACTGTACTGAAAACAATCCAAAACATAATCATCTGATGAAGGTACAGCCTTATATTCGAAAAGATGATCCTCCTTTTTGATTTTAAAAGTAATATCGACATAATCTTTGTCGGAATGGTATTGCATTTTTATTGGATTAGAAACACTAGTAACTGTATAGGGCAACTCCACTTCCTCTGGTACATCATAATAAGCTACTATAGTACCATATCCTTCAGGACAACATTTACCAGCGTCAAACTTCACCGAAAGGTTACTTTCCTGTGAGTCAGATAATGCTTGTTTTGGATTTTCCCCATAAGCAGCACCAACAATGAATAACAATGTAATTATTGCAGCTACAATAATCCATAAAACTTTACTAGTAAATTTTTTATTACTACTTTGACGAACCATAAGAAAAACCTCCTGTTAATCCTTCTTTTTTTCTATGTATGATTAATAGATTACAATTTTATCATAACTTCCCCATAAAACAACTTTTTTATGAAAATTATGCTAAAACACGGGAAGATTTTTCTCCCCTAACTATTAATAGCCTCAACTGGATCCTTTTTGGCAGCTGAACTTGAAGGAATTAAACCAGCAACGAAAGTCAAACCTACACTGATTAGAATCATGAAAAGCGCAGACCAAATAGGTAAAAATGCAATATCATATTCAGCATTAAATGCAGCTCGTGCAATGATATTTGCTGGTATACATCCAATATATACAATAACAATACCTATAACGCCAGCAATCAAACCTACAATAAAAGTCTCAGCATTAAAAACACGGAAAATATCACGTTTTCGCGCCCCAATTGCTCGCAAAATTCCTATCTCGCGTCGTCTTTCCAAAACGGAAATATAAGTAATGATTCCTATCATAATAGATGACACAACAAGTGAAATTGCAACAAAAGCAATTAACGCAGCCGTAATCATGTCTATCATTGTGGTAAGTGAAGTCATAAGAAGCTTAGCAATATCAGTATAAGAAATAGCCTTTGTTTCGCCGACCTCTTCATTATAAGATTCAATAATTTGAGTAATCGATTCCTTAGAATTAAAATTGTTAGGATAAATTGTCACAGCAGCTGGATTTGTCAGGTCTGCATAACCAAAATTAGACAGGTTACTTTCATAAGTTCTAGTTGCCGCCCCAGTTATTACTTTAGAAATTGCCATAAGCTTCTCTTCCGTGAGATTAAATTTAAAAACATTAGATAAGGCAGAAGCGTCAAAAGTCAAGAAATTGTTTTGTAGCTTACTAAACTGTTGCATCAATGAAGATGTAAATGCCTCTAAAATTTTGCCAGAGACAGTGTAGATGTCTTTCAAAACCTCTTCGCTTAAAGTAAGACCTGCTGCACTACATGCATTTTCAACCCACTCGTAACCAGGATTGCCTTTAGTAAAATATATATCTGGCGTAAGCGTTCCGCCCTCAGCTATATATTTAATATAAGTGGCAGTAGCCCCAGTCAAAATCTTCTGCATAGCTTCCGAGTATCCTTTATTGCCAGCAATACCTGAAATAATCTGCGCTATTGTTTTCTCGTCAACAGCTTTTTCAATCACGCTAGCAATATCTGCTTCGGTAAACGAAGGTAGCTCTCCAACCTTGATTGCTCCTGCTAAAGCTTCAGCGTTAAATTCTACAATGTCATTAAAAGCACTTCCATCAAAACCATTTTCTTTTTCTTCGGCAAAAGTTTTACCAGACAATACATCAAAATTAGAATCGTTTAATTGTTCTTTTACAATTTGCGAGTCAGCAGCGGCATTAATGCTCTTTTCAAGCAGACTGTATGGGTAATTAATACCTGCGCTTAACGACAAAGAACTACTGCGTCCTTCTGGTGCGTTAATGATTCCAACTATAGTTAAGTCTTCAGACTTCTCGTACACGCCCTTCATAAAAGCCTCATCATCAGATTTATCTACCCAAATGCCAAGTTCTTTCTGATAACAATCTGAAGCCTTAACCAGCTTAAACTTCTTACCTAAAATATCACTGAATCGCACAGGATCAAATTTTTCTGGCAAGCTAACCTTCTCATCCCTGCTATATTTTTTAATTGCATTCTCTAATTCTTCTGGATCCCTAAAACCTAAGGTATATAAAAGCGAATCGGCAATAGATCCATCCTGATGCAACACAAGCACACATTCTGTATCTTTTTCTGGCCAGCGACCAGCAGCAACACTATACTGATCCTCGTATAATGTTTTATCTTTTGGCATTGCACCAAAACTTTCCATACTTGTAAATTTAGCCATAGGATTACTGCTTGTAGTTTGAGCAGAACTTGTTGAAGAATTTGAGTTCTGTCCATACATCGTACTTGGATACACTTGTCTGACATTACCATTATATTCGCTATAAATTTTAGGTGTAGTATTGTAAGAATACTCCATAGACTTTACATACGAATCCAAATCTTGTGGATTACTATCAAGATAAGACTTGAAGCTTTTTAAATCGTTAGCTCCACTAGCAGAAAGCAAAGTTGACAAAGTTGCTCTTACCTTTGCGGTGTCACCCTCGTTCTGATTATATTGCATTTTCTCGATTGTTTTTGCAAGACTACCTCCCTGAGCTGCCTCGCTAATTCCAGAAATTGCAGATTTAGTGCGGGTAATTGTAAGTGGATATTGCGCAAGAGTATTTGTCTCAACGTTTTCAATATATGCTTGAGTGCCAGTCGACAATGCTAAAATAGCCGAAATTCCAATAATTCCTATAGAGCCTGCAAACGCAGTCATAAAAGTACGTCCTTTTTTTCCCATTAAGTTAGCAAAACTCAACGACAAGGCCGTCAAAAAAGACATAGCTGTACGTGATTTTTTGGCTTTAGCTTTAACTTCAAAACCTTCATATGGCGAGGAATCATCAATGATTTTACCATCTTGTAATTTAACCGTACGCGTGGCATACATTTCAGCAAGCATCGGATTATGAGTAACCATTACAACAAGCTTATCTTCTGAAACATCCTTCAAAATCTCCATAATCTGAACGCTAGTTTTTGTATCAAGAGCGCCTGTTGGCTCATCAGCAAAAATGATGGATGGATTATTAACAAGAGCACGAGCAATTGCAACTCGCTGCATCTGACCACCGCTCAACTGATTAGGTTTTTTATGTATATGGTCAGCAAGTCCAACTTTTGTTAGTGCTTCTTCAGCTCTACGCTTGCGCTCTGATGGGCTAATACCAGAAAGTGTCAAAGCCAATTCAACATTTGATAGCACAGACTGATGAGGTATCAAATTATAATTTTGAAATACAAATCCAACTTCATGATTACGATAAGCGTCCCAATCTTTATCGTTAAATTTCTTGGTAGAAACTCCATTGATGAGCAAATCGCCAGAATCGTAATGATCAAGCCCACCAATAACGTTTAACATAGTAGTTTTACCACTACCAGATGGCCCCAACACAGCAACAAATTCGCTGTCTCTAAAACTAACACTTATTCCATCCAATGCCTTTTGCGAAAAAGGTCCTGTAACATAAGATTTTGATATGTTTTTTAGTTCTAACATCTATCTTGTCCAGTTTTCTAATTTTAAACCTTTTACACGTTTAAATTTCTTCATATTATTAGTAATCAAAGTACAATCTTGTGATTTAGCATGGCTAGCTATTAATAAATCAAGTGGTCCTATTACGCAACCTTTGCGTTCTAAATCAGCTCTAATAAGTCCATATTCCTCAGAAGCTGACGTATCATAATCCAATACTTTTATATTAGTTAACATCAAAGTTAATGCCAGCCAATTTTTTTCCTTAGCTTCACTTTTTTCAACACCATACACTAGTTCTGAATACGTTATAGACGATATGCATACATCATTAGTATCGCATTCCTTTAAACGTTCAATCAATTTTGAAGAAGAATGTTTAATTGCATAAATGCATATATTTGTATCAAGCATATACATTAAAGATTTTCTCTCTTCTGTACACGTTGAGAATTTCTTCCGTTTTTCATAAAATCGTCAGAGAATAAATCAATTCCTAATAGGAAATTTGTCCATTTTGATTTTTTTGGCGTTATTAACACTGCATCACCAATTTTGTTAATAGCTACTTCTTTTTCATCAAAACGATATTCTTTAGGAATTCTTACCGCCTGACTTCTACCGTTTTTAAAAACTGTAGTTGTATTCATGTTAAACACCTCCATAATAGAGTATATACCTTGATATATATTTTGTCAATATGAGTTGTGAAATTTTGTTAGTAGTGTTTATGCAAATTTGGTAGTAAAAAAACAAGACATAGTATTATTAAATACTATGTCTTGAAAAATAACACTTGTTAGTATGTCAAATTATTACTTTTTCAGCTACATTAAGTAAGCTTTTCGCTTTTTACAATAACTGTTGGCGAATCAACTCCAATTGCTTGCTGACCAATAAAAGTATAATAACCATCTTCATCAGGAGTCAATTCGTAACCATTAAATGTAACTTGCTTACACTTAAATCCATCTTGACATACAACTTTAAACCTTAAATGCTTATCATAACCTACATGTATAGGTGAAGTTATAGTGGCACCGTTAATATCTACAAGCTCTTTAACTCCTTCATCCTTTTGAAAATTTATCTTGTTAGAAAATTCTCTGATAATTACAACATCACTTGGATTATCCCATTTGTTTAAAGTATCACTTAATTCATCATTTGCACAATCCCAATAACGAGTGTTATAATACGATTCTTGCCAATTCACCCAAAAATGTCCACCAACATCTAGACCAAATCCTACTTTGTTATAAATTTTATATAAGGTTGTTAATTCTATGCCACAAATCTTCGGCTTATCTATTACTTTTTTTTCTTTAGAATTAAATATATATGCAAAATCACCTTTATTAAAACGTTTATTTTTGAAATTGTCTGTTACGTCTGTACATATATCTATATTATTATCAAACGGATAAGTCCAATCACAACGAACAGAACTTCTAACAGCTGAAAAGCTTACTGAAGAATCTGACAAAATATAATAAGTAGCATTTATTACATCTGTCATTAAATAATATTTATAACCTTCTCTCTCAGGAACAGCTTCACCTGTAGCTGGTAATCGATTATCATCTTTGTCGTAGAATGTTATTTTTTCGTTTGAAAGTTTATCAAAAACAGGATGATATAAATCATTACCAATTTTAAGTGAATGTTTTACAGGATATGAACTTGCTACAACACTAGTTGCGCCAACAATATTTTTTATTGTATATAAACCATCAGAATCTTTTATTGCAGGCAGATTGTTAATCATTATAAACTCGTTGTTATAATCTTGTTCACATACAACTTTAAAACGAAAATCATTACCTTTTTTTATTCCTATATTCTCAGGTAATTGTCGACCGTTAGTATCAACAAACTTTTCAATATGATCATCCTTTGAAAATTTTATATTAATGCCTGACTTTGCCTCAATTAACTTGAAAGAGTTTACATTTTCAATAGTACAATAACCATCAGGGGCTACAAAAACTAACTTACCATTTATCATTAATGACTCTAAACCAAATGTATCTTTAGAAGCAACTTTAAAGCGCAATTTATTGTCCGATTGCATAGTATATGAAGACGATAAAGGACTTCCGTCTTCATTAATAAAATCTTCAATACCATCATCTTTAATAAATAGTATAGTAGATGATGAAGTAAATTTTTTGTTCATAAGAATTGGTAAAATCTCTGTTCTAGCACTCCCATAAAGCCAGCTATCGAATTCACCACCAGTATCACATTGATATGACCATGCTTTATCGCCATTTGCTTCGTTGCCCCAAAATTCTTTCACTCCTGGGAAAAGCTCCTTAATTTTTGTTAATGAAATACCATCAACAGTAGGGTCTTTATCTTTGTTAAAAGTCAATGTAGAGCATTGAATAGAAGAATCAACATCTCCAGCTTTATATTGTGTAGCCTTTCCTTGAGTACCATTACCAAAAGCATCATCCCACGTATGGTTTATTATTCCAACAGTATTTAGCTCATATGAGCCTTGTTGTTGGTATATAAACTTATCTGCATTTGCAAGATCAGACATTACATAATCATCTCCATTAGATGGAGTAATATAGTTTCCGTTACTATCATAAAACTTATAATCATTTATTGATAGACTTTCATAAACTGGCTTATACATAATATTATCAACTGTTAAGGAATGAGCTTTTTGGGTTTTTATATCAACTTTTGATGATTTTCCTATAAGACTAGAATCCATTAGAATATGGAAGTACCCGTCTCTCACAAATAACAGATCTTCATTATTAAATTTAATTGAATTTATCACAAAATTTGTCTTATAGTTAATTTTGAATTTTAGATCTTGACCTGGTACAATATCAACATAATCTGAAATTTTTTGTCCACTAGAGTCTTCAAGATAAACAACACCTTCGTCTTTTTCAAAATTTACTCTAGTTGTTTTTGTAGAAGAAAATGTTTTTTGTATCAAAATTGTATGGGTATTAATTTTGCTATCTTTGATCCATTGATTATTGTCATAATAATAGGCTTCATCTGTATCCTGAGAAATTGGTGACCAACATTGCGATGAACTAAAATATACTTCAACAATATTATTAACCGAAACACCACTAATATATAAATTACTGTTAAGTTCATCAAATTTAAGCGATGCACATGTTTGGTCACTTTCAATACGAGGTAAATACTTTGGAGCAATACCAGACCCTTCTAGTTCTCCAAAAGCTGTCTTCCATAATTGATCTCGCGCAGCTACAGCTTCAAACGTATAATCTTTACTTATAAATTGTGTCGCGTTTTGTAAATCTGACATCAAATAGGAAAGACCATTATTTCCAGAAGCGTGTACATAGTTTGAATGAATATCATAAAACTTTACTTTATCAGATGGTATATATGAACATACTGGATGAAATAACTCCCCTCCGCTTATTAAAGAATGAGCCTCATCAGTATTAATATTAATATTAATATTATTAGATACATGCTGAAGAACATAAACTCCATCATTGTTTGGTAAGATTTTTTCATTATTGACATAAACATCGTTAGCTAAATAACCATTCTTAACAACAACTTTAAATTTCAAATCTAAGCCTGCTGGAAAGTCTAATGAACCTAAAAATTCATTTCCGTTTGTATCAGTTACTTTTTCAACATTATCATCAACTTTAAAGTCAACTTTATTATAACCGCCTGTAAACACGCTTTCTAATAAAATTGTACTGTTTTCAAATTTAGAATGTAAAGCAAAATCCCAATCTGTATTTGCATCGTTTACACTATACAACCATGCATTATTAGCTGAACATTCTGACGTCCAGAAACTCTTAGTATCCTTTAAATAAGCATCCCTGATATCTTTAACTAAAATATTGTTTTGATCAAAATCTTCAATATACAAATCTCCAGCATTAGAAACAAAAGATAAAGTTGAGCATTGCTCTAAATTCCCCATTTTAGGCAAGTACTTTGTTGCTCTATCTTTTACATCATCTCCAAATGCATCAATCCATGACTGACTTTTTGCAATTATTGCTTTAAACTTATAATCCTTACTACAAACATATTGTGTAGCAGATTTTATATCAGACATAGTAAAAGTATCTTTACTATCTCCTTTACAAATATTGCCATTTGTATCATAGAATTTAATATCATCAAAATATGCTTTATCAAAAATCGGGTGATATAATTCTCCGTCTCGAAGTAACGATAGAGTTTTATCGCATGATGTAGTTATCTTAATATCCATAAAAGCCGAATTAATAGTATATACTCCATCTTGATCGCTTTCTAAAAGCTGACCATTTAAATATACTTCATTGAGACCAAAATTGTCATTACATAAAACTCTAAATTTAAAATCCGTAGACCTAGGATTCTGAATACTTGTACCTAGTTCTTTTCCCGAAGTATCAATAAAACTTTTAATTCCATCTGATTTTTCAAAATTTATTGTTTGTGATTGATTAAATTGTCTAGAAACAACCGCAGTGCAACCATCAGAAACTGAAAAATCAGTTAACGTATTTTGATAAGAAACATTTGTATAATCACCTTCATCATGATATCCATTCATATAATAAGCACAAAATTGTACATTAGGTTCATGAGAACAATAAAAAGTATTGGTCCAGAACTGGAATTTATCTGGAATTCCAAAGCCCACTTTATTATATGTTTCATATACCCTAATAAGCTCTACATCGTCTATTAAAGGAAAATTATCACCATTTTTAAAAAAGCAAACATTATCCTTATCGTCAACGAGTTTCTTTTTAAAATTTTGATTTAAGTCAGTAACTTCTCCATCATGTCGATCTTTACGATCAAATACATCATCCCACTTATCCTCTCTAATTGATCTAACAGCAGTAAATGACAAATCAGGTTTTAAGCATATATATTGTGTAGCATTTATCAAATCGCTCATAATATAATTTTTAGGATACTCTGGACCAGGAACTTCTCCCCCAGTAGCAGGCAACAAATTGCCTGATGCATCATAAAATTGTATATCTGCAGATGATAAATTTTGGAAAACAGGATGATATAGTTGATTTCCTACATATAGGGATTGAATTATGCGAGACTGAGCATCAATAGAAGTATTAATACTAAAATTGTCTAAACAATAAAATCCATCTTTATCAGCTTTAATAGACTGGCCATTTACAGTTAGTTCTTTATATCCAAATCCTGGATAATAAACTGGTTTAAATTTTAGAGTAGACCCGTGTGTTACATCAATTGAATCGCCAATCTCTTGTCCTTTATCATCAACAAAATTTTTAACACCCATACCTTTATTAAAATTGATAGTGTATGTATCTTTATAAGTTCTACTTAAAACAATTAAACCATTAGTATTTCGCGACACGTCTTCCCAAAATTCTGTAGTAATAATACTGTATCTAGATGCTTTGTCGTTCTGTGCGTAATTTCCCCAATAAAAGGAGTCATTTTCAAAATAATTTTTTTGAATATCAGATAGTTTAACATCATCAATAAATGGTATTTGATCTTTATCAAAATTCAAATTAGCACACTCTTCAAAAACTTCATTATCGCCAGCAATATAATTTGTTGCTTTCCCTTTAGTAACTTGTCCAAATGCCTCATCCCAGGTATGTTGCGTAATTAAAACAGCTTTAAAATTATAAGATCCATTATTAATAAAATAAGCCACGTTGTTTTTAAGATCATCCATAATGTAATTAGTGCCATTGTCTTGAGAAGGTTGCATAAAATGTCCATTTTGATCGTAAAACTTAACATCATTCACCGATAATTTATTAAATATTGGTTTATAACTTAATCCCGGATGTTTTGAAGTATCTGAACATTTTAACGTATTAGCTTTTTTAGAAGTTGCTTCAACAACACGTTTACTTTCTATATTACTTACTGTATAAAGATTGTTTTCTCTATCACAATTTAAAATAACAGCTCCATCTTTTGTTTGATTTTCTACATAACCATCTTTATATTCTATACGGAACTGATAACTAGACCCTTTATCTACAGTTAAGGAGCTTGGAACTTCATCACCATTGATATCCGTAATTCTATTAACACCTTCGTCCTTATGAAATTCTATTGTGCTCTCTTGTTCTGTCTTTCCAAAAAAACTGTAAACAACCACGGAACATCCGCCGTCAACTGCTTCATCATAAGGATCAATTTGTTTATCCGTTTCTTTATAGCTATCTTCAAAAACATGATAATGACACGTACGTAGATCTGTCGCACCATCAGTCCAAAAACAAGCATTATCTTGACCAAAACCAGTGGCATGATATGCATAATATATCCTAGACACATCAATGGTACAACCGTCAAAAGATTTAAGCTGTAGATTCTTTGTATAATCTCCAAACAGGACATTATCTGCTCCTGTATGAGATAAACGAGCCAAAAATTTATCCATCAAATGAATTGCTCTTGTACCGTCAAATGGAAATTCAAAAACATTATTCCATACAGGCTCATTAATGGTTCTCGCAGCAAAGATTCCAGATATATCTTTACTTTTAATTTTATATTTTGTAGCATAAGTTACATCCTCCATGTCATAACTATCTGCATCGTCTCCTGGAAAATAATGAGTAGCGCTTAAGCATTGCCCATCGTTATCATAAAATCCATATAAAGTAGATAGCTCAGTATCAAAGATAGGATGATATAATCCACAATCTGTATTAAAGGAATTGACTAAAATTGTATTTATCTTAATAATACAACTAGTAGTATCTACATGTTTTATATTGTTAATTGTAAACATTAAGGCGTTATTATCTAATTTAAGATCTAAAGGTTCATATTCATATCCGTTAATAGAAACTTCCAGTTGTTGAACGGTTTCTGTACCACGATCATCAAAACACTTTATCTTAAACTTGAAGTCATTATTGTTTTTTGATACTGAAACTCCGTTTGAAATATCATTACCGTTTTCATCTACAATCTGCTTAACTCCAGTATCCCCTTCAAACTTTATATTGTAGTAATCTGAAAATTCGTGTTGTATAACAATACTATGTGTTTCATTCGTAGATGCTGGTGTCCATTCTCCTGATTTTCCAGATTGATCATATGAATACATATAAGCCTCAAGTTCTCCGGCAAGATCAGGACCCCAAAACTTATTGTTATCAAATTCGTACGATTGAAGTATGTCACCGATATAGATATTATCAATTAATGGTTTATTTTTATCTTTATCGAAACTTAAACTAGCACAGTAATCTCCTAGAACTAAAGCACCTTTATATCTCGTTGCACGATTATCTGCTGTTTCGCTAAAAGCATTATCCCAGGATTTATCGTCAAACCTAATAGACTGGAATTTATATCCACTACCAATAAAACTACGTACGTCTTTTAAATCAGCCATTACATAATCACGTCCGTTATTGGCACTAGGCCATATAAATTTACCTTCTTTGTTATAAAACTTTACGGAGTTGCTTGACAAAAAATTAAATATCGGATGATAAAAATAATGATTGCCGTCTTGCAATATGGTTAAAGATTTTGCTTCTTGAGATGTTATTTGTACTTTTTTATTATTTGTTACATTTTTAATAATATAACAATTATCATGATCGGGTTCAATAACTGAATCTCCTACTTTTACTTCTTTTATAACGTAAGGTTGTTTTTCAGAATATTTAACCTTAAATACAAAATCTTTATTAAGAATAGCCTTACCAGTATTGTTGATATCTTGGCCGTCTTTATCTGTAACGGCTAGAACATGTTGATCTTTTTCAAAGTTTATTTCAAAATTTATTTGTTTATCAATATAAATATTATGTGTCCCATAGCGATTATCAATTGTAAATACACCATTATCATCTTTTAGTTCATTAATACCATCAAAAGCACGAGGCACAGAAACCCCATCCTTCATGACAACTTTAAACTTGAAATTTTCACTTATGTATTCAATCTTGATATTTTTAGGGTATATTTTATCTCCTGTAGCGTTTATTACTTTATCAACTATACTATCATCATAATCAAGAAAAACTGAACTCGCGTCAACTTCTATTGGTTCCATATCTCTTGGATCGAGTGTTTTAACTATGGGTATTTCATGATTCTTATCAGAATATTCTAACCAAAATTCATTATTTGATGCGTTATACCCATAAGCTTCATGATCTGTAGACTGAATTTTATCTTTGGACCAAAAATTAGCGTCTCCTAATAAATCTTTATAAGTTAGCCATATGGAAGAGAGAGAAACACCATTGTATTTTGGTTCTGGCGGACTTGAAAGAGAACCTTCAAACATAAAAACTTGTTCATTTTTTTCCAATTTTCCAGCAAAATCTTCTCTAACTACTCCATTTTCTGAATAAACTGTATCCCAATGAACGTTATGAATAGCCCTAATTGCAGGAAATGAAGAGCTACCACTAAAATACTTGGCCTCTTTTAAATCGCTCATTGCATAATAACTACCATTTGACGGAATAATTTTATCTTTATTAATATCATAAAAAACTAAATCAGTAGGAAGTTGATGAGTGCTATCGCATACAGGGAAATAAAATACACCATTTTGCGTAGTATCTCCTAAAGAATAAATAACTTCTTTATCTCTAGGAGGTTCAGGGCTGTTTTTACTTAAAGTAAAATACCCCGGATTTGTTTTACCCTCGTCAATATGAGCAAAACCAACATGAATATTTGCGTCTTTATATGTTGTTCTATTTTGCCCGACTAAGGATTTACAACCAGCAAACATATTGCTGCTATCTTTAACAAAATCAAACCAGTTTGCATCATATCTTGTGGCAATTGTAGTTAAGCTGGAACAACCACTAAACATATCAGTCGTATAATTTAGATGAACACCACCTTCTTTATTTGAGACGTCCCATTTTCCTAAATCAACATAAGTTAACTTTTCACATGATTGAAACGCAGATACAGCTGATGATACTTTATCAACAACAACTGACCCATCCATTACCGTATAATATGCTGTACCATAATTAAACATATCAGAAACATCAACATTTTTTAAGTTGTGACATTCATAAAAAATTGCAGTAATAGCATAAATGTTAGGGTTATTTTGCATTCCAAATTTAATATTATTATCAAAACTTTCTAAACCACTTCGCGAAAACATGGAGGATGCATTTTTTACAAAATACAAGCTAATATCTTCTGAAGAAATTTTCTTAAAGTTATTGCACAATGCAAAAGTATACTGGCAAGACTTAAAGCCATTACTCTTACTAAACTTAGTTAAAAACATATCAAGAGTATCAGAATCTAAGCCAGATTCTATGAACATACCAGATGCATTTATAAGTTCTCCTAAATAATTAGTTTCATTTTTAATATATTCAATATCGTCGCTTTCTAATTGAGTTAAATTTTTTGTACCAGAAAACATGAAAGCGCTATTTTTAACCTTATCCATTTTTAAATATCTAAGGCCACTAATTGATGTTAATTTTGAGTAATCAAAATGTGAACTAGATTCTATATATGAACCAAACCATTGAACTGTGGAAATTGGATGGAAATTTTCTACACTTTGGTCAATTTCAACGCTTGAAATTTTTGTGGAATAATCTTTACAATAACCTGGAACGCCTGTGTCTGTATCATTTATTACATAAAAATGTTCATATATAGCCGTACTAGGTTCATCAGCCGTTAGAACAAGCTTGAAAGTATCGTCAGTCTTTTTTAAACAAGCATATATTTTATGAACTTCACCATCACGAAAAATATTTAAGAAGGAAGGGGACGTATCTTTTGGGTCGTTGTTAGACGAAATGTTAGTGTTCTGTGCGGATTCATTATCTAAAAGCTCAATAGACTTGTTAATATATCCAGGCAAATTATCTAAAGTTTCTTTAGAAGGTATTGCGTTAAACACCTCTTCAGCACTTTGAGGAAGAGCCTTGGCTATTGTAGGTGCTGGTTGTTGCTCTACACTACTTTCTTGCTCATTTGTTTGAGGCTGGTTATCTTCTGCATTTTGGTTAGCACCAAAAAATAAGCAAAAACAAAAAATAACAGATAATACAGATACTAAAATTGCAAGTTTTCCTTTAAAGCTTTTCATGTCGTCCTCCTTGTGTTTACGAACAAAACTCTTCAGCAACCATCTCGTTGAGTATATTCTTTTGAACTATATTAAGAAAAATCATCAAGGTCTAATGCGTTACTCAGGCAATTTTCTGTACAGGCTATGCCTTTACAGTTTGGTGGACAAACAGGGTCAACTAACGTACATGATTTAGTAATCACATCCAAACCTTTTTCAAAAGAAATAATGCTCATTTTTGGTTTTATATAGTTATTTTGATCGATAACCATATTATTTAT
The DNA here is from genome assembly GCA_030537355.1 of Coriobacteriia bacterium. Lineage (GTDB taxonomy): Bacteria > Actinomycetota > Coriobacteriia > Coriobacteriales > Eggerthellaceae > Tapirivita. Next base: position 114,483 of record JAUNNF010000005.1, read on the forward strand.
TATAGCATACTCTAAAAATCTAGTTTTCTATTAATTTCTGATTTCAATTTTACTTAATTTTTACATTACTCAAAAACAGATAATATCTATAAACACATTGTCTCTAAAACTAACACTTATTCCATCCAATGCCTTTTGCGAAAAAGGTCCTGTAACATAAGATTTTGATATGTTCTTAAGTTCTAACATTATAGTTCTCTGGTTTGTGACCCTTGTAAACCTCTTCCTTCTGTTAAGAAATCATCGGAAAACATATCTAAACTTTTTTCTAAATTATTCATGTTAGACAACAAAAACGACTCAGCTGAAATTACTTTCGTACCATCAAAGTCAAAATTTCTATCCCCATTATAAATAATTTGTTTTTTTAATTGTTTAATATTTAATTCCTCCTCGGCTTTATATAAAACCTTGTTGTATTTATTCATCATAGTCATTCCAGACTTAACCTCAGCAACAACAACATTTCGTGGATTTGTAATATCAACAATATCAATTTCGTTTCCGTGACTATCTCTATAAAAATACAAATAATGATCTTGAAGACTGTTAAAATAACTTTTTACCATTTCTGTCATTATAAAGTTTTCAAAAATTAAACCATACTTTTCGTCATGCAATAAAGTAGTTTCATCATGAATACGCATTAAATGACACAATAAACCAGTATCATAAAAATATATTTTTGGAGTTCTTATAACTCTTTTTCTAATATTAGTAGAATATGAAGGTACAATATAAACAATATAACTAGAAATAAGTAACGATATCCAGCTTTTGACTGTATTAATCTCAACACCTAAATCATTAGAAAGCCTCTTATAATTAAGTAATTGACCAACATTACTAGCTAACAAGGAAATCAATCTTTCATAGTCCATAGAATTTCTAACACGCAAATATCCTTCGACATCACGTTTCACATAACTACGTAAATAATTTCTATAATGAATACTCATAGGCGTTTTATTAACATACAATCTAGGATAGCCACCATGTAATATAAACTGATTTATATTCGTTTTATATTCTGAGTTATAAAGCTCATAATAATTTAAAGGCAATAGCTCGCATATTCCTACACGTCCAGCAAGTGACTGCGTAATATTTTCTGATAATAAGAAATTTTGTGATCCACTTAAAATAAAATTACCATTTTCTTGTTTTTTGTCGACAGCAACTTGAATAGCTGAAAACAAATCTGGAACTAACTGTGCCTCATCAATAATAGCCTTACCTTTAATATTATTAATGAAACCTTCTGGATTATTTAAAGCTTCAAAATATAGTGACTTTTCTTCTAGATTAAAGTACTCATATCCAGGAAACGCTTCTTTCACAAGTGTAGACTTTCCACTTTGTCTTGGACCAGTTAAAGAAACAACAGGATAATATTCTGTCATCTTTTGTAGATTATTTGTTATTTCTCTTTTAATCATATAAATATTATAACACAAATTGTGCAAAACAATCAATAGAACTTGTGTAATTTTGTTAGTAAATATTATGTTATTGCTAAAATACCTGAAAATAGACTATATATTATTTGTGCAAAACAATCAATAGAACTTGTGTAATTTTGTTAGTAAAATTTATGTGAATCTGATAGTAGTAAACAAATATGACAACAATTAAAGTTGCAAACATATATTATTTATATTGACTCTCGTGTTTTTTGAAAAAATCAAAACGTGGAGGAATTTCTTCTACTTCGTGAACCTCGCCATTCCAAACTATATTTCTGAAATTATCCCAATTAAAGTCATCGAACTTCATATATTGTAAAACTTTTTCTGCGCCAGACGGCACAATTGGATGCATCATTAAGTTTGTTGCATACAAAAGGTAAAAACTATCTGCGAGCACTTGTTTACGAGCGTCACTTGGTTCTCCGCCAACGCGCACATCAATACCTTTACTTAACTCTTCTTGCGAGACAGCCTTAATTCCATCAGTCCAAATTTTGTTTGCGTCGCGAATAAATGTATCCATCAACTGCATTATTGAATAAAGCTCAACTTTGTGCATTAAAGCTTCGTATTTATCCATAGTCTCGCTAACTAATTTTTTAACATTTGTACTTGGTTCTAACAATTCAACTTTGCAATCAAAATTATTCTTAGCCTCATAAAAACAACTTCTAGCGAGTCTGTTGTAAACATTTGTGAGAAGTGCGCCTTCCTTCAAAACTGGATCAGCTACTCTAGGATCGTCCTTCTTTTCTGCGTCAAATACTTTAGGAGAGAAACCTACAGATTTTTGTGCAAGACCTAATGCCAAAAAATGGGCTCTTAGCTGCTCTGCTGTATAATAATCAAGTAATTCATCTGCGCTTGGAGGTTTGATTTCGCTAGAAGAGGATGCTTTGGTTTTCCCAAAAAGTACATGATGATTAGCAATTAAACGTGATTGTTTAATATTTCCAAGAGCTTCCCAAATTGCAGGCTGAGCAACTCCATAAAAATAAATATTATCTTGTCCGATGAATTGATAAATTTCTGTATCATCACCACACCAATATTCTTCCCAATCGGCAATGACGCTAGTAAACGAAATTGGTGCCCATAAACTTTCTGGCCAACACCAAACTGTAAGCTCAGGGTCAAGAGCTTTAGCGCTTACACCCCAAGTAGCGTTACCAGTAAGCCTAAACGGTACTAAGGTCTTACCTGTACGGAATCTAATTCCAGCTTCAACTAGTTTTTCTTTAGCCTCGTCTCTGTCGTAAATATTTTCAAACTCAATTGTGAAACTTTGCTTATTTCCCTCAGCAGGCTTATAACTATGCTTAGGCAAATCCAATTTTTTATAATCTTCATAACATTCATTTTTAACAAAAATGATAGGAGGAACCAAAAACTCTGAAATTGTTTGAGGCACGATATCTCTGATGTTCGCGTCCGCTTTCTGTCTTTCAACTTCACTTTTTAAAAAATCTAAATATTTCGGCAAGTCAAAATACCAATTTTTAACAGTACGCATTTCAGGAGTAGTACTTGTAACACTTGACTTTGGAGCAATCAGATCCTCAGGTGCATATTGATGTCCTAAGCTACACTCATCAGCATAAGCTTGCTCACTTTTACATCCTTGAACAGGACAACGTCCCGTAACCTGACGACCATTTAAAAACATATCAGCTTGCGTATCATAAAACTGTTTAGAGTCAACACAAGTAAGTACGCCTAAATCTTTTAGCTTTGAAAGGACATCGTCTGTCATCTTTTGATGAGCCTCGCCACACTTACCAATACCAGATCCTTCAAAAATGCTTAAATCAACTTCGTATTTTTTTAGAGTTTCTAATTGAGCATCATGATTCATCTTCACATAGTCTTGAATGGTACCATCAAAACCTTCAAGTTTGCGATAACCCTCATCAATTGGAGAACCATAACAATCAGTACCACTTACAAATTTAACATTATCTTTACCAATACGATCTTTTAGAAACCTTGCAAAACAGTCAGCTGGAATAAATACGCCGCCAATATGACCAAAGTGAAGCGCTTTGTTACCATAAGGCATTCCAGCTGTTACAACTGCTCTTTTAGGCCACTTAGAAACTTGCAACTCCCTCACTTGCGCCTTTACTTGCTTTCTTAGCAGTGCGAATTAAGAACTCTCTATTGTTTTCAGTTTTCTTCAAACTCTTAATAAGCATGTCCATAGCACGTTCTGTATTATTAAGATTTGCGAGTATTCTTCTAACACCCCAAATAAGTGGTGCTTCTTGATTATCAAGCAACAAATCTTCTTTACGAGTACCACTAGTAACAGGATCAATTGCAGGAAATATTCTTCTATCTGCCAAAAACCTATCAAGCTTAAGTTCCATATTACCTGTGCCCTTAAATTCTTCAAAAATAACTTCATCCATTTTGGAACCAGTTTCAATAAGAGCAGAAGCCAAAATAGTAAGCGATCCGCCACCTTCAATATTACGTGCAGCACCTAAGAATCGTTTAGGTGGATACAATGCTGATGAATCTACACCACCAGATAAAACTCTTCCACTTGGTGGTTGAGCTAAATTGTAAGCTCTAGCTAACCTTGTAATAGAATCAAGAAGAATTACAACATCCTTACCTGATTCTACAAGCCTTTTTGCACGTTCAATAGTAAGCTCAGCAATTGCTGTATGGTTTTCACAAGGCATATCAAATGTTGAAGATATTACCTCGCCATTAATAGAACGCTCCATATCTGTAACTTCTTCAGGACGTTCATCAACAAGTAAACACATTAAATGGACTTCTGGATTGTTAGCACTAATGGCAGCAGCAATGTCCTTCAATATTGTTGTTTTACCAGCTTTTGGAGGAGACACAATCAATCCACGCTGCCCTTTTCCGATAGGAGCTACAAGATCGATTACTCTAGCTGTTGTGCCGTCTTTTCCATGCTCCATAACCAAACGCTCATCTGGAAAAATTGGTGTCAAATCCTTAAATTTTGGACGCTTACCAAATTCAGCCATAGGAATTTCGTTTACTGATTCGATTTCTGATAAAGCAGCATATTTTTCGCCTTCACGAGGAGGACGAGTCTTTCCTTTGATCTCGTCACCTTTGCGAAGTCCGTTTTTTCTAATCATTGAAACTGAAACATACACATCAATTTCAGATGGCATATAATCTTTGCAACGCAAGAAACCATAGCCGTCAGACAAAACATCCAAAACACCTTTAACGTTTTTGAATCCTTCGGCCTCAGCAATTGCTTTAAATACAACTGCGATAAGTTCTGCTTTTTTTAAGCCATCTGTAATTTCAGCTGGAATTTCAAGCTCATCTGCTTTCTCTAAAAGCTCTGCGTTCGTTAGACTTTTTAGTGAATTTGGAGATTCGCTAGGCATAGGTTCATTAGTTGCCTTTTCTTCTTTTTTTACTTCTTCTTTTTTCTCTCCAGACACATGACTTCTACGACGTGTCTTGCGACCATCTTGTTGTTCTTCTTCTGTTTTCTTTTTAGCTGGCATAATTAAATCCTAACTTTTCAATTGTGAAAATTTCCTGCCTCCGAAAGAAGCAGTTGTTGCTTTTTGCAACATGTGTATCATAACTCAAAAATCTAAAAAAGTTCCTTTAATTTTTCTAAAATTAAATTAAAAGTGTCATCCTTAGAATCTTGAAGTCTTACAAGTTTGAATCTATCTGGTTCAGCTTCAGCAATTTGCTTAAAGCCATCCATAACCTTTTTTTGGAATTCTACTCCAGCAGATTCAATACGGTCTGCACCGTCTTTTGTAGCCCGTTCTAAGCTTTCGTCTACGCTAGACACCATTAATATTGTCATGTCAGGCACAAGATAATCTGTTGCAAACATATTAAGTTGCTTAATATCATCAATTTTTAAACCTCTTGCATAGCCTTGATATGCAACAGAAGAATCATAGAATCTATCAGCAAGAACAATGGCACCTCTTTCAAGCGCAGGCTTAATAATTTGTTTTGTAATTTGAGCACGTGAAGCTTCGAATAATAGAAGTTCTGCTTGCGAACACATTTCTGCGTTCTCGTTACCTAAAAGAATATCTCTAATTTTCTCGCCAATAGCTGTTCCGCCTGGTTCTCTTATAAAAACAACCTCATAGCCTCTATCTTCTAAATATGACGTAAGCCGCTTAATATGTGTTGACTTACCGGCCCCATCACCGCCCTCAAATGTTATGAATTTTCCTTTATTTATCATCTTTATTCTTCTCCGGACAAGAAAAATTTGGACACAACTTCCAAGGGCCACGTTGTGTGTTTACGATTACCATAGGTGCACCACAATGTTCACATTCTTCATTTGTTGCTTCAATTTCACCATATTGAGGAAGCGGATAACCTGTTCCACACTCATCAAAATTTTCACATCTTATAAAACGTTTAAGAGTTTTAGGATTCTTTCTTGCAATTAATTTTCCACCACAGTTCTTACATGTACCAACAATCACATCTGCTTCTTTATTGGTATCACATTCAGGATTAATGCATAAAATTCTTGGTTTTTGTCTAAATGCAGTAACTTTAATTTGTGGCATTCCGCATACTTCACAATTTGTCTTGTTTGCCTCAACCTTGCCTTTTGGAAGAGGATAAGTTACATCGCACTCAGGCCAACCTGAACACCCGATAAACATAGACTTTGTTTTTGCACTGGCTCTAAGCTGTAAGTCTTTACCGCACTTTGGACAAGGTCCAACATAAGCATCTGCTGCAACAGCATCGCTTAGAGCCTCTCCAATATCATCCTTATGAGGAAGCAAGTTGTTTAACTCATCTGATAATTTATTACGAGAATCTTCAACAACATTTACTCTAGTATTCTTTCCCTCTGCAATGTCGTCCATACCATGCTCCAACTCAGCTGTCATCTCAGGGTGCGTGATGTGGGGAGCATATTTTTCCAGAGCATCAATAACCGCAATACCTAATTGTGATGGTTCAATTGGATCGTTTTGAATATATTTAACATTATAAAGTCTCTCTATTATTGAATGACGAGTCGACTTTGTTCCAAGTCCATGCTTCTCCATCTGTTGAATTAAACGCCCTTGGCTGTATCTTGCAGGAGGCTCAGTTTCCTTTTCATCGCATTTTGCACCTAGAAAATCAATGACATCTCCAGCTGCAAGTTCAGGAAGCTGCTCGTCTTTCTTCAAACCATAAGGATATACAGCTCTAAAACCTGGTGTTTGTAAAATGTCGCCTTTTGCAACAAAATTCTCGCCATTAACATCCAAAGTAATCTTTGTTCCCTGAACTATTGCAGGTTCAGACAATGTTGCTAAAAAGCGTCTTGCAATTAGGTTGTAGAGTTTCAAATCAGCACCTGACAAATCTTTTGCAGGCCCTGTAGGATAAATTGGAGGATGATCTGTTGTCTCCTTTTTACCTCTAGTAGGAACTAAATCTTTGGCCAAAAGCTTCTGGCAATATTCAGGTTCAATATCAAGTTTTTTAATAGTTTCCTTTAAGTCCAAGCTCTTAGGATAAACTGTATTATCAACACGAGGATATGAGATATAACCTCCCATGTATAAACTCTCAGCAATACGCATAGTTCTTGCAGGAGTTAAACCTTCACTTGATGCAGCAGCCATAAGACTTGTTGTATTAAAAGGTGTTGGCGGATTAACTTTGCGAGTCTTTTTGTCAGCGCTTACAACTTTAGCCTTATCCTCGCCTTCTATATTTTTCATAGCAGCATCTGCTTCTGACTTATCTTTAAACTTTGCTGTTTTATGTGTTGCCTTAAAATCTCTAAAATCACCTTCAATTACCCAGTACTTTTCTGGTTTAAAGGCGAGACGTTCGCGCTCTTTTTCAACTACTAAAGCTAGAGTTGGAGTTTGAACACGTCCAGCAGAACGTACATTTCCATATCCTGCAAATCTAACTAATGTAAGATAGCGAGTTAATACAGCGCCCCAAATAAGGTCAATATCCTGCCTACTTCCCCCAGCATCAGCTAAGTTTGTATCTAGTTCTACTAAATTATCAAAAGCATTGTCAATCTCTGCTTGTGTAAAAGCCGAGTATCTAGCACGCGAAACATCTAAATTTTTATTTGCTTCTAAACAACACTTAAGAGCATCTGAACCAATCAACTCTCCCTCGCGGTCAAAATCTGTAGCGATAACTACACTGTCAGCTTTCTTAGCAAGGTTTTTTAATGATCTTATAATTGCCTTTTCTTTTGGAAGTTTAACTATAGGACCATATACCAAATAAGGTAGTGCTTCCATTTTCCAAGACTTGAGATCAATACCGTCTTTCAAATATGGTTTACGCCTATATTTGTATGGAGGCTTATCAAGATCATTTGGAACATTGGCATCTACCTTTGTATTATCTTCCGTAAGCCCTCGCCAACCAGTTGTTTTTAAGCATTGAAGTTGTGGTGTAAAATCAGGTTCCATAATGTGGCCGCGAAGACCAATGGTAACCCAATCCTCGTCATTTACTTGGAACCTATAAACAGGTGTAGTGAAGACTTTGTCAGCTTTGACATTTTTGCCCAAAAGTTTAGCGATTTTTTGGGCCGCATCGTTCTTCTCAGTAATTACTAGTTTCAATTTTCCTCACTTTCTTAGCTAGGCTTTTCTAGCTTAGGGGCATCCCCCCACTTTTAAGGCAGCGCATATACTACATTATTTTAATTAATTGTTGACATGAAATTCAAATTTGCTAAAGGAATTAATCTATTGTATATAATTTATCGTATTCTTCTTCCTCTAAACGACATATTTCTTTACAATCTTTTGTTACTTGTTCAGAATCGTCACTAACAAAAAATATTTTACCGCCTGTTGTTGATAAATCAATAGTTTTAACAAGATGCATTGGACATTTTTCATCAATATCTTTTAGCATAAAAAACGTAGGCAATTCCTTTGCAGTCCTACAAATAGGAGCATCTAAAATATCAATTTCATCTTTAATTATTAATGTTTTTAAATATCCTTTACCAGGAGTAAAATAATCCATTGACATGCGTTTTTTAAATTTTTCAGGATGTAAATATGAATCAAGGGATAGATTTGTCTCATGATGTCCAAAAGCCTGATCTAAAAATTTTCTCGGCATATCAGCACCACAAATTCTGCAATTAACTTCAATCAATACAGGACCATCTTCGTCTATCATAAATTCACCATGAACAGGACCATATTTTACACCTACTGCTTTTGTTGTTTTAATAGCATAATCCATCATTTCTTTAATTTTATTGTTGATTTCATCATGCGTAATAGTTTCATGAAGATCATATATATTTGCTGCACCTGGTATATGTTTTTTTGAATAAATATACATCGACGAAACATAGGTTTCATTATCTCGTGTAATTGTATTAACTATATATTCTGGTCCGACAATACGTTCTTGAATAATAACCTCTTCATTAACATCGCCTTCTAAATTTTTGCATCCTTTAATTTTATTAAAAGCTTCTCTTACTTCACATTCTTTAGAGCACACACAAACATTAAATGAGCTAGCGCCATGCTTTGGCTTTAATACAGCACCCTTCTTACATTTATTGAAAAAATCTACAGCCTCATCTTCTGAGCTAACCATTTTTCCTTCAATATATCTAAGACCAGCTTCTTTGCATGCTATTTGCATTTTATGTTTATCAAGAACATAAGGTAGATGGCTTTTTGGATTAAACATTAAACCTAGATCATTAGCAAGTAAAGTTGCCAATTCAACAGATTGCTCACAGCCAGCTAAAATTAACTTAGGATTCTCTTTTCTTACAAGATTAAGCGTGTCTTCATAATTAGGCAAAGCATTAATTATACGAGGTAAGGGTTTGTCCATATAAGTATAATTTGATTTTCTTCTTATAATATTGTTATATGTTTCCAAAATAACAGGTTCATAACCCTCTTGTCTAATATCGTAAATATAAGACATGCTTGAAGAAAGACATTCAACAACAATTATTTTTTCCATAAATGCTCCTATTTACCAATTAGAAATACGCTCGCTAAGGGCAGTGTTTCTTGTAATTAAGAAATATATAATAGTAAAAATAAAAAGACATGCACCTAACATAAAACATGCATTATTTCCGGCAACATTTATGAAAACACCTAATATAAGAGGCCTCAACATTGTAGCAACACCCTCAACTAAAGAGAAGAATGGTTGCATTGTACTAGGCTCAATACCTGACTTTATGCACTGTCTTGGCCATAATACTTGCCTTTGCGAGGCTAAACATCTATGAATTAGATAAACCAACACAACAGCAATTAAAGACCACCATAAAGTTGAATTTATTGCAAAAATGCAGAAAATAATACTAATTATTATAAGATTTAAAATTGCTGCAGGCCAAACGTCAAACCTATCATTAAATCTAAAATATGCTTTATTAAATATAAGAGCTATAGTTGCTCCAATTGCAAATAAATTAGAAATATCAGTCTGCGAATAATTCATACCACTTACCAATACTGGAAATAACATACTCTTATAACCATTTATCAAGAAAATAAAGATCATAAAAAGAATAGACATTATAATTGCTGGTGAGAAAACAAGTTTAATGATATTTTTCAATGGTACTTTCTTCTGACCTTCAGAAATGTTAGATTTAAAAAACTGATTTTTTGGCAAAACATACATATTTACTAACAACAATAAAATTCCAAGTATTGTAATAAATGAATAAATTGATTGGTTTCCAAATACAGAAGCTAATTGCCCAGCTATAGTAACAGACAGTACTGATGTTGCAATATCCGTAAGAGATAATCTTCTAATAATTCCTTCTCTAAACTTTTTATTGGTAATAAATAGTGGATATGTGCTGTTACCCACATCTATTAGACTGTATCCTATACCAAAGATCAACTTGACCACACAAAACATAACAAACATGTTATTGACAACATTAAATACTGCAATTGCCATTGTACAAATTATCGTAATAGAACCCACAACATAGATCTTTTTTATTGTCAAGAATCTTTTTACAAACCCAAATACAAAAGGCCCAAACAACATACCAACACCAACCATCAATGCTGGCAAACCCATTAATACACCATCATTTTCCATACCATATTGAACAAGCATTTCTTTTGCTACAAGAACACAAAGTACACAATCTGCATTAAAAATCATATTTTTAATATAATCAATAGAAGCAATTAAGTTTATTTCAGGGAAGAATAGCTTATTCTTTTTATAGTATCTATACCTGAAAAAACTTTTTCGAGTTTCTAAAATTTCAGTAGTTAGCAAATAAATTACTATTAACACCAAAAGCAATAATACAATCAATCTGAAATAAATATTTCCGATTTGTGAATTTAAACTTTGTACGTAACTACCTATCATAATACATCCAACAACTTCGTTTTGCGAATTATAAATTGGAGCATATGCATAGATATATTTATCGGTAACGTCCCTATCTTCTCCTGAAACCGCCTCTTTATTAAGTACTTTTTGTTGAGCCTCAGGAGTAAAATGTTTATCGTCTTCCCCAACAACAACTAACTCTCTACTATCTGCCAAAACACGAAAACCTTGCTCCTGTTTATCATAATATAAAACCTGATAAATATAATCAATATCGTATTTCGCAGACGCAATACATAATAAATCTAAATCTTTACAGATATTTTTAAAGTTATTAATAGTTTTTTCATATGATTTAAATCCAGATAAATCTTCATTCCAGTTTTTGTTTTGAAACATATCTCCTATTTCATGTGATGTTTCAGAAAAATATAACGATTGAGACTGCACTTGGTTATAGATATCATTCTTCTCTTTATGATACATCTCAGCACAAACATATAAAGTTGTTAACATAACAGATATAAAAATAACAACTCCAATAATTACACGGAAAAATTTCTTTAAATCTTTTTTGTACGCCCTAATAAAATATCTAATTGTTAAAACAATAGCTAAAATAATTAAATAAGCTAAACACAACCAAAAAGAAATAATGTAAATATATGTTGGAATACTATAAGTAATTTCGTCAAGCACAAGCAAACTATCTTGTTTGTAGTAATAAAAAATTGCTTGATTTTTATCGGTATTGCAAATGGTAAACGATGAATTATTATAATTAAGGTCAAAAGAATTTATTTCGCTACTGTCTATTTCATATACATTTTGTGTTGTTTTATCTACAAGTTCTAAACGGGTTTTGTTGTCGTTGTTCTCTTGAACAATATATGATAAATTAGACCCAACACCATTTAAACTTTTTATATAGTTTACAAAATCCACATGCGAATAAAATGTTTGCGTCCCCTTGTTATTAATTATGTAATTATTTGTAAGGTTCTTCATAATGCAGCTATCCTCTTTTGCTTGATAATTTATAGCTACAATAAGATCATTTGGCTCAAAAGTCCTTATGTTTTTTTCTCGTATACAGTTCCAGAATTTGCACTTGGTTTTGATTCAAGCTTATTGATAGAAACAGTCTTATAGTCGTATTCAACAAAATATACTACATCATTTACAACACTAAAGTCATATATCCACGATGTATTAAACCTATCACTATTAGTGCTTTCTGAATAAACTACTTGATTGAACGAACCGTTTGTATGAAATTTAACAATTCTTTGTTCAGAATAATATATACCATTAGTGTCATACAAATAACCAAAGACGTATAAATCATCACCATATAAACATGCACTACGTGCACGATTCAGATACTGATTAGAGAGATCAAATTTCATTTGAGAATAGAAATTTCTGTTTTCGTCAATTACAGTTAATCTCTGTCCTTCTTTATCAATAACAACACCCTTTGAATCGCCCATTGAAGTGTTTTCTTTTGAGTCGCTACATGCAAAATCAGGAGACTCAAGTTTTAATGTTAAATTAAAAGGAGAATTAATATCTTTACCAATACTAACAAATACAACAAAACAAGATATTATTGCTAATATTGTTAGGACTAAATAAAGTTTCGTATATTTTTTCTTTTCTTCACTCATACCAATTCATGATTATTTATGTTTCTTATAGCCTCATAAGCTCCTACTGCAACAGAATTTGAAAGATTTAGGCTTCGAGTATTAGGCATCATAGGAATACGAACACAACGTGACCTATACTTATCAATTAAGCTTACTGGCAAACCTGCAGTTTCTCTACCAAATAAAAGCCAGCTATCTCGACTGAACTTAGCATCATAAAAAGACTTGTCAACTCTACCGGTAAACAGCCACAAATCTTCCATGCCATGTTCTTCTAGAAACTGATTCAAACAATTCCATCGAGTAACGCTAACTTTATCCCAATAATCAAGTCCGCTTCTATTGAAATATTTATCTGACATTCTAAAACCAAAAGGTTCAATCATATGAAGTTCAGCACCAATACAAGCACAAGTACGTGCAATGTTACCTGCATTTTGAGGAATTTCGGGTTCTACAAGGACAATTTTTAACATAGTTTTGTAGCTTCACGCTCCGCCTCAAGACCTACCTTAAAGCGCTCCATAAATTTCTCATATCCTGCTTTTTCGTCATCAGTAGCATCTATTACGCTAACCTTTGCATCTGCGAAAATATTATTAATAAAATCAACTAAAGATTCGTTACTGTCAAGATAGGCTGCAAGCAAAGCAATGCCCCAAGCACCTCCTTCAGATGCAGTTTCCATTACCTCAACAGGGGCTCCAATTGCTGCAGACAACATACGCTGAGCAACACCTTCTGTTTTAAAAATACCACCATGACCTAAAATTTTATCAATCTTGGCATCTTCCTCGTTGATTAATATATCCATACCTAACTTCATAACCCCAAAACAAGAGTAAATTTGAGCTCTTATAAAATTAGACATATTAAACGTAGCATCTGTTGGATGTAAGAAAAGAGGACATCCTTCCGTTAAGCCAACTCCATGCTCGCCACTGTGAAAACAATAACCTAAGAGTTTTGCACAATCAGCATCTCCTTCTAATGATTTATTAAAAGTAAGTTCAAACAAATCACCCATAGAAATATCAGAGCCAAGCATCTCTGCGAGTTCTTTAAAAAGACTCATCCAGGAATTAATCTCAGTAGTACAGTTGTTTGCATGCGCCATAGCCACTAAATCACCAGCTGGTGTTGTCACCATATCAAGCGAACGATGAACGCATTTCAATTCTTTCTCAAGCACAAGCATTGCAAATGCAGAGGTGCCAGCAGAAACATTGCCCATACGAGGAGACAAACTATTTGTTGCGACCATACCAGTTCCAGCATCTCCTTCTGGTGGACACATTGGAATGCCTGCTTTTAAAGTACCACTTTTGTCAAGAAGTTTTGCGCCTTCTTCTGATAATGTACCAGCATCCTCGCCAGCTACTAAAACTTTAGGAAAAACACAATTAATGTCAAAATTTGTTAACTCCTTAAACTTATCAATCATAGATTGATTATATGTATGAGTAGCAATTTCAATTGGGAACATACCAGAAGCATCACCAACACCAAGTACTTTTTTACCTGTTAATTTCCAATGAATATATCCAGACAAAGTTGTCATGTAAGCTATGTCTTTTACATGTGGTTGATCTTCTAAGATTGCTTGATATAAGTGAGAAACACTCCAGCGTTGTGGAATATTATATTGGAAAAGTTCAGTAAGTTTATCAGCGGCTTCACCAGTGATATTGTTTCTCCAAGTTCTAAACTCAGCGAGCTGGTTACCGTTTTGGTCAAAAGCTAAATGCCCATGCATCATGCCACTAATACCTATCGCATCTAATGTCTCAATTTTCTCACCATAATTATTAACTAGATCAGCATAGCAATTGGCGAGGCCTTCCCAAGCCTCCTCCAAAGGATAAGTCCATACTCCGTTTTCAAAATGATTTTCCCAATCATGGCCACCACTAGCCAAGACATTGCCGTCCTCATCAATGAGGACGGCCTTAATTCTTGTAGAACCTAGTTCAATACCTAGGTACATTTTAGTGGTCTGTAAACCTTTTACCTTCTCCATATTCTTCCTTATAATCTACTGCTGCTTTTACACCATCTAGGATAGAACTTACAATTATCATAACGAAATATAAAACAGTTTCTATGCCAACAATAAGAATGGTCTCATCATGATTTAGCACATTTGCAAAACATAACACACCAGTAATAATTATTGCAGCGATGTCTAGCCAACATAACACAACCAAAACTTTTGATAAGCCACTTGGTTTAAACTTCTCTAAACCATCCCACTGATCATCAGCATATTTCTGTAGTGCAGCATCGTATTCGTCTTCTTCTTTTTGTCTCTCTGGGTATTTCTGTCTTGCTCCTGCAAAACATGCAAGGATGATATATAAAACAAACGAAATCAAAAAGCATGGTATGAACCAGAAATTTTGATGGAAATTTTCTGGTCTTATTATAAGCATTACAACAAAGAACAATAAACTTGCAGCCCACGAAATAAGCGCTGGCCAGTTAGTTTTATTGTTTTTATACAAATTCCAATAACGAGTTAATCCAATTTTTGGAAACAAAAAATGCTCAGCTATGACAACAGCACCCATTCCAACAACTAAATCTCCTAAATAAGTGAGTACATCGTTGGCACTTCGCACAACTGGAAAACAAGCCACAATGGTAATTAAAGTTCCCATCAAATATACAGTCTTCTCATAGGTTAATTTTTTAAAGACAGTATTAAAACATAAGGAAACTCTATATATCGTTGGGTTAGCGGTAGTCCAACCAGCAATAACAACAGCTAACAATCCTGAGTAACCAAGAACAGTAAATGTAACATCACCAGAATCAAGCAAGCTTAAATCTGTATTAAGCAAAAATGCTGCTGTAGCTCCTAAAACACCAGCCGCAATCCATGCAAAATAATGACCAACAAACATTCCCATTGCACTAATAAAACCATAATTTTTATTTTTAGCATGACTAAATACTGCCATATCATTTAGGCCAAAATGAAGTGGCGTATTTACGCCCCATGCGAATGCAGCAACATGAACGATGCCTAATTGTTGACCACCTGTGCCAGGTTTTCCAGCCCATATATACTCATTAAATAACCTAGACACTTCATCAAAACTATCAATATTTCCCATACCAACAGCGTCTGATAATTGAGGCATAACAACTAAAAATGCAAGACCAAATATGGCTATCATCCAAGGAACACACTTAGTTGCAAAACGAGTAACACCATCAAAACCATTCGCCGCAACAAATACTATTACGCCTCCTAATACTATTACTATTAGGACAAACCGCCAGTCTGTCGGGAACCATTCAAGCTGTGTCGGTATCCCAAAAGCATTTCGAATAGCACACGCAGAAATACATATTCCACATGCTGACAGCGTCGCAAAGCCCAATCCAAATACAATGTTGTAAATCTTTTGAACGTTTACTCCAACTATCTTTCTTAAATAGTTATATAAGGATTGTCTTGTCTCAACAGCAATTGGCGCACACAAAAACCTATAAGTTAAAGTCGCAAGTAAGTTGCCAATTGCAAGGCCTACAAAAATATCAAAACAACTGCAGCCATAGCCTACAAGCGTGGCTCCAATTACAAACTCTGTAGCAGCAATATGCTCGCCACCGTAAAGTCCAAAAAACCTTCCAGGGCCCTGAAGTGATTGTTTAGCTACTGGCCAATCTGATTTTGGCGTAGCTTTAACTCTATCCATTACTTTACTCATTATTAAAACCTAAAAGCAACCTTTAAGTCGCCATCCTTTCCGGTAGCCATATCAAAAGCTTCCTCCCAGTCATCTAAGTCATAAACCTTAGAAACAACACCATTAGTTTTTAAGTTTCCATTATGAATATTCTCAATAACAAATGGATAACAATAAGGGCTTAGGTGAGAGCCACGAATGTCGAGCTCTTTTCGGTCTCCGATAATTGACCAATCTACTGTGGCAGGTTCACCAAAAACACTGAATTCTACAAAAGTACCAAGTTTACGTACAGCGTCTAGCCCCTGTTGAACGCTTGATGGATGCCCTGTTGCCTCGATATAAATATCGCAACCATAACCATCAGTAAGTTTCAAAATTTCTTCCTGAACGTTAACTTTGCCAGGATTAAATACAAGATCAGCACCAAATTCTTTTGCCTTCTCAAGTCTGTTGTCTTGCATATCAAGAACAATTAATTTAGCAGGATTCTTCATCCTAGCATAAGTGATCATGCCAAGACCTAATGTACCAGCACCAGAAATAACTACTACATCTTCATTACCAATTTGAGCTCTATCAACAGCATGTTTTGAACATCCATAAGGTTCAATTAATAATGCTTGCTCTAATGGCATATCTTCTGGAACTTTTGAAATTACAGCAGTTTTTGGATAGCGAACATACTCAGCCATACCACCGTTATTGCCTTTTTGGAATCCAAATGTTGCATGTGGTTGACACATCCAATAACGTCCACTCTTGCAGAATTTACATTCGCCACAAGGAACAATTTGATCGGCTGTTACTCTGTCACCAATCTTAAAATCTTTGATGTTTTCGCCAACTTCTACAATTTTTCCACAAAATTCATGTCCTGGTATAAAAGGTGGTTCAACCCATCGAGGCTGCACATCATCACCCCAAAACATTGCAGCACCATGCGCACATTTCAAATCGCCCGCACAAATACCACAACCTTCTGTTTTGATGATAACATCATCCGGTCCACATTCAGGAACAGGAAAATCAGTTACTAACTTGTAATCATCTTTGTCATACGCAACTAATGCTTTCATGGTCTTTGGTAAACTCATGCCAGATCCTTTCTCTCGACTACCAAATATTATAACTCAAATTTATATACACTCCTATTGAAACCAGTAGATTTTATATATTGATTTGAAGAATTTTTACTCATTAAAGAAGATACAACAAAGGTATTTAAACTTACTGATTGCATATCTTGATCAGTAATATCAAACAAGCATCCATTATCTCTCTCTATTAAAAGAATATTTTTATCTTCAAAGATTAGACTATATTCCATAATAACAGGTTTATCGTTTTTATCAAGAACGCTCAAACCTATCTCTTCAACATATAATGCAATTTTATCAATAGTTTTCTTTTTAACATTCTGGTCTTCTAAAAACACAATAAT
This sequence comes from Coriobacteriia bacterium, assembly GCA_030537355.1. Lineage (GTDB taxonomy): Bacteria > Actinomycetota > Coriobacteriia > Coriobacteriales > Eggerthellaceae > Tapirivita. The sequence goes on from JAUNNF010000005.1 coordinate 132,088, forward strand.
GTCTTTTTGAGTTTGCATTAAGCTCTCTTTATTTAACAATAAATTAAAATTCCTTGAAATTGTCTTATTATCCTTTAGTAAAAGAGGGAAATTTTTTCTTCCATAAACAACAAATATTACAATTATAGCAATTATAAAAGCAAATAAAATATGTCCACCAAACAAATACCATACCGCATCTTTAGACAAAGTAATAGCAGGTACAATTAAGAATAACAACGGTGCGACAAGACTACTCAATACCATAAACATAACCGCAAGCTGTATCTTTCCAATGACTAAATAATATTGCGAGTATAAATAAACAAACGCAACACAAATAATGAATGTTGATGTACTTCTTACAGCAACAGCAGACAAAAATACGAGATTCTCTGAGCTAACGCCGTACCATAAAGGTATGTAATCAGCAAAACAATAAAACAATACCGTCATTATTATGCCTGTGATTAAACTTACTAAATGGCCTTTTTTCATAATATGTTTTAGACCATCGATGTTGTTTTCTGAATAATAAATACATAAAAAAGGAGTTACAGCTTTGGCAATTCCTTGACACACAGCCATCAAAGAAATAACGAACATTGCAACGTTAAAAACAGGTAGGTAATATTCTCCAAATATTACAATTATGAATTTATTTGAAGCAATTAACAATACTGAAGTACATAAATAAATTGATGCTTCAGAGAAACTATAACGTATTGATGACAATAAATAAGAAAACTTCATTCCAAATTTGATTTTAACTGAATTTTTCTTTTTAAAGAAATGAGTAATGCAAATTCCAGTACTTAACATCAAAGCTATACACGTAGCAAAACTTATACCTTCTAAGCCAAAACGGAAGCAAAATAAAACTGAAAATATAATATTAGACAAAAGTTGTACAACATCAGCAATTGCAGTGCACAATGCATCTCCATCGTTATACACCATATTATATATTAAAATGTAGACTGGATATATTAGTGCTATGATTTTATAATACGAGTAATACTGTCGTGCATATTCAAACAGCTCATCAGAGCAACCAAAAAACAGTAATAAATCATTTTCGAAAAAGCTAATTGCAAACATCAATAGAACACCTAAGAACATAGATGCAATTAGCGATGTGCAAAATACTTCTTTCGCGTGTTCTTTTTTAAATTTGCCAATTAACTGTTGATAAATTATGGCTCCTCCACTACCAATTAACACGGAAACAAAACAAATTAATGTATATATAGAAGACACAATACCAACAGCGCTGATAGCTTGCTCATTGATCATATTACCTGCAACGATATTGTCAATAGATTCAGCAAGAATAACAACAAGCAGAGAAATTGTGCCTGCAGCAAATAAGCGATAGAATTTATGTCCGGAAAAACTAACTTTTTTCATAATGTAAAAATAAGCCCTCTAATTAAAGAGGGCTTAAAGGACTTAATGTGGTTGAAAATCCCACTTACGTTGATCGGTGTGGAAATCATTGTGTGATTTCTTTGACAATGGTTTGCCATAGATATCTTTATAAATCTTTTGCACAGATTTATTTTCATGTGAAAAACGACTCTTCTCGCGTTTATCTAAGAAATATAAAATTTTGCCTCTGTCTTTGGCTTGTTCACACTGATCTTTAATTGGCTGACCGCCACCACCAGCACAACCACCTGGACATGTCATAACTTCAACAAAGTCATATTCAACTTCGCCCTTATCAATTGCTTGAAGCAATTTCTCAGCATTTACAAGACCATGTACAACGGCAACTCTAATCTTGTTTCCTTTGAGAGTGAATTCAGCTTCTTTCCAGCCATCCATACCTCTAACGCCTTTGAAGAGGTCAGCAGGTGGATTTTTGCCCATAATAATTGCATATGCAGTACGAAGAGCAGCTTCCATAACACCGCCAGTTGCACCAAAAATATGTGCAGCACCTGTTGCCTCGCCAAGAGGACTGTCAAAATCACAAGGCTTAACATCACTTGGTTTAATACCAGCAGTTTTCATCATGCGCTGGAACTCACGTACAGTAAGCGAACATTCAACGTCCTTCATTTGAGGAACGCCACATTCATATTTCTTTGCAACACAAGGCATAATTGAAACACAGAAAATGTCTTTTTTCTTTAAGCCTGCTGTTTTGCTAAGAAGTTCTTTTGCAGCAGGACCAAACATCTGTTGTGGAGATTTAGCACTTGATAGCTGTTTAACCTGATCTGGTCTATGACCTTTTAAGTAACGTACCCAAGCTGGACAACATGATGTAAACATTGGCCATGCATAGTCTTTCTTATGTTTTAATCTATTTAAGAATTCTGTACCTTCTTCCATAATTGTCAAATCAGCTGACCAATCGGTATCAAATACATAATCAAAACCTAGCTTCTTTAGTGCAGCTACCATATGGCGAGGAGTTGCTTTCTTTCTGTCAAGACCTAATTCCTCAGCCCATGCAGTTCTAACTGCTGGAGCAACTTGAACAATTGTTGTAATATCAGGATTCTCAATAGCGTCATAAACTTTTTGAATATCATCACGCTCAACCAAAGCTCCAACAGGACAGTGAGTGATACATTGACCACAAAGAACACACTTTGTCTCGTCAATTTTAACACCGTCACGAATACCAACACTTGTACGAGTTCCATGGTTTCTAACATCCCAAACATGGATGCCCTGGATGTTATCGCAAACCTGAATGCAGCGCATACATTTAACGCACTTACTCTCGTCACGTTGAAGTGGGAAATTCTTAGGCCACTCAACGCTGCGATATTTCTCGCCATAAGGATTATCCTGGATATTGAACTTCTCAGATAAATCCTGAAGTTTACAATTATTGTTTCTTACGCACTTTGTGCAATCTGTATTGTGCTCTGATAAGATCAATTGCATATTCTTTTTGCGAGCATCACGAACTTTTGCACTGTCTGTTAGAATATTCATACCAGGCTCAACAACTGTGTTACATGCTGCAACAAGTCTGTCAAATCCTAGAACCTCAACCATACAAATGCGGCATGCACCAATACAGTTAAGTTCTTCATATTCACAAAGTGTAGGAATATCAATATTGTTTGCACGAGCAACTTCTAAAATCGTACTGCCATCTTTAGCTTTAATGGCATTATCGTTAATCTTAATATTTACCATTGTTGCCTCCTTCCCTCACGGAAAGCTCCCATGCCAAAGTGATCACACCTTAAGCATCTATTGCATTCAAGAAGAAGTTCTTGTTTGCTCATACCTTTTTCCATTAAGTCAAAGTCGTCTTTTCTGTCTTCAGCTGAGCGTTCCATCATCTTTACACGACCAGCTGCTGTTTTATCACCAACTTTTGCTTCTGGAATCTTAACATCAAGTTTAATCTCATGATCAAATCCAAGATAATTGTCAATGTTACGTGCAGCAACCTTACCAGCACCAATTGCTTTAATAACAGTTGCTGGACCACTGTTGCAGTCTCCACCAACAAATATACCTGGTTTAACTTCAGTGAATTCATTATTTTGAATACGACGACGCTCAACATCCAAGCCAGCCTTCTCAAATGGTGTGCTGTTAATTGCTTGACCAATTGCAACAAGAATCTTATCAGCTTTAACAACAACTTCTTTCTTATCAGCAGGCATTGGTTTTGGTCTACCTCTGTCAACTGGACCAGAAACTTGAGGTTTAAGCTTAAGACCTGTAACCTTATCGCCTTTAGTAACAACTTCAACAGGAGCATGAAGCTCAAGTAAGTGGCATCCTTCTTCTAGGGCACCATCCAATTCTTCACGCTGACATGTTACATCGTCTTTTCTACGGCGATAAGCAATCGTAACTGATTTTGCACCAAGACGAACAGCTGAACGAGCACAGTCCATAGCAACGTTTCCGCCACCAACAACTACAACATCCTCACCAGTGAAGTCAAGTTTCTTACCATCACCAATGGCACCAAGAAGCTCTACAGCTGAAAGAACACCTTCTGCATTCTCGCCAGGAATACGTAGGCTATTACCACTATGAGAACCAATAGCAACATATACTGCATCAAAATCCTTCTTGATTTTATTAAACTTAATGTCGTTAGGAATATCAGTGTTGTACTTAACTTTAATCTTAGCTTGTTTAATGAGCCAATTGATTTCTTTGTCCATCTGCTCACGAGGGAATCTATATGCTGGAATACCATAACGCATCATTCCACCTAAATGAGCACGGCGCTCAAAAATTGTTACATCATGACCCATAAGTCCTAAATAATAAGCTGTAGTTAAGCCTGAAGGACCACCACCAATTACAGCAACCTTTTTGCCAGTTGATTTTTCACGTTTAACGTTGTAGTCTGTAGAATGCTCAACAGCAAAACGTTTAATTCCTCTGATGTTAATTGCATCATCAACAAAATTCCTACGGCAGCTGATCTCACATGGATGCTCGCAAATTAAGCCACAGGCGAGAGGAAGTGGATTGTCTTTTCTGAGTACCTTAACTGCATCTGTGTAATTACCAGCTTGTGCACATGCAATGTATCCTGGGATATCAACATGAGCAGGACAAGCCTCACGGCAAGGTACTTGACCATAACGATCAATACCACACTCTCCATCATGAGTAACATGATAATCAAAGTCGTCAGAAAATTTATCCATTGCAGACATCATTTGACGTCCAGCTTCAAAACCGATTGCACAATCTGCAGTTGCATAGATGTTTTGAGCGAGTTCGCCAAGTTCTTTAACTGTACATGGACATGCCTCGCCATCTAAAACTTTTTCTAAAAGTTCGGCAGCTTTTTTAAGTCCGATACGGCATGGTGCACATTTTCCGCAGCTCTGAGAGCCACATGCCTCAACAAAAGCTTTTGTAAATTCAACAGGACATGCACCTAAAACACCAGCATCCATACGATTGTCAAGTGCTTTTGTGATTTCTGCGATACAAGCTTCGGCTTTTGTTTGAGATTGTAATTTGAGCTTTTCCAAACGAGGAACACGTTTTGGATCGCCCATTGCTTGCTTAGCCAATTTTTCCTCCTTGTTATTAGATTTTTACTGTGTTATTATATCACAACAATTAACTAATTATGCTATAATGCTCCAACAATGCAAAACTTATTAACATGGTTATCATACGTCTCATTTGTTGATGTTTTCAACTTGTGTATATTCATTGCATTTACAGTTTGCTATGCCTACCAGCTATTTTACGTGCTGATTGGGCTTACTCGTAAGCCTCGCAAATTTGAAGCTAAAAAGCAGCATAAATTTGCCTGCCTGATAAGTGCTCGTAACGAAAGTGCTGTAATTGGCGATTTGTTGAAGTCTATTAAAAATCAAGATTATCCTAGCGAGCTTGTAGACGTTTTTGTAATCGCTGATAATTGTGATGATAATACGGCAGAAATTGCACTCAGAGAATGCGCTTTTGTAATCGAACGTTTTAATAAAGAGATGATAGGCAAAGGATTTGCGCTTAATTATGGAATTAACATTATTATGAGAGATTGCTTAGGTATTGATCTTGGAGAGAGTGTTTGTGGCATGGCCAAAGACGGTAAAATTTTGTGTCCTAGCGGCAGAAAGCTCAATAATGGATATGAGGCATTTTTTGTGTTTGATGCCGATAATGTGCTTGACAAGAATTACATTGCCGAGATGAATAAAGTTTATGATAATGGATACACTGTTGCCACTAGTTATAGAAATACTAAGAATTTTGACAGTAATTGGATCTCGTCTGGTTATGCAACTTGGTTTTTACGCGAGGCTAGATTTTTGTCGCAACCGCGTTTTTGCTTAAATACCAGTTGCGCAGTAAGTGGTACTGGGTTTTTCTTTGATGTGAAAATCATGAAGAAAACTGGAGGTTGGCAATGGTTCTTGCTGACCGAAGATATTGAGTTTGCCACAAACAACATCATTCATGGCAACAGAATTGGTTATGCTCCAAATGCTGTATTGTATGACGAGCAACCTGTTACATTTGTGGATTCATGGAATCAGCGTTTTAGATGGACTCGTGGTTTTTATCAGGTATTTGTGCATTATGGCTGGCAATTGTTAAAAGGGATTTTTACAAACAAGAAAGGACATAAATTTGCTTGTTATGACATGCTAATGACTATTGCGCCTGGTTTGTTGATTACTGTTATCGCGATATTATTTAATTTAGTGATAATTATTTTGGGCTTATGTGGCGTGTTGAGTGCTGGAATGGTTGTTGCTGCAGCGCTATCGTCAATTTGTTTCTGCTTGGGCAATTATATTTTGTTCATGTTTGTACTTGGTATGATTACTTTATTTGTTGAATGGTACAAGGTTCGTGCAGGTGTAGGAACAAAAATTGTATCAATGTTTACTTTCCCTTTTTTCATGTTAACTTACCTCCCAATTGCAATTGTAGCTGTGTTTAAGAGAGTTGGTTGGAAGCCAATCAAGCACACAATCAATGTGGATGTCAAGGATTTCGAATAACATCTATCAGCTTTTATGCATAAAATAGCTTATTATTTAATAAAAACTAACTAACTATTGCTTATTGTTTTCAACCTCTTTATAATGCAGCTTGTAAGTTTTAGAGGAAAGGAAACAAAATGAAAAAGTTATTCAAAAATATCGTTTTAGGTTTGTCAACATGTGCAGTAGCATTCGGAATTATTTTAGCTGCAAACGTAGAGCAGTCTTTTGCTTCAGAATCAAATGGTGGTTTTATAGCTGATACTAATGGTGTATTCATCATTGATACAAACGATGCTTACATCGCTGACACAAATGGAGTTCTTGTTGATACAGGAATTCCAGTAATTAAAGGTGACAGAGCTGTTGGGGAAATGAGCAGCGAAAACGGAGTTCTTGTTGATACAAAAATTCCTGTAAAAGGTGACAGAGCTGTTGGGGAAATGGGAAACAATAACGGAACTATTTAATTAGTTATTAAATAAAAAAACACCTCACATAAATGTGAGGTGTTTTTTTATGCAAACTGAAAAACCAACAAAGCTACAGTCAAAACTGTAACAACCGCTACAGTTGCCCACAACAAAACTTTAGTTATTGAACCTACTGCATATTCTTTCATGATGTACTTATCACTCGCGATTAAAACCATAAACACTAAAAGAACTGGCAAGATCAATCCACTAATAAATTGAGATTTCAACATAATATCCATCAACCCAATATCTGGCAAAAGAACAACACCCGTTGAAAGAACAATAATAAACGTAAGTAAACCTTTAAAGGTAGGAGCTTCACGCCACTTAAATGACACTCCAGCTTCCCAACCAAATGCCTCGCACACAACAAAAGAAGTGGTAAGTGGAAGCACGCAAGCAGCCAAAAAAGATGCGGCTACCAATCCAACGCCAAAAAGTATTTCTGCATACTCGCCAGCAAAAGGAGCTAATGCGCGTGCAGCATCTTCGGCAGTCTCGACACTAATACCTTGAGGAAATAACACTGTGCCAGTGGTAACAATGATAAACCATGCTATTGCCAAAGCAACAACAGATCCAGATATTGCATCAACTTTACCTGATAACAAGTCGCTTTTAAGATCAGATGCCTTGGCGCCGTTACCTTTTTCTACAACATTACTCTGGACAAAAAACAACATCCAAGGTGCAATTGTAGTACCAAACATAGCGATGACGAGAGCAAGGAAATTTTTTTCTGGCAAAATTGTAGGAACAAGTGTATGTATGGCTGCAGAGCTCCAATCAGGCTTAGCTAAAACTGCCGCGATAACGTAAGTCACGAACACACACGATACAATGAGGAAGATTTTCTCAACTCGCTTGTAATTACCATTAACGACAAGAAGCCAAACAGCAACTGCAGCAATTGGAACGCTTATATACTTTGTAACACCAAAAAGCTCCATTGCTGAGGCAATACCCGCAAACTCGCTGAAAGTTGTTGAAGTGTTTCCGACGAGAAGGACCAACATTGCAAATGCTGTAAGACGTATTCCAAAACGTTCGCGAATAAGCGCTGCAAAACCCTTACCTGTAACGATGCCCATTTTAGCAGCTGTACCTTGTGCGATAATAAGGAGTACGCACATTATAGGAATTGTCCATAACGTAGCAAAGCCAAAATCAGCTCCTGCTGTTGAGTATGTGGTTATACCACCAGCATCGTTACCAGCCATAGCGGTAATAATGCCAGGCCCCATGGCAGATAAAATTAATAATATTTTTTTCTTTTTTGTCATTGTCCAAGGGTGTCCCTTAAGAGCCAAATGGCGCTTTTAACCCCGCCCCTAAATTCAAAACAACAACCGTATAAATGGCGAGAAGAACCAACACCAAAACCACAATTCCAGCCCTCTTCAACCAAACATGTTGTTTTTTCTCTTCTTTTACGTCATCCTCGATTGCATCCCAAGCATCCTCGGTAGTAACAATTCCTGACAACTCGCCATGCTCATCAACAACAGGCATTGCTGTCAAATCGTACTTAAATATTGCCTCAGATACTTCATCCTCATCCTCGTCAGGGGAAACACTAATCAAGTTATCTGTATACATTACATTTTTAATCAGCGTCTTTCCATTTGTCAAAGCTAGACTCTTCAAGGATACAACACCACTAAATCTGTTCTGTTTATCCAAAACATACACATAATGAACAGGAGGATGAGCCTCTTCTAGGTCGCGAAGCACGTTAATTGTATCATTGACAGTATCATCATCGTGCACTGCAACAAACTGTGGAGTCATCATACCACCAGCTGTACCATCTTTATAACCCAGAAGTTGCCTAATTTCCGTTGCATCCTCAACCCCCATCAAACGAAGTAACTTCTCGGCCTTCTCGTAAGGTAAGTCACGAACAATCTCCACAGCATCATCAGGATCCATGTTTCCTAAAACTTTAGAAGCTTGCTTAGAACTCAAATCCTCGATAAACTCGGCCTGATACTCATCTTCCATCTCCGCCACAGCTTCTGAAGCAGCATTTTCATCCAATTGTTGAAAAACATGTGCACGTTGCTGAGGATCAAGCTGCTCCAAAATGTCCGCAACATCGGCAGGATGTAACTCATCAAGACGCTTGTGAGACACAGAAAGTTGCACTTTAGACAAATCCCTATCAAGCAAGTCCATGTAATTCCATGCAATAATTTGCTCGCCAATCTCATGTTTGAACAGTTTTGATATGCCTACAATTCCTTTTTCAAGAAGTGGCGATAATCCACGCAGAATACCACGAATTCCGACCTCAGCACCAAGAAGGCGAAGCTGATTGCCATATTGACTTAATTTCAAATCATTAACTCGAACAACTTTTAAACCCTGTGTGTCAACAATTTGACGGTTAAGCAAATCGCGAGCAAGAAGCACCTCGCTTGGCTGCAGGTAACTAAAGCGAATCTCGGGTTGAGGCACTTTTAGTTTAACACCATCGTCATCGTCAAATACGTCAACATACTTACGCCAAGAAATCATAAATGGGGTCTTTCCAGGCCCTACAAAAGCTAAACTTGTAATGCGTGGAAAAACCTCACCTGTGGATATTGCCAAATCCGATATCCTACCAAGGATATTTCCTTGACTGTCATAGACTGGTTTTTTGATAATTGTAGATAGATATATCATTTATCTCACCTTCTTATGCGTCATCTGTGGTCCCAAAAGCGCACATCAGGTGAGCTTTATGGGACTAGATACTGCGCACTTTTCGTTTTCGTGATTTCACTTAAATCTAATCCTTTCCGTTTTTGCGTGCACGTATTGTACAACATTTAAGCAGGAACTATGCAAAAAATTTTATTTTTTATAATTCCTCGAAAATAAATATTGTCTTCATAATGAAAGTATTAAAAATTATGTGTTATTTTTTTGATGTTTTAGAAGATATCTTGCAGAAACAACCAAAGCGCCAACTGATAAAATTATTATACAAATAATTATTCCTGACAAATCAAAACCACCGCTTGGAGCATCGTTTTGTGAATTATCATTAGCTAAATTAGTTGATGAATTATCACTATTAATATTATTAGGATCATCATTATTAGCATTGTTGTCATTATTGCCATTATTTATATAATTATTAGTATCATTGTTTCCTCCATGAGACGGATCATCATGTGGATCAACATCAGGACTAGTTATTTGCTTAAAATAAACATTAATTTCGACATCTCCAGCTGGCATTATAAATGAATAGTTTTTGTCAATTTGTAAGTCTTTAGGTGATATTGTTTCAATTTTATCGAGCTGATTATTGCTTTCAGGAATAATGGTTAAAGTAATTTTATCTCCCATAACGGCGCTATCTTTATCAACAAAAGTCTTACCTTGTCCTAAAGAATTTACTTTAATATTGTAATAATGAAGTTTCCATTTTGCATAAAGCATTGTATCCGAGTCAAATTCTGTAGAACTAATTTCTTCCGCTAATGTTCCATCAGAATTAAGTATTTGCTTATCAAAATCATCCCCTTCTTTTGTAAAATAACCTTCAAAATCATATCCGGTTTTTTTAGGAAGCGTAATGTGGTCAAATTGTGTAGTACATTCAATATTATGGAAAAAACCTACTGTTCTTTTTTCATAAAAAGCTAATTGTCCTTGATAATCTGCTCCATTACTATTAAGTTCGAGAGTATATACACCTTCTTGCCAAAATGCCTTAAGAGTTATATCTTCAGTACATGTATAATAAGATAAACCATAGTTAAGTGTGCCTTTTTCGTTAATAATTTGAGCAGTAAGTTCTCCCTCTTCAACAGTATAATATCCACAAAATTTATAACCTGGATTAGTAGGAATATTTAGTGCGTCTGTGTCTTTAATAGGGTTATTGCATTCCGCATCATAATAAAAGCCAATTCCATATTTTTCATAAAATTGACCACTACCGCCTGTTCCAGGATTGTCATCTAATGTAATTTTGAATATTTTAGCTTCCCATTTTGCATAAAGGACTGTATCTGTGTCAAACTCTGTAGATGTAATTCCTTCAACTAGTTTTCCATCAGATCTAAGAATTTGTTTTTTGTAGTCGTCTCCCTCTTTGGTAAAGTAACCTAAAAATTCATAACCAGCCTTTTTAGGTAGAGTTATACCATCAAATGGAGTAGAGCATTCAATATTATGGAAAAATCCTACTGTTCTTTTTTCATAAAAGGCTAGTTGTCCTGGATCTTCTGCTCCATCACTATTAAGCTCTAGTGTATATATGCCATTTTGCCAAGATGCATCAAGTGTCATATCACTAGTAAAATCATAAAGCGTAAACCCATAACCTAGTGTACCTTTTTCTGTTATAACCTGAAATCCTTGCTCACCTTGAGTGTAATACCCGCAAAATTTATAACCTGGATTGGTAGGAATTTTTAGAGTATCAGTATATGCAATAGGATTTTTGCATTCTGCATCATAATAAAAAGCATCGCCATATTTTATATAAATTTCACCAGAACCGCCTGTTCCGGGACTGTCATTTAATGTGAGCTTAAACACTTTAGCTTCCCATTTTGCATAAAGGACTGTATCTGTGTCAAACTCTGTAGATGTAATTCCTTCAACTAGTTTTCCATCAGATCTAAGAATTTGTTTTTTGTAGTCGTCTCCCTCTTTGGTAAAGTAACCTAAAAATTCATAACCAGCCTTTTTAGGTAGAG
>JAUNNF010000018.1 GCA_030537355.1 Coriobacteriia bacterium
ATTTTTCAATGAGAATCTTTTTAAAAATTGGCCATTTTTCGCTTGACATTTGCAGGGGCGATACCTGAGCTAAATAAATTAATATGGGATGGCGAATTGACAAAAGCTTATGATTTAATCTCGGAACAAATTCCAGCCTATCCTCTATATTTTAAAGATCATTGTGTGGCTTATTATCCAGACAAGATTAAAGATTACGAATTGAGTATTGCTACTGGTCTGTACCTCTAGTTGCTGCATTTGGATTCATTTGCATATTTTCAAATCGTTTGTGCATAAAATCGTCATTAAAGTATTTATTGTAAAATTGTTCAATTGGTGTATTTTGAGACTTTCCAGCACTTCTTTCATACCAACAATCAAGTGCTTGTAGAGTCATTAAGGCGTTCACAAAAACAATAATAGATATTATAACTGTTAGGGAATATCTTAGTTTCCAAGGAATTTTGTTAATTATTTTAATTAAAGGTTTAAATAAAAGCTTTACCCATACGGTTCCAAATATGCCCCACATAATAAAAAATCTCAAACTCGTTCGTCCCTCAATATTAAAAGGTAAGTGTGAATAGTCCCAAGACTTTACACCAAACGACATTTCTAAAAACAAACTCGCAAAATACTCGAAAAAGCCACCTAATAGAGCACTTACAACAAATACAACAATTATATTTTTTTTGGTTAATCTGTTTAAGCACACAGTCATTAATATTCCGCCTATACCATATATTGGCGAGAATGGCCCGAATAAAAAGCCAGCACGTTCTTGATAAACTCCAGGGTCATCCACTGTCATATGCCAAATAATCTCAACAATATAACCAAGGATGCAGCACGTAACAAAAATCCATATAATGTTAAAATAATTAAGTTCTGCATATCCGGATCCTTTTTTTGAGAGGCCTAATGTTCCTTCTTCAGACTCTTTTTTTGTTTGCATATTTTTTAGTTTTTTTTGGAGTTTTCTCTCTTGTGAAAGAGAAGGATCAATGTAGCTTTTAAATGCTATCAAGATAACTAGTGTTAGGAGCAAAATAAAACTGGTTATTTTTATACCGACTAGCATAATGTCGGTTACAGCAGCAAGCCCTATAGCAATTGCAACTATAGTGGAAGTGTATGCAGCAAGCCGTCGTAAGTTGCAAAGCATGTATATGCCAAGCATCATCAATCCTACTATCATCACAAGCATGGCAGCTAAAAATACAGCATAAAGAATAATAATAGTAGTGGAGTTTTGCGATGTAGCTCCATGTGTTAATTGATATACAAAAGTAAATAAATACGTATATTCAATTATAATAGAAAAAGCAGCTTGCAAAATACAGAGCAATGCTAAAATTTTCATGATAAGGGGTAAGCGTTTAGTATCGTTAGGTCCACTATCGAGTATAGGATCATTGTATTCAATATTTAGTTTCATAAGTGTTCTCATTTTAACATAAAATTAAATTTATTGGTATAAATGTGTGAATCGCAAGCGATTTTGTCCTGATTTATTATAAAACATAAGCACCATTATT
>JAUNNF010000019.1 GCA_030537355.1 Coriobacteriia bacterium
ATAAATACTACTATGTTTATTAGGTATACCATCAGTATTTTTTGGCATATAACCCGAAAGAAAGGAAAAAAATGGCAAAAGTAAAAATTAAAAAAATTATGACTTTGTTTATTGTAAGCATACTTGCTTGTTTTGCTATGCTTGTCTGCAATGCAAATAAGTCTTATGCTGATAACTATGATGAAAATCTTACAATATCTGGTCATTGTTATGATAGCGTTGACAATAGTATACAACCTTTGCCATGCTGTCTTATTGAGCTTGTAACTGAAAATGGCGATCAAGTTGACAGTACAAAAACTGACAATGAAGGTTTTTATAAATTTAGTAATTATTATGAATCTTCTGAAAAGTTTATTGTACGTGCTAAACAAAACACTGAAAAAGAATATGGAATTATAACATCTGATTGTTTTTGTTGGAATTGTAATATTACTAAAGATTTATATTTTGCAAGTATGATTACTTATAATTCAAATATGGCTGATTCAGGAATTGCCCCAAATGCAGAAATTTTCAAAACAGGTGAAAGAATAGTCGCATATAATTACAGGGATCTTAAAAAGAATGGTTATATATTTAATGGTTGGAATACTGCATGTGATGGCTCTGGTCAGCATTATGAAGAGGGTCAAAAATTTTTATGTTACAACAATATTACTTTGTATGCAGAATGGGTAAATATTGATAGTGTAAAATCACTAACTAAAGATGGACATAAATATTGGCCCGTATTTGATGGAGATCAAGGCATTGAAGGTGTAAAATTTTTCGATGAGAAGTTTAATAGAGTAAATGTTACAGATATGACAAGTATAAAAGTTCTAGGTGTAACACATTATTATGCAATCGATAAAGTCAAATTTACTGTAGTACGTAGTATTAATAATGTAAGTTTTGTTGATGTTTACAATAAAGGTAAAGGATGTTGCTCTCCTGATAAAGCATGGGCTTCGTCTAATCTTCTAGCTGGTGAAAATGTCGTATCTTGGGGTGGAGATTGCTGTAAAGATGCAGAAGTAGCCTCAGTTCCTATTCTCAAAATATGGAATGCATATAAAGAAGGATGGGAAGGTTTTGGTTCTTTACATGGATTTTTCTGGTCAAATTGCGAATTTGGAACTGAGGTTGACGAGTGTCAGAATCGTGCAGTCTTTTGGATGTGCGATGGAGTATTACATGATCAAGGTTGGGCAGCTGTGCCAAAATTTTCTCATCTTGCACATGATAGTGGATGTGTGTGTATTGCTAGAACATTTGATTAAACATTTAATCTAAAACGTTTTAAAATATCTTGATTTGATATGTGTAGAATTTTGGACCTAAGAAAAAATTAAAATATTAGCCTTCGGACTCTTAGTCTGAAGGCTGTTTTTATTGCCTCCGCATGCACGGTGCGGAGGTTACTTTTTGTTCGTTTTTTGTATGACAAATGTTGCCAAATTACGCCAAATTATGACATGGACCAAAAAGTAAGCGAAAAGTAAGGAAAAAGTAAGGAACGAAATTTTCAAATATCA
>JAUNNF010000012.1 GCA_030537355.1 Coriobacteriia bacterium
TTTTTCAATGAGAATCTTTTTAAAAACTGGCCATTTTTAGACTAGCATACGCAAAACAAAAACGTTTACCTTTTGACACTTTACAGATGAATACTTTTCACTATTTTTTCACTAATTTTATCTACTAAGCAACCACTTCATTTCCGTCAACATAAAGTTTATGACCATTAAAATCAATATTTGAATAATCTCCATCTAGCGATTTAATATGACAATCACCAGTTAGTTTAATTTTGGAATTTTTATCAATTTTCATTCTTATATTATCGCCATTAATAGACCCGCTATTACCCCATGAGTCTTTTTGGATACGTAAAAAATTACATGAATTATCATTATTGGTTATCGTATTATTTTTTAACGAGATAACAGCTTTTGTAAACGGATAGACTAATCCGTTGAAGTATAAATTAGCGTAATTTGACCCTAGTCTTCAATACAGCAATACGTTACTTATTTTCATAAAATAAAGCCTCCATTGAATTAAACAATGAAGGCTTATTAATTTTAGTTGCAATGAACCTAATAATTACAAGTAAATAATAAAAGAATTATTTACTGTCATCAACAATCTCCCATTTTCCAGCGCGCTGTCGTCCATCATCTGAAGAACAATGCGGTTTAGGACTGAAAAACAGCTCTCTTGCTTTTTCAACAGAAACAGTTGTAGTAAAATGGCATTTTTTACAACGAATCGTTATCATCCCATTAGTGCCCTCACCACCAAACACATTATCAAGTTCCTTTGTATTAACTTTTTCTAACTTTTTATTCATAGCTACCTCCCCTACCTATTGTATTATAACATAAAATTTTGCATATTTAAAGAAAAATAAGCAAGATAAGCATTTAAAAATTTCATCATCCCTGCTGATATAGCCTTTTTGTACGTAAGCCTATTAAACATACTTTAACTTTCTCATACAAAAACATAATAATAAAAGGCAGGGATAAGTGAAGCGGATATACATAGCGAAAATCTTCAGCAGGAACACACAAAAGCAAGGTTAAAAATAAAATCAACAGCGGGGACAAACACAATCTACGCTTTTTACAAAGAATGAAAGCAAGCACAATCAAAAGTATTAACACACCACTATTATATATTGGATTTACGTGATCAATACAATTGTCAAGAAAGTTTTTTACCTCAATGTGGCCACTTTGATCATCAAGTGTGTACCAAGTATCTGTATCAGCTATCATCCAAAAAGTACAAGTTTGCTCTACCCAGCCCCTAAAATATTCATGTGGATGAGCAATACCTAACTTAATATAATTCTCAAAAAACTCAAGCTTGTGGCTATCTAAAAATTCATCATTAAAATTTGGAGAAAATTTAATCGGGTCAGGAGTTTTAGGATCGTACACATTAGACACTTCTTTACTAGATATTATTGAGTCAAAAAATTCCTTTTCCTCACCCAAATCGGCATATTTTGCTGTATAGGCAACTTGTTGAATAGGAATTGAAATAGCTTCAGAAAAATGAGCATGCTGTATAGGTAGTAAGCTCTTACCTATAACGCAAACTACAATTGCAACACCACATAAAATAAAATACTTACGTAATTTTTTTTCTTTAATAATAAACACAATAATGAGAACTAAACTTACAAAAATTCCGTTTTTGCGCAAAAAAGAAACTAATATCAGCAAAGTAATCATTAAAACTAAATTAGGTTTATCCTTTATAAGTTCAACAACTAGTATAAGTACTAGCACCCCAAATAAAGCATCTTTCCAATGAGATATGGAATATTGAATAATCAATGGATTTATCAAGAAAAATAACAGGCAGAGTACAGTGGCGATTTTATTGTTAAAAATTTTATGGAAATTAATTAGCGCGTAAGACAAGCATAATGAAACAATTATAAGCTGCACAAAACACACAACACTAAAAATTAGAGTATCTGAACCACCAAAAGTTTTAATTGGAACAGTAAAAATCCAATAAAAAAATGCATAAATTAAAGTATGGTGATCATTAAGACCAGTGTATCTATACGAATCATTATAGGAAGTTTGCCCTAATATCATGTTGTACATATCAGTTAGGTCATTGTCGAACAAACCTGGAAAAAAAATAATATAAAAAGGCAACCAGCATATTAGAAATAGAGGTATAAGATATTTAAATTTTATAAATCTATCCATTAGCTAAAAGGCCATTATAACAATATTTACTTGTTTAAGCATATATCGTCATTTTAATAAATGACCTAAATTAAACCTTACAGACCTCTAATTGCGCGGACTGGATTGTTCCTGCTTGAAACTAGAGCTGGAATTAATCCCGCAATTAAAGCAAGCAATGTACTAACCACTACAAGCACAATTATTATTCCTGGAGCAAGTATTGCAACGTTAAAGCCTAAATGCAAAACGCTATTAGCAAGTATACAAACAAGACCAGAAAGTAACACACCTACAACGCCTGCGAAGAAACCTATTAGCGCGCTCTCGCAATTAAACATACGTGCAACATCTCTACGTCTAGCACCTAATGCACGTAATACACCAATTTCTCTTCTGCGTCTAACTGTCGATACACCAAATATGACACCAATTAACAATGTTGACGAGACAAAGGCAGACGAAACAAAGAATACTAGAATGGCTGAAATTGCATTGACGACATTCTTGCCAAGATCCACAGTTGCGCTTGCATCATCAACATAAGTTACAAACTTATCTTCTTGGTCTGTCTTTTTCATCTCTGCATTGTAAGTATTAATAGTATCTAGAACGTTAGACTTTGAGTTGTAGTCTTTAGGATAAATAGTCACATTTACTGGATCTGTCATTTCATCATAACCAAAATCAGCTAAGTTTCCTAAATATGTATGAGAAGTAGCTCCTACTAAATACAAACCCATTTGCTTTAAATCCTCAGCTGTAATATCTGTGCCCATTGCACGAGATAATTTATCCATATCAAACTCTATAAGTCCTGGACGAGTATCATCCAACATTACTGTTACAAGGTCTTTAAATAACTGCTCCAGTTCAGCAGAAATCTCATTTATTAATGTTTCTACAATTACTGGCCCATGTTTTTTTATAAACTCAATACTGTCCTCTATAAGGTCTTGAGGTAATTGTTCACATATATGACGAATAACAGGTTCTCCGCCAAATGGATCTTCAAACCATTCTTTTGGCGAATCTGGTGTTATACCATGTTTTTTACACTCCTCAACATACTCAAGATATTTTACCGTAGCTTGAGCTGTTAATTTATACACATCCTCTTCAAACTTTCCATCTTTAACAAGATCATAGATCATTTCTTGGAATTTTGGATCTTGTAAAATTTTTATCATTAGTTGAATTTCTTCTTCTTCAGTAATTATTTTTTTTCTGTCTGGTAGCGAAAAATCTAGAGCTTCTGGATGAATAGAAATTGCTTGTAAGAGCAAATCAAGATCAAATCTTATCAATTTCTTACCTTGTGTTTTCTCAGTAATTTTGCTAGCATCTTTTAAGTAATCAAAAGATTCACCGCTTAATACATCTTTATCAGGTGATGCCAGCTGAGCCTTAACAACAGCAGAATCTTTAGTCTGATTAATGCTCTCTTCGTATAGTTCAAAAGGAAAATTAATACCAGGACTCAAATAAGAATGTGCGCGGCTTCCATCAATTGGAAAAACAACACCAACTATAGTTAGCGGTTTAGCATTGGCTAAAACACCCTTCATAAACTCAGGATCAGATGAGTTGTCCACAAAAACACCTTGAGAAGAATCATAAGTATAGCATTCTGATGGATTAATCATCTTAAATGTCTTACCTAAGAATTCATTATAGCCATAAGTATCGTACTGACCAGGGAATTCAACTTTCTCGCCCTTCTTATACTTTTCAATCAAAGGTGCAATTTCTTCGTTGAAGTTTTTCATTCCTAATTCGTATAAAATAGTATCGTTAACAGTACCATCAGAATTTAAGACTAATACAAGCTCATAAGGTGTACTAGGCCACTTTCCTGCTACAAGAGTCTCATCTTCTTCAAATATTTCTTTATTTTTAGGAACCGGACCGTAAGAACTAAACATTCTATCTCCGCTATTAGCGCTTGATTTTCCTTGTTTATAGCTATATCCAGTAGAGGATATATTACCAGAGCCAGAACCTAGCGATCCAAAAAAGCTATTTTGAGGAAAGACTTCATTTTGTCCATTTACTGTGTCAGTATAAATAACTGGAGATGTTCTATAAGCATACTCTATTGAAGAAACAGAATCGTTTATGTTATTTGGATTTTTATCTAGAAAACTTTTAAGAGATTTTAAATCATTTTTAATGCTTGCGTTGCTTTGATCTCCAGTTGTATTCCCGCTAGTAGACATCATATCGCCTATTACATTATTTAGGGCAGTACGCTTCATTGCTTTTGCCTCGGCAATAGTCTTTTCTTTAAGCTGTTGTTTAGTTACTATTTCAGTTTGCTGCAGTTCTGCTTGAGCACTTTGTGTAGCAACGTATGATTCTACTTTTGTCATATCACGTGTTTGCCCAAAATAAATAGGATATTGAGCCAAAGTAGAATTTTGAACATCATTTATGTAAGAGTTAAGACCCGTATTAAAAGCAAGAATGGTTGAAACTAAAAATACCCCAACCGAACCTGCTAACACCATTAAAACTGTTTTAACTTTCTTTGACAACAATGAAGAAATTGCCATTTTAAAAGCCATAGGAATAGAAAATGTTGATCTGTTAGTTTTAATATTATTATTGTTTAAAACTTGACTTGAACTTGGCACCTCTTTTATAGGGTCATCTGGTACATTATCTATATTTGGAGCATTTAAAACACCATCTTCAAGTAGATAAATCTTATCAGCATATTTTTTACTGAGTTTTTCATTATGCGAAGCAATGATTAATGTTGAGCCTTGACTTACGTTTATAAGAGTATTTATAACCTCTTCACTTGTTTTAGAATCAAGTGCACCAGTTGGCTCATCTGCCAAAATGATTTTTGGCTTTTTAGCAATAGCACGTGCAATAGCTACGCATTGTTGCTGTCCAACAGAAAGTTCAGCTGGATATTTCTTCTCTTGGCCTTGCATACCAACTTTTTTTAATGCTTCTTTTGCTAATTTTCTTCTGAGCTTTGGATTACCTTTTGAGAAAATTAAAGAAACTTCAACGTTTTCCAATACAGTTAAATGATCGAGTAGATTATTCTCCTGAAAAACATAGCCAACTTTATAGTTTCTATAGTTGTCAAGAATAGTTTCTTTTTGATCATTAATGGTTTTACCATCAACAACTAATCTACCACCATCATCAAATTTATCAAATGCACCTATTACGTTTAAAAGTGTTGTTTTGCCACTACCCGAAGGGCCCATAATGAATATGGTTTCGTTGTTAGGGATTTTGACATTTACTTTTTTAAGAGCTTGGGTTTGAATGTTGTTTTTGCTTACATACGTTTTTGAGACATTTAATAGTTCAATCATAATCCATCCTTTTAACTCAACAAATGAATTATAACATAAACTTATTCAGCTTGCATTAGAACAATTTTCGTCTTTTATTAAGGCGTTTGAACAATATTTGCACAATCATCCTTAATGATTAGTGGACGAGCATCAGGCGCACGGAAATGAAAACGAATGTTATTAAGTGTAACATTTCTGGCATGCCTTAAATAAAATCCACTTGCTGGCATTGTTGTGCCAAGCATTCTATTTTCAGGATATGTACTTTCAGCCTCAGGTACGGATATAGAGGCCATGTCAGCAGTTCCTCCTCCTGGTGCAGTTATATCAATATTCGATAAGGTTATATTCTCAGGATAAAGCCCAGGAACGCCAGTTATAGAGCTAGTCATCATGCTCTCGCTTATAGCTGTAACATTGCTTATATTAATACCTTTCATGTATGTGTTTTGCCCTTCGTCAACTTCTCGTCTTTCTAAGCGAATAAAGATAGGGGTCTGAACATCAGTCATGGAAATATTGTTGATGTTTATATTCTCTGCAATGCCTCCATCTGCAACTTCTATAGCAATCCCTGAAATAATAGTTGTAGGAGCAGTTATTCCTGAATATTTTATAGACCAATGTCTACGGTTATCCTCGCTTGCATGATGTAGTGCAACATTACTTATTGTAACATTGCGATAACCTTTAGAAGATCCAGTACCAAATTTAATTCCATTACAGTTAGCAGCAGCAACACAGTTTGTGATAGCTACATTCTCGCAAAGTTCAACACCTTTCAAACAAATTGCATCATCTTCACTATCGATAATACAATCGCTTACAACAACGTCTTTTGATTCAATGTCGATACCATCATTATTGAAGTTACACTGGGAGTGTACTTTTATACCTCTTATCTGAACTCTTTCGCATGCTGTATAATATTGAACCCAATGTGCTGAATCTCTTAAAGTTACATCTGTAACAGCAACATCTTTGCAATCATGGAACAATATAATCATAGGCCTGCCTGCTGGATCACCTTCTACTTGAAAAGCTTGTGCTCCACCCTGACCATCAATTGTACCAGTACCTGAAACTGATATATTTTCTTGTTTTTCAGCAAAAATTATGGATGAGAACTTTTTATATGTGTATTTTGTATATACTTCAATATTGTCAACTCCTATAAGCTTTGCTCCTTCATCTAGATGGAGATCAACACCAGATTTGAGCTCAATTGGTTGTGTATAAAAATCACCTGCTGGAATAGTTACTTTTCCTCCGCCGGCATTACTTACTTGGTCTATTGCTTTTTGAATAGATCCAGAATTATCATATTTTGAGTCACCAGCTTTAGCACCAAAGTTTGAAACATTTACATCTCTCTCGTTACCACAGCCAGTCAACAAAAACAAGACACCAAGAAACAAAAGTATTGTTGTACTTATAATTAAATTTTTAATTATATTAGATCTCATCTTATCCTCCCCGAATTAAATTTCATAAATATTTTATCAGATACTTAAAATTGTGCAAATTATAAATTAATACTCAGTGACACAAAATCTTTCCTTGCTCTGAGATGGGTGTCCAAGTACTTTTCAATAAAATAAAAATCCAGTTTATAAAGCATAAACTTTATAATTGTGTTAGCATTACAGACAAAGATATAGGAGCTGTATGCAAAACATTATTAAAATTAAAAATTTAAAAAAATCCTTTGGTGAAGGTGGAAGCTATAATTTAGTATTAAAAGGTATAACAGTCCAAATAAAAGAAGGAGATATCTGTTGTATACTCGGACCTAGCGGTTGCGGCAAGTCTACTTTTTTAAATATGCTTGGTGGTCTGGATTCCCCAGATAGCGGTAATGTATATATAGAAGATACGGATATTTCAAAACTAACACTTAGCGAACTCGCAGATTACAGAAGAGATAAAATTGGTTTTGTTTTTCAGTTTTATAATCTTATTCCAGATCTTAATATAAAAGAAAATGTTCAGGTATGTGAAAACTTAACTCAATCCCCTCTTGACAGAAAAGACTTATTTGATGTTTTAGGATTAGCGAAACTTGAATATCGTTTTCCGAATGAACTTTCTGGAGGGCAGCAACAACGTACTGCAATTGCAAGAGCATTAGTTAAAAATCCAAGAATATTACTTTGCGATGAACCTACTGGCGCTCTAGACAGTAAAACTAGTAAAGAGATATTAAAATTGCTATGTAATGTAAATAAAAAATATGGTACAACAATTGTAATAGTTACGCACAACGCTAAAATTGCACATATCTGTAATCAGATGATAAAAATGAAAGACGGAAACATTCAAAATGTAACTTTTAACGATAATGTGTTAGACGTAGATTGTATAGAATTCTAGTGGCACATGTTTAAAAACAATATTTTATTACATAGAATTCAACGAATTGTTAAAAACTCATGGCCTACATTTTTTGGTTTATTATTAATTGTGTTCTTTTTATCGTATGCTGTTACTGCTTTTTCTGCTAGATCCGACATTATAACTACAAAAGTTACAGAAATGGCTAAAGAAAACAATGTAGAAGATGGCTGTTTTGAATCTGTTTTTAAATTAAACAAAAGTGAAATAGACAAAATCAAAGATCTTGGCGTGCAAATACAAGAAAATTTTAGTGTTTGTTTTACACTAGATAATGCTACATTACGAGTTTTTAAAAATCGCGATAATATTGATTTAGTTGCACTAGATCAGGGATCTTATCCTAACAAAGGCGAAATTGTTCTAGAAAAACTCTATGCAAAAGAGCATAACTATACTATAGGCTCCTCTCTTAAAATTGGAGATAAAGATTTTATTATTAGCGGTATAGGCTCAAGTCCTGACTACGACAAGGTTAAAGAAAACATGTCTGACCTAGTTTCTTACCCAGACATATTTGGTACAGCATTTGTTTGTGATGACGATTTTAATAACTACATAGCCAAAAGTCCAGACGGACAGTCTATGATCTATACATACGCTTATAAACTTCAAACTCCTGAAGACTTTACTAAACTCAAAAATTTAACAGACACTTTTGTTTATGATGCTCGTCAATCAAATGATAAAAACATTAATGAATTAGTAAACGAAGTCTATACTCCTATTGAGAAGCTACAGAATGACATATCGCTCCTTGTAGTTGCTACCAACCAAATAAAAGACGGCACACAAAAACTAGAAGATGGGGCTATATATGTATCTGAAGAGGCCAAAAAAGCAATAGATTTTGTTAACAGCATGAGCGATCCAATTAAAAAAGATGCTAATAATGTTTTTAAAAATATTGAACATGTATTAGGATTTTTAAACAATGAGGCTATTGACGCCATTGCTGATAAGGGGCTAATAACTAAAGAATATGCAGCAAAACTCAAAACTGAAGTCAATGACGCCAAACAAGAAGTTCAAAACGTTAAAGACGAGTACACAAACTTACTTAACTCAATTAACGAGCTAAGTAATACCGTACTTAATATCACATCTCAATACAAGCAAAGCATTTCTCAACTGGATGATGGTGTGGAAAAATTAAATGAAAACATAACCAATATGCAACATAGAGTAAATGATGTTATTGATACTTATGTTGTAATTAATTTGCCAAAAATTAGCTTAATAATTCCCGCAAGTGAAAACACACGTATTTTAAATTCCGTAAATCAACAACAAATTTTCCTAGACTTAATACCTATAATATTGTTTTTTGTATTTACATTATTAGCTTATATCCTAGGCATATTTATTCAAAACCAAATCGAAAACGATCAAGTAATAATCGGAAGTATGTATGCGCTTGGCGTTAAAAAAAGAAATATACTAATTCAGTATCTATTAATTCCTATACTAATATGTTTGACTGGTTCAATTTTGGGATTAATTGCTGGATCCTCTTCTATAGGTTCTGGTGCAGCTTTAATAGAAACGACTTCAAAATATTCTTTTCCAGAAATCCATCAGACTATCACACCATTTATAGTTTTAGAAATGTTAATAATTCCTGTTTGTATTGTGTTTCTGGTAAATATTTTCTTAATTTATTCGTACCTCAATAAACCATGTTTGTCACTGCTTCAAAAAAAGACTAAAAATAAAAATATCAAATTGCCTAAATTTATAAACAAACTTTCATTTAATAAAGCTTTTCAAATTGGTCATATATTTCGCCACAAAAGCAATTCATTAATTATGGCCTTCGGGATTTTTGTGTGCTTATGCTTTGTAATGTGCGGTCTTAATTCAGCAGCTTTTTGCATGAACAACATAGAAAAAACCAAAACAGCTACAAGTTTTGAATATCAAGCTTTTTTGAAATATCCTACAAACAATATACCAAGTAACTGCGATGCTTATGTAGGAACAGCTGCGTATTTAGACATAGACAACAATCCTCAACAAGTATATGTCATAGGTGTAGAAGACAAAGACGAAATTAAAGTTAACGCAAAAAAAGATGGTATTACTATCAACAAAGACCTTGCCGCAAAGTACAACTATAATATTGGTGACACAATAGTTTTAGGCAGCCAAGATAAAAACTATAGATCTGCATTTATAATAGACAATATTATAGATAATGGCTATGGTTTCTATGCCTTCATGAAAGCTAATACTCTAAGAGAATATTTAGGTTTTAGACAAAATACTTATAACGTTTTAATGTCACAATACCCTATTAATATAGACCATAACTCAATTGCAGCTCAAACGTCTAAACGAGATATTGTGACTATGTCAGAAAGCTTTTTTGACGACAACAAACAAACAATATTAACATTGCTTATCATACCTATAATTGTATTAGTTATTGCGGTATATTTAATAACATCAATCGTAATTAGAAAATCACAGTTCTCCATTAGTGCTATGAAACTATTTGGTTATCGTAATAAAGAAGTTTATAAACTGTATTTGAAACCTAACAACTTTAATGTATTAATAGCTACACTAATTTCTATACCTATTGGAAAAAGTCTCACCGTTTTCTTGTATTCAAATGTCACTAAGACATTACCATTTTGCCCTGATTACTCATATAGCATTTGGATATACTTAATAATGGTTCTAGTTACGTTTTTGTGCTACAAACTTGTTGAATATTTCTTAAAGAAAAAACTCAATAATATCTCGATGAATGATATTGTTAAAACTAGAGATTAATCAATAAAATTCATTGTTGGTTTTGTTTTAACGAAACAGCATCAATCAAACCATAACTTTTATACATAATTAACATGTTCTTGTATTCCATTTTTTTCGTTAACAGTTGCTTAAATGTTGTAGTTTTTGTTTTGCCATTGAGCTTTAATTCATCGACCTGTAGCGAAACTTTCTTATATTCTTGGTGTATATCGCTTAACATTTGTTCAAACTTATCTAATCTAGTTTCCATTATTTGACCCTTCTAAATATTTTTTAATTGACATAGAGGCTTTTTCTGCAGCACCATTACCTGCATGCCTGTCAATATTTTCTTTAAACTCAGAAGTAGTATACATATCTGCGAGTCCAAGCAAAATATCATCTGTGCAGGTATAATAATTTTCTGTAATGTAATTTTTAAGTTTAATAGGAAAATCTTTATTCTCTGCATCTTTAAATAAATCAAGTAAGCCTTTATCAAAATGATCTTTATGTCCACGCTTTTCAAATTCCTTATAAGCGTCAGTGTCACCCCAACGTTTTTTTGCTTGCTCTCTATATTTGTCAAAATCCATAATCTCACCTTTTCTTATGTCTTCTGCAATATCTATTACTCTATTTAATCTACTTTGTTTATGTTTAAGTAGTTCAATTTGTTTATTTAACACCGCTACTCTAGTTTCTTCGCTATTCAAGATCTCTTTCATTTCTTTGAGAGGCATATCAATTTCTCTGAATAATAAAATATATTGTAATTTTTCGAATATCGAATCATCGTAATATCTGTATCCGTTTTTACCAATTTCTGTAGGTTTTAAAAGGCCGATTTTGTCGTAATATTGAAGAGTCCTTACAGACAAATTGGATATTTTTGCTATCTCATTAATTTTATACATCAATATAACTTTAACATAACGTAATAGTTTTTAAGTAATAGGTTTGATTTTATTTAGTTTATTTATACTGACTATGCTATGAGTAGAAATAAATCAAAAGGGTACGTTTTAATTGCAATCATATACCTTCTAGGACTCTTTATGGGCGCGCTAGATACTGGTATTGTAACCCCAGCTAGGACAATAGTTCAAACAGGGCTTGGTGTGGACGACCAACTTGGTGTATGGATGCTTACAATCTACACGCTCTCTTATGCAGTAAGTATCCCAATAATGGGCAAATTTGCTGATAAATTCGGGAGAAAATACGTCTACCTTATTTGCGTTTTCCTCTTTGGACTTGGATCTTTTATTTGTGGTTTTTCACACAATATCAATAACTTCTGGGTTCTAATAGCAGGACGAGCAATACAGGCTTTTGGTGGTGGCGGTATTATGCCTGTAGCCACTGCAGAATTTGGCACAGCATTCCCCGAAGAAAAGCGAGGCCTAGCACTTGGCCTTGTAGGAGGCGTATATGGAGTTGCCAATGTATTTGGCTCATCTGTAGGAAGCCTAATATTAGATATTGCAGGTCAGCAAAATTGGCAATTCATTTTTTACGTTAACTTACCAATATGCGCATTTATTATTATTGCTGGCATCTTCAAACTACCTAATAGAAAAGAAGAAAAGGTGGCACCTATTGATTGGGCAGGAATAATTGTACTTAGCATCTCAATTCTCGCTCTATTATACGGGCTTAAAAATATTGACTTCTTTGATTTTATAAATTCAATACAATCAATTGATGTTTATCCATTCCTACTAATATTTATTGTTTTGCTTCCCATATTTATTTTTGTCGAAAATAAAGCAAAAGATCCAGTGATGAATCTAGCATACTTTAAAAATGGCAGTATTATAATCACTCTCATATGTTCTCTATGTGCAGGCGTTATAATGATGGCTGCTGTATTCTTGCCACAGTTTTGTGAAAATGCCTTATTTATCAAAAGCGGTGCTGGCGGTTATTTCATCATAATACTAGGACTTTTTGCAGGCTTGGGAAGCCCTATGTCAGGAAAAATGATTGACAAAATGGGAGTTAAGCTTGTACTTGGCCTTGGCTTTGCACTCTCTGCAATTGGTGCCTTTTTCTTGGCTTTTATAGCATGTAAAAATCCAAATCTTATTACTGTTGTTGTAAGCTTAATTCTTCTAGGTTTAGGCATGGGCTTTACAATGGGTACTCCACTCAATTATATGATGCTTCAGAAAACAGACGATAGTGAAGCTAATTCATCTTTGGCAACATTATCTTTAGTTCGTTCAATAGGAACTGCAATCGCCCCAGCCATCATGGTTGCATTCATTGCTCATGCTGGTATGGGAATGCAAGACAGACTTATGGATGAGATGCCTAACCAAGTTACAGTCACTCCCTTCCCTTACGCTCAAGAACTTGACGCGGAACTTGATGATATGCGCAATACCGAAAAGGGAGCAGAGATGCTCAGTGGTTTAGACATCCCTCGCTTAACAGACTATACAACTATTGAAGTACAAAAAGGAAACACCGATGGAGATATGGAAATTAGCGATGAGACGCAAGATCTTCTAGAGTCGTCAGACGTTACAACAATTGTGGATTCCACTAAGGTGTTAGTTGCTGAAATCTTCGATAAGAAAAAACCGGACCTTATAAAAGAGGTTACAGATGGTATAAATACTGGTATTAGTTCAATGAACGATGGACTTATTGAAATGGACAACGCTATGAGCGACATGAAAAATCAACAATCAGACATGAGCAACAACATCAATACAATGAATTCAAAAATAACGGAGATGGAAAATCAACAGCAACAAATGCAAACAGCTCTCGATAAACAAAAGAAAGCTCTGGAGGAAATGGAAAAAATACCACCACCAATGCGTCCTCCAACAGATGAACTTAAGGCAGCTATTGCTAAACTAGAAGCTGGTATAAAAGGCATCAATACTGGTAAAACACAGATGCAGCAAGCCGTATCAGGTATGAAACAGGGTTATGACGGAATTAGCTCAGGTATAAACGACATGCAAACGAATAAAGTTGAGCTGCAAGCTACAATAGACAAGTTAACCATAGTTAGGGATACGGTTCCTTCAAAATTTAATGAAGCAGAAACAAACTACCTCACATTAATAGATAATGATTCCAATAATATCGAACATATCTTCCAATCAACTCTAAATGAAGGTTTCTTCGGAATGTTCATATTCTCCGGAATCTCATCCATTATTGGGTTTATATTATTACTATTCTATCAAGACAAAACAAAATCGACGACCCAGCCTTGAGCTTCTTGAGTCTCGGGCAAATCGATTATATTCATAAATGCATGTGACAAGCCTTGCGCCTGATAAAATTTTGTATTACATCCATTATCTTTTAGCTTTTTGTACAGGAGCTTTGAATCAGGTAAACAAATATCATCTCTGCTGCAAATAAATATTGTCTTGATTTTATCTTCCGTCTCGCCAAATAATGGGCTCACTCTAGGATCTTTAACGTCAGTATCTCCTGCCCACATCTTACCAGCCATAATAGCTCCATAACTATTAAGCGTTGGATCATGAGGTTCAATATCAACAATTTCAGGATTGGTCATACTAACATCAACCCATGGAGAAAATAAAACTCTTGCATAAGGTAATTTATTAGCTTGTGTGTTGTATAAATATTGCGAAAATGTCATGCAGAAATTCCCACCTGCAGAATCGCCCATAAAAATTATATCTTTATCAGTATTGCTGATTTCTTTATACACCTTATCCATAAACTTTGTAGCTTCTTCATAAGTAGCTTTTGGTGCTAATGGATAATCTGGCATATAAACTTTCGCATTAAGCTTCTCTGCCATTTGATTAGCATTTTTCATCTGGTCTGGGCCCATGTTACCTACAAAAGCACCGCCATGTATAAAAAGTAAAATTCTTTTATAATTTTCATTAGGAGTTATAGAGTATACATTACGTCCATCAACAACAAAATCTACTTTCATTTTATCAGTTAAGTTAGATGGAATTGAAGCCATAGCTTGATGGTTGCCATCATAAAATTTTGGAATTTGAGCATCAAAGCCTTCCTTGTTCATTGTTTTAGGGCTATTCGCAATCTTTTGCGTAAATGCATTTGACGACTCGCATACATCCTGATAAATTATCCCATCAATACTGTTTGTGTTGATACTTTCATCTTTTGGAATTAAAAAGCCGACTATACCACCAACTAAAAAAGCAATACTACCTATGATAATTATAAGATTTCTTTTACTCATTGTGTCTCCTAACTAAAATATTATTTGTCATAAAAAGGACAACGTTCTTTTATGCAAAGATTGTTTTCTTGTGAACGCATACAAATAATTTCTGAACTTTCCATATGAGTATCTAAATATTTTTTAGAATATTCAACAGCAGACAATAATGATAGATATGAATGTCTTTTACAGCATCTAGGTCCTCCAATTTTCTCAATTTTATTTAAGACATTTGCTGTCATACCATTAGCGATACCAAAATATTCGGAATCTTCGAGACTAACTCCCTTTGCAACAGAAATAAAAATCCCTGCACTAACTGCTGCTCCACAACAACCTAGTTTCATACATGCCATTGGAGGAACATTTTTAGCACGTTCTTGAATTTCTATTAAACTATCTTTTAAATTAATATTATTGCCACAATTCTTGTAAGCTGTCAGTAAAGCAGATGCAACTAGTACATGATGAAAGACTCCCATCATTCCAAAATATGGAAAACTGCTTAAACCCATGAAAATCTCTACTGGATTCTTTGATTTTGAATTTATGCAATATTCAATAATAGCATCAAAATGCTGTGGTTCAGATTTGGAAATTTCAATATCGCTATTCAGTTTATTATTTTACCAATCTAAGAGTTTCTCTAGCAATAGCAAGTTCTTCGTTTGTTGGATAAACATATACTTTAACTTTACTGTTATCTGTTGATATTTGAGCTACCTCGCCTCTTACATTATTAGCATTATCATCAATTTCAACACCTAAATATGTGAGGTAAGAACAGATTCCAGCTCTTGCTTCAATATCGTTTTCGCCAACACCAGCAGTAAAAGCAATTGCATCCACGCCATTCATATATGCAACGTATTGTCCAATATAGCCAGCAACTCTGTATCTATAAGCTTCAAGTGCTACCTTAGCATACTCATTGCCGTCTTTTGCAGCCTCGCCAACATCTCTAAAATCAGAAGAAACACCGCCAGAAAGCCCTAAGATACCAGACTCTTTATTTAGAATATCAACACATTCATCAATGCCTATATTTAATTTTTGGCACATATATTGAACGGCACCTGGATCTATTGTTCCGCTGCGTGTACCCATGATTAGTCCATCAAGTGGAGTTAGGCCCATAGAAGTGTCAACACACTTGCCTCCAATTGAACAAGATACAGAAGCACCATTGCCTAAATGGCACACAATAACTTTTACTTCTTTCTCTGGCAAATTAGCAAGCTTTATGATTTCGCCAGAAACATATTTATGGCTTGTTCCATGAAAACCATATTTTCTAATTCCATACTTTAAATATAATTCGTATGGAATTGCATAAAGATAAGATTTTGGATCCATACCCATACCAAAAGCAGTATCCCAAACAGCAACATTTTTCTTGCCAGGAGCTACTTTTTCGCATGCTTCTATACCAAGCAAATTAGCAGGATTATGAAGAGGTGCTAAATCCGAAACTTCCTTTAGCATTTCTTTTTCTTTCTCGCCTACTATTACAGAATCTGTAAATACATTTCCGCCATGAACTGTTCTGTGGCCTATAGCGTAAACTTCGTCCATAGAGCTAATTACTCCATGATTTGAATCTAGCAATGCGTCAAACACGAGCTGTACTGCCTCTTTGTGACTTGGCATTGGCTCTTCTATCACAACTTTATCACATCCTGTTTTGGTGTGAGTTAAAACAGATCCGTCAATACCAATTCTTTCGCATAAACCTTTAGCTAATACAGATTCTGTATCCATCTCTATTAGCTGATACTTAAGCGATGAACTTCCACAATTAATAACTAAAATTTTCATAATAACCAACCTTTCTTATAAAAGTTCTTTGCCTACACCACAAAGAACACATCTCCTAATACGCGAAAAACTTTTTGCAGATGTTAAGCCCTCACCTGTAGGTCCTGCAATAGTAAATGTTGCATGACCCTCGCCACCAAAACCAATACCTGCATATGATGGACCATTTTTAACAAAAATGGTTGTCTGAATCATCTTATGGAACTTTAGCAGCCTATCGATATTCTTTGAATGCATCATTGCTGTATGTCTGTTGCCATGCTCAGCAATAACGGCGAGTTCCATAGCACGCTCACAATCCTCAACACGAACAACTGGAAGGATTGGCATAAGCATTTCAACCTGAACAAATGGATGTTCAAATTCTGTTTCCATAAAAATAACTTTGATTTCATCGCCAACATTAATACCTAACTTCTCTAAAATGTATTTGGCACTTTTTCCTACGAAATCTTTATTAGGGCTTTTGCCTTTTACTGTTGTTAATTCAACTAATTTGTTAATTTGATCAGGATCTTTTAACTCATATCCTCCAGACTTTTTCATATTAAACATCAAATAATCTGCAATAGAATCTACAGCTATTACTTCTTTTTCAGATGTACAAGGCAAATTATTGTCAAAGCTACATCCATCAATTATATCTTTAGCTGCTTGTTCTATATTGGCAGTCTCATCAACAACTACTGGTGGATTACCAGCACCAGCACCTATTGCCTTCTTTCCACTAGATAAAACTTTATTAACAATAGCAGGGCCACCAGTGGCAACAAGTAGGCGAATCTTGTCATTTTCAAGCATAGCTTGAGTGTTTTCTATAGAAGGCTCTGATACAGTACAAACAAGATTTTTAGGAGCACCTGCTTTCTCTAATGCCTCGTTTATCCACTTAACTAATTTAATAGTTACATTTTTAGCTTTAGGGTGAGGACTGAAAACAACAGTATCACCTGCTGCCAACATTCCAATTGAATTGTTGATAATTGTCTCTGTAGGATTAGTGGTTGGAGTAATAGATCCAACAACTCCAAATGGAGAATATTCTATAGTAGTTAAACCATCATCACCATTAAGAGCAGAAGTATATAAATCCTCAACACCAGGTGTTTGTGTTGCTGCTAGTGTATTTTTAGCAATTTTATAAGATACCTCGCCCATGCCTGTCTCGGTTACAGTATTCTCTGACATTTCTTTTAGGTGAGCTTCGTCAAGTGCGGTATCTCTAATAGCTTGAACGTACTTTCTTCTGTCATCAAAGCTACAGTGTAGATATTGTTTGTAAGCTACATCAGCAGCATCAACAGCAGCATCCATTGTGTCAAAAATTCCTAAGTTTCCAGACGGTGCAGCTTTACTAGCATTTGAAGATTTAATAACTTCATTAACAATGTCTTCAATAACTTTTGCATCTATTTCCATAAAACCTCCTATAAATTATCCAAAACATACCTTGCAATTTCGCAATCCTCTTCTGCTGTGCCGCCACTAACACCGATAGCACCAACAACTTTGCCGTCCTTGAATAATGGAAATCCTCCAGGTATTAAGGTAATACGGCCACCATAGCAGTTATCTATACTATATAAGGATTCACCGGGTACGCTAATTTTTGCGAGTTCCTCTGTTGACATACGCAATTCTTCTGCGGTAAATGCTTTGTTCTGTGCAAGCTCAATAGAGATTCTGAGCGAATCGTTCATACGATGCAAAAGCATTGTATCCCCTACAGCATCTACAACAGAAAATACGCATTTAACTCCAATCTGTGTTGCTTTAAATTCAGCAAACTCAGAAAGTTTTTTAGCATAAGACAAATCAAGGTCCTTCGAGATAGTACCATTGATCTCAAAATCGTGCTTAGCTAAAACATCAGCAACTACTTCTTCTATTATTTTTTTAACGTCCCTGTTCATTGTTATTTCTTACTATTCTTTGACTTCTTTTTTTTGTTTGAGCTTTTCTTTGTCTTTTTCTTAACTTTGTCTTTCTTCTCTTTTGGTTTTTCCATCTGGGATGTACCACCTACCATCCGCTCGTTATAAACACAAATATTATCAATTCCGTCGTTTGGTCTTGGAATTACATGGGCAGATACAACCTCTCCCACAGCAGATGCTGCTTGAGCTCCAGCATCAACTGCAGCTTTAACTGCTCCTACGTCACCTTCAATTTTGATTGAAGTTAGTCCTGCGCCTCTTGTATATTCGCGACCCAGCAGCACAACATTTGCTGATTTAACCGCTGCATCGGCTGCAGTTATACTAGCAGTAAGACCTCTAGTTTCAATCAATCCAAGTGCTTTTTTCATTGTCATCTCCTTTACAATACTTTAAACGGCATTCTCTTTACTATTCTCGCAGCATTAGAGCCAATATCTCTAACCTTATCTGAGCTAGCAACATTGTCTATGTAAAACAAAGTGTCATCTTGACTTAACTTTTCATAATGTACTGAAACACCATCATTTGCAATACCAACTCCAACGCCTAAATTACTTTGCTTGCTTGCTTCATAAGATAAGTTCTTAGATCCAGCATCTTGCACGTCAACTACAGTATAAGGTATACCTTCTTCTTCAATTCCAAACAATACATTGTTAAACATACTTGTCCCATTTAAGCCAGGCGCAACATTTACAAAAATCGAAGGTTTGTTGTTGTTTACTTGAGAGCGTGCCATTATACAGATCCCTCCACAACAGACAAAACAAGTCCTGTAGCAACAGCATTACGAGGACCTTCGGTGCCTCTAATATTTCCTCTACCAGATACTACGCTATACTTTGAAAGGGCATCTGTAACAAGTTGAGGAATTTCAAAGTCAAGAGCAGAACCTCCAACCATTACAACAAACTGAATATCTCTTACATTATTAGTTGGAGACACTCGAGTCAATGCCCTTACAGCATTTGTAACGAATACTTTTTCTTTGCATTGTCTTCTTACCTGACGAATAGGCTCTAGCGAATTAAAATCTTCAAGAGGCACCAAGCCATCATCAGTAATTATGCAAACTCTAGCAAATGTATCTGGATTTAGAGGCTTATCAAAAAATTCTACAGTTCCATCTTCGTGTCTTACATGAAACATGCTTTCCACTTTACACAATGGGAATTTTTTAATAAGTTCTGCGGTCTCAAAATCGTCTAGCCCAAGCTCTGCTTGTATAAGCATAGATACCATATTACCAGCGCCCGCAAGATGAATAGACGTGATCTTACCATCTGGTGTCATGATAGAAGCATCAGTGGAACCTGCACCCATATCAAGAATTGCAATTGGCTTGTTTGTTCCTGGTGTTGTCAGCGCACCTCTAATAGCCATATCAGCCTCGACACCTCCAACAATTACATCAACATTTAATTTGTTGGATAAGTCATTTGCAATTTGCTCTAACTGCAGCTTATCAGCCTGAACCATTACAGCGACACCTACAGCGCTTTCTTTAGAAAACTCATTAGCGAGGCCACCTTTAACAGCCATTGGCGTTAATGTATCTACAGCCAGCAAATCTTGTACATGAATATCTTTTGGCTGCGCTTTAGTAAGTTGCGACATTACAACACGAACCTTTTCAAACATTCCACCAGCGTTAGTGCCACTCTCGCCTTTAACGTCTTGGAGCTTTCCAACTTTCTCCATAGTGTCCATTATTTCTTTAGCACCACGATCAATATCAACTTTTGCTGTCTTTTTATCACCTATAAATTGAACAAAACCAGCTGGTATTGACCTCTCTTTGACATCCCCCTCAGGTGTCTTTACAACTACAGCAGATCTGTTTCCAATTAACGCCCTTGCTATTGGCACAACGTGTTTAGTTTCTTCAGAATCTAGCGAGAATAAAGTTGCTATGCCATATGGGTTAGATAATACCTGGATTACCTCACCCACATCTGCAACTTCAATAGCAGAATACATACCAATAGGAACTTTATCAATTAATTTAACTTCATCTACTATAGGAATTTTTTTGTTTATGCGATTATTTATAAGCACGCCATCATCACTCTGAACAATAGCGCCCTGAATTTTCAATCTATCGGAATTGTCGTTAATAATTTTTGCAGCTTCTTCAAAGCCTACTTCTTTTGGAATTACAACAACATATTCTTTATCGTCGTTGATATTATTAATATCGCTTATAAGTGTAGTGTATCCTGTACCAGTACCTAACCCACCAGGAGTTTCTGGATTGTGTCCAATCATAGTGGATTCTGTAATTATGGTTTCAGTGATGGTCTCCATAGCAACATCACCGATAACTGGTGCAGCTTCATTTATTCTTATTTCAGATAAATCTTTGATATCAATATTTGCAGATTTAAGAGCTTCAGTTAGCGAAGAGAACAAACCGTGAACATTCTCACTTGTGCCCTTAACACCTGTAGTCATAGAGATACCACTAGACAATATGCTAACATCATTGCCTTTGATATCAGCAATAGCTGTCTCTGTAGTTGCGTTACCTATGTCTATACCTGCAATTATTCCCATAATTAGTTTGATTCAATCGGCTTAGCAGGAATACTCCTGCTAAGCTCAAATTAAATAAGAAAATATAAGAAAAGAAACTAATCCGTTCTTAATTTATTTCTCTTAACGTAAACCTCAGCTGCTTCTTCTACTAATTTTGCAGAATCTTCAGCGTGATATTTATTTCTTAATTCATCAGCAATGTCTAGCAGTTCTTGTTGTGAAGATCTACCAGGACGTAATGCATTGTAAATTTCAAGAAGCCTATCATCTGGAACAGCAATCAACTCTGATGCTCTTCTAAGGTTTTTAGCAAATGGATAATTTTTTACAGAATCAGCAACATCTGCCTGCATATTTAATGTTTCAGGGGCAATACGTATATCTTCTGCTTTAAGATCTCCATCTAGCACCTGTTGCATTGTCATATCAGACAATTTCTTGCCAGTTGAAGAGTAAATCTTATCAGCAGATTTTTCTCCTAATGGATAGTTTGAACTGTCCATTCCGGTATTGCCGCCTGAATTGCTTACCTTAGGGCTACCAGAAGCCGGAGACTCCATCTTTTTAAGAACTTCTTGTGCAATTTTGCTTACTAATTCTTCGTTATTCATAATCAGCCTCCTCTCGCTTAGTTAATAGCTACTTCTTGAGCCTTCTTGTTAATATCGCAGAGTTTTGTTTCTTTGATATGTAGAAGTGCTGCAATAGCCTGAAATCTTGGTCTTGCCATTTGGTCATTTTTTACAGGAATTGGTTCTGGTGTTTGACCTTTTGCATACTTAGCTGCATTCTTGCCTATGTTTCTAAAAGCTTCATAATCAAGCAATGGAGCTTGAGGAAACAACTCTAAGTTTGCCAATGGTGGTAAATCTTTTTGATGGATAACTGTAGTACCCTTAGATTGTATGCCAACGCCAATACCAGAGCCCGATAATTTTGCTGCGTTATGAGCAATAAACGATGCATCGGAAGTTTGGAATACTCTAATAATTCTATAGCTGCAACCTTCTTCCTCTATACCGGCTATAACTTCTTTTATAACCTTATCATGAGGAAGGTCAATAATTGTTGCAGTTTGAGCTGTACCAAAAGCTGGACCAATACCAATTACTACCTCATCTGATTTTGTTCCTTTTTGAGCATCACCACTATCTTTAAAATTAATGCTTAATGGAACATTAGATTTATGAGCAGTAACGGGTTTACTTTCGCCCTTTTCTACATTTAAATCGCGTAAAACACTAGCGACTGCTTCTCTTATTAATTTTTCATCAATTGCCATTGTTCAACCCTCCTTAAATGTCCGTTGCGGCTATTGCGCGCTCAATATTTTTAATGTCGTCCCAAGTTTTGCCTTCTACCTGGTATCCTGTCATAGGGCCAAGATAATCATTAGGCTGATTTACAGCACTAATAACATGCCAATCTTTAATAATTGCTGATGTGTGTAAGTAATCACCTGCAACTTTTTGCTTTGTCATGTTAAAGATGCTCTCAGCAATATCAGGAAATCCTGCATTGTTTAAGCCCTTGATAAAGTCAATGGCAGTAACACCTCTGTTCATCATTTGCTCAATAGCTTTGATGTCTTCAACAGAATTTCTGTCGATAATTTCTTTACTACCATGAGCATAAGTTGCTGCCTCTACTTCTGCATCCGTAATTTCTGGCAAGCCTAACTCTTTAAATAAGCCCTGCATAGCGCGCGCAGCTTTATTTCTGGCAGCTACAACTTCATCTTCTTTAACAGGACGAAGACCCGCATCGATCTTTAAGTCACGTTGAATTACGTTCCAATCGTCATAGTCTTCTGCATCCCAGTTAGATCCAGCAAACATGTTGTCGTAGTTAGGTGTTGAACTGTATCCAGAACAAATAAAATCTGTACCTGGAACCATCTGCATCAATGATCTAGCAACTTTACGCAAATCAGAATGAGTAAATGTTTGATCATTAGATGATGCACATTCAAGTCCTAGCATCATAGCGAGAAGATTCTCTGCTAAGATTTCGCGAACTCCACCAGGAACAGCACCAGGAACACCAACACACGAAACTGAACCGTTTTGTGTACCTTGAGAACCGGCACCTTTTGTAACAAACAAGCATCTAGATTCTAGATACAACATTGACTTTCCATCTGCAAAGCCCATCAATACCTCTGAACCAGAGCCAGATGTAAACCTCATTTTTAATCCTCGAGATGCATAGCACGAAGCTAAAAATGCTTTTGAATATGGAGTATCATCACCGTCTGTAAAAACTTGTTCAGTACCATATACCGAAATAGTTTCTGCATAAGCAGTAAAGCCTCTCATACCAAGTTGAAGCTCTGTTGCTTCTTCTAATGCGCATTGTGTTAAAACACCAGGTCTACCAACCTGAGATCCAATCAAAATACCAATAGCATTAGTAGGAGCAAAACGTCCAACACCTACAGTTGTCTCTAGCTCGTCAAAGCCGCGAAGAGCACCTTCTGCTGCATCTGCAGCAATCTGTACTGCACTATCCTTAACATTAGTTACATGGGCCTGATTAGATGGTTGTTTTCTTGCACGCATCTTTGTAACACCCATCATCATCTCAAGAACTGTCATATTGTTAAGAACATCAACTGCTTTTGCTGGAGTCATAGAAAGTGTGTATTCAAGAACTTGATCTCTTGTTACATTAATGTCGCAAAGCATGCGAGCAATTTTTAGCGAATCTGTACCGCATACTTTCTCGGCATTATCAACAATTATAGCGTGATCAGCTATAAATGTGTCGATCATGTCAAATTGATCTCTTGCCTTTCCATCCATCTCCACAATGACACCATTCTCAACCTTAACACTAGGTTTAGGGTCAAGTGGACTGTTCATCGCAATTAGGCCTTCTTCCGGCCATTCTTCAACAAAACCATCTTTATTAACAGGACGATCGGCAAGCACTTCAAATCTTTTAGATTTTTTCATAATATCCTCCTATTATTTGTAAGTTTCTTGCAGTTATTTAAAACTAAATTACCCTGTTAAACTATATAAGGTTTTGTTGTAGAAACAGGTTCGCCGCCTAATGCGCCCAAGAGTTTCTTACCGATATCTCTTGCAGCCATAACAGCTTGCTTTACAGCACCGTTCTCTCCAGTAAATGTCAAAATTACCTCATTGGAATAGCTTGTTCCGCCATTGCCTGGAGTAGATAGGCCAACAACCTCAACAGTAGCAGCTTTTACAGCAGTATCTGCAAGTACTACACCAATGCTGGCAGGACCAGCAACTGTAATAGCAAATGCCTCTCCGATAGGAGCACCAAATGCTTTGTTGAGTACAGCATCAGCTCTAGCAGTATACTGAAACTCAAGATGACCTGCATCATTGCCATAAACATCACCAAATGTTCTGTCAAGCTCATTGAGCGTAATTTCTACGGCTCTTTTTACATCAGAAACATCCTCTGCACCAAAGATAATTAAACTGCCGTGACCAGCACCGCCTTTAGTATCTCTTGGTAATTCGATTAATAGGCAATCAGCTTTACTACCTTTAACACCTTCATCAGCGGCAAAAATCTGAGGCCCAGCACCTGTTCTTCCGCCAACAATACCTATTGCACGATATTTTTTGTCAAAACCGAACTTTTCTGCAACAGAACGATCTAGGTTAGGAATAACTAAACCAATAGTATCGCCTTCAGCAGTTCCAACAAATTCTGTAACAGTG
The DNA here is from genome assembly GCA_030537355.1 of Coriobacteriia bacterium. GTDB lineage: Bacteria > Actinomycetota > Coriobacteriia > Coriobacteriales > Eggerthellaceae > Tapirivita. The sequence continues at coordinate 24,803 of JAUNNF010000012.1, forward strand.
CAAGCATCTGCGCTTCCAGCTGAGCTTGCAGATGGTGTTCCTGAATCCATTTGTTTCATAACTTCATCAATAATTTTTGACGTTAATTCCTCGTTCATAGTATTTCCTTCCGACTAAAATTTACAAATCATTCTTCTTTAAGCAGATTTCTTTGATGGAAGAATAGTTTCTACATCTGCATGTGGTCTTGGAATTACGTGGCAAGAAACTAATTCGCCAACTCTGTCAGCTGCAGCAGCACCAGCATCAGCAGCTGCTTTAACAGCACCAACATCACCGCGTACCATTACTGTAACTAATCCTCCTCCAACATGTTCTTTACCGATTAAAACAACATTAGCAGCTTTTACCATAGCATCTGCTGCCTCGATAGAAGCCACAAGGCCTCTTGTTTCAATCATTCCTAATGCATCGTTTTTCATAATTACCTCCTGTCAACTTTTACTTACTATAAATTACTATCGTTTTGCTGGGAAAACGATAAATAATTCCACACTTATAACAAAGACACAATAACTTTTTTTGACGGTCTTGGTATTACGGCAGTGTTTACCAATAAATCGTTTTCCATTATAGCAGATTTTACCGCTGCTTTAACAGATCCAATTTCGCCAGTTAATGTTACAAATCCTTTTCCTCCTACAGCATATCCGATTCTTACTTCAATTAAAGTAATGTTTGCAGCCTTTACTGCTGTATCAGCTGCTTTAATAGCACTTGCAATAGAATAAAATTCTATGACACCAATTGATTCAATCTTATCAACATTATTAGTATTGCTTATTGCGGGTATAAGCGATTCATGTGCACGAGGAATAAATAAAGTATCCACAACACATTCTGCGCCTCTCTTTATACCCTCTTTTACTGCTGTGTTTACAGATTCTGTCTTACCAGAAACAATGATAATAAATTTTCCTGGGCATACCGTAGATTCTTTTATGATTTCAACATCAGCCGCTTTAACCATAAAATCACTAGTTTCTATGCCTCTTGCAATACTATTAAACTCTATCATTCCTAATGCGATATTCACAGTTATTCTCCCTTGCAACTAATCCTTGCTCCACGATCATTTATCTCTATAACTTTGCCTGTAACACTTGAGTGTATGTTAGTAGATAGCCCTTCATCAGCTTTTGCTAAAAGATCGCCAGCACTTATCTTATCTCCAACTTTTTTAACACAAACTGCAGATTTACCTATATGTTGTGAAAATGGAATAAATACTTCTTTAGGTTTTATATAGATTAAATCATCAGCACACAGACCATAATATTTATAAAGTCCTAATCTTGCAGCAAGCCTGTTGGTTGGCACTTTTCTAATATTAACCGCAGATGAAACATTTGGATTTAAATCTCTATCAACTTTAATATTTCTCTTATTCAATTCACCTTTAAGATAATCATTCACTCTTCTTGGAGATAATCCCATAGGACAAGAATACATTTCGCATAAATTGCAACTACAACAATTTTGAGCTTCTCCAAAAGCTTCCACAAATGACTTATCATCATTTATCGTATCTATAAGAGATAGGTTACGCATAACCTTATGAGGTCTAATATTGTGCCCAATTAAATTCCTTGGACATAAATCACTACACATCTTGCATTGTATGCATGCAGATTTTGATTCACGCTTAATTGTTTCTATTGTTTTCTTATCTCTTGTAAACAAATAATGATCTTTTGGTAATACTATTACATTACCAAATGTTTTAGTTACAACTGCATCATTAATTTCAGTATCAGATGTTAGGCATTTACCCATCATAGGGCCACCAAGTATAACGCCATAATCCTTAATTGTTGGATTTGCTGCATCAATACATTCTCTTACTTTTGTACCAATAGGAGCACACTCAATAATTGGTTTTTCTACTTCACCTACAATAGAGAATAATTTTTGAGTAGTTTTTTTACCCTTAGATGCAAGATGAATATAAAGAACAGTCCCTACATTGTCTACAACACACCCTACATCAGATGGCAAACCTCGCTCTGGAATTACACGCCCCGTTACTTGCTGCACCATAGTTTGTTCATCACCTGCAGGAAAGAAATAGCCCATCTTAAAAATTTCAATATTAGCTTTTCTTTTAGCGATTGCTTTATTTAGAGCATCAATCTCTTTAACGTATTTTTCTTTTAATGCAATAACTATATGTTTTGCTTCTAAATGCTTACCTGCAAGTAGTGCGCCATCTATTATCATGTCAGCATAATTTCTACATAAAAATTTATCAACTTCTATTAATGGCTCACACTCTGCAGCATTGATAATAAAATATTCTTGTTTGGTGTTTAGCTTAACATGGGTAGGAAAACCTGCTCCTCCCATGCCAACAATTCCTGCATCTTTTATTTGTTCGCAAAAATCCATAAAAACTATACAGCTTTTTTAACTCCACCAATTTCTAAATCGTCAACAATTGCTACAACTGTAGCATCTACCGGAACACCATTATTAGGTGTTGCTTGTCTAGCACCACTACCACAGCATAATATTACTGTTTCACCAACACCAGCTCCTATTGTATCTGCTACAACAATTGGAGATTTTTCTTCATTAGATTTTTCTACATTTATAGGCTTAGCAATTAAGAGCTTATAGCCATTTAATGATTCGTCTTTTTTTGTGGCCCAAACAGAGCCAATAATTTTACCGATTTTCATTATTGCCCTCCACAGTTAATTAATTTTGTTCTATCAACTCTATTTTAAAATTCTTAGCATAGTCTTTAGCAACGTCAGTAACTATCGTATTTTTGCTATAAACAATCTTTTTAATTCCAGCTTTATTATGTTCAACAATATCTTTTTCGGATAATAATCTTCTAGTGTAATTTACTTCTTCACCTATAGGTGAGCCACCTTCAAGTTCACCCAACTTTTGTTCAACTCTTTTTACGATTTCTTCAATTAGTGCTTTGTTTGTGACATCCATAATTACCTCTCTTAGACATCCATTTATTATACCTTATTTATTAATACAATTTTTGGCAATTCCGCTTGGAGTTACCAAAAATGGATTCCTAGGTTTAACAGTTTTTATACCAGTATAATCTGCGAATATATCTTCAATACCTGTCAAATTTGAAGTACCACCACACAGATATATTGTACTTACTTTATCTTTATCGATATAACTATTAACTATAGTGGCCATCTTCTCAATTGTAGGCTTAACAACTGGAAGTATTTCTTTATGCCTGCTGTAATCTTGCTTTATCTTTTCAGCCTCGGCAACAGATATTTGATAATTGCCACTCAAGACTAAAGTTATATGTGTGCCTCCAGTAGGCTCGTCTTCAATTTGCACAACTTTGCCACCTTCAAAAATTGCGAGGCCAGTTGTGCCTCCTCCAATATCTACGACAACGCCATCATCAATATTGTAGATGCTATTTGCTGCAGTTGGCTCATCTAAGATATTAACAACCTCAAACCCTGCACCCTCAGCTACATACTGATGAGTTTTAGTACTAGACTCTGTACCTGCAGGCATTGCAATTGCACATTCTTTTAATTCTTGACCAATACGCTGTTCTAACTTTTCCTTTAAATCTTTAACAATTTTTTGTGCTCCGATAAAATCAACAACAACGCCATCGCGCAAAACACTAGCTTGCTGCATCTCACACGCTACTGGTTTATCATCATCATCCAATACAACAATAACAATATAAGCGGTACCTAAATCAACGCCAACCTTAAAAGGCAATTTATAGTCTTTATTAACATCATGAAGTGTTGACTCAACTTTAGAAATATATTTGTCTATTGATTTTTTATCAAACATTTAGTTCCTCTTAATAATTTTACCTAGAGTAAAGCCTTGAACAGCAGCTGCGTTAGCTTCGTCAAAATCAACATGCATTCTAAAAGCAAAGTTATAGTCTATTCTAACTACTACATCATCAAAAGTTACAGGACGTACACTCATAACCTTTACAGAAACTATCTCTTTATCTTTCAAGTTTAAAAGTTTAGCTTCGTATGGTGTAACATGAATATGATTGTGAGCGATGATTACACCTTCACCTAATTCAATTTGTCCTTTAGGCCCTATTAAAGTAATTTTTCCAGAATCTTTTATATCTCCAGATTCTCTTATTGGACAATCTACACCTAACTGAATCGCATCGCTTTTAGAGATCTCTACTTGAGTTTTTTCTCTTAAGGGACCTAAAACCGAAACTCGTTCAATTTTTCTTTTAGGACCTTGTAAAATAAGTTTTTGTCCTGACAAATATTGCCCTGGCTGTGATAATTCTCTTACCTCTTCAAGATCTGTCATGCCGAACAATGTCATAAGGTCATCTTTGCATAAATGAACATGTCTTGCACTGGCCTCAATCTCAACATAGCCTTGCTTGATCATTTCTACTTGTATTTTATTTGCCAAATTTGTCGTATACATCTTAAACCTCTTTGTTGTCGTACTCGCCAGCATCTAATTTTGTCACCATTACATGCATGGCACTAGATAGCCTATTTAAAGCTTGAATGATATCTGGCCTTTCTGTTTTTCCATCAACAATAAATGCTTTAGCAGCAGCAACTTCTGCCTCTCTAATACCACTACGTATCAAAGTTAAAAGAGCATAAGTTTTACCTTGTTTGTAATCAGGCAACTTGCATTGTTCTATACCATAATACTTTTGAGGGTTATGAGATCTTTCGTGAATTTCATCGAATGACATACCAATTAAATCAAATGGTTTTATATCATCTTCTAAAACATCAGCACGCATTATCTCTCTTAGTGCGTCCAAAATCGAATCAAGGTCATTCACGATTTTAATATCATTAACTTCAGCTATTACAGATTGAGCATAAACAACAAGTGCTTGCATACTATCTAACTTACCTCTAAAACAAATTCTATCCGAGCACTTGCTGACTAATACATTGTCATGTAATTGTGTCATACATTCTGGTTTTTTCTTATATCGCTTGCCAGTTTCTTTGCAAACATAAACAACATTTTTTTTAGGTTTAGGTTCACTTTTCTCTTCAATTTTTAGCGGAAGAGTTTCTCCTTCCTTGGCAACTTTAATATCGTTGTCTTGTAAATAATCAAGCGCAGAAGTAGTAAGAATACATCCTTTTTTAATAATGTAGACATCTGGTTTAGTATCACCAATTTCATACCTAATCATATTTTCTGTAATCGCTTTCATTTAACTCCTCCTTATTTTTTAATAAGTTCTAAGAATTCTTTTATACCCTCTTTTGTTTTGTTGCTCACTCTGAGCACTTCATCAACGCCAGCTAGACGTAAAAAATGTTCAGCATTTTCTACAGACTTTTTGTTTGCGATATCTGTCTTTGTTACAAGTCCAATAGAGGGCTTGTTAAACATAGACGTATATACCGGCGGAAAAATAATCTGTTCGCGAGTAGGATCCTGAAACAATACAACAATTTCAGCATCTACTGCGGCAGCTGTCAAAGTACTTTTAAAAAATGCGCGCTCTATATATTCGCCAGGCGTGTCAATCATCGACATATTCTCAATATGCACTGTCTGCGTTTTGTAATACTTTAAATCTTCTCCTCTAATTGCCTGACATAAGGAGGTCTTGCCGCTTCCAGACCTACCTATTAATATTATTTTTTTTATATCAACATCATCCATATGCAAACACTTAAGATTTTGTAAATGCACAAGGATGAAATCCTAGCTTGTCTTTAAGCGTTGCAACAACGCTTTTAAGAGAAGACTCCACAGCTGATACATCACCATAAATAACAAGAGATCCATTAAACCTATCCAAGTAACCTATATGCACATTGGCAGTCTTTAATGCTATGTCGCCCCCGACAATAGCACCCTCTCCCGGAGTAATAGTTAAAATTCCAATTGATCCGGATATATCCATTAAACCTAATTTATCGTATAAATTTTTATCTGGCTTTGAAATTAAATGACATAAAGTAACTTGTTTACCGGGAACATATTCTTGAATAATTCTTGTTTTTTTAGAGTCTTCCATTTATCTCCTAAATTTTACGGCACTAAAATTTATGTATATAGAATACTATATATTAACGTTGCTTACAAGAAAAAATTTCTAATTAGTATGTCCTTTTTTCCGTTTACTAATAACAACTGCCACAACAATACAAACCAAAATTAAAGCACCAATACCAATAGAAATAAACAACCAAACTGGCACAGGATTATCGTCTGAAACAAACGTGTAATTTCCATCAAACAAGACATTCGTAATTTCAAACGGTGCATATACTTTTCCATTTTGAAACAAAGGCTTACACTCTTTTGTCTGACCATTAACAACAAGCTGTCCAACAGAAGCAATCTTGCCATTTGTTGTTCTAACCTCAACTGTATTATTGTCTTTGCTAAGTTTTACATATGCTTCTTTTCCTCCAGATTCAACATTATTCTCAGCAATTGTTTTATTTGGATCATTAACTTGTTCGCGATCACGAACAGTGAACTCATCGATATTCCAACCAGTCATCTTAGCAAAAAATAATAGGTCAACATTGCTTGTAAACATTGGTATATCGCGTACAATAAATTCTGATTTATGTTGATCAACATCATTTTTCATAGTAATTGTCTTACACATATAAAACCAATTAACGTCATCTTTCAGTCTAGTTACATCTTCAAAATATCGCTTTTGCATAAAACTACAAAAATCATTAATTTTATCTTTTTTGCCCGCTTTTATTAAGTCAGGCATAATTTGTGTAGAATAATTTTCTAAAAACTTCAAATATTCTCTAACGCCCTTAGATGTTTGTTTTCTATTTTGCGCACAAAGTGCATTGAGGTCTTTCATTGGATAGCAAATGTTATCCTTGTCATATTCATAAGTTGGTTCATTTATTCTGTAGGCATTTTCAAATTTTGTCTCACAAGCACTAAGCGGTGTAAATGCACCAAACTCGGCATTAGTTGGACAGAACCAACTAATCGCTGCAATCTCTGGTGGAACGTCTCTGTAAGTTTGCAAAATATGAGTTTTTGTCTGCTCTTCAGTTGCAATTACGCGAATATAATCATCAGGATTTGTCTCTGGACAATACTGTGTCCCTTCAAAACGGTTTCTCAATAGTTCTGCAACCTGACCTACACTAATTTTGCTATCTGGTTTATAGAAAAGTGGTAATTCTGCATATGTAGAATATGTTCCGGCAGTACTTGGAGCCATAACTTTATGTCCAATCCATGTACGAAGATGTGAAAAATCATAACGCATATCATGACCTACATAAGTATTAAATAAGTTCATCTTTCCATCTGCATCATAAGAAGCAAAATTGTTTTCAGCTGGTACGCTAAACAATCCAGGAGAACATATTGCATCAGCACAAGTGGCGTATTCAGTAGTGAGTGCATACTCGTTACCAATGCAAGCTACACAATCATCTGGGGCCTTAACAGCACAATACTGGTGTCCTCCATAAATCTCCATATACCAGCACTCTTTTTGATCAGACACCATAATAATGTTATCTTCCCAGGAACCTTCCTCATCAATAATTTTTGCGAGCAGCTCAATTCCTTCACGTGCAGTTTTTGCAGAAGAGCCAACAATTGATGGTAATATATCTTCGCAAAGTCCGTGCTCGGTAATAGGATTAAACTTTAGAGCTGTTGGACTGCAATAGCCAGAAACTGTAGCTGAAATGCTAACACCACACTCATTGATTGCAAATGCAAAACAACAATCTCCATTACCGCAGTCAGAATTTTGTGCACAAACAAATCTGTAAAAATTATCCTTTGGATAATACTTAAAGCCATTTTCTCCCAAAAAGAATTCTGGGTGCATACCATCATTGCCACCATAAACATTTACAAAATTGGGCAAATTAATAGTTCCAGTATCACTAGATCGAGCAATGATAGAAGTACCTTGGTCATTAGCCTGGCTACCAACATATATACCAGTACAAGCAAACGACGGTATCTTAAAAATAAAAACAGAAAATACTGCTATAACAATACAAATTGATAATTTTAATAACTTCTTTCTAATCAATGAGATCTCCTTTAATCTAATAATCCTTCTCGCTTTGCCTCGCAAACAACTGTGGCCATATCTGAAATATTATTGGTACATGCAATTAATGTCTCACAAACAAGATCTAACATAACCACATAAATAATAAGAATAGAATTAACACCCATTGTAGGTATAAGAACGGCCATACAAATTATGCCCGAACCTGGCTGGTTAGGGGCACCTGCCGATAAGACTATTGCAAACATAATCAGCGCTCCAACAAGAGCTAGGTTTACTTCTAAATTACAAATGTATGCAATTGTAGTGCAGACAACACCTAAAAATAAACAATTCCCATCCATGTTGTTGTGTGCACAAAATGGAATTGACTGCGATAAATATTTTTTAGGTAGTTTGAAATTAGCCCTACAATTCTTGATGTTTTCAGGAATACATTCAATAGTAGATCCCGTTACCATAACAGGCGCAAAGAAAGGCTTATACTGCTTAAAAAACCATATAGGGCTAATATGATTTGCAAGTAATATTACACATCTAATTAATACAAGAATTATCAAGCCTATTACAATAGCTATAAACATTGCAGCAAGAAATCCAAATTCGTAAGCTTCTCCACCGAGTCCAATTGCTAATACTGCAAAAAATAATGCATATGGCGAAAATACAAAAATTATATTTAGCACTTCAATAAAAATACTATTCATGCCATCAATAAGTTTTCCTACAAAAGTTTGTTTATGACGAAGAGCACCTACAGCTATGCCGATAATTACAGCTAAAATTAAGAGTTGTAAACTATTACCTGAAGTAAACGGATCCATTATGTTAGAAGGGATTAAATTAGCAATAAAATCTGGAAAAGTTTGATTGGCTACATTTTGATTTACTACGTATTCTGACATACTCCCTTGTTGTAGGAAAGGATGTATAAGAGAGAATAGTAGTCCACCAATAACAACAGCTACAGCAGCAGAAAGTATATATCTCCAAAATAATTTTCTTCCTAATACTCCATCTTTTAAATACGAATAGAAAAATGATGTTGAGCATATTATTGCAAAGAATGTAACAGGAGTTGCTATCATTTGTAATGCATTTACAAAGAGTGACTCAATAGGATAAGTTATATAATTGAATATGAACCCAGAAAGTTCACTCCACTGAAAACAGTTAATAAGAAATACAAATAACAAACCTATTCCTACTGTGACAAAAGTCTTCAGTAGAGCATACGTAGCAGATCCTTTTATTGTAATAGTTAATGACCCTTTACCGTTTTTGTTTTTAACAGCCATATAATCTGTCGAATAAATAACTGAATCATCTTTGCAATACTCATCCAAATTCTCGGGTAGCTCAACTGGAGATGAAATTTTAATTGTCTTTTCACCAATCCCAGAAGCAACAGATAGAGAGATTGGTTTGTTCTGACTTAATTCCTCAACTCGTTTAATTAAAATTTCAGTAAGTTTCAAAATATATGCATGGCTATTCTTTGGAATTGTTAAACCTTTAATCTTTCGCTTAACAATATCAAGAGCAGCATTTCTGTCCTCATCATTTTTTATTTCACGAAGCTTTGCCATATAAAACCCTTTCTTTAAACATAAAACAAAATGCTTAAAAATTGTAATACAATACCTACCACAACAAAGATATGAAATATAGAATGTCCAAATTTAACATTCTTCTTTTTGCTGACAACATAAATAACTGCTCCAATTGTAAACGCTATGCCACCACTAAGTAACAATGCAAAACCTTCTACTCCCATAGCAGTAATAGTTGCAGGAATTGCTACTATAAGACACCAGCCTTGTATTATATAAATAGCGATGCTGATTTTAAAGAATTTTTTCATGTTAATTGCCACCAAACATGCAGCAATTAAAGCAATTCCCCATTCAATACCAAATATAGTCCAAGCAAGCACTGGATTAAAAGGACGTATACCGCATAAAAGTATTGGCGTATAAGTGCCAGCAATACAAAAATAAATATCACAATGATCAATTACTCGCATCACCTTTTTACCAAGGCAAGGTTTTAAGCCATGATATATACTCGATATACAAAACATAATGAATACACTTGATCCATATAAGGCAAAAGAAACTACGTAGAAAGCGTCTCCTGTAAAAGCGGCCTTAACAACACCGAGCACTATCATTGCAATACTAATAGCGCAACCAACAATATGAGATGTCGTATTAAAGATTTCTTCTGAGCGTGTATACTTCGCAAGTTCCATCTCTATAATCTGTACTCAATAACAATTGCTATTAGAACTTTGATTTAATTACTTCTGAACTTTAGTAATTGACCAAGAATTGATACTTTTTCTTTTTGTTTGTCATCTAGCTTATTGTAAGCATCTAATAATTTGTCATAATATTGGCTTTCCACTTCTTTAAGAGCTTGATTCTTCTCCGCGTCGCTAAGACTACTTAATTCACTTTCTAAAGCTTCTAGTTTAGCAACTACTTGATCTGAACTTACACCTTCAATACCTGCAAGATAAAAGCTTAAGTCAACTACGGATAAACCTAACTGGCGTCTAACTTGTTTATTGTTTTCGAGTGCAGAAATACTGTGTCTTTCAAATTCTCCCCCCAAATTAGAGAGTATCTTATCTCCTTGAATCTTGAATGTTGTTTCTTTAAGATTACCTTTATTTTCGCTTGTAGGTATAATCTTTAAATCATCTCCTTTAACAGAATATGTACCAGAAACCAATTTTCCAAAAATACTATGTTCAAAAGTCTTGTCTTCTCTAAATGTAAAAACCGAAACTTTGTCTTGCTCGATATTTTTTTTCTTAAATATTTCGATATCGTTTCCAAACAAGTCTTCAGCCTCCGCATTTTCAGTAAAACTTATAAGGTGCCAATTTCCAACTACTTTCTTTTCATGGTTGCATCCACATAATGCAAAAGCAAGAACAGCTAATGCGATTGCTAAAATAGCTATACCAATAATTTTATTAATTGTTTTAGACATTTTATCCCCTTTCATATTATAAATATATTTTACAAAATTTAATAAAATTTGCTTAAACTTATTTGTATTTTTTAATATGTAATATTAATATTTATCGTAAGCTGGAAGCAAATAGTACGAAATCCATAAGTGTGAATGTACTATGCCAGGGATTACTCCTAAGGCCTCTTTTAAAATGTCAATTAATTCTTTGTTGTATCCTAAAAATGGTCCATCATAATCTTCTTTAATTATAAACAGCCAGTTGGAAATATCTTGCATGATAAATGCCGCGCAACAAGTAAATTTAATATGATATTTATTATCTTGACCTTTTTCTACACAGTCGTATTTTGCATAATAATTAAGTTTATATTTTGCCAAATCAGCTTTAAATTCGTCAACATCATCTAATGCTTCTTGTTCGGTATCGTAACTACCAAGTTTATAGTATGGTTTAGATTTATCAGAATTTAATGTATAAGCACTTTCTCTATCTTCTATTAAAAAGCATGTTGCAGCAATTAAATCTTGAACATGTTGTGGATCATTACCATTATACTCACCATATCCACTCTTATTTTTAAAAATAGTGCTCATTGGAGTACCATCGATACCCATATCATTAAACACTGAAAGCTCTACATCTTTACCATATTTATAAAAACCAGAAATATATCCAGGAAACTGACTTACCAAATCATCCATATTCATAATGTTAAAAATTGTATTATTAGCATTGTTAAGTGATAATGCTGTTGTGTTTGGAGCAGCAAAAGTGTATATAAATGTCTTCATATTAGTGTTTTCAAAATGCTTGCCTAATAAATTGGCTATTGCTCCGCCTCTAGAATGACCGTTTACGAGGATAATTTTATCTGCATTTTGATCAATGTATTTACTGTAGTAAGAATTGTATACTTTCAGTAATCTGTTCTTGGCAATGTCGAAACCTTTATGATCCTCTTTTTCAGTCCATTCTGGATGATCACCTGTAGCAGCTTTATAGTCATCAGTCTCTGCACCATAATCAAAATTAGAGGCCCATTCAAAATCTCCACCAGTACCACATACAGAAATATTGATAATTTCTGTGTCATGACTACCTAAATTTATCTTTCTGTGGTTAAAACAAAACGAAGTTACATCATTAATATCTTTGGTATAGTCAGGCAATGTTGCACTAACTCCCTCGTCAGCTTGCACATCTAAACGCTTATCCGGCCAAAGCTTACAATAAAAATTATCTTCAAACCCGAGGTTTCGCATAAAAGCAATTCTGTCTTTAACTTCATAGCTTTTACCATCTAAAATTACATTATTGAAAGTATAAGGAATGCAGGCACAAACAGACTCAAATGTAGCAATCTCTCTATCAATCTGAGTATTATCTGCGTCTATAAATCTTTGAAAACTGAAATTAAAATCAATAGGTGCTTCCACATGTCCGCCATTATCATTATTTATATAATTTGCTTTAAAATGATTAGATACAGCTCCAAAACTAAATTCACACAATTCTCCATATGGAATATCATCAATATTAGGATAAACAGTAAACATAAATGTTGAATGGGGCTCAATACTAAAACTAATATTTCCTGACTCATTTACTTCTTTTATTTCGTATCCATCTTTAATTGATACGTTCCAAGTTGTGTCTTGTGGCAATATTTTATTTACAATTTTGAAGTTGTTAACACTTAAGGTATTGTCATCATTATTTGTAATAGTTAATTCTGCGGCCTTATCTTTAGAAACCTCAGCAGATTCTGTAATTGAAACTTTTTGGTCTGCAAAAGATTTTAAAGGAGCAAAGCTCACAATACTAAAAACGAGAATAAACGAAAGTGCAACTTTAATAAACTTTTTCTTAAATATAACTATAAGAGAAATAATTGCAATAAACAATAGTATTAAAACCCATGTATTGTCACCAGTTTGAGCAGTTGCAGTTTGTTCTGCACCATGAACAATCTTTGTGTTTAATAAAGTTTCTTCCATATACGTTTTCTATTATAACATTTATTGCAACGACATATAAAAGATAGATTACTTTTCACGAAGCATCCAAGACTGAGTAACGGCTTCGGAATCACCACCAAAGAAATCTATCTTTACTGACTTATCGCTAACAAATAATTTAAAGCTACCAGCTGCCTTAGCATGCTGATAAGTTTTAAGCCCTGGCCTATATTCATCAAAGAGAGCAGTTTCATCTTTGACAGGTGTTCCATCATCATTTATTTTACCGCGACGAAGGCTACCGTACTCATCTGGGGTTGTAGAATCATACTCAGGTTTATCAAGTTCCTCTTTGCTCCAAACACTATTCATTGTAAATTGTGTAATATTGCCACCATCGCCAAACCAATCAGCGTATTCAAGCATATGAGTATGACCACACAAAACAATAACATTACGTTTGGCAAGGATACTTCGAAGTTCTTTGCGTTTTTCAGTTTGCTCAGACTTACCAAGCAAAAACCATCTGCAGCTTGCTGAATCATAAGGAAATACAGGCCCATGTGTTACAAAGAATGTATATCTAGCGTCGCTAGATTTGTCAAGTTGTTTCTTTATCTCTTCAAGGTCAGGGTCATTAAAATCTACAACAATCCAAACATCCTTACCTTTCCAAAAAGAAAACGTAGTTTTTTCGACCTTTTGCCCAAGTTCTTTAGACATACGGTCTGTCATATATTCTGCATACACGCGAGGACCATACTCACCATCTTTATCATAACCACGTATATCATGATTTCCGACCACTGTAACAATTGGCTTGTTCTGTAGTTGACCTTTAAAGTTATTCATAACATCATCAAGCATTTTACGATGAGTCTCGGGATCCATACAATCACCCTGGATTAAATCTCCCATCTGCAGGGTAAATACAGTTTTAGAGTCAATATTTGCACCTGCCCGAGAGAGCATGCGAGGGCATCGCTCACGCCACATTTCACCGTTACGAGCAAATTCTTGACGCTGAACGCGATTAAGCCATTCAACTTTCTCATCATAATGAGAATGATAAACACTATCTGGTTCTGTATCATAATGAGTGTCACCTAAAATCACAACATTGTATTCTGATCCGTCTCCAGATTTAGAAAATGGAGAGCATCCGCTTAAAGTTGCGAGGGCAGAGGCTCCAAGGACTGCTCCGCCACCAATAAATGTTCTTCTACTGATAACTTTATTCATGATTCCTCCTCTAAGACATTAATCATTATAACAAACGTTTCAAAGAAATCCTTATGTACTATAAATTTTTATTCTTAACAATAACATAATAAAAAAGCCACCTGATTAAAGGTGGCTTTTCAATCTTTGCTAACAGCTTCTATTTTTTAATAATTGCTTCTTTTTTAAAAGGTGTTGGCTTTGTAGCTGAATCTTTTTTTACATCTAATTTATTAGTAGCTTTTAGCTGAGTATTATTTAAAGATTTGTTGTATGATTTTGTTAAAGACTTCAAATAAGCAGTATTAGGCTCAAAGTATATCCTTGTATTTTGCGACGGCATATTAAATTTTGGATACGTACTTGACTCAGCTGTATGATCTGTTCCGTCCTCTGTAACATAATGGATCACATATTTATCTTCTTCTGGAGGCGTATAACCACTTACAGCAGCAACAGAAACTACAACGCTTTCTGTTACGCTAACTCCACTTTCGTAATAATCTTTATCGTCTGTTACTCTAATATATTCAACATTAGAATTTTCATCCCAAGTAATTGTATATTTCTTAGCCCTTTCATATGTGATAGTATCGCCTTCCTTTTCTGGAAAAACTATCTGATCAGATTTATAAACATGACCATCAGCTATATTCTTCCAATAAGTATACTCTAGACCACAATCGCTGAACTGATCTTCCCACCCATAACCAATTTTTATACGATTTAAACGTGGCATGTCTAAAAATAGATCATCAGTTTCTACATTATCAGTTTTGAAAGCAGACATATCGAGATCGTCAAGAGCATTATTAGAATACTGACCATATTCTTGAAACATTCCATACATGTTCTTCACATTTGTAGTAATAAAACCTGTCAAATTAGGTACCTTAGTTAATGATGATGGTGTATCTTTTGATCCTTTACCATAACGATAAAACATACCACGCATATTCTCTACATTTGTAGTATTCAAATTTTCAAAACCTTCGATATCGGCAGCTTTATCCATATTAGAACACATATAAGCAGTACTCTTAAAACCAGTATACTGCTTCATGCTATCGTTGATTATAACTTTATTAATGTTTCCTCTGTTTTCATCGTATGCCCAATCATCGTCGTCTTCTGCATCAGTTTTAAGATTATCGTAAACTTTAATATTGTCACCTGTATGAGGTTCTGAATCATAATAGAATGTTAGTGTCTTCACATTTTCGTTGCCATCATACACGGCCTTTAATACGGGATCTGTATATGAAATTGATAATGATGTTGCCTTAGAAGGCATGTTAAAGCTAACTGATGCTCCTGCCTCGCCGTCTACAGATCCTGACCCGCCTTCATAAGTATATGTAAGTTTAAAACGTTTGTCTGAATCTTGAGCTTTCACAGACACTTTCAAACCTACTATAATTTCGTCATCGCGACCAATAGTAGCATGCTCAGGATCTTCTATGCTTACTTCTCCAATATGATCTCCATCACCCCATTGAATTGCTACCTTGTCTGAAACTTTAGTAAATGTTATAGGTTTGTCAGAGGGCAGTACTAATTTATCGGAAGAATGAGTAGTTTCTCCGTCATTCCAATACGTTTCTTCTAATCCACAATCGCTAAATTGTTTACTCCAACCTGGACCAATTGTAATTTTATCTATCT
>JAUNNF010000006.1 GCA_030537355.1 Coriobacteriia bacterium
TAGTGGGACATTTTCGCTTGCGAACGGTCGGGACATTTTCCTTTGTGAATCAGAAAAAAATAATAATTTTTTGACAATTTTTAATATTTTATGTTAATATAACCAAGTTATATGTTAAATGTAGATTAAAAGAACTATAAGGGAAGGAAATACAATGGATGAAACAGGTGTTTTAGGGCTTTTAGAAGAGCTTTCAATTTTAATCGAAGAAGCAAAGCCAGTTTTCGGCAGATCAAACATGAAGCAAGTTGAGGGTGATACTGTACTCGAAATCATTGATGAGATTAGAGAGGTGTTCCCTGGCGAGTTCTCGCAGGCACGTCAAATTGTTCGTGAGCGTCAAAGCTTGCTTGATGATGCTGAGGACGAAGCAAACAGAATGATCGAAGATGCAAGAAGTCAAGCTGTTACAATTGCCAGCGAGCAAGAGATTGTTCGCTTATCACAACAGCAAGCAGATCAAATTATGGCTGATGCTAGAGAACTTGAGCGTCAAACTCGTGCAGGTGCTGAGGATTATGCTGATGAGGTATTTGGTCATGTTGAGCAGAGCTTAGATGGTTTGCTCAATAATGTACGCAGATGCCGTGATAGACTCAACACTAACTCTGCCGAAGCTGAGCAAGAATAAAATTCTTAAATTCCATTGATTTTTTGACGGGTGTCAACTAAAATGACACCCGTTTTTATATGCAAGAATTAATTTTACATATACCTAATGAGATGTTTGTGCCAGGAGCTATAAAGAAGGTTAATGGCACGTTCCATACTAGCAAAATTTCTAACAACACTGATACTTATAAGTTGATGTGCGATGTTGAATACAATCTAGATTTAACTAATACTGGTGATGCTTTTTTACTTAAAGGTGCGGTAAATACAAAGGCAAAAACATCATGTTCACGTTGTTTAGAAGATATCGAGGTTGAGCTTACAGGTAAGGTAGATGCTTTTTATATTATAGATGGTGAACCAGATTACGAAAATGAGCTCTTGCCATCAAGCCATGATATTAATTTAGGTGAACTTATATGTGCTTCACTAATTGTAGACGCTCCATTAAAACCACTCTGCAAGGAAGATTGCAAAGGATTATGTCCTCAATGTGGAAAAAATTTAAACGAAGAGATGTGTGATTGCAAATCAGAATCGACATCCCCATTTGCTGTATTAAAGGATTTTAAAGTTGAAGGTTAAACCAACTACAGTATTTAAGACTTTTGCATCTTATTACAAGCCTTATATGCATATCTTCATTTTTGACCTTGTGTGTGCGATTGTTATTGCAGTGGTTGATCTTGCTTTTCCGCAATTCTTGCGTTTTTGTACAAACGATTTTTTTACTCAAGAACCTAGAGTTATTATCAATTCTCTAATTCCTATTGCAGCGTTTTTGATTTTGCTTTATTTAATTCGTAGTGGCGCTCAATATTTTGTGACTCGATGGGGTCATTACATGGGTGTTGATATGGAAGCTGATATGCGAGCAGATCTTTTTTATCAGTATCAGGCTTTGAGTTTTTCTTATTATGATAAGCATAGTTCAGGTGATCTTATTAGTAGGATGTTAACTGACTTATTTGATATTAGTGAATTTGCTCATCATGGACCTGAAATTCTTCTTATTTGCGGACTCAAGATTGTTGGTTCTTTTGTACTTTTATGCTTTATTAATGTTCCATTAAGTTTAATTTTGTTTGGTGTTACTGCAATAATGGTTTTTATTGCTGTTAAATTAAATTTAAAAGTTAAGGCTGCTTTTAGAGAAAACCGTGTAGTAAATGGCAAGATGAGCACACAACTTAATGATAGTTTAGGTGGAATTAAAACTGTTAAGAGTTTTGGTAATGAGAACCAAGAAATTAATAAATTCAAAAAAGTAAACAAAAAATATGTTAATACGCGTAAGAGAACGTACGATTCAATGTCAATGTTGTTTTCAAGCAACTCAATGTTTATGGGAATTCTCTACACTATTACAATTGTTGGTGGTGGTTATTTTGTAGCAAAAGGAACATTAGGGCTTAATGAACTTGCAATTTTTGCAATATATATTGGTATTTTTATTAATCCAATTGAGGTTTTAATCAATTTTACAGAGACATTTCAAAAGGCTTATGCAGGACTGAAGCGCACTTTAGAGGTTTTATCTACACAGCCTGATGTTCGCGAGAAAGATGATGCTATTGATTTAACTAATAATTACGATATTAGCTATACCGATGTTGATTTTAGTTATGAGGATAAACCTACAATTCAGAACTTGAATCTTAGTGTAGGACAAGGAGAACGTATTGCCTTAGTTGGTCCTTCTGGTGAAGGCAAAACAACAATTTGTGCTCTGTTGCCTCGCTTTTATGATGTTGATAGTGGATGTATTAAAATTGGTGGCATTGATGTTCGTGATGCAACATTTTCGAGTTTGCGCGAGACAATCGGACTTGTTCAGCAAGATGTTTACATGTTCAATACAAATATTTTTGAAAATATAGCATATGCTAAACCTGATGCAACATACGAAGAAGTAGTAGAAGCAGCTCGTGCTGCATGTATTCATGATTTTATTGAGAGCTTAGATGAGGGTTATGACACATTTGTTGGAGAGAGAGGCACCAGGCTTTCTGGAGGACAAAAGCAGCGAATAGCTATTGCCAGGCTCTTCCTTTGTAATCCAAAGATTGTTATTTTGGATGAGGCAACATCAGCTCTTGATAATGAATCAGAAGGTTTAGTTCAGCAGTCTCTTGATAATTTATGCGAGAATAGAACTACAATTATTATTGCACATAGGTTATCTACAATTAAATCAGTAGATAAAATAGCTGTAATTATTGGTGGTAGTGTAAGTGAATATGGTACTCATGAAGAATTGCTAGAGCGCGGTGGAACTTATGCAAATTACTATAAAATGCAGTTTCAAAAGTGATAAGATAATTATGTTTCAAGGAGGAAGTCATGAATGATACCGTAGATATCGAAGTAGCAGGTATTAAAACAAAATTTGAACTTTTCCCAGTAAGCGACGATACACAAATTGCTGCTTTTATTATGTACAAACACATTGACATTACTGAAGCTGCAGCTCGTGAATTATTAAAACGCGTTCCCGAGTTTGATGCAATTGTTACTGCTGAGGCAAAAGGAATAGCTCTCGCTCAAGAAATGGCAAAACAAGCGGGGCTTAACTCATATGTTGTTGCACGTAAAAGTACAAAAGTTTATATGCAAAATTGTATCAGTACAAACGTAGATTCAATTACTACTGAAGGTATACAAACTCTATATCTTGGTGAGTCTGATTACAAGCCTCTTGAGGGCAAGCGTGTAATTATCGTTGATGATGTTATTTCAACTGGTGGCTCTATTAAGTCTTTAGAAGTTTTGATGTCTCATATAAAAGATTGCGAAGTTGTTGCTAAGTGTTTTGTTTTTGCAGAAGGTGAAGCAGCCAACAGAGATGATGTAATTTATCTTGAGAAACTTCATCTTTATGACAGCCATGGAAACATTAAAAATTAATGGATAACCTTGATGCTTATATAGATGTAAAACCAGAAGATGCTCAAGAGAAAATTGAGCAACTTCGTGCAGAGATTGAACGTCATACTTATCTTTATTATGCTCAGGATGAACCTGAAATTTCTGATGGTGCTTATGATTCGTTGATGCGTCAACTTCGCCAACTTGAAGCTGAATATCCTGAGTACCAAGATCCTAATAGTCCTACTATGCGTGTTGGCGGATATGTTGGCGAGCAGTTCTCGCCTGTAACTCATCAGGTTAAGATGTATTCACTTGATAACGCTATGGATTTGGATGAGTTGGATGAATGGATGGATAAGCTAGTTGAAGAGTTTGGTAGCTTGCCACCTTTGATGTGTGAACTTAAGATTGATGGTTCTAGTATTGCCCTTACATACAAGGATGGAAATTTAATTAGGGCTGCTACTCGTGGTGATGGTACAACTGGAGAGGATGTTACAGCTAATATGCGTACTGTGCGTGATGTACCTCTAAAACTCAGAGTTGACCATCCAGGTGAAATTGAACTTAGAGGTGAGGTCTATATGCCAAACTCTTCTTTTGAAGCTCTAAATAAAGATGCCGAGAAGAAGTTTGCAAATCCTCGTAATGCTGCTGCAGGCAGCTTACGCCAAAAAGATCCAAGCATCACTCAAAATCGTGATCTTTCTACTTTTATATATGCAGTTGCAGATCAACAAAGTTTTAAGAGTCAAGAAGATTTACTTAATTGGTTGCGCGAGGCTGGTTTTCATGTAAATCCTGATGTTTTACTATGTGACAACAAAGAACAAGTTAAGGATTTTTGTAAGCGTGCTATTGACAAGAGAGACCGCTTGCCATATGAGATTGATGGCGTTGTAGTTAAAGTTAATAATTTTGCTCAACAAGAAGAGATGGGATTTACATCTCGTGCTCCAAAATGGGCAATTGCTTTTAAGTTTCCACCAGAGGAAAAGGCTACGTTACTTAAAGATATTACGGTACAGGTTGGTAGGACTGGAGTTTTAACACCAGTTGCAGAGCTTGAACCAGTAAGCCTTGCTGGAAGCATTGTGTCGCGCGCTACACTTCATAACTTAGATGAGGTTCGCCGTAAGGATGTTCGTATTGGAGATACAGTTATTGTGCATAAAGCAGGAGATATTATTCCTGAGGTTGTGGGACCAGTTTTGAGTGCTCGTCCTGCTGATGCTAAAGTATGGAACATGCCAGCAACTTGCCCTAGTTGTGGTAGTGCTGTTGTAAAAGACGAGGATGGAGTAGCTATTCGCTGCATTTCTATCGAATGTCCAAAACAACTTAATGAGCGAATCAAACATTGGGTTTCTCGTAAGGCATTAGATATCGACGGTATGGGATCTGAAATGGTAGCTATGCTTATTGACACTGGCCGTGTACGTGATGTTGCTGATTTATATACTTTAACTGAAGATGAGATTGCGAGTTTGTCTCGAGGACGTCAAAATGTTGAAGGGGAAGATATACGAGTAGGTCATGTGATTGCTAAGAAGATTGTGGCTGCTATTGAGGAGAGTAAGACACGTTCATTTGCTCGTGTTCTGCATGGTCTAGGTATTAGAGGTGTTGGCGAGAATGTTGCTGAACTCCTTGTTGATGTTTATCCTACTTATGAATTATTAAGCAATGCAAGTGTTGAAGACCTATCTTCTATTGAGGGAGTCGGTCCCGTTCTAGCTGAAAATATTGTCGAGTTTTTTACTAATCCACAAAATAAGGATGTAATTGTTCGCCTACGACAATCTGGCCTTAACTTTGATGATAGTGCTGTGGTTCAAGATAAAGACACAAGCTTAGAAGGTAATACTTTTGTTTTGACAGGAGCGCTTAGTCGTCCTCGTCCTGAATACGCACAGTTGTTAAAGGATAAGGGTGCAAAGGTTGCTGGCTCTGTATCTATGAAAACAACATATGTTGTTGCTGGAGAAGCTGCTGGCTCTAAATTAACTAAAGCTCAACAGCTTGGTCTTAAAATCTTAAATGAGCAACAGTTACTAGACCTCTTAAACAATCTTAATTAAATATAAAACAAAGATTATTGAGGTCTAAATTCATGAGCTAGGACAATATTATTAAACGGAGAACTACACAAAACAACTCTCCAAGAAAACAATCCTGTATCTATTCCTGTCTCCCATGATGACGCTTTTGAATCTCCATAACCATTGTTTCCCCAAACATAATTAGAATATGGAGGTAAAACACCTATGCTTTCGTTAAAATCACCATAGCTTGCATAAAAGCTATCAGTAGAATTGCCGTAGTTGATGCCATTTACTTTTGGTGTGTTATGTAATGAATATTTTGATGCATCCCAATAAGTACCAAAATTGTCATCAAGTTCAGCAGTAGTTATGCCATTATCTTTTTTACGATTATCAATTTGATATTTTTGCTTAAATTTGGAAGTGTAACTAACAGAACTTCCTTGATTTGTTTTTAATTCAAACACATCATCCCAAGGTAAATGTAGTGTTGTATAGCACTTAAGAGTTGGAGCATTAAAATCTTCTATCTTATAATAAAGTGTTTTGGTGTTGTTTTTTACAAGTGCATTATTGATGCTTTTCATTGTTATATTATCACTAGATATTTCTTTATATTCATTTCCGTCTTTTACTGCAAATTTGTAGCCAGAGACATTTTTTGTATTGTTAAATGCTGGATAAAAATCAATTTTTGAACCATCAGCAATTTCTGCTTGCATTGGAATCCATGGATTTATGACCCATGTTACGTCAGTATATTTTCTAGTTTGTTTATGATTTTTATCTCCTAAATCAACAACTGTCAATGTTAATTTGTATATGCCTTCTGGTGCATTTTTTTTGGATGTTAAAGTTTTACCATCGTAGCTGATATTAAAATATTCATGAGAATTTGATTCTTCGTTTGTTGTAGCTGGTTTAACACTATAAAATATACCACCTACAGCATTTGATGCAGGTAAAATGTCTTCTGAACAACTAAATCCAGGATGAGACCTAAATTCTTTCCTAGTTTGATTATATGTTATAGGGCTTTCAGCTTTATCGATACAACATTTAATATAGGATATATCTGAGCTAGTATGCATGGAATCTCCTTTTGCATAATACCAAAGGTAATATGTGCCAGCATCTTTTTTAGTGTCAATAGTATCTTTCCATTTAGTAGCAGTAGGAATTTCAGTTTCAGAGGAGCTAAAAGCATATTGCATGGTTCCTCCATAAGCATAACCATCGTTAGCGATAATTTGCTCGCTGTTATTATAAGTACAATTGTTTATAGGAGTTGGAGCAGAAACAACTGCCTTATCATTTTCAGCGAATTTTTTTGCTAGGATAATACCATAGTTCCAGCATATATCTCTATAACCCCAGTAATAAGGATTGGCTTCACTCGGACAATAAAGAGATATTTGATCGTTTCTTTCATAATGAGTTCCCGTAATTACTCCAGAATTAGGTGATAAAAGTCCTCCCGTACGTATTCCCTTATCATTTCGCGTACTTCCTCCGTATGAATAATAAAAACTCTTTTCTTCTTCTGATCGTAAAACCCAGTAAGGTACTCCATTTATTGTTGGACCATATCCAGGATCTCGTCCTACATGATTAGTGTCCCAACCTGCGCCATATTCATTTGGTAGGCCATTTCCAACTCCTAATTCAGCACTTACTATGCCATTTGAATTTCCAAATTTATCTTTTTGCCAATGTTCTTTAAATGCTTCACAATATTCTTTTGCATTTTGAAAAGCACCAATATACACATATGTTTTTAAGTAGTTTATGTCCTTAACCGTATAACATTTGAGTGGTTCGGCTTTTGGATCTGTTTTTTGAAAATAAACAGTTGTTTCGCCTGTATTTATTGGATCCAATGCTTGATATATTTTATTCATAGATATTGGATGTTCTTTGTCGTTAGGAATTTCATTATATGCTTCGCCTTTCTTAACAGCAAATTTGTATCCTTTTACATCATTAGGAATGTTAAATGCAGGGTAAAAATCAACTGGTTTATCTTCTCCTTTTGCTTCAGCTTGAAGAGGTATCCAGGCATTTGAAAAATAACCTACGGAAGATGGCGTAGTATCGCTTTTTGCAAAAGCTATGCTGTCTCTTATCTTTTCGTCTTGTTCAATATATTTAGTACCTGCTTCACCTTTTAAAGATTGACAGTTTTTAAACATTCCTTCTGCTTTAATATCAAAACTAGACCAGTCTGTATTGTTTTTTGAATAGATAGCACGTAGATTAGTGTCATTACAAAATATATAGCTAATGTCAGAAGTTTTGTTTATTAAGATCCAGTCTCTAATATCTAATTTTGTTGTTGTTTCGCAATTTGAAAATGCGTATTTTGCGTTATTGATAGATGTGAATTGAGATGATATTTTTTCGTAAAAAGATTCATCAAATTTAGTTAATGAGAACATAGCTTCTATTTCTGTGACTGAATTTAAATGTTGTGGCATATTGTATTGGTCAAGGTCGTTTAACAAATCGCAACCAGCAAACATGAATTCAGCGTTAGTTACTTGATGCATGTCTAATTTATAAAGATTTATAATACTTTTTATATTGGAAAGATGTACTTTTTCTTGTTCAGAAGCTTCTTCCATAGATCCAAACCAGCCAAAGCATGATTTAGGATTGATTTCGTCATCAATAATAACTTGATTAATTTTATAGTATATGTTCTTATCTGTTTTCCATCCAGGTAACATACCTGAATCAAAAGCATTTGTGTATTGTTCATGTTTGCTTTCTCCACCAGCTGCTACTCCTGAAATGTGGAGAGTAGAATCATTTTCATAAAATTTCCAAAAAATGGCTTCAGAGGTATTATCGTTAAAGTCGTTGTAGCTTTTTGATTTTTGAATATCTTCAAGTTTTTGTTTAAAGTTCGCAAGTTGATTGTTGTAGGATTTTTGGATTTGTTGCATTGAATCAGCTATTTCGGGAGAATACTCATCCTCAACATATCTTACTTGTCCGTTATTGTTTGTTTGAGAATTTGCATAGCAATTGTTTTGCGTAGAGAATATACATGCACAGATTACAAAAACAGATAATGATGAAACAATAAGGCTTATTAATAATTTTTTTGTATTTTTCATTTTTCTCTCCTTGTGACAATAACTGATAAAATTCTTAGATAATTATAAGAAAAATATAAGATTTTTCAAATAACTTGAAAAAAATTACATAATTTGTACCAAAATGTACCAAAACACATAATAGAGAAGAAATGGATTTTTAAATGACATTTAAAATTATTAACAAACTCAAATGTAGAGATTAAGATTCTTATATCGTAAATATCAAATATATTGTAATTTAAAATAAATTTTATAAAATTCTCGGTTATTTTAAATTGCTTTAATGTACTATATGTACTCGCCGCGATTCCTCAAAACCACAATATATTGTGGTTTTAGTGTCTCTGCAGGTAGATTGATAAATACAATAAAAATGCGATAAGGGAAAGGATAAATTTAGAAATGATTGCTCAAATTGTAAAGAGAGACGGACGTGTAGTCGACTTCCGTGAAGACAAAATTGCCGATGCTGTAGAAAAAGCATTTGCTGCATGTGGCGCAATGCAAGACCGAAAAAGCGCTGAAGAAATTGCATCAATTGTATGCAAAAAAATTGAAGATGGTGCCATAGAAGGCATCCCAACTGTTGAAGGTGTTCAAGACATTGTTGAAGAAACTTTGATGGAACAAGGATTTAACCAAACTTCAAAAGCTTACATCTTATATCGTGCAGAGCGTGAGCGTTCTCGTGATGTAAATTCTCGACTTGTACAAACACTAAAAGACATCACATTCAGTGATTCTGCTGATAGTGATATGAAGCGTGAAAATGCAAATATCAATGCTGACACTGCAATGGGTACAATGCTTAAATATGGTAGTGAATCTGCAAAGCAGTTCTATCAAATGTGTGTGCTTGATCCTAAATATGCAACTGCTCATGCTGCTGGTGATATACATATTCATGATTTAGATTTTTATACATTAACAACTACTTGTTGCCAAATTGAACTTAAGAAAATGTTTAATGGTGGTTTTTCTACTGGGCATGGAGTACTACGTGAGCCTAATTCAATTGCTTCATATAGTGCTCTAGCATGTATTGCAATTCAGAGTAATCAAAATGATCAGCATGGCGGACAATCAATTTGTGATTTTGATTATGGTTTAGCCGAGGGCGTTAAAAAATCATATAAGAAATTCTATCGTAAGCATATTGCTGAAGGATTAAGCATGCTTACTGACAAAGAAAACACTAAAGAGCTTGCAAATGATATAATTAGCACCGTTGAAAAAAAGTATAAATGTTTTGCTTCAATTGATATGTCTGATGATTTTAAAACTGATGTTAGAACTAGAATTGTTGGTCAAGGTATTGACGAGAAAGTTGTTGATAAAGTTTTAAATTACACTGAGACTCAAGCTCTTGCTGATACAGATCGTGCAACTTTCCAGGCAATGGAAGCACTCATCCATAATCTAAACACAATGCACAGTCGTGCAGGTGCACAGACTCCATTCTCATCAGTAAATTATGGTTTAGACACAAGTCCTGAAGGACGCATGGTAATTAAAAATATGTTGCTTGCTACTGAAGAAGGTTTAGGTGGTGGCGAGACACCAATTTTTCCAGTTCAGATTTTTAAGGTAAAAGAAGGAATAAACTTTAATCCAGAAGATCCTAATTATGATTTATTCAAATTAGCAATGCATTGCTCTGCAAAGAGATTATTCCCTAACTTTAGCTTTATTGATGCCCCTTACAATTTACAATATTATAAAGGTACACCTGAAACTGAGGTAGCCTACATGGGTTGTCGTACTCGTGTTATTGGTAATTCATATGATAAAAATTACGAGATGACACCTGGGCGCGGTAATTTAAGTTTTACAACAATCAACTTACCAAGATTGGCTCTAAGAGCTAAAGGCGATGTTGATTTATTCTTTGATTTACTTGAATCTAAACTTAGTCTTTGTGTTGGGCAGCTTGATGAACGTTTTGAAATCCAAGCACAACGTAAAGTTTTTAATGCTCCATTTTTGATGGGACAAGGTGTTTGGAAAGACTCTGAAAGACTTGCTCCAAACGATGAAACCAGAGAAGTATTAAAGCATGGTACATTATCTGTTGGCTTTATTGGTCTTGCTGAGACACTTGTTGCATTAACTGGTAAGCATCATGGTGAGAGTAAAGCTAGTCAAAACTTAGGACTTGAAATTGTAGGTTATATGCGTAACTACTTAAACAAGCTTTCTGAAGAGCGTCATATGAACTATACATTACTTGCAACTCCAGCTGAAGGTTTATCGGGTCGTTTTGTTAAGATGGACAGAGAACGCTTTGGTGAAATTAAAGGTATTACAGATCGTGATTACTATACCAATTCATTTCATGTTCCTGTATATTTTGAAATTGATGCGTTTAAGAAGATTGATATTGAAGCTCCGTATCACGCACTTACAAACGCTGGTCATATTTCATATATTGAGCTTGACGGCGATCCAACACAGAATTTGGATGCATTTGAATCTGTTATTAGGCATATGAAGGAAGCTGGTATTGGATATGGTTCTGTTAACCATCCTGTCGATAGAGATCCAATTTGTGGTTATAACGGAATCATCAATGATGTTTGTCCAAAATGTGGACGTACTGAAGAAGAGCACGGACGAGACTTCGAGCGTATTCGTCGTATTACAGGATACTTGGTAGGAACTATGGACAGATGGAACGATGCAAAAACTGCTGAGGAAGCTGATAGGGTAAAACATAAGGTTGACTAACACTACATTAAATATGTTTGGATGCGCACCAGGGTCTATCGTAGATGGCCCTGGTATTCGTTATGGAGTGTTTGTACAAGGTTGCCCTCATAGATGTCCTGGTTGCCATAATGTTAAAAGTCAACGTCCTTTTGCTGGAAAAGATAAGCCTATTCAAGAGATTTATGATGATATTATGGAACACCCATCTACATCTGGTGTAACTTTTAGTGGAGGCGAGCCTTTTGAGCAACCAGCAGGACTTGCAGAGCTAGGTCGTATGCTCAAAGATAAAAATGTGAACATCTGGTGTTATACAGGTTATTTATATGAGGATCTATTAAAAAAACCTGAGGCAGTTGAACTTTTAGACGTGATTGATGTTTTGGTTGATGGACCTTTTGTTCTTGAAAAAAAATCTATGGATTGCCTGTATCGTGGATCTACAAATCAACGATTAATAGACATGAACAAAACACGTAAGACTGGTAAAGTTGAGACATGGACAGAAGAATTTAAGGTTCCTGAAAAACCAGCATCTTGGTAGGAGATTATTATGATAGATATTTTTGGTGACTTTTACAAATGGATTAATAATGTTACAGGATCTGAAATTGCAGCATTTTTTGTAACCGCAGCTATTATTATTCTTACAACGATGATAGTTTGTTGGATTGCAACTAGATGTCTTCGTAGATTTTTAACACGTGACAAAGTTCCACTACCTTCAATGAGTATTTATCTAAATATAGTTCGTTTTACTATTTGGGCTATAGGTATTTCGATCCTTCTCGCTACTTGCTTTGGTATTAATGTAACAGGTATTATTGCAGCTCTTGGAGTTGGAGGTATCGCCATATCTCTTGGCTTTAAAGATACCATTAGCAACCTTATTTCTGGTGTTCAAGTAAGCACAATGAAGATTATGAAGCCAGGTGATCATATTGAGGTATCTGGTAAAACAGGAACAGTTGCTGATACTACATGGCGTCATACAACAATTGAAAATATGTATGGCGAGAAAATCGTTGTTCCTAATTCTGTAATTAATAGTAATGCAATTGTTATAAAACAGCCTTTCAGAAATATACGAGTACATATCCAGCTTCATTCAAAGAGTGAAGTATTAAGCGCAATTTCAACAAAAATTACTGACGAGGTAAAATTTGCTGTTGAAAAATTTGCTGAGATTGATGGTGATGTAAAAATACTCTTTACGAGTATTGTAGATAGTGGTGCCAAAGGTACTGTTGTTTTTAAGATGAAAGATGATATTGATGGACCAATGGCTGTGCGTGTTAAAGATATTGTAATAAGAGTTATTGCGCCATATGTGGAGGAAGCAAAGAAATAAAACACCCCGCTTCCGTTGTGGACCCAGTTTTAAAAACTAGGTGGGTGTCCGCAGAATACTCTTTGTCTTTTGCAACAAGGCAAATACACATTAAGCACACTATCTAGGACCCCGATTTAAAAGTGTCGGTCCGCGTTTAGAAAGCGAGGCTAGGCCTATTATAACATAAGGATAGTAATGGAAGATTTATTTTTTGAAAACGAACAAAAGAATATAGATGCTGTGGCCACTTTAGCAGGTAGGATGCGTCCACAAACATTAGATGATATAGTTGGACAAGAACATGTTATTGGAAAAGATACATGGCTTTATAATGCTATTCAAAATGATACACTCTCTTCAATTATATTATTTGGTCCTGCAGGCACAGGTAAAACAAGTATTGCACATGTTGTTGCAAATACAACAAATTCTCATTTTGTGGAAGTTAGTGCTGTAGGTGGGACAGTTAAAGATCTTCGTCGTGAAATTGCTCGTGCTGAAGAATTGCTTAGACAATACGAAAAAAGAACTATTCTTTTTGTTGATGAAATTCATCGTTTTAATAGATCTCAACAAGATGCATTACTTCATGCTGTGGAAGATAATGTTGTAACACTTATTGGTGCCACAACAGAAAATCCTTATTTTGAAGTTAACTCTGCGCTTAATTCTCGCTCGCATATTATTCAATTAAATGTTCTGTCTGACGACAATATTAAAGAACTATTAAACAGAGCTATGAAGGATAAGCGTGGTCTTAACAAACGTTATAAAATTGAAGACGATGCTCTTGATTCAATAGTGTTACTTGCTGGCGGTGATGGTCGGGGTGCGCTAAATATATTAGAACTTGCTGCTGGATTATCGACTGACAATAAAATTACATCAGCAGACGTTAAAAAAGCAATTCCAAACAGAGCAATTCCGTATGATAAAAATCAGGATATGCACTATGACATAATTAGTGCTTTTATCAAGAGTATGCGTGGCGGTGATCCTGATGCTGCTGTGTATTGGATGGCTCGTATGTTAGAAGGCGGCGAGGATCCAAAGTTTATTGCAAGACGCATTTATATTCTCGCTAGTGAAGATATTGGTAATGCTGATCCACAGGCAATTTGTGTTGCACAAGCAGCTTTTAAAGCAGTTGAAGTAATCGGATTGCCTGAGTGTAAAATTAATTTGGCACAAGCTGCAATCTATATGGCCCTAGCTCCAAAGAGCAATGCTGTTGTTGAAGCGATTGGTAAGGCCGTAGCAGAAGTTAAACATGGGCCTGTTAGATACGTACCAAATAATCTTCGAGATAGACATCGTCCTGGTTCAGAAGAGTATGGCGAGTATAAGTATCCTCACAACTATCCTGGAGGATGGGTTGACCAACAATATTTACCTGATGGTTTAGAACCAGGTTGCTTTTATAAGCCTAGCGAGAGAGGTTGGGAAGCTTATCGCATAGATACTATTTCGCGCGATCGGCACTAGCAGCCATATTTTTAACAGTATTTTTGCTGAGTGCAATTCCTATTAGAACTATCAATACAATAAAGTAAAAAGCATATAAGAAATCGACACATTCTGGAAATTCTGTATCAACTCGTCTGATTGGGATATCTTTTACGACTACATCTTTTGACGCTTCGCATGTTTCTGCAAAATGTGTAAGAGTGCCATATGCATCCATTGCATAAGTATAGCCACCATAAGTAGGTTTAATAACAGTAATTCCTTCTTCGTATGCACGGACGGCGGTGTCAGATACTGTAAACATATTTGAATAATCCCAGTCAAATGAAGGAATAAATAATATTGAATCGTCAGTGCTTAAATTAATGAGATCGCGTTCAAATTGAGCATCAAAGCACATAGCAGCAGCAAATTTAACTTCATGACCATCTTTTGTTGTGAAGCTAGCTTCCATTGGTCCGTCATCGCCATCTTTATAGTCTTGAGTTTCAACTATCGGGAATAGATGATCTTTGTAGTTCTTCTTATAATTGCCTTTAGAGTCAAAATAAACTATGAAGTTCTCAATTAGTTGTTGATTTTTATTACTGTCAATATTTACAGGTAATATAATCGGTAATTTATATTTAGATGAAAGTTCGTTTACTTTATTAATGAAAATATTTTCTTCGTTTTTGTTGAAATTAAAAGCTTCTTCAGAAAAACATATAATGTCAGCATTTTGATCTACTGCACGACGTAAGTATGCTTCGATACTTTTCATATTTCGATCCATCTCTCTAAATTCAACTTCAACATCTAAGTCAGAAAATACTAAGTCAATTGGAGCACCTCCAATTGCAACATGAGCATTATGTTCAGCTGGTTTTTGATTTGCAAGACGTATTGTTCCAAAAATAACGAGGACAAGTATGATACAAATTGCAGTTATTGCGGATGGTTTGAAGCTGTCTTTATGAATGGCGGAGCATACACAAGATGCAAACCACATCATAATAAATGCTAATCCCGTCTCACCAACTACACTCATAGATTGGGCAATTATAGGAAGTGAACAATTTAGACTAGCCGGATTAGATGAGTTTGCATAACCAATCATCATAAAAACAATCGCACAACAAACATACATTGTAGGAAAAATTAGAGTTGATAAAAACACAGGAAGTTTGTTGTAGAAAATTTTGTCAACAACATAAGCTGCAAAAAATACTATTGCAAACTCTATTCCTAATGCTAATTCGCTAAAAAGCTGAGCTGTTGTAAGTGTGCCAAAAAAACCAAGGTATTTAATTATGAAGGAAATACTTAGGGTAATAAAAACCATTATATAAGTTGATTTTTGTTTTCGATATCTGGAAACATACAAAATACAAATTGGCCATATCCAATTCAAGATTCCAGCAACAACAGGAGCTAAAAAACAAAGAAAACTAGATATTATACATAAACCACCGATTACAAGTAAAATAAGATATTTAGTGTCTTGCTTAATTTTTAGCATGCGCGCTATTATATAACTAAATTTCAAATTTTAGGAATAATTTATTAAATTTAGTGTATTATACTCTCACGCACATTGATAAACACATTTTTAGCTACTTAAGACAGCTGGCACCGTATGGTTTAATTGCAAGAGCAGCCCGCCGAGGTGAGCATGAAGAATTATGTGTTGAATTGACACCTAACCCTTCGCGCCTCTTTAGTAGCGTGGAGGGTTTTTTAATACCCTCAAAAATGTCAATTTGAGGAATTAAAAGGAGGTGTAAGGATGCCTAACAAGCAAAATGTTGAGACCTTAGAAGCAATCAAGGAAGACTTAAAAGATCTTGCAGCTATGTGGATTGTTGATTATCGAGGCCTAACCGTTTCTCAAATTCAGGAACTCAGACGTAATATTCGTCAGTCTGATGCGCAAATGAAGGTTTATAAAAATACCCTCATGAAAATTGCAGCAAAGGACGCGGGATTACCTGAAATGGATACGGAACTTGCAGGTCCAAATGCTTTTGTCTTTGCTCATAATGATCCAGTTGCTAGCGCTAAAGCACTTAAAGATTTTGCAAAAAGCAATGAGGCGCTAACTATTAAAGCTGGTGTTATGGATGGTGAGCTTATTGGAGAGGAACAAGTTAAGGCAGTTGCTTCGCTACCAGGCAGAGAAGAAATTTACGCTATGTTTGCTGGTGCTGTTTCTGGTATTGCACGGGGTCTTGCGACAACAGTTAATGGTGTAGGACAAGGTCTTGCACAATCGGTCAGTCAGGTTGCCGAACAAAAACCTGCAGCTTAATATAATTGTAAACCATTAAATTAGAAGGAGATAAAAATGACTAATGAAGAAATTATTGAGGCTTTAAAAGAAATGCCATTATTACAAGCTAGTGAACTTGTAAAAGAGATTGAAGAAACATTTGGTGTTAGCGCTGCTGCTCCAGCTGCTGTTGCTGTTGCTGCTCCAGGCGCTGCTGGTGGTGATGCTGGAGCTGAAGAGAAAACATCATTTGATGTTGTTCTTGAGAGCGTTGGTGACAACAAGATTCAAGTTATCAAGGCTGTTCGTGAGTTAACAAGCTTAGGCTTGAAAGAAGCTAAAGACAAGGTTGAAGGTGCTCCAGGTGCTATCCTTGAAGGTGTCGAAAAAGACGCTGCTGAAGATGCAAAAGGTAAACTTGAAGAAGCAGGTGCCGTTGTTACTTTAAAATAGCACTGTTTTTATAAATTAAAATTAAGACCCAGATAAACTCTGGGTCTTTTTTTGTATAATATTAAATATGAATATTTCACAAGCTATAGAATTATATAAATTACTTGCATCTCGTTGTGAAAATGCATGTGAAAATCATCAAGCAAAAGTGTATCTTCAAATAGCAGATTTTATTTCAGATTGCTCAAGCGTAGAAGAATCTATGAATAAAATTAAAAATTCTGATTATTATTTAGCTCCGAGCAATGCTTTAAATGAAGATAAAGCAGAGGCTCATAAGCGTGCTGCAGTAGAAAATAAAATACCAGAATTGGCTGAGATTTACAAAGAGAAGGCTCCAGGATATGAACAAAAGGCTTTAAATATCAAAAATTCATACTTGAATGATATGCAAATTTTTACTGATATTTACAGGAGTTATTTAAGTTATTTGATTACTGATAAACCTACTTATCTTGATGAGATTTCAGCAAGTAAAGCTAGTCTCAAAACTCCTTTTGAAAAACTTGCAAAAAATCCTATCTTTAGGAGATTAATTCCTGTTAATGATGCAGGTTATGAAAATTTTATAAAATTTGAAGGCGTAAATTATCCTGATGTAGAAAATGCTGACATTAATATCAAACTGGATAAACATAGGGTAAAAGTTGTTGCTCCAGATGTAGGAGAAGCACCAAAATATAAATTTATAGGTGGATAAAACAGTTCAAAATACAATAAATTCACTAGTAGATGCATTTGATTCTTACGAGATACCAGATGAATATAGAGATACTGTTGAAGCTTTCAAACAAAAATTAGTAGATTTTGGGAATTTGCACCCCGATACTATTTATTTTTTTCAGGAATATCCAGATAGTGGACTTCAAGAAGAATATACTGATTTGATTTCTAAAGTAGTAACAGCTTCGTATAAACCAATTGACTCTGAAGTTAAACTCCCTAGTGTTTCTGAATATTTAGAACAATATAGACAAGCATATGAAGAACTTTGTAAACGTGATAGTCAAAAAGGTAGAGCTGCATATGAAGCTCTTTTTAATGTAGCAAATAGGACTGATGATTTACTTGAAGCTCAATTAATTATTGAGAAGGAACGTCTAAATTGGAAAATTATTACTGAAGATGCTATAGAAATTTTCGAAAAAAAGTTAAGCAAAATGGATCCTTTAAATCTAGCAACAACAGCAAAACTTCTTGGGCAAATTGATGTTTATAAGTGTGCTAAAAGTGAAGCTGAGCTTGATTATTTGATTGATAAGCAAGATGTTAAAGATGTGTCAATTATTGCAGATTATACTATTAAGATGACTTTAGCTGCAGGCCTATCTTATGAACTTTTAAAATATATAGATACACATGATAAAAAATATAAAAAACATATATGTGCTACGCTTAAATATATGACCGATTACATGGGCTTAAAGTTTGATGATTTAATAAATAATGATTGTGTTGCAATATGGATGCTTGATCCTCATAATTTGGATGAGTATGGTAAGACTAAGGATGCAATGAATCCTAAAGTATTAGAAACTTTTAAATCAATTATTGATACAATACAAGAGGAAGAAAAGGAGTAAATATGTCAGGACATTCAAAGTGGGCAACCACAAAACACAGAAAAGCCGCACAGGACAAAAAACGTTCAGCGCTGTTTAGTAAACTTTCTAAAAACATAACCGTTGCTGCAAAAGTTGGTGGGGACCCTAATCCTGATAATAATGCGTCACTTGCTGCTGCAGTAGAAAAAGCAAAGGCTAATTCACTTCCTAAAGATAAAATTAAGCAGGCTATTGACAAGGCTTTTGGTGCTGGGAAAGATGCAGCAAACTATGAAGAGATTGTATACGAAGGTTATGGTCCAGCTGGTGTTGCAGTTTATGTTGAAGCTTTGACTGATAACCGCAATCGTACAGCTGCTGATGTTCGAAGTGCTTTTAGGCATGCAGGGGGTAACCTTGGGACTAACGGCTCTGTTGCGTTTCAGTTTGAACGCAAAGGTGAAGTAATTATTGAAAAATCAGCTTGTGAAGACGAAGAAGAATTATACATGGCAGTTGCTGATGCTGGTGGAGATGATTACGAAGATGCTGAGGATACATGGGTAGTTACTACTGGCGCTAACAATGCAATGAGCGTTAAGAAAGCCTTAGAAGATTCCGGTATTGAAGTTAAAGGTGCAGAAATTGTTATGGAGCCTACAAACCCTACACAGGTATCTGCCGAGGATGCAAAGAAAGTTATGCGTCTTGTTGATAAATTAGAAGAGCTTGAAGATCTCCAGAATGTATATCACACAATGGAGATGACCGATGAGGTCTTGGCTGCAATTGACGAGTAATGTTTGAACGAGATTACTTAGTTAGGATGCTTGTTGAGTTTGCGGCTTCTATTCGCCGTGCTATGCAACGTGCTCGTGCTGAAGAAGACTTAGATGGCGCATGCATGACTCTTGAAAGCAGTATTTCTAATGCAACAGACCTAGACGGTGAAGTTTTACTTTCCCTATCTCCTGAATCGATCGCTCAAGTAATGCAAGTATCTGATGTTGATCCTAGAGTTGTTACATATATTGCTCATAGTATGAAATTAGAAAGTGAGTATTTGATTGAACTTAACAAAAAAGAAAAAGCTGAGCTCCGCATTGCGCAAGCAAATGCATTAGCTCGTGCATATGATATTGACCTAGATGATGATTTACCTGACGTTTGACATAGAAGAATTTGATGTTCCTCGTGAGCGAGGTTTAGACTTTAGTTTAGATTCTGCAATGAAAGTATCTAGATTAGGTACAATTAAAATTCTTGACTTACTACTGAAACATAATGTTAAATCGACTTTATTTTGTACTGCAAATTTTGTTCAAAATGCTCCTGATTTGATTAAACGAGCAATTGACGAGGGTCATGAGATTGCTTGTCATGGTGTTGATCACTGGGAACCAAATGTGGATGATCCTAAAGTTTCTATGGAGATTATTGAAAAACTTACTGGAGAAAAAATGTTAGGTTATCGTCAGCCACGCATGTTTGATGTAAGCGATGATTTAATTGAAGAATGCGGATATAAGTACAACTCTTCTTTAAATCCTGCTTTTATTCCCGGTAAATATATGCACCTAAATATTCCACGTACTCCTTTTCTCAAAGGTAAAGTATTACAGATTCCAGCAAGTGTTGCGCCATTTGGTAGGATTCCATTGTTTTGGTTAAGCTTGCATGATTTTCCTGAATTTTTGTATCATAAGTTAGCTCTTAGTGTGCTCAAGCATGATGGATATTTTATGACATATTTTCATCCATGGGAATTTGTTGATCACCCTGCTGAAATTAGGAAATATATGTTACCGATTGTGACCCATAACATAGGACAAAAAATGGTAGATAGGCTAGAGAGATTGATTATAATGTTTAAAGATAAGGGTCAAGAATTTGCCCCGTTGAAGGAAATGTTAAATGATTAAATTAGGAATCATATGTCCATGTTATAACGAAGAAGAGGTTATCTATGAGAGCGCTTCTAAATTAGAGTCGTTGATTAAATCAATGGATGTATCGCATGATAGTTTTGTTGTATTTGTAAATGATGGTTCTGCTGATCATACTTGGGACATTATTACTGAACTGCATAATAAAAATCCATTATTTAGAGGAGTCAATTTAGTATTTAATTCAGGCCATCAAAATGCAATTATGGCTGGTATGATGTATGCTAAAGATAAAGTTGATTGTGCAATATCAATTGATGTTGACTTGCAAGATGATATAAATTGTATTCCTCGAATGATTGAAAAATTTAAAGCTGGAAATGATGTTGTTTATGGTGTAAAAGTTGATCGTTCAAGCGATAGTGTTGCTAAACGTTCTACTGCAAACGGCTATTATAGGCTTCAACGTTTAATGGGTATTGATGTTGTTGATAATCATGCAGATTTTAGACTTGTTAGTAATAAGGTTTTAAATTCTCTTGCAGCTTTTAAAGAATCTCATCTCTATTTGCGTGGTATTATTCCTTCTCTCGGGTTTAAATCAGATATTGTTGAAGATAGGATTTCTGAACGAAGAGCAGGTAGGTCTAAATATTCAAGAAAGAAAATGTTTAAGCTTGCTACAGATGGGATTACTTCTTTTTCCTCAGTACCGCTAAAAATAGTTTTTTGGATTGGTGTTGTTTCATTGATTGTGGCATTGATTAACGCCATTGATGTAATAGTGGCCTTATGTAATGGCACAGCTGCACCTGGATGGTCACAGCTAATGTTGTCAGTTTGGTTTGTAGGGGGCATGATTTTAATTGCTATAGGATTGCTCGGTACTTATATCGGGCGTATATATGGCGAGGTCAAAAATCGACCAAGATATATTATTTCAGATAAGCTCGATTAATGCTTAAATTACTTTTTACACGTATTCAAAAGCGCGAAGCTATTGCAGCTATATTATGTGTAGTCACTGTTATTTTTACAATATTTTTTGATTTAAAATTACCTGAATACATGAGCGGACTTACCGTTCTTATATCAACGGAAGGCGATGTTTCAGAAGTTATTAACTATGGTATTAGGATGCTAATTTGCGTTTTGGGTAGTGCTGTTTTGTCTATTTTTGACGGATATTGTGCAGCAAAATGTGCGGCAGGGCTAGCCCTACATGCTCGTCAAGAACTTTTTGCTCATGTAATGGATTTTGGCCAAGAGGAAATGAATAAGTTTTCAATTCCTAGTTTGATTACTCGTACAACTGATGACTTCACTCAAGTACAAATGTATGTGTCTATGAGCTTGGTGCTTGCAGTTAGATGTCCGATTATGGCAATATGGGCAGTTACGAAAATTTTGGAGCACAGTATTGAATTGTCTATGGTTACGGCAATTTTTGTTGTTGTAATTATGATTTTTGTATTCAGTGTTATGTTTATTGTTATACCAAAGTTTAGATTAATTCAGAAGCTTACTGATAGGATAAATCTTGTTGTTAACGAGAATCTGACCGGTATAAATGTTGTTCATGCATATAATGCTGAAAATTATCAGAATGAAAAATTTGATGATTTGAATATAAAAATCACTAAGACCCAATTATTTAATCAAAGGTTATTTGCAGCATTAGGCCCATTGTTAGGATTAGGCTTAAACGGCTTGTCTTTTGTTATATATTGGGTAGGTGCTGCCTTGATTCTTCAAACTACATTTGCAGATAGGCTTACATATTTTAGTAATATTGTTGTTTTTTCTACTTATGCTACATATGTTCTAATGTCGTTTATGTTGCTTGTTCTTGTATTTATGCTACTTCCTCAAGCAAGAGTTTCTGCTGAGAGAATTTTGAAGGTATTAGACGAGACTATTAAGCTTAAACAGGGCAGCAAAGATCATAAAATCAGACATGGAAGTATTGAATTTAAGAATGTTGATTTTAAGTATCCTAACAATTCTAAAAACACATTACAAGATATTAATTTTAGTATTGATTCTGGTAAAACTTTAGCAATTATTGGAGGAACTGGTAGTGGTAAAACATCATTAATTAACCTTATTGCAAGGCTGTATGATACTAGTTCTGGTACAGTTACTATTGATGGTGTTGATGTATCTGATTATAAGTTTGAGTCTCTATATAATGATCTAGCTTTTATAACTCAAAAGGCTGTTATATTTTCTGGTACAGTTGAAGATAACATCAAGTTTGGTCATTCTTCAAACAAGATTAATGAAATTGACGAGTATTTGAAATTAGCTGAAGCTCAAAATTTCAAATCTAATGATGAAATTTCACAACGAGGTAAAAATATCAGTGGAGGCCAAAAACAACGCCTCGCAATTGCTCGTGCACTCGCCAGAAAACCTAAAATTATTATATTTGATGATAGCTTTAGTGCTCTCGATTATATTACAGATGCAAAACTTCGTTCTAACTTGAAGAAATATTGCCAAGATAGTACAAAAGTTATTGTTGCTCAACGAATTGGAACCATAAAAGATGCTGACAAAATTCTTGTTATGAAGGATGGAAAAATTGTAGGTGAGGGTAGGCATAATGAATTATTGAAAGAAAATGAAGAATATAAGCAAATAGCATTATCTCAATTATCTCCTGAAGAGTTAGGGGGTGTTGAGTAGATGGCACGTCGTAATATGGAAGCAGCTAGACGAGATCAAGGATTTTCAGAGATGCGAGAAGCTCTGTCTAAAACCTTACATCTTGTAGGTAGATATAAATACTTTGTTTTAATAGCTGTTGTATTTGCTATTTTGAGTTCTATTGCAATGCTTTTAGGTCCTAACCAAGTGGGTCAGATGACTGATGTTATAAAAGATGGTCTTGTTGATGGTATTGATATGAAACGCGTCAGTGATATAGGTATGATACTTATTGTCATTTATTGTTCAAGTGCTTTACTTTCGTTCTTCCAGCAGTTTATTATGGTAAGTATCACTGCAAAAGTATGTCAAACTCTACGTACAAAAATTAGTGAAAAAATAAATCGCTTACCTATTGCATATTTTAACAATCACGAACAAGGCGACATAATGTCAAGAGTTACAAACGATGTACAAACGCTGCGTTTGGGCCTATCACGCGCACTACCTACGATGATTACTGCCTTAACTCAATTTTTATTATGTATATTAATGATGCTCTTAACAGAATGGCGTTTGACATTATGTATTTTTGCAGTACTTTTAGTAGGGCTTATCGCTCTTGCGATTATTATGTCTAAGTCTCAAAAATATTTTACAGCTAGGCAATATAACTTAGGTGAACTAAATGGTTATATTGAAGAGATGTATTATGGACAAAGCATTGTTAGATTTTCTCGTGCAGAATCAGATGTTAAAAAACATTTCTTTAAACTTAACGATGCAGTTTACGAGTGTGAATGGAAGAGTCAATTTATTAGTGGAATCCTACAGCCAGTAATGGCTATAGTAGGTAACTTAGGTTATGCTGTTGTTTGTGTTGTTGGTGCAATATTTGCTATCTCGCATCAAATTGAATTTGGTGTAATTATCGCATTTATAATGTTTTGCAGATTGTTTACATCTCCATTAACACAGATTGCACAAGGTTTAACAGACTTACAAAGTGCTTCTGCTGCTTCGCATAGAGTTTTTGGATTTTTAGATGAAAAAGAGTTAGACAAAGAAAATCCTAAGTATGTTTCTAAACCTATAGTTAAGGGTGATGTTGATTTTTCGCATGTTAAGTTTGCATATCCAGACAAGCCTGAAAAAACAATTATTAAGGATTTTTCTGTTCATGTAAAACCAGGACAAAAAGTAGCAATAGTTGGTGAAACTGGTGCTGGTAAAACCACGCTCGTTAATTTGATTATGCGTTTTTATGATAACTATGAAGGATCTATCAAAATTGACGGTATTGATACTCGTGATATGAGTAGAGATAATGTTCATAAGCTTTTTGGAATGGTACTTCAAAATACATGGTTGTTCGAGGGTACAGTTCGAGAAAATCTTGTTTACAATTTAAAAAATGTCGATGATGAGAAATTGGAGTATGCAACTCGTGCATGTGGTATATATAATTTAATAGACAGAATGCCTGATAAATTTGACACTATGTTGTCTGACAGAACGCAGATTTCAGAAGGTCAAAAGCAATTGTTTACTATTGCACGTGCTATGATTCAAAATTCTCCAATGCTTATATTAGATGAGGCAACTTCATCTGTTGATACTCGAACCGAGATAGCTGTGCAAGAGGCAATGGATAAGTTGACAGAGGGTAGAACATCGTTCGTAATAGCTCATAGATTATCTACAATTAGAAATGCAGATTTAATACTCGTTATTAAAGATGGTGATATAATCGAAAAAGGTACTCATGAACAACTTCTA
Source organism: Coriobacteriia bacterium (assembly GCA_030537355.1). GTDB lineage: Bacteria > Actinomycetota > Coriobacteriia > Coriobacteriales > Eggerthellaceae > Tapirivita. The sequence continues at coordinate 24,707 of JAUNNF010000006.1, forward strand.
GATAAAGACGGTTATTATGCTGATTTATATAATAGTCAATTTTCAAGTTAGGAATTTTTTGTACGAAGATTTTGAAACTTGTCAAAGTATAAGACGCCATGCTTAAAACCCCAAGGCGCAATAATTACCATAAAAGGAACATAAAGCATTAAGTATCTAGGATCAGGTTCAAAGATAGTTAAAAATGCACTTATAGCGAGCATGCTAAAACACATTACGTATTCTGCAGGTTTTTGTTTTTTATTAAATAGCATTGCAATGTTACCTATAATTATCATTATCCACATTACTTGCCAAACGTATGCAAAATAGTTGTTGTTATCGTTTAAATTATCTGCAGGATCTATGCCATAAAATGCCCAAACTAACGGATTTGTACCTCTGTTTTCAATACACCATGGGCGTTCTGCCTCCCAAGCAAATGCACCATCTCCATAGTTTGTCATTGTTTTATAGATAAAAATTCTAGATATTTCAATAGGACCGTATGTGAAGAGTCTAGTTTCCCATTCTTTTATATTAGCTTCTTCTCGAGATTTAACATCAAAAAAGGATCTTGAAAAATTAACATCGTCAATATTCCAGGCACCATCATTTTCTCGATTGATGCCCATCATTAAAAAGTGAGTATGAGTAAAACTATCTTCATCATTAATGCTTACACCATAATTACTTACAGTATTCACTATTCCAGAAGATACAATAATTGATATAACAATAGTTGCAATACTCAAAACTACATTTTTTGTTGATGTTTCCTTTTTCTTTATAAAAAGCAAAATTAATTCAACAATTACAACAGATATGATTACAAAAATCACTGTTGGTTTAATAGCTACACCTAATAATCCTATAAAAAATATTAAACCCCACTTGAGCGGTTTTGGTTTGATGCATACATATGTAAACAAACAAAATGTTGTGCAAAACATTGCAAAATTATCGCTATATGGAACCATTATCCAAGGAGATAAACCTATGAAGATAGCAGCAAGTAAAAATGTGGCAATCGCACAAAAGTTATTGGTAAGTTTTTTTGAAATAAAAACTATAAGTATGACACATAAACATGTAAGCACAGCACTTATTAGTACAAGCGTAAAGTAGTAAGTATTGAAGTCATTTATACATAAGTATATAGATCTAAAGATTCCTGCCAAAAATAGCTGATTTGGGTACATAGACATATAATCATTGTCTATTTGCATATCAGGAAATATAACGTTTCGAGTATCCCAACCAACAATAAACCAGCCACCGCAAACAATAAACACTTCTAGACAAAGAAGAATTGCTGTGCCAATAATTATGATTAGCCTAAATCCCTGTTTACTGTTAATAAAGTTATTGATTTTTGTACATTTGGTTTTTATAAATTTAACAAGGACGATTAATGCTATTGATAACACAACAGCTATTACAGTATGTATCATATTGCCTATTGCATAATTTCTTTTAAATGCATACCCTATAAAAGGTGCAACAAAGACTAACAATAACAATACTGCTATCAAATAAATATTATAAAATTTTTTAAAGAAATTTAAAAATTTCATTAATTAGCAGGTACTACTTTTGTGACTTCAGGAATGCGTTCCTTTAAAATCCTCTCAACACCATTTGCAAGTGTCATTTGTGACATTGGACATCCTTTGCAAGCACCTTGCAATTCAACTACAACTGTTCCATCATCTTTAACTTCAATTAGTTCTACATCTCCACCATCGGCTTGTAAGCTAGGCCTAATTAAGTCGAGTACTGATGCTACATCTTCTTTGTTTATTGCCATTTTGTCCTCCTAAATTTTAAAATCTCCGCCAATAATTATTAAGATATCTGTTTTTATATTATAAAGGCCGTCTCCATTAACAATTCTCCCGTTATTAATTGAACCCTTAATTGCTAATGCGTCTTCTTTGAAATCTTTGTTTTTATAAATTATTAAAGTTTCTTTATATGTTTTATTTTCTGCATTACCAACTTCTGTAACGTTGCAACCCATTCCTTTTAACTTGTCAGCTAGAAGTGCTGCTGAACCATCAACACCAGATCCGTTTTGAATTTGGATTGTGAAGGAGCTAGCATCAACATCTTTTAGGGTTTTACTTGTTTCAGCTTGAGGCAGGGATCCATATTGCATTTGCTGTTTTATATTTTTCCAACTACTAGCATCAATTACATATACCATCTCATTACTGCGTGTAGTCCTATTTCCTGGAACAGTTGTGTCAAGAATATCATCATCTGTAATATCTTTATATATTTTATTAATATCTAAAAATGTGCCTGTATTGATATCAGATTTTAAATCTCCAGAAATATTATCTAATATTACGATTGGATCTGTTTTGCTTTGGTTTGGTATTGTTCTAACTAATGCTCGAGAAACAGTTCTCTGGTTAGAGTTAACAGTATCAGATCCGCCACTATAGTTTTTGGATTTTAATAATGCTATGGTTTGGTTTCCATTTATAGTTGAAACTCCTCCAGGGATATATGTTGAACCAACAGAAGGGTCATCTGTTTGCTCTTTAAGGTCAACTTCAATACCACCAATATAATCTACAAGTTTTTCTAATCCTTGACCATTAATCTTAATGTAATGATTTATTCCTGTTTCGCAAAACGAAGAAACAGCTTTTATTAAATCCTCGTCACTACCAGTTTTTGATATTTTGCTTAAAGTTGTTCCTCCCCCTTTTGCTGAAGCGACGTAGGTGTCTACTGGAATAGTAACAATTATGCATTGCTTATCTCTTGGGTCTGAACGTAAAAGAACAAACATGTCAGCAGATCCATCATCATCAATATCAACTTGAATTAATGTAAATCTAGGTTGGTTTTCTTGTGGTGTATTTAAGGCACTTTTAGCTTCATCGCTAATCGAGAGTTTAGAGGATGTGGTAGCCATAAAAGTAAAAATACCAATAGCGATACCGATAGCTATTACAATAGCAGCAATCGCACCAATAGCAATACGTTTTTTAGTTTGCTCTGTAATGTTAAGTTTAAAAGATCTTTTCTCTTTTCTTCTTGCTTTTATCGATGGCCTTTTTTTATTGGTACTCATTAGTAAATCTCTAAAAATTCATGCATGCTAAGTCTTTTAGCATCAGCACCTAACGATGTTAATTTTTCCGTAAAATATTCATAACCCCTATCAATATGAGAAACCTTTGTGATAAGAGTTTGGCCTTTTGCCATGATTCCAGCTAATGCAAGCGAGGCTCCTGCACGTAGGTCCGTAGAAGATACTGGTGCTCCTTGTAACATAGATGGACCATTAACAATTGCATGATGTTCTTCTAATGTTATATCAGCACCCATACGCATAATCTCAGCAGCAAACATAAATCTGTTTTCAAAAACGTTTTCTGTAATTATGCTAGTACCTTCAGCATAACAAGCCAACAACATAAATTGAGCTTGTAGGTCTGTAGGGAATCCAGGATGAGGCAGAGTTTGAATTTCAATTGGTTTTAGTAGTTTACTTGTATCTCTAGACACAGTAATTGTGTCATCTGTAGATTCAACATTTATTCCCATATTGCGCATTTTCATTATGGCAGTACGAAGATAATTAGGATTTATCCCCTCTACAGTCAATGGACCACCAGTGAGTGCTCCACCAACAAGGAATGTTCCTGCTTCAATACGATCTCCTATTGTTGTATGATTACAGCCATGGAAGTCCTCAATATTTTTTCCTTCAATTTCTATGATAGGAGAACCACCACCAGAAACGCATGCTCCCATTTCGTTTAACATATTACATAGATCAACGATTTCGGGTTCACGAGCAGCATTATTAATTACTGTTTTGCCTTCAGCAGCTACAGCTGCCATCAAAATGTTTTCGGTTGCACCAACACTTGCGAACTCAAGGCTGATATTTGCGCCTTTTAACCCATTGGGAGTTGTAGCGTTTAAATAACCATGATCATTTTCAAAATTAACACCCATTTTTTGTAGTCCCATTAAATGCATATCAATTTTACGGGCTCCAATTTGACATCCTCCTGGCATTGCAACTTTTGCATGTCCGAATCTTGCGATTAGAGGTCCGAGTACAGCTATGCTTGCTCTCATTTGAGAGACAAGAAAATACGATGCTTCAAAAGAATCTATATCTGTTGTATCTATTGTAAGAGCTTTTTCCTCAGTTGTTATTTTGGCACCGAGGCTTATCAAAACTTTACACATAATAGCAATGTCTGAGATTTGTGGTACATTGTCTATTTTGCATATATCATGAGACAAAATTGATGCAGCAATAAGTTTTAATGCAGAGTTTTTAGCACCCGAAACCCTAACAGTTCCACTAAGTTTTTGGTTTCCTTCTATAACAATTATGTCTTCAGTATTGCTCATAATTTATGTGAAAATATTATCATTTTTTGGGTTAAATTTTTCATAAATTTGATATAATAATCAAGTTGCCAAAAAACCAGGTAACGCTATATAAATGAACTGAGAAATATTGTACAAAAGGAGGAAAATTGGCTGACAAAAATCAAGAGCAATATACCGGCTCAGATATTCAAGTTTTAAAAGGCCTAGAAGCAGTTCGTAAGCGTCCAGGAATGTATATTGGTTCTACTGGTCCTCGCGGTCTACATCATCTTGTTTATGAGGTTGTAGATAATGCTGTAGACGAAGCTTTGGCAGGATTTTGTAAAAACATTGACGTTACCATTCACAAAGACAATTCAATTACAGTTGTTGATGATGGTCGTGGTATTCCTGTTGACATTCACCCTAAAGAGGGAATTCCAACTGTTGAGGTTGTACTTACAATTTTGCATGCTGGTGGTAAATTTGGAGGATCCGGTTATAAAGTATCCGGTGGTCTTCATGGTGTAGGTGTGTCTGTTGTAAATGCACTTTCAAATAGGTTAGAAGTTCAAGTTGTTCGCGATGGTAAACGTTATGAAATGGTTTGCGAGCGCGGAAAAACTGTTGAGAAACTTCATGAACTTGGAGCTGCTAAAAAGAGTGGTACAACAGTTACTTTTTGGCCAGACCCAGAGGTTTTCACAGAGACAACAGAGTATGATTACGATACTTTAGCTGCTCGTTTCAGAGAGATGGCCTTTTTAAATAAAGGTTTATCTATTAAATTGACCGATGAACGCGAAAAAGATAAGAATGATACCTTTATGTATGAAGGCGGTATCGTCGATTATGTTAAGTTTTTGACTAAAGGTAAAGAACGCTTAAATGACCCAATTTACTTTGATTCTAGTAATGAAGATGGTGAAGTAGAAATTTCTATGCAATGGACTTCATCTTATTCATCAAATTCTGTTCTCTCATTTGCAAATAATATTAATACACATGAGGGCGGTACTCACTTAGATGGTTTTAAAGCATCCCTTACTCGTGTTATTAATAACTATGCAAGATCAAAAAACATATTAAAAGAAAAGGATAGTAATTTATCTGGTGATGATTGTAGGGAAGGTTTATCTGCAATAATTTCTGTTAAGCTACATGAACCTCAGTTTGAAGGTCAGACAAAAACAAAGCTTGGTAATACCGAAATTAGAACTTTGGTACAAAATGCAATGATGGATAAATTAGCTTCTTATTTAGAAGAAAATCCAGGTCCTGCAAAACGTATTGTTGGTAAAGCAACTCAAGCGCTAAAGGCTCGTGAAGCAGCACGAAAAGCTCGTGAAGCTACAAGACGTAAAGGTGTACTTGATAGTTTAAGCTTACCAGGTAAACTTGCAGATTGTTCAAGCAGAGAGGCTGAGCTCAGTGAAATTTTCATCGTAGAGGGTGATTCTGCTGGTGGTTCTGCTAAACAAGCAAGGGATAGAAAGTTTCAGGCTATTATGCCTCTTAGAGGAAAGATCTTAAATGTTGAGCGCGCTGGACTCTCAAGGTCATTGTCAAGTGAAACTATTTCTTCTTTGATAACAGCAATTGGCACAAGCATCGGTGAAGAATTCAACGCTGACAACGCACGTTATCACCGCATCATTATTATGACTGATGCTGATGTTGACGGTGCTCATATTAGATGTTTGCTTCTTACATTTTTCTACCGATATATGCCAGAGCTAATTACTCGTGGTTATATATATATTGCACAACCGCCAATTTTTGGATTGAAGAAGAAAAATTCTAGGAGTCCTAAAGTTGAGCGTTATATTTATGACGAGAACGCATTGAGCGATACATTAAAAGAATATGAAGATCCTTCCAAGTTTGATGTTCAACGTTATAAGGGTCTTGGAGAGATGGATCCAGAGCAACTCTGGGAGACAACAATGGCACCAGATCAACGTACATTGTTACAAGTCACAATAGACGATGCGGCTGAAGCCGAACGCGTTGTGAGTGAATTGATGGGAGATGCTGTTGAGCCTCGTAAAGAGTTCATTCAGTCCCATGCAAAAGATGTTAGATTCTTGGATATTTAATAGGTGATAATTATGGAAGAGAATAATACTAATATTAAAACAGCGCATCTAGACAAGGAGATGCAAACAAGCTTTCTCGAGTATTCGATGAGTGTTATTGTTGCACGTGCGCTACCTGATGTTAAAGATGGCTTAAAACCAGTACATAGACGTATTTTGTACGCGATGGAAGACGCTGGCTTTACTCCAAATAAGCCTCATATGAAATCTGCTCGTACAGTTGGAGACGTAATTGGTAAGTACCACCCACATGGTGATGTTGCTGTTTACGACACAATGGTAAGAATGGCTCAACCATTTTCTATGAGGGTTCCACTAGTTGATGGACATGGTAACTTTGGTTCTATTGATGGCGATAGCCCAGCGGCTATGCGTTATACGGAAGCAAGGTTAGATAAACGTGCAATGGAAATGCTCCGTGACTTAGACAAGGATACAGTTGACTTTGTTCCTAACTATGATGAGAGTTTAGAAGAGCCTGTTGTACTTCCTGCCAGGTTTCCAAATCTTCTTGTTAATGGTTCAAATGGTATTGCTGTTGGTATGGCAACAAACATTCCACCTCATAATTTAGGTGAGACTATTGATGCTGTTAGCTTACTTCTTGATAATCCAGATGCTTCCATTCAAGATATAATGCAAGTAATGCCTGGTCCTGACTTTCCAACTGGTGGTCAGCTCATGGGTAAAAAAGGAATCTTGGATTACTTTGAGACAGGTCGCGGTAGCCTTACTATTAGAGCTAAATGTGATGTTGTCGAGAAGAAAAATGGACGTAATCAAATAATTGTTAAAGAGATTCCTTATCAGGTTAACAGACAACGTTTACTTGAAAAATTAGGTGAGCTCGTTCGCGATAAAAAATTACCAGAAATCTCAAACATTCATGATGGTGCTGATAGACATGGTATTGATATCATTATTGAACTCAAGAATAATGCTGTTCCTGAGGTTGTACTTAATAAATTATACAAGCAAACTCAAATGCAAATCAGCTTTGGTGTTATCATGCTTGCTCTTGTTGATGGTGTTCCTAAGATTTTACCATTGAAAGATATGCTAGGTCATTATATTGATCACCAAAAAGATGTTATCACTCGTCGTACTAAGTTTGAACTAGATAAGGCTGAAAAGCGTGAGCATATCTTAGAAGGTTATGTTATTGCACTTGATCATATTGATGAAGTGATTAAGATTATTCGTGGTTCTCAGACTGATAAAGAAGCCGCTGATAAATTAACTGAAAAGTTTGGTTTGTCAAAAGCACAGACTGATGCAATCTTAGAGATGAAACTTCGTCGTTTAACTGGTCTTGAGCGCGATAAGATTGAAGAAGAACTAGCTGCTCTTCGTGAGCGCATCGCTTATCTTAAAGCAGTACTTGAAGACGAAGCTTTAGTACGTAAGATTATCAAAGAAGAAATGGAAGAGATTAAGGATAAGTTTGGTACAGAGCGTATGACTGAACTTTGTGCTGATGCAAAAGAAATCAATATTGAAGATTTGATTGCTGAGGAAGATATGGTTATTACTCTTACTCATTCTGGATATATCAAGAGGATGAAGATTTCTGCTTATCGCAATCAAAAACGTGGTGGAAAAGGTATGTCAGCAGGTAATTTGAAAGAGGACGATTTTATTGAGGACCTCTTCATTGCAAGTACTCATGCATACATGCTTTTCTTTAGTAATAGAGGTAAGGTTTATCGCAAGAAAGTATATGAGATTCCAGAATCTTCACGTACTGCAAGAGGTTCTGCCATTGTTAATCTTTTAAATTTGGCTCCTGGTGAAAAAATTGCAGCAATCATCGCTGTTAAAGATTATGCTGAAGACGAATGCTTAATGTTTGCTACTGAAACAGGTATGGTCAAGAAGACCGAACTTAAAGCTTATGATACAAACAGGGCAAACGGACTCATTGCTATCAACCTTAAACCTAATGATCATTTGATTGATGTACAACGCGTACGTAAAGATGATAGAGTAATTATGGTTTCTTCTGAAGGTAAGTCTATTATGTGGGATGAACAACAAGTACGTCCTACAGGCCGTGGCACAATGGGTGTAAAAGGTATGAATATTCCAGACGAAGTCCAAGTACTTGGCATGAATGTTGCTAAAGAAGGTACAGAACTCCTCGTGGTTACTGAAAATGGTTATGGTAAAAGGACACAAATTGAGGAATATCCATTGCAAAACAGAGGCGGAAAAGGCGTTTTCACAATTAAGATGACCAAGAAAAAAGGCTTGCTTTCTGTTATGAAAGTTGTAGGACTTGAAGATGAAGTAATGCTGATTACTCAAAATGGTATTTTGGTTAGAACTGCCATCAACGGTATTTCGAGATTAGGGAGAGCAACTCAGGGTGTTAGAATCATGAATGTTTCCGAAGGTGATAAAGTAGTAGCAATTTCAAAACTTACTAACGAGAAAGAAGAGGAAGAAATTGATGCTCAGGTCGAAGAATTAGCTGGAGATAAGTAGTTCCTGATATAAGCCTGATTTTTTAAATCCGCGGCGTTGGTAATATGGGCGAGTACCCACAGCACTGATGACGCGGATTTTTTTATAGCCTGTTTTTTTTGCGATATCACATGCTGTTTCAATTAACTTTGTGCCCAAGCCTTGATGCTGAGCATTTTGAGCTTCTTCACCAATTTTTGCAACCCTACCATAAACGTGCACTTCTCTAATCATTGCTGTATCTCCTTTTGGGAGGCTCAATCTCAGAAAGCCTAGGATTTTATTTTCGTCAGTTATGTATTGTAAGAAATGCTCTTCTGTATTTGAGGTTTGATACTTATAGTCATCAAAAATTTTTGTATTTGATGTATCCATTACAATCTCACGCGCACGTATTTCTTGTGAGTTTTTAACTTTTTCTTCAACCATTTGTCGAAGATTAGTTTTCTTAACTCCTTGCGTGATGTCTTTACTGGAGATGTCTCGCATCATTCTCGAAATTCTTGTAAAGCATGGAGTATTTTCAACATCGTTTACAAGCACATCAACTAATGTTTCTTCGTCATATGCCTGCCAATCGATTTTGTTTAATCTTGCACTTTCTACTAGCATGCAAGGGTAGAGCTTAATTTCATCTGGTAAGTAAGCGGGATTTGTGACAAATTCCTCGAAGTCTGCCTTGTCAGATTCAGGTGTTGCTCCTGGTAGGTTAACCATGAAATGTGCATGAATTTTAAACCCAAATAATCTAAGAAGCTCAAAAGCTTCTTTGACGTTGGCAGTACTACGTTCACTCTTATCCATCTTGTTTTTGTCAAGACTCTGTATGCCAATTTGAATTTTTGTGGCACCTAGACGTCTCATTGTTGTAAGTGTTTGATTGTTTATAGCTTGGGGTCTTGTTTCAAAAACAAGACCAACACATCTGTGTTTGGCATTTTCGTTAATGTTTTGTTGCTTTTCAACTTTTTCCCAGGTAGCAGTTTGCCAAGATTCGTCTTTTGTATAGTATTGTTTATGAGCCTCGTTATAAGAAATCTCTTGTTTGTTGAGTTTTTCTTGTATTGGTTTTGCTTTTTCTTTTAGTTCATCTAGATTGTTAGAGTAGTTCTTGTATTCTGGTTTTTCAATGTAAGCTTCTTCGTTTAAGGCTCTGAAAAGCTCACGTACAAACCAACGTTGATATTCTTCCTCGTAATCGTTAAAAGTACCGCCGAGTACAATAAGCTCTACTTTATCAGTGTTGTGACCCATTTCTGTGAGAGCTTTAAGTCTTGCTGTGACTTGCATATATGGATCAAAGTAATTTCTTTCTGCACGCTGACAAGCTGGTTCATCGGAAAGATAACTTTTTGGCATTCTTATGTCGTTAGGGCAATAGATGCAATTACCTCCGCATGGCCATGGTTTAGTAATTACTGTAATTGTGGCAACACCACTAGCACTGCGTTTTGGTTTGACTCGCAAAATTTGTAAAAGCTGTTCTTCTTCTTGTTGTGACAAGTTGAATTTATCTTTGTTATTAAGGTAATATGGAAGTAAATACTTCTTGGCGTTATGGTTGTTTTTCTTACCACGATTGCTTTTACGGATAATGGCAGCGAGCTTTTCTGCATTTGTGTTCTTTCCTGCTCTAATTCGATCTATTATTTCCTTAAATATTTCTTGCATATTGTGTATTTTAAACAAAATTAATGTGAAATGGTTTATAATATTTAATAGATATGCGCCCTTGTAGCTCAATGGATTAGAGCACTTGTTTCCGGGGCAAGGGGTTACCGGTTCGAATCCGGTCAAGGGTACCAGAAATGAGGAGGTAAAAATGAGTTTATACACACCCGAATATAAGCCAAATGGCAAAGAAGTTGCTATTATCGAAACAAGCAAAGGAACAATTAAAGTTCAACTTACTGGTCTTGATACTCCAATTCATGTAGCTAATTTTGTTGAACTAGCTAATAAAGGTTTTTACGATGGTTTGAAGTTTCATCGTCATGTACCAGGTTTTGTAATTCAGGGTGGGTGCCCAAATACTCGTGATTTGTCTGAAGATGAAGTGAAAAATGCTGGTCCATATGCTGGTTTAGGTACTGGTGGTCCAGGTTATACAATAAAGGAAGAGTTTACAACCAATCCTAATAACTTACATGAGGATTGCTCGCTTGCTATGGCCAGGTCACAAGATCCTGATAGTGCTGGTTCTCAATTTTATTTCTGTCTTGGGGCACAGCCAATGCTAAATGATGGTTATACGGTTTTTGGACAAACCTTAACAGGACAGGATATAATTCATAAATTAGGTGTTGGCGATACGATTAAGAGTGTTAAAATAGAAGGTTGCGAATAGAGATGGAGAGTTAGATGAATAATTCAACTTTTACACAGGCGCAAAATGCCTATGACAACAAGGATTACACAAGAGCACTCGAGCTTTACAACGATTGTGTTCAAGATAGTACTTTTCCTCTTTCTGCTGGAGAGTTTGGGACAGTCTATCATCAAATAGGTAATTGCTATGTCAAATTAGGTAATTATGCAGAGGCAATTTCTGCTTATGCCAGCGCTGTTAGCGATCAAGCATATGGTTCTGCTGGTACTGTTTATTACAATTTAGGTATGGCTTATGCTTATATGAATGATTTTGGTAATGCTATTGCAAATTTTCAAAATGCTGTTAATAATCAAGGCTATAGAACTAAATATAAAGCATATACAGCCATGGGTAATGCATTGATGAAGAGTGGTAAACCTGCTGAAGCTGGTGCTGTTTTTAGAAAAGCTGCTCTTGATAATACAAATCCTGATCCTACACGTGCTCTATTAAATTTAGGTGTTTGTTTTATGGCTTTAGGTAGAAGTGCTGATGCCGTTACAGTTTATGAAAGTGCTTTCCAATTCCAGTCAACACCTGAAATTACAAATAGATTGAATGCTAATTTAGGTCAGGCTTATGTTGCAAATGGACAGATGCAGAAAGCTGTTGTGGCTTTCGAGAATGCTCTTCGTGATAAAACTTATGTTTTGTCTGATAGTGCAAGTGTTGATTATCAAAAAGCAATTGCTGCTGTAAGCAAAGGAACTACCGAGATTGATACTCAGGCAGAAGGTAATGCTGCTGCAGCTGCAGCAGGTATGGCTGTTGGTGCAGTTGCTGTTACAGACGAAGCAGAGAAAGCAGAAGCTAAACCAGACGATTCTCAAATGAGTGGATTTGATACTATCAATAATGGTGCCACTCAAGAAAATGAACCCGTTGTTTCACCTCAAACTGAAGAAGATAAAAGTTTTGAACAATGGACTCAGAGCACTCAACAAGCTGCTTACAATCCTGAACAAAAGAAGAGTCCTGGTAAAGTTGTATTAATTGTTTTATTGGTTATGTTGCTTGTTGCTATAGCTGGTGGCGTTGTTTTGTATTGTTTGGGTTTTGGTCTACCTACTCAAGAAATGGTAACTAAGCAATTCTTTGACAATCCTGCCGATGCGAAAGAGCAAGTATTTGCTCAGAGTGTTTCAGATTCTAAGAAAAATTGTTATGCTGCCATGGTAAGTTCAGACTCTAGCGCAGACATTAAAGGTGTTGACAGGAATATTACTGAGAGTACTGTTTATGTAGATGCTAAAACTTCAACTGGCGGCACAGTAACATATAAAATTAAAATGAATCGAGACATTATTTCTTGGAAAATTGCTAGTGTAGATTTGGCTTTTGCTAACAATTCCGAATAGAGGATCATAATGGGATTGTTAGATTTCTTTTCAGGTTTTGGTGGTGGCATGTCTGCAGACATGGCTATCGATTTGGGTACAGCTAATACATTAGTTGCCTTATCTGGTGTTGGTATTGTTACAAACGAACCTTCAGTTGTAGCTATTGAAAAGAGTTCTCATAGAGTTTTGGCTGTTGGACAAGAAGCTAAAAACATGATTAACCATACTCCTGATGCGTTTGTTGCAGAGCATCCTCTAAAAGATGGTGTGATTGCAGACTATGATGTAACTGAAGCAATGTTGTCTGCATTCATTTCTCGAGCTTTTCATAGAAAGTACCCTTGGCATTCAAAACCCCGAGTTGTAATATGTATTCCTTGTGGTGCTACATCGGTTGAGAAACGTGCTGTATTTGAGGCAGCTATTCAGGCAGGAGCGCGTCAAGCGTTTTTAATTGAAGAACCTATGGCTGCAGCTATGGGAGCAGACTTACCTGTTACAGAGCCTACAGGTTCTATGGTTGTTGATATTGGTGGAGGCACAACAGAAGTTGCTGTAATTTCACTTGGCGGAATTGTAACTTCTAGTTCACTTCGTTTAGCAGGAAATAAAATGGACGAGGCAATCGCACGTCATCTTCGTGATTTGCTCGGAATTAAAATTGGCGAGAGAACTGCTGAAATCATTAAGATAAAAATTGGCTCTATTCTTCCCTTTGAAGATGGCCATGAGAGAGATATGATTATTTCAGGTCAGGATATTGTTACACATCAGCCTCGTGAAGTAACTATACAATCAGAAGATGTCAGAGAGGCTCTTCGTGACCCAATTGACGAGATGGTTGTTAATATTAAAGAGACTTTTAAGAGCACTAATCCTGATCTTGCTAGTGATATTATTCAAAACGGCATATTGTTAACAGGTGGTGGAGGATTGCTTAGTGGTCTTGATAGATATTTGACTAACGAGCTCGAAATTCCTGTTTGGGTTAGCGATACAGCATTAACAAATGTTGTATTTGGTTGTTTGAAGGTATTAGAAACTCCTCAAGCATTAAAACAAACAACGGTGAATAAATAATGAATACTTTAGGTGATGACATAAAAGCTTTATTAATGAAGCCTATAGTAACCGTGATTATACTCATGTTGATTTCTTTGGGTATTTGCGGTATTTATTCAAATGAAGGTGAAAATGGTATTTTTCATCGCATACAAAAAGCTGCTGTCACGTTTGTAATGCCGTTTTCCGCTGCAGGTCATGCTGTAAGTGACGGTCTAACTACGGTTTCAGATTATATTTTTAATAATACTACTGACGAAGATACCTTAAAAGGTTTACAAAAAGAAAATGCAAAATTAAAGACGCAACTTATTTCTGCTGAAAAATATAAAGATGAAGCTATCAGGCTCCAAAAATTACTCGACTTGAAAGATCAGTACAAAGCAGAAGGAGTTTGCGCTCATGTTGTAGCTTCAAGTACAAGTGCTTATAATCAGACAATCACAATTAGTGCTGGAGAAAATAAGGAAATTCATGCAGGTCAAACAGTACTTGGCGTAAATGGTGTTGTTGGACAAGTAATATCAACTACTCCAAGTAATGCAACAATAAGACTTTTGTCAGATCCTAATAGTGGAGTTGCTGTAAAAGTTTTAGGCGCTAAAAGTGATTGTATATTACGAGGCTCACTTGATGGAGTTTTATATTTAGAAGGTCTTGACATTAATGCAAATATTTCAGTTGGCGATTCTGTTGTAACGTCTGGGCTTGGAGGAAGTTATGTTGAAGGTTTAGTGATAGGCAGTGTTTCGCAAATTATTCAATCAACTTCAGGAAGTAATAGACGCGTAATAGTAAGCCCTATAGAGCAAACAGGTAGTTTGTCTGAAGTTTTAGTAATTAAGGAGTCTGAATAATATGAACAATGGTGCAAAATTACTTGTTGGTGCCTTAATTATGATTATTTTGCAAGTTTTACTTGCTCCTATTATTACTATCAGCTCTATAGTTCCTAATTTTATGTTAGCATTTACCATTGCTTGTGTTGTCTCACGACCAGATCAGAATCATTTAGTTTTCGCTTTTGTAATGGGCCTTATTTATGATCTAACTTCTTCTGGGCCAGTAGGCGCTATGGCTTTTGCTATGGTACTAGTTTGTTTTGTTGCTTCTATTGTTATTACAAAAATTCCTTCTAATAGTTTTGCAATATCTATGATTGCTATTATTTTGTCAGTGATTTTTGTGGAAACTATTTATGGTGTTTTTCAGTTGGCTCTATCTCTTGATACTTCTTTTATAGATATATTAACTTATCGAGTATTGCCATGTACTATGTATGATTTGATACTGAGTATTATTATGTTACCTGTCATGGCAAAAATTCTTAGTCCAAGAATTAATCCAAATATTGATATAAATAATATAGCAAGTAGGAGATAAAATGCTATTAGGTATTTTAGTCGCAATAGCTGCTATAGTTGTTTTGGCACTTGTAGCCATGATAATGTACACTGCTGTCACTAAGCATAAGTCTGCTTATAAAAAGAAGCCAAAAAAACAAGAAATAAATATTGAGCGTGAAAAATCTGAGGAAGAAAAAAAAGAGGAAGCTAGTGTTCCATACAAAAATTTGCAAACAAGGTTTAAAGCAATAGGAATATTTGTTGCTGCTTGTTTTTCGATTCTTGGTGTAAAAATATTTTCAATGCAGGTATTAAGTGGCGATAAGTACACTAAAGAATCTAGCGCAAATGCTACAACATCGCTAAAAACTCCAGCTCCTCGAGGAAACATTTTTGATCGTAAGGGTGAATGTATTGTTAAAAATCGTTCTAGCTTAACTGTTCTTGCAGAAGGAGATGTGGTTTATGATAATGATGTTTTATCAAGGCTTTCTGTTGTTCTAGGTCTTCCTTACAATATAATAAAAAAGCGTATTCAAGATCAAAGTTTTGGAGCACAAAACAGAAAGGTTGTTGCTAGTGATGTTACTCAGATGCAAGCAGCATATATTTCTGAACACAGCCTCGCTTTTAATGGTATAAATATTGAATCTAGAACTGTTAGAGACTATCCTTATGGCGCCCTGGCAGCTCATGTTGTTGGTTATACAGGATCTGTTTCTGACCAAGAATTAATGGAAGTTAAAGAAGGGCAGAATATTGAGGCAGGAGATGTTGTTGGAAAGAGTGGTGTTGAAGCACAATATAATAGTGTTCTTTCTGGTGATCATGGCGAGCGTATTGTTGTCAGTGATGCCGATGGCAACATTGTTTCTGTAAAAAGTGAAATTCAACCCACAAAAGGTTCTGATGTATATTTAACAATTGATGCTCATGTACAGTATTTAGCAGATAAACTTTTGGCTGAATCTATTGCTCCTAAAGGGATGATAGGAACAGGAACAGGTTCTGCTGGAGCCGCTGTTGTAATTGATATTAAGGATGGCTCTGTAATTGCACTCGCAAATTATCCAACATTTAAACCTGGTATTTTCACAAATGGTATTTCGCAAGATACATGGAATTTGTATAATACTGAAGAATCATATTATCCATTAATGAATAGAGCAATTTCTGGTTCTTATCCACCTGCTTCTACATTTAAGGCTTTTACAGGACTTGCTGGACTTAAATATCATTACGCAAAAGACGATTCAAGATGGAATTGTACAGGGTCATGGGATGGATGGAATTCTGGTTACGTACAGCAATGCTGGATGAAATCTGGTCATGGAGATATTAATTTTCGACGAGGCATTGTTGAATCTTGTGATGTTGTATTTTACGAAATTGGTAAATTATTCTATGACAATAAAGCAAGTATTGGTGAAGAAGCTATGCAAAACGAAATTAAAAAGTTTAATTTTGGTAAGTTAACAGGAATTGATTTAGATGGTGAAGAAATGGGTCGTGTTCCTACTCCACAATGGAAATCTGAACATTTTAAAGATGTGCCGACGGAAGCATCCTGGGTAGGAGGAGACACAACAAATATGGCTATTGGACAGGGTTATGTGTTAGTAACACCTATACAGCTGGCTGTAGCATATGCAAGTCTTGCAACAAAAAAATTGATTGTACCTCATGTTTTTAAAGAAGTTAAAAATGATAAGGGAGCTGCAGTTGCAAAGAAGGAGCCTGAAGAAGCAGGGACGTTAGATGTTGATGCTGAGTTACTTGACAAAATAAATGATGCACTGCATGGAGTAGCTACAGAGAATGCATCTGTTGCTAATGCTTTTCAAGCGCTAAATATTAGTGCTGCTGCAAAAACTGGAACAGCAGAGGTTGCTGGGAAAAGAGATTTTGCATGGACTGCTTGTTATGGTCCTTTTGAAAATCCAAGATATGCAATCAGTGTTGTTATTGAAGAAGGTGGTGGAGGTGCTGATACTGCTACTCCTATGGCAGCAAAACTATTGGATGCTTCAATTAAAGCTGAGTCTGGTCAATATGAAGAAGAAATTAAGTTTATTGCTGGTTCTTCTGGAAAATCAGTAAAATTGGCGCAAGCAAGTAGTTCAAGGCAGAATTAATATGAAGAATGATTCTCTTTTAAATAGATTAAAATCAACTGGGAGCGCATATCTACATCGCTCGAAAGTAGATCCTATTCAAAATCGTACTAGATATATTTTCTTTTTGTATTTATTTAGTGCAGCAATAATATTGTTTGGTTTAATTATTGTTTTTTCTGCTGTTCAAAATAATGAAGATTATGAATTTAGTAGGCAATTAATATGTGTATTAATAGGTATTGTACTTATGATTATAGTATCAAGGTTTGATTATAAAGTATTGTCAAACATGGTTATTCCATTGATAATTATTAATATTATTTTAATAATGTCTCCACATCTACCTTTTATTGGAGTGCATGTTAAGGGTGCTTCATCATGGATTAGATTGGGTATACAAATACAACCAGGTGAATTTGCTAAAATTACAGTAATTCTACTTGCGGCTTCTGTTGTGTCAAAATATGGTGGGCATTTAGACGATTCTAAAGAATATGTCAAAACTCTCGCACTATTACTTATTCCGTTTATTTGTATAATGACTCAGCCTGATTTAGGTACTGGTCTTGTGTATCTATTTATTGCTGCTATTGCTTTAGTTGCCGGAGGAGCAAGATTAAAATACCTTTTAATCACTTTAGCTGTGTTTGTTATTTTATTTTTGATTATATTAGGTATTGATGAATTAACTAAAACTATTAACGAAAATGGTGAGGTTGAATATCATTTTCTAAAAAATTATCAAAGAGAAAGACTGTTTATTTTTTTGAATCCTGAAAGCGATGCTTCTGGAAGTGGATACAATTTAAGACAAGCCCAAATTGCTGTTGGCTCTGGTGGATTTTTTGGAAAAGGACTTATGCATGGTACACAAGCCGCATTAAAGTTTTTACCTGAAGCTCCAACAGATTTTATTTTCTGCGTATTAGCTGAAGAAACTGGTTTTGTAGGTGTAGCACTTTTATTAGTACTCTATATTGGTCTTATTTTAACTTCTATTAGAATTGCATTTTCTGCTGAAGATTTGTTTGGAAAATTACTCGTCTGGTGTTGTGTAGGCATGTGGGTTTTCCAGATTTTCCAAAATATAGGTATGTGCTGTGGTGTTATGCCAATTACTGGTATTCCGCTTCCTTTTATTAGTTATGGTTCGTCTTTTATGATTGTTAATTGTGTGATGTTGGGTTTAATTGGGTCTGTTGCAATCAACGGTATCAGTTATAAGAGAAAAAGAATTCGATACGGTGCAACTCGATAACAAAATAGAATCTGTACTTCGATTAGTTAAAAAACCATCTAGATACATTGGTGGAGAATATGGTGCTAATAATAGCTCAACTCATTTTTGCATGGTTTATCCGGATGTTTATGAAATAGGTCAATCAAATCAAGCTGTTAGAATATTATGTAATAGAAGCGGAGGACAGAGAGCCTTTTTGCCGGATCCTGACACTATTGATATTTTTAAAGAAAATAATATTCCTATGTTTTCTCTTGAGACTCACACACCGTTAAGAGATTTTGATGCAATTGGAATCACTATGTCGCATGAGTTGCTTGCAACAAACTTGATAGAAACTCTAGACTTTGCTCAAATTCCGATTTTTGCTAAAGATAGAACAGATAACGACCCCATTGTTTTTGGCGGTGGACCCGTGTGTTGTAATCCTGAACCATATGCAGCATTTTTTGATTGTATTACAATTGGCGAGGGGGAGAAAGCTACAATTGATGCTCTTGATTTAGTAACAACAGATAAGTCAAGAGAACAAATATTAGAAGAGCTTTCACATATGCCGTCAATTTATGTACCCAAGTTTAAAAATAAAGTAAAACGTGCAGTTTATAATGATTTTTCCACAAGCTCTGCTTATGAAAATTGTATTGTTCCTTTTGCAAGCATTGCTCATGATAGACTAAATGTTGAGGTACTTAGAGGATGCGCTAGAGGATGCAGATTTTGCCAAGCAGGTTTTATGTATAGGCCTGTACGTGAACGTAATCGAGAAAATATAGTTAAGTCTGTAAGAGAGGGCCTAAATATAACTGGTTACGATGAAGTTTCCTTAACTTCGCTATCTACAACAGACCACTCTCAAATAACAGAGATTTTGGATGATTTGGATAACGATAGAGGCATTAGAATTTCAATTCCGAGTCAACGCTTAGATGCTTTTGGTATTGATGTGGCAAAGAAGGTAGCGGGCAAGAAAAAAGGTGGTTTGACATTTGCACCTGAGGCTGGCACGCAGAGGCTTCGCGATGTAATAAATAAAAATGTTACAGAAGAAGATTTATTTAATGCTGTTAGGCATGCAAAAGAAAATGGTTGGAGGAGATGTAAACTTTATTTTATGATTGGACTTCCAACTGAGACTGATGAAGACTTAATTGGCATTGCTGACATGTGTAGATCAGTTAAATCTATGGGTATGAATATTAATGTATCTGTTGCTGTTTTTGTTCCAAAAGCAAATACACCATTTATGTGGGATGGAGCAATTACGCCTGATGAAGCGTTAAGGAGAATAAATATTATTAGAGATAATATGAAAGGTATATCATTGAATTGGCATGACCCAAAAACTTCGTTTATTGAAGCTGTACTTAGCCGGGGGGGACGTGAATGTTCTGATTTGATTTACAAAGCATGGAAAAATGGCACCAAATTTGATGCATGGAATGAATATTTTGATTTTGAGGCTTGGATTCGTGCGTCTCAAGATATCGATATAAATGAAATTGCAGTTAAAACTTATGAGCCAGGTACCGATATGCCTTGGTCACATATAGATATGGGTGTTGATACATCTTATTTCGTATCTGAGAGAGAAAAAGCAGATAAGGAAATTACTACAGAAGATTGTACATTTGGAAAATGTAGCAATTGTGGTATATGTAAGAATTTGGAGTGTAAGAGCGAAATTGCAGCAAGCAGATAAAAAATATAGACTACGTGTTATATATCAAAAGCGAGGTTTGCTTTGTATGCTTTCGCACTTAGAAGTAATCAAGGCTTTGCAATTTGTTATAAGACGAGCAAATCTTCCTTTTATCGTAACTAATGGATTTTCACCTCGTATGAAAATATCATTTGGAAATGCTTTAAGTTTAGGTATTGAATCGACAACCGAGGCATTTGATTTATATCTATATGAATATATTAATGAAAAAAAATTATTAAAAAAACTGCAAGATTGTGATGTGAATGGCTTGGATATTATGGATTGTTATTATGTTGATTTAGATGAACCTTCACTAGGTTCCCAAAAAGATATCAATAATTATGTTGCTGACATAGAATATAGTTCGTATAAAATTCCTGAGTTTGTAGAGCTAAAGAAAAAGAAATGCGTAGCGGATTATTTAAAAGAATTTAATGTTGCTAATAATAAAATTTTCTTTACTTTAGCTCCTGGTTTATCGCCAGAACCATTTTTAAAGGCTGTATTTAAAGATATAAAAATTAATAAAATTCAAAAATTATAGAACAAATGTTCTAAAATTATGTTATACTACTTTCACGGAGCCAATGTATCCAATGCTGGATGACCCTTAAGGCTAGATGGTACAAGATCCTCCAAGGTAAATCGAGTTGTAAGGAGGAACAATGGATTACATGATGTTAAGAAAAATTTCAGAAGGTTACGATATTAATTCTGTATGGGCAAGAGACAAATGGTTAAGTGAACCTACCACTTTAGAAACAATTCAACTTTGGGAGCAAATGCACAATTTAGATTTTGATGTTGATATTTACAATCAATTATGTGCAATTGCATTAAAACATGATTGTGCACCAGAAATATACGAATTAATAGACAAAGCTCATGTAAAATCGTTTATTTTTGACAAAAAAGAATTATTTTTACATAAGGACATTGCTGTTGATTATGCACAATGGTTATCGCCTTCTTTCAGGGGATATACAACCTTATGTTTAAAAAATGGTGTTACTCTTAACTTCAATTCTGAAGAGGATTTTATTGTGAGCGATAAAGCTTTAGCTGAATTTACTAAACGATATGCTCTTGAAAGTTATGAGTACTCTATAAAGGCAAATTTATGTGTTAAATGTTGAAGCTAGTGGTATAATTGCAGCCATTGTTTTAGGAGTAAAATAATGCCTGTTTTATTTGGTGCCATAGTTGGAATATTGAGTTTTTTGCCACTATTCATTTGTCTTAAAATGACAAAGAATGTTACAAAAACAAGCAATCTTGGCTATGGTGCCATTTTAATGTTAGGTGTTTTTGCATCATTGCTTATATTAATAGTTTCTGTGTTGATTTGTTATTTCTGTTTTCGTGATGCGCTTATTGCTTTTGTGCTAGCTTGTGCAATTACTTTAATTGTTGTTTCATGTGTATATGGAATCTATACTGTCATTAGAAGAAACAAGGCTGCAGAAAAGAGGAAAGAATAATGGGTCCTCTATCTCAACTACCAGAACATTTGGAAGAGCTTATTAATGAGCTAATGAATCCAGCATTTATTGTTGGTGACAGCCATTTTGGTTTGACTAATTTTGTTTTTTATATGATTATTTGCGCTATTATTTTGGTTGTCCTTGTTATATGCGTAGGAAGAAAACTTACTCTCGTACCAGGAAATAAGTTTGTCCATACTGTTGAATATGGATATGAGTTTGTTAGAAATGATATAGGTAAGGGTTCTATTGGTAAGGGATTTAAAAAACATATTCCATTTTTAGCAACTTTATTTTTCTTTATTTTAATTGCCAATTTTATCGGTCTTGTTCCAGGAGCTAAAGCAGCTACAGGTTCTATTAGTATTGCATGGGCCTTAGCTATTATATCTTTCATATATTTTAATTATTGGGGTATTAAAACTAAAGGCGGGCTAACGTATTTAAAAGAAATAGCACCTGCTGGTCTACCTAAAATCATGGTTCCTGTAATATGGTTCTTTGAATTTTTGTCATTATGCCTTCGTGCATTAACTTTGGCATTTCGACTTTTTGGAAATATGTTTGCAGGACATATGGTTTTAGGTATATTTGCGATATTAACGAGTATATTTACGACATACGCCATTCAAAATGCGGAGTATTTGATTGCGCTTCCGTCTTTTGCGTGGCTTTTCTTTTTATTTGCTATGTATATGTTGGAAGTTTTAGTTGCATTTTTGCAAGCCTATGTGTTTACAACCTTATCGGCTGTATACATTCAGCTTGCAACAAGCTCACATTAACAAAAGGAGGAAAAAATGGAAATTGCAGCTGGATTAAAAGTTATTGGTTACGGACTTGCCACATTGGGGCCAGGAATTGGCATCGGACTTGCTTGCTATGCATGTTGTATGGCAACAGCACGTCAGCCTGAACTTCAAGGTAGGTTGTTTACCAACTTTATCATTGGTGCAGCTCTTGTTGAGGCACTGGCACTGATCGGCTTTGTTCTTGCATTAATTGCATCTTAATAGTTGGAGTGATTATGTCTGGCATAGATGTTATTTTGCCTAAAATGGTTGAATTTATACCTATGGTAATCGCATTTGTTTTAGTTGCGATTGTCTTGTATAAATTTGGTTGGCCTGCATTTGAAGGTATGCTTAATAAACGTGCAAGTAAAATTCAAGATGACTTAAAAGCATCTGAGAAAAAAAGACTTGAAGCTGAGAATTTGCTTGAGAGCTATAAAAAGCAACTTGAAATTGTTGAGAGACAATGTGATGAAATGATTGTTGAAGCTAGAGATGTTTCTGTAAATACAGCAGCGCACATTGAAAAAGAAGCAAAAATTAATGCTAAGGCCACTATTGATAAAGCAAAATTATCAATTTCGCAAGATAGACGTGTTGCAGAACAGCAACTTAAATCAGATGCTGTTAAAATTGCTGTTTCCGTTGTTGAAAAAATTGTCGGGAAAGATATGACTGACGATGAGCATCGTAAGCTTATCGCAAAATACGTTAAGGAAGCAGGATCGCTTAAAGGTTAAATATGCGAGACGATAGAGCAACACAAATAAAAAAAGCTAAAGTTTATGCAGAAGCATTAGTTATGTCTGCCCTAAAAATTAATGGCATTAGAGAAGCTCTAGATGTAAGAGTTGATCTTGATTCTGCACTTGAAGCTAGTATGTATAATGCTCCATTGATAGAATTTTTGAGCAATCAAGAAACTAGAAATACTGATGTAGTTTTTAAGGCTCTTGACGGAATGAGTAAGGCGCTTCTAGATACTCTAAAAGTTATGATAGATAACAAGGATGGTTATTTACTTATAAGAGTTGTCGAAACATACAACGAAATACTTGAACAAAAATTAGGTGTTGTAGTTGTTGATGTTTATACAGTAGTTAAACTTGACGATAAATTAAGAGAACAAATTACCCAAAAAGCAGAACGTGAACTTGAATCTAAAGTTTTACTTTCAGAACATATAAACGATACAATGATTGGTGGCGTTATACTTAGTGCTAAAGGTCGTATTGTTGATATGAGCGTCTATTCATTGCTGCGAAAAGCAGAATTAGAACTTACATCTATGCATCAGGCAATGTAGCTGAAAGAGGTTAAATATGAGTGAATTTAAAATTGAAGATATTGATCATTTAAGTGCCGAAGAGATTACTAAAAATCTTCAGCGAGAAATTGAGAGTTTAGACCTTACAGATGAATCTGCGGATAGTGGATATGTAATGCAGGTTGGTGATGGTATCGCTAAAGTTTATGGTCTTAGAGATGCTATGATGGGCGAGCTTTTAGAATTTCGACCTAAACATGGACAACAAGTATATGGATTGGTACAGAATCTTGAAGATGAAAATGTTGGCGCGGTACTTCTTGCTAATGTTTCAAGTATTAAAGAAAATGATATTGTAAAAACAACTGGTAAAGTACTTGAAATTCCTGTTGGTGAGGGAATGCTTGGACGAGTTGTAGATCCGTTGGGGAATCCAATTGATGGCAAAGGTCCAATCAAAACAAATGGTACTCGTCCAATTGAATTTAAAGCTCCAGGTGTAATCGATCGTCAGCCAGTACATGAGCCTGTTCAAACTGGTCTTTTGGCAGTAGATTCAATGATCCCAATAGGTCGAGGTCAACGTGAGCTTATTATTGGTGATCGACAAACTGGTAAAAGCGCAATAGCCATTGACACAATCATTAATCAAAAAAATGATGATATGATTTGTGTATATGTTGCTATTGGACAAAAAGCTAGTTCTGTTGCTCGTATTGCAGATACTTTGGCAAAAAACGATGCTCTTGACAATACAATAATTGTGTCAGCAACTGCTGCTGATAGTGCTCCGCTTCAATATATTGCACCTATGGCTGGAGCTGCTATTGGTGAATACTTTATGTATACAGGAAAGAATAATAAACCTGCTTCTAAAGACAATCCGGGTAGACATGTTCTTTGTGTATATGATGATTTGTCAAAACAAGCTGTAGCTTATAGACAAATGTCATTAACTTTGCGTCGTCCACCCGGACGTGAAGCCTATCCAGGAGATATTTTCTATTTACATAGCCGTCTTTTAGAGCGTGCTGTGAAATTATCAGATGAACATGGTGGAGGTTCGCTTACAGCTCTTCCTATTATTGAAACACAGGCCGGCGATGTATCAGCATATATTCCTACTAATGTAATTTCAATTACAGATGGTCAGATTTACTTACAAACAGATCTGTTTTTCCAAGGACAACGTCCTGCTGTCGATGTAGGAATTTCTGTTTCTCGTGTAGGCGGAAACGCACAGATTAAAGCAATGAAACAAGTTGCTGGTAACCTTCGCCTTGACCTGGCATCTTATCGTGAACTTCAGGCTTTTACTCAATTTGGTAGCGATTTAGATAAGGCTACTCAACAACAGCTTAATCGTGGTGATCATATGACTCAATTACTTATTCAGGGAAGATATGCACCAATGCCTGTTGAAGATCAGGTTGTTGTGATTTATGCTGCTAACCAAGGTCATATAGATAATTTAGAAATTGAAGAAGTTATCGAATTTAGAGAAGATTTTGTTAAATTTATGCACGCAAATGGTAAAGACGTTTTGAAAACGATTCGTAAGTCTGGTGTAGTTAGTGAGAAAACCAAAAAGAGTTTAGATAAGCTTATTGATACTTATTTTAATGTTTATAAGGAGCATACAGCAGAATAATGCCAAGTTTACATGATGTAGAAAGACGAATTAAATCAGTTAGCTCTACTAGACAAATTACTAGTACGATGCAAATGATTTCTGCTACCAAAGTTGGTAAGAGTAATTCTCGCCTTGAGCTCTCTCAACCTTATAAACAATCAATTACGGACATTATGAACAATATTCAAAGTTCTAATGGTTGTTCGTTACTTGAAAAGCATGACGATATCAAAACAACTCTTCTTGTTGTTATTGTTTCTGACAAAGGTTTAGCTGGTGGTTTTAATTCAAATATTTTACATCTTGCTCAAAAATATTTGGATGACAATAAACGTGCCGGAAAAGCGACTAAAGTTATTGTTTGTGGTAAAAAAGCTGCTAGCTATTTTAATTTTAGAAATATTCAAACCGAACTTGAATTTATTGGTACCTCAGAGGAGCCGCAATATATACAAGCTGAAGAAATTGGAAATTACTGTATTGATAATTACTTAAACGGTAATATTGATGAAGCTTTTATTCTTTACAATAAATGTAAAAACAATATTGAACAAACAGTCGTAGATTCAATGATTCTGCCTATTGAAAGTAATGAATTAGAGGAGTCAAATAATAGTGATATGGAGTATGAACCTAACGAATCCGCTGTTTTAGAAGGTTTAATTCCTCTGTATATTAAAACACTTATTTATAATGCATTATTGGATAGCGCCGCAGGAGAACAAATTGCTCGTAGAGTTGCCATGCAGAATGCTACAGATAGTGCAGATGAAATGATTGAAACACTTACTCGGCTCTATAACAGTGTTCGTCAAGGAGCAATTACTACTGAGCTCAATGAAATTGTTGGCGGAGCTGATGCTGCTAAGGACTCATAAAGAGGAGGGTATAAGATGAAGAAGAAAAACATAGGAAAGATTGTACGTATTGTAGGTGCAGTTGTTGACGTTGAATTTGATCCAGACAAGATGCCAGCAATTTATAATGCTTTGCATGTAGTTGCAGATACTGCTGCAGGACACATTGATGCAATCCTAGAAGTTCAAACTCACCTTAGAGGAGATATGGTTAGATGTGTCTCTATGACTAGTACTGATGGACTTGTTAGGGGACTCAAGGTTGAAGATTTAGGTACATCAATTACTATGCCAGTTGGGCCTGATACTCTTGGTAGAATTTGGAATGTACTAGGGGATCCAGTAGATGGAAAGCCTATGCCAAAAATTCAAGAGCGTATGCCTATTCATCGTGAAGCTCCAGCTTACGATACCCTAACAACAGAAACTGAAATTTTTGAAACAGGAATTAAAGTTATCGATCTAGTTGAGCCTTATGTTAAAGGTGGTAAAACAGGATTGTTTGGTGGTGCTGGTGTTGGAAAGACTGTTTGTATTCAAGAATTAATTAATAACCTTGCTCAGGAACATGGTGGTACTTCAGTATTTACGGGTATTGGTGAACGTACACGTGAAGGAACTGACCTTTTTCTTGAAATGACTGAATCAGGCGTAATTGATAAAACTTGTTTGGTATATGGACAAATGAACGAACCTCCTGGAGCCAGGCTTAGAGTTGGACTTGCTGGTCTTACACAGGCTGAGTATTTCCGCGATCAAGGTCAAGACGTATTGTTGTTTATTGATAATATTTTTAGATTTACGCAAGCAGGTTCAGAAGTATCAGCTCTTCTTGGTCGTATGCCTTCAGCTGTAGGCTATCAGCCAACTTTGGCAACCGAGATGGGCGAAATTCAAGAGCGCATTACGTCAACTGATGTTGGTTCTATTACCTCAGTACAGGCTGTATATGTACCTGCTGATGACTTAACAGATCCCGCTCCAGCTACAACATTTACTCACTTAGATGCAAAAACAGTACTTTCTCGTTCTATTGCTGAACTTGGAATTTATCCTGCTGTTGATCCACTTGAATCTTCATCAACAGCACTTGATCCTGAAATTGTTGGCGAGGAACATTATAGAGTAGCTACTGGCGTTCAAGAAATATTACAGCAATATAAGAGCCTTCAAGACATCATTGCTATTTTGGGTATGGATGAGCTTTCAGAAGATCAAAAACTCACAGTTAGCCGTGCACGTAAAATTCAAAAATTCTTAGGACAACCTTTCCATGTTGCTGAAGTATTTACTGGTAATCCTGGTAAGTATGTAAAGATTAAAGATACTGTAAGGTCTTTTGCTGATATTTTAGATGGTAAATGCGATAATATTCCAGAACAATGCTTTGTATACAAAGGTGATATTGACGATGTATATGCAGCATATAAGGAGATGGATAGTGACAAATAAGATTAATTGTCAAATAGTTACACCTGATGATAAATACTTTGAGGGTGAGGCCTATATGGTTGTTGTTCCAGGTATTGATGGTAGCCTGGGTTTTTTGCCTGGGCATGTGCCTTTAGTTTCCCCATTAGGTGCTGGTCAATTATCAATTAGCGATACTGTTAATTCTAATGATGGCAAAAAATTTAACATCGAAGGCGGATATGTTCAATTTTCAGATGATAATATTATTATTTTAGCTGAGCATGTAGAAGCCGTATAAATTATGTTTTCATTAATAATTTCAATTATATTTTTAATTGTAGGGTACTTTACTTATGGTAAGTTTGTTGAACGTATTTTTGGCCCTGACGATAGAAAAACTCCTGCCTACACAGAAGGCGATGGTGTAGATTTTGTTCCGCTAAAGCTTTGGAAATCATATCTTATTCAACTTCTTAATATTGCTGGTACAGGCCCAATTTTTGGTGCGCTTATGGGAGCGTGTTTTGGTCCAATTGTTTTTGTATGGATTGTGGTTGGTTGTATTTTCGGTGGAGCTGTACATGATTATATGACTGGCATGATTTCTCTTCGTCATAAAGGTGCTTCAATAGCACAATTAAGTGGTATTTATTTTAGCAATGCGTATAAATGGGTTATGCGTATTTTTGCTGTAGTACTTTTAATTCTTGTGGGTACTGTGTTTGTTACTAGTCCCGCAGCTTTACTTGGCATTATAACTCCGGATTTTTTAAATGAAAACTTTTGGATAATTGTGATTTTTATTTATTATTTTATGGCAACATTACTACCTATTGATAAATTAATTGGTCGCTTATATCCTATTTTTGGTTCGGTATTGATAATAATGACCATTGCTATTTTAGGTGGTTGTTTTGTAGAATATAATATTGCTATTCCAGAAATTAGTTTTACCAATATGCATCCTGATGGTCTTCCTATTTGGCCTTTTATGTTCGTAACTGTAGCATGTGGAGCAATTTCAGGTTTTCATGCAACGCAAAGTCCTATGATATCTAAGTGTCTTGAAAAAGAAAAACAAGGTAGAAAAGTATTTTATGGAGCCATGATAAGTGAAGGTATTATTGCGCTTGCTTGGGCTGCAGCTGGCGTATGTTTTTACGAATCTACCGGAGGATTATACGAGGCACTAAGCCAGTTTGGTCAAAGTGCTACCGTTTATGATATTTCTATGGGAATGCTTGGACCTGTAGGTGGTGTTTTAGCTATTATTGGTGTTGTGTTTTGTCCTATCACTTCTGGCGATACAGCATTCAGGAGTGCTAGATTAATCCTTGCAGAAACTTTCAATTTACGTCAAAGTGCATTAAAGCATAGACTTATTATCGCAACACTATTATTTCTTATTTCAGGCTTGCTTTCGCTATTAGACTTTGATATATTATGGCGATATTTCTCTTGGGCTAATCAAACTTTAGCTATGCTTGCCCTTGCAGTTTTTACTACATATCTTCTTACGAAAAAAAATAAATGGTTATCTTTAGTTACTGCAATACCATGTGCTTTTATGGGCGCTGTAACTTTTACTTATATATTGATGGCTCCTGAAGGTTTTAGATTAGATGCCCTATTTGCTTATCCTGCAGGAATAATGTTTGCGATTGTTATATTTACTTATTATTTGTATTATTTAAGAAAAGAATTAAAACACGATGCATAGAATTCTTAAAAATAAAAAGTTTATATCAGTACTCTTATTTATTGTATTACTTGGTTTATTTCTTGTGATGGTAAGAAATTATTCTTACAATGATGTATTGCAGACAATCCAAAAAGACGATATTGCAATTATTTATACAAATGATATCCATGGAGTTTCAAAGAAAAATTTAGGGTTCGATAGCTTAGCCCATTTTAAATCTAGTGTTGAGTCCAAAACAAATAACGTAATTACTGTAGATAGTGGAGACGATGTTGAGGGCACTTATATGGTTAAGGCATCAGATGGTAAATTTGCTGCAAAAATGATGAATGAAATCGGCTATGATTACGCAACGCTAGGAAATCATGATTTTAATTTAGATGACAATAAACTCCAAGAGTTTATTGATATGTCAAATGTTCAATTTTTAGCTTGTAATTATAATGCCAAGAAAATTAAACCTTACCATATTAAAGAAATTAATGGCAAAAAAATCGCCTTTATCGGGGTGGCTCATCCTATGAACACCACACCAGAAATGCTTTATAAGCAAGTTCAATCTAGTATTAATGAAGTTAAAAATAATGATGCAAATTTTGTAATTTTGTTAACTCACTTAGGTGAAGAACCGAAGCAAACTGAGGATTTTACTGTAAATAAATTGGCAAACAACATTAGTGGAGCTGACGTTATTTTAGATGGACATACTCATAGTACAATAAAAGATACGATTATAAACAATATTCATATTTGCCAGGCAGGTTCGTCACTTAGAAATTTTGGTCTTATAACCATATCTTATGACAATAATATTAACTTTAAAATAATTGATGAATATAACGATAAAAATGAGCAATTTACAAAATTTATTGAACAATCAAAGAAAGAAGTTGATCCTAATTATGATGAAGTGATGTGCAAAACTGAAGCAGAAATTCCATATAATGGCGAAGGTAATATGGTGTCATGTAGTAGGGAGGATCCTCTTGGTAATCTACTTTGTGATTCCTATCTTGAAGCTATTAATGCAGATTGTGCTATTACCAATGCAACAGGTTATAGATCAAATATCCCTAAAGGTAATGTCACTAAAGAAGATATGAAGGATCTGTTTGCTTTTGGTGACGATATCGAAAAAATTGAAGTTACAGGAGCAGACTTGCAGGATATTTTGGAACATGCATGTAGAAAAACTCAAAGAGAATTTCAAGATGAAAATGGTTATCCGGTTGGTTCTTGTGCAGAGTTCATGCAAGTAGCTAATATTAATTTTAGAATAGATACTTCTGTTCCAAGCTCAGTTAAAACTGATGGTCGCAATTCATTTGTTGCTGTTACAGGAGAGAGACGTGTTAAAGATATTAAAGTTAAAGGGGAGCCTCTCAATATAAATAAAATTTATACTTTAGTTACATCGAAGTATTTAGCTGGTGGTGGTTGCGGATTAACTATGTTGAAAGATAAACAAGTTCTTGAGAATAAATCTGACATTGATAATATTTTGTGTAACTTTATTACTAATAAATTAGATGGTAAAACTTCTGAATATGTTGACACAAAAGGCAGAATCGTTGTAAATTAATTATTTATGATAAGTTTCACCATTTATTATTTTGAATGATCTGTATATTTGTTCAAGTAATACAACTCTTGCAAGGTTATGAGGTAGAGTAATTTTTCCAAAAGATAGCTTGAAATCAGAGCTTCGTTTTATATCTTCAGGAAGACCAGTTGAACCACCAATAATGAATACGATATGACTTTGTCCATTTAGAGTTATACTGCTAATCTTTTTCGCAATTGCTTCACTTGAGAATTCTTTAGCCTCTATACAAAGTGAAATTTTATAACCAGATAACTTATCTACAATTGATATAAGTTTAGAATCATCATCAGGAACTTCTATTGTTTCAAGTTTACAATAAGCTGATAGGCGCTTTGTATATTCTTTAGCAGCTTCAACCCAAAATTTTTCTTTTAATTTGCCAACTGTTACAATGGTAATTTTCATTATTCTAAATCGAATTGAACAATCCTCGTATGAAGACTTGTGCCATATGGAAATGGATTAAGTTTAAACTTATTATCACTAACCTCGGGCGCTTTATTATTGTCAAGATAAATGGCATTCACAACTTTTTTATCAGTTTTAATATTGATAGTCTTTAATGCATTAGGATCATCCTTTTTAACATTTGTTTCCATAGGAACATCGCTAATTACAGCATAATAATGTGATTCATCGTATAATATATCAGCATTATCAGCATCAATATCAGTTTTTCTAGCCTTGTAAATGAAATCTTTGTTAGTCTTAATCCATTTTCCTAAATAGTCGAGAGTTTGTTTTTCGTAGTCCCCGAATTTGCCATTTGCTTGAGGGCCAACATTTAGCAAGAAATTAGAATTAAATTTTCTACATATCATTAGCGTATCAATAAGGCTAGAAACTGGTTTAAATGAAATGTCATCCTTTGCATAACCCCAATGGTCTGTTATGCTTTCACACATCTCCCCTGCACGAGGTCTATCGCTATTATCTACAAAACTTGGATTACCTCTCTCAAAAGTAACGCTATCTATTAATGGATGAGAAACTTTTCCTAAATTATCAAGTCCAGTATTATTAATAATCATTGCATTAGGTTGATGTTTTTTAACCATGTTATATAACCTATCGAATTTCCAATCAGCATCTTTTTTGTCCCACCAGCCGTCAAACCAAAAACCGCCTATCTCGCCATAATTTGTACATAGCAACTCAACGCTATTGTAAAGGTAGTCTAGGTATTTATCGAAATCTTGAGTATATGTAGGTTCATGCCAATCTAAGAGGGTATGGTAAAAGAATGGTTTAATTCCTTGTGCATTGCATTCGCTTACGAATTCTTTAATTAAGTCACGATGACATTTAGAATGAGGGGCATCATATGTATTTAAGCCACAAGTGTCATAAAGAGAAAAACCTTCATGATGTCTTGTTGTTATAGTTATATATTTAGCTCCAGAATTCTTAGCAGATGATACGATATCTTTGGCCCAATCAGGGTCTACATTAAATTGTGCGGGAAGTTTTTCATATTCTTCCTTATTTGCATTAGGATTTTTGTCTAGGTACCATTCACCTTGACCAATTATGCTATAAAGACCAAAGTGTACAAATACACCATAACCTAATTGCTCAAAATCTTTAATGTATTTATATTGTGCAGGATAATCTGCTTGATTTGTGTATGCTTGTTTTTGTTTTTCTTGAGTGTTGTTGTTTGTACATGCGCTAACACCAAAAATTAAACTAATTGCTAATAAGCCTGAAATAAATATTTTTTTAAACATGTGGACCTCTTTACTAGTTTTATACTATTATATTATATTAAAGGGAGGCATTATGGATAAGATTTTAATAATAAACGGTAGTCCAAAACAAAATGGTAATACTGCCTTAGCTATTGAAGAATTTATTAAAGCGAGCGTTACTAATTGTGAAGTTCTTCAAGTTGGACATTTACAATTACAAAGCTGTAAAGCTTGTGGAGCTTGTCGAAAGTTAGGTAAGTGTGCTTTTGATGATGTTGTTAATGAAGCTGCTGTTAAGCTAGATTATTCTGACGCGTTAATTGTAGCCTCGCCAGTTCATTTTGCATCTGCTAGTGGTGCAATAACAGCATTTATGGATCGACTATTTTATAGCTCAGGATTCGATAAACGTTACAAGATAGGTGCTGCAATTGCTGTGGCTAGGCGTGGAGGCATTACATCTACCTTTGATCAGCTCAATAAATATTTTACAATATCAGGAATGCCTATAGCTTCTGGTCAATATTGGAATGGAGTTCATGGAGCAGCTCCTGGAGAGGCTAGCCAAGATTTGGAAGGATTACAACAAATTCGTACGCTAGCTCAAAATGTTGATTTCTTAATTAAGTCGATAAAACTTGGACTTGACAAATATGGAATGCCTCAAAAAGAAGATGGAATTCATACAAATTTTGTTCGATGAAAAATAGGGTTTTAAAAATAGCAATTATTGTACTGAGCTTCTTTGGAGTATTTGGGTTTTTCTTTGGTGTAACTCGTTTTATGGCAGGGGATGTACCAAGTGGTTTAAAGATTTGTGGTCTTGCTGTTGTTGGTGTTGGATGTTTGATTGGTGCCTATTTTAGTTTGAGAGACAAATAATATGTTAGAAGCAGATATTTGGATAATTGTTGCCATGGTCATATACTTTGTAGGAGTTATGGCCGTTGGTGCTATTTATACAAAGAGATCCAATAAATCAAGTACAGAATATTTCATAGGAGGTAGATCATTAGGTCCATGGTTAACTGCCTTGTCTGCCGAAGCTTCAGATATGAGCGGATGGTTGTTGATGGGACTTCCTGGTCTTGCTTATTTTAGTGGATGTTCAGAGGCTGGTTGGACAGCAGTTGGTCTAATAATTGGAACATATTTGAATTGGAGATTTGTTGCTAAGCGTCTTCGCAGATATAGTGAAGTTGCTGGAAATTCAATTACGCTCCCTGATTTTTTCAGCAATAGATTTCATGATAAAAAGAAAATTTTAATGACCATATCTGCTTTGATAATTTTAGTTTTCTTTTGTGTTTATGTGGGAAGTTGTTTTGTTACATGTGGAAAATTGTTTAATACGCTATTTGGCTTTGATTATGTTCATATGATGATATTTGCCGCACTTATTGTGTTTGCATATACATTTTTAGGTGGATATTTAAGCGTGTGTACTACAGATTTGATACAGAGTTTACTCATGTGTGGTGCCTTGGCAGTTGTATTCATTGGTACTGTAGCTTCAATTGGTGGTGTTGAAAATTGTGCTAATGCACTCCGTGATATTCCAGGTTTTATATCTGTGACGCTAAGTGCTAATCCGCTTGAACAAGGTGGATTTGGCGTGCCTACAGAATATGGAATCGTAGGTATAATATCTGCTATTTCTTGGGGACTTGGTTATTTTGGTATTCCTCACGTTTTGGTTAGGTTTATGAGTATAAAGTCAGAAAAAGATATTAAAAAGTCTAGAATTATCGCCGTTGTTTGGCTGGTGATTTCACTTGGATGTGCAGTTTGCATTGGGCTTGTTGGGCGAGCTTTCCTTCCAGATATGTTTACTACAAAAGCTACTGCAGAGACAATTTTTATTGTTTTATCTAAAGTATTGCTTCCAAGCTTTTTATGTGGAATTGTTGTAACAGGTATTCTAGCTGCTTCTATGAGCTCCTCTTCTTCGTATTTATTGATTGCTAGTTCATCTATAGCGAAGAATATTTATAAGGGCTTAATTAAAAAAGATGCAAATGATGAACAAGTAATGTTTGTTGCACGTGTGACTTTAGTTATCGTCATGGCCTTTGGTATTTTTACTGCATTAGATGAAAATAATACTATCTTCAATATTGTTTCTTATGCTTGGGCAGGTTTTGGTGCTTCTTTTGGTCCTTTAGTTATTATGAGTTTATATTGGAGGCGAACAACATTATCGGGTGCTGTTGCAGGAATGCTAACCGGAGCTATATCTGTAATTTTATATGAGTGTTTTTTGAGGGATATCGTCGGCTTATACTCGCTATTACCTTGTTTTATATTATCCTTGTTAGTAATTGTAATTGTGTCTTTATTGTCGAGAAAGCCCTCTAAAGAAATTCAATCGGAATTTGATTCTGCAATTAATTAGTCAAACTCAGTTTTCCAATTATTTTGATTCTCGTGGGCCTTAAAACAAAGTTTAATTTGTTCTAATGTATTTTTGCCAAGTGCGAGTTTCGGTAGGTTTTCTTCTGAAAAAAAGTCTGCTTGTAGAGTTTCTGAATTTGGTTTGAAATCTTGTTTTATAAGTTTGCAGTATATAAAGATCTTTTCTATTTGGAATGGGAGAGTCATATCTTTTTTTCTTATATGGCTTTTCCAATCATGTATACAGATAACGAATTCTGGTTCAACAATTGCTCCTGCTTCTTCTAGTGCTTCCTTTTTTACGTTTTGGCTTACTGTTTGGTCAATATCTGTCCAGCCACCTGGGATGGACCATTTTCCACTAGATTCTTGTGCTAAGAGAAGTTTATCTTCTTTGAAACATACTGCTCTGGTATCAAGTTTTGGAGTTTGATAACCTATTTCTACACAAAAGAGATCTTTGATTTTGTCTATATCTTCATTTGTGTGTTCTTGCAACATTTCTACCGCGATATTTCTAATTTCTTGATAGCGCTCACGTTCAAATTCGTTTTTTGTATAGTAAAGTCCTGCTTGCGAGAGAGCTTGCAGTTTTATTGCCCAGTCCATCCACTTACTCATAATTCAATCACATGTCCCAATCTTCCGCAATTTCCGTTTTCAGCTCTATAGCTAAAGTAGGTATTTACGTTGCAGCATGTACATTCGTTTATATGATAAACTTCTGTTATCCCTAATTGGTTTAATCTAAGTTCAATGCCAGCTCTAAGGTTGCTGTGTCTGTTATTCCAGCAACTTTTGCCTAAAAGTTTTTCAAAAGCAATAGCTACTTCTTCGCCTGTTTCAAAACAGCATTCATTAATGCATGGGCCAATAGCTGCATATATATCTTTTGCGCCTAGTTCGCGCATTTTGTCTACACCAGTTTTAACAATGTCTGCAACAAAGGGTTTCCAACCACAATGCAGGTTACCGATGATTTTATTTATTGGATCGACGAGTAGTAATGGAGCACAATCTGCAGTAAATATACATAGTTTGATTCCAGGTTTGTTTGTTACAAGGCCATCAGTGGCATTGTATTGTCCTGGTTTTTGAACAATTTCTACGTTGTTTTTATGAACTTGGACGCCAGTAGCATATTCTTTATAATTTACTTTTTCTCGCATGTCACCCATCTGTCTTGTTGAGAAAAAATGCTTTGCGGGAAAATTTTCTATTACTTTTTTCATAGCTCAAATTATAGCATTTATTATATAATTTTGCTCGCTATGTCAGGACAGTTTATAGACAGAGTAAAGGTGTTTGTACAAGGCGGAGATGGTGGTGCTGGATGCATTAGTTTCCGTAGGGAAGCACATGTGCCTAAAGGTGGTCCTGATGGTGGCGATGGAGGTTATGGAGGCAATATAATTTTGGTTGCCGACGGTGGAAAATCTTCCCTTATCGAATATAGATACAAACATCATTTTACTGCTCCTCGAGGTACTCATGGTAAAGGTTCAAAGATGCACGGTATTAATGGAAAGGATATATATTTGTCAGTTCCTGTTGGTACTGTTGTTAAAGAGGAGGATGGTTCTGTAATTTGCGATTTAGTGAATAATGAACAAGAGTTTATTGTGGCTCAAGGTGGTACGGGAGGGCGAGGTAATACTCATTTTGTAACCCCTACTAGACGTGCTCCAGCATTTGCTGAACTCGGTGAGCCAGCTACTGGTAGATGGATTGAACTCGAGATGAAGTTGATGGCAGATGCAGCTTTAGTTGGTATGCCAAGTGCTGGTAAATCCTCGCTCATTTCAAGATTGTCTGCCGCACGTCCTAAAATTGCCGATTATCCTTTCACAACGCTAACTCCAAATTTAGGTGTTGCAAAAGCTGGAGAATATTCCTATGTGTTAGCTGATATTCCTGGCCTTATTGAAGGTGCCTCTAAAGGAAAAGGTCTTGGACATGAGTTTTTGCGACACATTGAACGTAGTGCAATAATAGTACATATCGTAGACATGACAGGCAGTTGGGAAGGAAGAGATCCTGTTGAGGATTATAAGATAATTAATAAGGAAATTGCAGATTATTCGTCTGAACTTGCTAGCAGACCTCAAATTGTGGTTGCAAATAAAACAGATATACCAGAAACTAAAGATGCTGTTGAGAAACTAAAGAAATATTTAGGTGATAAAAAACTTTATTGTATAAGTGCTGTTACAGGCAGTGGAATAGATGAGCTTAATATGGCAATAGCTGTTAAAGTTAAAGAACTCAGGGCTAAGCGTGTGGTAAAACAGAAATATGAAAAAGTTTGGACTATTGCTAGAAGAAAACAAGAAGATTTCAGCGTTAAAAAGCTTAGTGATGGTATATTTGAAGTAGTTGGCGCTAAACCTGTTAGAGCTGTAGTACAGACAGATTTAGAGAACGAGGAAGCTGTTATCTTTTTACAGCATCGTTTAAAAAGAATGGGTGTAGAACGAGCATTAGCAGAAGCTGGCGCTATAGATGGCGATGAAATAAGAATAGCTGACAGATGTTTTGATTTTGAAAACACTGAAGGTCTTATGGACGAATATGGGGAATTAGATTGATAGATTTTTTAAGAAATGGTACACCACAAAGTATAGTTGAGAGATATGAATCATTAAAGCATATTGCAGACAATACTGATTTTGGTGAACTGGATAATAATATTGTTGTGGTTGACACCGAAGCAACTGGCTTATCTTTTACAAAAGATGAACTCATTCAAATTGCCGCAGCTAAGATTATGGAAGGTAAAATTGTTGATTGGTATGTGACTTTCGTTGATCCTGGTCAGGAAATATCAGAAGAGATTGAACATTTAACTCATATTTCAAATGATGATGTTGCTGGTGCTCCTACGCCCACAGAAGCTTTAACTGGTCTTGTTGAGTTTTCAGGTAATGCTGTTATGATGGCTCATAATGCTTCGTTTGATAAAACATTTTTAACAAAACATGCTGCTGGTTATCCTTTACTCGAAAATATTTGGGTAGATACATTAGAATTGTCTCGCATTGCTTTTCCTAGATTAACCTCTCATAGATTAATAGATTTGGCTAAAGCTTTGGGTATTCAGGAGAGTACACATAGGGCCGATGACGACGTTGCAACTACTTGTATTTTGTATAGGTTAATATTGGCATGTATTACAGAAATGCCAATTGAGCTTGTTAAAACTATTTCCGAATTAGCAGATACAGATATGTGGCCAACGAGTTATGTTTTTAAATTCGCATATAAATTTATGAGTGAATATCTTGACGAAGGCGAAACTAATAGTTTTTCTATGATAAAGAAAATGCGCAATGAGCGTGTTCGTGAGCTTCCAACTCAAAACAAAAATGATGTTGATTTAGAAGATATAGTTATGTCAGGTGTTGATGAGGATCATCCTGTTGTATCAACCGACAATTTACAGTTTCCAGATGAAAATGCCATTCTTAACGAATACAGTAAAGATGGCCTACTTGGTAAAATATATCCTGATTTTGAGGAACGTGAC
Organism: Coriobacteriia bacterium; assembly: GCA_030537355.1. Lineage (GTDB taxonomy): Bacteria > Actinomycetota > Coriobacteriia > Coriobacteriales > Eggerthellaceae > Tapirivita. Next base: position 63,152 of record JAUNNF010000006.1, read on the forward strand.
GAACAAAAACAAATGGCCCATCATATTCTAGAAGCTTATAAAGAATCTAAAAATTTGGTTATAGAAGCAGGTACAGGTGTTGGTAAGTCAATGGCTTATTTAATACCATCAATTAAGTTAGCTAAAGATAATGAGATTATAGTTGGTGTTTCTACAAAAACAAATGCATTGTTAGACCAGTTAATTTATCATGAATTACCTGCTTTAAAGAAACAGATACCAGATTTGGTTTATTCTTCTTTAAAAGGTGCTAAACATTATATTTGCTTACGTAAGACTGCTTATCTTGCAGAGAGCCAGGCAAAATTGATTGATTTTAAAGGTGAGCAATTCTGCAATGCTGCTTCTATTGCATCATTATTATCATATATTGAACAAACTTCATATGATGATTGTGATGGTATAAAAGTAAATGGCAGAGCTTTGTTTAAAAAACAATACACTTGTGCATCTCATGAATGTTTGAGAGCAAAATGTCCATTTTACAGAAATGGATGTTTTGTGCATGGAGCACGAAGGATGGCTCATAATTCTGATATTGTTGTTACAAACCATACAATGATGTTTTGTGATATAAAAGCTGATGGAGGGCTTCTTCCTCCAATAAGATATTGGATTGTCGATGAGGCGCATGGAACAGAGTCTGAGGCACGCTCTGCATTTTCTTACGTGATAGGTGCTAGCGAATTGTTAGATTTATCTAAAGCTTTAAAAAGTGAATCTGTTAAGAAAAACTTATTTTTAAAAGCAACGAAAAATATTGACATAGATAGTCTTGTTGCTAAGGGCGATGCTGGACTCTCAAACGCTGAAGAAGTAGAAGGCAAAAATGTAATATTTGGTCTTCTTAAGAAGTGTATAACACGTGGTAAAGAAGCATCTGATGTGATAAAAAACTTTGCTGAACATTTTAATTTACTTTGCTCTTTTGCTCCTAAATCTAAAAATGGTTATGAATTTAGTGACATATGGATTGAACAATCTATTAGAGAAAGTGAAGAGTTTAATGAGCTTTATGGTTATGCTAAAGAATTTACAACCGTCTCTGAAGCATTGTTGTCTCAAGTACAAAATTTGGTAGCTTATCTCGATAATTATGAGAATACAGCAATTGTATCAAGAGAAATTTCAGCATTCATTTTTGAGTTGAAGGAGTTATTGAACGCATGTGATTTGTTTTTCTTTAATTCTAAGGAGGCATATGTATACCATGCGAATTTAAATACTCATAATACTATTGTGCAAGATCAACTTATTTGTGAGTTGATATACGTCGGTGATGCATTAAATGAAGGTTTTTATTCTCAGTCTAAGAGCATCATTATGACAAGTGCAACCTTGGCTATTGGAGATAGTTTTGAAGCTTTTGAGAACGCAGTAGGATTATCGCCTACAGAAACAACAGATATTCAGCTATCTTCAAGTTTTGATTATGATAACAATATGACAATTTACGTTGCTAATGACATGCCAGATCCAAGGTCAGATTTATATTTAGATACATTATCGAATTTCTTAAGCAAACTCCATATTAAGAATAACGGAAGCCTACTCACATTATTTACGAATAGACGTGAGATGGAAAAATCGCATGAAACTGTAAAGGATGCAGTTGATCCTCTTCGTGTAATATGTCAAAAATGGGGAGTATCAGCCAAAAGTTGCAGAGATGAATTTATTGCAGATGAAACTGTTTCGCTATTTGCCTTAAAATCTTTTTGGGAGGGTTTTGATGCTCCTGGTTCTACATTAAAAGGTGTTGTAATTCCAAAATTGCCATTTGCATTGCCTAATGATCCATTGTATAAAGAAAGATGTGCTCGCGAGAATAATGCTTGGACAAAGTATGTATTAACTGAATCTATAATAGATGTTAAGCAAGCAGTTGGACGTCTTATAAGAAAGAGCAGCGATAAAGGATTTATTGTTTTTGCTGATTCTAGGATGATTTCTAAATTTTATGGAAAAATGTTTTTAGCAAGTATGCCTTCAAAAAACATTAAAATAATGACTATTGATGAAATAATCAATGATTTATGAATAGAAACTTAGAAAAAATATTTAAAGATATTGATAAATCTAAACGCCTTATCATTTCTGGAGAAGATTGGAGTGATAACGATAATTCCAGTCAATTAAAAAAAAGATTTTTACCTAAGTTTATTATTTTCTTAATTTTATTGCTGGTTGTAATACTTATTTTGTTAAATTCAATTAATTCTAACAAAAGTCAAGATAATGGAGATACACTATATTTATTTGAAAAAATTAGTAAAGTAGATTCCACAATAATTAAATTGGATAATGCAATTTCAGGGACAATAGATGCAGACAGAATTAAGTATTATAATACAAGTGATGATGAAGTTAATAAAGCAAAAGTTGAACTCAATAAGATTAATGAAAATATAGATTTATTAGAAAATAATAATCATAGTATATATATAACTTATGCAAGACAGGCCGTTGATACTAGATTACAAATGCTTGAATATGGAAACGCTATTTACAAAACGGCTTGTGTTGCAATTAATGCCGTTGAAGCTACTGAAGATTTTTGGAATTTGGCACTTCAAGCAGATAATTTGTTAAAAGAAGCTGACGATTGTTTAAGTAATAATATAAATATTAACGAAGCTACTAATAAAAGTCTTTATGCTAAAAGTCTATTAAATTCTTCAAAGGAAAAGATAAAAGTGATTAATGCTGCAGGTATAAAATTTGATCTAAGCGATTACGAACTATATATAAATACAAAAATTGATGCAGCACAACATTGTATAGCTATGTGTAATGCGATAAATAATCTTGATGTAGATGGCACACAAAATGAAAGTCGTATGTATTTTGAAAAAGATAATTTGGCTATACAATATGCAAAAACAATCGTAAGTGTTCCTGCTCAACTTATTCGAACGCGCTATGACCTGGATGTAAAAGATGATGTTGACATCTATAAAACTGTTAGAAAAGATTGTGCTGCCAATGATGCTTTAATTAGAAATTACTTAAATAATTAGTATAAAAATTTGAAATTGGGGTAAAATATACACCCCTTTACACAAAAATAAAAATGATGAGAGGATTATTATGGCTGAAATATTAAAAGATGTAGAACATCTAGCTAATGAGATTGGTCCTAGACCAGCGGGAACTGAAGAAGAAAGAGTTGCTGCTATGTACATTGCGGAAAATATTCAGAAACGTAGTGGGCTTACTTTTGGTATCGAGGATTTTGAAGGCGCTAAAGGCAGAACAAGAGCCGTGCAATTATGTGCTATTGTTGGCGTTTTATTGTTTTTTATTGCTGTATTGTTGCCAATAATTTCTTGGCCTGCTTTTTTAGTTTGTGCTATTGCTGCTGTAATTGCAGTTTTAGAATTTTTAGAAAAACCTATATTGTCAAATTTTCTACGTTTTGGCGTTAGTCAAAATGTAGTCGCTAAATATGAGCCTGGATATTCTAACGAGAAACAACATGTACAACGAAAAAGGAAAGTTATTATTATAAGTCATTACGATAGTGGTCATTCATACGGCAGCAATTCAGAAGGTTCAATGAACATATATGCTGTTGCAGGAATCCTATCTGTAATTGCCATATGCTTGATACCTATTATTTTATTAATTAAAGCTATAGCCTTTTCATCCGCATCAGGAAGTACATTATTGCTTTTTATCATATTTGCAATTATTCTAGCGATATTTGCTCTTGCTCCTATTTTATTAGATTTCTTAGAAGCTCGTAAGCCATATTCTGATGGTGCAAATTGTAATGGTTCTGGAAGTGCTGCCCTAATTGAGATTGCAAGACAATTAGGTACTGGTTCATACGATCTGTCTGATGTGCCTGCAGGACCTAGACCTGTTGTTCATGGTATGGATGCTGCTGTTAGATCTAATTTGATTCCAGAAGGTGCTGAAATAGAATATACAGAGCCAGATATTAAAGATCCATTAGCTGCAAGAGAAGCAAGTCTTGCAAATGCTAAGGCCGCAATTGAAGCATTTACTGCTCCTCGTGCTCCTCGTAAACAATACGACGATGATGGTAATGAAATAAAACCTGTTTTAGAAAATAAAGAAATAGAAGAAAAAGTAGAAGTTGAAATTGAACAAAAAACCGATGAAAATGTTGTGCCAAAATATAAATCACAAGAAAAGCATGGTGAGACTCCGTCATGGTTTAAAACTGCTCAATCAAAAGCAAAAAAGAGCGACGAGGAAGATATTCCTGTAGAAGGACAACGTTCTAGATTTGCTCATACAATGGATTATATGGCGAAAAAAGAAGAAGATGAAAAAAAGAAAAAAGAGGAAGAAGAAGAACGTGAGCGTGCAAAGATACGTGCAAGAATTGTTGAAGCTCAAAGACAAGCCGAAGAAGAAAGAAAACGTGAATTTGCTGAAGAAAAGCCTTTTGTTAAAGAAGGCTCAAAGGATAAGATGAGTTTGGATGAGAGATTTAAACGTCATCAAGAAGAAAAAGAAAAAAATCAGTTTCCAAAAATCGCTGAACCAGTTCAACCTAAAGAAGAAGTCGTTGAAGAAAAGAAAGTAGAAGAAGAAGTTAAAGAGGTTGAAAGCACACAAGCTATGCCTCAAGTTGATGTGGATAAAATTCAAGAGTCAAAGCAATATGCTCCACTAGACGATGCAGAATTTGTAAGCAGTAATGAGTTACCTAAAAATTCTTCAATGATAGACCTACCAGAAGTATTTACTGATAATCCTGAGCAATCTGACCCTGCATATGCTGAAGCATTGAAAGAAACTGATAAGGAAGTTGAACATGGCAAGTTTGGTACTGGATCATTTGCTGCAGTATCTGAACCAGAGGGAGTTGCAGGAGCTACAGGCACTTTTGCTCCTGTTTCAGAAGAGTTAATCAATGATGCTAGTAAGTCAGGTGAAATTGACATCGTTGTTGACGATGCAGATGATTCAGTTTATAAAGAAGGAGAATTTACCGATACTGGCGCTTTCGCAGGAGCTGGATATGTAGAGATGCCTGAAGAAAAACCAAAGAAGATTTTTGGTATTTTTGGCAGGAAAAAAGATTCTGGAAAACATTCTCAAGATGATGGTTTTGTAGAAGCTAAACCATATTCAGAAGGTGATATAAGTATTGATGATAATTGGGAAGGTGGGGCTTATGTACAAAATGAACCTCATGTTGAATCTATTGTTGAACCAGTGCCTGAATTTGAGCAGCAGATTCAAGAATTCCATAATCAAGCAATCAATATTGATGTTTGGATGGTAGCTCTTGGTTCTGAAATTAAAGAAAATGCTGGTATTAAGGCTTTCTTATATGAGCATGCTAAAGAACTTAAAGGTGCTGTAATTATTGATATTGAAGGTATTGGTGCTGGGCAATTATCACTTGTTGATACGGAAGGTTATATAACTAAATCTAAGACTTCACCTAGAACAAAGAGATATGTTCGCCAAGCTGCCAATAAACTCAATATTAAAATTCCAACCATTTCAATACCTTGGAGTTCAAGTAGTGCTGCTTATGCTAATAAACTTGGATTTAAAGCAATCAGGCTCGTTGGAAGTGATGGTAAAAAACCAGCTTATTATTTACAAGATAATGATGTAATTGAGAATATTAACGAAGAAACTTTAAACAATAACATTGATTATATCATGCAATTGATTCAATGTATTTAGATTCGATTGCGTTTTAATCGATAAGATTGCATAGGCTCAACTAGCACACCATGTTTATTTGAGTGAACAGCATAATTATATTGAATATTGTCTGTATAGTTGTTAATCTTACAAGCTTGTAAGATTGATTTAATACTTTTTGTTTCTATTCGTTCTTCTTCAGGGAGAAGATGTCGTAGAACTTTATAGATAATGCGACGTTTAATTACTGTATCTAAATTATTGAATTCAGGCTTAAATAGACAACTATTATTATTTAAATCTATTGTGTTTAAGTTAGCTTCAACTATTTTTTCTAAATAATCATTTTCATCAGAAATTAAATTCATTGTGTTAGAAAGCGTACCTAATAATTTAGGATTTTGCTCTATAGCAAGAGGCACAATTTTGTGTCTTACATAAGCTCTAAATCTATCTGTGTCATTATTTGTTTTGTCTACTCTCCATGTTTGACCAATATTGCATAGATAATTTTGAAGCTCTTCTCTCGAGCAGTCCAGTAAAGGTCTTACTATATCTCTATTTTTATAGCTAATTGATGTAAACCCTCCTGGTCCGGTTCCTACAATAGAACGCATATAAAAATTTTCTACCCTATCATTTACAGTATGTGCGGTAGCGATGACTGCATTTTCGTATCCCCATTCTTTCACTGCTTTGCGAGCATACCTATATCGTAATTTTCTACCATTAGCTTCAACATTACCATTTATTTTTTTTAGATCTTGTCTGTAAATAAAGGTTTTTAAACCTAAGTTTTTAACAAATTTTTCATCCTTTTTAGAATCATCATCACGCAGCATATGATTTAAGTGCATAATAGCTAGTGGGCCATCATGAATTTCTTGCATAATTTTAACTAAAGCAACAGAATCAGAGCCTCCAGATACCATTAACATAAGAGGAGTATCATCTTTAAAAAGTTTATAATTCTTAATTGTATTTTTGACTTTTTCCATAGTTTCATTATACAAAAAACTGGCATAAAGCCTCTCTAAATATGCGATAATAATAAAGACTTGAGAAAGGAGATAAAATGGGTTTTTTCTCTAGATTCGAAAATAAAGTGGAAGACACATTTGATAGTATTGGTGATAAAATGTTTGATTCGCCAATTTCCCCAGTACAAATTGCAAAAAAAGCTGAAAAACAAATGCGCAGAAACAAAATGGTGGGTGCTGGAAAACAATATGCGCCTACTCTTTATACCGTATTAGTCAATAGGCAAGATGACGAAAGACTTTTTGGATACTATTCTACACTTGCAGGCGAAACAGAAACATATCTTGAAGCCAAGGCTAACGATGCAGGTTTTGTTATGGATGGTCATCCATTGGTCAGGTTTATTGTTGATGAGGATTTAAAACATGGTAAGTTTGATGTTATTGCAGAAACTGTAGCGAGTGCAATAATTGAACAACTTAGAGCTGAAGAAATGCAACGTTATGGTATCAATAATCAACAAGTTTCACAAGCTCAACCTCAACCGCAACCACAACCTCAACCTCAAATACAAGTAGAAAGTGCATTTGCTCCAGAGCCTCAACCTGCTCCTCAGCCTGCACCTGCACCTGAGCCAACTCCTGCTCCAGCAGCAGCTCCAACTGCTGTATTTGCTGCACAGAATAACCAGGCACCAGTTAATAATAACGTGCCTAATGCTCAATTACAGGATATGACATCTGGTCAAGTTTACACATTAAATTCCGCAACAGTTGTTATTGGCAGAGAAAATACATGTAACATTGTATTGTCAGATGTTAATACAAGTCGACAACATGCACAGATTTTGTTCAATAATGGTATGTGGATGTTGAATGATTTGGGCTCTACAAATGGTACTTTTGTTAACAACCAACAAATAACTTCAAGACAATTAAATCCTGGTGATGTTATTACAATTGGTGTTACAAATCTTAAATTTAATTAAAGTTGAGGTTGATGTGATAGATATTGTTTTACTTGTTATCAGACTTGCATTAATTGCTCTCTTATATTTATTTTTATTTGCAATAATGAAAACGGGTATTGGTCTTGTAAAAGGACAACGTAAGGCAGATAAGCATTGGACAGTTGCTGTTATACATGGGCCTAAAGAGTTAAGAGGTGTATCTATTCAGGTTAATGGTCCTGTTATTGTGGGTCGTAGTGCTGGTGCTGATATAGTAGTTGGTGCTGGTTATGTAAGTGGCAGACATTGTCGTTTTTCTTTAATGGGTAGCGATTTATTTGTCGAAGACCTTGGATCCACAAACGGAACTGCTGTTAATGGACAATTAATTGATAGTCCTTATGCATTGAGAAATAATGATACAGTAACAGTTGGTGACGTTGATATTAAGGTCAGATATGCGTAATTCTAAAGCTGAACAGTCTATAAATTTTGGATGCAGAACAGATGTAGGTAGGGTACGAGACCATAATGAAGATAGTCTACTTGTAGAATCTCCATTATTTGCTGTGGCAGATGGTATGGGTGGACATGCCGCTGGAGAGGTTGCTTCTGAAATTGCTGTAGACAGTTTAACTAAACATGCTCCTCGCAATTTTGATGTAGATGGACTTGCTCGAGCAGTAGAGATTGCAAACGAGGATATCATCAAGGCTGTTTTAGAAGGCGAGGGAAAACAGGGCATGGGTACCACCATGACTGCAGCGATTATTGATGGTAATAAGGTATGCATTGCTCAGGTCGGAGATTCACGTGCTTATTTATTGCATAATTCTAAATTGCAACAGATTACTCGCGATCATAGTTTAATGGCTGACTTAATTGAAACTGGTCAAATAACACCTGCTGAAGCAAGGGTTCATCCAAATAGATCTTTGATAACTCGTGCTTTGGGTAGTGACCCAGATACATTTGCCGATAAGTATGAGATTGAGGTTGAGTCTGGTGATAGACTTCTTCTTTGTTCTGATGGTTTGTCTGGAATGCTTGAAGATGATATTTTGCAAGGCTTTTTAAACGAGACAAAAGATCCTCAAGAGTGTGCTGATAAGCTTATTGAACAAGCAAATGCTCATGGTGGCCAGGATAACATTACTGCTATTGTTGTTGACATTGATGCTTATGCTTCTGCAAAAAAGAAGAAAGTCGCAAAAAAGTCAAAAAGACTATTTGTCATAATAATTCTATTATTTTTGTTGATTATTGGTTGTGCTATTGGTTTTGGGGTCTTTGTTGTAGAGAATTCAGCGTATTTAGTCGAAGAAGATGGTTATGTTCAGGTATATAAGGGTGTACCAGGCAATTTTATGGGTATAGAGCTTTCACATAAAGAATATGGCACTGATATCTATGTTAAAGAATTACGCGAGAGTACACAAGAGCATTTTAAGGATGGCGTGATTAAAGTTTCAGGTATTGAAGCAGCTGATCGTATAATAGAAAATTATAAACAAGAAGTTTCTGAATTAAAGGCAAAGAAGAAATGACACGTAGAAACATAGAGTTGTTATTGTTAGGCATTGCAAATGTTGTGTTTCTGCTTATGTACGGATCGTATTTGTTGAACTGTCCAGATGCTATAAATCTACAAAATATTATTATTCCATTTGCTTTTATTATTTCTACTATTTTAGCTCATGTAGCAGTAAGAAAGCTTGCTCCTAATTCAGATCCAGCAATTCTCCCAATTGTGATGTGTTTAACTGGAATTGGTATTACATTTATTACTAGATTAGCTCCGGACCTAGCCCTTCGTCAGGTGATGTGGTTGTTTGCTGGTATTATTTGCATGATAGTTATTCTTGTATTAGTTAAACCATTATCAAAGATTGCTAATTATAAATATACTTTTATGGTTGTTGGCTTTTTACTGTTGATTGCACCAATGCTTCCTATTTTGGGTCAAGAAATATATGGTTCGCGTATTTGGATTCATCTCGGACCATTTTCTTTTCAGCCAGGCGAACTTGCGAAGATTGCTATAGCATTATTTTTAGCAGGATATCTTGCGCACAATAGAGAGATGCTTTCTGTATTTACCCACAGGGTTGGTGTTTTCCAATTACCAGACCTACGAACATTGATGCCTCTTCTAATAATGTGGGTAATTTCAATGTTGATTGTTATATTTGAAAAAGATTTAGGTTCTGCTCTTGTTTTCTTCTTTGTATTTATTACAATGCTTTATGTTGCGAGTGGAAGAAAATTTTATTTAGTTGTTTCTTTTATTTTGGCTGCAATAGCTGGATTATTTTTGTTTAGTGTATTTGGTCACGTACAAGATCGTGTTAATATTTGGCTTGATCCATTCCAAGATCCAACAGGAAGTGGCTTCCAAATAGTTCAATCTTTATATTCATTAGCAGATGGTGGTTTGTTTGGAAGCGGTATTGGAAAAGGCCTAGCAACACAAATACCTGTTGTAGAGTCTGACTTTATTTTTATTGCTATTGCTGAAGAGCTTGGACTTCTTGGTGGTGCAGCAGTATTACTATTGTTCTTATGCTTTGCAATTAGAGGTTTTTTGACGGCTTCGCGCGCAAAGAATGATGTTAGTTCATTTTTAACTGTTGGTCTTACTACTACGATTTTACTACAGGCTTTTATTATTGTAGCTGGTGTTACTAAATTAATTCCATTAACAGGGCTTACTCTTCCTTTTATTAGTCAGGGTGGTTCGTCCCTATTAGCTTCATTTGTTATTGTTGGATTTTTATTGAGATGTGGCGAAGAGGGAACAGGACATGAAAACGACTTGAAAGCTTCTGAAATATTGTTGTCTAATGGAGTCCTTGGACGTGTAAGCCTAGGTAAAAGGCTTACTGGCACATTGATTGTGTTTTCAATTTTGTTTGCTATTCTTGTTGCAAACTTAACTTATATTATGGTTGTTCAAGCAGATGAGATTAAGCATATGTCTGGAAATAATCACGTATTATTGAAAGAACAATACAACAAAAGAGGAGACATAGAAACTAAAGATGGAGTAGTGCTTGCAAAAAGCGAGAAACAAGAAGATGGAACCTATGAGAGAAGATATCCTGCTGGATCGCTAGCATGTCATGTTGTAGGTTATGCATCCACAAGATTTGGTACAAGTGGTATTGAAGGTAGCCAAAATGATTCGCTAAAGGGCGAGAAAAACTTCGCAACTTGGCAGGATGTTTTGAATAATATGATGGGTAAAACAAGCGAAGGTAACGATGTCACGCTTACTATAAATTCTGATGTACAGAAGGCTGCTGAAGAGGCGCTGCAGGGCCGTAAAGGAGCATGTGTTGTTATTGACTCTGGAACTGGTGCTGTAATGGCTAGTGCTTCATCGCCATCTTATAAGAATAGTGACGTTGATGATATATTGTCTGGCAAAAATAACAATGATGATAGTTCTGCAATGTATAACAGAGCCACTCAGGCTTTGTATGCGCCAGGATCGACTTTTAAGATTGTAAGTTTATCTACAGCGCTTGCCGAGAATGTGGCAAAAGAAGATGATGTTTTTAATTCCCCAGGTGTCTTAGACATTGGAGGAGGAAAAGTTACAAACTTTAATAATTACGCATATGGTTCTATAACGCTAGCTAGAGCTACAGAAGTTTCTTCAAATACTGTGTATGCTCAGGTTGGTGAAAGATTAGGACAAGAGAGGCTTGTACGAGGTGCTGAAAAATTTATGTTTAACAAGAAGATAGATTTTGATATTGAAACAGCAACATCATTGATGCCAGATCCAGATGAAATGACCTTATGGGAAACTGCATGGGCTGCTGCAGGTGAGCCTGTTGGTGAGCATCCTTCTCCTGCTGGACCACAGTCAACAACTTTACAAATGGCTTTAGTTGGATGCGCCATAGCAAACAATGGTGTTATTTATGCACCTTATTTGGTTGACAGTATTAAAAATCCAAGTGGTGAGCAGTCGTATAATGCTCATTCTCATCCATTAACCACAGTATTTGGAAAAGATATTGCTAGACGTACAGCTGCTATTCTTGCGAATGTTGTAAGACGCGGTACTGGAACTCCTGCAGCTATAGATGGAGTAACAGTGGCTGGTAAAACAGGTACTGCAGAAAAAGGTGGAGGACGAGATGATAGTTGGTTTGTTGGTTTTGCTGACTCTGACGAGGGTGGTAGTGCTGTTATAGCTATAGTCTTGGAAGACAGCAATGATGCTCCAGCAAAATCTCAAAATGTTTTGAAAGTTGCTCTTGAAAAACAGGGGAAGTTAACAAATAAATAATATATAATGAGTAGAGTTTAAGGAGTTATTGTGGCAGAGAACATGAATGGAAGAATTTTTAGTGGCCGATATAAATTAACTGAACGTATTGGTACTGGGGGAATGGCTGAAGTTTACCGTGCAGACGACACTGTTTTAGGTCGTGTTGTAGCTGTAAAAGTAATGCTTCCAGCTTATGCTAGCGATGCAGAATTTACAGAGCGATTTAGGACTGAAGCTGCAAGTGCTGCAAATTTACAAAATCCTTATATTGTTAATATTTATGATTGGGGTCAAGACAATCAAGATTATTTCATTGTAATGGAATATGTAAGAGGTAGTGATCTTAAATCTGGCATTCAGCAACGTGGTGCACTCTCACAAAAGAAAGTTGCTGAAATTGGTATGCAAGTATGTCAAGCATTAAGCGCTGCACACAATCAGGATATTATTCACCGTGATATTAAGCCACAAAATATTATGGTTCAGCCTGATGGCAATGTCAAAGTCATGGATTTTGGTATTGCAAGAGCTAAAAACTCTACAAAAACTCAAACTGGTTCAGTATTAGGTACAGCTCATTATATCTCTCCAGAACAGGCTATGGGGAAAGATTTAACTGCCGCATCTGATATATATTCTCTTGGATGTGTTATGTATGAAGCAGTAACTGGTCAACTTCCTTTTGATGGACCAGATGCTGTAAGTGTTGCAACTAAACAGGTTAATGATAAACCTGTCGCACCTCATACTATACGTAAAGATATAGATCCAGATCTAGAATCTATTATCGGTATGGCTATGAATAAGGATCCTAAATCAAGATTTACTACTGCTAATGATATGCAAAATGCGCTTCGTGATTATCTTAGTGGTCGTCCTGTTAATTTAGGTAGTAGTGCTGCAAAAACAGCAGTTATTGGTGGAGTTGCTGGTGCAGCTGCTGGTGCAGCAATTGGAGCTGCAGCTGCAAGTCAGCCAGATAAAACAGGCGTTATGCCAGCTGGCGCTGTTAAAGATAATCGAAGTAGACAACAAAAAAATTACACGAAGAATTCAGGCAAAAAAACAAAAAATCCTTCAAGAAAAAAGAAAAAAATTGCTATAGGTGTTGCTATTGCAGCTGTTATTGCCATAATTGTTGGTATATTTATTTTTAATAATGGTAATCAAGTACCTGATGTTGTAGGAAAACAACTTGATGATGCTAAAACTATAATAACTCAAGAGGGTTTTGAGGTTGGTAAAATAGATAAAGTTTATAATTCAGAAAAACCTGAAAACGAAGTTATAAGTCAAGATCCAGGGTCATTTTTTAAGCAACCTAAAGGAACCAAAATCAATTTAGTTGTATCTCTTGGAGCCGAAATGGTTACTGTACCTGATGTTTTAGGTAAAAGTAGATCTGAGGCTCAAGATATTTTAGAAAAGGCAGGCTTTAAAGTTAAACTAGGCGATGAACAAAATTCTTCAAAATATGAAGCTGGAAAGGTAATGAGTCAAGATCCTGAAGGTAATAAGCAGGCACCAAAAGATTCTACAATAACTATTGTTATTAGTAAAGGTGCTGAAAGCGTAAATATTCCTAATGTTGTTGGTATGTCTGAGTCGGCTGCAAGTCACGCTATAGAATCTGCTGGATTTGTTTGTAATATCAACTACGATACAAGTGATACGGTTGATGAAGGTTATGTAATTTCACAGTATCCAAATAGTGGTAATAAGGCAGATAAAGGCTCTACTGTTACAATTACTGTAAGTAAGGGTTCAGGTGCTGTTACTGTCCCTAATGTAGTTGGAATGTCTTTCGAACAAGCAAAATCTACATTGCAGGCAGCAGGATTTAACGTAAGTGTTTCAGGATCTGGAAATAAAGTTATTTCTCAAAGTCCAGTTTCTGGTAATAGAGCTCAAAAGGGATCTACTGTAACAATTACACTTGGTACTTAAAACGTCCCTGTAGCTCAGTGGATAGAGCGTCGGTTTCCTAAACCGTGCGTCGGAGGTTCGACTCCTCTCAGGGACGCCATTTAACTGATTATGGTTGCTATAAGTTTTCTCGGGTCTGCGTGATTCCTGAATTCGCAAAGGTATATTCCTTGCCATGTACCTAAGGCTAGCTTGCCGTTTTGAATTGGTATACTTAAACTTGGTCCTACAAGAATACTTTTTGCATGAGATGGCATATCATCACTGCCTTCTATTGTATGTGTATAGTATGGTTGATTTTCTGGAACCAAATGATTAAAGATATTTTCAAGGTCAACTTGTACGTCAGGATCATAATTTTCACTAATTGCTAATCCTGCACTTGTATGCTGGATAAATAAATTAAGAATACCTTTTTCTGGAAGAGGAATATTAATTTCGTTAGTGATTAGATTAAAACCTCTTTGTTTAGCATTTAGTGATATGTTGTATTGCTCAGTCATAAAAAATGGAGGCGACATCCAGATTCGAACTGGAGATAAAGGCTTTGCAGGCCTCTGCCTTACCACTTGGCCATGTCGCCCTAAAAAATGGAGCGGACGACGGGGTTCGAACCCGCGACCCCAACCTTGGCAAGGTTGTGCTCTACCAGCTGAGCCACGTCCGCGCGAGCAACTATGATACCAAAAATCAATTGAATTGCAAGTATTATTTAAAATTTTTATGATAGAATAGCTAATTCGTGGGCGATTAGCTCAGGGGGAGAGTGCTTGCTCGACACGCAAGAGGTCACTGGTTCGAAACCAGTATCGCCCACCACTTACTCAACCCTTATTCCAACATATATTGAATTGTCAGGAAGATTTATATTGTATACATCCTTAAATTTAATGGCCGATATCCTCCAAGAAACACTTTTGCCATTATATTTGGCTGTTCCTGTTGAATATGTATTTCCAAGCTCGTCTGTGTCACTTTTACTTATATATGAGTCTTCAAAATTTTGTGTCTCTAATGCTAATTTTATAGCTACGTCCTCTGTTCCTGATTTGAAGTCTACATATCTAATTCTTGCAAATTTATTAGCGTTTCTATCTACAGTTAGTTCCCAACCGCCGTTGTAGATATAAGAAGCCTCATTTGCATCAATATTGTTCAAGCCCTTTTTTACAATTGATTCTACTTTTTTTAAATCACTTCCATCCGGAGCCTTAAATTTGTCGTAAAAATTTTCGTCATTCTTGGCATGTTCGTTTGGAACTTGAGTCATATTTGCAAGTTCGTTATCGATTTCATCGTTAGACATATTTAAAAATTTAGGAACAAATGGTATTGAATAATCAATTTGCTTAGATAAGTTTTCTTCTACTGAACTACCACTAATGATTGTATGATTGATAAGTCCGCTACATTGGATAAGTAGTATAAGAGCAGCAATACCTATAGCTATGGCAATAACAATCAAAGCATTTCTGTTAGTAAAAATATTTAGTTTTTGGCTTTTTGTTAACGGTTTAGAGCTATAGAAAATTGTATTTCCGCGTTTAACTTTAGGTAACTCTTTTTCTCTATCAGGAATTTTATTTATAAATTCTTGAAACTTATTCATAATCATTATTATAATTGTTTATACATTCTTCACATACTACATATTTTGCAGCACCTTCTAAATTTTTTGCGCTAAATGGTGTGGTTAGCTCAGTAATATCATTATCTGTGTGAATATCCATCTTATGTTCAGTTTCTATTTTTATATTTTTTGCGAGATAAACTTCTATGGCGTCTGATCGGTCAGGGAAGTTGATAGCATTATCAAGTGCAGCTGCAGTTAATGTTGGAATGTAATCTATGGCTGTTTTTGCCTTAAGTACTACAACATCTAGCTTTCCATCGCGAGGTCTGTTTTTATGGGTCATTGATAAATCAAAACCAATTTTCGTAAAATTTAGCAACATTATGCCAACACCCTCAGTAAAGATTTCTTTGTCATCTAAAGTTAACTTTATTTTTGAAGGCTCTGGCTTAAAATTGGAAAGAGCTGCTCCTGCGTATGCAAATGGACCCCAGAATCTCCTCCTAGGTTTTGCGCCCTTAGTAATAGCTGTGCTAAAACCTGCTCCAGCATTAAATCCAAATCCGTACCTGTGTTTACCTACCTGAATCTCTCCTATATCAAAGTTTAAGGTAAGATTTTGTCTTGCTAATTTTGCGAGAGCATGTGGTTCTGTAGGCATAAACAAATTTTCTGCAATAATATTGTCAGTACCTGCAGGAAATGGAAGAATAGGAATGTTTGTATTTGAAAGAAGATAGCTTACTGTACCAACTGTTGTGTCGCCTCCAACGGCCACTACCATATCAAAGTTTTTAGCATCAATTAAAAAACTTCTTAAATCAGTATTACCATCAGAACTTCTCAGAACAATTTCATCGCCATCTTTTGCAAAAGAGCGTATAAAATCATAGATTGCACCGTTGCCATAACCTGATGCTAAATTGTTTACAATAAGCATTTTCATAAGTAAAATAATACAACAAATCCTTTATAATATTCGCCATAAATGTTTATAACTAATCAAAAAGATTTAAGTGATTTTTTGGCAAGAGCCAACAAAAGTGATGCCGTTTCTGTCGATACCGAATTTATACGAGATAATACCTACTGGCCTAAACTTTGTTTACTTCAGATGGCTTTGAAAGACGAGGATGTTTTAATAGATCCTTTTAAAGTTGATGTCAGTGTAATTGCTGATTTATTTAAAAATGAGCATGTGGTAAAAATCTTTCATTCACCAAGGCAGGATATAGAAATTCTCCGTCATGAGTGCGGTTATTTTCCAATACCACTTTTTGATACACAAACAGCCGCGGCCTTTTTGGGATATTCTCTGCAAATAGGCTATGGTCATCTTGTGGAAAAAGAATTAGGTGTTCATCTAAAAAAAGGTGATTCTTATTCTGATTGGGCTATGAGACCCTTATCAAAATCGCAATTACAGTATGCTGCTGATGATGTTATATATTTACATGACTTGTATTATAAGATGTCAAAACGCCTCAAAGATTTGGGGCGATTGGATTGGGTAGCTCAAGATACAAATGCAAAATATTTATATGCAAAAGTGTATGATATTGAGCCACGTGAGAGATTTGCTAAACTTAAACATTTGGGTTCTCTAAAAGACAAACAGATCTCTATTGCAAGAGAAGTTTGCGAGTGGCGTGAAAATTATGCAATGGAGCATGATATGCCTAGAAAATGGGTCCTAACTGATAATCAAATACTTGAAATTTGTAAACGTAAGCCTAATAACATAAGCGAGCTTTTTAAAATCAGAGATATTAAGAAAAATTTTGATACTAAATCCGCCCGAGAAATTGTTGATGCTGTTAAAGCAGGGGTGACTTCTAAAGAATTTCCTTATATCAATAAGGCTGGAGACGTTCAATATCGAAATGAAGATTTTTCTAATTATGATATAGAAGGCGAGATAGATTTAATGTCTGCAATTGTTAGAATTCGCGCTAAGGAAAACTATATAGCACCTCAAGTTTTATCGTCTAAAACTGATTTAAACTTAATTGCTCATGGTGTGAGGTCAGACATTCCAACGCTTAAGGGTTGGCGTAGAGAAATCGTTGGCCTAGATTTACTCGATTTGATGGATGGTAAAATTAGTCTTAAATTAGATAAAGGCAAGGTGATAAAAAAATGTATTTCCCAATAGGATTTGGTGGTAGTGGTTATTGGATGGTATTTTTTATAATACCAATGATTTTAGGAGCTTGTGCGTCAGGTGCTGCCAATAGAAGATTAAATAAGTATGCTCAAGTTGCAAATGATGTAGGATTGACTGGAGCGCAAGCAGCAGCTAATATGTTAAATTTTCACGAAGTATCAGGTGTAGGTATTGGTACAGGTGGAAGTGGCCAGGATTTTTATAATCCTAAAGACAATACAATTTCTCTTTCATCCTCTTATTATTCACAAGCATCAGTTACAGCCATTGCTGTGGCATGTCATGAGGCAGGTCATGCGTGTCAACATGCTCAAGGTTATGGGCCTATAAAATTTAGAACTGCATTAGTTCCTGTTGTAAATATGGTATCAAATGCATGGATATTTATTTTACTTGCAGGAATTATTTTTAATATAGTGGGGCTTAGCTATATTGCAGTTATTGCTTTTGGCTTAACTCTTTTATTTCATCTAGTTACACTTCCAGTAGAATTTAATGCTTCCACAAGGGCTATTAAATACCTTGAAACCTTAAGTTTATCTGATAATCAGTTTAAGGCATGTAAGCGAATTCTTTGGTCATGCGCTATGACATATGTTGTTGCTGCACTTATCTCAGCATTACAACTTATTTGGGTATTATTGCGTACAAGACGAGATTAAATGGAGAGGCCCGAAACATATTCAGTTAGCGATGCTTTGATGATAGCTAAGATAGGCCTTGAGACTATTCACATTAAAATAATAGGTGAAGTTTCAGAGCTTAATGCAAAGCCTGGATACAAAGCTGTTTATTTTACAATTAAGGATAAAAATTCTGCTCTTCCATGTCTTATGTGGAAAAATAGATATATGGCTATGGATGCTGACTTGGAACTAGGATCAATGGTAGAAGTTGAAGGCAGGTTTAGTTTATATCAAGCTAAAGGTAGAATGAACTTTGATGTTGAGTCTTATAATTTAGCAGGCGAGGGAGAGCTACGTATGCAAGTAGCCAAGCTTGCTAAAAAACTTGAGAAAGAAGGTCTTACATCAATTGAGAGAAAAAAACCAATTCCCGAATTTACATCAAGAGTAGGAGTAGTAACATCTCCTCGTGGTGCAGTTATTCATGATATATTGCGAACAATCAATAGACGCATGCCTACAATTAATGTTGTATTTGCAGGATGTGCAGTTGAAGGCAATAATGCACCTAGTGATATGATTGCCGCTCTAGATTTACTAGATAAACAAAATTGTGACGTAATTATACTTGCTAGAGGTGGTGGCTCATTTGAAGATTTGATGCCTTTTAATGATGAGGCCTTGGCATTGAAAATTGTTGATATGGAGACGCCTGTAATTACAGGAATTGGTCATGAACCTGACAACACAATTGCTGATCTGGTCTCTGATTTTAGGGCGTCTACTCCAACAGCAGCAGCAGAAAAGGTAAGTTATAATCTTGTTGATTATATTAGTAATTATACAGCACGCCTAGATAATGTTAAAAGATCTACACTGAACAGACTTCAATTAACTAGAGATAGGTTAAATGACATTGCTTCGCGTCCTATATTTGCTGACCCAACAAAGTTATTTGCATCTGATTTTCAAACTCTAGATTATATACATGAAAAATTAATTAGTTTGGATTTATTAAAAGATTTTAATAATCAGGTTTCTCTAGCTGCAGCAAAGTTAGAGGACAAATCACCATTAACTATACTTTCTCGTGGTTATAGTGCAACAACAGATGTAAATGGTAAATTAGTTAAAAGTATAAATGATGTAAATATTGACGACGATATTAATGTAGCCGTTTCAGATGGTATTATAAATGCTAGAATAAGGAGTAAGCATGAGCAAGAAAATTGAAGATATGTCTTTTAGAGAAGCAATGGAGGAGCTTAATCAAGTTGTATCACAGCTCGAGAGCAATAAGCTTGAACTTGAAGAAAGCTTGGAAAAGTACAAGTATGGAGTTGAGCTTTTGACTATGTTAAAAGAACGGTTAAATACTGCTTCAGTTTCTGTTGAAGAGTTAATGGGTCAGATAGAAGATAATGAGGGTTAATTATGTCAGAATCTAGTTTTGAGGCAAGCTTAAAAAAGAGTAATGATGTATGGGCTGATATTGATGTCAATCCAAACAAATATAGGATGCTTACAGGCGATAGGCCAACTGGTCACTTGCATATAGGTCATTATTTTGGTAGTTTAAAAAACAGAGTTGAACTCCAAAATAAAGGTGTCAATACCATGATTTTGATAGCGGATTATCAGGTTATTACAGACAGAGATAATACCGAGCATATAGAGGATTATGTTTACAATATGCTAGCTGACTATATGGCTTGTGGTGTTGATCCTAAAAAGACACCTATTTTTTGCCATAGTGCTGTGGCTGCACTTAACCAGTTGATGCTTCCTTTCTTGTCTTTAGTTTCTGAAGCTGAATTACTTCGTAATCCTACTGTCAAAACAGAGCAAGCTGCAAGCGGTCATGAATTAACTGGTCTTCTGTTAACTTATCCAGTACATCAGGCTTGCGATATTCTTTTTTGCAAGGCTAACATTGTACCAGTTGGAAAAGATCAGCTTCCTCATATCGAGCAGACTCGTCAAATTGCTCGCCGTTTCAATAAACGTTATAAAAAAGTATTTAGAGAGCCTGTTGGATTATTGTCTGACGCTATTGAGGTTCCAGGTTTAGATGGAAGAAAGATGTCAAAGAGTTATGGTAATGCAATTTCACTTGCTATGACAGAAGATGAGACAGCAAAACTCATTCGTAAAAGCCAGACAGATAGCGACAGAAATATTACTTATGATCCAGAGAATAGGCCTGGTGTATCTGCTTTACTTACAACAGCATCGCTATGTAGTGGAAAAAGCCAAGAAGATATAGCAGCTGAAATTGGCGATGGAGGCTCAGGTCAATTAAAAGCTTATGTAACAGAGTCTGTTAACAATTTCTTAAAAGACATAAGGGTTAAACGAGAAACTTATCTATCTGATAAGGCTCAATTAAAATCTATTTTAAATGAGGGAAATAAGTTTGCTAATCATATTGCAGAGAAGACTTTAGAAGAAGTTAAATCTGCAATGAAAATGAACTATTAAAAAAACCCCGATTTCTCGGGGTTTTTAAATTTTAATATTTAACGAAAACCATGCCTCCTTGGACACCACCATAGCTTACCATTTGTCCACTGCATGGAGCGTGAATCATTGATCCGCCACCAGCATAAATACCACAATGTTCTTCGTTAACGCAGATATTTCCCGGGCCTGGATTGCTTACTCGAGGCCAGCCTAAGAATGTATATGTAGTTCCTAATCTAGTCCATCCACCCGTACAACAATGGCTTACAAAACCACTACAATCACAACCAGAAGGGCTACATCCACCCCATACATAAGGTATTTTACCAACACATGCCACTGCATTATTATATATGGTAGTACTTCCACCATCACCACCACCTGGTGGTATATCTCCACCACCAGATGGCTTGTATTTTTCACTTTCTTGACGTTGTTGTTCTTGCATAGCAGCTTGTTGATCAGCTGTTAAAGAATTCAACTTTGCATTCAATGCATTAAGTGTTGATTCTGCATTGTTTTTGATTGCGGCAGCTTCATCTGTTTTTGCCGTAGCTACAGCTAATTGTTCATTAAGTATTGCTTCTTGCTGTTCGTTTTCTTCTTTAAGCTGAATACATTTAGTGACAGATCTTCCGTCTTTAATACTTTGCGAATTAAGATAATCTAAGTTGTTGGCAAATTCAATAAAATCTTTTGCTTCAAACAAACATCCAATAATTCCTGATAAAGTTGAATTTCTGTATATTGCACGACTACGTTTAGAAATTTGTTTTTTCAAAGCAGCAATTTTAATTTTGTTTTCTTCAATAGTTCTGTGCGCCTCATCAACCTTAGCTTGAGCTTCTTGCTGATCTTCTAGAGCTTCATAATAATCACGAGAAAGAGCATCAAGTCCGCTACTAGCTTGATTAATTTCAGCTTGAATATCTGCTATTTCATCAGCTTTTGCTTGAGTTGGAGTAGAACATAATACTCCAAATAAAATAGCAGCGATTATACCGACTGCTAACCCTATACTTATTATTAAACTATAAACGTTATGCCTTACGCTTATCTTATTGTTTGTCATAAATAACAACCTCCTTATTTAATGCTACGTTTCAAGTCTTCGCATAAAGCTCGAATATTGTACCATATTTGATAAATAATGCAAACTTTTTTAAATTTTTTAAAAAAAAAGTTTTTTTTCTTGCTTGTGTATCTTTTTTAGTGTACTATATCCAACATATGTGAAAAATGTATAAGTTAGTTAATTGGAGGAATAAATATGCCAATTCAAAAAGGTTCAGAAAGACTTGCGGTTATTAAAGTCGTTGGTGTTGGTGGTGGTGGCACAAATGCTGTAAACCGTATGGTTGAAGCAAATGTAAAAGGCGTTGAATTTATTGCTGTAAATACTGATAGACAAGCCCTTTATATGTCTAATGCTGATAAAGTTATTCATATTGGTGAAGAACTTACTCGTGGTCTTGGTGCTGGCGCTAATCCAGAAATTGGCTGTCAGGCTGCTGAAGAAAGCAGGAGTGAGATTCGTGACGCATTAGCAGAAGCAGATATGGTATTTATTACCGCTGGTGAAGGTGGCGGTACTGGTACTGGAGCTGCTCCAATTGTTGCTGAAATTGCGCGTGAGGAAATTGGTGCATTAACAGTTGGTGTTGTTACAAAACCATTTGCATTTGAAGGACGCTTACGTAAAAATCAAGCTGACCAGGGTATAGATCTTTTATCCCAAAAAGTAGATACTTTAATTGTTATTCCTAATGATAGACTACTTGAGATTGTTGAGAAAAAGACAAGCATGATTGATGCTTTTAGAATTGCTGATGATACACTTCGTCAAGGTATCCAAGGTGTTACTGATTTGATTACTATTCCAGGACTTATCAATCTGGATTTTGCCGACATTAGAACTGTTATGAAAGATGCTGGTACTGCTATGATGGGTATTGGTATTGCTTCTGGTGAAACTCGTGCTCTAGATGCTGCCCAGCAAGCTACAAATTCTAGTTTGTTAGAAGCTTCTATTAGTGGCGCAACAAGAGTTCTTTTCTCAATTGCTGGTGGTCCAGACTTGACATTGACTGAAGTTGATCAAGCTGCTAAAACAGTGGAGGCTTGTGCTGACGATTCAGCAAATATCATTTATGGTCAAATTATTGACGAGAATCTAGATGATAGTGTTCGCATTACTGTTATTGCTACTGGTTTTAAAGGTGGTGCCCCTAAAAAGGTTTCTATATTAGAAACGACTTCTGAGCCGCTAAGTTCTCCTGTTCCTGCAGTAGAAAACAAAGAGAGCGATTCTCAAGTTGAGGACGAGGAATACATTCCTGATTTCTTAAAACGCGATTAATTTCTGGAGCCCTATGCCGCAAAATTTCTACAATGAAGAAGTTGAAGGCATGGGCTCTATTGATAACAATTCTACATTAGATCCAAGAGATTCATTTTCTGACAGATTTGAAGTAAAGCAACGTTCTACAACGTCATCTAGAATTTTTAATAAAAACAGAAATTATTCTAATACTGGCGGAAGTGTTGATATGCGCAGTGTTCCTAAAAGTAAGAATCGAGTTTCTATTGAAAAACCATATTCTTCTGAAGGTTTAAACTCGCTATTTGTTCCAAGTGCTGATATGAGTAAGTATGACGAGCAAAAAATAGAGAACAATCGTGTAAGTAATGAGGATATGGAATCTAGCGTAAGCCAAGGCAAAAACGGCCGTTTACAGGTAAAAGTTGAAGGACTTTCTTTTAAGCCTGATTATTCTTATTCAGAAACAATAAACAATGCTCGCAAGGTTAATCGTAAGATAAAAGTATTAAAACCTATCAGTTATAGCTCAGTTAAAGATATTACAGTCGCATTTAAAGCAGGTAATATATTGGTTTTATCATTAAAACATACAGATGCAAAAATAGCAAATAAGATACTAGATTTTGCTTTAGGCGCATCTAGCATGTGCAATGCAAAAGTTAGTGTCGAGGCCAATAAAACTTATGTTTTTAACAGCGGAGCAGACTTAACAAAAGAAGAGAAACTTGAATGCATTGATCAGGGGGTTACGTTTAAATCATGATATTTAGAATTATTATATATATTGCTCATGCCTACTCGTTAATAATATTTATTTATTGTATATTGTCGTGGTTTCCTTTTGATTCTGTGCTTAAAGTAAAAAATGTATTGGGTAAAATTGTTGATCCATATCTTAACTTATTTAGAAAATTGATTCCACCAATAGGTGGCACAATAGATATAAGTCCTATACTCGCCATTGTTGTTTTGGAATTTGCAATCAACATAATAATTAGAGTGTTATCTAACTTAATTATTGTATAATGTAAGAAAATCAAGGAGAGAGGAAAAATTATGGCATTAACAGCAAGCGATATTGATAATCAGAGTTTTTCAGTTGACAGAAAAGGTTATAGTATTGAAGAAGTTGACGTATTTTTAGAGAGAGTTTCTAAGGAAGTCGATATTTTTAATTCTAAAATTTCAGAGTATGAAAAAAAGATTCAAAGTATCAATGATGATGCTAGAGCGGAAGCTTCTCAAAAAAATGCAGAACTTGAAAAAAAAATTGCAGATCAGCAATCTGAAATTGAAAAACTTAATAAAGAACTTGAAGATAGAACTGTTGACGGTAAAGCAATTTCTGAAGCCTTAATTGTTGCACAGCGTTCTGCTGAAAAAATTGTTGCTGAAGCAAATGATAAATCTGCAAAAATTATTAAAGACGCTAACGAGAAGGCTGATTATATTGAAAAAGATGCTGACGATCAAAAGAAACGTGTTCTTGCTGAGATAGATAAATTAGATAAGGAACGTAAAGCTACTCAAAAAGAGTATCAGGGAATGTTAAGAGATATTGTATCTGCTATGAATAAACACTTGACTGATGTTAATGCTGAACCAAAAAAGAAAGACGACGCAGATAAAACAAACTCTTCTAAGCCTGTCAAGCAAGCAAAAGCTCCTGCTCCAAAACCAGCAGCTGTTACTCCAAAACCTGAACCTCAAAAAGATTTTTCTGGATTTGGTGATACAGATTTTGGTGAGGATGCTATTGACTAATAAATATACTAACATTGTAAATGTACATGTCACGCCCAAAAGTGGGCGTGATTGTTTATGTGGACTGGAACCTGATCAAAAGGGCATGCCATTGCTTAAAATTAAAGTTACTGCTCCTCCTGATAAAGGTAAGGCAAACATGGCTGTTTGTAATTTATTAAGCAAAAGTATAAAAATACCTAAAAGTAAAATCAATGTGATTAGAGGTCACAAGTCTAGGTATAAACAAGTTGGTATAGATTGCGAAGAGGATAAATTTAATTCTTGGTTAGATACTTGTCTTTAAGTTTTTGCTTTATATCCTCGCTAATTTTTAATTCGTTAGTAATATAGTTATCTACAGAACCATATTCATCAATAACATAGTTAACTAAGCTTTCTATATATTCTATATCAGAAGTTTGCATATACATAAAAGCATCTACATTGATATTAAAATCAAATTTCTCAATAATTTTGTCCATTGATTGTTCAATATGAGGAATTAAGAAACCTGTTGAATAAATATAATCATCATATATTGTATCCTTGTCAACTCCTAAAATGTATAAGATGAGTGCTGCAGCCATTCCAGCTCGATCTTTTCCATAGCTACAGTGCCAATATGTTGCATTTGTATTATCATCTGCTAATATGTTAATAAAGTTTCTGTACGCTTTTTGAGAATCTTTGTTACTGGCGATAAGAATATAAAAATCTGACATTAGTTTTTTTGCTTCTTTTTCTGTAAGAACATGCGCTTGCTCAAGAGTCATACTTTGCGATTCTTTGTCTTTAGCAAGAATCATTTTCATTTTTTTGACTATTGGATTGTGTATGTATTTAGAATTAGGAAACTTATCTTGTGGATGTGGCATTTCTTCAACTTCATTAAAAGTACGAAGATCAATTATTGTATCTATTTTGTTTGATAATGTTTTCGTATCATTGTCAGAAGCATAAAATAAAGCTGTACCTCTAAAAAGCTTACCTTTTTTTATAATACTACCATCCTTGGTTTTTGTACCACCAAGGTCTCTTACGTTTTGTAATGTTTCAAAATTATATACTTTCATAATTTAATGGCGGAGGAGGAGGGATTCGAACCCTCGTGACCACTAACGTGGCCAAACAGTTTTCGAGACTGCCGCCTTACGACCTCTCGGCCACTCCTCCATGGCGGAGAGATGGGGATTCGAACCCCAGATACCCGGTTAGGGCATACACGATTTCCAATCGTGCTCCTTCGGCCAGCTCGGACATCTCTCCTTAAATTAGTACCCGAAAAAGTATTTCCATAAATCCTCGTAATTAGGGTTTGTACCACTCTTTTGTTTTTGAGTGCTCTTTTGCTGAGTTTGACCTTCGTCAGATCCAAGAGTTACTTCTACTGTGTCGGTATGACCATCTCTATATACTTGCATTTCAACTTTATCTCCTGGATTGTGACCTCGTATTGCAAGTAATAAATCATTACTTGTGGCAACATCTTTATCGTCAACTTTGGTAATTATGTTTCCGACTTTGAGTCCTGCTTTATCTGCAGGGCCACCATTTGTGACTCCATTAATATAAGCTCCGCCAGAAACGTTCCATCCATATTGTTTTGCAGCATTTTGATCAACAGTTGTAATTGATACACCTAATTGAGCATGAGATGGCGTTTTACCTTCCATGATTTGTTTAGCTAAATCGATTGCATAATTTACTGGTATTGCAAAACCAACACCAGAATAATTACCTGAGTTTGATTGAATTAGAGCATTGATACCAATTAATTGTCCGTTTTTATCTACAAGTGCTCCACCGCTGTTTCCTGGATTGATAGCCGCGTCTGTTTGAATTAAGTTTGTGTAAACCTTACTTGAGCCATCAGATTGTGATGAAACAACTTGGCTTCTTGATTTGGCTGAAACAATTCCAGTTGATACAGATTGTTCCAGACCAAATGGGCTTCCGATTGCCATAACCCATTCGCCAATTTTAATTTTGTCACTGTCTGAAAGCTCTATTGGCTTTAAGCCTTTTGCATCTTTTAATTTAATTACAGCAATATCACTAGAAGCATCCTCGCCAACTTTTGTAGCTTCTTTAAGTTCGCCATTTGCTGTTGCTTTAATTGTTGCAGCTCCTTCAATAACATGCTGATTAGTAATTATATAGCCATCTTCGCTAAGTATAACTCCACTTCCAAGTGATGATAGTTGAGCTTCAGAGCCAGCTGTTTTCTGAGAGTATACGTTGATTGAAACAACGCTTGGTAAGCATTTATTCGCAACGGCTTCAGCTAATGTTTCTGAATCATCGCTTTGAGTAATAGCCGTAGAAGATGTTGAACCAATAGTTGTTTTACCACAAGCACCAATAATTAATGCGATAATTAGTACAATTATACATGCTGCCAATGCTCCTAAAAATGCTATAACAAAAATTCTTTTATCTTTGTCACTAAATTTCTTCTTTATCGGATTAGAACGATATGTGCCATTAGTTTTGAACTCAACTTTAGTTCCACCACTAAAAGCTGATTTTTTATCTTCTATTGCCATTGTTCCTCCTTTGTTTTGTGTAGCTATTTTACACCTTTTAGTTTAAGTCTTGGTAATAATATGTATTTTTTAAGCTATAATTAAACTTTGTGAAAGATGATTTAGAAAATATACCAAGTACTGAAGAAAATATTGAAGGTGCTCATTTTGGTAAGCATGTTTCTCAGTATGATAATTATGGACGTGCTGGTTCAAAGCATGCAAAATCATTTGATAAAATGTATCAAGCTTATGATGGTAGTGTAGCAGCTAAACCTAAGAAAAAGCGAAAAGGCCCAGTTTTTTGGATTTCATTATTTATTATGATTGCTGCATTAATTGCCATTGCAGTTCTTGTAGGTGGCTATGTTGAGGGCTGTATGAAATATAAAAATATTGCCGATGACGTTTTTAAAGATCGAAACGAGCTTAACCTTGCTGATATGAAAGTAGATTGGGATAAATTGTTGGCTACAAATCCTGATACTGTAGGATGGGTTTACTGTCCTGATACTGCTATTAATTATCCAGTTGTTCATACAGACAATAATGATAAATACTTAAAGACCTCTTTTGAAGGATATCAAAGTTATGTTTCATATGGCACTATTTTTGTTGATTACCATAATAAGCATGATCTTTCTGATCAAAATATTGTTTCTTATGGTCATCATATGAACGATGGTTCTATGTATTCAGCAATTGCAGATATGAAAGAAGAAGATTTTCTAAATTCTCATAAAACAATTTACTTTTTAACTCCTAATGGTAATTACAGATTATGTGCATTTACTCTTTGTCATGTTGATGCTAGTGAGCCTATCGTACAAACCAATTTTAGTACGCCACAAAAAATGACAGATTATATACAAGATAAGATTAATAGAGGAGTTTCTCATTTGCAACCTAGCATTCCAGATCCTGCCTTAATGTCTAAAATTTTTACTTTTTCTACATGTGACAATTATCTAACTGATGGTCGATATATTTTATTTGCATATGTTGCAGAATCAACAGTTGCAGGAGTTAATGGTCTGGAGAAATAAATTTGCGTTTTATCAAGAATAATATTCAGAAGATCCTCATTGGTATAATAATTATTGTTGTTTTGGCTGTAGCCTTACTTAGAGGTGATCAGTTTTTGGAGCTTATAAATACCATGAAAGATGGGTCTCCAATTCCTCTTGTTCTTGCAATATTAACCCAGTTATGCAAATATTTCGCTCAGAGTTTTGCTTATTCCTTTAGTTTTAAGGCAGTAGGTGAAAAAATGCGTGCTAGAGATACGCTCCCTCTTGTTTTTGGTACATTTTTTATGAATACTATTGCTCCGTCTATGAACTTGGCAGGAACTACATTAGTTGTAGATGATGCAAGACGTAGAGGTATTGATCCTGGCAAATCTACATCAGCTGCTCTTCTTATGCAGATTACCATCGATGGTGCATTTACAACAGTTATGATCTGCGCATTTGCTCTATTGCTTTTTACTGTAGGCTTAAATCCATTATGGATTATCATGGGAAGTGTTGTTGTATGTCTTGTATTATTTATGATTGGCATTCTTGTTATGGCCAAGAAAAATCCTAAGTTCTTGTATTTTTTCTTAGGAAAAGTTGAAAAGCTTGTCAATAAAATTGCTTCTAAGTTTACTAAAAAACCAGTTAAACCTTGGGCAGAGAGAATCGTTGGTAATTTTAGTGAAGCTTCAAGTTTAGTATCAAAGAATATGAAATGGGTTTTTGCAGCTTATGGTTGTTCTTTGTTTGCAAGTATATGTGAGCTCACTTGCTTTGCTTTATGCGGTATTGCATTTGGTATTTATCAACCAGAACCTCTAATTTGTGGTTACGTTGTAGCTACTTTATTTGCGATGATATCTATTACTCCACAAGGTGTAGGTGTGGTAGAAGCTATGGTTGTTGTTGCATTTGCCGCTTATGGTGAGAATGCAGCAGCTGCAACGGCTACTGGTCTTGTTTATCGAGGTATAGTATTCTGGATGCCATTTGGTATTGGTGCAGTTCTTATGACTCAGCTTAAAGCATTTAAAGGTGCTACTAAAAAATCTGTTAAAGAAGTTGTAGACAAACGAGAAGAGTTTGAAGAAACAGGTGGAGTGACCTTTAAGGAGTTCGGCGAAAAAGACGTCTAAAGAAGCCAGCTTTTTTCTCCTTTGATCTTAATGTTTTTTCTGCTTCTTCAGCTGATTTTTGATAAGACTCTTTAATTAGTTCTATTTGTGCGTCAAAGTCACCTTGTGGTTTTGTATATTCTCCATCAAATTGCAATTCCCTTAATTTAGATGTGTCTCTCAAACATGTAATGATGTAGTCTTGCACTTTAATTCTTAAATCATCTTTTAATATAGGCCATGCTACTTCAACTCTTTTGTCCATATTTCTTGTCATTAAATCTGCGCTTGATAGGTATATTTTCATATTATCAATTGGTCCAAAACCATATATACGAGAATGTTCAAGCAGCCTTCCAACAATAGATACGACTTTAATATTGTCAGTATATTTTTTAATTCCAGGTTTTAAACAACTGATTCCTCGGCATAAAATAATTGTTTTAACACCAGCCTTATTTGCTTTTACTAGGTGTTTAATGATGTCAACATCAGTAACAGAATTTGTTTTAAAGAATATACCACAAGGTAATCCCTGCATTTTTTTGTTTATTTGATCGTCAATATTAGCAATTACTCTATTTTTTATCTGCATAGGAGCTACACACATTAATGAATAATTGTCAGAGATGTTTTCTAATGCCATGTTACGGAAAAATTCTTCTGCGTCCTTACCAAAAGCATAGTTAGATGTGAAATAGGCAAAATCAGTATATAGCTTAGCAGTCACCTCATGATAGTTACCAGTTCCGAATTGTGTAATACGTTGTATTTGACCATGCCGTTTGCGTCTTGTGATTAAGCATACTTTGCTGTGTACTTTATAATTTTCGAATCCATAGAGCACTTTTGCACCAGCTTCTTCAAAACGTTGTGACCATTGAATGTTGTTACCTTCGTCAAATCTAGCTCTAAGCTCGAGTAAGGTTGTAACATCTTTTCCGTTTTCTGCAGCAGCAATTAGGGCTTCTGCTAATCTTGATTGGTCTGCAAGTCTATATAAAGTAATTCTGATAGACAAAACATCTACGTCATTTGCAGCTTCTTGTACAAGCTTAACCATAGGATCAAAGCTTTCATATGGGTAGCTAATTAGATAATCTCGATGAGATACTTGGTCTAAGATGCTTTTATCTGGATCTAATTCAGCAGGCCATTGTGGGGTAAAAGGTTTGTATGTCAGTTTATTGCGAGTTTTCTCACTTACTAAATCTTTCAGATCAGCACAGTAACTCATGTCAAGTGGTACAAGTGTTGTAAAAAGTTGATTGTCTCGAAGCATTAATTTTTGTTTTAGGTAAGCTTTAACTGTTTTTGACAATGGTCGTTCACTCACAAGTCTAACTGGTGCTAGGCGAGTACGTTTTTTTAGAATACGTTTCATATGTTCTCTAAAATCGTCGCCAATTTCATCCGTTCCTTCTATAACGTCTAAGTCAGCGTTTCTTGTTACCATAATAATATTTGTATGTTTAACCTTGTACATACTAAAAATACTTTTTACTTCCAGTTGAATTATTTGTTCAAGTAATGTGTATTGAACTCCCTCATCTGAAGGTAATTTGATAATGCGCTTACATCTTGGAGGCATAGGTATTATGCCTAGTGTTGTATCTGTATCTTCAAGACGAACGATAACAAAAATAGAACCATTCTCAAGGTGTGGAAATGGATGATGTGGATTTATAATTTGTGGGGCCAAAAATGGCATCACATTCTCTTCCATATATTTGTGTACATATTTCTTTTGTTTACTGTTTAGTTCACTACCCATTAAATAAGTAAGTCCACGCTTCGATAATTTATCGTTGATTTCTTTGAATGTTTTTTCTTGTATTTTTAAGAGACGATAGCATTCTTTGTTGATTGCATCAATTTGTTGACGAGGAGTCATGCCACTTTTATTGTCATAAACTGTTTCTTTAACCAGAGTTAAATCTGTAATGCTTCCGACTCTAACCATATAAAATTCTTGCAAGTTTGAACTAAATATTGATGTAAAGTTCATACGCTCAAGTAATGGATTATCAGAATTTTTACCTTGATCAAGTACGCGTTCGTTGAATTTTAACCAAGAGAGTTCACGATTTTGTAAATAAACAGGCGTTTTTACTTTTGTTTTTATTTTGTATTCAGCAAGCTGTTTTTTGTCAACAGTCTTTATGCTCTTTTTCGCCATTTAATCATCCTTTCCTCTATAATACATTATAGTGATTATACAGATAGAAAATATAGAAAAAACATATCCTGGCAAAACATTATTTACAGATGTTAATCTTCGCTTACAAGAAGGTGACAGATTAGCTTTAGTCGGTGATAACGGAGCAGGTAAAACAACCCTACTTAATATTATTTCAGGCGAAGAGACTCCAGATTCTGGCCATATTACTAAAGCTCGAGATATTAAAATAGGCTATCTCACTCAAGAAGCAATTGAAATGGGAGAAAATTCCACATTTGATGAAGTTATAGAATCACAACACACTATTCTCGATATCAAAAAACGCTTACAAGAGCTAGAAAACAATATGGATGATTTGGAAGAATATGGCAAGCTTCAAGATAAATATGAGTCAATGGGAGGTTATGAGTTAAAAGCAAAAGTAAACTCTGTTCTTTTCGGCTTAGGTTTTAAGGAAGAAGATTTAAGCAGAAAAACTACTGAATTTTCAGGTGGGTGGCAAATGAGAATAGCTTTGGCTAAATTGCTAGTTCAAAAACCTGAAGTTTTGCTTTTGGACGAACCAACAAATCATCTTGATCTAGAAAGTGTTACTTGGCTAGAAAATTTTTTGAAAGATTATAGCGGGTCTATAATAGTTGTTAGTCACGATAGAGAATTTCTTGACAATATGGTTAACCAGGTAGCTGATTTAAACAATGGCAATATTAAGTTATATAAAGGAAACTATTCAAAATTTATTAAAGATAGAGATTTATATATAGAGCAACTTAAAAATAAACGAAAACGTCAGTTAGATGAAATGCACAGGTTAGAAGTTTTTGTTGAGCGATTTAGATATAAAGCTACAAAGGCTAGGCAAGCACAAGAGCGGCAAGCTCGGCTTGATCGCATAAGAGAAGAACTTATAGAAATTCCTGAATCACGGAAAAAGATCCATTTTAAATTTAAACAACCTCCTAGAACAGGAGATTTGGTTGTACATGCTAATCAAATATCTAAGCGTTATGGTGATAATGTCGTCTATGAGAATGCTGATTTTAAAATGTATAGAGGAGATAAAATTGCTCTTGTTGGGCCCAATGGCTCTGGTAAGTCAACTCTTCTAAAAATGATTGCAGGGACATTAAAGCCAGATTCTGGCAAAGTCAAATACGGCGTTCATGTGACTCATATGTATTATGCACAGCATCAGTTAGATGAGTTAAATACAGAAAACACTGTAT
The DNA here is from genome assembly GCA_030537355.1 of Coriobacteriia bacterium. Classification (GTDB taxonomy): domain Bacteria; phylum Actinomycetota; class Coriobacteriia; order Coriobacteriales; family Eggerthellaceae; genus Tapirivita. The sequence continues at coordinate 95,898 of JAUNNF010000006.1, forward strand.
TTGAAGAACTTGATAATGCTGCTTCTGGCTGGACTATGGGACAAGTGAGAAGTTTACTAGGAGCATTCCTTTTTAAGGGTGATGATATAGAAAAAAAAGTATCTGTCTTGTCAGGAGGTGAAAAGTCCCGTCTTGCTCTCGCAAAAATGTTAGTTGAACCTGCCCCGTTTCTATGCTTGGATGAGCCAACAAACCATCTCGACATCTCAAGCTCTGATGTGTTAGAGACTGCTTTAAAAGAATTTGAAGGGACAATACTTTTTATCACTCATGATAGGCACTTAATAAATAACGTATGCAATAAGGTTGTCGAAATAATACCAGGTAAAATTACATTATATGATGGTAATTATGAGTATTATCAGTATAAAAAAGAAATGCTGGATAAGCCAAATGAATATGCAAATGCTGTTCCAAGAGTCAGAGATAGAAAGAAAAAATCAAAAGAACAAAAGCGTGTAGAAGCCGAGCGACGTAATGCAATTTATGCAGCCACACATGGGCTTAAAGACAGACTCGCTGATATAAATGCTGAACTTAATGGCAAACGAAAAAGATTAGAAGAACTAAATGAAATTTTATCAGATCCAAAATTTTATACAGAGAGAGATGATAGTCAAAGTATAATAAAGGAACATGGAGAGCTAAAGAAAAACATTCAGTTTTTAGAAGACGAATGGTTAGATATAAGTGAGAAGATTGAGGAGGCACAGAATGCGTAAAATAATGGGTTTAACCGTACTGACTTGTTTGTTAAGTGTATTAGTTTTTAGTGCATGTAATTCATCTAAGACAATTGACGCCAATGAACTTAAAGCTAATTCAAAGACTGATGCCGCATATAATACAAAATATTTACAAGGTTTAATGGATAAAGCTTCAGATGAAAAAGCTACTATTATTTTACCTGAAGGTAAATTTTATTTTGCTGAGCAAGAGACTTTATTTGACGGACAAGAAACTTATGCAATTAAATGTAGAAATAACGTAACAGTAACTGGCGCTGGAACAAAAACTATTTTGTATCCTATTGGTGAGATTGGGCCTGATAGAAGTGGCGGAATTGATATGTTCTTCTTTAATGATTATAGGGAATCAAATTTCACTAACCCTAACTATCTGGAGAATGCCAACTTTAATAATTTTGTCATAGATGGCGCCAATACAAAACTCTCTCATTACAATACAGCAGGAAAAGGCTTTATGATTAATCTTTTTAAAAATTGTAATTTTGAAAAACTCATAGTTAGAAACATAGATGCTACTGGAATAGGCATTGACTGCCCTGTTAACTCAACCATTAAAGATTGTATAACAGAAAATTGTGGTAAGTCTGCAACATTACAAGATCAAGGTGCTAGTGGCATTGGAATAGGCTTTGGTTATTCTGCTGATGAGTCTCTAACTATTTCTAATTGCCAATGTTTTGGAAGTAAAAAATTTGGTATTTTCTTTGAATGGCAAGGAAGGTGGAATTCTACTACCGAAAAAGCTTATTCGCATAAAGATCATAAAAAATTCTTGATAGAAAATTGTTATGCTTCAAAAAATGAATTCGCTGACCTTGGTGGTCTATATTCTTATGATGTTGAGTATAATAATTGTTTCGGAGATAAATACTATTTTGGTCCAAATTCAAGTGGAAATTTAATTGACGGGAAGGAGTACAATGGAAACAAGTAGAAGAAATTTTTTAAAGGGTGCAGCGGGAGCTGCTGCTGTAGCTGGAGCTGTTGGATTGGTTAGTGGTTGTAATTCAGACAGCGAGTCTGCTGCTAATCCTGTAAAACAAACTAAAAATGATGATTCTTATTTAATTGTCGACAAAGCTAATGGTCTTAAAATTACAGGAACATTCCTAGATGAAATATCTCATGATATTCCTCATCAAAACTGGGGTCCTAAGGAGTGGGAAGCAGATTTCAAATACATGAAGGCAATTGGTATTGATACTGTAATTATGATTAGGTGTGGTTATCGTAAATTTGTAACCTGGCCATGCGAGTATCTACTTAAAAAAGGTTGTTATATGCCATCAATGGATACTCTTGAACTTTTTATGTCACTTGCTGATAAATACGATATGAAGTTTTATCTTGGTCTTTATGACAGTGGCGTTTATTGGGATACCAATAATATGGACAATGAAGTTGAATGTAATAAATATGTTGTTGATGAATTTATGAAAAAATATTCTCATCATAAGAGTTTCTATGGATGGTATATTAGTACCGAAATTTCTAGAAACAATAGAGGTTGTGCACAGGCTATTCATGATCTAGGTAAGATTTGTAAAGATCATGCAAACAAGCCTACGTTTATTTCTCCTTGGATTGACGGCAAAAAGGCTGTAGATGCAGGAAGTGGTCAAGCTACAAAGCAAGGAGTTACAGTATCTCAACATGAAAAAGAATGGGATGAAATTTTTAGTGGTATTAAAGATGTTGTCGATGCTTGCGCATTTCAGGATGGTCATATTGATTATGATGAATTAGATACATTTTTTACAGTGAACAAAAAACTTGCAGATAAGTATGGTATTGAGTGTTGGACAAATGCTGAGAGCTTTGACAGAGATATGCCAATAGATTTTCTTCCATTAAAGTTTGACAAACTTAGAATGAAACTAGAAGCTGCTAAGCGTTGCAATTATGATAAAGCTATAACTTTTGAGTTTAGTCATTTTATGAGTCCGCAGAGCGCTTACCAGCAAGCAGGACACCTATATAATAGATATAGAGATTATTTTGGTATTAATTAGGAGATCTTATGTATAAGTTTTTTTCGAAATTAGGGAGATCGTTATTATTGCCTATTGCAGTATTACCTGCAGCTGGTTTATTACTAGGTTTAGGTAGTGCATTTTCGGATAATAATATTTTACGAATGCTACCAATACTTGATAATGATTTTTGTCTTGCTGTTTTTGGCGTAATGAAAAGCGCTGGAAGTATAGTTTTTAGTAATATTGCATTAATTTTTTCAATTGGTATTGCTGTTGGATTTGCTAAAGACAAACAGGGCGTTGCTGGCTTGTCTAGTGCAATTTCTTTTTTGATTTTTAATGCAGTATTAAAATACATTTCTTCTTTGGTTTTCCCAGACGCAACTGTGGATACAGGTGTTTTGGGTGCAATTGTTATCGGTTTAACAGTTTCTTATCTTCACAATAAATTTTATAAAATTAAACTACCAGACGCACTTGCCTTTTTTGGAGGATCACGTTTTGTTCCTATAGTAAGTTCGCTAGCTGCTATTTTTTGGGGTGTTTTCTTTTCGTTTACATGGTCTTATATATTTACAGGGCTTTTATTTGTTGGACAATGGATATCTGGTTTAGGAATTTTCGGTTCATTTTTATATGGATTTTTTATGCGGTTATTAAATGCAGTTGGACTACATCATGCAATTTATCCATTGTTTTACTATACTGAATTGGGCGGAACTGAAATGGTAAACGGACAATTAGTTTCAGGTGCTCAAAATATATTCTTTGCACAAATGGCTGACCCTAATTTTGAAGGTTTGTATACGTCAAGCTTAAAGTATTTTTCTGGAAGATATCCAACAATAATGTTTGGAGTTCCAGCAGCCGCTCTTGCTATATATTTTGCTATACCTAAAAAGAATAGACAAAAATTCAAAGGTCTTTATTTGAGTGGAGGACTATCATCGTTTTTGACTGGAGTTACAGAACCAATTGAATATACGTTTTTGTTTGTAGCTCCATGGTTGTATATTATTCATGCTGTATTAGATGGTTTATCATTTATGCTTACAGATTTATTTGCTGTTAGAATTGGTAGTGTGTTTAGTGGAGGTTTTATTGAGTTTTCGTTATTTGGAATAGTACAAACAAATGAACAGACTCACTGGATAGTATGTGTAATTATAGGTCTTGTTTGGGCTGTTGTTTATTTTGTTATTTTTAGTTTTTGCATTAGAAAATTTAAAGTTGCAGTTCCAGGAATGAATGATGAAGATCCAGCTGCAATTGAAAAGGGTATTAATGCTATAAGAGGTAAAGATTCGTCAATTCAATTAGATATTATTAAGGGTCTTGGCGGAAAAGAAAACATTAAAGATGTTAGTGCTTGCGCAACTCGCTTGCGTGTTAGCGTTGCAGATTCTAGCAAAGTTGATTCAGATGCCCTTAAAAAGACGGGGGCATTAGCTGTTATTAATAAAGGTGGTGGAGTTCAGGCAGTGTATGGTACAAAAGCTGATTTAATAAGTACACAGGTAAATGAAGCGTTGCGAACGGAGATTAATGATGAATGATTTGTTGAAGAAGCTAGAAGGTAAATTAATAGTAAGTTGTCAAGCGTATCCTGGTGAGCCTATGAGAAATCCAGAGACAATGGCTCAAATTGCTGCTGCTGCTGAAATTGGTGGAGCTGCTGCAATCAGATGTCAAGGCTTATCGGATATAGCTGCAATTAAAGGAAGAGTTCAGGTTCCAGTAATTGGACTTTGGAAAGAAGGTCATGATGGTGTTTATATTACACCATCTACAAGACATGCTATTGCATGTATAAACGCTGGGAGTGACATTGTTGCTATTGATGCTACGGGTCGACCTCGCCCAGATGGTACATATTTTGAAGATACTGTAGCTGCAATTAAAGGTAAGACTTTAATTATGGCTGATTGTTCATGTAAAGAAGACGTTGAACGAGCATTAGCTGTTGGTGTTGATATTGTATCGACTACTCTTGGTGGTTATGTTGAAGGGACTCGTAAAACAGAAGGTCCTGACCTTGAATTTTTAACTGAGGCTGTGAAAATTGCTGGTGATACACCTGTGTTTTGCGAAGGAAGGGTCCATACTCCTGCACAAGCTAGGGCTGCTATTGATGCTGGAGCATATTCTGTTGTAGTTGGTACTGCTATTACCCATCCAACAAGTATTACAACATGGTTTAAGGAAGCATTATGAATGATTTTTCAGTAGCACTAGGTTTAGTCGATTATTTTAATGTCTTATTTACAGGACTTTTTTATTATGTATTGCTTAAGAATATTAAACCTAATATAGATAAATTTTTATATTGGGTGATTATGATAGGTGCAATGTTAACTGTGTTTTTCTCCTTCTGCATCCCTACATATAAGGTATCAATTGGTATTGAGCATTATGAGTACGAAACCCCTTATGGAATTTTATTTATGACTTACTTAGGATTTTTAATTTCAGGTGTGGGGATGTTTATTGCTGTTTTCTTTAGGAATAAAAACAAGAAGCTTGAAGTATTAAGTGGTGCTCCTCTTGCTGTATATCAAAATGCCGTATTTCTTGCAATGCTTGGTAAAGTTTTAATGTATGCATGCATTATTAAGATGGCTATAAAAAGAAAAAAATGGTCGTCACTTATACTTTACGCTTTTAGTTTAGTATTAATTTTTATTATGTGTTACATTGCCAATTTTGGCACAATTCCTGTTGCATGGGCACATTGGATTGTAGAGATTGTAAATATTACTTGTCAAGTTGCCTTATTTTTTGGTACAGTAATTCTGTTTAAAGAAAGGAAACATTAATGAAAAAATTTAAAACAGAATCACAAAAATTATTGGATTTAATGATCAATTCTATTTATACCAATAAAGAAATATTTTTAAGAGAATTGATTTCAAACGCTTCTGATGCTGTTGATAAATTACATTTCAAGAGCTTGACTGATAAGAGTATTGATGAGAAATTTGAAATTTTCATTAAGTCAGATAAAAAAGCTAGGACATTAACAGTATCCGACAACGGAATCGGTATGAACAAGGATGAGCTCGACAAAAATTTAGGCACAATCGCTCATTCTGACAGCATGAATTTTAAAGATAAGGATGAGATTGACATCATTGGTCAGTTTGGTGTTGGTTTTTACTCTGTATTTATGGTGGCTGATAAAGTAGAAGTTACATCTAAGGCATATGGCGAAAAATCTGCTTATGTTTGGAAGAGTGATGGGGTAAAAGGTTATACAGTTGACGAGGGAACAAGAAAGTCTCGTGGTACTGATGTTTTGCTTCATTTAAAAGAAGGCGAGGAATACGATAAGTTCCTAGAAGAATATACACTTACTGACTTGATTAAGCGCTTTAGTAATTATGTTCGCTATCCAATCAAGATGGAAGTTACTAAGTCTCGCAAAAAAGACGATTCAGATGAATATGAAGATTACACCGAGATTGATACAGTTAATAGTATGGTTCCTATTTGGAAGCGTAAGAAATCTGAAGTTAAGAAGGATGAATATGCCGAATTTTACAAATCAAACTTCCACGATTTTGCTGATCCGTTGATGCATTTTGACATTCACGCTGAGGGAACACTTAATTATGATGCACTAATTTATATTCCATCAGTGGCTCCATTTGATCTGTATAGTAAAGAGTATAAAAAAGGCCTGCAGCTATACACAAGTAACGTGCTTATCATGGATAAATGCGAGGATTTGGTGCCAGATTATTTCAATTTCTTAAAAGGTGTTGTAGACAGCCCTGATTTAACACTCAATATTTCTCGTGAGACCTTGCAACAAAACTCTGAACTTGCTGCTATTGCACGAAGAATTGAAAAGCGTGTTAATAAAGAGCTCACAAAAATGTGTGAGAGTAAACGTGAAGATTATGAGACATTCTTTAAGAACTTCGGACGTGTAATTAAGTTTGGTATTTATTCCACTTATGGGGCGAAGAAAGATGACCTCGCCGATTTACTTTTGTTTTACAGTGCTAGAAATAAAAAGATGGTGACCTTGAAGGAATTTGTTAAAGATAAACCTAAGTATATTTACTATGCTGCAGGAACTGACACTAATCAATTAGCAAAAATGCCTGCAGTAACCACTCTTCAAAATAAAGATATTGATGTATTACTTTTGACTGAAGATATTGATGAATTCTGTATTCAGGCAATGATGAACTATGATGATATTGAGTTTAAGAATGTTGCAAGTGGTGATCTTGATATTGATTCTGAGGAAGATAAGAAAAAGACTGAAAAGTTAAACAAAGACAACGAGAAGCTATTTAAGAAAATGAAGAAAGTGATTGGGGTTGACGTAAAGATTACTAATAGAGTAACTGATGCTCCTGCTTGCATTAGTGCTGAGGGTCCTGTTTCGTTTGAGATGGAGCGAGTTATGGCTGAGACTCCAGGTGCTAATGACGTGACTGCTACTCGCGTACTTGAGCTAAATCCAAAGCATAAGGTATTTAAAGTTTTGAAAGAAGCTGATGACAAAAAGCTTAAATTGTATTCACAGCTTTTATATGATCAAGCATGCTTGGTAGAAGGTCTACCTATATCCGATCCTGTTGAGTATGCTAAAAACGTTTCTAAGTTGATGGTATAGTTGACTGAATTTGAATATAGCGTATTTGCAACAATAAGAAAAATCCCTAAGGGATGCGTTGCTACATATGGACAAATTGCGAGGCTGGCCGGACACGAGCGAGCCTCGCGTGCTGTAGGAACTGCTCTTCATTTTAACCCTGATCCTAAAGGTACTCCATGCTATAGGGTAGTAAATTCCAAAGGACAATTAGCATCAGCTTTTGCCTTCGGTGGTATAGAAAAACAGAAAGAATTACTCCAAAAAGACGGAATAATTGTTAAAAATTATAAGGTAGATTTATCTATCTACCAGTGGGAACAGTAGAAAACTTAAAAAATCTTTAAATTTATTATAAAAAAACTTGACAAGAACAGACTCAGGTTTTATAATACCTTCAGCTAAATTGAAAAGGAGTGATTAAAATGGCTAAGATATTAGGAATTGATTTAGGTACAACAAATAGTGCCATGGCTGTGATGGAAGGATCAGAGCCAGAAATTTTAGTAAACGCTGAGGGCGATAGAACTACCCCTAGTGTTGAAGGTTTCAGAAAAGATGGCGAACGCGTTGTTGGTAAAGCTGCAAAAAACCAAGCTGTTACTAATCCAGAGAATACAGTTAACTCTGTAAAACGTTTTATTGGCCGTTCATTTAATGAAACAAAAGAAGAGCAAAAAACGGTTGCTTACAAAGTAAAGAATGGAAAGGATGGAAGAGCAGTTGTTGACATTGATGGTAAAGATTATACGCCAGAAGAAGTAAGTGCTATGGTTCTTCAAAAATTGAAGAATGACGCTGAAAAGCAAACTGGCGAGACTATCACTAAAGCTGTTATTACTGTTCCAGCTTACTTTAATGATGCACAACGTCAAGCAACAAAGGATGCGGGCAAGATTGCAGGACTCGAAGTTGAGCGTATTGTAAACGAGCCAACTGCTGCAGCACTTGCTTATGGTCTTGATAAATCCAAAAAAGAAGAGAAAATATTGGTATTTGACCTTGGTGGTGGTACATTTGATGTTTCAATTTTGGAACTTGGAGATGGTGTTTTTGAGGTAGCGTCAACTGCTGGTGATAATCACTTAGGCGGCGATGATTGGGATCAACGTGTTATTGATTGGATGGCTGATAAATTCAAGAGTGATAACAATATTGATCTTCGCGATGATAAGATGGCGCTTCAAAGACTTAAAGAAGCTGCTGAAAAAGCAAAAATGGAACTATCAAATACAACTCAAACAAACATTAATCTTCCATTTATTACTGCAGACGATTCAGGTCCAAAACACTTGGATGTTACATTAACAAGAACAGAGTTTGAGCGTATAACTTCAGATCTGCTTGATAGATGTAAAGTCCCTGTTGAACATGCATTAAGTGATGCCGGTGTTAAATCTGGCGAGATTGATGAGGTAATTTTAGTTGGTGGATCAACACGTATGCCAGCTGTACAAGATCTTGTAAAGAAAATGACTGGTAAAGATCCTAACATGTCAGTAAACCCTGATGAGGTTGTTGCTATGGGAGCTGCTGTGCAAGGTGGTGTACTTACAGGTGATGTTAAAGGTATTTTATTACTCGATGTTACCCCATTATCCCTTGGTGTTGAGACAATGGGTGGCGTTATGACTCGCATGATTGAGCGTAATACAACAATACCTGCTAAGAAAACTGAGATTTACTCAACAGCTGCTGACAATCAAACAAGTGTAGAGATTCATGTATTACAAGGTGAGCGTCCAATGGCTGCTGCTAACAAGACATTGGGTAGATTCCAACTCAATGGAATTCCTTCTGCTCCTCGTGGTGTACCTCAAATCGAAGTTACATTTGATATTGATGCAAACGGTATCGTAAATGTATCAGCAAAAGACTTAGGTACAGGTCAGCAACAGCAAATTACCATCAGTGGTTCAACTGCTCTGTCTGATGATGAGGTTGATAAGATGGTAAAGGATGCTGAGGCTCATGCTGAAGAAGATAAGGCTCACAAAGAGGAAGTTGAGACAAGAAACAATGCAGAGAGTTTAGTTGCTGCAACTGAAAAAACAATTTCTGAACTTGGAGATAAGGTTCCAGCTGATACTAAGAAGAATGCAGAAGATGCAATAGATAAAGTTAAGAAAGCTCTAGAGGGCGAGGATATGGAAGCTGTTAAATCTGCTACAGAAGAATTACAGCAAGCAGGTTATAAGATTGCTGAGGTTGCTTATAGTCAACAACAAGCACAAGGTCAACCAAATCCAGAACCAGGTGCAGAGCAGCCAAAGAGTGATGATGATACAATCGAAGCTGATTATGAAGTTGTAGATGATGACAAAAAGGAAGATGACAAGAAATAAGGTGATTATCTATGGCTAAAAAGAAACAAACAAATAACAAAAAGGGTAAGGCGGAAGCAAAGGCTTCCGCTAAGCCTAAACAAACAGATGAAGAATGGTTAGAAGAAGAGCTCGGTGATGATGCCGATAAATTAATGGCAGAAGCCGCTGAGAAAATTAAAAAATTAGAAGCTGATTTAAAAGAGTGGAATGATAAGTATTTACGTCTTCATGCAGAATGGGATACTTACAGAAGACGTACAGCTGAACAGCGAGAACAAGACAGAGCTACAGCTACTGAAGACCTTGTTACAGATATGCTACCTGTGCTTGATGATTTTGAGAGAAGTATTGCTTATGCCAATACAAATGGCGAGAAAGGCTTGCTTGAAGGAATTGAGGCAGTTTACACAAAGCTTGGTCTCGTCTTAAAAAAACATGGAGCTGAAGTTATTAATCCTGCACAGTTCGAAGCTTTTAATGCACTAGAACATCAGGCTGTATCTACTGTTGAGAACAAAGATGAGTATGATGAAAGCGTTGCTAATGTATTGCAAAAAGGCTTTAAGATGGGTAGCAAAGTAATAAGGCCTGCTACTGTAGTCGTCACAACAGGAGGGGATCCTCGTCCTAAAGAAGAAGAAGACGAGGAGAACTAAAAGTTAGGGGGTGATGTGAATGGCAGGTAGCGCACCAGATTATTACAAAATTTTGGGCGTCAGTAAAAATGCTGACGCTGGTGAAATAAAAAAAGCTTTTAGAAAACTTGCTCAAAAACATCATCCAGATGCTGGTGGTGATGAGGCAAAGTTTAAAGAAATAAATGAAGCTTATGAAGTCTTAAGTGACGATAAGAAACGTCAAGTTTATGATCAGTTTGGAAGTGTTGGTGGTGCTAATCCGTTTGCAGGAGGTGGCAACCCATTCCAAGGTCAAAATATTCACTTTGGTGGATTTAATATTGAGGATTTGTTCTCAGGTGTTAGTGGCTGGAGTGACATACTTGAGCGTATGCGTGGCGGTGAAGGCGCGTTTGGTACGGAATGGGATTTTAGATCTAACGGAGGAGCTGGTTTTGGACGGCGTGTTCCGGACATACAAGCTGAGTTGCCAATAACAGTTGAGGAAGCGTATAGTGGAGCTAACAAAAAATTTAGTATTTCTGGAGCTGGTTCCATTAGTTTAAAGATTCCTGCTAAAACAAAAGATGGTACAAAGTTTAGGCTTAAAGGACAAGGTCAAAATGGTGGAGATCTTATTGTAATTACTCGTGTTTCTCCTCATCCTTATTTTAAGATTGAGGATGGCAATTTGATTATTGATACTCCAGTTACAATATGTGAGGCGTGCCTTGGAGGTAAGATTGAAGTACCAACACCTGATGGTAAGCGTGTAAGAATTAATGTTCCTGCAGGATGTAAAAATGGAGCAAAACTAAAAGTTAAAGATATATATGTAAGATTAAATGTTGTTGTTCCAAAAAAATTAAATAGAAAGCAAAAGAAAGTTATGGAAGAGTATGCAAAGCTTGAAGACAAAGGAGTTAGAAAATGGTAGGTGAAGATAGAGATCGACCAGTATATATGATCAGTGTGGCTGCAGAGCTCACTGGTATGCATCCTCAAACTTTGCGTGCATACGAAACACGTGGGCTAGTTATCCCTCAGAGAACTAACGGAAATACTCGCAAGTATTCGCAAGCAGACATAGAAAAGCTTGAACTTATAAATGAGTTAACTGATGAAGGGATTAATTTAGCTGGGGTTATCAGAATTATGGACTTGCAAGGTAGGCTTGAAGAACGCGATAAAGAGGTTGATGACCTGCATAATAGAGTTAGACGTCTAGCCGACCGAGTTCATGAACTTGAAACTAGAGAGAGTGTAAAGTCACTTGTTGAAGACGAGACAACTCTCGCAATTAGACGCCACGGTGGCGTTTTGGGTGAAATATTAGATTTATAGAAGAGGTGGTTTATTATGAATATGGGAAATTTAGGAAAATTAGCATTAACAGCACAAGAGGCATTGCAAACAACTATGAGCGTTGCGAGTGATGCTCAATCAAGCATGGCCCAACCTATACATATGTTAAAAGCTTTGCTTGAGGCAAAGGAAAATAACATAAGCGCAATTATTAAAAGGATTGGTGCTGATCCTGAACAAATTTTAAAGAATACTAACGATGAGATAGAAAAGATGCCAAAAACAACTCAGAGTACAGGGGGCATGATTCCTATGGGAGCACCTGGTCCTGAGTTGATGAATTTGATAGATGTTGCAGTTAAGACTGCTGAGAAGTTGGGTGATAGCTATGCAACTACAGAGCACTTGTTGATTGCCCTTGCAAAAGATAATGGTGCAGCAGGTAAAATTCTGAATGCGGCAGGTATTTCTGGAAAAAATATTGAGGAAGCATACGACAAACTTCGAGGTGATACTCGTGTTACAGATCAGACTGAAAAAGCTCAGTTTGAGGCTTTGGAACAGTATGGCCAAAACTTGACACAGATGGCAAGAGAAGGAAAACTTGATCCTGTCATTGGTAGAGGAGACGAGATTAGACGTACAATTCAGGTCTTATCTCGCAGGACTAAAAATAATCCAGTTCTTATTGGTGAACCTGGAACTGGTAAAACCGCAATTGTAGAAGGCCTCGCTCAGCGTATTGTTGCAGGAGATGTGCCTTCATCTATCCAGAATAAGGACATTATAAGCTTAGATCTTGGAGCTATGATGGCAGGTGCCAAGTATAGAGGTGAGTTTGAAGATAGGTTGAAAGCTGTTCTTCGTGAAGTAAAAGATGCCGAAGGCCAGATTATACTTTTCATTGATGAGCTGCACACAATTGTTGGTGCTGGTACTAGTGGAGATTCGTCATTAGATGCTGGAAATATGTTAAAGCCTGCGCTTGCGCGTGGCGAGCTTCATGCAATAGGTGCAACAACTTTAGATGAGTATCGTAAACATGTTGAGAAAGATGCAGCACTTGAGCGAAGGTTCCAAACAGTTCTTATTGGTGAACCAACAGTTGAAGATACAATTGCAATTCTACGTGGTTTAAAAGAAAAATATGAGATCCATCATGGTGTTAGAATTCAGGATGGTGCAATAGTTACTGCTGCTGAGCTTTCTAATAGATACATTACTGACAGGTTTTTACCTGACAAGGCCATCGATTTAATGGACGAAGCTGCTTCTCGCCTGCGTATAGAAATAGATAGTATGCCTGAAGAAGTTGATGCTCAAGAGCGTAAGCTCACTCAGATGCAAATTGAAGAACAGGCTTTAATGAAGGAAAAAGATGACACATCTAAGGAGCGTCTGGAAAAACTAAGAAGCAAGATTGCAGCTGCTAAAGACGAACTAGATAACCAGAAAGCTGAATGGCAAAATGAGAAAGATGTTATTGTCAATGTTCAGAATTTAAAAGGCGATATTGATAAGGCTAAACAAGATGAGGAACGTGCAACACGTGAGGGTAATTTGTCGCAAGCATCTGAAATTAGATACAGTTTAATTCCTCAATTAGAAGAACAGCTTAAAGAGGCTGAAAAAATTCTCGCCAAAAAACAGAAAGAAGGAGCAATCTTAAAAGAAGAAGTAACTTCTGATGAAGTTGCAGAAGTAGTTTCACATTGGACAGGAATTCCTGTTACAAAGATGATGCAAGGTGAGTTGCAAAAATTAGCTGACCTTGAGAATAGATTACACGAGAGAGTTATAGGCCAAAATGATTCTGTATCTGCTGTAGCAGGGGCTATAAGACGTTCACGCTCAGGACTTTCTGATCCAGACAAACCAATTGGCTCATTTTTGTTCTTAGGACCAACTGGTGTTGGTAAAACTGAACTTGCAAAAGCATTGGCTGAACAGCTATTTGATACAGAACGCGCTATGGTTCGTATTGATATGAGCGAGTATATGGAGAAGTTCAGTGTACAACGTTTGATTGGTGCTCCTCCAGGATATGTTGGATATGACGAGGGTGGTCAGTTAACAGAGGCTGTAAGACGTAAACCATATAGTGTTATTTTACTCGACGAGATCGAGAAAGCTCATCCTGATGTGTTTAATATACTTTTACAGGTATTAGATGACGGCAGGCTTACTGATGGTCAGGGCCGTATCGTTAGTTTTAAAAATACAATTATCATTATGACTAGTAATGTGGGTTCTGACAAGATTAGGGAGATTAACGAGAAGCGTGAAGGTAAAGTTCCAAGTGAGCCTAAGAAAAAAGATGACGGTAAAACATTAGCTGATCTCGCAAATCAACCTATGGAGAATACAGCAAAGGCCATGGCTGAACTTGCTTCAAAGATCAATAATGCCTTAAAAGATACTTTTAAACCAGAGTTCTTGAACAGAATTGACGAGATTATTACTTTTGATGAGCTAGGCCTTACGGATATCGAGAAAATTGCTGATCTTGTTTTGGATGATGTAAGATGCCGTCTTTCAGACAAAAAGATTAAGCTTGATGTAGATCAAGAGGCTTTAGAACACCTATCAATTGATGGTTATGATCCAGTTTATGGTGCACGACCACTCAAGCGTCTTGTTCAACGAGAAATTGTTGATCGTATCGCAAATGAGGCTGTAGCTGGTAATTTAAATGACAATTCAAAAATCAAAGTGTTTATTAACAAAAATGGAGATTACGATATAAAAGTTAATAAATAAACATTTAAGGCGGAGCAAAAACTCCGCCTTTTTTCTCTTTGCTTTGCTATAATGTAGCGCTGTAATTTAAGAGGTGATTTTAATGGCTGAAACAAAAGCTACAAAAGGCACAACAAAGAAAAAAACTGCAACAAAAAAGAAGAAAACTTCATCAAAGATAAAAGCTCCTAAATTTGCTGTTGCGTTAGACAAAAAATTTAGCAAATTTAAAATTAAGCATTGGTATTATTTAACAGGCCCATTAGCATTGGTGTCATTGGTTTTATTTGACGTTTTAGGTGGTCTTAACTTTCCTGATTATAATTGGTTTACAGATGCTCCAAAAAAGATTTTAGCAGGAGATTCAAATTCATTTGTAATTGGGCTCATATTCATTTTACTATATTTGATTCTTGCTCTTTTTTCTGCATTTTGTATTTATAGGTTTTTTAAATCAAAACGAGTTAATAAACTTATGAAAAGGGGCCTTCTGATTTTAATGATTGGAATTTTTGTAACAGTTTTAAGTATGTGTATATTCAATACTCAAAATGCATCTACACAGAATGGTATAATATCAGCTGCTCAAATTGTAACTAAAACTGAGAATGTCCAATCTGACGATGGCGAATCATCAGAGACTAAAACAGTTGTTGATGAAGATGCAACATCTAAAAATGAAGAACGTTTTTCAGAGCTTATGTCTCAACCAGATGTTCTGGCAAATGGTATAACAGCAAGTGTGGCAACATTATTATGCTTAGCTGCATATGTGCTTATTGCTCTCGGCGGATTTAAGAAACGAGGAATTTTGTTTATGGGGTGTATCGCAATTGCATCAGGTATTTTCTTGTTATTTGGTTTAATTGCGCCAAGTTTCTTAGGCTCTGATATTTTTGGTATTAATTCACGTTTTGCATTTTATTGTGATGGTTTATTTTTAGCCTTAGCTTCTTCATATATATACGTTACATTTAAGGAAAAATAGACTTGTCTGAAAATCAGCAAAATTCTGGCACTTTAGGCAGAAAGTTAGGTCTTTCTGCCGTTATTGCATTAGGTGTAGGTTCTACAATTGGCACTGGTATTTTTTCTACCATGTCTGAAGTGGCTTTAGCTGCTGGTTCAAGTTTGTTTTTAGTTCTTGCTTTTTTTATTGGAGCCCTTTTGCAATTACCAGCTAGTTTTTGTTATTCGGAACTATCAAGTGCATATCCTGAAGATGGTGGTTATTATGTATATTTACGAGAAGCAGGTTCGCGTCCTCTTGCTTTTCTTTGTGGTTGGGTATGCTTTTGGGCAACTGACCCTCCATCAGTATCCATCATGGCATTAGGACTTGTTAATTATTTGTCAGTATTGTTGCCATTTGATAATTTTGTTTTACGCATGATTGCTGTAGGCGTTATATTGATTTTTATGTTTTTACACCTGCGTTCTGTTAAGGCTGGTGGTATTTTTCAAATTTGTATCACTATTTTGAAGCTTTTGCCTTTTATTATCATAATCGGTTTTGGTATTTTCTTTATAAATCAAGAATTGTTTATGAATGCTCAAATTAGTGATGGATTTCATGGTCAGCCTGGCTTTATTGCTTTATTTGCAGCTATTTCTGCTACAACTTTTGCATTTGATGGTATGTATTCGCCATGTTATTTATCAGGAGAAGTTAAGAATCCACGACGTGTTTTACCGATCGGTCTTATTGCAACTGCAATTATCATTTTGCTTTTATATACAGGACTCACAATGGTATCTACAGGAATGCTATCGATTGATCAAATTGCGAACAGCCCTGCACCAATTGCCTTAGTTGCTTCGCAAATTCCTTTTATTGGTCATTATGCTGGATTGGTAGTTGCTATTATGGCTGTACTTGTAATTTTAGGTTCTATGTCAAGTGCTATTATGTATCAACCACGTATTGAATATGCAATGGCAAAGGATGGATACTTCTTTAAAGTATTTGGTATTGTTTCTAAAAAATACAATACTCCATCTGGTGCAATAATAGCTCATTGTATGCTGATTATATTGCTGACTTTTGTAGGAAACTTAACTGAATTGCTAGGTTATTTTACACTTGTGTCTTTGATTAAAAATTTAATGGCAATTAGTACAATTGTTGTTCTCCGAAAAAAAGAAGGTTACAACCCATTTTATAGAGCTCCATTAGGTTGGCTATTTCCTATAATTGCTATTGTTATGAATTTAATTTTGATTATTGTTACATTTATAGCAGCACCTATTGGAGGTGTAGTTTGTGCAGTAGCAATGATTGCTACAGGCCTTCCTGCATATTATTTTTGGAATAGGCGTAAAACAAAAAACAATGAATAGAGAATTAGGTAGAAAAATTGGCCTATTTGCAGTGATAGGTCTTGGTGTTGGGGCAACTGTCGGTTCTGGGATTTTCTCAACAATCTCTGAAGTTGCAGGAGTTGCAGGTTCTGGATTAATTTTAGTTGTTGCTTTTTTAATAGGAGCACTTCTTCAAATTCCACAGGCCTTGAGTTATGCTGAACTTGCTAGCGCTTATCCTGAAGATGGAGGGCAATATGTTTATTTTCGTGAGGCAGGATCAAGGTTTTTGGCTTTTATGTGTGGCTGGATCACTTTTTTAGCAGTTGATCCTCCTGGACTATCGGTAATGGCCATCGCTATATCTAATTATTTGGGAGTTATTTTAAATTTTCATCCAGCTGTTTTACGTGGAATTAGTATTTTAATAGTTATATTTTTTATGTGTTTGCATATGCGCTCAGTAAAAATTGGTGGTATTGTCCAAGCAGTAATTACTGTTATTAAACTTATTCCTTTTGTTTTAATTATTGGAATTGGTGCATTTTGTATTAATCCGGATTTGTTTATGTCCACAACAAGTGTTGAAAATTCAACCCCTGGAATAATTGCTCTTTTGGGAGCTATTGCAATGACTACATATTCATTTGATGGAATGTTTGCGGCGTGTTATGTTTCAGGAGAAATAAAAAATCCTGCTAAAAATTTACCTAGGGGATTAATTTGGTCTACTATTATTGTGCTTGTATTGTATGTAGGTTTGGCAGCAGCCGCCACAGGGCTTATGCCAATGAGTGAATTGGCACAAAGTTCTGCTCCAATTGCTGATATGGCATCTAAATTACCACAAATTGGTGCTTTCGCAGGACCAGCAATTGCCATTGTCGCTGTTATTGTTATTGTAGGAGCTCTGTCTAGTTGTTTATTGTATATGCCAAGAGTTGAATACGTAATGGCAAAAGATGGACTGTTCTTCTCTATTTTTGCTTGTGTTCATAAAAAATATAAAACTCCACATATGGCAATTTTTCTATTTAGTGTGCTAGTTATTATTCTTGCGATGTTTTCTAACTTAAGTGATTTGTTAAGCTATGTTACAGCTCTTGTATTGCTTAAAAATTGTGCTTCAATTGCAACAATATTTGTTCTTAGAAAAAAGAACGGATATAAACCTACATATAAGGCACCAGGAGGATATTTGATGCCAATTCTTTCTGTTGGTTTGACTTTTGTTATGTTTATGTCAGCCCTTTTTTCATCTTCCATTTTCGGGGTAATTACATGTCTTGCTATCATTGCTCTTGGTATTCCGGTTTATATCTTTTGGAACCGCAAAAATGCTACTAGCTAATGTTGTCTTAGACATACAATCATCATCTCTTAATAAGCCATTTACTTATATTGCACCTAAAAATGCTTCTGTAGGAAAGCTTGTCATGGTACCTTTTGGACATCAATACAAATGCGGATTTATAGTGGATGTATTTGATGGCGAGGGGGATAATTTAAAAAAAATAAAAAAAATAGTTTCTAAATCGTATTTTGATGAGGATTCTATTGAGTTTGCCAAATTTATATCTACACGCTATATGGCACCACTAGCATCATGTATCAGATTATTTACTCCTCCTGGATCTATTGCCAAGTGCAAAAAGATTGATGGCGAATGGCAATTGATAGAGCCTCAAGTTAAAGAGACTTTTGAGGATTATGTATTAGCAGATGATAATTTTAAAAATTTTGTTCCTCGAGATAATGCTGTAAAACAAAGGCAAATCATACATGCACTCAAACAAGGTGAAGTAAAAAAATCTGAATTGGCTTTGGAATACGGTTCTGTTACACAAGTCTTAAAATCATTGGAAGCGGAAGGCGTAGTTAAAATAGAGCGTCGTCGTCGTATCAGAGACGTAAAAACAAATATAGAGCAAGTAAAAGATTTTGATTTAACAGACGGTCAAAAAGATGCGCTGAATATTATTAAAAATAGTGGTAATAGAAAATTTGTTATTGATGGAATTACTGGTAGTGGTAAAACTGAAATTTATATCCGAGCAATTCAGGAAGAGTTAAAAAAAGAAAAATCAGCAATTGTATTGGTTCCAGAAATTTCACTTACTCCTCAAACTGTAGCAAGATTCAGATCAAGATTTGGTGATACTGTTGCAGTATTACATTCAAAAATGAGCGCAGGTGAGCGTTTTGACCAATGGGATTTATTACTTCAAGGCCAAGCTAAAGTAGTGGTCGGAGCTAGGAGTGCGCTTTTCGCCCCTGTAAAAAACCTCGGAATAATTGTTATCGACGAGGAACATGAAAGTTCATACAAGCAAGAAAGTTTGCCTCGCTATGTAACAAGAGATTGTGCTGAGTATCTAGCAGATCAAAAAAACGCAAAACTTATTTTGGGTTCAGCAACTCCATCTATTGAGGCACTATATAAAACAGAGTATAATCCTGAGTGGACTCGTATATTTTTGCCTGAACGCACAAATAAGCTTCCAATGCCAAAAATCAAAGTTGTTGATATGGGTATGGAATTTAAAAGTGGTTCAACTGCGCTGTTTTCACAAACTTTAAAGCATGAGCTTGAGCAAACAATTTCAAAAGGTCAAAAAGCTGTTTTGCTGCATAATAGGCGAGGCTTTGCAAATTATATGTTTTGTAGAGAATGTGGTTATATTCCAATGTGTGATCATTGCTCAACTTCACTCACATATCACGCTAGATTGCAGACTGAAAACGGCGCTCGTGAGATGCTAATGTGTCATCATTGTGGACATTTGGAATTTCCAACTGCCAAATGTCCCAAATGCGGAAGCCCTTATTTTGCAAAGCTGGGTGCAGGTACTCAAAGTGTTGAGGATCAGTTGCATGAATTATTTCCTGATGTCAAAATTGTTAGGATGGATGCAGATACAACAAGAAAAAAAGATGGACATCTTAAATGTTTAGAAGAGTTTGCTATGCCCGGGCCTGCTGTGTTGTTAGGAACTCAAATGATAGCCAAAGGCTTAGATTTTGATGATGTTACACTTGTTGGAGTTATACTCGCAGATACAAATTTGAGTTTGCCAGATTTTAGAAGCGAAGAACGCACATTTAATCTTATTAGCCAAGTTGCTGGCCGAGCAGGACGTGCTAACTTACCTGGGCGAGTAGTAGTTCAAACTTATAACCCTGATAATAATAGCATCAGATGTGCTGCCAACTATGATAGATCAAGCTTTTTATCAGAGCAATTCCAAAAGAGAGAACTTTTAAAATATCCTCCTTATACAAGGCTTATAAATTTGATTGTATACGCAAATAATGAAGATGACGCAGAGTCTGCAACTAAAGATTTATGTGAACATTTAAATAGATATAATGCTGCATATGATTTTAATTGGGACATATCAGGACCAAATGTTTGTGTGCTGGCTAAAATTCGTGGTCAATATCGATATCATATTTTAATCAAATCATCATCTGGTGATAAGCTTTCTGATGACTTATCAAAAATAATGGAGAAGTATAAAACTCGCAAGAATATTTCTTTGCAAATTGATGTTGATCCAACAAGTTTATACTAAAAATTGGTATAAAATTTTATTTTTATGGTATATATAATTAGAGTTATTTAGTGAGGTTTAAATGGCAACAAAAACAAAAAAGACAACAAAGAAAAAAACAACTGTAGCAGCCAAAAAAACTACACATAAGAAGGCGGCTACAAAAGCTAAACCAAAAAAGACTACTGCCAAAAAAACTACAAAGGCTGCAGCTACAAAAAAGAAAACAACAGCAGCTAAAAAGCCTAAAGCTAAAGTATCTAAAAAAAAGACAGTCTCAAAAGCTAAACCTAAGAAGGCTACTACAAAAGCTAAACCTAAAAAACCTTCGACTAAAAAAACTACAAAATCAAAGAAAAAACAAGGTGAGAAAATCGCTAAAGAAATGGAAGCCTTGTTTGATGCAATGAACGATGATGCAGACTTAATCGACAAAGAAATTCTTGCTTCTCGTGCTGCTGCAGAAGAACCAATCGAAGAAGACGAAGAATTAGATGATGGCGATATCGAAGAAGGAATGGATGATTCTGAAATTGATAAACAAGTTGCCAAGCAGGCGAAAGAAGATAAAGAAAACGGCGATGAAGTTGAGATTGAAAATGAAGAAACAATTTTAGAAGGCATTCCAGATGAGGAATTAAAGAAGGTTGTTGACACAACTAATCTTCCAAAAGTTAACAATAAAAATACACGTTCAGCTAAAGTTAAGGCTCGTAAACGTGCTGTTGACTCAACTACAGTTTTGCTCATTGGGGATCCTGTTAGGATGTACCTCAAAGAAATTGGACGCGTTCCACTCCTTTCTGCCGCTCAAGAAAAATCCTTAGCGATGAAAATTGAACATGGCGAGGAAGCTGCAAAGCGTCTCGATGAGCTTGATATGGCAGTGCGTGAAGGTAAGAAAGTTGATCGCAAAGAACGTAGACGTCTATCTCGCGTTGAACAGGTAGGTTTGGATGCAAAGTCTGACTTGACTGAAGCAAACCTTCGTCTCGTTGTTTCCATTGCTAAAAGATATATCGGTCGTGGCATGAATTTTTTGGATCTTATACAAGAAGGTAATTTGGGCCTTATTCGCGCGGTTGAAAAGTTTGATTACCGCAAGGGTTTCAAGTTTTCTACTTATGCAACTTGGTGGATTCGCCAAGCAATCACTCGTGCTATCGCAGATCAAGCTCGTACAATTCGTATTCCTGTTCATATGGTTGAAACCATCAATAAGATGACGCGCATTCAGCGTCAGCTCTTACAGGAGATGGGACGTGATCCAACAGCTGAGGAAATTGGCGAGAAAATGGATTTACCACCTGAGCGTGTTCGTGAGATCCAGCGCATAAGCCAGGAACCTGTAAGCTTAGAAACTCCAATTGGTGAGGAGGAAGACAGTCAGCTCTCTGATTTTATTGAGGACGAGAAGGCTGTTATGCCAATTGATGCTGCGTCCTTCTCGCTATTGCAAGACCAGTTGATGAAAGTGTTGGGTTCTCTTGGTGAGCGTGAACGTAAAGTAATTACATTGCGTTTTGGCTTACAGGATGGACTTCCTCATACTTTAGAGGAAGTAGGAAACGAGTTTAATGTTACTCGCGAGCGTATTCGTCAGATTGAGAGTAAGACCCTTGCAAAACTTAGACACCCATCAAGATCTTCGAAACTGAGAAATTACTTGAATGAATAAGCGTAGTCATCATTATCTAACTTATGCAATTGTAGCACTGATTTTTGGTGTTGCGACTTGCATGATTATGTTTAAAATTCCGACAATTTTAACTAGATTGATGGAAATTATTGAGTGTGATGCCAACGACGCATCCATTTTTATGTCGTCTTACACACTTATCAGTTGTATTTTTGCATTGCCGGTAGTTTTATTGCTGCGAAAGTTAGGACCTTTACAAATTGCTGTTATTGGTGCCGCATTTGCGCTGGTTGGAAGCATACTTGGTGCTTTTAGTGTTTATTTAGAAGGCGATAAGGATTATTATTTGCTAGCTATATCACGTGGTATTGAGGGCATTAATTATGTTTTTGCTAGTATATGCTTGCCAATGCTTATTAAAAATTCAGTTGACAAAAAGAACACTGGTGTTTGTCTTTCAATTTATTCGGTATTTTTTCCGTTAGGCTCTTTTATTGGTACAAGCTTAACACCAATTATTTTTACAAGTTGTGGATTTGAGTTCACTTGGCTTATCTATGCTGGAGTTATGCTAGTTGCTGGCCTTTTGCTTTTGTATGTTTTCAAGGATACAAAAACTGTTGTTGAGGCAAGCGACAACAAAAAGCACAATCCGGCCAGTCCTGCTAGTATCGTATTTTTCATGGTCTCTTGGTGTCTCTTCTGCTTAATGCAAATTGCAATGCTTAATTATTTCCCGATTTATTTGAATACACATTTTGGTATGGATTCGTCTTTGAGCGGCTTGCTCACTACTCTTCCATCGTTAATTTGCATACCTTTATGTATTTTTGCGGGTCACTTAAGCGATAAGTTTGGAACTTATAAGTATGTGTATGTAGTAACATTGGCATTGTTAACTCCTGGTTTGTTTTTGATATTTACTACTGAGGGTGCAGCTTTGGTTATTGGTTATATACTTGTAACTTTAGGTCTTGTCTGCCCTGCTGTAAACGCAATTGCTGTATTTGAGTTGTTTTGTTCAAAGTATTCCGGAATTGGTATGGCCCTTCTTATTGCTGTTTGTTGCTTAGGGCAAAGTATTGGTTCTTGGATCATGCAGGTATTAATCGGCAATGATTTTACAGGTTGGATGCAAGGTGCCATTTTCTTACTCGTTTGTGGTATTGTTGCTGTTATTTGTGCGGTTTTAGCTAGAAGCCAAAGACGCCCATTATCAAACAAAAAATAAGTCCAGCAACCATCATTAAAAAGAATATGCTTCCTACATAGCATCCAGGATTTTTGTCACGTGCGGCTTCAACTAGCTTATCAAGAAATCCCATTTTAGATTTTATTATGGCTTGGCCTTCTTCAAGTTTAGGTTTTGGCATAAGTTCTTTTGGTTGCCATTTTCCGTTTGTTTCTATGATTTTATTTACTGTAAATTTGTCTATTTCAAATTTTGGACGATTACCTTGTTCTAATCTTTTTTGAATGAGGTCACAAAAAATTTTAAAAGCACCTATTTTTGGATCATGCGCAATTATTAGAATTTCGCCCCAATGAGCACCTCCATCAGAATAGGCTACAAAGGTAAGATATATATTTATAGTAAAGTTTTTATTTTTTAGAATTGATATCTCACGTGCTATATCTGCGTCAACCTCGCCGATGTCTTGATTGAATTTATTTAATATTGTTTTACCAGAAAGGGTAAAATTATCACCAATTATGCTGTTAGAACTGCACAAATGGGCTGTTTGTTTTTTGCCCTTTGACGTGAAGTTTATGTATTTTGAAAAAGCTTCTGTTGTTTTCATGCCTAGATTTTAACATATTTAAAATTTGCGGAGTTTTGATAATTTATTGTTTATATCTTCAGATAATTTCAAAAATCAGAGAAAATATGTCTAAAACGATAGGTTGTGTGGTATTTAAATTAATAATTTCATCAAATATCAGCTTAATTTAGGGGTTAACAAATTTTCCCTGGTGTTTTGTCATTAGGATTTATTTATTGTGATATATATTTTGCAAAATTACCACATAACCTATCATTTTGGATGAAATTAGTCTAAATTTTTAACATTTATGACAAAAATAATAGGTTGTGGGTATTTTGGCCACTGTTTTCAATAAATTATTAACTTATATAAAGGTTAAATAAATTTTTATCTGGGCTTTAACTGATCTGTTAATTAAAATTCTTGAATTTTATTTGTAAAAACACCCTCAACCTATTATTTTGGAGGAATATTTATAAATTTTATAGATATTTCATTATTTTGCGCTTCATAATTGATTTATATTTCTTTAAATCATTTTGTAAGATACAATATGACTATGGTTTTTGAGAATCTCAGAAATATTATTTGTAGTTGTTCTGAACTTACTGATTTTAATAATAAATTTAAATCAGGGTTTGATGCTACCCTTGCAGTTGCGAGCTCAATGAGACCTTTGCTTGCTGCATTGTATTTTGATAAACCAACACTTATTGTTATTCCAGGTAAGGATAGTGCAAAATCATTTACTGCTGAATTAATTGGATATCTAGGCAAGGATAAAGTTTTGTATTATCGAGATTCTAAGATGCAGTCTATACATACACTGACTAGTAAGCAAAATAAAATAATAATTGCTAGTAGTCAAGATATCATGCGCAAAATACCATACAAATCTAAAGAATTCTGCAAGCCCGTTTGTTTAAAGGTGGGCAATGATTACGATTATGATGAGCTAATTGCGCGGTTTGTTAAAATGGGCTATACAAATCTTGACGTATTAGATGGTCCTGGAACTTTTACCACAAAAGGTGGAATTATAGATATTTATGCTGACAGTGCAATTCGGCTTGACTTTTTTGGCGATGAGCTGGAGGAAATAAAACACATAGTGACGTCAACTGGACAAGCTATCAATCAGCTCGAATCGGTTGAAATTTATCCGTATAACAACATTCAATACACAGACAGTGACCTAAACCGTGCTCACACGAAGTTGGAACCTCGCGCACGTACAAATAAACAAATTCGAGAGTTCCTTGAGAAGCTAGATAGCGAAATATCATTTGATCAAGTCGAGTTTTTGGAACCATATTTATTTGACAAGATGGTAAACATTACAGAATTTATGAATGAGGATACAGTACTTATCCAGTCAGAGCCACGGGCAATTTTTGATGATATGTTACATATTGACGAGGAGCTTAATGAGAAATATAAGGGTTCTAGTTTCAGCAAAAGTGATCTTTACTCAGGAGTTCAAGATACCAATTGGGGATGTGGTCAAAAAATATCTTATGTATCCATCTTGCAAAAAGAACAGCAGGTCGACTCAAAACTTACCATCAAGCGTCCTCAAAAACATAAAAACACAGAGCACTTATCATCAATTCTTAGAAACTATATAGAAAGTGATTTTTACACAGTATTAAATATAGTTAACGCTCAAGCAAAACATGATATGAAGTTGGAGCTCACTGATTATGGCCTGTCCTTTGACGAGACGAATCAGCTTCACAAAAAACTTGTAAATATTGCTTCACTTAATTTCAATATGTCCTTTGTGCTACCTGAAGCCAACTTAACTGTCATCAATCTAGATGTTTTTAAACAACCAACACAGCATGTAGACATTACAAAAATTACATTTCCATATAGGCCAGGAGATTTTGTTGTTCATTCCTTTCACGGCATTGCTAAATTTATTGACATGGTCAAGCGTGATTTGCACGGAACAGAGCGAGATTACCTTCTACTTGAATATGCAGAAGGCGATAAACTCTATGTTCCAATCGAGCAGTTGGGTCGCGTCACAAAGTATGTTGGTCCGCAAGGTCAAAATCCACGCATAACTCGTCTTGGAACGGCTGACTGGTCTCGTGCTATGTCAAAAGCGCGCAAAGCAACCAAGAAAATGGCATTTGATTTGATCGACGTTTACAGCAGAAGAGCAATTGCTAAGGGTCACCAATTTGCCGAGGACAATGAACTAATGCAACAGATGGAAGACGATTTTCCATATATTGAGACGGACGACCAGGCAGCAGCAATTGAGGCGGTTAAAGCTGACATGGAGTCTGAGCGTCCGATGGATAGACTCATATGTGGCGATGTCGGTTTTGGTAAGACTGAAGTTGCGCTACGTGCGGCTTTTAAATGCGTGAACGACAAGATGCAAGTAATGTTTTTATGTCCAACGACCATACTTGCACAGCAGCATTTTTCAACTTTTAGAGATAGGCTTGCTAAATACAATGTCAAGATAGAAGTCCTTTCGCGTTTTAAAACCGCTGCTGAGAGCAAGCGTATAGTTGATGATTTTGCTGAAGGTAAGCTTGACATTTTAATTGGAACTCATAGGCTTTTGTCACGAGACATTAATCCTAAAAACTTAGGCCTTATAATTATTGACGAGGAACAGCGTTTTGGTGTCGCTCACAAAGAGCAACTAAAAAATTTCCGAGACTCTGTTGACGTATTAACACTAAGCGCAACTCCAATTCCACGTACTATGCAAATGGCAACATCTGGGGTGAGAGATATGAGTCTCATCATGACCCCTCCAGACAACAGACGTGCGGTGGATGTTCACGTCGGCGAGTGGGACCTTGATATTGTCTCTGACGCAATTAGGCGAGAACTTGCACGTGGTGGTCAGGTTTATTACATTTCAAACAGGGTTAATACAATTGATGATGTTGCCTCTCAAGTGGGATTGAGTGTTGGTGAAGCCCGTATAGGTGTTGCTCATGGAAAAATGCAAAAACAGCAGCTTGAAAACGTTATGGAAGATTTTAGTGCTGGAAAATTTGACATTCTGGTTTCGACCACTATCGTTGAAAGTGGTATTGATAATCCCAACACAAATACTCTCATCATTGATGGTGCTGAGCGTCTTGGCCTCTCACAAATGTATCAGCTGAAAGGACGCGTTGGCAGAAGTGTCGATCAGGCTTATGCCTACTTTCTCTTCAAAGACAATGCAATGCTCAATGAAAATGCTATTGCTCGCTTAAAAGCAATAGACGAGTATACAGAACTAGGTTCCGGCTTACAGATTGCCATGCGTGACCTTGAGATCAGAGGTGCAGGTAATTTTCTGGGCGCTGAACAAAGCGGAAATGTGTCTAGCGTTGGTTTTGACCTCTTTGCGCAGATGCTTAAAGGCGCAATCGAAAATGCTCAGGGCTTGCATACTGTCGAGGATTACCTGCAACCATCAATTTCAGATATAACTGTTAACATCCCAGGTAGTGCTTATTTTCCAGATGAGTATATCGAAAATGTTGATGACCGTGTGCTATGGTACAGAAAATTTGCGAGTGCTGCCAGCATCGAGGAAGTGTTTGAATTAGAATCTGATTTGCTTGAATCCTATCCAGATATTCCAAACGTTGCTCAAAACTTGATATTAAAATCAAGGATCGCTGGTCTTGCTGTAAAGCATGGATTCAAACTAATAAGTGTTAATGGTGGAAAGCTTGTTTTAGAAGGTCGCGAGTTGAATAAAACTCAATCTCGCTCAATAAAAGTAATCGGCGGACGCTATTTTGAAAAAAATAATCGTATAAACTTTGATTTAAAAAAGCTTTTTGGTACAGAGTCTGAGAATTTGTTTAACGATGTTTATTCTTTCTTGGATGATTTAAATTTTTAGACAATTAGATTTATTATTTGGTATTATATGAGCTCGCAGTTGGAGTGTCGTCTAATGGTAGGACAGCGGTTTCTGGTGCCGTATGTGAGGGTTCGACTCCTTCCACTCCAGCCATTTTTGCTTTTCTAGTGTTATTAGTAATATAATATTTTTGTAAGAGGTGAGCACATGAGAGAATTTTTGGAGAAATTTTACGAGCATGGATTTGATGTTCAAAAAAAATTTCAAAAAATGGCAGATAATCCAATTTATTATAATAGAGAATTACTTTTTAGATTACTTCAAGACAATAAAGATACAAAGATTGGGCAGAAATATGATTTTGCAAGTATTAAGACTGTCGAGGAATACCAAAAGCGTGTTCCAATTTCTACCTATGCTGATTATGAAGATGCGATTTTAAGGATGACAGAGAATGGTGAAACTAATATTTTAACTTCGTACCCAATTATGCTTTATGCAAAATCATCTGGTACGTCAGGATGTCCAAAATGCATTCCATCTACTGTTGAACATGCTAAAGTGATAAAAAATTACCTTTGTAATTTAAAGTATAAGCTTATTGGTGATAAACTCGGCAAAGATTGCTTTGATGGTAAATGTTTACTAGCTGTTGAAAAGTTACTAACTAAGCTTCCATGCGGTATTTTGTATGGGCCTATCTCGAGTATGATGTTTGAAGCTTTTGGTGAAAATTACGAGGATTATTTAACTTCTCCAAAAGAAATCGTTGAGTTCGATGGAAAGTCAGATTTAGTTTATCTTACAGCAAGGTTTGCTATGCAGGAAGTGGATTTAACCGAAATTGTAGCTACATTTTCTACAAGAATACTTGACGTTTTCCGATATATAAATAAGAATTCGCAGCTTTTGATTCATGATATAGAGACGGGGACAATTGATGAGTGTATTAAAATTTTACCGAAAACTAAAGATGCACTCTTAAAGAAGATCAAGCCAATGCCACAAAGAGCAGAGGAGTTAAGAGACGTCTTTGATAACACTGATGATATTTGCTTAGCTAAGAAAATCTGGCCCAGACTCGCATATGTTCAAACAATAGGCACATCTAGTTTTAAAAGCTATATGGATAAACTGAAAACATATATAGGTGATACTGATATTTTTTATGTAGGGTTAATGGCATCGGAAGGTATTTTTACTTATCCGCTAGATATAAATTCTACAAAAGCTGTTCCATGCCCTGATTTTATGTTTTATGAATTTTTACCAGCAGGCACTAACAACACAGAAGAAATTGTAACAATTGATAATCTTGAGATTGGCAAAGAGTATGAAATTATAACAACTAATTTAAGTGGTTTTTATCGTTATCGAATGGGTGACGTTGTAAGAGTTTCAGGGATGTACAAAAATACACCAATACTTGAATTTGTACATCGAATTAATTATAACGTTAGTATTTTCGGCGAAAAGACAGGTGAAGATATGTTTAATGATGCTATTGCAGCTGTTGAAAAAAAGCTTGGTATTGATATTGTTGATTATTCTGCTTTTGAGGATAAGGAATCAGAAAAGTCTAGATATGGTTTATTTGTTGAAATAGGGGACAATTCAAGGAAAGTTACTAAAGAACAGCTAACGAGAGCTTTAGATTTAGAACTTTGTAGTTGTAATTCTAGTTATAAAAAATGTAGAGAATCTAAAATGCTTTCAATAATAAATTTAACATACTTACAACCAGAAACTTATATACTTCTTAATGAAATGCTTCTATATAGAGGGTTTTCAACTGCACAAATTAAACCGCCTCATATTTTGACTGAAGAGTTTAAGTACAATTTTTTGAAAGCATTAAGGCGTCCTTAGCAGACTTCCTAAAAGTAATCTGCAAAAGCATACATGAACTTTGGCATGCCATTAGTAGAATTTAGCTCAACAGCATTTTGTACGCGCATGGTGGTTAAACCGTCTATCTGTAGTTTTGTCGCATCTTCAATTTTGTTTTTCGCTTGAATGTCAAGTACAATTATTTTCTTACCTGCTCCATGAATGTTTTTAACAGTTGTGTTGTCCACAACCCATAAATCAAAACCTAGGGTATCAGCATCATTAAATTCGCTAAAATCCCCTATTGCAGAACCAATCTTGAATATGGTTTTTATTTCTTGATCATGTTTTTTTATTTCAACAATATCATCATATTTTGTTGAAGAAATTCGACATATATTTTTGTTATCTTTAATGGCATTAAGGATGATATCAATTTTGTTATCTTTATAGTCAATTTCGCTAATGTCTAGAATTAAGTTAATATTGTTTTCTTTGGCACAAGCAATAGCTTCTTTAAGAGTGCATATGCTGTCGATCATGATACCTTCTTTTGTAAAGGCGCGAGTTTTGTTTTGTGTGATTTCATCATAATTTTTATCTGGATTAATACTTTGCTTTATACCTAAAAATGTTATATTGTCATTTGATATTTGTATATCAACTTCTATTGCATTTGCTCCAAGTTTAGATGCAGATTTGATTGCTCCTATACTGTTTTCTGTCGATTCCATTAAAGCTTTTCTGTCTGCAATAATCTCTCGAGTTTCTATTTCTGCGTGTCTTGGCATTTTTTGCGCATAAAATAAAGTAGCTGTAAAAAAGAGAATGCTTAAAACTACAATTATTATAAAGCCAATAATCATCTGTTTTTTGCGTATTGAGCCTATGTTGATGTTTTTGCAGTTTAGATTATAAATTGTTTCACCAGCCGCTTTTTTTCTTTCGTAAAATAAGGCACTGACCTTTAGACAAGCGTAGGGAAGGAATAAAGCATAAAGTATAAGATACACTATTAAAAAAGCGATAGAGGCAACTGATATGCCAAAGCAGCCTATTAAAGTATGCGAACCAAAGGTTTGTCCTATTGCTTTAACAAAGGCAGATCCACATATATTGAGTAGTTTAGTTAAAAGTGCAATTACAATTTGTACAATCATAATGGATACAAAATTTCTTATTGTATTACCTCGCAATAGGTGCCAGCTGCATTTAATGGATGGTATAAAATCCTTTTTCTCCAAAGTGAAATAATGTATTGCAAAAACCCATTTCATCGATAAGAAAACAAATATTGCCAATGTTAAAAGAGACAAAACAACGATCCAAATGTTGCTAAGTAAATATTCTTTAAAGTTTGAAGGTAGGCTATATTGACCAATAAAGTTAGATCCTACACCGATACTTACAAGTGGAAGTATGACAAGCACTACAAATATGAGCAATAGATTTTTTGGAATAAACATCCTTACTGCATTTTTAAACGAAAATACAATCGTGTCTTTTAATGTGGTTTTCTTCTTCTGCCTCGAGCATTCAAAAACAAAAATTGCAGCACTTATGTCTACCAATGAAATTGTTGCCACGATTAATATTAATAATATTACAAATAATAAAGTTATAGGGTTGAGCATGAATTGTCCAAAATTATCAGCGTTTACAAAATTGAATCCTGATATTTTCATGGCAAGCCTAAAACACAAAAACAACAATGGACTAACAATACTTGTTGTGACAACATTAAATAAAAGTTCAAAGATAATCAGTGGACGTGCATTGAACAACAATAGTTTAAAACGCATGCCAATTGATTTGATGAGTCTATGTAAAAATTTTTTAAACTTCATTAAGCTCTAACTGGTCTTAGACAATCATTTTAATTTATTTGTATGTAATTTGATCTTATATTAAGGAAATATTTTAGGTATTGAAAATTAAAGTTCATATCTCATTTTCTGTGCTACAATATGTCCCCACGTGGCCCGGTCGTCTAGCGGTTTAGGACGCCGCCCTCTCAAGGCGGAGGTCGCCGGTTCGAATCCGGTC
>JAUNNF010000007.1 GCA_030537355.1 Coriobacteriia bacterium
ATTTTTCAATGAGAATCTTTTTAAAAATTGGCCATTTTTCGCTTGACATTTGCAACATTAATCCAAGGATTATATATATGTAGGCAACTATCTAGTCGTTTCATTATTTATAATATTATATAATAAGCCTTAATAATACTTGTACAGTTTAAGCATTTTTATTAAAGCAATAAATAAAAAACTTAATTTAGTCTTATGTACAAAAATAAATATATTAGTTAATATGTTGATTGATTTTTTTTCAGAAGGTTCAAAATGAAATTTTATCTTATAATATCTAGAAATATATGAGCAATTTGATTTAAATAATTTATTAAGCTCTGATGAGCTATTGTTTTTAGATTGTAACAAAATCAAGAAAACAGCTGTTTTAATCATAAAATACATAAACATATCTTCTGGGTATTTTTTTAGATTTGTTTTTAGTAGTAATTTTTCAAAAATAGTTTCTATATTGTATAGGCTGCCGCTTGGTTGAGAGTTTGTTGTTGATGTTTCGACAATTCTATATAAATAACCAGCAGAATTAATAAATTTTATATTTTTTGTATTGGACAAACATGGAATTGTTATTAATAAATCCTCCCCTATTTTGTAATTATAAAAAATTGCTTTTTCTAAAATTTCTTTTTTGTAAAATTTACTACAGATTGCAGTGTATTTTAATTCCGACCAAAGACAATCTGATGGTATGGTACAAGATACGATACTGTCGTTTTTAATACGTTTAAAACCGCATATAACAACCTCAGTATTTTTATCTAGAGCTTCAACAAATTTTTCTAAATAATCTGTTTCAATTTCGTCGTCACTATCAATAAAAGTTACGTAATTTCCTTTACTGTGGTCAAGCCCATTTTTACGAGCACTATTTGCACCTTGGTTTTTTTGTTCATAAATTTTTATGTTATTGTATTTATGTTTATAATCATTAAGTATTTTAAGGCTCCCATCAACAGACCCATCATTTACTAAAATAATTTCGAAATTTTTATATGTTTGGGCTAGAATGCTATCGATACATTTAGTAATATATTTTTCAGAATTGTATACTGGAATGATTATGCTTATCATCGCAATTTCCTTGTTTCAAAAATAAATAGGATAAAATATGCAATTACCATTAAGAAGTTTGTAATAAAGTATGCTAAAGCACCTCCATTAATTTCATAAGCGCCAACAAGACTAAATGATAAAACAAATATTAATACAGTAGATATTCCATATATTATTACTTGAGTCCAATTTTTTCTAATAGCTATCAGAGAATTTGAAAGGACCAGTACAATACCATTTAATATTGAACCTCCTATTATTATTAGAAGTGTTATTAGATATTCTTTTAAATCGATACCATAAATTATATTCAAAACAGGAATTCCAAAGAAATAGGCTAAAAGTAAAGCAAGAATTCCTAATATCATGACATATAAAATAATTTTATAAACATATGATTTATAGAGAGAATATTTTTGTTTTTTTAATGATTCATTAATACGATAAACAAATGACTGTATTAAAAGTTGTGAACATAATGTAATAAGCGTTGCCGGCATTAAAACAATACCAAATATGGCTTGTGCTGATTCGGTAGAAAGGTCGTCTATTGCAAATTTGGGTGCATTAACAATGAACTGAACAAGAAAGCTAAAAATAAATACACTAAAACCGCTAATTGCTAAAAACTTTATATTTTTTCTATTGAATTTGTCTAACACTACATTATATTTTTTGAGTTTTAATATGTCGTAAAAGATAAATACGAGAATATCAATAAACAATACAGCAAAAACAGATAGAATTAAATTGCTTGAAAATAAATCAACAACAAGAAAACCAAATACACATAATATACTGCGCAGTGTTAGCGATATACCAACTTGAAATAAATTGTCATTTTTTTGGAAAATACCATATATTGTTTCGCTATAGGCATCTATAGTACGGTATAACAATAAAATGAAGATTATTATGTTTTTATCTAAAGAATAATTTTTACATAAGATAAAGATTGTCGTTACAATAATCATCAAGAAACAATTAATTATTCTAAAGTATAAAAAATCACAATCTTTAATTTTTTTGTTTCTTTCTGTTACTTGAAATGTTCGACCAGCATATGTTCCTATTACTTGAATTATACAAACAAAACTAAACGCAAATGTAAATATTCCAGCATTATCAACCCCGTTGATCCGTGTAACAATAATCATATAAAACAATGAAGTGAAAGCATAAATAGTGGAACCAAACATATTCCATATAAAGTTTTTTCTAGATTTGCTTTTCATAAATATAATTTCCTCATTGAGTAATTTTATAATAAATATTGTATAAAATTACAAAAGCTTTTATTTGTTCTCTATCGAATTAGATTTTTCTGCCTTACGGTATAGTTTGTTTATTAAGTTAGCAATAAATTTAGGCCAAAATTTTCTATAAATAATTAAATCCTCTTTAGTTCTTATTCCAGAATTTATTATTTTTGAAGTTTCCGTATCCTGAGATATTCTATGTCCCATAAGCTTTTTATTGATAAAAACAAATCTACCAGGTATTTTGCTTAATTTTTCCCAAGCATACCAATCAACATTTGCTTTAAAGTTGGATTCAAAAATTTTTTTAGGTGTATTGTTGTTATTAAAGGTAACTGTTGGACACCCAATGCTATTTCCAAACCGTATAGACATGCGTTTAATTAGTTTGATATTCGAAATTTTTTTTATTTTTAATGGTGTTAATAATAATTTTTTGATTTTTAGATTTGTATTTGTAGAAGTTTTTATATTGTTTCTTATTTCATAATAATCGCTAAATATTATATTAGCATCAGGATATTTATTGTAGGCTTGGACTACTTCATATGAATACATTGAATCATAAATATCATCTTGATGAGCAATTGTCACAAGAGTAGTATCTGCAGAATTTTTTGCAAAATCAAAATCATTTCCAATATTTATATGTTTGGTTTTTTTAATATCTAAATTGTATTTTTTTGCAATATGCTTAATATGATTGTTTAGTGTAGTTGTTGCTATGATGACCTTACTATTGTATTTTTGATCCAAAACTGATTGTATGCAATTCTCTAAGTATGGACTTTGTTGATATGCTAACACAATAAATGTATGTAAGGGTTTGTTGTTCATAAATAATTAAAATTTAGTTTTCTAAATCCTTGATTTTTTTATTTAGTATAGCTATTTCTTGTACGAGGTTTCTTATAGTTTTATTTTGATGTGAAATAATTGCTGTTGTTGCAATACTTATAAGTACAAGGATACTTACAATAATACAAATTATCATATTGCTACTAGTTTGAAAACCTAATAATGCTGTTAACCATTGCATTAAGCCTGGAATAATAATTGAAAGTAAAAGAATGGCAAATAATAAAATCCAAATTATGGCATATTTAATTTTAATTCTTTTTTTAATAGTTAAAAATATTATTAACGCAATTACAAAGATGCAAAATAAAGAAGATACAATTATTAAATTAGTACTCATGTTTATAGCCTCCTAGAGATTCAAATATAATAGACAATATAACGTTTATCATATAGTAAGTGCTCTTCAATGAGCTAATACTGCTCTTTCCAGATAATCTTTCTTTCATTTTGGCTGGTACTTCACATATATTGAAATTTAGTTTTAATAATCTAGTTGTTGAAACTGGTTCTGGATATTCAATTGGATAGTTATTGCTAAGTGTTGCAATTGTTCTTTTATTCATTGCTCTATATCCACTTGTTGTGTCATAAATCTTTGTTTTGGTGAATAGTTTTATAAAAAATGAAATTAGTTTTATTCCTGCTCTTCTTGCCTTTGAACTTTTGAAATTATCTGTTGTTTGTTCTATAAATCTAGAACCTATAACCATATCGAAGTTTTTGTTAATAATAGGGTTAATAAGCTCATTAATGCTGTTAATGTCATGTTGTCCATCGCCATCAAATTGAATTGCTATGTCATAATTATTACGATTTGCGTATTTTAGTCCTGCTTGAACAGCTGATCCAATACCTAGATTTTTATTAAGTTTAAGATGTTCAATCTTGTTTTTTTGTAAAACTTTTTCAGTATTATCAGTTGAGCCGTCATTAACAACAATTAAATCAAAATTTGATTTGTGTGTTTGGTTGTATTGATATATTGAATTACAGGTTTCAACAATACTTTTTTCTTCATTAAAAGCTGGTATTATAAAAATAATTTTATTATTTATCATGTTTTTAATTATACCTTAATAAACAATAAAGATTATATAATTATATTTGTTAGTTTTTTAAATATAATGTATTATTATTTAATAGAAATATGAGCAAGCAACACGAAATAACAAAACCAAAAAAATTGTTAAACGAACAAGGCAACATTGTAGACCCAGGTTGGTCTCAATATCTTTTCGCCAAATACAGACGTGAGGATATAAAAGTCAGTAAATTACGTATTAAAGAGTGGGATTATTATTTAATTACAAATGGCCACATCGGTCTCGCCTTAACTATTGCTGATAATGGTTATATGGGTATGGACAGTTTTTCGTTTTTGCAATTTGACCAAGGTTGGGAAATTACAAAGTCCCCAATGCGTATTATGCCACTAGGCAAAACTGGTCTTCCCAACACTTCTGTGAAGGGTGATTCACAAATAAAATCAAAAGATTACTTCATTTCTATTAAGAATGATGGTAAAGGTAAGCGTATTATAGATTTTCAAATGAAAAATTTTAAAAGATACAGAGACATTGAAGGTCATATTGTTTTATCAGATGAACCCGACGAGTCAATGGTCATTGCTACTCCATTTAAAAAGAACAAGCATTTTTATTACAATCAAAAGATCAATTGTATGCGAGCTGAAGGTGAAGTTAAGCTTGGAAATAATTCTTACAGCTTTAATCCAAAAGATTCATTTGGCACTCTCGATTGGGGACGTGGTGTTTGGACTTACCATAATACTTGGTATTGGGGTAGTGCTTCTGGCGAGGTTGAAGGTGTTCCATTTGGATGGAACATTGGCTATGGCTTTGGAGATACCAGCGCTGCAACAGAGAACCTACTTTTTTATGATGGTAAGGTACATAAGCTCGATCAAATTGAGTTTCATATCCCTGGAAACGAAAAAGATTTTATGAGTCCGTGGAAATTTACAAGTAATGATGGTAGGTTCGAGATGGATTTTGTTCCAGTGCTCGATAGGTCCGCATTAACTGATTTCAAGATTCTAAAATCTGACCAACATCAAGTTTTTGGACATTTTTCTGGTACTGCAAAGCTCGATAATGGTAAAAATATTAAAATTTCTGACTTTTTTGGATTTGCCGAAAAAGTCGAAAATAAGTGGTAAAAATCGCAAATTTTAAAAAGTTTTTACAAAAGCCCAGCTAGATGGGTAAGGATTTTCTTGCAAAAACGGCCAATTTCCTGTAGAATATACCGTCCTCGCGAGAGGGAGCTTGTTATGAGCATTATACGAAGAAATAAAATGCACAATAAGCGTATTAATATTTACAGACTATTGCTTATTGGACTTTTAGTTGCTTTTGTTATGACACTTGCATCTCTTGCAATTGTTAAAAGTAATCATAATCGTAGTATAGATTCTCAAGCCTTTGCAGAGGAAAATTCTGTAACTGTTACCTCATTAGCCGATGCTGAAGCAAAGTTGAATGCTGCTCAAAATGAATATAATGCAGCTAAAGCTCAATCGGATTCTTTGCAAGCACAAATTGAGGAGACTACTCAAAAGGCCGTGCAGGCGCAAAATGATATGTTTGAGTCTCGTAATTCATTTAACAAGATTACATGTCTTGAGTATAAAGAAGGCCCATCACTGCCTTTCTTAACATTTATTTTGGATGCCAAAGATTTTGACTCTTTACTTAAGAGCATCAGCTATGCTAACAAAATCTTGGAAGAAAAAAATATTGCATTGAATAAACATGCAGAAGCTAAAAGTCAATTTGATAATATTCTTATAGATTTAAATAAAAAGGCTGATGCTTATAACGAGAGTCTTTCTAAGGCAAATGCTCAGTTAGTTCAGATTCAAGCTGTTGTAGATAGTGCAAAAGCTACTTTGGCTGCTGAAGAAGCTGCGCAAATCGAACGTAAAGCCAGTGGAGGGGGTTCTACTCCAACTCCTGCTCCTGACCCAGGTCCAGATGATCCAACAGGATGGCAAGTTGGCATGGCTTCTGCTTATGGTGGCTCTTCTGATCCAGGTTCTGGAAGCCGTACAGCCACAGGTGAAATAGTTGATGATTTCTCTATGGGAGTTGCTGTACCTATGTCTTGGCCAAATTATCGTAGTTTGTTCGGTCATAGTATACAAATTAGAATGGGTGGCACCGTTGTAATAGCTAAGATTAACGACTGTGGATACATGGGTGGCGGCTCTCGTTCTCTTGATTTACAACCTGGTGTTTTTAAGGCTTTTGGTTATGGAAGTTGCCAGGCTTGGGGCGTTCGTCAAGTCGAATACAAAATTTTGTAATTTTGTTGTCGAAAATTTAATTTTCTTGAGATAAAAATCATTACTAAAACGTATATTAATGAGATAGTTTTGTAATATTTTATTTTGCATAATTTCTCCCACGTTGAAGATGGCGAGGGAGGAAATATGGCTTTGTCCAAAAACAAAAGAACAAACATTATTTGCATAGTTGCTGGTGTTGTATGTGCTATATGTGTGTTTCTTTATACGCAAACAGTACGTTCTAGTGCTGAAGCGTCTCGTATGGAAGCAATGTCTAGGTATGGTGGTGAACAAATTGAAGTATGTGTTGCCAAAAGAGATATAGCTGCCGGAGAAACAGTTGATTCTTCTTGTTTTGAGATAAAGATGTGGCTTGCAGATTTGCTACCTCAGAACGCAGCAAGAACAGGTAATGAGGTTCTAGGCAAACAAGCTACAAGCTCAATTTTGTCAGGTGAAGTTATATCCACAAAAAGGTTTCAAGACCTCGCCGTCTCCTTGGAGGTACCAGCGGGGCTGTCCGCTGTTAGTGTGCCTGCCAAAGATGTTTCTGCTGTTGGTGGAGCATTAAAAGCAGGCATGCATATAGATGTTTATGCAACTGGTAACACATCCACTACTTTAATTGCACATAATGTGTTATTGCTTGCCACAAGCAGTAGCTTCAATGAAAATTCTTCATCTTCTTCTGTCACGTGGGTAACTTTAGCTGTATCTCCAGACAAAGTTCAGGAGCTTGTGGCTGCTTCGCAAACTACAACGTTGTATTTTGTTTTACCTTCGGAAGACATGAAGCAAGATTCTAATGGTGTTAACAGTTCAAAAGAAGGGACTAAAAGTTCCTCTGGTGCTTCAGAAAAGGAGAAAAATCATGAATAAAAAAACATTATTTTGTGTAGATGATAAATGTATTAAAGATCCTAATTTAATTGGTTTAAAAAATGAAGATTTAGAGAAATTAGAAGTTTATACCAATGCCGAAGTCGTGAGAGACAAGGTTAAGGAATCTAATGGAAATATAGAAGTTTGGGTATTATCAAGCAATAATATAGAAGCGATTAATTTAGCTGCTACATTAAAAAAAGATAGACCTGATATTGTAGTTTATTTGATCTGTTTTAGTTTTTCTGGCTCTTTAAAAAGTAGGGCTAATGCTGCTAACATAGATAAGATTCTGAGTATAGAAGCATTTAAAGAACATTCTCGTAATTTGTCAAAACCAGATTTTGTTATGCCAAAAACTCAAAAAATTGATGAGTCGAAAAAAGCATTTTTGTTGTCGATACTTTCTGCTTCTGGTGGTTCTGGGAAAAGTTCAATTGCAGTTATCGCAGCAGTATTAAGTCAAATTAGTGGACATAAAACTTTACTCGTTGATGCTGATTTTCAGTTTGGGGATTCTGCTTATTTGTTAGGCATTAATAATCCTTTAACTATAGACGAGTTAATTTTAAACCGTGCGGCGGTTGCTCAATTGAAGCCTGAAAGTGGTATACCTGCCGTATTAGCACCACCTGAAAAACCTGAATTAGCTGAAAAAGTATTGGAAGATTTTCCAGCTATTCTAGAAAATCTTAGAATGTCATTTGATGTAGTGATAGTAAATACTGGGAGCTTATGGGGTGAACAACAGGCCGTTTTACTTGAACGTAGTTCTAAATCTTTATTTGTTGTCGATCAACGACCTACATCTATTAATGCTACAAAAAAAGTTATTGATATGTGTGGACGTTGTGGTATTCCCACAAGTTCAATTTTATATATTATTAATAAAGTTTCTAGAGATTCTCTTTTTAGCTCGGTTGATGTTTCTTGTGTACTAGATGGTGCAAATGTAGCGGAAATAATGGATGGTGGTGTTGATGTAGACGAGAGCTTGGCTAATGGAAAACCTATTGAGCTTCTTGATGCTAGAAATCCTTTTATTGTGAGTTTGTGGGGACTTTTAGATAAATTATTGCCTAAAGCAAAAAAACCCTTGCAAATACGTAAACCAAAAAAGAAAAAGAAAAACTTCTTGTTTTTTAATAGAAAGAGTGCATAAATGACATTATATGATCGTGCACAGAAAATCTCAAAACCAAGGAATATTGCTAAAAAATCAGATTTAGCAGACCTACATAAACAGATTCAAAATGTTATTCCTCCTGATAAGTTAGCTGAATATATTTCTTTTAATCCTGGAAAAGCTCGAGCAGAAATTCGTGCAAGTTTAAAATATTGTTTTTCGGATAAAAGATGGCTTGGTTACACAGATGAGCAAAAAAGTTCACTTGTTGAAGACCTTTTGGATTTCATGTTTGGTTATGGACCCATTGAATCTTTATTAGAAGATAAAGATATAACAGAAGTTATGGTCAATGGAACTCATTCAATATTTTATGAAAAGCAAGGTAAGCTATATAAATCAAAACATAGTTTTTCTAGTGATGATCAAGTTCGTGCTTTAATTGACAGAATTTTGGGACCATTGGGTAGACGAATTGATGAATCCTCGCCTATGGTTAATGCAAGGCTTGAAGCAGGTCATAGAGTAAATGCAATTATTCCTCCATTGGCTCTTGATGGACCAACATTGACTATTCGTAAATTTGCTGAACATGTAATTACATTACAAGAGATGGTTGAGATGAACTCCATGGATACAAAGATGTTGAAGTTTTTAACTTGGGCTATAAAAATGAAAAAAAATATAGCTGTATCAGGTGGTACAGGTAGCGGAAAAACAACTTTATTAAATGCTATGTCTGTGGAAATTCCTCATATAGAGCGGATAATCACAATAGAAGATTCAGCAGAGCTAAGGTTTCTAGAACATCCGCACGTAATTAGGTTAGAAGCAAGGCCTCGTAACGCAGAAGGTACAGGTGAAGTGACCATCAGAGATTTAGTTATTAATTCATTACGTATGCGCCCAGATAGAATAGTTGTAGGTGAATGTAGGGGTGCAGAGGCTTTAGATATGTTGCAGGCTATGAATACTGGACATGATGGTTCCCTCACTACCCTACATGCGAATTCGCCTCATGAAACAATTTCAAGATTAACAACTATGGTTAGATATGCTGTAGAACTTCCTGTAGATGTAATAGAAAATTATATTGCTTCTGCTATAGATTTAGTTGTTCAAACAACTAGAGGAATAGATGGTTCTAGATATTTAAGTGATGTAGTAAGTTTTACCTATGATAAAGATAAATCAAGGTGTGATGTCAAGCAATTATTTAGACGAGGTCCATTTGAAAAATTTGGAAAATGGTTTAGTTATCCAGATTGGATTGATCTAGTTTCTAACTATAAAATTGCAATGCGTGAGGAGGTGGACCAATGGTTGTCTTGCGCATAATACTTGTGATATTAGCTACAATTTCATCTGGATTTTTATGTTGGTATATAGTTAAAGTTATTGGTCTATGGTTACGAAAACGAAAATTATCTACGTTTAATATAGATAAACAATCATTGTTTGCATGGTTTATGAGAAACGGAATAGGCGTATTTAAAAAACCATGTAATTTTGTTATCAAAAAAATTTCATTTCTTGATAATTTTTTTGAAAATATTGTTTTATTGCTTAAAGAGAGAAATTTGGTTGCAAATAAACAGTCTGTTTCATCAACTCTTTTAGGATTGTTAATTGTTGTCGCTTTATTATTTTCGTTAGTTTTTGGGTCTCCAATTGCTGGATTAACTGTCGTTTTGTTATTAATTGTATGTTTGTTTACAACAATTACAGCTTTAATGAATAAAAGAAGTGAAGAATTAAGAAATTCTGTTCCGGATGCTCTACGTTCTATGGGAACTTGTTTTGGAGCTGGTTATACACTACTTCAAACTTTTGAACAGGTAGCAAATGAGTCTAATGGTCGTATTAAAAGTCTTTTTAATAAATCTACGCATGTTTTACAAATTGGTGGTTCCATTAATGAATCGCTAGAATGTTTAAAAAAGGCAGCTGAAGCTCCTGAATTAGCATTTGTTGCTGTTGCATTAGATGTACAGCATCAAACAGGCGGAAGTATGAAACCTGTAATTGATTCAGCTAAAGATATGGTTGAAAGCAAACTTGAATTACTTAGGCTTTTAAACGTCCAAACATCACAAGCAAAATTATCGGCTAGGATTGTAACTATTTTACCATTTGCGTTAATAGCTATTTTTTCGATAATTAGTCCAAATTTTTTAACTCCGTTTTTTTCTAGTTTTGTTGGAATTTGTGTTTTTGCATTAGCCAGTGTAATGCAAATAGCTGGTGTAATTTTAGTCAGGAAAATGTTGAAAGTTGAGTTGTAAATGTTAATTTATTTTTACATAATACTTATGTGTGTATCTGCGCTAATTTTAGGTTTATTTTTTTCTAAAATTATTCTTGTTCGTAAGAACAAAATAAGAGCGCACAGTATTCTAAAACAAAAAGCTGGAATAAATGGGGATATATTAGAAAAAAACTTTGCTTGTGATTCGCTTGCATTAAAAATATTAGGTTACTTAGTTAAAATTTCATATAGTCAAACCTATGCAACTAACAAAACAAGCTTTACAGGTCGTTTTATAACAACTACTAAATTAAAAAAGAAGATTAAAGATTTGTCTTATATGGCGAATATGCCTGCATCTTTTAACAATAAATCTTATCGTGAAAGCCAATTTAGACTATCAGCTATATTGTCTTTATGTGGTTTCG
This sequence comes from Coriobacteriia bacterium, assembly GCA_030537355.1. Taxonomy (GTDB): domain Bacteria; phylum Actinomycetota; class Coriobacteriia; order Coriobacteriales; family Eggerthellaceae; genus Tapirivita. The sequence goes on from JAUNNF010000007.1 coordinate 11,171, forward strand.
TTATTGGTTTAGTATTTTCTAATTTACTCGGGTTGATTTTATTTGTAGTAGGATTAATCATGGGTGTTTTTTTGCCTAGTTGGGCAATGAATAAAGAAAAAAATGCTAGATCTGAACAATTAGAAAAAAACCTTCCAGAAATGTTGGAAGTTGTTTCTTTAGGTCTTAGAAGTGGTCTAACATTTGATAGGTCACTTAATATTTATACTCAACATTTTGACAATGATTTTTCTTCGTCGTGTAAATTAGCTCAACAAAAATGGGAAAGTGGAGTAAAAACTAGAGAATTAGCATTGCGTGATTTAGCAGCAAGTTATGAAAGTTTTTTATTTAGTCGTATTGTAGATAGTATTATTCGGTCAATTAGGTTTGGTTCTTCTTTAGTTGAGAGTTTAGAAGAGTCTTGTGTAGAAGCAAGAAATATTTATAAGTCAAATCAAGAAGCAAAAGTGGCAAAGGCTCCAGTAAAAATGATGATACCAACTGGAACATTAATATTGCCAGCAATGTTGCTTCTTGTATTAGGACCAGTATTGTTAAATCTTATAGGAGGTTTTTGAAATGAAATTGTTAGAAAAATTGAATATCATTTATTTTAGGTTTTTGTGTGCAATACGGAGAAATGATGGTCAAGGCACAACAGAGTATGCAATTTTAGTAGGAGTACTTGTTGTTATTGCGATTCTTGCAATAGTTATATTTAAACCAAAATTAGAGGAGTTATGGAATGCAATTGCGGAAGGCATTAACGGATTGTAATGGGCAAGGTACAGTTGAATTTGCAATTGTTGCTGCAGCGATACTCGCCATTATTGTAGCTCTTGGTGTGATATGGAATTTAGGTGATGCTGGTATATTAGTCGAACATGCTCTAAGAAGCGCATCGCATAATATAGAAGAGGCAGCAGCTGGAATTATAGGAGATATATTTTGTTATTAGTTAAAGAAGACGGACAAGCAACTGTTGAGGCAGCAATTATGATACCTATCATATTTTTGTTAATGTTGCTATTAATACAACCTGGCATTTTACTTTATGACTGGATCGTAATGAATGAAGCTTGTGCTGAAACATGCAGAGCTGTATCGACTATTAGCGAAAACGAAAAACAAAGCATGTGTGAAAGTTATGCTAGGAGGCGGCTTGCGGCAATACCTCAACAAGACAATTTTCATGTTCATAGTATTGGATGTTCTTATGATATTCAAATGTCGGGAAATAATACAAGTCCTAGTGTTACGGTCGAGATTAAAAACGAGGTTAAGCCTTTGCCGCTAATTGGATTTTTGAGTCAGACATTAGGTATTTTAAATGAAAATCAAAACTTTGAAATAAAGGCATCTTCCACACAACAATGTAGGCCTTCTTGGATTCGTGAACATAATGCTGAAAAATGGGTTGGAAGTTGGTTACAATGAAGATGTTTAGAGATGAAAATGGATTTTCTACTTTAACAATTGTAATTTCTTTGTTAATTACATTATCTTTAATTTTTACATCAGCTCAGGTTTATAGAGTGAGTTCCGCATCAGCAGATATACAAAATGTTGCTGATGTCAGCGCACAAGCTGCAGAAAATAAAGTAGCTGAATTTATGATACTTGTAAAAATCTCAGATGCAGTAATTTTGTCATTAAGTTTAAGTGGAATAATTACAACAGGCCTAGGAGTAGTTGCTGCTTGTATTCCGCCTACTGCTGAGTTATCAACATCTTTATTAGACAGTGCGAATAATTTATTTGAAGCTAGAGATAATTTTGCTGATAAAGCTTCAAAAAACTTGAATCAAATACAAAAATCTTTACCTTTTATTGGATCAGTTTCGGCATACCAAGTTGCTCAAGCTAATAACGGAGGTACTATTAATGCAAATTATCTTGCTGTAGCTATAATGCTACCCGGGGAAGGCAAAGAAACAATTCCTGGAAATATAAATGATGCAAAAAATACATTAAATGAAATTAATTCAAAATCTGATGAATTGAAAAAAGCTGCTGCAGAGGCAGAAGAAGCAGCTAAATGTGCTAATGATGCAAGACAAAGAGCTTTTATGGCAGATTGTGGAAATAATCCAAATTATTGTATGTATGAACGAGCTTATAATAAAGCTTACATGCAAGATTTGACAAACCCTCTATATAACAGTGCAGATACATGGTCATTTAGTGTAGCACTTAAGCGTACTCAAGCATATTATCCAAAAAGATTACAGATTGAAGCTCCTGAAGGAACTGGTGTAAATGCACAGGCAAACAGTGCACTTCGTAAAGTGTTTTATTCTTACGCATCAAAAGAAATGCAATCTGCTTATGTATCTGAAAACGAAGATTTTTATGAGGCCAATTTTCCTCATTTACCTAGAAATACTGAGGAAATGAAACAAACAAGTATGTATTCAAATCCGATTTTTCCTATTTCTGGAAATACAATGCATGCATATTCTGGATGTCCTAATTGTACAGACATTTCTGGGTATGGTTCTATTGAACAAATGGAAAATCAGCATATGGAAACATGTGATAAATGTAAATTTAAGGCCTCGTCATTAGGTTCTGTAGCATCAGCTTCAACATCAATCAATAATGGATATGAATATCATTATGCAATTGTAGAGCAAGCATCAAAAGATTATCAAAAAGCTAAAGAAGAAGCTGCTCCGCTAAATAAGAAAGTCAAGGATATGGCTGGAGGTTTTTTGCAAAAACTTAGGGATTTAATCAAAGGACTTGCAAATAAGAGAATTTATGCAAAACCTCCAGGAAGTTATGGAACTATTGCGATGGTAGTAAATACTGGTTCAACACCTGTTAATTCTGGTTTTGAATCAAGTTTTGTATCTAATAGTTCAAGTCTTGGAATAAGGGCAGCTATATCAGCATCTACTCTTGTTGAAGAAGAATCAGATGAAGGTAAGACTGTTGTAAACGACCTATTTAACGGAATGAGTAATAATATTCCAGGAATAGCTGGTGCAGCAGGTATTGCCCTTGATGCTTGGAGTGCTCTTTTGACGGCATATTCAAATGGACAAGGCTCAATTACTGATGCTGTAGAAAAAACCATAAATCAAATTCCTGTTATGTCTGCTAGTGGTCTTGGAAAGTGGGCGTCAAAACAGATGAAAAATTTGATGAAAGATTTAGGTTTAGAACCTGCAAATTTGAAACCTTTAAAGCCAGTATTGATTAATTCCTATTATGTAGCTGATGCAGCAAAAAATGAAGGAATTTATTTTGCTTCAAAATATTTAAGTGTACGTGAAGCTGCAACTAAAGTTCAAGATCAAACCAATCAAATATTTGGAGCTATAGCAAGCGCCGAAGAATTATCTGCAATATTAAATCTTAAAGAAGCATTAAATGTTAATGGTGAAATCGAGATTGCAACAATTAAACCTTTAGGAGATTGGGGACCAACAATTCCTCTTACAATTACATTACCAAAATTTACTACATCCAATATGAACAATATCCTCGATAACTTAATAATAAATATACAGAACTCATTAGGTAAAGTTTGGGGTGGTAGAGTATGGCGATAAAAGATCAAACAGGTCAAGCAACTGTAGAGCTTGCTGTTTTGTTTCCTATTGTGATAATAATCGCTGTTATTGCAGTTAATGCATTGCTATTTTTTGGACATTGTGCTTCTTTTGATAGAACATTTAGACAAGTTGTGAGTACTGTTGCTTCGTCGCCTGCTGCAGGTCAAAGTACTGTCAATACTAAAGCTTTGATAGAAAATGCACTACATGAAAATTTTCAAAATAATAATCTGGAATTTGAAGTGGCCGTAGGTGAAGTATCTGGTCACTTTAAAAATTTTGATGGAACCATTAAGATGTATCCAACATTATTCGGCCTAGGTTTAAAAAAAGAGATTTTTGGTGTTTCTTTGCCTACGTTAAATCATAAATGTCAAATGGCAGTCGATGTTTATAAGCCTGGAGTAATTTTGTAATGTATATAAGAAAATCAAATATCCGGCTTATTATTGGCATCACAATTGTGTTGTTTATTTTTGCAAGTTTATTTATAGTGTCATTCGTTCAAAAATCAAAAAATATTACTGATTTAGTAGAGGCTGAAGCTAAATATTCAAAAAACTTAGATGATTGTTTTAAAGAAGAAGTTGTCTCTCCAGAATCTGTTGGAGCTTTAGATGTAAAGGTATCTGACGAAGGTAAAATCGTTGGTTTTAATTTACCTGTCAAAGCTAGTTTTGCATTTAAAACTTTAAAAACTAATCTTGAATCAAAATCTTGGAAATATGTGAACAGCGGGGATGATACTAAAGCGACCTTTTATAAAACAGAAGGAATTTATACATGGTTGTTTTTAAATTGTATTGATATTAGCTCTCAAACAAGTGTGGTGATTACAGTTGATTAACTTTATAGCGGATACACCTTTAACTAGGCTAAGGGGTTTGTTCTTTAGAAAGGAAGAAACAATCGTTATTTCCCCATGTATGGATGTTCACACTTTTTTTATGAAAAGAGACATTGATGTTGCCTTTTTTAAAAATGATATAGCAATACACATTATTAGAAATCTTAAACCGTGGCATAGAGTAAAAATTAATAAAGCTGAGTATGTTGTTGAGCGTTTTAGTAATTCAAAATTACCATGGTATGAAATTGGTGATTCTGTATGGGAGGAGGTGAACGATGAAGGTCTGCCCAGAGTGTAAGTCAAGATGTTTTGATGATATGGAAATATGTTATGGATGTATGCATAAGTTTACAGACAAAGAAGCAAAAAATGATTTGAGTTCTGAGCTTCTTCCAGAGTATTTTGAACTAGATTCATGTCCAATTATTGAAGAAATTGACGAATTTTATGAAAGAAAAGAAGCTAAAGCTGAAGTTAAAAAAGATATAGAGCGTATAAAACCAAATCATGCAAAAGAAAAAATAAATAGAAAAGAAAGTATAGTTTTAAAGATTGAGATACCTACACAAATATTAAAAGATTCACTTAAATAGGAGGTAAATATATGAAAAGTAAAACTAATGTTTTATTGATAACTATTACTTTACTGACAACAATAGTAGCAATAATATTTTGTTGCTTATTGAGTTTTAATAAGAATGCTCATGCTGATCCAATACCATCACCTGGAGATTCTGGTCCTAGTGGAAATTGCACTATAAACGATACATGGATGGTTGGAAACATAAGTTATTTTAATGTAAGTTTTTATGATTCAGATTTACAAAAATATGCAGGACAAACAACTTGGGTATGCGATGATTATACTGCAGCTGCACCTTCATTTGTTCAAGCTAGTTTTTCTTCAAAGGTTTCTGAAGTACATGTAAAAGAAGGGTATGTCGTTTACAATGTTTATATCACACCACCAGGCGCAACTGATGGAAAAACTAGAGATCCAAGTGGAAGATTGTATGGCTATCAGCACGTCAGAGGATATTTACGTGTTGATAAAAATTTTACAGGAAATTTGGAAGTCCATAAACAATCAGAAAATGCTGATTTGACTAATTCAAATTCATTGTATAGTTTAGGTGGTGTAAGATTTGCTATTTATAATGATGCAGCATGTACATCGTTATATGCAGAATGTACAACGGATATAAACGGTGTATTTAGATTAGATAATATTCCTGTTGCAACGTATTTTGTAAAAGAAATACAATCAAGCGATGGTTATAGAATAAATAGCAATGTTTTAATCGTCAATATTGAGGCTGGAACAACAGTTACTTATTCTTTTATAGAGCCTCCTCGTTATGATAATAATTTCTTGGTGCTACATAAACGAGATTTAGAAACAAGCCAAGAACACAGTTACGGGGATGCAAGTTTTTCAGGTGCACAATATGCATTTGATTATTATGATGGACATTATACTACTTATAATGATATTACCAAATCTGGTAAGCAGCATAAGCGATCTTGGATTTTAAAGTCTGACGATACAGGACGTGTCGGTCCGACATTGGGTGATGCATATAAAGTTTCAGGAGATAATTTTTATAAAAATAACGGTGCTGTAGTATTACCTTTAGGTACATATCTTATATATGAACATGCTGCTCCTGAAGGATATTTGCTTTCAAACAAAAAATTTATAATAAGAGTAATTAAAAATGACGGCGCACCATATGGAGCAAGTGCAATTGCATATAACGCTGACACTGGAGAACAAATATCGACAGGATATGATTCTACATATAAAGTGCCTTATATTGTTGATGACGAACAAATTATTAGAGGTAGTGTTGAGATCGAAAAAAGAGATATAGAATCAAGATTACTAACTACGTTAGGTGCTGGAGTTACTGACGGTATAGAATTTAATATTACTAATTTATCTAAAAAAAGTGTAATTGTAGCTAATAATGAATATGGAGTTAATGAAGTTTGCTCAAAACTTATTATAGATAAAGGCAAAGCTTCTCTTGAAAATAAATCTCTTCCTTACGGAACTTATCAAATACAGGAGATTAAAACAACAGATTCGTATCTATTAACTGATGGGAATCCAAGAACATTTCAGATTAGAAATGATGAACAAGTGATTAGTTATACAGGAAATAACAGTTTTTTTAATCAAGTTAAAAGAGGAGATTATAAATTTATTAAGGTAAGTACACCAGATATGCATCCGATGCCAAATGTTCCCTTTAAGATAACGTCGCAGACTACGGGAGAATGGCATGTGCTAGTTACTGATAAAAATGGACAGGCTTCAACAGAAAATACGTGGATTGCACATTCAGAAAACACAAATATCAATGATTTAGTATTAACACAGGAAGGGGCAATACCTGAGAGCGGAATTGATGAAACAAAATTAGATTGCAACGCTGGAATTTGGTTTGGTAAAACTACAGAAGGAAAAATTGTACAAACAAACAATAATTTATGCACGCTACCCTACGATAATTATGTTTTAGAAGAACTTCCAGTGAGTGTTAACAAAGGACATAAGTTGATTACTCGACTGTTTAGTATTACTAGAAACAATTATTGTGTTGACGGCGGAACAATAGATGATGACCCTGAGCAACAAATAGAAATTGCGACATCTGCAGTAAATACAAATGACGAGACTAAATTTATAGAATGTAATCAAAGTGCCAGTATAACCGATAAAATTGTTTATTCAGGATTAAAAGAAAATGCCACATATAAACTTGTTGGCGAAATTTATGATAAGGATGCTGATAAGTTAATAGATGGTTTAGTAGCCGAAAAGGTTTTTAGTACAGTCAAATCTAGTGGTTTTGAATATTTACGATTTGATTTTAACGCTTCATTATTGGAAAATCATTCACTTGTTGTTATTGAGAAACTATACGACATTAATGATTCTTTGATTATAGAACATAACGATTTGAATGATAATTTTCAAACTGTAAAAGTTAAAGAAAAACCAAAGGAACCAACACCTGATAATCCAAAATTTTATCCTGCTGAAATTGCACCGACTCAATCTGCAAAAACAGGTGATGTGTGGATGATAGGTGTTGTTTGTTTATGTGCTGTTGTGCTCGTATGTATTGACTTTTTGTATGAAAGAAAAACTGATTAATACATGATGACCAAACAGTCAATAATGGTTGTTTGGTCAATCTTCTAGAGAAAGGTATTAAGGCTACGTAATAATAAAACTAGTGAAATATAGTTAGACATACTTATAGTTTGTAAGATGCGTAATGTACTAAATCTAATCTGTATTGACAATTCAATGTTTTGTACGTATAATAGATTACAAAACATTGGAGGACAAAATGGCAACAATACAAGTAAGAATTGATGATAAATTAAAAAAAGAAGCTGTTGAAGTATTTGAAAATTTAGGTATGGATCTTTCAACAGCAATACGAGTTTTTTTAAAAAGAAGTGTTATTGAGAAAGGAGTACCTTTTGAGATGAAAAACGTTATTGATGAACATAAAATGAAAAGTGCAATTGCAAGAATGAATGCTAAATCAAAAGAGTTAGGAAACGATAAACTGTCACTAGACGAGATAAATGAAATTATCTCAAATACTAGAAAAAGAAAATAATTGTTATTATGAAAAAATACAATGTTGTAATAGATACAAATGTTGTAGTTTCATCATTATTAAAAAGAAAATCTAATCCTTGGCAGATATTGCAGTACGTGGCTGAAGGTAAAATAGTTCCATTAGTTAATGGTGAAATACTGTTAGAATATAATAAGGTTTTAAATAGAAATAAATTTGATTTTAACAAAAAAGATATTGATATATGTTTATTAATAATTTTTAAACATTGCCTATGTTTAGATAGGATGACTACAGATGAATTATTTATAGATAAACAAGATATCGTTTTTTATGAAATTGCATTAGCTGCTAGAGAAAGAGGTAATTCATATCTAATAACAGGAAATAAAAAACATTTTCCTGAAAAGCCTTTTGTTGTATCTCCAAGAGAAATGGTTGACATTATTAAGAATAATAAATAATTCTTGATATTTACCAGGGAAAAGTGTATTATATCAACTTGCGCTCCGGGGTTTTTGAATACGCCCGGTTGCGTGGTTGATTTTAGAAGCCACGTAATAAGCGCAGGACAAAGGAGAGAAAAGTGGGTATTAAGACATACAAACCAACTTCTGCGGGTAAGAGGTTTCAAACCGTCAGTGATTTTGAAGAAATCACTACAACTACCCCTGAAAAGAGTTTAATCTCTAAGAAAAAGAACCACGCTGGTCGTAACAACTACGGTAGAGTTACAACACGTCATCAAGGTGGCGGAGTAAAACGTAAATACCGTGTTATTGACTTCAAAAGAAATAAGGATAACATTCCTGCAAAAGTTGCAAGTGTTGAGTATGATCCAAATAGATCAGCTTATATTGCATTGCTCCATTATGCAGATGGCGAGAAACGCTATATCTTACAGCCTAAAGGCTTAAAGGTTGGCGATATTGTTATCAGTGGTGCTGGACAGGATATTAAACCTGGAAATGCAATGCCATTGGATGCAATTCCTGTTGGTTCTTTTGTTCATGCTGTTGAGATGCAACCAGGACGCGGTGCTGCAATGGCTCGTAGTGCTGGAACAAGCATTCAGTTAATGGGTAAAGAAGGAGACTATGCAATTCTTCGTATGCCATCATCAGAAATGCGTAGAGTGCTCTTAACATGCAGAGCTACAGTTGGTGAAGTTGGAAATGCTGATCATGCCAACATCAAGATTGGCAAGGCAGGACGTAAACGCTGGATGGGAGTTAGGCCTACAGTTAGAGGTACAGCAATGAATCCAGTAGATCACCCACACGGTGGTGGTGAAGGTAAGAATAAATCTGCTGGTCGCCATCCTGTTTCTCCTTGGGGCCAACCTGCCAAAGGTGCTCGCACTAGAAATACTAAGAAAGCAAGCAGTCGCTTGATAATTAGAAGAAGAAAGGCTTAAAAGTATGAGTAGAAGTTTGAAAAAAGGACCTTTTGTAGATCCGAAGTTACTCAAAAAAATTGATGCTATGAACCAAGAAGGTAAAAAGGACGTTATCAAAACTTGGTCTAGATCATCAACAATTTTCCCTGATATGGTAGGACATACTATTGCTGTTCATGATGGTCGTAAGCATGTTCCTGTATATATTAGTGAGAGTATGGTTGGTCACAAACTTGGTGAGTTTGCACAAACTCGTACATTCCGCGGACACTCTAAGAAAGAATAAGGTGAGATGAGATGGAAGTAAAAGCACAAGCTAAATATATTAGAATTTCACCACGTAAAGCTCGCATTGTCGTTGATCAAATTCGTGGTAAAAAAGTTGAGGATGCAAGACTTGCTCTTCGCTTTATTACAAGATCTGCAGCTGAAATTGTTGAAACAACTTTAAACTCTGCAGTTGCAAATGCTGAGGATCAGCATCACCTACGTGCCGAATCTTTGGTTATATCTAAGGCTTATGTAGATGAAGGTCCAACAATTAAACGTTACAGACCTCGAGCAAAGGGTGCAGCAAGTCATATTAATAAACGTACTTGTCATATTACTATTATTGTTTCTAATGGTAAAGATGATGAGAAAAAGGCAAAATCTGCTCCAAAAAAGATTGAAACAGAAAAGAAAGAAGCTCCTAAGAAGGAAACTACTGCATCTAAAAAACCAGCAGCAAAGAAATCTACAGCTGCTAAGAAGCCTGCTGCTAAGAAACCAGCTGCAAATAAGACAACAGCAGCTAAGAAAACTACTACAGCAAAAAAACCTGCTGCTAAGAAAACTACAACTAAGAAGGAGGCATAATGGGTCAGAAAGTAAATCCTACCGGTTTCAGATTAGGTATTACAGAAAACTGGCGTAGCCGTTGGTATGCTGGCGATAATTATGCATCACAATTGAAATGTGATCTTGAAATTAGAAAGCATCTTGAAAAAAGATTAAAGAATTGCGCTGTATCGCGTATTGAAATTGAACGTGCTGGAGAGAAAGTAAAAGTAATTATTGTTACTGCTCGCCCAGGTATTGTTATTGGTAAAAAAGGTGCTGATATTGAAAAGATCAGAAAAGATGTTGAAAAATTTGTAGGACAAAAAGTTACAGTAGACGTTTTAGAAGTTAAACGTCCTGAATTAGATGCAACATTAATTGCAAAGAGTGTTGCTGAACAATTAGAAGGTCGTATTGCTTTTAGACGTGCTATGAGAAAAGCAGTTCAGAGTGCTCAAAAGTCTGGTGCAAAGGGAATAAGAATTCAAGTTGCAGGACGTTTGGGTGGTGCTGAAATGTGCAGACGCGAATGGTACGGCGAAGGAAGAATTCCACGTCATACACTTCGTGCTCAAATAGATTATGGTTTTGCGATTGCTGCAACTCAAATGGGTAGCATTGGTGTTCAGGTTTGGGTATATCATGGTGATGTACTTCCTGGACAAAAACCTTCTAACCCAGCGTTAGAGAGTAGTGGTCGCCCAAGCAGAAAAGCTCGTCCTCGTAAGAGACCTGCTGGTGAGAGGGGTGCTAAATAATGTTAATGCCAAAACGTGTAAGACACCGTAAAGTACAACGCGGTTCAATGAAAGGCAAAGCTAAGGGCGGTACAAAATTAGCTCATGGCGATTATGGTATCCGTGCCCTTGAATCTGCTTGGATTACAAACCGTCAGATTGAGGCTGCTCGTGTTGCTATGACTCGTGCGATGAAACGTGGTGGTAAAGTTTGGATTACAATTTTTCCAGACAAGCCAATTACTAAAAAACCACTTGAAACTCGTATGGGTAAAGGTAAGGGTAATCCTGAAGGATGGGTTGCTGTAGTAAAAACAAACAGAATTATGTTTGAAGTTGGTGGAGTTGAAGAAGAAACTGCTAAAGAGGCTCTTAGACTCGCTATTACTAAACTTCCTATTAAATGTAAGATTGTAAGTAAAGAGACAGAGGGGGATAAATAATGGCTGATTTAAAAAACAAAGAAATTAGAACTCTTTCTGTTGATGATCTAAACTCAAAGTTAAAAGACGCTAGAGCTGAGTTGTTTAATTTAAGATTTCAGATGGCAACAAGCCAGTTAGATAACACTTCACGTGTTAAGATCGTTAAGAAAAACATTGCTAGAATTCAGACGGAGATGCGTGCTCGCGAGCTCGCAGTTAAATAAGGAGTAGCTAGATTATGGCAGAAACAAGAAATTTAAGAAAAGTTAGAACTGGTGTTGTAGTTAGCGATGCCAATGACAAAACTTGTGTTGTTATGATTGAAGAGCGCAAGCAACATCCTATATATAAGAAGATGATGACAACTAGTAAAAAACTTCATGCTCATGATGAGAAGAATGAAGCAGAAGTTGGAGATACTGTACAAGTTATGGAAACAAGGCCAATTTCAAAACAAAAACATTGGCGTCTACTTAAAATTGTTGAAAAGGCTAAGTAAGGTAGGTATAAGCTTATGATACAGATGCAATCATACTTAAGTGTTGCTGACAACTCTGGTGCTAGAAAAGTTCAATGTATCAAAGTTGTTGGAGGCAGCAAACGCCGTTATGCTGGGTTAGGCGATAAAATTGTTTGCTCAGTTAAAGAAGCAATCCCAGGTGGAGGCGTTAAAAAAGGTGACGTTGTTAAATGCGTTATTGTTAGAGTTAAAAATCAAGTTAGAAGAGACGATGGAAGCTATATCAGATTTGACCAAAATGCTTGTGTTTTGATTAATGACGAAGGCGAACCAAGAGGAACTCGTGTTTTTGGTCCTGTGGCTCGAGAACTTAGAGATAAAAAGTTTACTCGTATCGTATCTCTTGCACCTGAGACTCTATAAAAGGAAGGTATAAGTTATTATGGCTAAACTAAAGATCAGAAAAGATGATACAGTTGTTGTTATGAGCGGTAAGAACAAGGGTTCTGAAGGTAAAATCTTGAGAGCTTATCCTAACGAAAACAAAGTTATCGTCGAAAATGTAAATAAAGTTAAAAAGCATATGCGCCCAACTCAGGATAATCCTAATGGTGGAATTAATGAGAAAGAGGCTCCTATCAGTGCTTCTAGTGTAATGCTTGTTTGTCCTAACTGTAATGAACCAACACGCGTTGGATATGAACTTAGCAAGACAGGCAAAAAACGTATATGCAAGAAATGTAAGAAAACATTTTAAGCGAGGTAAATTATGACAATGCCAAGATTAAAAGAAAAATATGTAAAAGAAATTGTACCTAGCCTACAAAAAGAACTTGGATATAAAAACATAAATCAGGTTCCTCGTATTGAAAAAGTTGTTGTTAATATGGGTGTAGGTGAAGCTGCTACAGACAAAAAGCTTATGGCGGGGGCAATTAATGATTTAAGTGTTATTACTGGTCAAAAACCTTGCGAAACAAGAGCTAAAAAGTCTATTGCTGGATTTAAACTTAGAGAAGGAATGCCAATTGGTGCTAAATCTACAATTAGAGGAGACAGAATGTGGGAATTTATTGACAGATTACTCGCAACTGCCCTACCTCGTGTAAGAGACTTTAGAGGTTTAAACCCAAAAAGCTTTGATGGAAGAGGAAATTACACATTAGGTGTTACTGAGCAATTAATTTTTACAGAAGTTGATTATGACAAAATTGACAGAACACGTGGTATGGATATAACAATTGTAACTACTGCTGATGAGAATGAGCCAGCTTACAAATTACTTGAGAAGCTTGGTTTTCCGTTTGCTAAATAGGAAGGGATAATAAGTTATGGCTAAAAAATCAATGATTGCAAAAGCAAAAAAAGAGCCTAAGTATTCTACTAGGCAACACAACAGATGCAGCAGATGTGGACGTCCACGTGCTTATTACAGGAAGTTTGACATGTGCCGTGTTTGTGTAAGAGAGCTTGCAAACAAAGGTGAGTTACCAGGCGTAACTAAGTCAAGTTGGTAATAAAGGAGAATTGATATAAATGGGAATGACAGATCCAATAGCAGATATGCTTACACGAGTTCGTAATGCAAACAATGCTGGCAAAGAAAAGGTTGCTATGCCTTCCAGCAAAAAGTTGGTAGAGATTGCTCGCGTTATGAAAGACGAGGGTTTTGTTGCAGGTTATGAAACAATTAAATCAAAGCCTGTTGATACTCTCGAGATCACATTGAAATATGGTGATAATAAAGCAAAGACAATTAGAGGTATTAAGCGTATTTCTAAACCAGGTCTTCGTATTTATGCAGGTAAAAACGAATTACCTCGTGTACTTGGTGGACTTGGTTGCGCAGTAATATCTACAAGTAAGGGTGTTATGACAGATCACGATGCCAGAGCAGCTGGTGTTGGTGGCGAGGTCATGGCATATATTTGGTAGGAGGATGCAGTTATGTCACGTATTGGTTTAATGCCTATTGAAATACCTGAGGGTGTAGAAGTTAATATTGAAGGTGCTAAAGTTACTGTAAAAGGTAAGCTTGGTGAACTTTCTCAGGAATTTAATAAAAATATGGCTATCAAAAAAGAAGAGAATGTAGTTACTGTTTCTCGTCCAAATGATGAGCGTGAAAATAGATCATTACATGGTTTAACACGTTCTCTTATTAATAATATGGTTATTGGTGTTTCAAAAGGTTTTACTAAGAAACTTGAACTTAATGGTGTTGGTTACAGAGCTAACCTTAAAGGACAAGATTTAGACTTACAATTAGGTTATTCTCATAATGTTTTGGTTAAAGCACCAGAAGGAATTAAATTTGAATGTCCTAGTCAGGAAGAAATTATTGTTAGTGGAATTGATAAACAACTTGTTGGAGAGATAGCAGCAAATATTAGAAAGAAGCGTCCACCTGAGCCTTACAAAGGAAAAGGTATTAAATATGAAGGTGAACACATTAGAAGAAAACTTGGTAAGGCTGCTAAAACAGAATAACGAGGTGTGAGAGATGAGAAAATTACAAAAAAAACAGGCAAGTTTAGCTCGTAGACACACAAGAGTTAGAGGCAAAATTACAGGTACAGCAGATTGTCCAAGACTTTGTGTAACACGTAGTAATGGAAACTTATATGCTCAATTTGTTGATGATGTAGCAGGTAAAACTTTATGTGGTATTTCAACTATTGCTAAAGATTTTAAGAAATCTGGTGCTAACGTTGATGGTGCACAAGAATTAGGTAAGCTTGCTGCAAAGAAAGCAAAAGAAGCCAAGATAACTAAAGTTGTTTTTGATAGAGGCGGTAATCTTTATCATGGACGTATTAAAGCATTTGCAGATGGCGCTCGCGAGGGCGGACTTAAGTTTTAATAGAAAGGTAAGGTAAGAGATGGCTCGTAAACCACAAAAAAGAGAAGCTCACGTAGATGAATTAGAAGAAAGAGTAGTTCATATTAATCGTGTTGCTAAGGTAGTTAAAGGTGGTAGACGTTTTGGTTTAACTGCACTTGTTGTAGTTGGTGACAAAAACGGTCATGTAGGAATTGGGATGGGCAAAAGCCAAGAAGTTCCTATTGCAGTAAACAAAGCAGTTACAGCTGCAAAGAAAAATATGTTTACAGTACAAATGACACCAGAGAAGACCCTACCTCATGAAATTATTGGCGAGTATGGTGCAGGTAAAGTCTTAATTAAACCTGCTACTCCAGGTACAGGAGTTATCGCTGGATCTGCTGCACGTGCTGTTATGGAACTTGCTGGTGTTACAGATGTTTTCGCAAAATCACTCGGAACAGATAATGTTATGAACGTTGTAAAAGCAACTGCTGACGGATTACAAAAAATACAATCTCCAGCAGATGTTGCAAGACGTCGTGGCGTATCAGTTCAGCAAGTACTCGGCATTAAGAACAAAAAGAAGGAGGCAAAGAAATAATGGCTACTTCTAAAAAGATTAAAATAACTCAGATTGCTAGTTCTATTTCAAGACCAGAAAAACAGGCTAAAACTTTAAAAGCTTTAGGTCTTGGTAAAATTGGTAGAACTGTTGAGCAACCTGACAATCCTGCAATTAGAGGACAGATTTTTCAGGTTAAACACCTCGTTAAAGTGGAGGAGAAATAATTATGGAGTTGAAGGACTTAAAACCTGCTGCAGGCTCTCGCCATGCAAAAAAACGTGTTGGTAGAGGTATAGGCAGTGGACTAGGAAAAACAAGTGGCCGTGGTATGAATGGCCAGATGTCTCGTGCTGGTGGAGGAAAACGCGCTGGCTTTGAAGGTGGACAAACACCACTCGCAAGACGCTTACCTAAATTACCTGGGTTTAATAACATTAATAGAGTTGAATATGTACCAGTTAATGTTTCTCGTCTAGAAGAAAAATATAAAGCTGGAGAAACTGTTGATATCGATTCATTGGTTAAGTATGGTATTATTAAAAACACTAATGCAGTTGTTAAAGTTTTAGGCAATGGGGATATCAAGAAAAAGCTTACTGTAAAAGTTGATAAAGTTTCTGCTTCTGCACAAAAAAAGATTGAAGCAGCTGGAGGAAAGGTTGAAGAGCCTTGTTAAGTTCAATAATTGATGCATTTAAAATTAAAGAACTAAGGTTTAAAATTTTATTTACCTTAGGTATTATTGCTTTGTACAGACTTGGTGCTTACATTCCAGTGCCAGGTATTCCATTTAAAGCTTTTGCTGATCAATTTGCTGATAGTGGCGTTGCCATGAATATGCTTGATCTTTTTACTGGTGGTGCGCTATCACACTTCTCAGTGTTTTCACTTGGTATTATGCCATACATCACAGCTAGTATTATTATGCAGTTGATGCAAGGTGTAATTCCTGCTGTTGGACGCTGGGCAAAAGAGGGTGAAGCTGGACAAAAAAAGATTACACAGACTACTCGTTATTTAACACTTGGTCTTGGTTTTATTAACGCTATTGGTTATTTGCTTTTATTCCAATCATCCAGATACGGTGTAAAATTTGATGAAGGAGCTATGGGTGTTCCATATGCGCTAACTGCTGCTGTAATTGTATTTACACTGATTGCTGGTACTGCGTTTATCATGTGGATGGGTGAACTTATCACTCAACATGGTATTGGTAATGGTATGTCATTAATCATCTTTACGAGCATTATTAGCCGTGTACCATCTGCAATTTTCTCGTCAATTGATTTGCAACATGATCTTGGAATGGGTATTGCTGTTACGGTTCTTATTTTGCTTGTTGTTCTTGCCTGTATACCACTTATTATATTTATCGAGAAGGCACAGAGACGTATTCCTGTAAATTATGCAAAGCGAGTACAAGGTAGAAGAATGATGGGTGGCCAGAGCACATATATTCCGCTGAAGGTTAATGCTGCTGGTGTTATTCCAATCATCTTCGCAAGTTGTATTATTTACTTCCCAGCTCAAATTGCTGCTTTGTTTAATGTTGAATGGTTGACAAACGTTTCTAATGCAATTTCTACAGGTTGGGTAAACTGGATATTAACTGTACTTTTGATTGTTTTCTTTGCTTATTTTTATACAAGCATGGTTTTTAATCCTGAAGAGACAGCTGACAATATCCAAAAACAAGGAGGATTTGTACCTGGAGTTAGACCTGGACGTGCTACTGTTCAGTACATCAAGGACGTAATTAAGCATGTTACATTACCAGGTGCTCTATTTATTGCAGCAATTGCTGTTGTACCTTCAATTTTGTTCTTCTTTACAAACAACCAATTGATTCAAGCTTTTGGTGGAACTTCAATCTTGATCATGATTGGTGTTGCCCTTGACACTATGAGTAAGGTTGAATCTCAATTGAAGATGTATAATTACGACGGGTTCTTTAAATAAGGGGCGTGGTTAAAGGAGCCAAATGGCTCTTTTGGGACATCCTTGATTATGTAGGCGCTCAAATCGAGCGCCTTTTTTATTCGAATAGAAAATATAGTGGCACAGCATATATAAATATAATTACGCATAATATCAAAAGTAGAATCAACGATATCTTTATAGCCTTTTTGAATATTGTTGATTCTGCAATTCGCATTGTAGCTGCAGCAATTGCTAAAGATTGTGGAGAAATCATTTTTCCAATAACTCCTCCCATTGTATTTGACGCTAAGAATAAATCAGGACTTACGTCAATAACAGCATTAGCTTTAGCAGCTTCAGCCTGTAGTTTGGCAAATAAAGCATTTGCCGAAGTATCTGAACCAGTTATAGCTGTTCCTACCCATCCTAAAACTGGCGATAAGAAGGCAAAGGCGATACCTGTTTTTGCAATTAAGTGCCCTATTGAGGCTGTTTGACCAGAGAAGTTCATTACATAAGCCAAAGACAATACACACGCAATCGTCAATATTGTATACTTCATTCTGATTAATGTTTTTTTCATAGTTATGAAAGCGACCTTGATTGACATTTTATAACGATTCTTTTCGTTGAAAATTGAATATATAATCGTAACTAATATACCAGTTATTATTATTAGAGATCCGCAATTAGAAAGCCAACTAAAATTAAATGTTGTTCCAGGATCATTCCCATCATAATTTAATATGAGAGATTGCATACTTCCGTCTTCGTTAACACTCGTTAAGCCTGGCCATGAAAATTTAATGTCAGTATTACTTAACACAGGGAAAGCTTGGTTTAGCCCAAAAACAATAATAAGCAGTATGTATGGAAGAATTGACATAAAAGTTCTAGATATTTTTAATTCTTCTTTCTTAGATGTTTTTGGTTTAGAAATATTATTCCGTTTATGAAATTCGTCTACTCCACGAGGTTTCCAATATTTTAGAAATATTATAGAAACAACAAACGAAATAATTGATGCATAAATATCTGTCATTTGATAACTGAAAAAATTCGATACTAAGAATTGAGTTAAAGCAAAAGAAAATCCAATAACCAATGCTGGAATAAAACAATCTTTCAATCCCTTTTTGCCGTCAATTATTACTAGTGCTATACAAGGTATAAAAGTAGCGAATAATGGCGCAATAATTCCAGTAATAGCTGCAACATGGGCTGATGTAGCTGCAGCACCTTCGGGTCCAGGGGCCATATTTCCGGCAGTAATTATTGGAAGAGCAATTGCTCCAAACGCAACTGGTGCAGTATTTGCAACTAAAGATGTTATTCCTGCTTTGAGAGGCGATATTCCCAGAGCTAAAATCATTGCGGCAGTAATGGCAATAGGGGCACCAAATCCAGCTAATGCTTCAAGTAAAGCTCCAAAACAAAAGGCTATTAGAATAGCTTGGATTCGAATGTCGCCTTTTCCAATATTGTCAAATAGTTTGCATAAATCTACCGATCTTCCAGAAGCTACAGTAATTTCATAAAACCATACAGCAGAAAACATTATTAAAGCAATAGGTAAAATACCATATGCAAATCCTTCAGTAGCGCTAAAGAGTGTTAGATGAATAGGCATTTTAAATGCAACAACTGCGATAATTATTGAAGTAGCCAATGCTAATAAAGCCGATACATGAGTTTTTAATTTAAAACATATTAAGCATATGAAAAAAAATACTAATGGAATACATGCAACAATTGCACTTATAAGTAAGTTTCCACATACAGGATCAATGCTTGCTTGAAACATAAAATAGCCTTTCGTTGTTATTTATAATAACATAAAAAATAAAAAAATTTATAAAAAGTGTTGCATTGTGGGGCAAAGTGTCATATAATAGCAAACAACAAAAATCGGCATTGGGTTTTGTGAGCGTTAGCTAAACTCGCTAAAAGAAATAAAAATGCAGATAAAACGTAGAATTTAACAAGGTTGCCGATCAATGTTAACGCACGAGCAGACATGCTGTTAAAAAGTATAGTCTGCTCAAAGTGTGTAATTTAGTGTGGCAAATGCGCAAAAGTACCACACAAACAAAAAATAAGAACAACAAATATAGAAAGCGCATTTGCATTCAAAAATGAAGGAGAAAAGTAGAACAAATGACAGAGTTTTTTGGTACATACAATCATCGTATTGATGCCAAAGGTCGCGTAGCACTACCAGCTAAATTTAGAAAATCATTAGATCGAGAAAATGTTACTGGTGAACTAGTTGTTACTACTTCCCCTTCAAAATATGATGATACACATAATGAATCATTGTATGTGTTTAGTTTAGAGGACTTTAATAGTTGGATTAATTCTTTCTTTGAAGTTGTAGGTGGATACAATCCTCGTAAAAAAGAACATGAACTTTTAATGTTGGCACTACATGCAAATGTTGAAGATGTAAGCATAGATAGTGCGGGTAGAATAAATATTCCGCAAAAATTCCGTGATGCTGCTGGCCTAGAAGCAGATGTTTCTATAGTTGGCAACAGCGGACATTTTGAGGTATGGGACGCAAAGCGTATGGAGCAAAAACTTACTGAAATTGATCTTGAGTCTCTTTTATATGATTAGTTTTTGTACTGGACGTGAGCAATTTGAAAACTGAATATCGGCACATTCCTGTAATGCTTGATGAAGTTACCAAAATATTTGGTGACATGCAAGGTAAATTATTTGTTGATTGTACTTTGGGTGGTGCTGGACATTCTGCAGTTTTAGAAAAAAATGGAGCACAAATTATTGGTATAGACCAAGATTTAAGAGCTCTAGAAGCAGCAGAAAAAAAGCTTAAGCATCCAATTTTAATTAACGATAATTTTGGAAATTTAGACGAAATTTTGACTAGTTTAAACATTCCAGGAATAGATGGATGTTTGATGGACTTAGGTTTATCAAGCGCACAAATTGATGTCATCTCCCGGGGTTTCTCATTCAAAGAGAATTGCCCGCTTGACATGCGAATGAACCCGGAACAACAAACTTTAAATGTAGCTAAGATTGTCAATTCTTACGGCACCGACGATCTTATTCGGGTTCTTCGCGATTTCTCGCAAGAAAAGTTTAGCTATGAAATCGCATTAGAAATTGTTAAATATCGGGAGAAAAAAAATATAGAGACAAGTGGTGAACTTGTCGAGATAATAAAAAAAGCAATCCCTGCACCTGCTAGACGAAAAGGTGGTCATCCTGCGAAAAGAACATTCCAGGCTCTTCGTATAGAAGTTAATGATGAATTGAAAATGTTAAAAAAAGGTTTGGATGCATCAATTCGTTGGTTAAATTCATCAGGTAAAATAGTTGTAATTTGTTATCATTCATTAGAAGATAAAATCGTTAAAGATACATTCGCAAGTATGGTGAAAAGATGTACGTGTCCGCCAGATTTGCCAAAGTGTGTTTGCGGAATGAAGCCGGTATTAAAGTTAATAACAAATGGAGCTTTAAAGCCTAGTTTGACAGAAATTGAAGAAAATCCGAGGTCACGTAGTGCAAAACTCCGAGGAGTAGAAAAGTTATAAATATGCCTACAATGAGGAAAAATACAAGTCGAGGGAAGTTTAGTAATTATGGAAAATCCATATTTGTTACTAAAACTAAAAACACGGAGTATTTTGCTAATCTTAATAGAAAACAACCAACAATGCGTGGTGCAATTCCAAAAACAACTAAAGCAAATGTTCTTCAAAATACGCGTCCTAGTTTTAAAACGGCAAGTTTAGCTACTAACGTAAAAAGAAATCAAAAAACTGAATTAAATTACAATATAGGTAAAAAACCAAAAACTAATAATGTTGTTGAAGGTAATGTTGTAAGAAAGCCAGAACCTAAAAAAGAGAGTTTTAAGGTTGTACCTGGCCAGCTTAGAACCCCAAGATTATTTCATTCAGCAGCTTTGTCACCAATGTTATTAACTGCTGCAAAATTTGCTGTAGCTGCTGTAATAGTTATTGCTGTTGCGGCATTTATCCGTGTAGGCCTTTCTTCAGCAACTGTATCAACTGGATTAAATTCTCAATATCTTACCTCACAAATTGAGCAAGAGTTATCAAAAAAAGGTGCCCTGGAAGTACAAGATAGTACATTAGGAAATACTAGCAAGATTAGATCAGAAGCTGCTAAATTAAATTTAGTTGCACCTGCAGTTATTGAGCAGATTAATTTGGGTGAAGACGTTCTTGCTTATGACAAAAATGGAAATATTTCCTTGGTGGAAAGCTTGAACAGGGTGGCCCACAATGGAAGATAAGATTCATTTTCCTACCGACAATAGAATAAAAATTGTTATAGGTGTATTTTTAGTTGTTGTAATTATTGTTTTCTTTCGGTTAATTTGGCTTCAAATTATAGATGCTGAACCTAACAAAAAAGCTGCAATTGAATCTCGTACTGTTACTTATACTACAAACCCAAAACGAGGAACAATTTATGACAGGAATGGTAATGTTTTAGCATTTAGTAAAGAAGCAAAAACAATTTATGCTAATCCTTCTGAGATAGAAAACGTTGATTCTGTAGCAAAAGATTTAAGTAGTGAATTAGGTGGCAAAATAGACGACTATAAAGACTTAATAAATGATAAAAATAAAAAATTTGTTTATATTAAAAGACGTTTGGATATTGATAAGATAGACGGTTTAGAATCAAAAAAAATCAAAGGAATTTATTTAATAGACGATACAAAACGAGAGTATCCCTACGGAGAAATTGCAGGTCAAATTGTGGGGACTTGTAACATAGATGGTGATGGTTTATGTGGATTAGAATTGCAATACGATGACATATTACGAGGTTCAAAAGGAACAACCGTAGTACAGCAAGGACAAGCAGGAATGCCTATTCCTGGAGGAAAAGTACAAGAAACCGAATCTGTTGACGGGCAAGATTTAATGATATCGATTGATATAGAACTTCAGCAAAAAATGCAAGAATACGTAGCAGCTTATGATCAAAAAATAAGTGCAGAAAGTACTCATGCGCTTGTCATGGATCCTACAAACGGAGAAATTTATGCAGCATGTTCTACTCCGTATTTGAATCCTAAAGATACTAATAATATTAAACAAGGTGCTACAGAACTGCGTCCCATAAGCTCAACATTCGAACCTGGCTCAACATTTAAAACTGTTTCTGCAAGTGCACTTCTTGAAAACAATGCTGTAAAACCTGAAGAAGAGTTTAACTGTCCTTCTGATTTATTTGCTGATGGATATTATGTATCTGATGCCCATAAACGAGGTGCTCAAACATTTACATTTAAGCAAATCATTGAAAGGTCATCTAATGTAGGTATTTCTCTTGCAACAGAACGTATGGGTTTTGTTAAGTTTTACGATAAAATAATAAAGTACCAATTTGACGAGGCTCCTGGTACTGATTTTCCAGGTGATACAAAAGGTTATATTTCTCCACAAGAACAATGGTCAAAAATTCAATCATATAATGTAACTTTCGGTCAAGGTATAACAGTGACTCCTATGCAGATGACCCGTTTTTATTCTGCATTAGCAAATAATGGCTATGAAGTAACGCCTCATTTTTTGATGCGTTATTTGCAGACTAGCAATGACGTTGAATATGAAAGTAAAGACGTTATAGAAAATAAAAATTCAATTCCGATTACAGTAGATTTGCTGAAGTCAGTTGTAGATAACGGAACAGGAGAATATGCACGTATAGATGGCTACGGCGTTGCTGGTAAAACAGGTACCGGTGAAATTGCAGACAGTAATGGTAAATATTTAAGCGGAATTTATTACAACTCTTTTATCGGTTTTTTATCTCAAGCTACTCAACCATTGATATGTTATGTTGGCGGACAACATGTGCCTTCAGAAATTGCCATGACTCCTTTGTTTAAAGATATAATGAAGTTTGCGATAGAACGTTTTAAGATTTCACCTAAAGGCTAAGATATGTTAGTTTCTAAGTTATGTGAAAATATAGATGCAAAGATTATAGGTCTTGATGTAAATATTACAGGTCTTAATAACGATAATAGAAAAATCAATTCAGGTGATGCGTTTTTCTGCATTGTTGGCTATGTAACTGATGGTCATAAGTTCGCAAAAGAAGCAGTCGATAATGGGGCAAGTTGTATTTTTGTTGAACATAAGTTGGACATCGATATTACACAAGTTGTTGTTAAAAATACACGACGTGCTATGGCTTATGTTTCAGCAACTTTTTACAACCAACCATCAGCTAAGAAAAAAGTAATTGGTATAACAGGAACTAATGGTAAAACGACTATAGCTCATATTGTTGGTCATGTTTTGGATAATGTTGCAATTATTGGAACAAATGGTATTGAAGTTAATGGTAAAAGTCTAGAGTATAGTGGCCGTACAACACCTGAATCTTTTCAATTACAAAAATTATACAATGATTTAGATGTCGAATATATAGTTATGGAAGTAAGTGCTCATGCATTATCTCTTGATAGAGTATTAGGAACAAAGTTCGAGGTTACTGCTTTCACAAATTTAAGTCAAGATCACCTCGATTATTATAAAGACATGAATGAATATTTTGAGGCTAAAGCTAAATTGTTTAGCAATGAATTCCCCGCAAAACAAATAATTTGTGTTGATGATGAATGGGGACAAAAACTCATACAAAGATGCAATGACGCAATACCAGTAAGCATTAACGATAAGGTTAATGTTGATTTTCCATTAAAAGGAAAATTTAATCAACAAAACATGAAAATTGCTTATGCAATATGTAAGGCACTTAATATTAAAAATATAGAAGAGAAGTTAATAACCATGCCAAATGTTGAAGGTAGAATGCAAGAAGTTGTAAGGAACGTTTTTGTTGATTATGCTCATACGCCTGAGGCTTTGGAAAATGCTATAACATCAATTAAGGAAATTGCTGACGGTAAAGTAATAACAGTATTCGGTTGTGGTGGCGATAGAGACAAAGATAAAAGAGCCAAAATGGGCAGAGCTGCTCAAGAATATTCAGATTATACGATTGTTACAAGTGACAATCCAAGAAGCGAAAATCCACAAGATATAATAAAAGACATTAAAGTAGGCATGAAAAATAATTATGAAGTTATTGTGGATAGAAAAGAAGCAATAATTAAAGCATTAAACATTAAGAACGATAATGATGTTGTTATTATTGCTGGTAAAGGTCATGAAAAAACTCAAGAGGTTAATGGTGAGTTTATGCATTTTGATGATGTAGAGGTTGTGAAAAATGAAATTAAATGCTAAACAAATTCAACTTGCATGTGGTGGAGAATTTTTAGTCAAAGGATCAGATGCTTTTGCGATTAAAGCTCAAATTGATTCTCGCAATATTGAAAAAGGAGACTTATTTATTGCCTTTTCTGGAGAGAAAACAGATGGTCATAAATATATAGATAATGCAATTAGAGGCGGTGCAACCGTTATTTGTTGTGAAAAAACAATTAGTGAAAACACAAAAACCCTCGCTAAAGAAATGGGTACAAGTATTATTCTTGTGGATGATTCGCTTATGGCAATAAATAATATTGCTAAATACTGGAGAGATAAAATAAATGCAAAAGTCATCGGTATTACAGGTTCTTCAGGTAAAACCACAACAAAAAATCTTATATATGATGTTTTGTCATCTGAGTTTAATGTATGCGCTACTAAAGGAAACCACAATAATAATATTGGCTTACCAATTACAATTACAGAGTCTGAACCCAACGACGATATACTAATTACAGAAATGGGCATGAATAATTTAGGCGAGATTCAAAAACTTTGTCAAACAGCAAAACCTGAATGGGGCTTAATAACTAATGTAGGTGAAAGCCATATAGAAAATTTAGGCTCAAGGCAAAATATAGCTAATGCAAAAGCAGAACTTGCAGAAGCCATACCAACTGGTACAGGTAAAATGTTTTTATATAAAGAAGATGATTATAGGGATTATATTATCGAGCGTGCAAAACTAAAAGAAAGAAACATTGAGGTTGTTTTGTTTGGCGGTAGAGAATATGATCCAAGCCTTGATTACGCTCAAGTTTGGGCAGAAGATGTCGTAATTAACAATCAAGGTCAGCCAAATTTTTCTATACATACAAAAGATCAAGTTGCAACATGTAGGCTAAATCTTAGAGGGGAACATAACATAATTAATGTATGTGCAGCCGCCGCTGTTGGTCTTGCATGTAATATTAGTTTATATGATAGTGTGTCTGTTTTAAATAAGAGCTTGCCTGAAGTAGGACGTCAAGAAATTATCGAATGTCCAGGCGGATATACAATTATCAATGATGCATATAATGCAAATCCAGAAAGCATGAAAGTTTCATTAAAAACATTTAGTACTATGAAATGCGATGGTAAAAAAATTGCTGTTTTAGGTGATATGTTAGAATTAGGCGAGTATACAAAAGCATGTCACGAAGCGGTAGGAAAGCAAATACAAAATATTGATAAATTAATTTGCGTGGGAGAGCAATCAAAATATATTGCTAGTGCTTCACAAATTGAAGATATGATATTATGCAAAGATAATCGTGAGGCATTAACAGAACTAGAAAAAATTATTATGCCAAAGGATTTAGTTTTGATAAAAGCTTCAAATGGTATGAAGCTAGATTATGTAGTACGTGGAATAAGGAGCTAATATGTTTGATAGTATTTCATCATATCCAACATTTGTAGTATTTTTAACATGCGGTATGGCTACTGTTATATGTATGGTTTTGATGCCAATTTGGAAGAGGATTTTAAAGGCGAGCCATATTGGACAACAAGTTCGTGCAGACGGTCCTGAAACACATTTAATCAAACAAGGAACTCCTACTATGGGTGGAGTTATGATGCTAATTGCAATGCTAGTTACGCTTCTTATTATTGGTATTTGGAGGCCTGAAGAAATCGCACTTGTTATTGCAGTGTTTGCTGCAGGGCTTTTAGGTTTTATTGATGATAGTGCTAAGGTTTTATTTCATAGGTCTTTAGGACTTGGTGCGATTTCTAAATTAGTATGTCAGTTTGCTATTTCTACTGCTTTTGTTCTATATGCCGTAAACATGATAAATATTTCTCCTGTTGTTACGATACCTTTTATTATAGATATTGATTTAGGTGTGCTAACTAGTACTATAGCTGGTGTATCAGTTCCGTGGCTATATGTTATTTTAATAGATTTGCTGATTGTTGGGATGTGTAACGCAGTTAATTTAACAGACGGACTTGATGGGCTGGCCACTGGTTCTAGCATGATTGTAATGTTGGTTATGGCAGCAATTGCATTTAGATGTAACTCTCTTGGTTCTTCTATAGTTGCAGCTGCGTTAGCCGGAGCTTGTCTCGGTTTTCTTTGGCACAATTGTCATCCAGCTGATATATTTATGGGTGATACGGGTTCACTTGCGCTTGGTATGGCTTTGGGATGCCTCGCTGTTTTAACTAAAACTGAATTTATTTCAATAATTATTGGTGGGCTTTATGTTATTGAAGCGCTGTCTGTACTGATTCAAGTTGGCTATTATAAAAAGACAAAAAAACGTATATTTCTTATGTCCCCACTTCATCATCATTTTGAAAAGAAAGGATGGAGCGAGACAAAAGTTGTTATTAGATTCTGGATGATATCAGGAGCTTTTGCTGCTGCTGGATTTGTACTATTTTTTGCAACGACAATATTTAATTAAAGGAAGTTAAAATGAAGAATGAATTTATTGAAGGAAAAAATTACGCACCTACAAATCTTGGACAAGTTTGCGTATTAGGCCTCGGCAAAACTGGCGAGGTTGCTGCAAATTATTTTTGCCAAATGTTAGGTAACAGAGTTGAGTCGGTTCATGTTTATGCGGGCGAGAAAAAAGAATTTGCAATGCGTGCTGCAGACAAATTATTAGAAGCTGGTGCTACAGTTTCATTTGATGACGATGAAGTTAATACTCATTATGAACTATGTATTTGTAGTCCTGGAATTTCTGTTCAATCTGATTTGTATGTTACAGCTAAGAAGAATTGTGATGAGGTTATTAGTGAAATTGAATTTGCATGGCGCGAGAGTAACAATACTGCAAAATGGGTTGCAATTACTGGCACTAATGGAAAAACTACAACAACATCATTGTTGTCTGATATGTTAAAACATGCTGGAAAACATGTAGCTTGTGTTGGCAATATTGGTAATGTTGCACTTGAGGCAGTAGCTGGTGATTTTCGCAAATCAATTTATAATAGGACACATATTTATGTTGTTGAAGTTTCTTCATACCAGCTGGAACTAACAAAAATGTTTGCTCCAGATATTGCGATACTTCTAAATATTACTCCAGATCATATAGACTGGCATGGAAGTTTTAAGGCATATTCTGATGCTAAATTAAAGATTTTTGAAAAAGCAAAAACAGCTGTTGTAAATGTTGATGATCCAACTACAAAAAGTGCAATTCCGCACATTAAATCAAAAGTTAAAGATTTAATTGAGAATAAGCGCGATAGAGAAAATATTATTGTTGAATATGGTGGCGAGAAGCATGTAATCCTACCAATAGAAGAAATGAAACTTGTAGGAGAACATAATTGCGTAAATGCAAGAGCTGCAGCAAGCGCTAGTGTTGTACTTGGTTTGTCAGATAGACAAATTGCTGAAACATTAAAGAACTTCAAATCGCTTGAGCATCGCTTGGAAGAATGTGGAATTATTGCTGGTGTTAAGATATATAACGATTCAAAAGCCACAAATGTTGAAGCGGTAATCGTAGCAATAGATTCTTTTGAAGAAAAACACGCAATTTTCCTACTAGGTGGCAGAGATAAAAATACAGATTTAGATAAACTTGTCAAATACAGTAACGATAAACTTAAAGGTGTAGTTTGTTATGGCGAGTCTGCTGATAGATTTTTTGATGCTTTTTATAATTATAGTAATAAGCGAGATGAATTCATTGTTAAAAAAGCAAAGGACATGAAATCAGCATTTTATATGGCTATGGAAGCCGCTTATCCTGGTGACTATATTGTTTTATCTCCTGCATGTTCATCTTTTGATGAATTTGAGAACTTTGAAGATCGAGGCAACGTATTTAAATCTGTTGTAAATTCTATAAAATAAGAATATGGCAAAACAAGCAAAAAGCACAAATGCAGATATATTAGCTCCAAGGTTAGTTTTAATAATTACAACCTTAGCACTAGTTCTTTTTGGCCTAGTTATGGTTTTTTCGGCATCTTCTGTAGAAGCAATTAACAACAACGAAAGTCCTTTCAGCTACTTAATTAAACAAACAGGTTTTTGTATTATTGGTTTAGTAGGTGCAATATTAATATGGAGAAAACTTCCAATCAGTTTTTGGAGAAGTAAATACGTTTGGGTTGTTGCCTTCATATTGTTTGGCTTGATGTTGTTGACGCTTATCATGGGGGCAGATATTTTAGGTGCAAGAAGATGGATTTATATTGGAGGTATGAGTTTGCAACCTTCAGAATTCGCAAAAATAATACTTGTTTTGCTTGTTGGGAAATTATATTTTGATAAGATTGATGGTTATCTTGATACAAAACAATTTATTTATAGGTTAGCTCCTGTTCTTATGGTGTCAGGAGCTTTAATTTTATTAGCACAGTCAGATTTAGGTACAACAATTATATGTAGTATTGGAATCTTGTCGGTATTCTGGTTAGCGGGAGCACCAAAAAAAGTGTTAATTGCAGCTTTAATTTTAATGTGCTGTTTAGGTATTGTTTTTATTTTTGGAACCGGTTATAGAACAAACAGGTTGGTTTTCTTGGATCCGTATAATGATGGAGCAGATGGTTATGGTGCTGGATACCAGACAATACGTTCTAGATACGCATTTGCAGAAGGTGGTCTTTTTGGAGTAGGCTTAGGTAACTCATACGAAAAATTTCAGTATTTGCCAGAAGCTGAAACAGATTTTATCTTCGCTGTTATTGGTGAGGAATTAGGATTAATTGGCTCACTGGTTGTTGTGGCCTTGTTTGTTGTATTTTTAATTTCTGGCCTCAAAGTAGCTAAGAATTGTGCAAGTGGTTTTGGAGCAAGTATTTCTGGTGCATTTGTTATTATGATTGTGTTTCAAGCATTTTTAAATATATTATGTGTAATAGGTTTTGCTCCAACAACAGGAAAACCTCTACCCTTTATTTCATCAGGAGGCTCTTCGTTAATTGCAACATTATTAATGGTAGGCTTTATATTAGCAGCTTCTGAAGAGTTACCTAAATTTGAAAGAAAGAGAAGTAAAATTAAAGCTGTACAGCCAAAGCCAAAAATTGCTCAACCAAAGTTTAGAAGGTCATAATGAAATTTGTTTTAACAACAGGTGGTACTGCAGGTCATATTAATCCTGCCATTGCTCTTGCTGAAGAATTATGCGATAGAGGACATAATGTTTTATTTGCTGGCACACCTAATAGACTCGAATCAAAATTAATCCCAAACGAAGGCTACGCATTTAGAGGATTTAAGGCTGTTGGATTTAATAGGCGTCACCCTCTAACACTTATTAAAGCTATCAATAGTATTATCAAGTCTACAAAGGAAGCAAAAAAATGGCTGGAAGATGAAAAACCTGATGCAGTTGTAGGTTTTGGTTGTTATGTTTCGCTTGCTATTTGTAGAGCTGCTATGAAATTAAATATTCCTGTTGTGATACATGAGCAAAATTCTGTAATGGGTATGGCAAATAAGTATCTTTCAAAAAGAGTTAATGCTACTTGTTTGACTTATGAACATGCTGATACTGGAAAATGCAGAGAAGTTATACTTACTGGTAATCCTGTCAGAAAGAAATTTTTTAAAACTACTAAAGAAGAGGGTAGAAAGCTTCTAAATATTCCTCTAGATGCAAAAATGCTTCTTGTCTTTGGGGGTAGTTTAGGTGCTAAACACATTAACGAAGCAATATATAAAATGAAAGATAAGATTCTTGAAGACAAGAATTTTTATATAGTTCATATTACTGGTAAGGATACATATGATTCTGAAGATAGATATCAAGTACTTGAATATCAAGATAGGATGGCTGAAACAATGGCAGCCGCTGACAAGTGTATATCACGTGCGGGAGCCTCGTCATTAGCTGAAATTACTGCAATGAAATTACCTTCGCTTTTGATACCTTATCCTCTAGCTACGGAAAATCATCAATTTTATAATGCTCAAAGTTTAATTGATTCTGGATGCGCAATGTATATGTCAGATGAAAATATAGGAAAGCCTGAGTTTGAAAATGCTGTTTTTAAGCTTTTAGAAGATGAAGATATGGCAATAGCGTTTAAAGATATAGATGCAAGAGAATCTGTTAAAAAACTTGCTGATGTTGTGTGTGGTATTGTAGTTTAAAATGCTACAATATAAACATGGCAAAATTTAAGAAAATTCATTTCATAGGTATTGGTGGAGTTGGCATGAGCGGCATTGCTCTTGTTGCTAATGCTCAAGGTTTAAAAGTTTCTGGTTCTGACATTCGCAGAAGCTATATGACAGATTTACTTGAACAAGCTGGTATTGATGTTATGATAGGGCAAGTTGCCGAAAACATTAAAGATCCTGATGTTGTAGTCGTATCTACTGCAATCCTAGACAATAATCCTGAGTATATTGCTGCTAAAAAATCAGGTGCTGCTATTTGGCATAGAGCACAGATGCTTGCATATTTAGGACGCAATTTAAAGACTTTGGCTGTTGCCGGTACTCACGGTAAAACCTCAACTTCATCTATGCTTGCAAGTGTTATGGATTTACTTGGCGAAGATCCAACATTTTTGATTGGTGGTGTTGTACGTCAGTATGGAACAAATGCTAGGTGTGGCACGGGCTCGTATTATGTAGTAGAAGCTGATGAGAGTGATAAATCATTTAAGTATATTGATCCTTATGCTGCGATTATTACAAACATTGAGGCTGACCATTTAGATCACTATTCTGACTTAGATGAAATTTATGAAAAGTTCGAAAATTTTATTAAGTCTGTTAAAAAAATAGCAATTGTATGTGGTGACGATAAGAAACTTGTTGAACTCGCTAAAAAAACTGGTGTTAAATTTGCAACCTATGGCTTCGATAAAAGTAGTGATTGTGTAATTTCTAATTATAAATCTAAGGGAGTTGGGTGTGAATTTAATATTACTTTAGATAATAAAGTTTATGATTGTTCATTAAAACAAAATCCAGGCAAACATTATGCAAGTAATGCGACTGCTGTCCTTTTATTATTGAATAAATTAGGTTTTGATTTAGAAAAAGCCGTTGAGTCTATGAGCTTTTTTGCTGGAATTAAAAGGCGTTTTGATTTAATTGGCGAGGAATCTGGTATTACAGTAGTTGACGATTATGCGCATCATTCTACAGAAATTGCTGCAACTGTAAAGGCAGCTAATAGTCTTGATTTTAAACGAGTTCATGTAATTTGGCAGCCACATAGGTATTCTCGAGCAAAATTATTAACTGAAATTTATCGCGACGAATTTGCTCATGCATTTGACGGTTGTAAAAGTGTAACCATAACAAGTGTTTATGCAGCTGGCGAGACACCTGTACCAGGAGTGACTGGCGAGACATTTTTAAATGTTGTTAGAGAAGATGGTGATCCTAAGCTTGATAAATATTTTATTGAGCATCGAAATGATATTGTTGACCATATGGTAAAAATAAGTAAACCAGGAGATTTGATTATTACGATGGGCGCTGGAGATATTACATCTAAAGCTCAACAAATTCTTAACAAGATTAAGGAAAATAATGCCTGAGAATTTAGATAAGTTGACTTCTATTTTGGAGGATTCAAACTTTGACGGTGACGTTTTTGAAATGGAGCCAATGTCTGTGCATACAACTTATAAAATTGGTGGACCAGCATCATTTTATATTTATGTTAACAGCATTGAGTATTTGAAAAAGATATTAGCTGCATGTAAAGTTGCCAATATTAATTGGACAATTATTGGTAGAGGTTCAAACCTTTTAGTTTCAGATCATGGCTATAAAGGAATTGTAATTATGCTTGGTCGTGATTTTAAAAAATTCGAATATTCAGATTCAGTATATACAGTTGGTGCTGCTGTTGGTTTGTCTCGCATTGTTAATGATGCTTTTAGACATACTTACAGTGGCTTTGAGTTTGCTGTAGGCACTCCAGGTACTATTGGTGGTGCAATAAAAATGAACGCTGGAACCAAAACAGATTGGATTGGTTCACGTGTTTTATCTGTTACTTTAGTTGACAGTAACGGAGAAGTTGTAACAAAGAATGGAAATGATATTGATTGGGATTATCGCAAAAGTTCGATTAAGGATGATGAGATAGTTCTTTTTGTTGATTTTAACGTAACAGCTTTATCTGAAGATAAAGAAAAATATGAACTTAAGGCTAGGATGGATGGTATATTGGAAAGACGTAGAAAGTCTCAACCTTTAAATAAACCATGTTGTGGTAGCGTATTTAAAAATCCATCGTCTCATTCTGCTGGTATGTTAATAGAAGAAGCTGGATTAAAAGGTTGCAAGTGTGGCGATGCAGAAGTTTCTCGAAAGCATGCTAATTTTATCATCAATAGAGGCAGAGCAACAGCTACTGATGTTGTTACTTTGCTTCGCCATGTACAATCTGAAGTTTATGATATTTTTGATATAAAATTATATCCTGAAGTTAAATTTTTAGGATTTGACGAGGAATGTAGTTTATGGTAGCTAAAAACAAAAGACCAACTGTACGCAAAAAAAAGACAAAGCGTCAGATTAAGAAGGAGATAAAGCAAGAGCAGCAGAAGCAAAAGATGCTTGCTCAAGAAATTCCTGTCATAGAGGAACCTCAGTATAAACCTACTGTTAAGTCAGAGTTTGATGAAGTTAGTAAACTTTTAGACGAAAAACAAGAGACTCAAGCGATTCCAGTTGTTGAAGAAAAACCAAAAGAAGGAAATGTAGATTTAGATAAAAAAATCAACACAAAAGAACGAAAGAAGAAAAAAAGAAAGATAAAAGCTTTAAGAGTTTTTATTATCACCCTTATTATTCTTATTCTTTTAAGCGCTGGAGCAGGCTATTTTTATTTATGTTATACAGATGCTTTTCCAATAACACGTGTTCAGATTAATGGTGCTGATCATTTAACAGAAGATGAAATGTTGAAATTGGCTAATGTTTCAGATGAAGATACTTTGTTAAAAGTTGATACAGAAATAATTAAAACAAGGTTAAAACTTGATGCATGGATTGAAGATGTTGAAATAGTAAGAGCATTCCCAAATACATTGGTATTAAATGTTAAGGAGCGTACTATTACAGCGATCGTTGAGGTACCAACATCAATACAAAATTCTAAAACTACCACACAAGGCTCAACAATGACTACAGGTACAGTACGTAATTGGGCAATTTCTAAAGATCACATGTGGTTAATGCCAGTTCCTGATAAAAATTCTGAAGCTGGCAAAAAGATTAATCAACAAATTTATGATGATGTAGAAGGTGTTATGCATATTGTTGATGTTTCTCCTTCCCTAAAGCCTGAAATTGGTAAGTATTGTACTGACGAGAGTGTAAATTGTGCCATTGATGTTGTTGCATCTATGACAACAGAATTAAAGGATCAAGTTAAAAATGTTAAAGCAGCTGATCCTGGTTCTACTACTTTAGAACTTAAAAATGGTGTAGAGGTTTCCTTAGGTACTTCTGAAGATATTCGCGATAAAGAGCGAGTATGCTTAGAGCTTCTGCAAAAATATGACGGTAAAATTTCCTATATCAATGTTAGAAATCCGAACAATCCTACATGGCGTACGATTTAGATAAAATAGAATTAGGTCATGGTTCTGGAGGCTTGATGATGCAAGACCTCCTCGAAAATTTATTTTTTAAAGCTTATGGTAGATGTGAAGATGACGCTGCTGTTTGTGATGGTATCGCTTTTTCGACTGATTCTTATGTTGTGAGTCCAAAGTTTTTTCCGGGTGGAGATATCGGAAAACTTGCCGTTTGTGGAACAGTTAATGATGTGTCAACTAGGGGCTGCCCCCAATTTTTATCAATTTCAATTATTTTGGAACAAGGATATGAAATTTCTAAGTTAAAAACTATCACAAAATCAATAAACGATGCAGCAATTGAAGCCGGAGTTAAAATTGTAACTGGAGACACTAAAGTTGTTGAGAAGGGTTGTGTTGATGGAATATTTATTAACACTGCTGGCATTGGAAAAGGGAATCCAAATCTTTCAGGCAAAAATTGTATACCAGGTGACAAAATTTTAGTTTCTGGCACACTTGGTGATCATGGTATGGCTATTATGGCAAATAGGATGAACATTGAAACTAGCTTAAAGTCTGATGTTGCACCTCTTAACAATTTAGTTCAAGATGTTTTGAAAGCAGCACCGCATACTCGTACATTTAGAGACCCAACTCGTGGTGGCTTGGCTAGTACTTTAAACGAATTCGCCCAACAATCAAATGTCGATATTAAAATCGATGAAAATAAAATACCTGTAAAAAAAGAAGTTCAGTCTGTATGTGATATTTTAGGTTTTGATGTTTTGCAGGTTGCTAACGAGGGAAAGATGGTTGCGATAGTTCCCGACAATGAAGCTGAAGCTGCTCTCGTTGCTATGAAGAAGAATAAGTACGGTATAGATGCTGCAATAATTGGTGAGTGTTTAGAGCCAACAACTAACAAAGTTGTTGTTGAAACACAATATAAAACTAAACGTATACTCGATATGTTAGCTGGCAGTCAATTACCCCGTATATGTTAGGAGAAAATATGAAACTTTTAGAAACATTATCCAATGCTGATGCTATTTCAGGCTGCGAACAAGAAGTTAGAGACATTATGAAAAAACATATGAAGGCAGATAATATGTTTTTTGACAATCTTGGTGGCATTGTTTTTGAAAAGAAAGGGCGTGGTCCTAAAATATTGATTGCAGCACATATGGACGAAGTTGGTTTTATAGTTAAAAAGATAAAGAAAAATGGTCGTGTTATTGCAAAAGCCATGGGTGGTGTTATGGCTGATTCAAAGAAGATGAGAGAAGTTAGGATAACAACAGAAGACGGTAAGAAAATCGCAGGAATTCTTAATACAAACGATAAAGAAAAAACATATATCGATCTAGGTCTTGACTCTAAACAAGAAGTCGAAAAGTTAGGTATAGAACCAGGTAATATGGTTACTTTTACAACAAGTTTTCAGCATATGAATAATAATGTTTATTGTGGTAAAGCTTTTGATAATAGAATAGGTGTTTATATTCTTGCAAAAGTACTTGAAAATGTTAAAAATCTAAAACTTAAAAATACTACTTATTTTGCAGGTACGGTTGCTGAAGAAGTTGGCACTCGTGGTGCTCAAACAATAGCACATAAAGTTAAACCAGATGTAGCTTTTGTTGTAGATACAATAAGTAAACTTGAAGAAGATGACACAGAACGTGAATTACGCAAGGGAATGTGTTTAACTCTTACAGATAAAAGAACAGAACCTAATAGATATTTAGTTAAACTTATTAAAAAAACAGCAAAAAAGCTAAATAAGAATATTCAATTAGATATTGTTGAAAAAGGTGCAACAGACGCTAGTCAAATTCATAGAAGTGGAGATGGTGTGCCCTCTGTATCTTGTTCTGTTCCTCTTAGGTTTGTGCATCATGCTTATTCAATTGTAGATAAGCAAGACATAGATGACACAATTGAAATATTTACTGAAATTATTAGTAATTTCGACAAAAAAACATATAACAAGTGTGTTGAGTTTTAAGGAGAGAATATGTTGTTTGACAAAATTGTAGATAAAAGCAAGACTAGAAAATGGAATGTAGATGAAGGAGTTCTAGCAATGCATATTGCAGATATGGATTTTGCTTGTCCTCCAGCAATTGAACATGCTATTCAAGAGCGTGCTAAGACACCTGATTTTGGTTATGGATATGTTCCTGATGAATATTACGATGCAGTAATTAATTGGAATGAACGCAGGCATAATCTACATTTAGAAAAAGACTGGATTAAATTAATGTTTGGCACTAATGGAGTACTACGTTATGCTGTTCAATGTTTTTGCAATCCAGGCGATAGTGTTATGATCAATACTCCAGTTTATGGTCCTTTCAATGAGGCTATTGAAGACGGTAATTGCAATCCTGTTTATAATCGATTAGTTATCAAGGATAATCGTTATTACCTAGACTTCGATTTAATGGAAAAACAGATTATCGAAAACAAAGTTAAAGTTTACATTTTTTGCAATCCTCATAATCCCGGAGGACGTATTTGGGAAAAAGAGGAACTTTACAAGCTTGCAGATATTTGTATAAAACACGATGTGTTGCTCATTTCAGATGAGGTTCATAGAGAAATGGCATTTAAGCCTTTTGTTACTATGTGGAATTCTCATCCGGAAATTGCTGATCATTCCATTTTTGCTTGTTCACTAAACAAAGCTTTCAATCTTGGTGGTCTTAAGTCGTCATACATCGCTATAAAAAATAAAAAAATTCGCGAGAAATATCTTGCATATGTATCACGTATGTATGTAACTAGCCCTCATGCTTTTGTAGTACCGGCAACACTTGCAGGTTATAATGAAAGCGAAGAATGGTTAGATGAGCTTGTTGAATATATCAAAGGAAACTTTGAGTTTGTTTATAAATTCTTTGAAGAAAAGTTTCCTGAATATGATGTCATGAAGGCAGACTCAAGTTATCTTGTTTGGATCCATATGGGCGAAGGTTACGAAGATCTGTTTAAAAAAGCAAAGATTAAACCAAGTCCAGGATGGGAATTTGTTGATAACTATGATGGTTGGGTACGTCTTAATTTAGGAACACCTCGCTATATTATTGAAGAAGCATTAAATCGTTTGTATAAACAAAAAATGTGTTAGAAAAAACATGCAAAACAGGAGGATATATGGTCTGGGAACAACTCAAGGAAGATTTAATCGTAACAAATTTAGATGCTAAGTCTCAAGCTGATGTTTTGTGCGAGAGGCATTGTTCCAACTTTCTGAAATGGAAGACCAGCTTGTTGATGATCCATCACATTTAACCCACGTTGTTGAAGAGATAATGCTTGCTGACCCAAGTAATTGGCAAAAACATTACCATGGTAATGATCACGAACTTAAGCTCGTGGTTGACAAGAAGCTATCTCCTGATCCAAAAGAGCTTGTACTTCAAGGTATTTATGAGTATATGAGTGATTACGAGTATGCTACTTTTTGTTAATTTTTAATAGAATTGTACAAAGAATAACAATAACTATACAAATTGCAATAAGTAAACAAAAAATTATTAAATACCCCATATCTGGGGTATTTTTATCGAGTATAGTTCCAAGAATATTATCAAAATAAATGTCTGGCGAAAAAACAATCATACTAGCTAGCCCTGAGGTTGTGCCTAGTACACCTTTTGGTAATTTAAGTTCGCTTAATGTAGAGAATTGAATTGCATATATCATAGTAGAGAATATTGCGGGTAATATTGACACTATAGCTACTACAATAGGGCTTGTATTAAAACCTGTAATGATAAAAAGTATGGTAGAGGCTATCATGCAAAGGCCAGCTACTCTGAACCATTTAAGCGTTGAGTGAAAAACTTTATCCGCGATGATTCCAGAAAAGATTGCTGCAAATATCATTATAAAATAAGTTCTAAATACACCCAGTGCTCCACTTACCTCATTGTTGAGTCCACATACTGTTGTCATAAAAGGAGTAAAGTAAGTGGTACAAGTAAACATCATATAAATTAGCATCATAATAATTCCAGCAATCCATACTTTTTTATTTGTTAGAACTTGTTTTAGCTCAGCACGAGTAAATGATGTTTTTGAAACTTCTTTTAAATTTCTTTCTTTAAACAAGAATAAAATAGCGAGTATAGCTATCAATACAAATCCTGCGACAGAAAATGTAACGCCTTTAAATCCAACTTGAGTAAAAGCAAACATATTAGTGCTTGAAATTATTGTCCCAAATATTGCATTCGCAGCAAAATAAATTCCAAAACATCGGCCTTGCTCATTGTCCTCGCCTGCCATACCAATAGCTTTTACTAATGAATTCCAAAATACAAATGTTGTAGCAAAAGGCATTAATGCCCAAACTATTATGGCTATCCAATAAGGTACTGGGGTAACAAGTGTTAGAACTAGTGCAAATCCAAATATCAATACAAAAGCCCACAACATAGAAAGTAAAAGTGGTTTTTTTGCTCTAATTCTATCTGTAAGTATTCCTCCAGGAATATATAAGAACAACGAAACAATTCCATAAATTGTAAGTAGTAGGCCTACTTCTTGATTGTTAATATGGAGAGCTTCCATTAAAGGAATGTGAAAGACATATCTAATATAAGGATATACATACATTACACCGCCAGCTAGCCCAAGGGCTATAAGTGTTATGTATTTTTTGAGATTTTGCACGCGCTGCATTATACTATAATAGAGTTATGAAAAGGAAGAAACTAGGAATTATGGGTGGTACTTTTGATCCCATTCATTTGGGTCATCTTCAATGTGCTGATGTTGTTCAAAAAAAATTCAATTTAGAAAAAGTGTTGTTTATTCCGGCAGGTATTCCTAACTTCAAGCAAGATAAAAAATTAGCTTCGTCAAAAAATAGATTGGAAATGTGCAAATTGGCTATAGCGGATTTTGGAAATCCTACTTTCGATGTATCTGATACAGAGATTAATAGAAAAGGCGTTACTTATACTGTTGATACATTAAAAGAGTTTAGTGAGTACGACATTTATTTTATTACAGGCACAGATAGTGCTGCAACACTGGAGCAATGGCATAATTATGAAGAGATCTTAAAGCTTTGTACAGTAGTTGCTGTTACTCGTAAAGGTGATGTTAAACATAAGTTGAATCCAAAAATTTTGTTGATAAAAGCAGATGTTATAGAAGTTTCTTCTACACAAATACGTAGCTTGTCAAACATTAAAAATTATGTTACGCCTTCTGTCTATGAATACATAAAAGAGCATGAACTTTATAGTATAATTACCTAGGTTAATCAGAAAGGATATCTTATGGAAGGTATTATTACTACCACTATTAAAGCTACAAATGAACTTGGCCCTACACCAATCACGGGAGATATAATCCTTCCATTTATTTTAGGAATAATTGTTGTTGCTGCATTAATTTTTTTAATTGTTAAAAAGCGAAAAATTGCTGCTGGTACTCTATCTGTATTTATATTAACTTTTAGTTGTTTTGGTGTGGCTCATGCTATGAATAATTTATTTAATTGTACTGACGTAATTGAAATTCAGGACATTAATGCTATCCCAGATGGAGAAATTGTAAATATAAGCACTGTCTCCACAGGTAATGTTTCAAACATTCAGCTTGCAAGTAATGAGGATTTAGGCAATGCTGTTTGGACAGTAAAATCTAATGATATTGTCTTGTATGAGGGTAAGGCTGGAGAATCAAAAACTATCGATTTAGCATTTGATAAAAACGAAAAAAAGATAATAAATTTTTCTGTTAAAAATTGCAATATAGAACAGTTTAGGGGAAAAGAACTTGTTAAAGTTAATTATGCATTTAAATTAACTAATCCTGATATTAAAGCATATAGTTCTACTGATTTAAAGACAGCCGCCAATGACATACGTGAAAAGGGTTCAGCTTCTAAGTATTATGATGAGTTTGTTTATTATATGAATAATGACATCATTTGGAATTCAGCTGAGCAACCTAATAAGGAACAATATAAATGTAATTTCGATGGCAAGGAAGAAAATAATTACTTACAACTCAGAGTTGCAAATGTAGAAAATGGAATTACATTCCAATCGGTTCATGCACTTCCTATCGCAGTTCCCTATGGAAGCTGGGATGTTAGTTCCAAATTAGCTCAAGTATACCAAGATAATATAGTACCTACTATAATAAAAACAGAAAGAACCCATCAATGGGGAAGCAAAACTGACGATATTCAAGTTGAGGAGGTAAAAGTTTATCCTCTATCTTATACTGAAATGATAACTCCAGGAACTGAATATTTTAAAGCTGAGTATCCATGGTACTTTAACTCGGCAGAAGGAACACAATTAGGATGGTATAAGACTCGCAATATTAGTGGGAAAACATCAAATGAAGTTATAAAGTCTCAAACTACATTAAACGATGGAACTCCTGTTTTGGTATGGCTTAGAACTCCATATCATAAAACAGAAACTAATTATCTGTTTATAGACAGTGATGGATCGCTGTATAAAGACAACCATCAGGAAAATAAATTTAACATTGCACCAGCATTTAAGTTTTAGGAGGCTGTAATGCAGGATATTAGTAGAAGATCATTTATAATAGGAGCTGGAGCAACCGCACTTAGCCTTGGTGCTGTTGGCGCACTTATTAGAAAAGGTGTTGCTGTTGCCGATATTAAAAATTTTGATGCAAAGTGGATTTGGCCAGAAGGTGCTGAAGTAAATGGCGTTAATGATTATGCTGAATTCGTAGATTCTTTTACTCCTACAAATACAAATGATTTAAAAATTGAAATTGCTTGCGAGTCTATGTATGCTCTTTATATAGATGATGAATTAAGATATTTTGCGCAAAGTTCAGATTTTCCACAAAAAGCTCAATATAAAAGTAACGAGTATAAGTTATATGATAAATTAGATATTTCAAAATTTTGTACTCCTGGTAAAAAACACAATTTGCGAATTTTAATCTGGCATAATCCAGGAAAAGAAGGTTGCCAAGCATTTTTGTCAGGTGAAGCAGGTTTAATTTATCAAATCCTTCAAGGAAATACTAAACTGACATCTTCAGGAAAAACCACTCAATCGAGGACTCTTGAGAATTATTGGCACGGTGAAACAATGAGGCTTATTACAGGACAGATGGGTTTTAGTTTTAGATATGATAAAAATGGAACAATTACTGAGTTCCATGATAGTGCTGTAAACGAATCAAAAAGTAATAATTTTAATTTACGTGAAATTTTGCCTTTACAATTAGATCCACGTGTTGATGGTAAAATTGTTAAGCGTTATGAAGACAGTGTTCTTTATGATTTAGGGAAAGAATACGTAGGCTTTTTAGATATAAAATTTAAGAATCCAAAAGCGCAAACAATAGTAGTTTCCTATGGAGAACATATATGTGCAGACGAACAAGGTCATGGTGAAGGTCATGTTAGAAGACAAGTTGGTGGCCGTGATTTCAGTGTTGATATTAAATCGAATGCAGGTGAAACAGTTGAATATTTAAATCCTTTTAGAAGATTAGGTTGTAGATATTTGGAAATTTCTGCTTTAAAAATAGATGAAAAATCAAAAGGCGATTTACCAACAGAAATAGATTATATTGGTATAAGGCCAGTTATGTATCCGCTTGAAGACAAACCGTATAATTTTAAAAATGCTACTATGAATAAGATCTACGAAGCTTGCATTTGGACACTTAAGTGTTGTATGCACGAGCATTATGAAGATTGTCCTTGGCGAGAGCAATGTTTGTATGGCATGGATTCTCGCAATCAAATGCTTTGTGGATATTATGCGTTCGAAGGTCACGAGTATCAGCGTCATAATTTAATTTTGCTTGCACAAAGCTTAAGAGAAGACAATATGATAGAAATTTGTGCTCCATGTAATAATAATTATCCTATTCCTATGTTTTCTTATGCCTTTATTATTGGAGCTGCAGAATACATTAAATATACAAAAGATAAAAGTATTTTAGATCATATTAAACCAGCGATTGACGCAATTTTTACTAAGAGTAAGGCGATGATGGGCGCAAATCATTATATACCTAAATTTCCTCATCCATTTTGGAATTTTATTGAATGGTGGAATGGTAGTGATTCAGACTCTGGTATTTTAAACTTAAACAATATATTTATTATTGCTCACGAAAAATTCAAGTCTGCTACTGGTATTTCTTATTTAACAGAAGAAGAATTAAACAATATGCGTAAAACTCTTGATGACAAGTTGTATGTTTCTAGTAAAGGAGAATATTGTTTAGATCTTGAAGATAGACTCAAAGATTTATCTTCTCAGCTTGGTAATGCAACAGCAATTCTCGCTAAATTACCTAATGCAAATGAAAATCTTGCTAATAAGATTTTGAAAGATATGCAAGGTGAATCTACAGGTATGGTAACAGCTTCACTTTCCATGAGAGGATTTTTATACGATGCTTTGTTAGAATTTAATGATCCTAAATATAAAAAAGCTGTATATGACGATATTTTAAAGAATTACACTACAATGATGGATTCTGGTTATTTTACTGGAACATTTTGGGAGGACGAGCGTGGGCAACATGCATTTAGTGATGCTGGAAGCTTATGTCATGGTTGGAGTGCAATTCCTATTTATTATTTTAATGAATATTATTCATAATTATGGAGGTTAGATTATGGCAAAAAAAGTTTATGTAGTTGGACATAAGAATCCAGACAATGATTCAATTTGTTCTGCAGTTGCTTATGCTTACCTAAAAAATGAGAGTTCAAAAAACGCTTTAAAAGAGGGTAAGGAAATTGAATATTTTTATGAACCTGTTAGATTAGGTCCTCTTCCTCCAGAGACAAAATGGTTGTTTAAAAAATATGATGTACCTACTCCTCGTGCTATTAGACATGTATATGGGCGTGTTCGTGACGTTATGACCAGAAATCCTATTACAATTAAAGAATATGAAAGTGTTGTTGAGGCTGGTCGTATTATGAGACAAACTCGTAAAAAATCTTTGATTGTTGTAGATAAAAAGGATAACTATAAAGGATTAATTACTACTCGTATGATTGCTGAGAGATATATTTCAGCAACAG
Source organism: Coriobacteriia bacterium (assembly GCA_030537355.1). Classification (GTDB taxonomy): domain Bacteria; phylum Actinomycetota; class Coriobacteriia; order Coriobacteriales; family Eggerthellaceae; genus Tapirivita. The sequence continues at coordinate 54,171 of JAUNNF010000007.1, forward strand.
ACAAGATGGATAAGTCTACAAATAATATAATAGCGGTTGCTGCTGACTTAATTAAATCACTGGATGAAAAAGCAAAAGACATGATGGAAACTGATGTACTTTTGTTAAGCGACGAGACTTTGCTTAAGGATGCAATTCACGAGTTGTTAGAAAGTAAGTTGCGCGAGGCAGTTATTTTAGATAAAGAGAAGAAGCGCTGTGTTGGTATTTTGACAAGATCAGATGTTGCTAATCCTCTTCATAAAAATGTAATTCTTGTAGATCATAATGAGGCTAGTCAGGCAGCAAATGGTATTGACGAAGCAAAAATATTAGAGATTATTGACCATCATCGTATTGCTGATATTTCAACGCTAAATCCTATTAAATTTATGAACCTACCAGTTGGATCTACAGCTTCTATCGTTGCTAGTGAATTTGAAAATTATAAACATAGTAAAATACCAATTCCAAAACCACTAGCTGCCGCATTGTTAAGTGCAATTATTACTGATACTGTAATTTTGAATTCGCCTACAACTACAGCTTTCGATAGACGTATGGCAAAAGATTTGGCTGCAATTGTAGGAGTTGATATCGATAGCTTTGGTCATGATATTTTTGATAATAAGAGCGATGAGGAATCTTTGCCAATTAGTGAACTTGTTGGTTCTGACAGTAAAGTTTTCCAACTTGGTGATCAAAAAGTTTTGATTGCGCAGCATGAAACAATTCATGTTAAAAATGTCATGAAACGTGAAAAAGAAATTAGGCAGTACATGAGTAAGATAAAAAGACAGTACGATTATGAATTTGTGTTGTTTATGATTACTGATATTATTGAGCAAGGTTCTTTGTTTTTGGTATCTGGAAACATCGATATATTGAACAGGGTTTTTCATGTCAGTTGTACAGGACATGGTGGTACTTGGATGCCTGGTATTGTAAGCAGGAAATTGCAAGTAGCACCTCGTATTTTAGGAGCGTAAAATGAAATTATTTTATTACAAACACCGTATTCTAAGTATTTGCTTAGTAAGTTTTATTATAGCTTTAATAACTTGTTTAATATCAAGTCCAGCTTTTGCTTGCTCTGGGGTCTATGTTGGATGCAATGCAAGCAGTGATGGTACATCCATGATTGCAAGATCAAGTGATACCAGTGTGTCTAATCAACCATGTTACTTTAAAGTTTTTGGTGGAAAAGATGGCGAGAAGCTTGTACGTATTGAGTCTGATAATGGATTTGTTTATGACCTTCCAGAAAATATATTTCGTTTTACAGTACTATCTACTTGTGATGTTGTAGATTCTGATTCGTACTTTACAACAGCAACGAACGAGTATGGCGTATCCATTTCTGCTACGTTAACTGCCTATGTATGTAAAGAAGCACTAGAAGCTGATCCTTTTGTTGATGGAGGAATTGTTGAAGACAAAATGCCTGCAGTAGTTGGAGCATGTTGTAAAACTGCTCGTGAAGGTATTGAGTTATTAGCCAAAATTATTGATGAAAAAGGATCTGGTGGAAACGAGATCGTTATGATTTCAGACAATCAAGAATGTTGGTATATGGAAATGTACGCTGGACATCAATATTGTGCCGTAAAAGCTCCAGATGATTGTGTATGTGCAATGGGAAATGAATTTATGCTAGAAACAATTGACGGATTTGCAAGCTCAGATGTTATTTGTTCTAAAGACTTATTTTCACTACCTCAACAAAAAGGTTATGCCAAATATAATTCTAATGGTTCATTAAATCTATTTAATACTTACTCTGGAGAGAACCGATTTACAGATTATTGTCATTTACGAACTTGGAGAGCTCATAGCATTTTATCGCCAAGCACAATTGGCAATTATGAACCAAAAACTAAATATCCAATATTTTTTAAACCAGATAAAAAAGTTAGTTTAAACGATGTTATGAGCATACTGCGAGACAGGTATGAAGGTACTCAATATTGCCCTGACACAACAAACAGAGATGATATACGTCCAATAGGTGATGATACTCAGTTGCATGCTCATATCTTACAAACTTATAAAAATTTACCTCAAGATATGTCAGTAGTATTATGGCAATGTTTGTCTCCTGCAGAATTTTCTACATTTGTACCTATGTCCTCGATAGAATCAAAATTTGATCCTTCATATACTTATAATATTCCTAGTTTTCAAAATGATGAAAATAACGCTTCTTTGTGTTTTAAAAAGTTAAATACAATTGTGCAACAAAATAAATCATTGTTAGGAGACGGAGTAAAATCTTATTGGAATTATCTTGAAAAATATTACCAAGCTATTTTTCCTGCAATATTAGAACAAGCCTCAAATGACAAATCTAAGGCACAAAATTTAATAGATAATTTTTGTTGCAATGTACAAAATCAATCATATTACGACGCAAAACGATTAATAAATGAATGTGAATGGTGCTTAATGAATAATCAACATACTTATAAACATAAAATGAATTTATCTACATTTGCGGTTAAAGAATTAGTTATAGAAAATTATTCACCATTGGTTGATGCTGTTTTATTTGCAAAAATTAACGGCTGGAATATTATTGAAAATAAATTGCAGGATCATCCAGGTGTTTATAATAATAATATGACAGGAAATGAATCTCAAGCTGATAATGGTGGTAAAGAAGGCTATCTAAAAATCGAAAAAGATGGTACTACGGTAGAAATTCATAGTAATAATGGACATGCATTGTCTATAGGTAAATTATTAATTAATGGTTCCGAATCAGAAATAGCTGCCCAGGTTAAAGACGGTAAAACATATGTTGATTTTACATTTTTAGACAAAATAAGCAGCAATAATTTTTCAATAATTAATAATGAAGATTTAAGCAGTAATAGAAATTTTGAGCAAAATTTTTCTTTGTTTGGCAGCTTAGGTAATATTCCATTATGGATACAAATTATTATAATTGTATTTACTTTTATAGTATGTATTGTGATTGGTTTTTGTATTTCTAGAGCTGTATCAAAGAGAAAAAATATTTGAGTCTAAATAACTTAATATGTGGTAAAATACAAAATGAAAAAAGAAGTTGAATTGAAGAAGTGAGCCATACGGCTCGCTTCTTTTTATGATGGGAGGTTGATGCCAAACAAAAAGGAATATAGTTTGATTGAGGCAATTGAGACAATCGGGGCCGAAGTTGATCCTGATGTTGATATAGTCACAGTCAAAATGGTTGGTTCTGCAAAAGCACCCGTTGTTAGGGTTTATATTGATTATCCTGGCGGCGTTACTTTTGACGTTTTGGCTGAAACCCAAAAATGGATTAGTGAAATTTTAGATGAAATTGATCCATTTACAGGCTCTTATACTTTGGAGGTGTCGAGTCCTGGTCCTGATAGACCATTGAGGACTCCTAAACATTTTGAGGGAGCTAAAGGAGAGACTGTAAAGATTAAGACAAGTGAAGCTGTCGAAGGAAGAAAAAACTTTACAGGTGAATTGTTAAATGTTAGTGAAAAACAAGTGGTTCTTGCGCTAGAGGAAGGAAATTGCGAGATTCCATTTGAGTATATTGCAAAAGCAAACATAAGGGATAAATAGAAGGAGAATTTATGGCAACGTCACAATTATTTGAAGCACTACAAGCACTCGCTCATGAAAAACGTATCGATGAGTTTTACCTAATCGATAGGTTAGAGACGGCTCTAGCTTCTACTTACAAGCGTACTTTAAAGCTTGATTATGAAGCAAGTGTTGTAATCAACAGAGAAACGGGCGAGATTTATGTTTTTGAGATGGTTCCTGTTGGGGATCCTGATCCGGAAACTGGCGAGTATGAAAGTTACGAGGAACATGATGTAACTCCTCCAGATGTAAGTAGAATTGCTGCACAAAAAGCAAAAGCTGTTATTAAATCAATTGTTAGAGATGCTGGTAAACAAGCAATCTATGATGAGTTTCATGACAGAGTTGGAGAAATTGTACAAGGTACAGTGCTGCAGTCTACTCGCGATTTTACGATTATTAATATTAGAGATGGAGTTGAAGCTGAGCTTCCTCATTTTAATACTGAGAGATATCCAAATGAGCGTAACGAGGTTCCATACAATGAGCGTTATGGACATAATCAACGCTTAAAGGTTTTAATTATCGATGTACGTGACCCATTGGATGAGTCTAATAAACGCTTTGAGCAGTCACGTCCTTCAATTGTTGTTTCACGTTCGCATCCAGGTTTAATCCGTGGACTTTTTGAGATGGAAGTACCTGAGATTTATGATGGCTTGGTAGAAATTAAGTCTGTTGCTCGTGATCCAGGATCACGTTCTAAAATTTCAGTTGCTTCAAATGAGTATAACCTAGATCCTGTTGGTGCTTGTGTTGGACCTAAGGGTTCACGTGTAAGAATGGTTGTAGAAGAACTTCACAATGAGCGCGTTGATGTAATTCAATATGACGAGAATCCTGTTAAGTTCATAGAAAATGCCTTGTCTCCTGCAAAAATCCAGAGTGTTGATTTGGATGAGGAAACAAAGACCGCAACTGTATTTGTAAGCGACGATCAATTATCGCTCGCTATTGGTAGAGAAGGTCAAAATGTAAGGCTCGCGGCTACTTTAACAGGTTGGAGAATTGATATTAAGAGTACTTCATTTACTGGCGAAGAAGAAGCTGGTGTTGATGGCGAGGAAATTATCGAAGATGTTGATGAGACATGTGCTTATGTAAATGAACAAGGTGTAAGATGTAGAAATCATGCTCGCCCTGGTTCGAAATACTGCGGCATTCATGCTGATTCAGAATAGATAGGAGGGTTTTAGATTTATGGCAATACGTGTAATGCAATTGGCAAAAGAGCTGGGCTATTCAACGGCTGAGATGCTGGAAAAATTACAGTCTATTGACATTGCTGTAAAGTCTGGCCCTATGCCATTAAATGCGGAACAAGAAAAGCTTGCTAGAGAAAAGTTTGGTAAGCCAGAGAAAGAAGAAAAGAAAAAAGAGGAAAAGAAACAACCTGAAAAAAAAGCTTCATCTAGAGCTACTGCAGCACTTGCTGAAAAACAAAAAAGAGCAAAAGAGCGTGCTGTACGTGGAGATTATGATGGTTTGTTAGGTGCTGATGTAAAAGTTGCTCCTCCAGAAAAGAAAGAGGAGAAAAAACCAGAACCTAAAAAAGTTACAGTCAAGCATGTTAAAGCAATTGTAGAGAAATCTGATGAATTATCTCAACTATTAGAAAAAGTTGAAGATGAAAAAGAACGTCTAGATATTGAAAAGAAAATTGCTGCAAACAAAAAGAAATTAGAGGCTGCAGCTAAGGCTGTTGCGAAACAGCAAAAGGTTGAAGAGGCTCTTAAAGGTAAAAAAGCATCAAAGAAGGAAGAAGACAAACCTAAGAAGGTAATATCTGCAAAAACTAAGAAGAGTGAAAAATTAGGTTTACTTCTTGATCAAATTAGTCATGAAGAAGAGCGTATGAAGGACGAGGGTGTTACATATATTCCTTCTAAAAAACGCAAAAAGCAAAAAGGTAAATTTGAACCTAACGTCCCTGAGTTAGAGACTGTAAGTGAAGAAGATAGATATGCTCAAATGGCAGCTGCCGCAGAGAAACTTCAACGCGATAAAGTCTTAGAAGAAGCTAGAGCTGCAGTGGCCGCGGCTAGCCAGGAAGGCAGTGGACGCAGAAAGAAGCGTAAAGAAAAGCGCGAGGCTGAAGCTAGAGAAAAGGCTGAACTCGAAGCTATTGAGAAGGGTTTGGATCCTGATCTTGTATTTGATGAGACTGTAGCTGAAATTCCAGAAGGTGCTACCGTTGGAGAATTTGCTGAAGCATTAAATGTTCCTCCAAATGACGTCATAAAAAGACTTTTCATGTTAGGTCAGGCTTTAACTTTAACTCAAACAATGAGTTCAGACTTAATTGAGCTTATCGCTGACGACATGGAAAGAAAGATTAGAATCGTTAACCCAGAAGAAGACTTTAATGTTGTTTACAATGACACAGAGAAAGATCTTAAAGATAGGCCACCAGTAGTTACTGTTATGGGTCATGTTGACCATGGTAAAACATCACTGCTCGATGCAATTAGAGATACAGCAGTTATTGAGAGTGAGAGTGGAGGTATTACACAGCATATTGGTGCTAGTGTTGTATTTAAAAATGACAGACAGATTACATTTATCGATACACCAGGCCATGAAGCATTTACTGCAATGCGTGCTAGAGGTGCTGAAATTACGGATGTTATTGTACTTGTTGTTGCTGCTGATGATGGTGTTATGCCTCAAACAAAAGAAGCAATCAATCATGCAAAGGCAGCTGGTGTACCAGTAGTTGTTGCAGTTAACAAGATTGATAAGGATGGAGCTACACCTGAGCGTGTTCGTCAAGAATTAACAGAATATGAAATTGTTCCTGAAGAATGGGGCGGTAAAAATATGTTCGTCGATATTTCTGCAAAGAAAAATTTGCATATTGACGATTTACTTGAAACCATTCTTTTACAGTCAGACGTGCTTGAACTTAAAGCTAACCCTGATGCACTTGCTTCAGGTTTTGTTATTGAGGCAAACCTAGATAAAGGACGAGGTCCAGTTGCTACAGTTTTAGTTAATCGTGGTACGCTACATCCAGGCGATATGGTTGTTGCAGGAACAAGTTATGGTAAAGTTCGTGCTTTAGTTGGGCCTGATGGTAAACAATATAAGGGTGTTGAGCCAGGTGAGCCTGCTGAAATTTTAGGCCTTGATAGCGTTCCTACTGCTGGTGACGACTTCCGTGTTTTTGAAGATGAACGTGAGGCACGTAAGCTTGTAGAATCTAGAAGATTGCGTGAGCGTGTTGCAGAACAGAGTGAGTCTCACATGAGCCTCGACGATTTGTTCGACAGAATTGAAGAAGGTAAGCAAACTGATCTTAACTTGATTATTAAAGCTGATGTACAAGGTTCTATTGAAGCTTTAAGAGATGCTCTAATGAAGATGGATCAAAGTGAGGTTAAAATTAATATTGTTCACTCAGCTGTTGGTGGAATTACCGAGACTGATGTAACACTTGCTACTGCATCTGATGCAATTATTATTGGATTTAATGTACGTCCTACAGGTAAAAGTCGTGTCTTGGCCGAGCGTGAAAAAGTTGATATCAGAACTTACAAAGTCATTTATCAGGCTATTGAAGATATCAATGCTGCTCGTGTTGGTCTCTTAAGCCCAGATATTGTTGAAAAAGATACTGGCATAATAGAAGTTAGAGAAACATTTAAAGTTCCTAAGATTGGTGTTATTGCTGGTGCTTATGTTGTTGAAGGTGAGATCAATAGAGATGACTCTGTGAGAGTTGTCCGCGATGGAACAGTTGTTCATGATGGCAAGATTGCATCTCTCAAACGCTTTAAAGATGATGTCAAGAGTGTTAAAGAAGGATACGAGTGTGGTATTGGTATTGATGGTTTCCAAGATATTAAAGTTGGAGATACCATTGAAGGTTACAGGGTAGAAGAAGTTGAGCGAACCGAATAACAGACGTTCAAATGAGCAGGTCAGAGAGGTTGTCGCAAATATTTTGCTTATGGATGTTTCTGACCCAAGGTTGCGTATGGTAACAATTACTGGTGCCGATGTGAGCCCCGACAAACGTAACGCTAAGATTTATTACACTGCAAATAAAGATCATTATGATGAGATTGAGGAAAGTTTTAACAGTGCAAAAGGCTATATCAGGAAGCTATTAGGCGATAGGCTTCAGTGGAGAGTTGTACCAGCTATTAATTTTTATCTAGATCCTAGTGTTGACATGGGAGAGACAATTGCAGCTGCATTCGATAGAGAAAATAAAAGATAAACTACAGGATTATGACAATTATGTAATCTGTGGACATGTTAATCCTGATGCTGATTGTATTGGCTCTCAGATTGCACTAAATTTATTATTGAAGAGCATAAGCAAAAAAACGACTATGTTGCTTAATGGTAATCTTGAAGAATGTTTTAAGTTTCTGCCTGATAGTGATAAGTTTACTGAAAAGATTCCAGAAGATGATTACGCTTTTATATATGTTGATGTTGCAGAAGATAAACGTTTAAATATCAAAGGAGCTAGTAATAAGGCCACTGTAAAATTTGTTTTTGATCATCATCAGGTAAACAATGCTGACGTAGATTATGCATACATTGATTCTGATATTGCTTCTACTTCAATGTTGATTTGGCAATTAGCGAAGAGCTTAAATATTACCAATAAAGATATAGCTACAGCTTGTTTATGTGGGCTTATGGGTGATACAGGTTCGTTTAGATATCAAAATGCAGATGCAGATGCATATTCCTCGGCACTTGAAATGGTTAAAGCTGGTGCTAGCTCATCTGAAATCGCTTTAAACTTATATCAAAAGCGTTCTATAGAATCTTTCAAAATAGAAGAACAAGTTTTAAATAATCTATATATAGATAGCGAGCATAAGTTTGCTTTAAGCTGTATAGATGCAGATACTTTTGAGAAATATAATGCAACTAAAGCTGATACAGAAGGTATGGTTGATCTGATTAGGTCACTTGGTTGTGTAGACGTTGCATGTTTGCTTCGTCAAACTGAAAAGAAAAAAAAGGTACATGGCAGCATTCGTTCTAAAACAGATATTGATGTCAGTGTGCTTGCCACAAAACACAATGGTGGTGGACATAAGGCTGCAGCTGGTTTTACAATGAATGAAACCAATCTCGAAACCGCTTTTAAAACAATAAAAAATGATATGGTTAAATTAATGTCATGAAACGTGGTATCACGGAACATAATTTTTTATTAACGGTTGATAAGCCAGTTGGTGTTACATCTCATGATGTCGTTAATCAATTAAGGGCAGAATACGGCGAAGGACGTATTGGACATATGGGAACATTAGACCCTATGGCTTCTGGTTTGCTTATGGTTGGTGTTGGTCAAGCTGCTCGTCTGAATAAATTTCTTACAGGGCATGATAAAACTTATGTTGTAACTGCATCTTTCGGAAAAGCAACAAACACTTATGATTCAGAAGGAACAGTTACAGAAGAGGTGGAAGTTCCTGAAAATTTTAATATTGATGTTGATAAATTGAAAGGAAAACATAAACAGAAACCACCAGCATTTTCTGCTGTTAAAGTTAACGGTAAGCCTGCTTATGTTGATGCACGTAAAGGAAAGAATCCAGATCTACCTGAAAGAGATATTGAAGTTTATGATTCTAACTTACGTAGTCGCAAAGATAATGATTTTTGTATAGAAGTAAGTGTTTCTAGTGGGACCTACATTAGAAGTTTAATTCACGATTTAGGACAGAAATTAGGTGTACCTGCTTATGTAAAAACTTTACATAGAAGTAAAATAGGCGATGTATCAAAATGCGGTAAATTAAATCCTGTTGAAGTTCTAGGATATAAAACAATTGAAGCAGATACTGATATGTATAAAAGAGTTTTGTGTGGTCAAGAAATAAATTCTGATATTAAAGATGAATATTTTTCAATTGTTTACGATAATAAACTTATTGCAATATACAAGAACAATAAACCAGTTAGTGTTTTTGATAAGGGAATAGATTTATAATGGCAGTTGTAGAGTTAGATATATACAATAATCCTCCTGAAATCTTAAAACATTCAAGTGTTTGTTTTGGTGTTTTTGATGGTCTGCATGAGGGACATCGTTATGAAATTGAACAATCAATTGCCGATAAATGTACATCTATTGCTGTGACATTTGATGTCGATCCTGATGAAATTTATAATCCTGGTTTTAAAAAAATTATGACAAACCAGGAGCGTATTGAAGCACTAAATAAATCTGGCCTAGATTACGTTATTGTTTTAAAATTTAATGAAATTAAAAATATAGAAGCTATTGAATTTTTGAATAATTTTTTTGGTAAATATATACCAGCTCATATGCATATTGGCGAAGGTTTTAGATTTGGGAGCAATGCAAATGGAGATACAAAACTATTGTTTGATTGGGGCATAAAAAACAATATGAAAGTTCACGTTCACGACCTTGTTAAAAAAGATGGTAGAGTTGTTTCTTCAACAGATTTAAGGAAAGCAATGTAATGGCGCTTATACCTGAAGAAGACATACAAAAAGTAATTGAGAAGAGCGATCTTGTTCAGATTGCTTCTGAGGTTTGTCCCGACTTAAAACAAAGAGGCGGTAAATTTCTTGCATGTTGCCCTTTTCATAAAGAGAAAACACCTTCTTTTCAAATAGATCCTAATTTACAACTTTGGCATTGTTTTGGTTGTGGTGAAGGTGGCAACATTGTTACATTTGTCGAAAAACAATATGACATGACTTTTGTAGAGACTATTGAGTTTCTTGCTGACAGGGCAAACATTGAATTGCATAGAGTTGCAGGTAAGCAAACATACAGTAGAAGTCAAAAAGGTAAGCTCACGGATGCATGTAAATTGGCTGCAGAGTTTTATCACAATCAACTTATGCGAGTAAAATCAGCTGGTGCCAATAACGCTAGACGTTATCTGGGAGGAAGAAATTTTGGAAGTGAGATTTCTAAACGTTGGCAATTAGGTTTTGCACCTGGACAAGACCAGCTTACTAAATTTTTATTAAGTAAAAAGTTTGCAGTTAAAGATTTGATTGATGCTAACCTCGCGGTTACCGGCAAAGATGGCAAAGCTCATGATAGATTTTATAATAGAGTTATGTTTCCAATTCATGATGTAAACGGGAATTGCATTGCTTTTGGTGGTCGTATCATGGATGATGGACAACCTAAGTATTTAAATACAAACGAAAATCCTATTTTTCATAAGTCACAAGTGCTCTATGGATTGGACAAAGCAAAGTCAAATATGGCCTCTACTGGTATTGCTGTAGTTGTTGAAGGTTACACTGATGTTATCGCGCTTCACGAAGCAGGAATCAATTATGCTGTAGCGACATTGGGTACAGCATTGACAAAACAACATATTCGTATATTAAATCAACATGCTAAAAAGAAAATAGTTTATCTTTTTGATGGTGACGAGGCTGGACAACGTGCTGCTGAACGTGCACTTAATTTTATTGATGAGGCAGAACGTCCTGAAGTCTACACAAAGCGTGCAGAGCTTGTCGCGTTAACGCTGCCTGACAATATGGATCCAGCAGAATTTATTGAAGCTAAAGGTAGTGAGGAATTACTTAATCTCATTAATACTGCAAAACCATTAATTGAGTATGGTATTGAGAGAAAAATCAACAAATATGATTTATCGGTTCCTGGGAACAAAGCAAGAGCAGCAAGCTCAGCATTAAAAGTTTTGGCTCCAATTAAAGATAGCCTTGTAGCAAAAGAATATGCTGGACATATTGCAAGTTTAACAGGTATGCGTGAGGAAGATTTAATTAACGAATTGTCAAAGTTAAAGAAACCAAAAGATTTTGAAGCACCTCAAAAAGAAGTTAAGCAGCAAAGTACAAAACAAGAAAAGCTAGAAACTGAACTTTTGTGTATATTTGCTAAACATCCAAAAGAAACCTTTGATTTTTTCAACGCAACTGAAATCGAATTTTCATCAATAGAAAACAAAGATCTTTTTGACAAGATAAAAGCAGAAGTAAAAAGTAATCCAAACATAAAACCAAGTGAACTTATATATAAAGTTCATGCAAATAAACTTACAACAATATCTAAAATGCATGATTTTAAAGGTGATCCTTTGCGTCATGCAAAATATGTTGTTTATACTTTAAAGATTGATTATTTAACTCACGCTATCAACAATGAAAAACAAAAATTTAATGGTGAAGATGCTGCATATAAGAAGATTAATGAAATGCAAAATCAATTAAATGAACTGAGACAATTGCAAAGTCAGGTGTTATAGATGGAAGTTATTTTATCTCCAAATCCAGTTTTATTACAAGTTGCTGAAGAATGCACACAAGATGAATCTTTTGGAACGATAGCAAAAGAAATGCAAGATCTTATGTATAAATACAATGGAATTGGCCTTGCAGGCCCGCAAGTAGGCTTGTCAAAAAGAATAATTGTTGTTGATGCAAAGTATGATCCAGAAGATACTGACAACACAAAAGCTCCTATTACTTTAATCAATCCTCAAATTATTAAAACTGAAGGGGAACTTGAGGAGTCATCAGAAGGGTGTTTGTCTTGTCCTGGCATTTCTGTTCCAGTCATGCGTTATCCAAAAGTTACTGTTAAATATTTTGATACTGATTGGAATGAACAAACAATTGAAGCTGAAGATTTATTTGCCCATTGCTTACAGCATGAGATTGATCACTTAGATGGTAAAACACTTTTTCAAACTTGTTTGCCAGAATATCGTATTCAAGCATTATCAGAATACCAAGAAGCCCTAAATCAGGGTGCTATTCCAGGAGATTGCTAATGCGCATTGTATTTATGGGAACACCAAAGTTTGCTGCCGACATTTTTCAATATTTAATTGAGGATAAGTCTGTCGACGTAGTAGGTTTCCAAACTGCTCCAGATAAAATTAGAGGGCGAGGGAAAAAGTTAGTTCCAAGCCTTGTAAAAGAACTTGCTCTTAAACATAATATTCCAGAAATAATACCTGATGACGTTGATTATATTTGTGTTGCTGCTTATGGGAAGATTTTAGATGAAGATTTTGTCAATAAATATAAATGCTTAAATGTTCACGGATCTCTTTTACCAAGATGGCGTGGGGCAGCTCCTGTAGAACGGGCAATTTTAGAAGGCGATGAATATACAGGTGTCAGTATCATGAAAATGGATGCGGGTATGGATACTGGTGCTTATTGCGCTCAAGAAAAAATTAAAATAGACGATAAAAGTACTGATGAGCTTTTATCTGAGATGGCCAAACTAGGGGCTAAATTGTTAGTTGACGCAATGACAAAAGATGTTGTATATACTGAACAAGACGAGAATCTTGTTACATATGCCAAAAAGATAGAGAAACACGAATTGGATCTAGATGACTTACTGTTATCTTCTATAAGAAAAATACAAGCATCATCTAAGGCACATCCTTCAAAGTGTATTATCGCAAATAAATCTGTAACAATTTTAAAAGCTAAGAAATCTGACATTACAATTAAACCTAATCAAGTTTTGTTTATAGATAAAAAATTATATCTAGGGTTCAACGACGGAGCAATGCAAATAACAACGTTGAAACCTGATGGAAAAAATACAATGGAAGCAAAAGCTTTTGCAGCCGGAATACAGAATATCAGAGATGGAGGGCTGACATGGGAGAAAGTTTAAGTAAAGCACGTTTTGCTGCATTAGAAGCAGTAAAACAAATCAGAGAAAACAATGCATTTGCAAGGGATGTATTGGATCAGACATTGCAACATCATGTATTATCGCCACAAGACAAAGCCTTTGCAACAAAACTTGCTTTGGGATCAACTCAAACTAGGTGTACGCTTAATAATATGATTTATAAATGCGTTGACTCGCCAGGAGACATCCAAGAAAACGTAATGGATGCTCTTCGTATTTCAACTTATGAAATTGTATATCTTGAAAAAGAAGCACATGCCGCTGTTGACCAGGGCGTAGAACTAGTTAAGACTGTAGAACCTAGGGCAAAAGGCTTAGCTAACTTGGTTCTCAGGAGAGTTGTAAAATTAGCGAAAGATTTTCCTTTTGGTAATCCTGACGAGAATTTTGATGCTTTTTGTAGAGTGTATTCGGTACCAAAATGGATGGGAGAGATGGTTGTTGAAGACTTAGGCGATCTGTATGGCAAAAACTTGATTGCCTCTTGCAATGGACAACCACCAACTTATATTTTTGTTAATACTCTAAAAACAAGTTTGCAAGAGATGAACGATCTGCTTTATGAGAATGGTGCAAAACCTTATATTATTAAAGGCATTAATGGCATTGCTACAAATAATTGTATTAAGGTTGAAAATGCTCAAGCCCTAAGAGATGCAAATATCGCACAAGCATATGACGAAGGAAAATTTATTATTTGTGATGTTGCTTCTCAAGCAATTGCAGCAAGTACCCTACTTACGCCTGAAAATCCTAACAATATACTAGAGTTTTGCTGTGGTAAAGGCAACAAAACAATCATGTTACAGGTTTTAGCTCAGCAAAAATGGGGCAGGCAGCTTGATATGTTTTCATTAGACAATGTTGGATTTAAAACAGACATTTTAAAAAAACGTATCGAGAAAACAAATGTTAATGTAACAGCTATTTTGGATACTGATGCTACTAATTTTGAACAACTTTCTCAAACAATTGACAATGAATTTAATGGGTTCGCCCCAAAATTTGATGTTGTGTTTGTTGATGCGCCTTGTTCCGGCTTGGGTACGCTTCGCAGGCACCCTGAATTAAAATGGCGTATAAGCCCAGAAGTTATTGATCAACTTGCAGATACAGGTTTGAAAATTTTGCGTAATGCAAGTAAATATGTCAATAAAGGTGGCCATCTAACTTATGCAACATGTACAGTTACTAAAAAAGAAAACGAAGACTTGTGTATCAAATTTTTAGAAAGCGAGGAGGGCAAAAACTTTAAACTTCTTCAGTTTGAGTATAATGGTGAAGCTCATCCATGTTATTCAACTCAGACTCTAGGTGGTTTGAACGATGCTCATTTCTCTGCGACGTTTCAGAAAAAATAAAGTGTATAATTAATAGCGGAAAGGATCAATTATGGACTGTTTATTTTGTAAGATGGTTAAGGGCGAAATCCCTTGCACTAAGGTATATGAAGATGATAAAGTACTTGCTTTTGAGGACATTAATCCCGCAGCACCTGTACATGTTTTAATTATTCCAAAAGAACATTATGATAATGTTGGAGACGATGTCCCTCAAGAGGTTCTTGGTTATCTTTTACAAACTGTCAAAAAAATCGCTGAGATTAAAGAGATTGATAAATCCGGTTATAGGGTAAGCATAAATACTGGATCAGATGGTGGTCAAACTGTTAATCACTTACACTTACATGTAAATGGTGGTGCACCACTCTATTGTGGAAGTTTAGTTATATAAAAATATTGCACTCGTCAACTCTTAAAAGAATATTTATCATAATAGCTGTAGCTATAATTGTTTTCCTTGCCATTATTGCATCTGTTTTTATATTTAATGCGTTTCATAGTAAAACTTGCAATATCGCAAAGCAAGATAGTTCTGTTATTTTAAAAACTAATATTCAGCAATTGCGTGAAGCAGATATTAATTATGGTGACGAGGTGGAAATCACTTTCTCTACAGGATATAAAGCTGTTCATGTGCCAATTTATACTGACGATTTTGGTATTGGTGGAGATCATGTTATTTATGCAAAAACAGACAATGAAGACTTGCACTTTTGTTTTTCGCATGAAGATGGAGTGTGGGAAAAAGCTGGCTTGATAGATAGTGACACAGCTACAATTCAACGGGCAATTCCTCAAAAATTTTCATCTGCACTATCAGGTTTCCAGAAAGGATACAGTCAAGTACCTGAATTTATAATAGGTAATAAGTTTTTCAGAGGCATTAACAACAAATCAGATTACACTATTGATCTTGATCATGATATACAAGCAGATGGGATAGACGCTCTTAATTTACAAGTTGTAGATATTAAGAAAAAAGACTGCAATGATCGTATAGTATCAGCTCTCCTAAAAATGCCTGATCATGGTAACATAAATGTCTGCACAGAAGCTCCTACATACTATTTTATTACATTATTAAAATCTTTAGCAGGCTCTAATTACGAAGAACTAGCCAACGATTATATGAGTTCATATCATGGTTTAACAGATGATGAATATAATTCTGTTAAGGAAAATACAATAGACAAGTTTTTGCATAAGCTTACACGCACAGATCCTAATTATGATATGAATAAGTGCGATATGAATTATTGCGCAATCAGATACTTGCGAAGTTGCGGTGTTTCAACTGATGATATCGAACTAATTCTCAAGAAGCTCGTCTGATAAGCTTAGAGCTCTATCGATAATTTGATCCATATTGTAATATTTGTATTCAGCGAGACGTCCAATGGCATAGAAGTTGTGTGTGCCACCTACTAAGTTCATATATTGAGCATGCAATTTATTATTTTTTTTGTTAATAATTGCATAATAAGGGATTTGGTTTTTGACGTCTTCGTAATCTCTACTGTATTCTTTCATGATTGTAGTATTTTTGCATTTTTGTCCTGTTAGGTGTTTGAACTCTGTAATACGAGTGTAATCTTCATTTACAGTGTAGTTTACAGTTCCACAAGGGAGAACATATTCCTCATCTTTTGTTTCAAACTTAAAATCTAAACTACGGTATGGAAGACGTCCAAACCTCCATAAGAAAAGCTCATCTAATGGACCAGTGAAAATGATAGGTCCATCAAACTTTTTGTATTGAACAGTAATATATTCAAGTTTATCTTCTTGTGCTGGACCTTCAAAGTGAAGACCAAATACGCTTTCGGCTTCTATATTTAGTGCAACGTCAATATTGTCACTTGATAACATATTTTCAAACAATGGAGTATAGCCATCTATTGGCATGAATTGTGTTGTGTCTTGGAAATATCTGTCATCTCTTGAGATAAAAACAGGAACTCGGGCAGTTACTGTTGGGTCAACCTCTTCTGGCGTTACACCCCATTGCTTCATTGTGTAATGCAAGAAGACGTTCTCGTAAACAAAATCAGCAAGTTTCGATAAATCTTTATCATTTTGTTCGCGAAGTTCATTAATCGTAACTTTAACTTCATCACCAAATTTTTGAATAAGCTTGTGGATGAGCTCATTTGCGCGTTCTTTACCAAAAGCAATTTCCATACTAGTTTTATTAAATGGCACAGGGAAGTAAGTACCATACCAATTTGCTTTTACTCGATGTTCGTAAGGGCGCATTTTGCTGAAGTTGACAATGTAGCCTGCCACTCGTGGAATGCTGGTGTGAAAAATATGAGGACCATAATTGTGAATTAAAACACCATCTTTGTTGGTCTCGTCATACATGTTGCCACCGATATGGCTTCTCTTTTCAATGATAAGAACGCGTTTATTGCCTCTGTTTGCTAATTGCTCTGCAACAGTTGCTCCAGTAAATCCACAACCAACAACAATAGCATCATAATCAGCCACTTTTGTTTTGTGAAAATCTATGTAATTTACTTTACTCATACAAATTATTTTATCAAAAATAAAACTTTTTGTGCTCACTGTTGCGGTTTTTTGTATAATAACTTTTGTTGGCGAGTCTCAGATGTACCACCACCACCCGCATCTGTTTCTCGCTAATTTTATGAGATAAAGGAGATATTATGTCAGCGTTTTTAGACGAATTAATTAATCGAGCAAAATCTGACAAGAAAACTATTGTTATGCCAGAGGGTGAGGACGAGCGTACATTAGAAGCTGCTCAAGAAGTACTAGAACGTGGTATTGCAAATGTTGTAATTGTTGGTTCTAATTTAGATACATCAAAATTTAATTTAGAAGGTGCAACAATTCTAGACCCGCAGACTTGCGAGTATAAGGATGAGTTTGCAAATACTTTCTATGAACTTAGAAAAAACAAGGGCATGACACCTGAAAAAGCAGAGGCTACAATAAAAGATCCAATTTACTTTGGAACAATGCTCATTAAATGTGGTTATGCAGACGGTATGGTTGCTGGAGCATGCCATGCAACATCAGATATTTTACGTCCAGCATTACAAATTTTGAAGACTGCTCCTGGAGTTAAATATGTAAGTTCTTACTTTGTTATGGTTGTTCCTAATTGTGAATATGGCGAGAATGGCACATTCTTGTTTAGTGATTGCGGACTTGAACCAATGCCTGATGTTGACAAACTAGCTAACATTGCTGTTAACTCAGCAAATTCATTTAAGAAAATCATTGGTGCAGAACCAAGAGTTGCAATGCTTTCGCATTCTACAAAAGGTTCAGCTAATGGTAATGATGATCAGATTAAAATGGAAGAAGCCACAAAAGCTGCCCAAGAATTAGGTCCAGACATCAAGATTGACGGAACGCTTCAATTGGATGCTGCAATTATTCCAAGTGTGGCTGCAAGCAAAGCTCCAGATAGCGAAGTTGCAGGCATTGCTAATGTTCTTATTTTCCCAGACCTAGATGCTGGAAATATTGGCTATAAACTTGTACAAAGATTGGCAAACGCTGAAGCATATGGTCCTGTAACTCAGGGTATTGCCGCTCCTGTAAATGATTTGTCACGTGGCTGTTCTGCAGATGACATCGTAGGTGTTGTAGCTATAACAGCTGTACAAGCACAAACAATGTAGAAATTATGAGTAACAAAGTTATTACATTTGCAATTCCTTGTTATAACTCAGCAGAATATATGGACAAGTGTATAGAGCACTTGCTCGCTTTGAATAACGAGGATGACGATGTTGAAATCTTAATCATTGATGATGGTTCACAAAAGGACTACACATTAAATATCGCTAAAGGTTGGGAATTTAAACATCCAACGACAGTGCGTGCTATTCATCAAGAAAATGGTGGCCATGGCGAGGCTGTAAATACTGGCCTTAAAAACGCAACTGGACTATATTTTAAAGTTGTAGATAGTGATGATTGGTTGGATGTAAAAAATACTAATCCTATTATGGAATATCTACGGTGTCAGGTTGAGCGTGATAAGGCAACTGATCTTGTTATTGGTAACTATGTTTACAATAAGGTTTTTGCAAATCAACAAACACCTATTAATTACACAAACTGTTTGCCAACTAATATTGAGTTTTCATGGAATTTAACAGGTGGTTTTAAAGCAAGTCAATATTTGTTGATGCATAGTGCAATATATAGAACCCAACTTTTAAAAGACATTGGTCTTAAATTACCTAAACACACTTTTTATGTAGACAACATTTTTGTCTATGTACCACTACCTCATGTTCAAACTATGTATTACATTGATACAAATATGTATATGTATTTTATAGGGCGTGAGGATCAAAGTGTCAACACTGATGTTATGAAAGGACGCATTGATCAGCAAATTAAAATTACTAAGATTATGATTGATGCGACAGATTTAGATGAACTCAAAAAATGTCCTAAACTTATGAAGTACATGCTTTCATATTTGTCTATGATGATGTGTATCTGTTCTGTTTTCTTACGTATGCGTGGTGAGAAAATTGACGAGGAGAAGCGTGCTGAGCTTTGGGATTATGTTAAAAAACACAACAAAGAGTTATACGAAAAACTTCGTCATTCACTTTTGGGTTTTGGAACAAATATACCAGGCCCTATTGGCAAAGCAATTGCTATCGGCGGATATAATGTTGCTCAGAAATTATTCGCTTTCAATTAAAGCTTGTCTAACTGCTACTGCTAATTGATCAGCACAGCTTGTAGGTTTAGGACCACAAGTATTACCTTTTAAGTATTCTTCGATTTTTTCTACTGTCCAGCCATCAACTAGTTTAGCAATAGCTTTTAAGTTACCATCACAGCCACCAATAAATTCAATGTTTGACACAACATTGCCATCGAGGTCAAAATTAATCTCTGGTGCGCATACCATTGTTGTTTTGTAACTGTGTCTACTCATACCATTTAATCCAATCTTCTTTACGAGGAGGGCTTTGGCGCCTTTCACCTGCAGGATAGCCTACAGCTAGGTTACCTATGCCCTCATATTCGCCTTCTATCCCTAATTCTGATAATAATTCAGGAGTAAAAACTTCTCTGGCACGATGAATCCAGCAAGAGCCAAGACCGAGTTCTTCGGCAGCTAGCATCATATTTGCCATAACAATACTTCCATCATAAACATGTGTTCTAACGTCAGATTTGGCAAGAACACAAAGCATCTGTGGTGCTCCATAGAACGTATCAGAATCTACTCCAAGAACTTCTCTGTTTAGTTTTGCGAGTTTATCTCTGAGCTCTTTGTTGTCAATTACAAGAATGATAGGGGCTTGTTTATTCATTCCAGTAGCAGCTTTAGAACCAGCCTCTGCAATTTTCTGTAAGTCTTGCTTACTTACTTTTTTATTTGGGTCATAATTTTTACAGCTACTTCTGTTGTTGATGCATTCTATTGTGTTCATGTTGCCTCCTTTATTTATTGTACCATAAGACCAATACATTCAACATGCTTAGTGCGAGGGAACATATCTACTGCCTCTAGAGTTTTCAAATTGTATGGTGCAAGCAATGCTACATCTCTTGCCATTGTTGCAGGATTACAGCTTATATATACAATTCGTGTGGGTTTTGCTTTAAGAATATTCTCAATAGTTTCTTTATTGAGCCCTGCCCTGGGTGGGTCTACCACAACGACGTCAGCATTTTCAATTAACGAGGCGTCGCCACATATAAAATCAATATTTTCCGGTTTGTTTTGTTTTGCATCTTCTATAGCTTGAGGAACAATTTCAATGCCTGTTACATGTTTTGCTTGATGTGCCATAACATGGCTGATTGTACCGATTCCGCAATATAGATCTGCTACTTCTAGGCCATCTGGTTGTGCTAGTTCTAATGCACGATTGTATAAGACTTTAGTTTGATCATGATTTACCTGAAAAAAAGATGGTATAGATACTTTAAAATCGTTTTGTATGATGTAGTCTTTTCCCCATATTATTATGTATTTTTTCCCTAGAATTACATTAGTATTTTTTTTGTTAACGTTCATGACAATACCAACAGTTTCAGGTATGTTTTTCTGTACTGTGCCGATAAGCTCGTTTTTATGAGCGAGCTTTTGGTTCTTACAAACAAGACAAATAATCGCTTGGTTTTGTGTGTTTGTTCTTATGAATATATTGCTTACATTGTCTATATTGTATTTTTGTATCCATTCTTTGATTACATTGAAAATTTTGTTTGTGAGTTTGTTTTGAATAAGGCAATCATCAATGTCAACGATGTTGTGACTTCTTTCTTTGTATAAACCTATATGATTATCACTAACTGGAAATATTGCTTTATTTCTGTAACGTTCTGTTTCTTCTGCTTTGTGAAAATAGTCTAATTGCTTGTTGGTGTTTGAAAATTTTTTAAATGCGTCGTTGATTTTTTGAGTTTTGAACTTGATTTCTTCTGTATAGGTCATATGCTGTAGATCACAGCCTCCACATTGCTTGAAATGTTTACATTTGGGGATGATTCTTTCTGGACTGGAGTAAATAATCTCTTCTACTTTTGCCCAAGCACAATTCTTTTGGACTTTAAGAATTTTGATTTTAACAGTTTCTTTGTCTAGTGCATTTTTTACAAATACAACTTGATTATCAATACGTGTAACTCCATCACCAGTACTTGAATAGCCACATATTTTAGTTGTGTAAATTTCATTCTTGAGCATGACCTCATTGTATAAGATTTTTCCCAACATATGTTGGGAAATTATGCTAAAATATAAAACCCAACAAATGTTGGATTTTTTAAGGAGTCAAATGAGTTTTGCAACAATAGATGGCATATTTACTATTTCATGTGACATGACACAGACTTTAGCTGTTGCTGCTGTCGTACTTCTTATCGGTATGTTTATTCGTAAACATTGTAAGTTTTTGAGAAAATACTGTATTCCTGCCCCTGTTGTGGGTGGTTTTTTGTTTATGATTGCAGTATTTATTGGCCATGTAACAAAAGTTTTTAGTGTTGAATTTGATGTTACATTCCAGTCAATCTTTATGGTTGCTTTTTTTACAACTGTTGGTCTTGGTGCAGACTTTAAGTTATTAAAAAAAGGTGGTAAATTACTAATTATTTATTGGATATGTGCAGCAGTAATTTCTGTCATACAGGGTCCTTTAGCCTTAGGTATAGGAAATGCAGTTGGCATGGATCCTGCTTATTCAATTACAGCTGGTGCTATCAGTATGTCTGGTGGACACGGTGCTGCTACAGCATATGGTTCTACTCTTGTGGGTATGGGTTACCCTAATGCACAAGCAGCTGGTCTCGCCGCCGCTACTTTTGGTTTAATTTGTTCGGTACTTATTGGTGGTCCGTTGGCTCGTAGATTAATTGTTAAAAACCATTTAGAATCAGAAGACGATTATGAAATGCTTACAGATACAGTAAAGTTTAAAGAGAAACTCAAAAAAATATCTGGTGAACAGGCAACAAAAAACTTTGCAGCAATTGTTATTTGTATGGCCTTAGGTATTCAGGTATCAGGGCTTCTTAGTGCATTAATTGGGATGACATTACCAGATTATCTAGGTGCAATGCTTGTGTCAGTAATATTTAGGAATTTAAATGAGGTTTTCCATTGGTATAAATATAGTCCTGCTATGTGTGACCAAGTTGGCGAGGTTTGCTTGGATATTTTCTTATCAATTGCGATGATGTCTATAAAGCTTTGGCAATTATTAGGTCTTGTTGGCGGATTAGCTCTAATTGTTGTTTGCCAAGTTGTTCTTATGGCACTTTATTCTTACTTTATTGTGTTTAGGGCATTGGGCAAATCTTTTGATGCTGCTGTTATGTGTGCTGGTTTATGTGGACATGGTCTTGGTGCTACGCCTACTGCTATGGCAAACATGGAGGCTGTACAATCTGAATACGGAACTTCGCATCAAGCATTCGTAATAGTTCCAATCGTGGGTGGATTTTTGTGCGATTTAATATATCAACCTGTTACAATACTTTTGATAAATTTATTTATACCGGTGATTGGTTAAATGAAAGATATTTCTAGAAGAAGTTTTATTTTTGGAGGGGGAGCAGCTGCGATAGGTGCTGGTATTGCCCTTTCAGGTTGTGGATTTCAAAAAGCAACCAATCAAGATTTTACAAATTCAAGAGCTGATATTTGTGCTGGCGTTGCTTATTCGACGAATGATTTTAATCCAATTGGTAATAGCAACGCTTTGACATTAGCTCTTGGATGGCACGTTTTTTGAAGGACTTTATGAATATGATCATCGCACTGGAAAAATTGTAGACGGTCTCGCAGATGGCGATCCTATTAAAATTAATGATTTAACTTATGACGTAAAGATAAAGAATAATCAGTTATTCTCTGATGGCTCAAGAATTACTGCTGGAGACATACAAGAAGCATTCGGTGCTAACTTAACAAGTACTACCTTTTGCTCGCTAATAGATTTTATTAAAACAATAGAAGTTAAGGATGATTTTACTGTGCGTTTTAGACTTGAGTATCCATTTGAATCTATGATGAAGGAACGTTTGAGTATTATTCGCATTTATAAGGAACCAGATAAAATTGAAGATACAGGAAAAAAGCCTATCGGTAGTGGACCGTGGATTTATAAATCAGCTGAAGGCAAGAATGAGGGCTTAATTAACTTAATGCCTAATGGAAAATATGATGGGGAATTTGCTCCTAAGGTAAAAGCCATGGAATGGAAGGTTTTAACTAAAGAAGAGGAGCGTGTTAAAGCATTTCTTGGTGGACAAGTTGATGTAATGGAATGCGTTCCGGTTGATTCTATTGAGAAAATAAAAGCAAGTGGTAAAAAGGTCGAAGCAGTTCAGAGTATGAGTTTACCGCTTATTATTTTTAATACTGTTAAAGCTCCTTTTGACGATATACGCGTCCGACAAGCAATATTGTATGCAATTAACACCGAACATATTATTGAAGAAAAATTAAAGGGATATGCAACACCTGCCACTTCATTTTTACATGAAGCTCATAAAAGCTATCACAGGGCATCGACTGTATATAACTATAATCCTGAGATTGCAAAACAATTATTAAATGGTCAAAAAATTGACATGGAATTGATGGTTTCTGAAAATTCGTGGTGTGCCGATTTTGCAGATTTAATTGAGCATGATCTTGATGCTGTAGGAATTAATTGCAATTTGAATATTAAGTCAATTGACTGGGATAAACTGAGCGAGAATGACGCTACTCCTCCATTTGATGTGATTATGACGCCTGGGGACCCAAGTTGTTTTGGTGACGATGCTGACTTGTTGATGAGTTGGTGGTATGGTGATAATACTTGGACCTTTGCGCGGAGTTGCTGGCAGAATGCTAAGAATTCTAGATTCAAAGAACTTCAGGATTTGATGCAAAAGGCGAGGGTTTCTAGCGGTGATGCTCAACAAGAATTATGGAATCAGTGTTATGATTTGATCGCAGCTGAAGTTCCTATGTATCCTTTGTTGCATAGACAGATGATTACGGCTTATGATGATACTAAGTTGAAAGATTTTAAGCCAATTTCAACAACTGGTTTGTGGCTTTTAGATACTGGCGTTAAAAGCCAGAATTAAATCTCGTTTTCTACTCTGTTGTAGATTTTGTCAGCTTTTGTGAGATATGTGTCGAGGATTTCTTTTGCCTCTTCTGAATATTCAGTAGGTTCCTCGTCAAAAGATTGAAGGTTGATATAAACGTTTAACCATGCTCCTTTGATAGCTGCTTTGAATCCCAGGGCTGCACAACCTAGGTCACTTACTGCCATTTTGTTTGTGATGCCAATTAGAGATTCTGTGATGTCGAGTCCTTTAGCGGCCGTCTTCATAATGTCGAGAGGTACTTGCGTGGCAAGCGGTAATGCTTTTTGAATGGCATCATGATTAGCTTGTTTGTAAGCATCAGAAATTGCGAGGAATGCACGCTTGTCATCATCCATTAGTTGTTTTGATTTTTCTTGTAATTCCAAGATTTGTTTGTGTGCTTCTTTTACTTTTGGCTCATGTTCGGCATATTTTGGCTTGCCTTCAGTTAATGCGCATACCATTGATGTCAAAGCTGTGCCTAGAACAGAAAACATTGCACTTGCTGCTCCGCCTCCTGGTGCTGGTTTTGAACTTGATAGGTCTTCAATAAAGTTTTGCATGGTTACTCCTCGGTAAATTCTTGGCTGATTATATTAATACAATCTTGTGTATTTAGTATAGCATGTGGACAATGAGATATGAAATCTTTATCTTCAGTAACAATGTAGTCAGCCTTTGCACGTTCTGCTGAGGCTGTAATTAAATTATCCTCGTAGTCGTCATGAATGTTTTGGTATTTTCTGGCAATAAAATCGTCTGTATTGTCTATGCCAACTATAATGAAATTATTTGATATTTGCTCTATGATTTGCCATGCAACTTTATTTGCGAGGTATCGTTTATTATTTACAAATGAATGTGTAAAATGTTTTTCAATTAAAAAGAAACAAGTATTAAGAGTAGATGCTGATATTAAAGCATTACAATTATGTTCAACAAGCGTATTGAATAGTTCTACAGCTAGAGAATTGTTTTCTCTATCGTTGAAATATATATCCAAAATAATATTTGTATCAAATAAAATATTCATTAAAAACCATATTTCTTCATCATTTCACTGTCATATAAATAATCTCGTAAAGCCCTATTGCTGCCTTCTGGAACTTTAATCTTAGATATATCAATATTGTATTTTTTGCAAAAATTTGGAATAACTTTTAAACTCTCTTCAAATGCTTTTCGTCTTTGCTCTTTCTTTTCTTCTGAATTTTCTAAAGACTTAAACCTATTTTTAATAACATTTGGTCTGTGTTTGTTTTCTGCAGCATATTTCCAAACAGCATTAACAACTTGAGTTGGTGTAATGCCAGCTTTTTTAAAAGCTTCATCACCAGCTTTTTTGATATCCCCAGGAATTCTTGTATTCATTTGTACAGCAGGCATAAGTCCTCCTCATTAAACTGCTATACAGTATAGCAAATTTAAATTTGATAGTCAATGATTTGTTTTTGAGGGTCAAAGTCTGCGAGCTTTAGATGTTCTGCATCTGCTTCAATATTTGTTGCAGCTGGGGCCATTCCGATGAGTTCAGAGTTTTTTACTGGTGCAAGTTTTGCTATCACATCAAAAATTTCTCGTACTCCTGTTGCTTCAAAGTCGCAAATGTTCATGGATACTTGTGCGCGTCCATTTACTTTCATGCCTAGAGCTTTAATGCCAGGATATCCTCCGTTTTTCTCGCGGATTAGCGAGGCTATTTTTTTGGCGAGGTGAATGTTATCTGTATCCAGGTTTACGTTATATGCGATAAGGAATTTACGTGCTCCAACAACTGTAGCACCTGCTGTTGGATGAGGCTGGTCTGGTCCAAAGTCAGGTTTAGCGTATTTTCCAAGTCTGATATCAGCCAGGTTTCTACGCTCTGGAGTACTGTATTCGTATAAGAAAGTTGGGATGTTGAGTTCGCTTGATATACGCTTCGCAGTATATATACTCAAGTCAATACACTCATCCATTGTGGCATCCTTTATAGGAACAAATGGAATGACGTCTGTGGCACCAATGCGAGGATGCTCGCCAGTATGATGCCTAAGATCAATGTTTTCTGCTGCGCATGTAGCTAAATTAAAAATTGCCTCGCCAACTTTTTCAGGTTCGCCAATTAATGTAAAAACGCAACGGTTATGGTCGCCGTCGGATTGAGTACTTTTAAGTGTAGGGCCAGCTGTATTAACCAGTTTGTCAAATGTTTCAGGATCTCGTTGGCTGCTAACACTAAAATTGGGTATGCTTTCGATGATTTTTTGCATGTTTTTATTATAAATAAATAGTATATAATAGTACTGTAAAGTTTTAAGGGGATGACATGATTAAGAAGATTATCAAAATCGTACTTATTGCACTACTCGTTATTGTTCTTGCAGCTGCAGGATACCTTGTTGTTTTATTTGTCCAAGAAGGTTTGGCAAGTCAGGAGACTGCAAATAATTGCGAGACACTGCCTAAAACCACTTCCGCTATTTCTTATGTTGATGAAAAAACTTATGATACTCAAATGAAGAATCTTGTTGAACCTTATATCAAAAAGTACGAGCGGCAGTCATACTTAACAATGGAAGATGGTGCTCATCTTAGATACAAAGTTTATGTTCAACCAAATGCCAAGGCTAATATTGTAATTGCTCATGGTTTAACTGAGTTTATAGAGAAGTATAATGAGATGATTTATTACTTCTTGGTTTCTGGTTATAACGTCTATATCTTAGAAGATCGAGGTCATGGTGAGTCTACTCGTTATGTTGACGATAAACAACTTTGTCACGTTGAAAATTTTTATGAATATGTGTTTGACTTTGAGAAATTCTGCAGCGATGTTGTAGATCATCAAAAACCATGTTATTTGTATGCGCATTCTATGGGTGGAGCTATTGCTGCATGTGCGCTAGAGGATAAACCTAATTTCTTTGCTAAAGCTGTGCTTTCTAGCCCGATGATTAAGTATAGCGCAGGGGACATTCCAAATCCACTCGCGAAGTTTTTTGGTGCCTTTATGTGCAAAATTGGTCAAAGTAAGCAAGAGTGTATTGGTCAGGGTAGGTACAGTCAAGACTTTGATTTTGAAGGAAGTTTGGATAATAGCGAGGCCAGGTATAAGTATTTCCATACTTTATGTAATATGAACGAGAATTTTCAGACTTGTGCTCCTACTTATGGTTGGCTTAGATCTGCTAGTTATGATTTGGATGAGATGTATAAACCTGAAAATCTAGCAAAGATTAAAGCAAAATGCGTTGTAATTAAAGCTGGTAATGACAACAGGGTTAAGGAATATGGCGAGGACCACTTTGCGAATTGCGTGGATGGCACCAAGTTATATAAGGTGCCTGGTGTTAAGCATGAGATTTATATGAGTGGTAATGATACACTGATGCCTTATGTGGACACTATTTTGAAGTTTTTTGAGGGGTAAATTCAATTTTTCTATGATAAAAATCATTACTCGGATGTATTGTTTTGTAACAGTTTCTGATTTATAGTTTACTTTAGCGCTACCACGCTGGTAGGGTGGCTAGCCTTCTTTAAATTAGCACACGTTGTGTGTGCAGAAAGGAGGTAAAATCATGAGCATTAATTTAATTTGCTTATGTATTGGCTGTTTGTCTTTAGGCTTTGCGCTAGGAATCAGCATTTCAAAAAAATAGCCCCCTAACTGTCTAGTTAGATGGGCTATCAACCATCAGCTAGCCACCTTCGTGGTAGCGTGATTTCATTTTAACACGATAACCATCAGTATTCAAGCCTTACTTATAAGTTTATTAAATGTCTTAGTAAATATGTTAAAATTTATAGAGGTTATGAAACTCTTCAAAGACAAAAATTCAATGATTATCGCTATTGTTATTGTAGCTGTATTACTTATAAGCCTCGGGTTTTTGTTGTTTAAATGCGCAAAAAACAATACAACAAGTTTCAATGTTATAGATTATGGTGCTGTTGGTAATGGCCAAGCAGACGATGCCAAAGCAATTCAGTCTACAATAGATGCATGTAACAATAATGGTGGCGGGCAAGTAATTTTTCCTGCAGGCAAAACGTTTATGTCAAGTCCTGTTGAGCTGAAGAGCAATTGCGATATTCACTTGGAAGAAAATTCAAAATGGCTCGCCAATCCTGATACTACCATTTACAACATTAGTGCCTTTAAAGAAAACAGATCCGAAGGTACAAAGTGGCTTTGGGCCAAAGATTGTGAGAATTTAACTTTAAGTGGTAATGGCACTATTGATGGTAATTGCTTTGTTTTTGAAGGTGCTGAACTCGAAGATAGTTATGAGCTCAAGGTTCCTGACGATAGAGAGCTTGACCCTCGTCCTCATGTATTGACATTGGAAAATGTTACAAACCTTCAAATCAAGGACATCTCGCTGCAAGGAGCTGCATATTGGACTGTTCATGTCCTGGGATGTTACAACGTTGACGTTTCAAATATTGATATCAACAATGATGTTAAGGTTCGCAATTGCGATGGAATTGATATTGACCATAGCAAGAAGGTCAGAATTTCAGACTGCTTTATAGAAAGTGGCGATGATTGCATTTGCTTTAAAAACAGGCGTGAGTATGCAGAATATGGTACTTGCGAGGACATCGTAGTTAATAATTGCATTATGACAAGCAGAAGCTGTGCTGTTAAATTAGGTAGCGAGAACATGGACAAGATTAACGATGTTCTAATTAACAACTGTGTGATTAAGGCTAGCAACCGTGGCATCGGTATTCAGAACCGAGACGAAGGAAGCGTTACCAATGTACGCTTTAGTAATATTAATCTTGATTGTCATAGTTTTAGCGAAGTTTGGTGGGGTAAGGGTGAGCCAATTTATGTAACCAGTTATCCACGTGCACCAATCGCTAACGTTGATGGAAGCTGGCGTTTTCCTAAAGGCGAGACTCATGGCACATGTGGTGAAGTTCGCGATATTTATTTTAACAATATTAACGCTATAAGTGAAAATGGTTGCTTTATTGGTGGTGATACTCCAGATAAGGTAAGTAATATTTACTTTACTGATGTAAATATAAAGTTTAATAGAGCAACAAATTATCCGCTTGGGGTTTACGATACTCGTCCTCGCGATGGAGAAGATCTAATTAAGTCTAAGACTTATGGCGTGTATTGTGATAAAGGCTCTAATATTGTTTTTAAAGATTTTGATGTGAAATTAGAGTCTAATTACCCTAAAGAGGTATATGGCGGCCTAAAGTACGGCTGTTAGAATATTTGTTGTTTAAATTGTAATTTTATTGTTATAAATTCAATTTTCTTGAGATAAAAATCATCACTCGGATGTATTGTTTTGTAATAATTTCTAATTTATAGTTTTTATGAGCGCTACTACGATGTAGGGTGGCTAGCCTCCATATAAGTAAAACGTGAATATGCGTAGAAAGGAGGTAGCACCATGGGTTTAACAATTCTATGCTTCGGTATTGGATGTTTTTCTGTGGGTTTTGCTCTTGGTATTGCTTTACCGAGAAAATAGTCTCCCGTTCTGGTTAGATTGTAGGAGACTATCAGTCTCACATTGCTAGCCACTTTCGTGGTAGCGTGGCAACATTGTATCATGAAGCGCACAATGTTGCAAGCTGAAATTTAAAAATTTGTAAAGAAATTGCTTGCATTTGCTTTACAAATTGTGTATTATCTTCTACAAGGAGGTGATACTCAATGGCAACTACAATGGTAAATTTTAGAATGGATGAAGGGTTGAAAAAAGAAATGGATAAGGTTTGCAAAAAAATGGGTCTTACTGCTACATCAGCATTTACATTGTTCGCGACAAAATTAGTTCAAGATAAAAGAATTCCATTTGAGATTGTGTCTGATCCGTTCTATAGCAAAGAGAATATGGATTATCTAAAACAAGCAATAGAGGATGTTGAGTCTGGTAAAGCAGTACTGGAAGAGCATGATTTAATTGAGGTGGATTAATTTGCAAATTATTTGGAAAAGAGAAGCTTGGCAAGATTATTTATATTGGCAGGTGACTGATAGAAAGAAATTAAAAAAGATTAATAAATTAATTCAAAGCATAGAAAGAGAAGGCTATCAATGTATTGGTAAGCCAGAGCCTCTTAAAGAAAACAAATCTGGTTATTGGAGTGTTAGGATAGATAGAACCAACAGAATAGTCTTTTATATCAAAGATCAATCAATTATAATCATTGAATGTCGTTCTCATTACGGCGATAAATAATATATCAAAAATAAAAATTTTCCTATAAAATACAAGCCCATGATAGTTGATAAATCAAAACCAGTTAAAAGGGAACACTTTTCCTCGCGATTAGGATTTATTCTTATATCCGCAGGATGTGCCATAGGTCTTGGTAATGTTTGGAAATTCCCTTACGAAGTTGGTCAATATGGTGGTGCGGCTTTTTTAGTTTTATATTTGATTTGTGTAGCTATTTTAGGTATACCGCTTATGGCATTAGAATTTAGTATTGGCCGAGCATCGCAGGCATCTAATGCTCTTGCGTATGACAAACTTGAAAAACCTGGAACTAAATGGCATTTGTTTAAATGGGTTTCTGTAGCTGGACAGTACATCCTGATGTCTTTTTATACTTGTGTCTGTGGTTGGATGCTAAATTACATTGTAAAGTCTGGAACAGGAATTTTTGACGGAGCAAGTTCTGAAGCGATTTCGCAGACTTATCAAACTATGGTAGGAAACCCATATGAAGTAATATTTTGGATGATTGCAGCAGTTGTAATTGGCATGATAATTTGCGGTTTTGGTGTTCAAAAAGGTATAGAAAAAATTACGAAAGTTATGATGGTTCTTTTACTCGTCATTATGGTTGGACTTGCAATATTTGCAATATGCTTACCAGGTGCTGGAGCTGGTCTTGAATTTTATTTAATGCCTAAGTTTGAAACGATATTTTCTTCTCCTGATGTGTTCTGTGCAGCATTGTATCAAGCACTTAGTCTCGCATTTTTTACTTTGTCTGTTGGTATGGGAAGTATGGTTATATTTGGTTCATATATTGGACATGATCATACATTATTCGGCGAGGCGCTCACAATTTCTATCATGGATGTTGGAGTTGCCATTGTATGTGGCCTGATTATTTTTCCGGCATGTTTTGCTTATGGTATTAATCCTGGTTCAGGGCCTAGTCTAGTGTTTGAAACTCTTCCTAATGTTTTTGCTAACATGCCTTTTGGTATGTTATTTGGTACTGCGTTCTTTATTTTCTTGAGCTTTGCGGCAATGTCAACAATTATTGCTGTGTTTGAAAACATTGTTGCTTTTTGGATGGATTTGAAGGGTTGGAGCCGTGGCAAAAGCGTTGCAATAAATTTATTTGTTGTTATTGCTGTTTCTATTCCTGCGTGCTTAGGATTTAGTGTATGGAGTGGAATTGATTTTCCTCTAAATAACATGAATACAATTATGGATTTGGAAGATTTTATTATCAGTAATAATATACTTCCGCTTGGTGCGATATTTATTTGTACATTTTGTACTGCTAAAAAAGCATGGGGTTGGAAAAAGTGCTTAAGCGAAATTAATGCTGGTAAAGGTCCTAAAATGTCAGAAAAATTGCTTAATTGGGTTATGTTTTTCATCCCTATTTTGATCTTGTTTATTTTTATTACAGGCTGGTTTGTTGCAATAAAATAAATTGTCAACAATATACAAGTTTTTATGGTAGAATACTCACCCACAAGTTTTGGTCGGTAATCAAAACAGTAAGGAGAAAAAAAATGAAAAAAGATATTCATCCAGACTACATGGAATGTACAGTTACCTGTTCTTGCGGTAACACATTCAAAACTCGTTCAACCAAACCAGAATTGAAAGTTGACATTTGTAATGAGTGTCATCCATTCTTTACTGGTCAGCAAAAATTTGTTGATACTGGTGGACGTGTTCAACGCTTTGAAAGCAGATTCGGTAATGCTAAAGACACAATTGCTCAAAAAGAGGCCGAGAAGAAGGCTGCTCGTGCTAAAGAGTTAGAAGAAGCTGAGGCAGCACGTAAGGCAAAGGCTGAGGAGAAAGCAGCTGAAAAAGAAAAGCGTACAAAAGCTTATGAGGCTAAGGCAAAGAAAGCTGCTGAAAAAGCCGCAAAAGAAGAGGCTGAAAAACCAGCTGAAGAAGAAGCTCCAGCAGAAGAGCCAAAAGCTGAGGAAGCTCCAAAAGAGGAAGAACCTAAGGCTGAAGAAGCTCCAAAAGAGGAAGAACCTAAAGCTGAAGAAGCTCCTGCAGAAGAACCTAAAGCTGAAGAAAAACCAGCTGAGTAAATTCTCGTGGATAAAAAAACAAGACAGAAGGCAAGTGAAGAGGCCCTCGATAAATATATTGAGGAAGCTTCTAACGATGATTTTGGTCCTGAAAAGCGATATGCTACATTCTTTAATTTAATAACTAAGGCTACAATTGCTGAGATGCAAGGTGAGCTAATGTCGAGTGTCTATCTTTATCTCGCTGCATATGAAACTGGTAAAAGCATGGACGATGAGACTATTGCAAATGCAATTCTTGGTCTTCAAAATGCTTGGAAAACAGCTGTTGGTCTCCAAAATAGACCAGTTTGCGAAGCTATTTTCGAAATTTTCACTCATCACATGAGCGAAGATGAATTAAAGCCTTATTCAGATGATTTACATGATGTAATGCTCGCAAAGTTAAAGGATTTAGGCTTTCCAATTGATAGTATCAAAGGTGAGTTAGATCTTGATAAGCTTGCAAAAGAGGCTGTGCAGATTCCTCCAAAAAAGACGAATAAGCCTGATACTTTTGTTTTTAAACAAAATGATATTTTCAAATACGAAAACTTAGTTGGTTATGATAGCGCTATTGCTGCTATGCGTGAATTGGGTCTTGGAGCTCATAAACAAAATGAATTTATGCAGCTTATTAAAAAACTTAATCAAGAGCATGGCCTAGATCGCGTTGCTTTTACTAAGACGTTAATCTTTAAGTCTCCATCGCGGGTAGATGCAAAAATATTTACAGAAGCTACAGCAGGCGAGATTGGACTTCCGTGCATCAGAATGCGAATGGATGAGGGCTTCCAAGGACAAAGCGTTTTATCTTTGGTTGCTCCTGCAAATGGCAATTTCAGATTAAATCCTACTCGTACGGGTTTTAACGGTAAAGGAATTTTGCTTCTTGAGGATGTTGATTTGTGGGAATTTCCTGAAATT
Organism: Coriobacteriia bacterium; assembly: GCA_030537355.1. Lineage (GTDB taxonomy): Bacteria > Actinomycetota > Coriobacteriia > Coriobacteriales > Eggerthellaceae > Tapirivita. The sequence continues at coordinate 87,535 of JAUNNF010000007.1, forward strand.
GATGTCTCTAAGGCTGAGTCTGACATGGAAAGTATGATGGCTGCTCAAGTTTCTCGCGGAATTGCTGAAGTTTTGAACTTGATTGATATTGCTCTTCAAGATCCTAACATTCTTGTATGTTGCACTGTTGGTAGTGATTTTAATGGCGAATCTTTGCTTGTTAATTTAATAGACGATTTCAAAGTTATCAATGTTGACTATCCAAACGATGCTGAGCGCTATGCAATTTGGACAATGTTGTCTAATGATCATCCATCATTGCGTGCATTTAGTTTAAATAAACTTGTTGAATATAGTAAAAATATGTCTCGTTATTCTATTGAAGTTGCTGCTCATGATGCCTTGGAAGATGCTTATAAAGCTGGTATCGAGAAGCGTGAGTTTGTACCTTTGACTATTGTCAATTTGCTTGAACGTCTTGCTGAACATTTGCCACTAGAATCATCTGAATATAAAAATTTAGAAGATAAGGCAGCTGCAAGTTTTAAGCGTGAGCTTGACAATATCGACGATATTTTATAATCATGCATATAGCTGAAATGATACTTACGGCTATCGGCCTTTCAAGTGATGCCTTTTCTGTAGCTATTTGTAAAGGTCTTTCTATACGCCGTTTAAATTTTATTCAAGCTGGAATTATTGCTTTGTTTTTTGGAGGATTTCAGGCTTTGATGCCAGCAATTGGTTTTTTAATTGTAAAAACCTTTGAAGACACTGAAGAGTTTCAAATTTATATTACTTCTAATGCAGCATTGATTGCATTTATTTTGCTTTTGTTTTTAGGTTTAAAAATGTTGTGGGATGCGTTTAAAGATAAGAGTAAAAAGGATGTTGAACGTGCCGAGCAGCAAAAGAGGGGACATCAAATTGCTAACTTAAACTTGTTTGAACTATTGTTTTTAGCGATAGCCACAAGCATTGATGCATTGATGACAGGATTTGCCTTTGCTTGCATGCAAATGGATATGATTTTTGCATGTAGCATTATTGGATCTGTTGCTTTTATAATGTCATTTGCTGGCGTATTTATTGGTCATTTCTTTGGAGCAAAATGGGAACGTCCTGCAACTATAGCTGGCGGTATAATCCTAATCTTAATTGGTGTAAAGTTTTTGCTTGATTATCTGGGAGTTGCTTAAATGAAATACTCGCCAGAGAATTTTGTGATTGCGTCCATACATTCTTCTTCGTCTTTACCATCACATGTGATAGCAAATTTTGAGCCTTTTGTAATGCACGCAGCAACTATGTTAAGTACACTTTCCACATTGATTGTATTGTGATTAAAAATGATATTAACGTCACAATCGTATTTTTTGCATAACTTATTAAGTAGCATCCCTGTACGCAGATGCACACCTTCTACACTGTTCATTGTAAAATCTTTTTTTATCATGCGGAATATAATATACGAAAACTTGTGATTTGTTCCAGGAATTTATTTAGGGGCGGAGTTAAAAGAGCCGTTTCGCTCTTTTGGGACACCCTTACATGGTAAGGTTGTCATAAAGGTGCCATTTGGCACTATTAATTACGCCCCTAAACTACAACAAATGAATATTGCCATTTTTACATTTTTCTACCATGGTTGCTGGCCAATAGCTTGCCTGAACTTCGCCAATATGAGCCTTTTTTAAAAGAAGCATACACAGGCGAGATTGACCAATACCGCCACCAATCGTATACGGTAGGTCACCATTGAGTACAGCTTGATGATAAGGTAATGAGGTGCGTTCCTCGCAATTAGCCTCTTTTAGTTGTTCTGCTAAGCTATTTTCGTCTACTCTAATACCCATGCTTGAAATCTCAAGAGCACATTGAAGAGGTTCATACCAAAATAGAATATCACCATTTAAATCCCAATCGTCATAATCTGGTGCACGATGATCATGTATACGACCTATTTGAGACAAAAATACTGCACCCTTCTCTTTACAGATTTTGTCTTCACGTTCTTTAGGGCTAAGATCTGGATAAGAATCTTGTAGTTCAAAAGATGATACATAAAAAATCTCATCAGGTAATTTATTTACAGCTTCTGGATATTTATACCATGTATCATGTTCGAGATGTTTAATCACTTTATAAATATGGTCGACTTCAGATTTTAAAGTTTCAAAATTACGAGAATCTTTTGAAATAACCTTTTCCCAGTCCCATTGATCAACATACACTGAATGTAGATTATCTAGAGTTTCATCTTTACGAATAGCATTCATGTTTGTATATAATCCTTCGCCAACTTTAAAGTTGTATTTTTTCAAAGCCATACGCTTCCATTTAGCGAGGGACTGAACAATTTCGAGCTCAGTGTCATAAATGTCGAAACTTACAGGTTTTTCTACACCGCTCAAGTTGTCATTTAAACCACTATCTTTATCAACAAACAGCGGGGCGGATATGCGAGTCAAACCAAGTTCGCTTTCCATCTCATATTGAAAAGTGTCGCGGATAATCTTAATTGCTTCTTGGGTTTTACGAACATCAAGAATTGGGTCATAATTATGTGGTATTATTAAATCCATGGGTGGTATTGTACATTAAAGAAGGTGTATGTTTATGAACAATCGAGAATTAGCTGAATGTTTATTTGATTTGTGCGGCGGAAAAGACAATATAGAACTTGCTGAAAACTGCATGACTCGCCTTCGAGTAATTTTGAAGGACACTAAAAAGGTAGATTATGATGCTATTAAAAAAACAGAAGATGTGCTTGGTCTTGTAGGAGAAGGTAAAGACATCCAAATTGTAATTGGTCCTGGAAAAGTTAAAAAAGTCACTGATAACTTTAATGATTTATTAAAAGACAGCGATGATGAGAATAAGTTAAGTGGTGTTCAAGGTGGCTTAAAGAAGCTTTCACAAATTTTTGTTCCCCTAATTCCTGGAATTATGGCTGCAGGTTTAATGCTCGGTGTTGCAAGTATTATTAATGTTTTAATTAGTCAGAATATAGTTCCTACTAATGATCCTCTTGAAGCAGTTGTAGCTCTTTTAACGGTTATCGGAAATGGATGTTTAAGTTTTTTGTGTATTTTTGTTGGTATTAATGCGGCAAAAGTTTTCAAGTGCTCTCAGATTCTTGGTGGATTGATTGGTGGTATTGTTCTTTTAGCTGGAGTTGCTGACTTTGCAAAAGAATTCAGCGATTTGTTTAATACTTTTCCTGATTTTCAAAAAATGATTTATAACCCTGATGTTCCATCTGATTCTCTTATTATGACTGGTAAAGGTGGTGTAATTGGTGTTCTAATAGGTGTTTGGATTTTATCTAAAATTGAAAATTGGCTACATAAACACATTCCTGATAATTTAGACATTATTATTGTTCCGTTTGTTTCTGCATTAGCTGCTGGAGCTCTAACAATAATTATTATTATGCCATTGGCGGGTCTTTTATCTGGAGGAATAATTGCTGGTTTGGATTTCTTAGGAAATTCCGACATTATTGTTGTCAAAGCGCTTTATGGATTTGTGTTAGGAGCAACTTTCTTACCTATGGTTATGTTAGGACTTCATCAAAGTTTGGTGCCAATTTATATTTTACAGTTAGACACTGTTGGTTATATTTCAATGATTGCTCCACAAATGATGGCGGGTGGCGCTAATATTGGTGCTGCAATAGCAGTTTACTTTAAAGCAAAGAGTGTCGGACATAAAAGTATGCAAAGTGTTATTAAAGGTTCTTTACCAACTGCAATTTTAGGTATTCACGAACCTTTAATTTATGGTATGACTTTACCAATTCCGTTTTTGTTTGTACCAATTGGAATTGGTGCTGGTGTTGGTGGTATCTATTGTGTTTTCACTAATGTATTGGCTGCTAGTTATGGTCCTGCAACACTGCTCGGAGTGACCACAATGCAGCCTACGAGCATGTTGAATTATTTAATAGGGCTTGTAATTTCATGTGTTGCTGCTGTGATTTTTACACAGTTTATGTGTTCGAAAAAACGTATTCAGCTACATAAGGAAGGCTTAGAATAGTTCATTTTCAATTAAACTCGCATACATGTAAGCTACTGTTTTTTTATTTGTATTAGCTTCAAATTCATGTACTTTCATAATGCTCGAGTAGTACTCATTATATGGTAGGTCATTTACGCCCCCATTAAAAACAGTGTAACACTTAAGAGCTTTAAACCATGTTTCTGCTTCCTCGTCTGTAAGTGTAAAGTATGCTTGTGGCATAAAGCTTTGGAGATCTTCAAAAGTCTCGCCATACATAAGCTTGATATTGCTTCCTTTTAGACGCATATTTTTGACAGCTGATGTAACTGCATCATGTGTATTTACGTGGCGAGGATGGGCTGAACCTTTCCAATGAGTTATTACGAGGTCAACATCAGCCAAGTCTTCTTCGAGTCTTTTTGCAAAATCTTCTGTAGAAGGCATTGTGCTTGAAACATAACCAAGCCATTTGGTGTCTGCACCAAGAACTTTTGCAGCAGCTTCATTTTGATCAAGAAGTTTTTTTAAATATGCCTCTTTTTCTTCTTCGTTTGCGTTGGGGTCTTCAAGGCGTCCTTGTGTTACATGCCAAGTTGAGCAATGTGCTCCGGCTTTTGAATATTTTAATAGGAGAGGCCCTCCCAATAATTCTGCATCTAATGAATGCGCACCGATTGATACTACTCGTTTAACCATTTTGCTTCCTATACTCGACAGTTGTTCTAATAACTTTAAAACCCTGACGTTCATAATATCTTCTGCCTGGGTCGTCTGTAGTTACAAAGAAAACTCTATAAATTCCTCGTTTGCTCATTTCATATAAGGTATATGCGAGCAATACTGTTCCAATGCCAGCATTGCGTTTATCTTTTGCAATTCCTATTGGTCCAAATCTCATAGGATTACCATCAATTGCACGGTTGCAGCAACCGCAAATCTTATCGTCTTTGTCTAGACAAAGTATAAGTACATCTTCTGCAACATCTGCTTGCATTGCCATTAAGGCATTGCGTTTCCATCCGCCTCCAAATTCTTCTTTTAAGAAGTTTAGAAGTTCTAGTGTGTATTTATATTCAAAGTTAATAAACTTGTAGCCTTGAGCTTCTGCTTCTTCCTTTTTTTGTTGTACTTTCTCTGGAAATTGAAAACCATGTAAGTCTCTGCCCATTGAATAATGTTCAGAATCTGCAATGTAGCCATGCTTCTCGAAGAAGTTTATAGCTGACTGATAATGATCTTTGTCAATACCCCAGAAAAAATAATTAGGAGAGTAAGCACCAATAGTTATTTCCTTACCTTTAAGTTTTTCTTCGGCGAACTTGAGAAGTTTAGATCCTATGCCTTGACGCTGGTAATCAGGATGTACAAACATTACATTAATCCAACCTCTATTAGGTTCAAGACCCCTCTCTAAGTATGGGAATTTTCTTACTGTTGCATATATGAAGCCAACTAACTTATCATTATCATAGACAACTTGTGTTAGTTCGTCGTCAAAGTTGTCGTCAAGTATGGCTTGCTTACGAAATTTTTTAACAGTTAACGTATCGAAATAAAGACACTTGTTCCACAATTCAACAACTCTAGATTCGTCTTCTTGTTTATATTTTCTAAATTCCATATTTTCTCCTTTTTATGGGTAAAATCTTGCCCTTTTAAGCTATTATACACCATTAGAATTTTTATTGATTATAAAGGAGAATTAAATGTCAGAAAAAAGAGTTTATGCTTTCGGTAAAGACCAAAACGGAAAGAATGTCACTGAGGGTGATACTTCGATGAAATGGATACTTGGTGGTAAGGGTGCAAACCTCGCCGAGATGGCAAACTTAGGTCTTCCTGTTCCTCCTGGTTATAGTATTACATGTCAAACATGTATGGAGTATGCAAATGCAGGAAATGTCTGGCCTGAAGGCGCATTAGATGAAATCTGGGGCTATACAGAGAACTTAGAAGAGCGCATGGGAAAACGTATTGGTGACGAGGAAGACCCATTGCTTGTATCTGTTCGTAGTGGTGCTCCATTCTCTATGCCTGGTATGATGGATACAGTATTAAACTTAGGTCTTAACGACCAATCAATTAACGGTTTAATTAAACAAACCGAAAATCCACGTTTTGCTTGGGATTCATACAGACGTTTTATTCAGATGTTCTCAAACGTTGTTATGGGCGTTGATGGAGATTACTTTGAGGATGCTATCAATGCTAAGAAAAAAGAAAAAGGCGTTAAAGATGATACTGAACTCACAGCTGAAGACTTACAAGATTTGGTTGAGGTTTTCAAAGGAATCTTTAGTGAGCATGTAGATGGCGAGAAATATCCTAACTTAGTAGTTGACGGAAAGGTTGCATTTCCACAAGATCCAAAGGTGCAATTACAACATGCTATTGAAGCTGTGTTTGGTAGTTGGAACAATGAACGTGCTGTAATTTACAGACAACGTGAAAAAATTGATGACAACTTAGGTACTGCTGTTAATGTTCAAACAATGGTATTTGGTAACAAAGGTGAAACATCAGCAACTGGTGTTGCATTTACTCGCAATCCTGCTAACGGTAATAAAGAGTTTTATGGTGACTTCCTTGTTAATGCTCAAGGTGAGGATGTTGTTGCTGGTATCAGAAACACCAGCCCAATTGTTGAGCTTAAAGAAATTGAATCTCTTCGTGAAGCGGCTCTACAGCTCGAAGAGATTTTCTGTACTCTAGAGAATCACTTCCGTGATATGTGCGATATTGAGTTTACAATCGAGCAAGGTAAACTTTGGATGTTACAGACTCGTGTTGGTAAACGTACTGCTACTGCAGCATTACACATCGCAATTGAGATGGAGGGTGAAGGTTTGATTTCTCGTGATGAGGCAATCTGTCGTGTACAACCAGATCAATTAGACCAACTTCTTCACCCACAATTTGCTGCTGGTGCTAAATATGATCCAATCGCAAAAGGTTTGAATGCATCACCTGGTGCGGCTGTAGGTAAGGCAGTTTTCAGTGCTGAAGACGCTGTTAAAGCAAAAGAAAAAGGCGAGAAAACAGTTCTTGTAAGATGGGAAACAACTCCTGATGACTTATCAGGTATGATCGCTGCTGAAGGTATTTTAACATCACACGGTGGTAAAACTTCTCATGCTGCTGTTATTGCACGTGGTATGGGTGCTCCTTGTGTATGCGGTGTCGATGCACTTCTCATTGATGCAAACAAAAAGCAAGCTGCTGTTGCTGGAACTAACATTGTTATCAAAGAAGGCGATGTTATTTCAATTGATGGTATGACAGGGGATGTTGTCTATGGTGCTGTTGAACTTGCTGAAGCTGAGCTTTCTAAAGACTTAGATATTATGCTTAAGTGGGCAGACGAAGCTGCTACTATGAAAGTCCGTGCAAATGCTGACAACCCACATGATGCACAATTGTCTCGTGATTTTGGAGCAACTGGTATTGGTCTTTGCAGAACAGAGCATATGTTCTTAGGTAAAAGAAAAGAAATCATTCAAACATTTATTTTAAGTGAAGATCAAGAAGAAATGGATAAGGCATTGAAAGATCTTCGTGATGCACAATCTGGTGATTTTTATGAAATGTTTAAGGCTATGGATGGTCTACCTGTAATTGTAAGACTACTTGATCCTCCTCTTCATGAGTTTTTAGAGAATGGTCGTGAGATTGAAGTTAAGCTTGCTACTATGAAGCTGGAAGGAGCTCCTAAAGAACGTATCGAGAAGATGAAAGTATTCCTTGATAAAATTGATAGTTTTGCAGAAGCTAACCCAATGTTAGGCATGAGAGGATGTCGTCTTGGTATTATGTATCCAGAACTTCCACACATGCAGGCTCGTGCAATTTCAACTGCTACAGCTAAACTTATCAAAGAGGGTTACAATCCAAAACCAGAAATCATGGTTCCTCTTGTATCAACTACTCAGGAGCTTGACACAATGCGTAAAGTTTGCGAAGAGACAATTGCAGACGTTGAAAAAGATTATGATGTTAAACTTAACATTCCAATTGGAACTATGATTGAGCTTCCTCGTGCAGCTGTTACTGCTGATGATATTGCAAAATATGCTGACTTCTTCAGTTTTGGTACAAATGACTTAACACAAACAACATTTGGTTTCTCACGTGATGATGTTGAAGCTGAGTTTGTACCAAAATACATTCAAGATAAATTGTTACCAAGCAATCCATTTGCAACAGTTGATAAAGGTGTTGCAAAGCTTGTTAAGATGGGTGTTGAGCTTGGCCATCAAGGTAATCCAAAACTTGAATGCGGTGTTTGCGGTGAGCATGGTGGAGATCCAGAATCTGTTAAGAAGTTTAATCAAATAGGGCTTGATTATGTAAGCTGCTCTCCATTCCGCGTACCACTTGCTCGCTTAGCTGCTGCTCAAGCCGCAATAGAGCAAAAATAAATGAGTGATAAAATTTTAATAGTTGCAAACATGGCCAATAATTTGGCCATGGATGCAGCTGAGCAAATTCATAATAAATACAATTCAAATTTATATGATGCATGGGATTTAGGTGAATCTGTCGATTTTGATTACAAACTTGCTGTTGTTTTTGGTGGTGATGGCACAATGCTTAGAACTGCACATTATATAGGTGATTCTAAAATTCCAATATTAGGTATCAACTATGGCCATTTAGGTTTTCTTACTAATAAATCAACCAAAACTATTCTTGAGGATGCCTTAAATGGTAAGTTGTCAGAAGAACATCGTTCGCACTTGCATATTACAATAACTACTGATACTGAAACTCAAGACCTAATTGCTATGAATGAAGTTTGTGTAAGACGTGGGGAGTCAGGTAGAATTGTTGATTTTTCTATAAACATTAATGATGAACATGTGTGTGACTTGCGTAGTGATGGTATTATTGGCGCATCAGCTACAGGATCTACCGCATATGCCCTAGCTGCAGGTGGCCCTCTTGTGGCTCCAACATTTAAAGGAATTATTGTTGTTCCACTATCTCCTCATACATTAAATTCTCGTCCATTGGTAACGGATGTAGACGATAAAGTAAAATTTGATTTTTGTAAAGACACAGAAACATTAGTAGTCAATATTGATGGTGCAAATATTCCATTCAAAGGTAAATTACTACACGTGGATGTTCAAACCGATAAAAATGAGACAATTCTTCTTCGTACAGATGAGGACAATTTTTATCGACGTGTTTCAAAGGTATTCTTTTAAGTATGGGCACTGATAGCATTTACAATTATGGTGATGATATTGAATTTAGAGTTCTCGATTCAGAACTCGAAGCTCAAATTAAAGAAGACCGAAGCCGAGGTTGGAAAAATCCAAAAGCTTTTGACGATAAGGATGTAATTCGTCGTGTAGACAAACCTCACGATAGAGCCACCGTTATGCGTTCAGCTTTTGATAGAGATATCGAGAAAATCATGTATTTGCCTGCTTATAACAGATACAACAATAAGACTCAGGTTTTCTCTTTTATAAATAACGACGATGTTTCTCGTAGAGGCTTACATGTGCAATATGTAAGTAAAATTGCTAGAAATATTGGTGAAATCTTAGGTTTAAACACAAAGCTCATTGAAGCTATTGCACTTGGCCATGATATAGGTCATACGCCATTTGGTCATGCTGGGGAATATTTTTTAAATGAGGTTTATCATTCAAATACAGGTAGATATTTTAGACATAATGTTCACTCTGTTCGTGTTCTCGATAAACTTTTCAAGCGTAATTTAAGCTTACAGACATTAGACGGGATCCTTTGTCATAATGGTGAGATTTGCGAGCAAAAGCTTGAGGTTGAAAACTTAAATAGTTTTGACGACTTCGATAAAAAATTTGAAATGTGTTATACGGACAAAGATAGCGATGAAAAGTTAAAGTCATCAACTTTAGAAGCTTGTGTTGTACGTATTTCTGACATTATTGCGTATCTTGGGAAAGATCGTATTGATGCTCTGTTAATTGGTGTTATTGACAATATAGCTGACTTTGACTCGCAATATTTAGGACGTGAAAATACTAAAATTATTAACAATATGATGGTTGATGTTATTGAAAACTCATACGGGAAGGATCATATTGAGCTATCTAAAATAATGTATGATGACTTACTTGTTGCTCAAAAACAAAATTATGAAAAGATTTACAATGTTGAAGGTATGTATAGAGGAGACAAGCTAAATTTACATGATATGATTGATAAACTATACAATCGTTTTTTGGATGATTTTAAGTCCTATAATCAAGATTCCTTTATTTTTAAACATCATTTTGCAGGACTTATAAAGAACTCTTCACATTTTATTTTAGATGAATATTTAGCTGAAGATATTCATCAAATTGTTGTTGACTATTTAGCTTCTATGACAGATACTTACTTTATGTCTATTTACGAAAAATTATTTCCAGAGGATAAGAAAAATATTTCGTTTAGAGGGTATTAATTATGGATGATAAAAAAACTAAAATTCTTGCTGTAACATCTTGCCCTTTTGGGATATCGCATACTTATATAGCTGCTGAGAAGCTGAAAGTTGCTGCTGAAAAATACGATTGTAAAATTAAAGTTGAAACAAGAGGTTCTATTGGTACTGAAAATGTAATAACGGATTCTGAAATTAAAGATGCAGACTTTGTGATTATTGCAGCTGATACAAGAGTACCAATTGATAGATTTCATGGTAAAAAACTAATAGAGGTTCCTGTTAAAGATGGAGTTAATAAATCAGAAGAGCTTATAGAGCGTGCATTAGCAGGAGATGGTGAAGTCTTTATTGCAAAATATGAAAAGCCAGCAAAATCAGAAGAGAAAAAAAATGTAGGACATCATATATACAAGCATTTAATGACTGGCGTGTCTTACATGTTGCCTTTTGTAGTTGGAGGTGGGCTCTTAGTTGCTTTCGGCTATTTAATTGATAGTTTAGCTTTTGATTTAAATAATATTCCTGATTATTTAATTCAGCAGTTTGGTTCTGCAGAGGCTGTAAAGGATAATTTTGGTAGCCTAACACAAGCTTCAAACTTTTTGCAATCTATTGGAAATCTGGCCTTTGGTTTAGTGCTTCCTATTCTTGCTGGTTTTATTGCTTTGAGTATTGCTGATAGGCCAGCTCTTTTAGTAGGTATTGTTGGTGGATTAATTGCTTCTAATGGAGAGTCTGGATTTTTGGGTGCTATGGCTGCTGGATTTATTGCTGGTTATATAACAAGATTTTTAATATGGGCTTTTAAAAGATTACCTAATTTGTTAGCTGGCCTTAAACCTGTGTTTATCTATCCTGTACTCGGTATTTTGCTAATAGGTATTATTATGACTTTAATTATAGAGCCTTCTGTAGGAATGGTTAATACTGCATTAAGCGATGCACTTGTTTCTATGAGCGGCATTAGTTCTATATTACTTGGTTTTATTATTGCAGGAATGATGGGAATTGATATGGGTGGCCCATTTAATAAAGCAGCTTATTTATTTGGTACAGCTTCTCTTGCTTCTGGTAATTATACTATTATGGCTGCTGTTATGATAGGTGGTATGATTCCACCATGTGGAATTGCCTTAGCTGCATTATTATTTAAAAACAAATTTACGAACAATGAAAAAAAATCTGCTCCAGCTGCTTTTATTATGGGCTTGTCCTTTATTACTGAAGGTGCAATTCCTTATGCTGCAGTAGATCCTCTCAGAGTGATTCCTGCTTGTATTGCTGGCTCTGCTATAGCAGGAGCTATATCTATGGCTTTCGAATGTACATTAATTGCTCCTCATGGAGGTATTTTTGTATTTCCAGTTGTTAATAATTCGCCAATGTATATAGTTGCGCTAGCTGCAGGCACTATTGTTACAGCTTTAATGCTTGGATTGCTTAAGAAAAAAATTAAATAGCGTTAGTAGCCAATTCGTCGCATCTATTATTGTATTCGTTGTCTGCATGACCGCGGACCCAAATAAATTTGTATTTATGTGGTTCTAATTGAGATAAGAGTTTTTGCCACAAGTCAACGTTTTTAACTTTCTTCCAGTTTTTCTTTATCCAGTTGTCAATCCAATGTTCTGTAAATGCTTTGCATACATATTGCGAGTCAGAGTAGATGTCAACTTCACAAGCTTCTTTTAAGCATTTTAGTCCTTCAATTACAGCTGTAATTTCCATGCGGTTGTTTGTAGTATTAGGCTCGCTACCACTACCTTCTTTTTTGTGATCTCCATAGATAAGAACAAATCCATAACCGCCTGGGCCTGGATTACCGCTGCATGCACCATCTGTATATAATTTGACATTTTTCATCGTTTAAAAATCTTTCTCATAAGCATTTTAATTTCAGGTATCTGGAATAGCCAACACAATAAAAATGTTGCGATGAGTCCTGCACCGCCTGCTACTATTAATATTAAAAGTCCATTTAATATACTGACATTTCCTGTGTCAATAAAGTTTGAAATAAACATGCTTACTGTACACCCTATAATAGAAGCAAAAAGAACACGTATTGCCCTCCATACGATTTCAGCTATATTGAATTTACCAATTTTTGTTTTCAAAATTATGAGTAATACTATGCAACATAGAACATAATAGACAAGGTCTGCAATTGGAATTCCATACAGACCAATAGAGTTAGGTGTGCATAAAATCCAGTATAAGAAACATTGGAGGATAACAGCTAAACAACTGACTAATGCAAATGTTCCAAACTTTTTGATTGCGGCAAAAACATTATATAAGTACATAATAACTGAGTAGAATGGTAAGCTGATTACCCATACCTGTAAAATTGATGCTACAAGTTTAACGTCATCAGTATTAAACTGTCCAGCACGGAACAGTGACATTAATGGATTTGCCAACATAAACATAAGCATTGCTAATGGAATAATTAAAAGCAATGTTGATGAAAGACCGATGTTAACTTGTCCTCGAAGACGCTTGATATCATTTTTTGCTGAAGCCTCACTCATTTCTGTGAACATAGTGCGAGATAATGAGACTGCTATAACACCATATGGAAGTTGATACCATGTCCAAGCATAGAGTATAGTAGATGGCCCAATCTCGCCTACTTGTAGAGAAAAAGCATTTCTACAAGTGAATGCAATTAGCATTCCAACAATGTAAATAAAAGTAGGTATTGCAATTTTTAAAGCTGCAAAAAGTGCAGGATCTTTTAAAGAGAATATTGGTTCCCATTTGAAACCACTTCTAATAAGCGATGGTATTTGCATTATACATTGAACAACAACGCCCAAAGTTGTTCCAATAGCCAGTACAATAAGAGCAGTATTAGCATCAGTTGGCGCTATTATGGCATAAGCCATAAACGATGCAATTACAACTATGTTGTTGATAGCTGGTGCAAAGGCTGGCATGAAATAGACTAGCTCGCCATTTAACACAGCTGTAAGTACACCACTAATTCCATAAAACAATATTTGAAATGCAAAAATTCTAAAGAATAAAATTGCTGTTTCTGTAACATGAGCAGTATTTCCAACAGTAAATGTTTGTGTAGCTATTACTGCTGGGGCAAATATTGTTGCAAGTATCGAGAGAACTCCTAAAACAACAATAGTGAGATTTAAGATATTGCAAGCAAATTTATTGCCACCAGATTTGCCATGCTTTTCTTTCTCAAGCATAAAAATTGGGATAAAGGCCGCACCTAAAAGACCTCCGGCAACAAGATCAAATATAACGTTTGGCATGTTGTTTGCAACTTGATAAGCAGATGTTATAACGGTGTTTCCAAGAGCAAATGCCATCATCCACGTACGAAGGAGGCCTGTAATTCTACTGCTTAATGTAGCTGCTGCCATAGCAGCAGTGCTTTTGGCAATGTTGCGTGTTTTCGTCATAATGCATATTTTAGCGTAATTTTAGGTGATTTTGTATATAATAAATATGCCGTATGGATGTTACAAAACGTATATATAGTGTAGTTGTGATTATTGCTCTTGTTGTTTTTTTTATCCCAAGAATTGCTTATGCTGAAACTCCAAGCGAATCTCTTCAAAATCAAATTAATAATTTAAATACGAGAATTCAACAAAATCAAGATATGCAAAATACTATTCAAAACAAGATGGCTCATTTTGCAAACGAGAAAGATTCTACTGCTCAAGAAAAATCTGAGGCTCAAGATAGATGGGATAAGGTATATAAAGAATTTGAAAATGACCGTCCAGAAGTCGAGGAAGCTGTTAAAAATAACTATGCTTTGTTCTTTGCTAAAGACTTTATTAAAGATGTTATTGGTAGCGAGGTTGTGGCAGATGCTTTATTTCGTTGGAACTTATTAATGCTTTTTGCTGATAATGAGCATAAACTCTTACATGATAAAATTGAATATTATTATAATGAATATGATGAATATAATAAGGTGGTTAATAAAGATAAGTTAGCAAATGAACAATATAATAAAGCAATAACAGACAAGGCTAATCTAGAATCAGAAGCCCAAAATTTAAACAATGAGCTAGCATTGAAGACAAAATTGCAACCTCAGATTGTTGATATAGAATCAAAATATGGAGAAGCTTGTGCTGCTTGGATTGTTGCTCATGGAATGTTTTCTCATCCGTGTCCAAATGCAAAACTATCTTCTCTTTTTGATGAAGTAAGAAAAGGGAAACTTCATAAAGGTATAGATTTTTCTGCATCAGAAGGAACCGATATTTTTTGTGCATATGATGGTCGTGTAACAGAAACTAATCATATAGATCGAGATAGTGGTGGACGTGGTTTTTATGTTAAGGTTGAACACGCAGATGGGCTTGTTACTATTTATATGCATTGTTCTGAAATATGTGTTAATGTTGGTGATGAAGTAAAAAAAGGTCAAAAACTAGCTTTGGTTGGATCTACTGGTGATTCAACAGGTCCACACTTACATTTTCAAACCGAAATTGATGGCAATCCAGTTAATGGAATTGCTTTTTTACAGAGCTAAATCAATTGCATAGTCAATTCTTGCGAGAACATCCTCACGCTTCATTAATACTATACTTTCAAACAAAGGTGGACTAACCATATTTCCACATACAGCTACGCGAAGAGGCTGGAAGAACTTTCTTGGTTTAATGGCGAGTTTTTCGCATAGAGTTTGGCATGCATTTTGAAGTGAATCTATGTCCCAGTCTTTATTTGCTATAACCTCTCTAGCAGCTGCCAGTGCTTCTTTAGCACCTTCTTTTTTTAATACCTTATTCGTAGATTTTTCATCTAAGTGAAGTTCTGGACCCCATGAGAGGAATCCGAGTTTTTCTGGTATGTCTTCGAATTTCTCGACACGTTCTATAATTAGAGGAGCAGCCTTCCATGCATCTGGGCTTACTGAATCAAACCATGGTTTTGCGCGTTTTACAAACTCATCAATACCCATCTCTCTTATATATACGCCATTCATCCAATTGAGTTTTGTCTCATCAAAGATAGCATCTTTCTTAGTGATGCGGTCTAGACTGAATTCTTTGCATAAAACATCCTTAGGTATTATTGTAGTTTTGTCGTCTAGGCTCCAACCTAAGAGAGCTAGGTAATTAACGAGCGCTTCTGGAAGATAGCCCCGGTCTCTATATTCTTCAACGCTTGTTGAACCATGACGTTTTGAAAGTTTTTTGCCATCAGGACCTAGGATCATAGATAGGTGAGCAAAAGTTGGAATATCTCTGTCTAAGAGTTCGTAAATAAGGATTTGTCTTGGAGTGTTTGATAAGTGATCGTCTCCACGAACAACGTGTGTAATTTCCATGTCTGAATCATCTACAACTACAGCAAAGTTGTATGTTGGTACACCATCTGGGCGGACAAGAACAAGATCATCCATAACATCAATTGGAAAACTCATATGTCCATAAACTGCATCGTCAAATTCAATGTTGTCATGTTCTAATGGAACTTTGAGACGCCATACATGAGATTCACCACTTTCGATACGAGCTTTTGCTTCATCAATAGGAATATCTCTACATGTTCTATCATAACCTGACTTATTTCCTGCTTCGCGCTTAGCTTGAATTTCTTCTTTTGTGCAGAAGCATGGATATGCAGCACCTTTATCTATTAGATAGTTTAGAGCTTTTTCGTATTTCTCTAAGCGTTGCATTTGAAAGAATGGGCCTTCGTCCCAATCAAGCCCTAACCATTTCATGGCGCGGAGAATGATTTGTGTGTTTTCTTCTGTCGAGCGTTCTGGATCAGTGTCTTCAATACGCAGTATAAAATCACCACCTTGAGCTCTGGCAAATGCCCAGTTGTCAATAGCAGTACGTGCTCCTCCGATGTGAAGCATTCCTGTTGGTGATGGTGCAAATCTTACTCTTACTTTACTCATTTTACAATCTTTCCTACTATGATCAATATTAGTGATGCTATTAAAGATGTACCTACACATATGCTAGCCATGCCGACCCAAAATGCTGTTGGATACATGCATATCATTAGTGAGTTTTCACTGAACAGCCATGTTCCACCTTTAAAGAATAGTGAATGCAACCAGTTGAACATGGAGTTAAAATCTATGATAGCCCAAACACCTAATATAATTAATATTGCGAGTATTAGAAGTCCAGACCACATAAGTGCTCGTCCAAATGCAGAACGTCCACAAAATATAAAAATAAGGACCAAGAATATAATTGCTCCAACTCCGCATATTGTAAATGCAATTTTGACATTTGCAAACAAATCTCTGACGTCTTGGAGGTGAGATATATTTTTAGAGTCAAGTGAATATTGTTCATCAACGGCTGCAAAATCGGCACCCTCATTATTTGCATATTGAGTGTTTGCTTCTTTATTTATTTGTTCAATGGTGCCATACAAATCATTACGTTCTGTTTCCGAAGCAACAAAAGCTCTAGTTTTGTTAGCCATATTTACTAGTTGATCGCGATTAAACTTGGCAATGTCAACTGTAGCTGTAGCACGGCTTAAATTATCAGTGATTGCTGGAACATTTATACATAACATTACCCCAGAGGATAGGATGCATGTACATAAACAGCAAATTGATAATAATGTTAATAAAATTTGTTTCATGTGTTGTAGTATAATGCAAACCACTATGAAAAGCACAAGTTATTTACATACTTCAGAATCTGTCACAGAAGGTCATCCCGACAAAATTTGTGATCAAATTTCTGATGCAGTTTTAGACGAGCTATTAATTCGAGAGGCTCAATTGGAAAAACAAGGTTTTAGTGACGAAAATGGCGAGGCTAGGTTAGACTCTGTTCGTTGTGCAGTCGAGACTCTTGTATCCACTGGTCTTGTAATGCTAACAGGTGAGGTTAGAACTCAAGGTTATGTTGATATGCCTGTTATTGCAAGAAATGTCATTAGAGATATTGGATATACACGTGCTAAATATGGATTTGATGCTGATACTTGTAGTGTATTAAACACTGTTCATGAGCAAAGTCCGGATATTGCTATGGGAGTGGATCGGGATGATGCCGAGGATAAGTATGATAAAGTTGGCGCTGGTGACCAAGGGATTATTTTTGGTTATGCATGCAATGAAACTTCTACCTTGATGCCTATGCCAATTCATTTAGCTCATAGGCTTTCTGAAAGATTAACTGAAGTACGTAAAACTGAAAAACTTCCTTATTTGCGTCCAGATGGCAAAACTCAGGTGAGTGTAAGATATGTTGATGGTAAACCTCAATCTGTGGAAACAGTAGTTATTTCTTCGCAACATTCTGAAAAAGTAAGTGATACGCAATTACGCAAAGACATACTTGCTAATGTCATTAAACCAACATTTGAAAAGTGGGAGATACCACTTCAGGATGATGCTGATATTTTTATTAACCCAACAGGAAGATTTGTAATTGGTGGCCCACAGGGTGATAGTGGTCTTACAGGTAGAAAGATTATTGTAGATACTTATGGTGGTTCTGGGCATCATGGTGGAGGTGCATTCAGTGGTAAGGATCCAACAAAGGTTGACCGTAGTGCTGCTTATATGGCACGATATGTAGCAAAAAACATAGTGGATGCTGGTCTTGCTGACAAATGTGAACTCCAGATTTCTTATGCAATTGGTGTTGCAAAACCTACAAGCTTGCGTATTAATACTTTTGGTACAGGTAAAGTAACAGATGATGAAATTTTAACTAAAGTTGATAAAGTTTTTGATTTGCGTCCTGCAGCAATTCAAGAGTCACTTGACTTATGGCGTCCTATTTATAGGCTTACTTCGAACTATGGACATTTTGGTAGAGAATTGCCTGAGTTTACTTGGGAGATGACTGATAAAGCTAGCGAGCTATCCCACTAAAGTAATATCTGTCCTCTTCATCAACGATATTCGTAATTTTAAATTTGTCTTTCCATATTTTGGATTCTTCTTTAGCAGATCTAAGCTGTGTACTAATTTTTTTTGCGTGATGTTTATGATGATTATTTATTCCTTCTTTACCATCACCATGTGCAACTATAAAAGTACCATTATTTTTGAGTAAATTGTAGACTTTATCTATAAGTTTTTTCTTGTCTATTAAATGGGGATATACGTTGTACATAATAATAAGATCATATTTTTTATTAGGACAGTAGTTATAAATACTCGTACAGATGTAATTTATATTTGGATATTTCTCTTTTGCAATATCAATCATTTTTTGAGATAAGTCAATGCAGTCTAGACTCTTAGCTTCATCTAAATATTTTTCAAGTATTCCTGTTCCACAGCCAACGTCTAAGATATCTTTGTTTTTGATGTTTAGATTATTGATTATTTTGACTGGGTCAGAAATAGATGTTTTGTCCCAATCTTTTGCTTTTTCATTAAAGAAATCTTTTATGTTTTCTTCATTAAACAATTATAAATTTCTCTCCATCTTCCTCAAAAATATGTGATTCTAGGCCATAGATTTCTTTAAGTAATTTTTTAGTAATTATTTTTTTATCTCCCTGTTTAACTATTTCGCCGTCTTTCATAAAGATGAATTCGTCAGCATATTTTATAGCGAGGTTAATGTCATGGATTACGCAAAGTACAGTTTTGTTTGATATTTTTATTATGTTAAATATCTCGTGTTGGTTTAATACATCTAAATTATTCGTTGGCTCATCCATTAGAAGCACTGGAGTATTTTGAGCAAACGAACGTGCGATACATACTTTTTGGAACTCGCCACCAGAAAGCTCGTTTGTACTTTTGAGAGTTATTCTACTTAAATTAAATTGTTTCATTGTTTTAGACACAATTTCATGGTCGCGCATACTTGGGCTAAAGGTCATATAGGGTTTTCTGCCTAGCATGACTGTGTCATATACGCTGAGTTCATTAGATGTATTGTGTTGAGGCACATAAGCAATGTATTTTGCTCGATCTGCCATTTCAATGTTGTCTATGCAATTAAGCAAAGTTGATTTTCCACAACCATTACGCCCGAGCACAGCATAAATCTTGTTTTCGTAAAGCTTGAGGTTTATATTTTTTAGCGAGAAATCCTCGTAAGAAAAATTTAAATTTTGTATGTTTAACATTTCTTTCATTTTTTCTTTAACAGTACATAGATAAATATAGGTGCTCCAATAAATGATGTAATTGCTCCAATAGGAAGAATTGCTCCAGTCATAATGTTGCTTGATATTATGTCGCTTAAAGTGACAATTGCAGCACCACATAGAGCGCTTGTTGGTATCAAGTATTTATAATTAGCTCCTATAAACTTACGCATAACATGGGGAGCGATAAGCCCAATGAAATTTATAGTTCCACAAAATGCTGTAACACATGCAGCGCCTGCAGCAGCAACTATCAAATGCCTTATACGTTGGGTTTTAACATTCACTCCTATTGTATGTGCAGTCATATCGCCGCATTCCAATGCATTGAGATTAATTGCATTTAAGATTCCATAAACAATCATTATTATAGCAACGATAAATATCATGATAATATCAGGTTTACTACAACTATATACAGAACCAAATGTCCAAAATACAACTTCAGCAACTTTTGTTGAGTCAGCAAAGTATTCGATAATGGCTACTAGTCCACCGAAAAATATAGACATTGCAATACCTGCTAATATGATGGAAGTAGCATTAATGTTTTTTCTTTTAGAAAAAGCGAGGATTAGTAATGTTGGCAGTAGGGCGAATATAAATGCAAGAGGTATGACTATAAGACTTGTACCAAATATGATGATTCCAATACAAGCACCACAGGCAGCTCCTTGTGAGATACCCATTGTGGATGGACTTGCGAGTGGATTGCCAAGCGTACTTTGTAGTATGCAACCGCAGACTCCAAGGACAGCACCAACAAGTAGGGACGTTAACACATGGGGTAATCTCAAATTTGAGATTATCATTGCAGGGTCTTCGCAGTTAAAAATGTTTATAGGACCCAAAAATAAATTTATTGTAGCTAGAACAAGTGTAATTAAAATAACGGCAAAAATTATCCAAATATTTTTACGAGATAGGCGTCTATATTCGCCTGATACATCAATGTTTAATTTAATTTGCTTTGCCAAAATTTATGCCTTTTGCATTTAACTCTTGATAAATTTTCTTTCCCAACATTTTATCAAATATCTGGTCAAATTTATCATTTAGGTTAACATCTGCAAAGGCTTCTGGATATAAAGTTTTACCCGTAAAATACATTTCGCAAAGACCATACTCAATGTTTGTTCCATTATTATTGAAAGGAGCTACATAGAACATAGGAATGTTGGGAAATGTATCTTTTTCTTCTGTTGTTATTTTGTCAGCGTTTGTACAGTCAAAAAACATAGCGCCTGGATTCCATGCAATGATTTGCTCCATACTAGTATCGTAGGCACCGTTAATATTTGGATTGTCGGCAACATTATCAACGTTAATATTTTGGTAAACACAATAATTTGAAATTGTGCCTGTTATGCCTTTTGAGCCTTTATAGTTAACTGCACCTCTATATATTTTTGTTCTGTTTTTGATTTTTTTAGCGCGTTCATCAAGGTCATTTTTTGTTTCTTTGAGATAATTGATAGTTTTGTCAACTTCAGTCGTTTTGCCAACAATTTGTCCTGCAATTTTGATTGAATTGTAAACTTTGTCTGAAAAGATTTCATCCTGGAAATATATACCAACAACAGGTATATTTGTATCTTCTTGGAGTTTGTTACACTCATCCTCGCTTCTAGTTGACAAAATTACATCAGGTTTAAGTTGTAGTAACTGTTCTTTGTTAACAGTTGTTGAATTTAGATGATTACCATTATTAGTTGTAGGTAAGTTAGCGAGTTTGTCCTTGTATGCAATAGTATAAGGACGAGAAATGTTCTCTTTGTCAGCGTCCGTAACTGCAACGAGTTTATCAACGATGTCTGCGTATGCACAAATTCTGGTGGCACTACCTACTGTAGCAATACACTCTACTTTTGGAGGGATGTCTACTTTCCTTTCGTAGATGTCAGTAATTGTTTGGTGAGGAACTCCTGTGGAGTTCTTACTTTGTTGTGCGCATCCCGTAACTGCAATGAACAATACTGTGGAAATTAAGATGATAGATATTAGTTTTGCTTTCATGTTGCCTTTCTAGTTCGTTCCTGTTTTTTTATAATAACAAAACCTGTTAAATTTTTTATTGAAAATAAATATTTACATTGTATATATAATGTATTACAATTATTGTGGGAGGAAAAAATGAACACATCAATATTAAACATAAGAACAGAGCCTGATATTAAAAAAGAGGCTGAAAGTATTTACAAAGAGCTTGGTATGAATATGAGTACAGCTGTTAATATTTTCTTGCGTCAGTCAATTAGGTGTAACGGAATTCCATTTGAACTCAGACTTGATGAACCTAGTGAATCTACTATTGAAGCAATCGAAGAAGCTGAGAGCTTATTACATAATCCTAAAACTCCTAGATACTCAAGCATGAAGGATTTAAAGGCTGCATTGGAGAATTAATGCTTGATATAATATTTACTTCTCAGTTCAAAAAAGATCTAAAAAAAGCTAAAAGACAAGGCAGGAATATTGATTTATTATATGATGTTATAAATAAATTAGCCAATGAAAAACAACTTAATAAAAAGTTTAGAGATCATGCTTTATCTGGAAAATATGAAGGCTATAGAGATTGTCATATAGAATTTGATTGGGTTTTAGTATATAAAATAGAATCAAGTGAATTGGTTTTACTATTAGCAAGAATAGGTTCACATTCTGAAGTGCTAGATTTATAAAAGGAGGAAAAATGTCAGACAATAGAGATTCGAAGAAAAAATTGCTTATGAGTTTTCCGATTGTTATTGTTTGCTTAATAATTTATTTGATTTTGGGTTTTTGCTGTAATTTGTGGTATCTTGGGTGGATTGTGTTTTTGATTATTCCAGTTTATTATTGGACTGTAAATTATATTTATAGAGATAAATAGTGAAGCGAGATTACACACATCAAATAATGGTAGGTAGCGTTCCAATGGGAGGAGGCACTCCTGTTGTTGTACAGTCTATGCTTAACGCTCCAGCTGAGGATGCTAAAGCAAATCTAGAACAGATTAAACGTTTTGAGCAAGCTGGTTGTGAAGTTATTAGGATGACCGTTTTAAACAGAGCATGTGTTCCAGCTTTCGCTGAAGTTTGTGAGAAGTCTTCATTACCAGTTGTTGGTGATATTCATTATAAAGCTGACTTGGCCATTGCTGCTATTGAGAATGGAGCTGCTAAAATTCGTGTTAATCCTGGCAACTTAGGTGGATTGCCTAAAACTGATGCTGTAATAGATACTGCTAAAAAATATGGTGTACCAATTCGCATTGGTGTTAATGCTGGGTCGCTTGATGATAAATTGAAACAAAGAGAAGATTTAACTTTAGCGGAGAAACTTGTTTGTTCAGCTAAAGAATATGTTGAGTATTTTTACGCTCAAGATTTCTATGATATTGTAGTTTCCACTAAAGCTCATGATGTTATGACATGTGTACAAGCCTATAGGTTACTCGCTGAAGAGATGCCCGAAGTACCACTTCATTTAGGTATTACGGAAGCAGGAACGGCAATGCAAGGTGCGATTAAGTCAGCTGCTGGCCTTGGTATTTTGCTTGAAGAAGGTATAGGGGACACAATACGTATTTCGCTTACCGATGATCCCGTGAAAGAAGTTACAGCATGTTGGCAGTTGCTGTCAGCTTTAGATTTAAGACGTCGTGGACCTGAAATCATAAGCTGTCCAACATGTGGTAGAACAAAGGTGGACTTAATTAGTCTTGCTAAAAAAGTGGAAGAAAAGATTGCTGATAATCCAAAACCGCTTAAGGTTGCCGTTATGGGATGTATCGTTAATGGTCCTGGTGAGGCAGCGGACGCAGACATTGGTGTTGCATGTGGAAGTGGTAGTGGTGCTGTGTTTGTTCATGGAAAAGTTATCAGGCGAGTACCAGAAAGTGATATAGTAGATGCTTTGATTGAGGAGATGGATAAATTATGATTAAAATGAGTCAATTATATGCACCAACGCTTAAGGAAGTTCCAGCTGAGGCTGAAATTCCTAGTCATAAGTATATGCTTCGTGCAGGTATGATCAGAAAATGCGCTAGTGGTGTTTATTCATTTTTGCCATTAGCTAAACTTGTTATGAATAAAGTTGAAAATATTATTCGCGAGGAAATGAATGCTACGGGTGCTCAAGAAATATTAATGCCAGTTATGCAGCCTGCTGAGCTTTGGCATAGAAGTGGACGCTGGGATGATTATGGTCCTGAGCTTATGCGCTTGAAAGACCGTCATGAACGAGATTTTTGTTTAGGACCAACTCATGAAGAAGTAATTACATCTCTTGTTGAGAACGAACTTAAGAGTTACAAACAGCTTCCTACAACTTTGTATCAGATTCAAGTTAAGTTTAGGGATGAAATTCGTCCTCGTTTTGGACTCATGCGTGGACGTGAGTTTATGATGAAAGATGCTTATAGTTTTCATACAAGTGAGGAATCCTTAGATGAGACTTACTCTGTTATGATGGATGCTTACAGACGTGTTTGTAAACGTTGCGGTCTTGAGTTTACCGAAGTTGATGCAGATAATGGTCAGATTGGCGGTAGTGAGTCGTGCGAATTTATGGCACTCGCTGATTCTGGTGAGGCCGAGATTGCATATTGCGATTGTGGCTGGGCTGCTGATGCTGAGATGTTGGAAGGCGAGTATGTTTGTCCTAAATGTGGTAAAAAATGTAAGACCACTCGAGGCATTGAAGTTGGCCAAGTATTTAAGCTTGGTACAAAATATTCAGAAAGCATGAATATTAATTATACCGGCGAAGACGGTAAAGAACATCCATTTGTTATGGGTTGTTATGGAATTGGAGTCACACGTATGATGGCTGCTGCAATTGAGCAGTGGAATGACGAGAACGGCATTATGTGGGATCCACAAATTGCTCCAGCTCATGTTGTTATAATTCCACTTACTGAAACAGATGTAACTGATAAGTTGGTTTCCGATCTTGAGGCATATGGCATAGAAGTTTGTATCGATGATAGAGATGAACGACCAGGTTTTAAGTTTAAGGATGCAGATTTAATTGGTTGGCCATATCAGATTACGATAGGCAAACGCAGTTTAGAAAACAATTGCGTTGAATTTAGGGATAGACGTGAGTCTGATAAAAAAGAAATTTCAATTGATAAAATTGTGGACGTGGTAGTAAATGAAGTACAAAGCCATATTATTCGATAACGACGGTACAATAGTAGATACTGAACGTGCGATTTGTGATTCTTTTTCGCATGCCATGAAAGAAATATTAGGTGTAGAGAATCCTGATTTAAACGAGTATAAAAAGCTTATAGGTCTTACACTATATGATCAGTTTGCGCATTACTCTGACGACAAAGATACAATTGAAGCTTTGTTTAAGTCATATAGAGCGCATAATCATAAAACATTGGATGATAAAATTTCTGTTTTTCCAGGTCTGAAAGAAGTATTAGAAAAACTTTATAATCAAGGTAATTTTCTTGGTATTGTTACATCAAAACGCCATGACATGTGTATTCACGGTCTTGAACTCTTAGAGATTGATAAATATTTTAGTTACATTCAAGGCATGGATGACTATGATGTTCACAAGCCTGATCCAGAAGCACTCAGCTATCCTTGTAGAAAATTAGGCTTTGATCCAAAAGATGTGTTATATGTTGGCGATAGTCAATATGATATTAAATCCGGAAATGGAGCTGGATGTGATACAGCTGCTGTCCTTTGGGGTGTTTCAGACATTGAAACATTGTCTGCACAGAATCCAAATTATTTTTGCGAGAAGCCAGCAGATTTACTCAAATATTGTTAAATTTATTGTATAATAAAATAATATATGGCAGATATAAAGAAAATAGATGGTAAACTTGTTATTTCATCTGAAGTTTTTGAGGATATAGCGTTAAAAGCTGCATCTAATTGCTATGGTGTTGTAGGAATTTCTGGCCCTGCTGGAGTTACATTATTATCTTTAATTCTTCCCAAAATTTTTCAGCATAAAGGTGTTATTGTTACTCAGAATGATGATGGGCTAGTAATTGATGTTTATGTTATTTTAGAGTACGGTACAAATGTAAGTGTAGTTTGTAAGAACTTGTCTGACAATGTTCGTTATCAGGTTGGAAAGTTTTGTGATATTAAAATCGACTCCGTAAA
This sequence comes from Coriobacteriia bacterium, assembly GCA_030537355.1. Lineage (GTDB taxonomy): Bacteria > Actinomycetota > Coriobacteriia > Coriobacteriales > Eggerthellaceae > Tapirivita. The sequence continues at coordinate 113,137 of JAUNNF010000007.1, forward strand.
TGTACATGTTAAAGGAATGCGTAGGAGCAGATAGATATGAGCAACCAGCATTTTTCAAGAAAACCTTTTTTAATCGCTTTAATGCACGGATCTGAACTTTTAAGCGAACATAAAGAAGACGTTAATAAATTAAATGTATTTCCTGTGCCTGATGGAGATACTGGTACTAACATGTCTCTCACTCTTGAAAGTGTTGTTGACCATGTTAAAAAATTACAACCTGATGCAAGTGTTTCAGACATAAGGCGAGCAGTAACTACTGGCGCATTAATGGGTGCTAGAGGTAATTCTGGTGTTATAACTTCGCAAATCCTACGAGGGCTTTGCGAAGGTTTAGAAGATCACGAACTTTTAGATACTCAAGGTATTGCTAAAGCATTTACTCGTGCAGAAGAGGTTGCATTTGCTGCTGTTAGAAAACCTGTTGAAGGTACAATTTTGACAGTGTTGCGCGATAGTGCTAAAGCAGCTAGATATGCATATAAGAAAAAGTATGAACTTATTGATTGTGTTACCTATATTTCAAAAAAAGCTCATGAATCTGTTGAGAACACACCTAATTTGTTACCTGTTCTTAAAGAAAATAATGTAGTTGATGCTGGTGGATATGGGCTTGCTATTTTTATTGAAGGCGTAGCTTCTAGCCTAACAGGTAAATTGGGGTCTCTTTCAGAGGAACTTGAAACAAAGGTCTATCAACCAAAAGTTGAAATTGAGCAGATAAATGATTGGGCTGGTTCTAAGTATAGATATTGTAACGAATTTTTGGTTGATTCAGATAAGCTTAACTCTGAAGATACTTTAGAGTTTTTAGCTTCTATTGGTGATTGTGAATTATGTGTAGGGGCTGCTCCTAAGTTTAAAGTACATGTTCACTCAGATAATCCTGATAAAGTACTTGCTTACTTTGTTAAGATTGGTCAAATCTCTGAAGTTTTTATTCATAATATGCAACTACAAAGCGAAGAGCGTACAGAAAAGCTTGATGAAGAACATCCTCATAAGAAAACTGCAGTTGTTGCTGTAGCTGTTGGTGAGGGTAATGTTGAGATTTTAAAGAGTTTGGGTGTTGATGTAGTTGTAAGTGGTGGCCAGACAATGAATCCCTCCACTAAGGATTTAGCTGATGCCGCAGTACGTGCCAATGCTGATAATATTATTTTCTTACCTAACAACAAAAATATTATTATGAGTGCTAAGTCGGCTTGCGATGTGATAGAAGCTAATGGAGCTGTTGTAGAGACTCGTGATTTGCCTAGTGCTTTTGCTGCTATGATGGTTTATGATGAGGATGCTGGATTGGACGATAATGTTGAAGAGATGACTGATAGTTTTGAAGATTTAACTTGTGGTGAAGTTACTTTTGCTATTAAGGATTCTAAGGATGTAGATGACAACCCAATTTATGAGGGCGATTGTATTGGAATTGTAAATGGTGATATATTGTCTGTTGGTAAGGATGTTGAGAAAGTTGTAATGGACTTGCTCAAGAAAACTGAAGCTGACGATAAAGACATGCTTACAGTTTTAGCTGGAAGCGATTTTGATGAGTCTCGCTTAAATAAACTTGTCAAGAAAATAGAAAAGAAATACGAGGATCTAGAAATTGATAGCCACTTAGGTGGTCAAGGATTATATCCAATAATTTTCTCTGTGGAGTAACAGAGTGAATTCGATAAATTTACGTTTGAATGATTCTGTTAATCATGTATCACAGGTTAGTGATACTAGAGCAAAAGCCTTAAATAAACTTAATATTTTTACAGTTAGAGATTTAATTAATCATTTTCCTCGAAATTATCTAGATTTAACTAAGGTTGTAAAAATAGGTAATGCGGCTTCTGGGAATACTTATACTATTTCTGCCACTGTTCATAAAATTGAAGAAAAAGAACCTAAACCAGGCATGCGTTTAATTGAGATTACTCTTGTTGACGATAGCGGCACGTTAATTGTTACCATGTTTAGGCAAGCGTGGTTAAAAAAAATCTTAAAAGTTGATTATCAAGTTGCAGTAGCTGGAAAACTTGAGTTTAAATTTGGTTTTAAGAGAATGACCAACCCTCACTTGGAAATTTTGTCAAACAATAAAGATGTATCAGATATTGCTAAAATAGTTCCTGTGCATGGTGCTACTGCTGGCTTAAGTGCAGCTTGGTTAAGGAGGATTATAGCTAACGCTCTTAAATATATAGATGGACTAGAGGGTTTTGTGCCAAATAAATTAGTCAAACAGTATAGGTTGATGGATTATTACAAAGCATTGTGTAAGGTACATTTTCCTGAAACTATGAAAGATGTTATGCTAGCAAAGAGAACATTAAAATATTCGGAGATTTTACTTATACAAACATATATGATGAAATCTTCACTGAACGCATCACGTGGTTGTATGCCAATTACTCATAAAATTGATGGTCCAAAATTATCTAAATTAATTGAAAGGTTACCTTACGATCTTACTCGTGACCAAAATTTAGCGTTATCAGAGATATCCGCCAAGATGGCTAGTGACGATATTTGTAAGCATCTTGTATTTGGAGATGTTGGTAGTGGCAAAACTGTACTTGCTGCTTGTGCTATTGCAATTTCAGCTGATAGTGGGTACCAGTCTATGATGATGGCGCCAACAGAAATTTTGGTACAGCAGCATGAAAAAACTTTTAGAGACTTTGGCATTAAATTTGATGTTTTGACATCATCTACAAAAAATAGAGATGAGATATTAGAGAAGTTTCGTAATGGCGAGATTGACCTGCTGTTAGGTACGCATGCATTACTTGAAGATGATGTTTTACCTAAAAATTTGTCACTGGTGGTTATTGACGAACAGCAACGTTTTGGTGTTGAACAACGCTCTAAGCTAATAAAGAAGTCAACACCTCTTGCATGTGATACATTATTTTTATCGGCAACACCAATTCCTCGCACGCTAGCTTTAACTTTATATGGAGATTTGAGTTTTTCATACCTTAAACAGATACCTGTTGGAACAGCTAACAGAACAACTCGTGTTTTGCATCGCGACAATTCAAGTGCTGCTTATGATACAGCCTTTGATGCTTTGGAACGAGGCGAGCAAGTGTTTGTTGTTTGTCCATTAGTAGGTGTTGACTCTCAAGAACGTGATGAACGTGCAGGTGTTGAATACGGATTTATTTCTGTTGAAGAAGATGGTGACTTCAAGCATGATAATGTGAAAGCAGCTACTACACATGCAGCAATTTTGCAAAATAAAGTTTTTACAAATTATGAGGTTGGGCTTTTACATGGACGCATGTCTTCTGAAGATAAAGCTCAGGTAATAAATGAATTTTCAAATGGTAAGATTGATGTACTAGTGTGTACAACAGTAGTGGAAGTAGGAATTGATATTGCAGGTGCTACAGTTATGATTATTGAGGATGCTGATAGGTTTGGTCTTGCACAACTTCATCAATTGCGAGGACGTGTGGGACGTTCTAGTAAACCATCAAATATTTTTCTAATTTCTAGTTCAAAAAGTAAGCCTGCAATAGAGAGATTAAGTGCAATGGAAAAAACAAATGATGGCACAAAATTAGCTGCTTATGATTTATCTCTCAGGCATGAAGGTGATATTTTAGGAAATAGGCAACATGGGACTGGTATTTTAAAACTTATTCAAGTTGAAAAAGATAAAGCAATAATTGAAACTGCTCATAAGGATGCTGAAAATATTATTGAGACGGATCCGGAGCTTAAACTTCCAGAGCATCGAATGCTCTCATTTGAATTATCACAGGTTTTTTAAAGCTTTGGCAACGCATTCGGGTACGAGCTCTTCATATTCTCCACCCATCTGAGCAAGTTCTCTAATTTGTGAAGAAGATAGGTGCATGTATTCGTGGGAAGACATCATAAATAAAGTTTCAAATTCGGGATATAACTTTCTGTTAAGTCCAGCCATTTGGAATTCGTATTCAAAATCTGATACAATACGCAAGCCTTTAACAACAATATGAGCATCATTTTCCTTAGCAAAATTAACAAGAAGTCCTTCAAATGTTTTAACTTCAACATTTTTTAAATACGAGCATGAATCTTTAGCAAGTTCAGCGCGCTCCTCTAATGAGAATAATGGATTTTTACCAGCAGATTTAGCAATTGCAACTATAACTTGATCATATAGTTTTGCTGCGCGTTCAATAATATCTAAATGACCATTTGTGATTGGGTCAAATGTTCCTGGTACAATTACTTTGTTCATTTTATGCTCCTATAAAATCTAAAACAATGTTACCATAGCGTTTAGTTTTGTAAGAATTAGGTACAACAATGTTGTTATCGTGTTCATAAATTATAATAGCATTTTCTGTTAAGTTTTCATTTTTTTTGAGACTCTCTATTAAATCCATAATTTGCTCTAAACTAGTTTTATAAGGTGGGTCTAAAAAGACAAGGTTGAAGTTGTCGATAAAATTATGATTAAAAGTATCGCATTGTAGAATTTCGTAATTGTCTATTTTTAGTTTTTCTATATTTTTTTTAACAGTATTAGTATTCGTGTCACAGAAACATACATGAGCAGCACCACGTGATAATGCTTCAATACCAAGTGCGCCACTGCCTGCAAAAGCATCTAAAACATTTGCTCCTTCTATATAGTTATACAGGCTACTAAATAGCGCTTCACGAACTCTATTTGTAGTAGGTCGTATATCACGTCCTTTAGGCGTTTCGAGTATGCGTCCACCATATTTCCCAGCTACAATTTTTATCATAATATTATTTTACAAAAAATAATAATTTTTTGACAATTTTTGTGAATCGCAAGCGATTTTGTCCTGATTTATTATAAAACATAAGCACCATT
>JAUNNF010000015.1 GCA_030537355.1 Coriobacteriia bacterium
AATGGTGCTTATGTTTTATAATAAATCAGGACAAAATCGCTTGCGATTCACAAAATACACACAAAAATTGCAGCAAATCTGAATTTTAGGACTAAAACATCTCCTAAACCTCCAGACTTTTAGTATGTTAACATATAAATTTAGTATAATTTTATACGAGCCTTCGGAATGGCGATACGTTACCGTTAGTAAAAAAGTTGGTGAATATCACACAAGCTAAATGCCACAATTTTGGGGATTCGTCCTTTGGTTAGGACACCAGTTTAAAGTAGCAGGCTATGTGGAGAGCGATTCCTGCATTCCCAGCCACTTTTTACCCATTTTAGTGTGACAAAGTGTGACAACTCGAGCACTAAAGGTTGATAAAGTTTATTAAAAGTTACCAAAATTTAATAAAGATTTGTTGGAATAGCCTTCGGACAACGTCTTCTTTAAAATACTAATAAATACCTTTACTATATATCGCACATTCATAAGGGCGTAAAAAATTAGATGGTGCAGATATATAATTTCCAAAGAAATAATTTAAATCACAATCAAATTCTAAGTTTTTATCTGAAAAGTTATAAAAACAAATTAATACATCATCATCAAGAAAACGTTTATATATAACAAGTTCATCGTCTTTGGTATCAATAAATTCAACATTACCTTTAGCGATTATTGGATATGTTTTTCTAAGCTTAATAAGTTTCCGATAATAATTTAATATAGAATCTTCATTATGTATTTGATTTTCAACATTGATATTTTTGCAGTTAGGATTAATCTCTATCCATGATTTACGTATTTTTGTATCCCACTGCATTGGCGTTCTGCTGTTATCTCTAGATCTCTCACCTAATATGTTTAATCTATCCTCATTCTTATCTAATAATTGATACATGTTTAAACTTTCGACATCCCTATATTGATCTATAGATTTAAAGTGAGCATTTGTCATACCTATTTCTTCACCTTGATAAATGTAAGGCGTGCCTCGTAAAAAATGAATATAAGTGGCGAGCATTTTTGCAGATTCCATCCAATATTTTCCTTCGTCACCTAACCTGGACACAATCCTTGGCTGATCATGGTTGCACCAAAATAATGCACTCCACGCATCTCCTGCTTGCATTCCTTCTTGCCAGTATTTAAATAAAAATTTCATTTGTTTTAAATCTGGTTTAGCTAAAACCCATTTTTGGTTATTAGGGTAATCAATTTTGAGGTGATGGAAATTGAAACACATGGCAAGTTCTTTAGTTTTGCTACCTGAATACTTAATGCAATTATCGAGGCTTGTTGACGACATCTCTCCTACTGTAATACAATCTTCAATCCCAGTGTCATTAACAATTTCTTTAATATAATCATGTACATGAGGTCCATCAGTATAATAACGTCTACCATCACCTTCATTATCATCCCTAAAGACATCAGGCTTAGATATGAGATTAATTACATCAAATCTAAAACCTTTGATTCCCTTTTCTTTCCAAAAGAGAATAATGTTTTTGACTTCCTCACGAACCTGAGGATTATCCCAATTAAGATCTGGTTGGCTTTTGTCAAATAGATGCAAATAATACTTATCCAAGTTTTCAATATATTCCCATGCAGATCCACCAAATTTTGATTCCCAGTTTGTTGGCTCGTCTTTAAAAATATAATAATCTTGGTAATATTTATCACCAGCTAAAGCTTGTTTAAACCACGGGTGCTCAGAAGACGTATGGTTAAATACCATATCCATCATAATGCCAATATTTAATTTATCTGCTTGTTTGATTAACTCTTCAAGGTCTTCCATAGATCCATATTGTGGATTAATCTGTTTGTAATTAGATATGTCATATCCGTTGTCGTTTTCTGGCGACAAATACATAGGCGTTAACCACAAGTAATCGACACCAAGCCAAGACAGATAATCGAGCTTTTCAATTATCCCTTTTATATCTCCAAAGCCGTCTCCATTTGTGTCTTTGAATGACTTAGGATATATTTGATAAACAACCTTATCGTACATGTTTTTTCTTCGCAACTATTGTTGTTAGCATAAGAGGCACCACAATAGCAACAAGCATTGCTATAGCAAAAAATAGCATATACTGTGGATAGATCGAAAGAATACCAGGTATTCCCCCAACACCAATTGATGTTGCAGTAACTCCAGTTGCCACAGAAATTATTGCAGCAATTGAAGAACCAATCATGCTGCAAATTAATGGAAATAAATATTTAAGGTTAACACCGAAAATTGCAGGTTCTGTAACACCTAAATAACATGATATACATGCTGGAATATTTACTTCCTGAGCTTCTACATTTTTTCTCTGTACAAAAATCATAGTTAATACAGCAGAACCTTGAGCAATATTAGATAGAGCAATCATAGGCCAAAGACCAGTACCACCAAAACTTGCAACTAACTGAAGGTCTATTACATTGGTCATGTGATGCAGGCCTGTTATAACAAGTGGCGCATAGAAGAAACCAAATATAGCAGCAAATACAACTTTGGCAGGACCTGTAATTCCCAAATAGAAAAGTTGCGATATCCATGTGCCTAGCTGCCAACCAATTGGGCCTAAAATAAAATGAGCAGCTATTACAGAAAGTGTTAGAGCAAAAAATGGTACAAATATCATAGAAACTACTCTAGGAATGATTCTCTTAAACAATCTCTCTAGATAAACAAGTGTGAAGGCAGCGAGGATTGCAGGGATTACTTGACCTTGATAACCTATCTTTGAAACACAAATAAAACCAAAGTCCCATACTGGAATATCTGCAGGCGATGTCGCAGCTACAGAATACGCATTAAGCAATTGTCCAGATACCAAAGTCAAGCCTAAAACAATGCCAAGCATCTCTGTTGCTTTCATCTTTTTGCATACCGACCAGCAAATTCCAACAGGTAGCATATGGAAAATAGCCTCACCAATAAGCCACATAAACTCATAAAGACCATTCCATGTTGTGCTTACCTCAATCAAAGTTTTAGAACCGCCTTCAGCTATCGCGATGCTTCCAATAACGTTTCTTAAACCGAGAATTAAACCACCTACAACGATGGCAGGAATAAGTGGAGCAAAAATTTCTGCTAGAGTAGCGACCCCTCTTTGTAACAGGTTTTGATTCTTCTTTGCAGCACTCTTAACCTCATCTTTAGATACTCCTGTAATGCCAGCAACCGAAACAAAATCTTTATAATACTCCTCAACGTTGTTTCCTATAATTACTTGAAACTGTCCAGCTTGAGTAAAGCTACCTTTAACATTCTTTAATGCTTCGATTTTCTCAACATCAGCCTTATCTGGATCATTTAATACGAAACGTAAGCGTGTAACGCAATGCGTAACAGCATTAATATTATCATTACCACCAACAAACTCTAAAAGTTTCTTGCTTTCTTCTGTGTATTTTCCCATCTTGCCCTCTTTCTTTAAATAAACAATGATTTTATACCATACTTGTTTAAACAAGTCAACATAATTTGTTTGCCTTATAGCATTGCAAACTATATAATAGGGTTTATGCCAAAAAGTAAATATAACGACATATACATAAGCATCAAAAAACTAATCGAAGATAACGTATACAAAAATCAAGATTTACTACCTTCAGAAAACAATTTAATAAAAGAATATAATTGTTCTCGCAACACAGTTAGAAGAGCTATTTCTCACTTGACAAATGATGGTTATGTACAGCCTATTAAAGGAAAAGGCGTTAGAGTTATTTATTCAAAAAACAACTCCCTTTCTTTTTCGCTAGGTGGTATAGAAACTTTTCAAGAATCGACTAAACGAAACAAAAGAAAAGCGCGTACAAGAGTCATACTGTTTGAAGAACAAATAGTTAATTCAGCATTAAGCAAAATTACGGGATTTAGAATTAGCGAAACAGTATTCCATATTCAAAAAGTAAGGTACATAGACAACATTCCGCTGATTTTAGATAACAACTATTTTTTGAAAAGCATAATGCCAGAATTAACAAAAGAAAAAGCAGAAAATTCTATTTATAATTATCTGGAAAAAGATTTAGGTGTAACAATTGTTACTAGCAAACGTCAAATTACTGTAGGACATGCCACAGATCAAGATCAAAAGTACCTTGATTTAAAAGATTATAATTGCGTTGCTATTGTTACTAACCAAGCATATAACAAAGATGGAATCTTATTTGAATATACAGAATCTAAGCATAGTCCTGATTATTTTAGCTTTCATAATGTAGCTATAAGGGGTAACGTATTATAGTTTTCTGCTAAATTTTGCAGTTTATAACTCAAAAAGTGTGACAAGTGTGTAACATCTCGTAATTTATATTTCTTTCATCCCTGCTGGTGAGGTGTTTGAGCTTCTGGTTGATTTTAAAGCATGGGAGTGCAATTTTTAATGCCTGACCTGGTCTTTTAATCCGAAGGTCGGAAGTTCGAGAACACCTAAGTCCACCATTCTGAAAAAGCACAAATCTGTGTTTTTGAAGCGCAGGTAAGCGCCTGAAACATCTTTAGAATATTATATTGCAAATGTATGATTTTGCTTGATTCTAATGTATGATTTTTCTTGATTCTAATGTATGATTTTGCTATTATATATCTGACTAAGGAGGATAAAATGATAAAAAGAGATATAGAAAAAACATTATTAGACTTAGCCTGTTCTGTTCCTATTCTTTCAGTAACAGGACCACGACAGAGCGGCAAAACCACACTAATAAAAAGTGTTTTTAATAAACATGAATATTTAAATTTAGAAAATCCTGCCATGCAAAATTTGGCTAAAGCAGATCCAGTTGCGTTTCTTAAATCTTTTTCTAATAAATTAATTATTGATGAAGCTCAATATGTTCCAGAAATTTTTTCTGCAGTGCAAGTTTTAAGTGATATTGACGAAAAACCTGGCGCTTTTATTTTGTCCGGATCTCAAAATTTTCTTTTATCAAAAAATATTAAACAATCATTAGCTGGTCGAGTTGCGGTTGTAAAGCTTCTTCCGCTGTCTTTTAATGAAATAAAAAACCATTTTAATAAAATATCATATAAAGAAATTATGATAAAAGGAGAATATCCAAGACTTTACGATACTAAAATGGATTCTTTTAGATTTTACAGAAGCTACATCAATACTTACATTGCAAGAGATGTAAAAGATCTTTTAGATATTCGTAATACAAGTGATTTCCTTCGTTTGCTGAGTTTACTTGCATGCAGAGCTGGTCAGTTATTAAATTATGCGTCACTAGGTAAAGAACTTGCCGTAGATGTTAGAACAATAAAATCATGGATATCTGTTTTAGAATCAAGCTATATTATTTATCACTTGAGGCCTCATTATAAGAACCTAACAAAAACAATGGTAAAATCTCCAAAAGTATATTTTTACGATACTGGTCTTATGAATTATTTATTAAATATAAAAAATAATAGGGATTTTGAATTAAAAGGATACAAAGGTCAAATCTTTGAAAACTTTGTTATGAGTGAGTTGATGAAATATTATTACAATGATGATAGCGATGACAGAATTGCCTTTTATAGAGATAAAAATAAATTAGAAATTGATATTGTAGATAATTCATATGATGCAAAATATAGATATTGCGAAGTTAAAGCTGGAGAAACTTATCAAAAAAAATTCAACGAAAACATCAAAATATTAAGCGACAAGGACATGATTGACCTTGATAGTGCTTGTGTAGTTTATGGTGGTATAGGCGCTTTTAAAAAAGATGGTATCCAAACATTTGGTTTTAAAGAATGGTCAAATAATTTATATAGCTAAATTTATTTCGGCACACTAAGAATACGAAGACCAATGAAGAACAAAAATATACAAGAAAAGTAATCCGTAATAAAACAGTAATCATTGCTAAGAATATTATTCTGTAGTTATAAGCATAAACATGTAATATCAAAAGGTAAACATGCAAATGTCAAGCGAAAAATGGCCAATTTTTAAAAAGATTCTCATTGAAAAAT